>NZ_NWTI01000039.1 GCF_002531575.1 Bradyrhizobium sp. Y36 | reverse complement strand
GCCGTTCTGCTCGCCGCCACCCGTCTATGGGCTAGGTTTGAGTCCACTACCTAGTGCGAACGCAGGGACGACAGGGATGCTGCAGGGTGCCTAAGGCCTCACCACCGTGTACCCGTTCTCCGCCAGGAACAGGATCTGCGCGACGCCCACCTGCACCGGCGTCGCCGCGGGAATGAATTCCGGCCGCTTGCCGGTCTCGCGTTCGATGGTGTCCACCGTGTTGAGGCAGACGTCGAAGCGCACGCCCTGCGCGATCAGGCTTTCGACCTGCTTGCGGCGCTCGCTGCCTGACAGCAACAGGTCGATGCCGGGGCCGAACGTCACCACCTCGATCGCGATCTTGTCGGGGTCGTAGGCCTTCAGCAAATTGTTGGCGACGCTCAGCACCAGCGCCTGCTTCTTCGCATCGCCGTCGGAGAGCTGCAGCACTATTCTGTGCTCCGCGAACGGCTTGTCCTGCAGCGGCACCTGTTGCGCCGAAGCCGGCACGACCGCAGCCCACACCAGCAGCCCCAGCATCAGCGCGGACAGGATCTGCGCCCGTCTCATCCCTGTCCCGCAATGCCTGGATTGTCGTCGACGCCCTTCAGCGTGACGCCGGAGCCGAGCCGCTCCTGAAACATCCGGCCGGAGCGCAGATATCTGCCGACGACGTCCCACACCGGCGCGCCCTGCTGGCCGTTGACCGAAGCCCAGCCCGCGACCTTGTAGCGGTGGCTGGCGCCGAGCGCCTTGCCGTTGTGGAGCTTCAGCTCCGAGATGCGGCTGCCGATCGCGCCCGCCGGCGTGCAGGTGTAGCTGAGCCCGCCGGCGCGCACCATGTCGCCGCCTTGCTGATAGTAGGGATCGGCATTGAAGAGATTGTCGCAGATGTCTTCCAGCACGTCCTTGATCTGGGCTCCCGTCATCTCCTGCACATAGGTCTCGGGATAGGTGATCGCAGTTTCCGCGAGCAGATCCTCCATGGTCAGCGCCTGGCCGGGCAGCGCGGAGACGCCCCAGCGGAAGCCCGGCGACAGCGCGATCTCGGCATCGAGTTCGGTGCGGAGCGCCGTGCAGATCAGCTCGTCGACCGGTCCGGAGAAATTGCCGCGCCGATAGAGCACGCGGTCCGGCGTTGCGATCTTCGCCGACCAGTCGGTCACATGCGGCGCGCGCAGCCGGCCGATCAGCTCGGCCATTCCAGGATCCGGCTTCAGCAGCTCGGAATAGACCGGCAGCAGATGATAGCGAACGTCGCCGACCTTGCCCTTGTCGATCGCGAGATCGAGCACGGCGAGGAATTTTCCGTTGGAGCCGGCATTGGTGACGAGCGTGGTGCCGCCGGCGTTCCTGACGGGGATCGGCTGCGGCACGGCGTCGTGGGTATGGCCGCCGAGAATGACGTCGATGCCGGTGACGCGGCTGGCGAGCTTGAGATCGACGTCCATGCCGTTGTGCGAGAGCAGGATGACGGCATCGACCTTGTCGGTGCCGCGCAAGGCATCGACATGCTTCTGCAGTTCTTCCTCGCGGATGCCGAAAGTCCAGTCCGGCGTGAACCGCTTGGGATGCGCGATCGGCACGTAAGGAAAGGCCTGGCCGATGATCGCGACCCGATGGCTGCCGATCTCCTTGATCATCGACGGCTTGAACACGCGCCCCGTGGCCTTGTCGAAGGCGGTCGCGTCGTTGAACGCGGCTTCCTCGGTCAGGAACACGTTCTGCGCCAGGAACTCGCCCTTGAAGCGCTCGAGATTGTCGCGCAGCGCCTGCTCGCCATAGGTGAATTCCCAATGTCCGGTCATCGCTTCGATGCCGAGCAGGTTGGCGACCTCGACCATGTCGCGGCCCTGCATGACATTGGCAAGCCCGGTGCCCTGCCAGAGATCGCCGCCGTCGACGAGAAGCGAACGTTTCTCGCCGACATCGCCGCGCAAGCGGTCGACCAGCGTCTTCAGATGGGCAAAGCCGCCGAGCTTGCCGAAGCGTCCGGCGGACTTCTCGAACTCGACGCAGGTGAAGGCATAGGCCTCGGCGCTGTCGGCGCGGACGCCGAAGCGCTCCAGGAAAGCCCGGCCGACCAGATGCGGCGGCCGTCCGGCCATCTCGCCGACACCGATATTGACGCTGGGCTCGCGGAAATAGACCGGATTGAGCTGCGCATGCGTGTCGGTGATGTGCAGGATCCGCGCATTGCCGAACCGTTCGAGGTCGTAAATGCTCGCGGTCTCGGTGCTTCGCGCGAGCCGCGGCAGACCAAACGATGCCGCGGCAAGGCCTGCGCTCTTCAGGAAATCGCGGCGGCGGATCGCCATTCCAAAATTCTCCGCGCCCTCAGGCGGTCGCAAGACTGTTCCAGTTGAGGCCCAGTCTAGCGGATTTCCATCGCCTTCCAGGCTTCTTTTTCGGAAGCAGCCTGGAAGATCGAGGCCTTTGCCAGGGCCTCGGCTTCCTGGGCTGCGGCAGTGGCGCGGTCGAAATCGCCGCCATCCGCCGCCTTCTTGGCGGCAGCCATCGTGGAGACGGTGACGGTCCATTGATTGCGCAAGGCGGCAGCCTCCTTCGATGCGGCTTCCGCAGCGGCGTAGGCCGCCTTGTAGTCCGCTTCATTGGCCGCGCGCGCGGATGGCGCAAGGCCGAGCGCGAGCAGCATGGCGAGGGGAAGTGACCGCTTCATGGCCGCGCTCCCGGGCCTGCGATCGGCAGGCCGTTGGCGACGTAGGACAGGAAATATTCGACGTCGCGGTATTCGTCCGACTGCGGCTCCAGCGGAACCGCGCGGGTCTGGCTGTTGCAGGTGACGAAGCGGCGGCTGATCGTGCCCATGCCGCTCCATTCGGAGCGGTAGATCGGCATCGCGTTCAGAATGCCGAGCGCCGGCGCCAGGATCTCGGCGCGGATGCGCTCGCCGGGGCTCTGCACATGGCAGCTCGCGCAGGAGAAGTTCATCTGGCCGCGCCGCGTGTAGAAATAGCGCTTGCCGTTCTCGAACGCCGCGAGCGCGCGCGGATCGTCGGGGATCTTGATGTCCATCAGCTTGCCGCGCGAGGTGAAGGCCATGTAGGCGGTGAGCGAGGCCATTTCGTCCTTGACGTAGGAATAGGGCGCCTCGCCATTGGCCTCGCGGCAGCGGTTGAGCGCCAGCTCGAGCGTGACGACCTTGCCTTCCTTCGCGTCGAATTGCGGATAGTCCTGGCGGATGCCGATGCCGCCGTTCGGGAAGCAATCGGCGTAGGTCTTGCCGTTCTTGAACGGGGTGGCGAACATCTCCTTGCCGGCGTCGAGCGCGAACTCGTAAGGCGGGAATTCTTCCTTCTCCTGCCACTGCCGCTTCATGTCCGCGTTCATGGAATACGGACCGTTGACGAAGTCCTCGTGCTTCACGTCGGGAAACTTCTGGAAGAAGAAGTTCCTGAACGCCTTGGCGTCGGCGACGGGATCGACCTTGTCGGCTGCGATCACGCGCGGGGAGGTGAGGGCGAACGCGACGAGTGCGGCGCTCAGCGAGCCAAGCAGGAGGGCAGACCGGGTCTTCATCACGCGATCTTCGCGGTGGTCGTGTCCGATCCACCCTTGTTGTCGGTCCAGGAGATCTTGAGGTCGTCGCCCTTCTTGGCGCCCTTGAAGCTGAATTTGACATAGGGGTCCTTGGAGACCGCAGTGCCCCAATCGGCGACGAAGACGTCCTTGCCGTTACATTCGAACTTCAGCTGCTGAATGTAGTGCGCCGGGATCAGCTCGCCGGCGGGATTCTTGACGAGGCCGGTATCCATGGGGTGCTGTATCAGCGCCTGCACCTCGGTGATGTCGCCGTTGGACGTTGCGCGCACGCGAATGCTTGATGCCATCGGACCGATCCTCCTAGCCGCCGCAGCCGCCGACGGTGACCTTCACTTCCTTGGTCGCGCTGTAGAGCTTGCCGTCAGCCTCGACGATGGCGACAAGGTTGCTGGTCTTGGCCATTTTCAGCCGGTTGGCGACGCCCGGAATCGTGCCGTCGGCGATCTTGTAGGACGCCGCGAGTGCGAACGGGTTCTCGGCGACGAAGAACGAGATCGAGGTGACCTTGTCGAGCGTGGTCGTCACCGAGACCGGCACGACGCCGCCGTTCTCGGCGATCTCGGGCGCGTCCAGCTTGACCTTGTCGGACGGCTCGGCCGTCTTGCCATAGAGCGCCTTGATCGCGTCGGCCTCGTTCTTCTGCTTGAAGGCCTCTTCCGGATATTTGTCGTTGGCCGCAGCGCGCGCCGGCGTGGCCGCGAACGGCAGATTGCCGAGGCCCAGCATGGCGACAGAAGCCGCGCCCTGAAGGATCAGGCGCCTTGTCGCAACGGGGCCGGTGGTCGTGGTCATCGGGGGTCTCCTGGGCAGCCGGCCATTACAGGGTTTGCAGGAAATCAACGATCGCGCCGATCTCCTGTTCGGTCAAAATCCGGTTCCGGCCGAACGGCGGCATCATGGTCTGCGGATTACGCTTGGTCTCGTCGAAGATGATCGCGGTGAGCTCGTTGCGATCGGGGTACTTGGCCTTGAGGTCCTTCAGCTCCGGACCGATCGATCCCGGCAGGTCGCCGCCCTCGATGACGTGACAGGTCAGGCAATTGCCCTTGCCGCGGTCGAAAGCCAGCTTTCGGCCGTCGGCGACAGTGGATTGCGCCTGCGCCACAGCCATGCCGGCGAGGAGGGCCAGCGCCACCAGAACAGCAGGCTTGCAAGGAAAGGCGGTCAAGGCTTCGTCCCGAGCGGTATGTCGATGATCTCTTTTGCGGAATTGTTCAAAAGCACAAAGGGCATCGCCTGACAATCAAGACTATGCACGCTCCAAAATGGAGTTAATATCGTCCGCATTACAACCGACGAGATAGTTCGTTCATCTAAGGGGCCGGCCGGTACTAGCAAATTATTCTAGGGGCGTTTGTCCCTTACGGCCTCCTTTTCTGTTTTGCATATTCTGGGGACTTCACTTTGGCTGAATATGTCGTCGAATTTGGCAGGGACGGCGGGCGTGTCGAGCCGGATGGGCGGCTCGATGCACCGGCCTTTCACCGCAATCACGCGCCGATCTGGTCCGCGCTGGAAAAGCGCCTCGCCGGGCTGACCGGCAACGTGGTCGAGCTCGGCAGCGGAACCGGACAGCATGTGGTCCATTTCGCCCGCCACACGCCCGGCCTCGTCTGGTGGCCGAGCGACCTCAACCAGCGCCATCTCAGGAGCATCGAGGCCTGGCGCGTGCATGCGGGCCTGCCGAACATCCGTTCACCCCTGCGGATCGATCTCACCGATCCCGACTGGTGTCCGGAGATGAAGAGCGGGCAGGGGCCGACCAGCCTTGCAGCCGTGTTCTGCGCCAATGTCATCCACATCGCGCCCTGGGCCGTGGCCGTGGGCCTGTTCACGGGCGCCGGCCGTTATCTGCGCCCCGACGGCAAGCTGTTCCTCTACGGCCCCTTCAAGCGCGACGGCAAGCACATCGCGCTCAGCAATGCGGTGTTCGACACCTCCTTGCGCGAGGGCAATCCGGAATGGGGCGTGCGCGACATCGGCGATGTCGAGTCGCTCGCGAGGGCCGCGGGCCTCCGCCTCGTCGAGTCCATCGACATGCCCGCGAACAATCTGACGCTGGTGTTTTCGCGAGGTTGAGTTGATGCCGGCTTGAGCCCAGGAGCACGCCGCGCAGCCGGTGCGCTCCCTCCCCCACAAGGGGGGAGGGAATGAGAGAATGGTGGCCGCCTTACGTCGCGATACGATCGGAGCTGTTACGAGAGCGCGACTATCAGCCCTCGCCATCCCGCCACCCGATCTTCTCCTTCAGAAACCGGAAGCCGAGCACCTCAAATCCCGCGCGCTCCCTGTTGTCCTTGCCGTAGCCGTGACCGCCGGCGGCCGGCTCGTAGAACCAGGCCTCGTAGCCCATCGCCTGCAGCTTGGCCGCCATCTTGCGCGCGTGGCCGGGATGGACGCGATCATCGCGCCGCGTGGTGGCGATCAGGATCGGCGGATAGGGCTGGCTGGCTTTGACGTTGTGATAGGCGGAGTAGGTCTTCAGCCACTCCCACTCCTCGGGCTTGTCGGGGTCGCCGTATTCCGCGATCCAGCTCGCGCCCGCGAGCAGTTTTGTGTAGCGGCGCATGTCGACCAGCGGGATGGTGCAGAACAGCGCGCCGAAGCGCTCGGGATAGCGCACCAGCATGTTGGTGATGAGGATGCCGCCGTTCGAGCCGCCTTGCGCGGCGATGCGCTTCGCACGCGTCACGCCGCGCCGCACGAGATCGACCGCGACCGCGGCGAAGTCGTCATGCGACAGCTTCTTGCCGGCGAGCCGGCCGGCATCGTGCCAGCGCGTGCCGAACTCACCGCCGCCGCGCAGGTTCGCCTGCACCGTCGTGCCGCCGCGCTCCAGCCAGAGCTTGCCGAGCGAGGAATTGTAATACGGCTTCACCGCGAGCGCGAAGCCGCCATAGGCGCTCATATAGACCGGCGCATCGCCGGTCTCCTTGGCGGGGCCGGTCTGGACATAGGGAATGCGCTCGCCGTCGACTGAGATCGCCTCGTGCTGCGTCACCACGAGCCCGTCGGCGGTGAACGTCTTCGGCGCCTGCTTCAGCACGACAGGGCTCGCGACGCCGCGTTGGAGCAACAGCAGCGAGGGCGGGGTCAGCGGATCCTGCACGTTGGCGAGCAGGTCGCCGTTGCTCTCGGACGGATGGCGATCGAGCGGCCAGACGTCGACGACGCCAATTTGCGGCAGGCCGGGGAGCGTCTCGCGGCTCCAGCCGGCGGCGGACGGCGTGCAGATCTCGAAGCGCGGCCTGAGCTCGTCGAGGATGGACAGCACGAGCTTGCCGGCGGCCCAGAAGAAGCCCTGGACCGCCCGACGAGGCGCGGGCTCGAACAGCACGGCGAATTCGCGGCCGCCCGCCAGCAAATCCGCAAGCGAGATGCCGAACACGGTGTCCGCCTTGTGCGTCTGTCCCGCCACGGACCAGTCCGCGCGCGGCTTGAACGCGAGCCAGTCGCCATGCGCCTGCAGCTCGATGGCGGTGGGCAGGTCTATCTTCGAGATGGGGCCGGTCTGGTCTCCGATCGCGACGCTGTAGTTGAAGAAGTCCAGCATCCGGCCGAACCAGATCGTGCGATTTGGCGTCATGCGGTCGATATGGCCGTACGCCGCCATGTCGCTCACGGGAGCTTCGAACAGCACGGCAGCCTGTTCCACCGGCTGGCCGCGCCGCCACAGCCGGACGGTCCGCGAGTAACCTGATGTCGTCGCCATGCCATCGCCATGGGCGCTCGACAGCAGCAGCGTATCGGCATCGAGCCAGTCGGCGCCGCCCTTCGCCTCCGGCAGCGTGAAGCCGTCAGCCACGAAGCTCTTCGTCTCCATGTCGAACTCGCGCAACGTCACGGCGTCGCTGCCGCCGCGCGACAGGCTCAGGATCGCGCGCGAGTTTCCGGGCGTCGTGACGATCCCGCTGAGCAGCCAGTCTTCGCCCTCGCGCGCGGCCAGCTTGTCGATATCCAGCAGGGTCTCCCACGCAGGAGCCGCTTTGCGAAACTCGTCCAGCGTGGTTCGCCGCCACAGGCCGCGCGGGTTGGCGGCATCCTTCCAGAGATTGTGCAGGTCGCTGCCGCGCCGGCTGACATAGGGAATGTTGTCGGGGCGGTCGTAGATCGCCGCGAGCACGTCGCGGTCGTGCTCATAGGCCTTGCCGCCGAACGCCTGCAGCGTCAGCTGATTCTGCCGCTCGACGAAATCGAGCGCCTGCTTGCCCTCGATCTCCTCCAGCCACAGAAAGGGATCGTCGTCGGGAGCGTTGAGCGTGGGCCGGTCGTCGACGGACATGAGCAAGACTCCCAGGAATCGCAGCGGATAGGATTTGATCGAGCGCAAGCCGTCAAGGGCGCGGCCCGCTATCATCGCACCGATTGCGTCAGAGGCATGGCCTGCGCCCGTTTGCGCCGGTTGCCCGCCCTCCGGCCCCCCTTCATAGTGCCGGGAATCAACAGAGCCCTTCGAGAGCCCCAAGAAATCCCTTTGGGGGCGGAAAAGCCGATGCTTGACGTGACTTCGACCCATGAGATCGCCGACGACGTCCGCGCGCGCGCCAATGTGGTGCGCCTGGCCGCCGCCCAGGCGCTGACCGGTGCCAACTCGGCCGTGATCTTCGCCACCGGCTCGATCGTCGGCGCGACGCTCGCGCCCGACATGTCGCTCGCGACCGTTCCGCTGTCGATGTACGTGCTCGGGCTCGCGGCCGGCACGCTGCCGACAGGCGCGATCTCGCGCCGCTTCGGCCGCCGCGTGGCCTTCGTCATCGGCACGGGCCTCGGCGCGCTAACCGGCCTGCTCGGCTCGTTCGCGATCCTGCACGGCTCGTTCGCGTTGTTCTGCGTCGCGACCTTCCTCGGCGGCCTCTACGGCTCCGTGGCGCAGTCCTATCGCTTTGCCGCCGCCGACGGCGCCAGCGCGGCCTATCGGCCCAAGGCGGTGTCCTGGGTGATGGCGGGCGGCGTGTTCGCCGGCGTGCTCGGTCCGCAGCTCGTGCAATGGACCATGGATGTCTGGCAGCCCTATCTGTTCGCCTTCAGCTTCCTGGTGCAGGCCGCCGTCGCGCTCGTCGCGATGGGCATCGTCGCCGGCGTCGACATCCCGAAGCCCGCGCCGGCCGACCTGCATGGCGGCCGGCCGCTGTTCACCATCGTGACGCAGCCGCGCTTCGTCGCGGCCGCGCTGTGCGGCGTCATCTCCTATCCCATGATGAATCTGGTGATGACCTCGGCGCCGCTCGCCATGAAGATGTGCGGCCTGTCCGTCTCCGATTCCAATTTCGGCATTCAATGGCACATCGTCGCGATGTACGGGCCGAGCTTCTTCACCGGCGCGCTGATCGCCCGCTTCGGCGCGCCGAAGGTCGTGGCCGCCGGCCTGCTGCTGGAAGCCGGTGCCGCCGGCATCGGCCTCTCCGGACTGACCGCGATGCATTTCTGGGCGACGCTGATCGTGCTCGGCGTCGGCTGGAACTTCTCCTTCGTCGGCGCCTCCGCGCTGGTGCTGGAGACGCACCGTCCGCAGGAGCGCAACAAGGTGCAGGCCTTCAACGACTTCCTGGTGTTCGGCATGATGGCGATCGGCTCGTTCTCCTCGGGCCAGCTGCTCGCCAGCTACGGCTGGTCGGCGGTGAACCTCGTGGTATTCCCACCGGTGATCCTCGGTCTCGTCGTGCTCTCGCTGGTGTCCTGGGCCCGCCGCCGCAAGGCGCGGCTGGATGCGGCCATGGGCGAGTTCCCGGACGCGGTTTAGGTTGGCAGGAGGCTGTCAGCAGCGTTGATACTTCGATCCCGGTCGAAGTGATTTTCGGAAGGGCGGTTGTTACATGATGCTCGTCATCAACAGGCGAGCGTAGAGCCAGGCGCTCGCGGGGGAAGCCAAGGAGAAGCGTAAATGCTCGACAACCCCCATCACGCAACTCCAACCGACGAATCCTCGCTGCGCTACGAAGGCTGGCGCATCGTCGCGGTCTGCTTCCTGCTCGCGACCTTCGGCTGGGGGCTCGGCTTCTACGGCCAGAGCGTCTATGTCGCCGAGCTGCAGCGCGCGCGGGGCTGGCCGACCACGCTGATCTCCGCCGGGACGACCTTCTTCTATCTGTTCGGTGCGCTGCTCGTCGTCTTCGTCGGCGAAGCCGTGCGGACCTACGGCCCGCGCCTCTGCCTGGTCGCCGGCACGCTGGCGATGGCGGCAGCTGCCGTTGCGATCGGCGCCGTGCGCGAGCCCTGGCAGCTTTATCTTGCGGACGCCGTGCTCGCCTTCGGCTGGGCCGGCACCAGCCTTGCGATGATCACCAACACGATCAGCCTGTGGTTCGACCGCAAGCGCGGCATGGCGATCAGCCTCGCGCTCAACGGCGCCAGCTTCGGCGGCATCGTCGGCGTGCCGTTGCTGGTGACGCTGATCGGCCATATCGGCTTCGCCAGCGCGATGTACGCCGCGGCCGGCGCCATGCTGGTGCTGCTCCTGCCGGTGATCCTGCTTTTCGTCGGCCAGCCGCCTGCGCACCACGGCTGGCACGCCGCGGCCAAGGCCAGGCCGCAATCGTCGACGGAGATTCGCGCCTGGGCGCTGCGCGACGTCGGCTTTCTCACCGTGACCATTGCGTTCGCGCTGGTGCTGTTCGCCCAGGTCGGCTTCATCGTGCACCTGATCTCGTTCCTCGATCCCGTGATCGGCCGCGAGCGGGCCGCTGTTGCGGTCGCGGTGCTGACCGCGATGGCCGTGGTCGGCCGGGTGCTGTTCTCGCTGGTGATCGACCGCCTCAACCAGCGGCTGGCCTCGGCGCTGTCGTTCCTCAGCCAGGCCGCCGCGCTTCTCGTCGTCATCAACCTGCGCAACGACTACGTGCTGATCGCCGCCTGCGCGGTGTTCGGCTTCTCGGTCGGCAATCTCATCACGCTGCCATCGCTGATCGTGCAGCAGGAGTTCGACAGCGCCGCGTTCGGCGTGCTGATCAGCCTCAACACCGCGATCAACCAGGTGACGTATGCATTTGGTCCCGGCATTGTCGGCGCCTTGCGCGACTGGTCCGGCGGCTATTCGCTGCCGTTCTATCTCTGCATCGCGCTGGAGGTGGTGGCGGCGGCGTTGATCATGGTGCGGGGGAAGCCCAAAGCTCTCGTAGGGCGGATTAGCGAAGCGTAATCCGCCAACTTACCTCCGTATGTGCTGAAGCGTGGCGGATTACGCTTCGCTAATCCGCCCTACGGCATCACCCTTCCCGCTCCCTCAGCAGCGCCTCGACGTCCAGCCGCTTGGTGATCATCGCAAGCTTGCCGTCGGGCCCGAACGGCCACTGCTCCTTCGGCCGGTCGCGATACAGCTCGACGCCGTTCTGATCGGGGTCGCGCAGATACAGCGCTTCGCTGACGCCGTGGTCGCTGGCGCCGTCCAGCGTGATGCCGGCCGTGAGCACCCGATGCAGCGCGTCCGCGAGCGCCGGGCGCGTCGGATAGAGGATCGCGGTGTGATAGAGCCCGGTCGTGCCGGGCGGCGGCGGCGAGCCGCCCTTGCTCTCCCAGGTGTTGAGCCCGATGTGGTGATGATAGCCACCGGCCGAGATGAAGGCCGCGCCCGAGCCCATCCTCTGCATCAGCTCGAAGCCGAGCACGCCGCAGTAGAAGCCAAGCGCGCGGTCGAGATCGGCGACCTTGAGATGGACGTGGCCGATCCTCGTGCCGGCATGAACGGGACTCTGCGACATGTGAATGCTCCCTCGAAACCATCCACATAGGGTCGGCTCCGGGGCGGCGCTACAGCCGATCCCGAAACCCAGCGTTTCCCGATGCGCAATTGCGCATGCGGATCGGAAACTTAGACCAGCTCCTTCACCTCGCCCTCGGGCAGCTCGAACTCGAACGTGTTCAGCGTCATCGACACCATCGTGTAATAGCCGCACAGCCCGATCACCTCGACCACGCCGCGCTCGCCGAGCAGCTTCACCGCCTCGTCGTAGAGTCCCTTCTCGACGCCGTGGCCCTCATGCAGCGATTTGGATAGGTCGTAGATCATCTTCCCCCTGGGATCGTCGAATTCGGGCGTGCGGCGGTCGCGGATGGCGTCGATGATCTCGGGCTTCATGCCGCCTGCCAGTGCCAGCCGCTTATGCGCATACCATTCGTAATGCGCCGTCCAGTGTCGCGCCGTGACCAGGATCGCGATCTCCGAGAGCTTTGCCGGGAAGATCGTGTCGTAGCGCAGGACTTCGCCGAGCCGCGTGGCGTGACGGGCCATGTCGGGGCTGTTGAGCCAGGCCATCATCGGCGCCGGCGGCTTGCCGCGCTTGCCTGCGATCGACTCGTCATAGGTCTGCCGCTGGCTCTCGTTCATTTCGCCAGGCGAAAGAAGTTTCAGGCGCATTCTCGTTTCCTCTTTGTTTTCAAGCACCGTCTTGGCCGCGACTATAGCGGAATGCAGGCTCGTGGAAGTGGTTGAATTCCGCGGAGGCTTGGCCCAGAGTCGCCGCCAACAAGTCGATCTTGATTGATGGAAACGACCAATGGCTGACTCTAAAACCGGCGACACTGAAACCGCCGAACTCGAAACATTCCGCGCCGAGACGCGCGCCTGGCTGGAGGCCAATTGCCCGCCGGAGATGCGCAAGCCCGCGACGTCGGATGCCGACGTGTTCTGGGGCGGACGCAATGCGAAGTTCTCGTCCGAGCCGCAGCGCATCTGGTTCGAGCGCATGCGCGACAAGGGCTGGACCGTGCCGGACTGGCCCAGGGAATATGGCGGTGGCGGCCTCAGCCCGGCCGAGCACAAGGTGCTGCGCGCCGAGATGGGACGAATCGGCGCCCGCCCGCCGCTGTCGAGCTTCGGCATCTGGATGCTCGGGCCGGCGCTGCTGAAATACGGCAACGAAGCCCAGAAGAAGGAGCATCTGCCGAAGATCGCAGCCGGCGAGATTCGCTGGTGCCAGGGCTATTCCGAGCCGAATGCAGGCTCCGATCTCGCTTCGCTGCAGACCCGCGCCGAGAGCGACGGCGATGATTTCGTCATCACGGGCTCGAAGATCTGGACCTCCTACGCCAATTACGCCGACTGGATCTTCTGCCTCGTCCGCACCGATCCCACTGCCAAGAAGCACGACGGCATCAGCTTCATCCTGTTCGACATGACCTCGAAGGGCGTCACGACCAAGCCGATCCTCCTGATCTCCGGCTACTCGCCGTTCTGCGAGACCTTCTTCGACGGCGTCCGCGTGCCGAAGTCGCATGTGGTCGGCACCGTCAATCGCGGCTGGGATGTCGCCAAATATCTGCTGCAGCACGAGCGCGCGATGATCTCGGGGATGGGTGAGCGCGGGGTCGGCCGTCCGCTCGGCCAGATCGCAGCGGACTCCGTCGGCACCGACGCGCAAGGCAAGCTCGACGATGCGATGCTGCGCGGGAAGATCGCGACGTTCGACGTCGACGAGGCCGCGCTCGCGGCCTGTGCCGAGCGCGCGGTCGATCTCGCCAAGGCGGGCCAGGCGCATCCGGCGTTCTCGTCGGCGATGAAATATTACGGCACCGAGCTCAACAAGCGCCGCTACGAGATCCTGATGTCCGCCGGCGGCGTCGATGCGCTGGAATGGGAGAGCGAGCGCTCCAAGCAGGGCGCCCGTCCGCGCGCCTGGCTGCGCACCAAGGCCAACTCGATCGAGGGCGGCACCACCGAGGTGATGCTCGGCATCGTCGCCAAGCGTATCCTGGATCTGCCGGGGGCGTAACTTCCCGTCGTTCCGGGGCGCGCGAAGCGCGAACCCGGAACCTCGAGATTCCGGGTTCGATGCTGCGCATCGCCCCGGAATGACAGCAACAATATGCACTCCACGCGATCCTAGAGACTCAACACATGGCCCTCGTCCTTACCGAAGAACAATCGATGCTCCGCGATTCTGCGCGCGGGCTGATCAGCGACAAGGCGCCGGTGTCGCACCTGCGGCACTTGCGCGATGCGAAGGATCCTACCGGCTTCTCCAAGGAGCTGTGGCACTCCTTCGCCGAGATGGGCTTTGCCGGCCTGCTGGTGCCGGAAGAGTTCGGCGGCAGCGGGCTCGGCTATGTCGAGGCTGGCGTCGTGATGGAGGAGATCGGCCGCACATTGATGCCGTCGCCCTTCCTCGCCACCTCGGTGGTCGCCGCTTCGGCGCTGGCCCGCGGCGGCAACGCCGCGCAGAAATCGGAGCATCTGCCGAAGATCGCGAGCGGCTCGCTGCTCGCGACGCTGGCGATCGACGAAGGCGCAAAGCATCGCCCGCTGCAGACCAGCCTGCAGGCGGTGCGCGCCGGCAACGGTTTCAAGCTCTCGGGTGCCAAGGCGCTGGTGGTCGACGGCCACGTCGCCGACCTGCTGATCGTGGCGGCACGCACCGCAGGCGCTGCCGGCGAGCGTAACGGCCTGACGCTGTTTCTGGTGAACCCAAAGGCGAAGGGCGTCGCGATCGAACGCACCATCATGGTCGATGCGCACAATGCAGCGCGGATCGAGCTTGCCAATGTGGAGGTCGATGCCGACAGCGTGCTCGGCGAGGTCGATCAGGGCGCCGCGCTGCTCGATGGCGTGCTCGACATCGGCCGCGGCGCGGTCGCTGCCGAAATGGTGGGCTTGAGCGACGAGGTCTTTGGCCGCACCGTCGAGTATCTGAAGAGCCGCAAGCAATTCGGCAAGCTGATTGGCGAATTCCAGGCGCTGCAGCATCGCGCCGCCGAGCTCTATGTCGACATCGAGATCACCCGCGCCGCCACCATGAAGGCGCTGCAGGCGCTGGACGCGGATGTCGCCAAGGCTGCACCAAGCGTCGCCGTCGCCAAGGCGCGCGCCGGCACCACCGCCACGCGCGCGGTGCAGGAGGGCGTGCAGATGCATGGCGGCATGGGCATGACCGACCAGTTCGACATCGGCTTCTTCATGAAGCGCGCGAGGGTCTGCGAGGAGCTGTTCGGCGACGCCAACTACCACACCGAGCAGCTGGCGCGGGCGCGGGGGTATTGAGGCGCATCTTCTTGCTTCACACGCGGTGTCATCGCCCGCGAAGGCGGGCGATCCAGTACGCCGCAGCTTCTCCGTATACGATTGACGTCGCGGAATACTGGATCGCCCGGTCAAGCCGGGCGATGACAGTTGTGGGGTGAGGAGGGTGCCAGCCCCAAGCTCGCAATGACGGCGAACAGACCGCCGCTTACCTCATCGGTGGTGCGTACTGCACGCCGCCGGCGTTCCACAGCTGGTTCATGCCGCGCGGGATCTTCAGCTTGGACTTCTCGCCGATGTTGCGTTCGTACATCTCGCCGTAATTGCCGACGTGACGGATGATGCGGACGGCCCAGTCCTTGGTGAGGCCGAGCTGCTCGCCGTAATTGCCTTCGGTGCCGACGAGGCGCATCACTTCGGGCTTCTTCGACTTGAGCGCCTCGTCGATGTTCTCCGAGGTGACCCCGAGTTCCTCGGCATTGATCATCGCATACAGCGTCCACTTCACGATCATCATCCAGTCGTCGTCGCGCTGGCGCACGACGGGAGCGAGCGGCTCCTTGGAGATCATGTCCGGCAGGATCATGTGGTCGCCGGGTTTCGTCAGGTTCAGCCTGAGCGCATAGAGCTGCGAGACGTCGGCGGAGAACGTGTCGCACTTGCCGGTGTCGTAGGCCTTCACGACCTCGTCCAGCTTGTCGAACTTCACCTCGTCATACTTCATGTTGTTGGCCTTGAAGTAGTCGGCGACGTTGAGCGCGGTGGTCGTGCCGGCCTGTACGCAGACCTTGCTGCCATCAAGGTCGAGCGAGGTCTCCTTGTTGCGCGAACGCGGCAGCATGAAGCCGGCGCCGTCGTAATAGGCGACCGCGGGGAAATAGAGATCGTAGTCGAGCTCGCGCGCCATGCTCCAGGTCGAGTTGCGCGAGAGGATGTCCACCTTGCGGCTCTGCAATTCCTTGAAGCGCTCGCTGGCATCGAGCGGGATGAACTTCGCCTTGCCCGGGTCGTTGAAGATCGCCGCGGCCACCGCGCGGCAGAAATCGACGTCGAAGCCGGCCCAGTTTTTGTTGTCCTCGGAGTACGAGAAGCCCGGCAGCCCCTTGTTGACGCCGCACAGCACCTCGCCGCGGCGCACGGTGCGCTTCAGCGTGCGGGTGTCGTAGAATTCATAGATGATGGCCAGAACGGCGACCAGCACGGCGACGGCGAGCCCGATCAGCAGGCCGCCACGAAAGGTGCGCATCATGTTGCTCTCTCGAAAATCGGGAAAAAGGAATGGGGAGGAGGGCGCGGAGCATGACCCGTTCGGATCATGCTCCGACGATGGAATTACAGCTCGGGCTTCTGCCGGATCACGACCTTGGTGCCGACAGGGACGCGGTCGTAGAGATCGGCGACGTCATTGTTGACGAGGCGGAAGCAGCCCGAGGACACCTTGGTGCCGATCGTATCGGGGCGGTTGGTGCCGTGGATGCGGTAGACCGTGGTGCCCAGATACATGGCGCGCGCGCCGAGCGGGTTGCCGGGGCCGCCGGCCATGAAGCGCGGCAGATAGGGCTGGCGCTGGATCATCTCCGGCGGCGGCGTCCAGTCCGGCCATTCCTTCTTGTTGGTGATGGTCACCAGCCCCTGCCACTGGAAGCCGTCGCGGCCGACGCCGATGCCGTAGCGGATCGCGCGCCCGCCCGGCTGCACCAGATAGAGATGCCGCTCGGCGGTCGAGACGATGATGGTGCCCGGCGCCTCGGTGGTGCGGAAATAGACCACCTGCTTCTGCCATTCCGGCTCGAGCTGGTAGGCGTCATCGGCGACCAGCCCCGGCTCGTCGCCGCGGTCCGGCTGCTGGGCGAAGGCTTGCGGGGCGGACAGAACGAGGCTCAAGGCTGCGACGGAGGCCGCCACGAACAGCCCGGTCAGGCGACGAAAATCGGTCATGTGAAGCTCTCCCCGCTGCCACAGCGCAAATCATTCAGAAGCATCAAACCTGAGGGGCAAGTTCATGGCAAGTTGATGGCGCGCCATCCTGATATGTCACGAGAATGCCTATGGTTTTTTGACGGGGCCGGCGCAATGCCACAAACGGGGGATGGCGCGAAAAGCCTAGATCGCCGCCGCTCGGGAGGTGAGCTCCCTCTCCCGCTTGCGGGAGAGGGCTGGGGAGAGGGTTTCTCCTCCAGGGAGCCCCCCAGACGAGAGAACCCTCACCCGGCGTGCGGGACGATGCTTCGCATCGCCCGGACGCGCCGACCTCTCCCGCAAGCGGGAGAGGCGCAGACCGAGCCCGAGGTGTCACAGCACACTCGGTGTCATCCCCCGCGAAAGCGGGGGATCCAGTATTCCAGAGACAGCGCGGGATACGGAAAGGCCGCGGCGTACTGGATCGCCCGCCCCAGTGCGCAAGTGCGCACAAAGCGGGCGATGACGGTGGAGCGCGAGGCGCGAGCGCGCGTCCCCCTCACTCCCAAATCATTCCGGCCCAACTGGCAAAGTCAGATCCTGTCGCTCTCCGCCGGAATCCCGAGCCGCCGCACGATCTCGGTCCCTACCGCGCGTGCCTCCACCCGCGAGCCGATCCGCGGGCTGCGAAACCTTTGCCCCGAACGCGTCCGGATCGTGACGATGCAATGCTCGTCCTCGGAGCGGCCGCGACGGTCCACGGTGATCGTCTTCACGTCGGGCCCCTCGATATGGTCGGTGCGCGGGGTGCCGTCGCCCCACAGCCGTTCGACCCGGATATCGCTCGGCCGGATCACCCAGAACGCTCCGGTCACGAGGTTGGCGTAGCGATAGACCGCGAACGCCGCGAGCGCGCCGAGCGGCAGCAGCAGGATGTCGACATGGCTCGGCGGCCATCCGCGCCAGAGCTTGGTGGCATAGGGCACGGCGGACAGCGCGATCGCGATCAGCGCGACGATGCGGATGTCCCGGACCGGAAACGCCTCGAGCGGCTCGCCGAGATGCATCTCGGGATTGCTGGCATCGAGCGGATTGACGGGCTCCTCGACGTTGGGAACCTCGAACTGCGCGGCGATCCGCGCCACGGTGTCATGAACATGCGTGACGTCCGAGATCGGCGGCGACGTCAGGCGCTCCCCTGAAGTCAGCGTGAAGACGAGTTGAAAGCGGGCCTTCACCCGCTTGCTGCCGGGAACCTGCAGCGCCGCGATGTCGTCCTTCGCGACGATCCGCGTGCGCAGCTTGCCGAACGGGCTTTGCCGCCCGATCAGGATCTCGTTCGCCGTGATGATCCACACCACCGCCGGCGCCAGCATGATGCCGACGACGAACCCCGCGCCGACGAGCAGCGCCACCACCGAGATGACGATCTCCAGCGTGTCGTGCGTGAACAGGCCCGGCGTGAAGCACAGCGCGACGGCCGCCGCAAAAGCGGACATCACCAGCCGCTGCGCGATCGAAGAGCCTTCACGAAGGCGGATGTCGGTGCTGGTGGTCGCGTCGTCCATCGCGGGCGGCTGATTCCGTTGCGC
>NZ_NWTI01000038.1 GCF_002531575.1 Bradyrhizobium sp. Y36 | reverse complement strand
ACTTGACCAACGACCCACCTGTCAGTGATGTGTCCGAACAGGTGTCAGCCATGTCTCCGGACTAAACACTGAACCGGGCGATGACCGCTGAGTGCTTGACGACGATCACGCCTCACGCCCCATCCCATCATGTTGCCGCCCCGATCGATCAGGTACATTCGTTGCGTCTGATTCGTTTCTTCCCCCACAAAAAGCAGCCCCCGGAGACTCCCATGAAGCTCGCTTCCACCTTTCGCGCCGCGCTGGTCGCCATCGTCGCGCTGGCCGGACTCTCGACCGCGGCGCGGGCCGACAGCGGCTTCGTGACGCTGACGATCTACAAGGCGGGCTGGATCATCGGCGGCTCGGGCGGGAGCGGAGTGCTGAACTTCCGCGGCCGCTCCTATGCGCTCTCGACCGGCGGGCTCGACTACGGCCTCGTGTTCGGTGGATCCAAGACCGTGCTGCGCGGCCGCGTCAGCAACATCAACCGGCCCTCCGACGTCGCCGGAGTCTACGGCGCCGCCGGCGCCGGCCTTGCCGTGGGCGCCGGCGCCCGCGCCATCGTGCTCACCAACCAGAAGGGCGCGGTGCTGGAGCTGTCGGGCACGCAGGTCGGCCTGATGGCGAACGCTGATCTCAGCGGTCTTGCGATCACGATGCGGTAGGGCAGGTCGCGCAGGGTGGGCAAAGGCGCAAAGCGCCGTGCCCACCATTCGTCAGTGATCGATCCAGATCGTGGGCACGCTTCCGCCTTCGCTCTTTGAGCTACGGCGGACAAGTCGCTTTGCCCACCCTACGACTGCGATGCCGCGGTGAACACCGCAAGCTGCGCGTCGAACGCACGCCGGAACGCCGGCCGCGCTTCGCCGCGGGCGACATAGGCGGCGATGTCAGGGAATTCGTCGAGCAGCCCGGATGTGTGCAGCCGCCGCAGCACGGTCACCATCATGAGGTCGCCGGCGCTGAAGGTGCCATCGAGCCAGTCGGCCTCGCCGAGGCGTCGGGACAATTCGCCGAGCCTGACGCGGACGCGATCCTGCAGGCCCGGCAGGCGCTCCGCGTACCAGCGCTTGTCGCGCTCGAACAGCATCGCCATGGTGAGCTCGACGATCGGCGGCTCCATTGTGCTCAACGCAGCGAACATCCACGCGATCGCGCGTGCCCGCGCATCGGCATTCTTCGGCAGCAAGCCGTCGTGGTGCTCGGCGATATGCAGCACGATCGCCCCTGACTCGAACAGCGCGAGATCGCCGTCCTCATAAGTGGGGATCTGCCCGAACGGATGCAGCGCGCGATGCGCCGGCTGCTTCATCGCGGTAAACGAGACGAGGCGGACGTCGTAAGGTTGCCCGACTTCCTCGAACGCCCAGCGCACGCGCATGTCGCGCGCGTGGCCCTTGCCGCGGTCGGGCGAGCTTTCGAAGGCGGTGATGGTGGGCATCGGGGACTCCGGGGTGGTTGGCCTACAGAGGACGAACGAGGCCGGCACCTTCCGACACCCTCTCCGATCTTTGTAGGGTGGGTTAGCCGTTCACATACGCGGTTCATCAACACGGGACGGAGCAAGGCGTAACCCACCTCTTATGCCTCGGCGGCGGCAGACGCGGTGGGTTGCGCCGCGCGACTGCGCTTCGCGCACCCGCGCCTCTAACCCACCCTACGCACCTCCCAGCGCCGTTGCAGGCCGTCGATTGTCGAATAGGATGGCCTCAACATCGTTCGTGAGGAGATCGATATGACCATCAACACAGACAAGATCGACGATGCCGCGCTGGCCTTGCTTTATCTCACCTTGCACGACGGCTGCCGGGCATGGAAGGGTTTTGATTGGGGAGTGCTCGGGCGCCTGCATGACAAGGGCATGATTGACGATCCCGTCGGCAAGGTGAAGTCCGTGGTGTTCACGCAAGAGGGGCTCGAACGCGCGAAGACGCTGTTCAAGGAATTGTTCGAGGAGTGACGTCTGCGAACGCAATGACGGCGTGCCGCCAAACCCACGATGTCGTCCCTGCGAAAGCAGGGACCCATACCGCGTGATTTATCTGCGCGATTGGTCTCAGTACCGAAACGCCGAGTCTCCGCCAAACTACTCCCTGGGGTTATGGGTCCCCGCGTTCGCGGGGACGACGGGCGGAATGTGACGCGCCGTTGTCAACTCATCTCACGGCCAATCCACGCCGCCAGCTCGCGCCACGGCTCGATCGTCCAGCTCCCCGACGCCGCGCCCGACGGCGAGGGCAGCACGAAAATCTCCGGCAGGTTTTCATCGCGCGGCTGCCGCCCCAGCGCGATCGCAGCGGACGGCCGGCCGTAAAACAAGCTCGCCGCCTTCTTGCTCGTGAACGCAATCGTCCGCGGCCGATACGTCTCCATCTTCGCCCTGAACCCCGCGACGTCGATCGTCTCCGCCGCGATCTGGTGATCCATCCCCGCGCCGGTCTTGGAGAGATCGGTGAATCCGATGCCAAGCTCGGTCAGCGAAGCAAACTCGCCCGGCTGATACCGCCGCGGCGTGATCCCGGCCTCATGGATCGCGCGCCAGAAGCGGTTGCCGGGGTGGGCGTAGTAGTGCCCGAGCTCGGCTGAACGCGTCGAGGCGGCGGTGCCGACGAAGATGAGGCGGAGGTTGGGGCGGAGGAGGTCGGGGAGGCGGTGGAGTTCAGGCAAGTCAATCGTCCGTCGCTGCGCTCACTCGTCCGTCTTGCGGGCCTCGCGGCCGTGCCATATGCGCGTGATCAGGATGTCCTGTGCCTCCGCCAACACGGCATACCGCACGACGTAGCCGGACGCGCCAAAGCGGACCACGATCTGGCGAAGCTCGGCATCTCGCGTCGGCATTCCGAGATCGGGAAACGCCTGCAAACGTTCGATCGCCCGCCAGATCGACGCGAGCGCGCGTTGCGCGGCGGCCGGGCTGTGTTGATCGAGAAACAGGCGCAATCGCTCGACGTCCTCGACGGCGTCGGGCGAAAGCAGGATCATCCGATCCTGCGCGCCACCGGTCGCGGCAGCTCCTGCGCCGAACCCCAGCTCGCGACCCAGTCCTTCACCTCGTCGAGCGGCACGGCGGCGCGGGTGTTCTTGAAATCATTTAGCCGCCGGCGGTCCTCGGCAATATCAGGGCCGGCGATATCGACCACGGAATCGAGCAGCGCCACGGCCTCCGCGAGCACGGCGGCGACATCCTGCCCGCGCTCGTCGGCCATCTCGCGCAACCGCGCGTCGGTGTCGGCATCGATCTCCAGCGTGCGACGAATGATGTTCATGTCAGCAGGATAAGCGCGGAGGAGGATTTTGTCGAGGCGTCCGTCTTGGAGGGACCAGTGAAGCCGATCCCGAGCTCCATCAGCGATGCGAACTCGCTTGGCTGACAGCGCCGCGGCGTGATCCCGGTCTCATGGATCGCGCGCCAGAAGCGGTTGCCGGGATGGGCGTAGTAGTGCCCGAGCTCCGCAGAACGCGTCGAGGCGGCGGTGCCGACGAAGACGAGGCGGAGGCTGGGGCGGAGCTGGTCGGGGAGGCGGTGGAGAGTGTTGGACATCTTCGATGCGAGTTCAGCCTCAGGTTGACAGCGATCATTTCACGGCTGCCTTCCGAAGTAAAACTCCCACATCCAAATGTAGCTCAAGGTGGTGGTCACCAAGATAGTCACTGCGCTGATAATCGGAGGGACTATGCTCTTTGTCTCATTGTAGAGGAACAAAACAGCGGCGCATACGGTTGCAAGCGCAATGTTTAGCTCAATCCAAGGGATAACAGGAGCTCCGCGCAGGTAAGCTAGAGCTGCCCAGATGGTATCGATAGCCATCAGCGCTAGGATGCACCAATAGAAGTTTCTCCATTGGCCAGGCGAAAGCGCTCGGGACATCACAAAGAATATTGCAGCCTCTAGCATAAAAACTATGCCGTCCATCATTAGAAAACCGGAATAGAAATCAGGGATGGCTTTGACGTCGAGATAAGCCCGAAATATGTGACGGTTCATTCCGTGAAAGAACGGAAAAATCAGCAGTAGAAAGCCTAAGAGGGTCGGCAAGCGCTCCCATTGAACGATCCGATCTTCGGGCTTGTCTGCCTTGTCCGCAATGGCTTGCTTGAATGCCTCGCTGAGCGCTAGCGCCAGTACAACCGTGAAGGCACGCTGGAAAAAAGAGACCGCGTCTTGATAGTCCGCTCCGAGAGGCATTCTATTCCTTTGGCGGTGCAGGGTGGGTTTGCCGTTCGCAAGTGGTCGTTCAACACGCGACGGCGCAAGGCGTAACCGCCATTTCCGGAGAGGCTTGGGATGCAAAGTGGCCCCGCCCTTCGGGCTGCGAGGCGTTCAGTGAGGCTTGCTCCGGGCAACAATGTTCTGAATGTGGCTCAAGAATTTTGTAAAATCTCTTAAGCTGTCCAGCTCTTTCGGAGGAACGCCATCTGGATCAAAATGCATCACGTCATTTCTAATTCGTCGAATGTTGTCGAGGTCTTTGCAAAAGCTGGCTCGGTCAATCGCAAGACCAAATTGCTTCCATCGTTCTGGTTTCTCTAGCAGCCTTAGATAGCCGCCAAATGCAAGATCATGCGGCCCTTGGATTTGACGTTCAGTATCGCTTGGGTCTCGAGCGTCGTTCAGGTCAGCGATAGAGAAGCGACCTCCAATCATGCTGCGTATAAAGTTCTCTATTTCTCCTAATAAGAGGAAGGGTTCGGCAAGAAGCTTGAACTGCTCGCTGAGGTCGCTCGCAGTAATGATGCCTGAAATCCTGTTGTCATCTCCTCTAACGAGGACATACTGGTGAGCTACGATTACTGGAATGGCATCAAAAATTGAAAAGTGACTGCGAATTTCGTGATGCGGTTCCATGAAGTCGCGGGCGAATGATTCGGGCTTTGAAAGCGCAAGGCGAGATCCAATGGTTGTCCACGTGATTACTCCCTTCACCTCTCTCTCGCTTGTCATTACTGGTAGCTGAGAAAAATTTCGCAGAAGAAGAAGGGCAGTGACTTCTGCCAAAGTGCTATCAGGCCTCACGCTGAGCACTGTTTGATTGGCGGGGCCTAGCTTGCTGATTCTGTAGGTGGGATCCGTTCTAATCCACTCTTGGTCAGAAGATGCGGCGGCTGTTTGTGCCGACTTGTCACCGCTCGGTGTGCCCCCTAAGGCGGCCTCCGACGAAGCTGGCGCGATTGGCTCCGATGATGCACGACGGAGTTCCAGCGGGGCGTCAATGTAATTGGATTCAAAGTCTGGCGCGGTTTCAAGTCCCGCCGCAGCCAGTTCTCTCCGAATAGATTGGACTATAAAATAGCCTCGTCGCTGCGCATTGAACCAAGAGAGAAATTCACGAGTGGTGACTGGCGGCGGAGATTTTCCGTTAGCAATTTCGTCGGTAACCTTTACTAGAAATCCGTTCATAGCATCACCAATTCTTGAAGAATGTGATGATGCTACCTCGGGTTGTGGACCGGTGTCAAACCTACAGCTTTAGTAGAGGCGGAGGATCGGAAAAAAGCCCGATCCCCCTAGTGTATCCGCAGAGCGAGGGGCAGGTTTACAACACCCGATTGCTCTCCTTCACCTTCTCCGCATCCAGATAAACGCTGCTCCCCATCTCCTTGAACTTCGCGCTCATCTTGGCCATGCCGTCCTCGGCCGTGCCGGCCATCGACATCCCCACCGCCGCCGGATCGTTCAGCGTCGCCGCATAATCCCGCACGTCCTGCGTGATCTTCATCGAGCAGAATTTCGGGCCGCACATCGAGCAGAAATGCGCGACCTTGTGGGCTTCCTTCGGCAGGGTCTCGTCGTGGAAGTTCTTGGCCGTATCGGGGTCGAGGCCGAGGTTGAACTGGTCGCTCCAGCGGAAGTCGAAACGGGCGCGGGACAGCGCATCGTCGCGCAGTTGGGCGGCGGGGTGGCCCTTGGCGAGATCGCTGGCGTGGGCGGCGATCTTGTAGGTGATGACGCCGGTCTTGACGTCGTTACGATCAGGGAGGCCGAGATGCTCCTTCGGCGTAACGTAGCAGAGCATGGCGCAGCCGAACCAGCCGATCATGGCGGCGCCAATGCCCGACGTGATGTGGTCGTAGCCCGGCGCGATGTCGGTGGTCAGGGGCCCGAGAGTGTAGAACGGCGCTTCGCCGCATTCCTTGAGCTGCTTGTCCATGTTGATCTTGATCTTGTGCATCGGCACGTGGCCGGGGCCTTCGATCATGACCTGGCAGCCCTTGTCCCACGCGATTTTTGTCAATTCGCCGAGCGTTTCGAGTTCGGCAAACTGTGCGCGGTCGTTCGCGTCGGCGATCGAGCCGGGGCGCAGGCCGTCGCCGAGCGAGAACGAGACGTCATACTTGCGCATGAGGTCGCAGATCTCGTCGAAATGCGTGTAGAGGAAGCTCTCCTTGTGATGCGCCAGGCACCACTTTGCCATGATCGAGCCGCCGCGTGACACGATGCCGGTGACGCGGCTCGCGGTGAGGTGGATGTATTGCAGGCGCACGCCGGCGTGGATGGTGAAATAATCGACGCCCTGCTCGCACTGCTCGATCAAGGTGTCCTTGTAGAGCTCCCAGGTCAGCTTGACCGGATCGCCGTTGCACTTCTCCAGCGCCTGGTAGATCGGCACCGTGCCGATCGGCACCGGCGAGTTGCGCAGGATCCACTCACGCGTGGTGTGGATGTTGCGGCCGGTCGAGAGGTCCATCACGGTGTCGGCGCCCCAGCGGATCGCCCACACCATCTTCTCGACCTCTTCCTCGACCGACGACGTCACGGCGGAGTTGCCGATATTGGCGTTGATCTTGGTCAGGAAGTTGCGGCCGATGATCATCGGCTCGAGCTCGGAATGGTTGATGTTGGAGGGGATGATGGCCCGTCCCCGCGCGATCTCGTCGCGGACGAACTCCGGGGTGATGAAGGCCGGCACCGCGGCGCCGAAGCTCTCGCCGTCGGCGAGGGCGGCTTCCGCGCGCTCGAGCTGCTGCTTGCGGCCGAGGTTTTCACGCGCGGCGACGTAGATCATCTCCTTGGTGATGATGCCGGCGCGAGCGAATTCGAGCTGGGTGATCTTGTGGCCGTCGAGGCCGCGCAGCGGCTTGTGATAGGCCGAGAAGGCGCGCGCGGCCTTGTCGGTGGAGACGCTGCCATTGTCCTCCGGCTTGACCTGGCGGCCCTCATATTCCTCGACGCCGCCGCGCTCCAGCACCCATTGCTTGCGGTTGCGGGCAAGGCCGGCGTTGACGTCGATGGTGACGGAGGGATCGGTGTAGGGGCCGGACGTGTCGTACACCGGCAGGTTCGGCTCGCCGGCGCCTTCGGACAGGATGATCTCGCGCAAGGGCACGCGCAGCTCGGGCGCGGCGTCGGGCGAGGCGAAGATTTTTCGCGAGGAGGGAAGCGGGCCGGTGGTGACGGCGGGGACGGTTTTTTCAGGATTGGAGCGGATGTTCATGGGATCCTCCGGTTTAATTCGTTGGTTTCGCTGCGCGAGAGGCAATTACCGCTGTCATCCCCGCGAAAGCGGGCATCCAGTACTCCGCGGCGGTCCGGCTAGAGCCGAGGAGCCGCGGCGTACTGGATCGCCCGGTCAAGCCGGGCGATGACAGTTGAGTTTGAGGCGAGAGCGGTGTGCACATCACGCCGCCTCCGTCGACAGGCCGAGCCATTGCCGCACTCGGGCATCGGGATCGGCATTCTGAGTGACGTCGCTGACCACCGCGATCGAATCCGCGCCGGCGGCAAAGATCTCCGCGGCGTGCTCGAACTTGATGCCGCCGATCGCGACCAGCGGGATGGCGCCGATGCGCTTCTTCCATTCGGTGATCTTCGGAATGCCCTGCGGCTCGAAGCGCATCGACTTGAGCGTCGTGAAGAAGATCGGGCCGAGCGCGACGTAATCCGGCTTGGCCTTGAGCGCGGTCGCAAGCTCGTCGTCGTCGTGGGTGGAGATGCCGAGCGAGAGACCGGCCTCGCGGATGGCGCCGAGATCCGCGTCGGCAAGGTCCTCCTGGCCGAGATGCAGATATTTGGCGCCGGCGACGATCGCGGCGCGCCAATAATCGTTCACGACCAGCTTGGCCTGGGTGTCCTTGGTGATCGCCAGCGCGTCGGTGACGATCTGCAGCGCATCGGCGTCGTTGAGCGCCTTGGCGCGCAGCTGGATGGTGCCGACGCCGAGCCTGGTCAGGCGCTCGACCCATTTGAGGCTGTCGACGACGGGATAAAAGCGATCAGGATACGGCATGCCAGAACGGGGTCCCAACGACGGGGGTGGAGGGGGAGGCGAAGTCGCGGGCGTTCATCAGCCCGGCCTCGAAAGCGGTACGGCCGGCCTCGATGCCGAGGCGGAAGGCCTTGGCCATCGCGACGGGATCGGCGGCCTTGGCGATCGCAGTGTTGAGCAGCACGGCGTCGTAGCCGAGCTCCAGCGCCTGCGCGGCGTGGCTGGGCGCGCCGAGACCGGCGTCGACCACCAGCGTGATGTCGGGCAGGCGGTCGCGCATCAGCTTCAGCGCATCGCGGTTGGTGATGCCCTTCGCGCTGCCGATGGGAGCTGCCCACGGCATCACCACCTTGCAGCCGGCATCGACCAGCCGGTTGGCGACCGAGAGATCCTCGGTGCAATAGGGAAACACCTCGAAGCCGTCCTTGATCAGGATGGCGGCGGCTTCGACCAGGCCAACGACGTCGGGCTGCAGCGTGTCGTTGTCGGCGATGACCTCGAGCTTGATCCAGGACGTGCCGAACAATTCGCGGGCAAGCTTGGCGGTCGTCACCGCCTCGCGCACGGTGCGGCAGCCGGCGGTGTTCGGCAGCACGGTGACGTCGAGCTCGCGGATCAGATTCCAGAATGCATCGCCAGTCTTGCCGCCGGCGGATTCGCGCCGCAGCGACACCGTGACGATGTTCGAGCCGGAGGCGCGGATCGCCGACTGCATGATCGCAGGCGAGGGATAGAGCGCGCTGCCGATCAGGAGGCGCGAGGCGAAGGTCTTGCCGTAGAAGGTCACCATGTTGGTGTCTCCTCGAGTTCAGCTGCCAACCCAGATGCAGCTGTCATCCCCGCGAAGGCGGGGATCCAGTACGCCGCGGCCGCGCGGCTGGAATCGTGAAGCCGCGGCGTACTGGATCGCCCGGTCAAGCCGGGCGATGACAGCGGCGTGTAGGGTGGGCGCCGGCGCGACACATGAAGAACCATCCTCACCCTCCCTGCCGCGGCGTGATGATCTCGATCTCGTCGCCGGCCTTGAGGCTGGTCTCGGCCCAGCGGCTCTTCGGCACGACGTCGTAGTTCAGCGCGATCGCGAAATGGGTGCCTTCGTAGTCGAGCTCGGCCAGCAGCGCATCGACGCTGGCCGCGTTCACCTCGCGCTGCTCACCGTTCACGGTCACAAGCATTGCATCACCTCGTTGTCGATCTGGCCGCGCTCGACATAGTTGAGCGTCAGCTCGGCGAGCGCAGGCGCGATCAGGAAGCCGTGGCGATAGAGCCCGTTGACGGTGATCCTGCGGCCGCGAATGCCGATGCGCGGCAGGTTGTCGGGAAAAGCGGGGCGAAGGCCGGAGCCGAATTCGACGATGCGGGCTTCGCCGAAGGCGGGGTGCACGGCATAGGCCGCGCCCAGCAGCTCCAGCGCGGAGCGGACGCTGACGCCGGTGTCCTCGGCCTCGATCGAGGTCGCGCCCAGCATGAACAGATTGTCCTCGCGCGGGATCACGTAGAGCGGCCAGCGCGGGTGCATCAGCCGCACCGGGCGGGCCAGCTGAACCTCACTGGTCTCGATCAGGATCATCTCGCCCTTGACGCCGCGCAGCTCCGGCTGCTCGTCGCGGGCACCGAGGCCGCGGCAGTCGATCACGATGCCGTCGGGGTCCTTGGCGAGATCGGCGACGGTGACGTCGCTGGAGAATTTGATGGTGCCGCCGGCGGCGCGGATGCGCTCGTGCAGCTGCGGCAGCACGCGGCGCGGCTCGACATGGCCCTCGGCCGGGAAGAACAGCGCATCGCGGAAGCGGCCCTCCAGCGACGGCTCGAGCTCGGCAAGGCTGGCTGCGTCGAGCCGGCGGTGGTCCTCGGTCATGCGCGCAAAACGCTCGAAATCGTTGCGCTCGCGTGGATGGGCGACGACGAGCGAGCCGTTGAACGGCGTGTCGGGCAGCTCGCGCCGCCAGACCTCGAGCGAGCGCAAGCCGAGGCGGCTGATGATGGGTTCGGCGACCTCGGCCTCGCAATAGGGCGCGAGCATGCCCCCGGCCCAATGGCTGGTGGCGTCCGTCATCGCCTCGTCACCGCGCTCGTGCAGGGTCACGGCATGGCCGGCCTGTGCGAACAACAGGGCCTGCCAGGCGCCCGCAATGCCCGCGCCGATGATGGATACCGGTGAATCCGGTCGCTTGGTCGTTTGCAACATCCCTGTCCCTTCGCCGGCATGACCCGGATCAGGTTCAAAGGGTCACCGCGGTCCTGGGCGGTATTGCCCATTTAGCGGTATCTCAGCTCCTCCTCGGAGCACCCCTCGGAACGGCTCTAATGTAGGACAGTGACGGCCAGTGTCAACGCATGTTGCGGGAACCCTGTGCCCCGGACGCGGCGCATCATGCAGTGGTGCGCTGCAGAGCCGGCGCCCATTTGCGTGGTTCACATGGGTCCCGGTTCAGCACCGCGGCACTGGGCGCCCGGGACATGAGAGGCTACCTTGGCGCCTGCGCCCGCGCATTGCGGACGCGCTGGGCCAGCTTTTTATGCGGCGCATTGCCGAACATCGGCTGCGGATTGCCGTTGGGCTCGAGCCAGGGCTGGCCCATGCTGTTGTCGCCCATCGTGGCGACCTGCACGGCCTCCTGCCGCTGGCGCTTGGCGGCGTAGTAATAGCCGCCGGCGAAATAGCGCACGGCGCGGGCGTGATCGCCATTGGCGGCGCGATAGGCGCCGGCGAGGTATTTCACGGCATAGGTGAGGTTGGTGTTGGGATCGCGCAGGCCCGCGGCATCGCCGGTGTAGCCGACCCCGCGGGCGGTCGCGAGCTTGATCTGCATCAGGCCGATGGTGCCGCCATGGCCGACGAGATGCGGCTGATAGCGGCTCTCGCGCATGATCACGCGGTGCACCAGCGCTTCCGGCACGCCGTTGGCGCGGGCATGGGCCGCGACCATCTCGGCATATTCGGCCTGGCCCGCGAAGGCGGCTTGCGGCAATGTCAGTCCGGCCGCGAGCAGCGCGGCAATGTGCAAAATTCTCATCAGATATCCCGGCGGTCCTGAGTGGCGGCTTGAACGGCCTGCGCCCGGCTGCCGATAGGCCTCCCGAACGCGGCGATGATGTGACCAAACGCCGCCGTTAACGATTTTGCGGCGCCGAGCCGCTGATACGACTCAATGCTGGCGTACAGGTTCCCTCAGGTGGACCATTCGCGGCAGCAAGGCTGTCTATTCGCGCAGGCGCGCGAAAGCGAGTAGGAAAACGCGGAAAATCGGGAGAGGTGCCATGACAAAAGCAGTCCTCAGCGACATCCCCAGGCAAAACCCCTGTGCCCAATGCGGCACGCCGATCCCGCAGCCCGACTGGATCGAACCGGGCGAAGGCCGCGTCTCCTATCTCTGGACCTGCCACGCCTGCAACTATCGCTTCGAGGCGGTGGCCATCTTCGACGAGGTCGCCGTCGAGCACCCGCCGCTCGCGGCGTAAGGGTTGACCTAAGAGGGGATGATCTCCGCGCAAACGCCTTCCGCGTTTGTCGCGACGGAAAACCGCTGCGCACTTTTCCGGATCATGCCCTATGCCGCAAGCCGCGGCTGCTGCCAGAGCGGCAATTGCATCCGCACGATCAGGCCATGGGGACTGCGGTCGTGCAGCGACAGCTCGCCGCCATGGGCGAGCGCGATCGCGCGCGCGATCGACAGGCCGAGCCCGAAGCCGGTGGACTCGTCCATGGTGCGCGCATCGTCGCCGCGCACGAACGGTTCCAGCATCTCCTGCTTGCGCGCATCCGAAATGCCGGGGCCGTCGTCCTCGACGTCGATGACGAGCGTCGTGCCGGAGACGTCGAGGCGGATCGTCACCTCGGCGCCGAAGCGCACCGCGTTCTCGACGAGGTTGGTGACGCCGCGATGCAGATCGTCGGGCCGCGCGGCGGCGGTGGCGGAGGCCGGCCCGTCATAATGCACGACATGGCCCATGTCGCCGAACTGGTCGGCGACGAGCTGGAGCGTGCTGGCGATGTCGACCAGCGTCACGGCCTCGACCTTGCGGTCGTTGCGCAGCAGCGACAGCACGCTTTCCAGCATCGCGCGCATCTGGTCGAGATCCATCAGCATGCGCTTGCGGTTGCCCTCGTCCTCGATGAACTCGGCGCGCAGGCGCAGCCGCGTGATCGGCGTGCGCAGATCGTGGCTGATCGCGGCCAGCATCCGCGTGCGATCCGACATCAGCCGGGCGATCCGCTCATGCATGCGGTTGAGCGCGCGCGCGACCGAGCGGATCTCTTCCGGACCGCGCTCGGGCAGCGGCTCGGCCCCGCCGTCCAGGCTGAAATTTTCGGCGGCCTTGGCGAAGGACGACAGGGGAGCCGCCAGCGCGCGCGCCGCCCACAGGCCGAGCACGGTGACGCAGATGAAGGCGGTCATCAGCGCCATCAGCCAGGGCGCGCCCCAGAGCCACGGCCGGGGCCCGCCATCGACATGTCCCGATATCATGGTGCCGTCGGGCAATTCGACGCCGACGCGGGATTCGCTGCCGGCCGGGGCGAGCTGGACCGCCTTGTAGCCGCGCCCGAGATGGCGGCGCATCGCGCGCAGGTGCTGATCGTCGCTCTCCGCGACGCTCGCGGTACCGGGCGCGAGCATTTCGATGCCGAGCTTGGGGAAGGCGCGCGCGAGGTCGGCAACGAGGCGCGGACGCTCGCCGACGTCGGCCGAACCGAGCAGCAGCGCCGCATCGGTCAATTGATGCGCGCCGTCCGGCGGCATGTCGGGGCGGTCCGGCCGGTTGATCAGGAAGGCGGTGGTGACGACGAGATGGAGCGCGACGGTCGAAGCCAGCACCAGCCCGGCGATCTGTCCGCCGATCCCCTTGAGGTGAAAGAACCCGAACGGCTTCATCGTCGGCGTCCCCTTCAATTGCTCAGGGGCGCCGCTGCTGCTTCCGTGCCTGCCGTCTGGGTGCCTGCCGCCTGCAGGCCTGCAACCTGCGTCCGCGGCGTGAACAGATAGCCGCCGGAGCGCACCGTCTTGATGAGGGTGGGATCGGCCGGATTGGGCTCGATCTTGCGGCGGATGCGGCTGACCAGCACGTCGATGGAGCGTTCGAACGATCCCGTGTTGCGCCCTTGGGTGAGGTCGAGCAGGCTGTCGCGCGACAGCACGCGGCCGGGCCGTTCGCAGAACGTGCGGAGCAGATCGAATTCGGCGCTGGTCACCGCGACGCGCGCGCCCTCGGGATTGCGCAGTTCGCGCAGTCGCAGATCGATGTGCCAGCCCTCGAAGGTGAGCGTGGAGGCGCCTTCGATCGAGCTTGCCGCTTGCGCCGCGGCCTGGCGGCGCAGCACCGCGTTGATGCGGGCGAGCAGCTCGCGCGGGTTGAAGGGTTTTGACAGATAATCGTCCGCGCCCATCTCGAGGCCGACGATGCGGTCGATGTCCTCGCCGCGCGCGGTCAGCATGATGATCGGCGTCTGCGCCTCGGCGCGCACCTTGCGGCAGAGGCTGAGGCCGTCCTCGCCGGGCAGCATGACGTCGAGGATGATGAGGTCGACGCGGTGGTCGGCCATGGCGCGCGACATCTCGCGGCCATCGCTCACGGCGGTGACGTTGCAGGCGTTGTTGCGCAGGTACTTCGCAATCAACGTCCGGGTTTCGCGGTCGTCCTCGACGACCAGGATGTTGGGATTGGGAATGGCCATGCGCTTTGTTTGTCCAAGATTCGGGCCAAATGGCGAAGATTTTTGTTTCGGATTGTTTCTGTCCGGCTTCCCGCAACAGGCGGCAATCGCGCCGTCGCGGAGCGGCAAGATCTCGTTAAGGCCGTTAACCATACCGTGGCAGCCGCGCACAAGAAACCCCGCAAAACCCACGGAGCCATCATGACCTCGATTTCGGCGGCCTCCGCCGGCAACTACCAGTCGCCGCTGCAGCGGTTGCAGCAGGAATTGCAGTCGGAAGTGTCCACCGGCACGATCTCGTCCTCGGACCAATCCGCACTTTCTACGGCGCTGACCGACATCGACACGGCGCTCCAGCAGAGCCGGTCCAGCGACCAGTCGAGCGGCACGCGTCCCTCCAAGGAGGACATGCAGTCGAAGATCGACGACCTCATCTCGAACGAGGTGTCGAACGGGACGTTGACCTCGGATCAGGCCGAAGCGCTCAAGGGCGTGTTTCAGTCCGCCTTCGCAAGCGGTTCGGGCGGGGCGGGTGGCCCCGGCGGCGCCGGCGGACCGCCGCCCGGTCCGCCGCCGGGCGACAGCTCTTCGGATTCGTCGTCTTCCACGGATACGACCAGCAGCACCTCCAGTGACCAGACCACCGCCGAGATCCTGCAGCAGTTCCTGCAGGCGCTCCAGCAGTCGCAATCGTCGAGCGCGTCCTACGGCGCAAACGGCAGCTCATCCGGCAACTCCGATTTTTCCGCGCTGCTGATCGACTACAAGAGCTGACCCTGAGCGACGCGGGTCGGCGCGGGTCCTCGCCGCGATCGTGCTTCACCCAGGGCGCATGATCGCCGGCGAGGAACCGTGCGTCGCAAAATGTTCCTGAGTGACGCAGGAACATTGTTTGTGAGATTTCATCGCGCGCTTCGCGCGACGAAATTGCGGCGCGCACGGAACTGCGTGTGATCAGCGCTGTTCTCTCCACACGAGTTTTTTGTGAAGGAGAGGACAACATGATGATGATGAAATCGATCGCCGCCGGCCTTGCCGGCACCGCACTGTTTGCCACCGTTGCGTTCGCGCAATCGCCGACCGCCACCACCGACAAGGCGCCGACCGCGGCCACCGCCACGACGACGACGACCACCGCGTCGGGTCAGTGGCGTACCTCGAAGATGGACGGCCTGAAGGTCTACAACGAAGCCAACGAGAACATCGGCACCATCAACGACCTGCTGATGGACAAGAGCGGCGACATCAAGATCGCCGTGATCGGCGTCGGCGGCTTCCTCGGCATGGGCGAGCATCTGGTCGCCGTGCCCTACGAGAAGCTGAAGTTCGTCAATGAGGCGGTTGCCTCGACCACGACGACCCGCCCGGCAACGACCACGACCGGCGCTGCCACCGGCACCGAGAAGACCACGACGACGGCCCCGGCAGCTTCGACCACCTCGTCGACCTCGAAGTGGTATCCGGACCACGCCGTGTTCAACGCCAGCAAGGACGAGCTGAAGAACATGCCGGAGTTCAAGTACGCGGAGTAACGCCGCTCGACTGACGGCCCAAACGACGTGCGCCCGGTTTTCACCGGGCGCATTGTCGCGTCTGCCTTCGTCACCGCGCAGCATGAACGGTGTGACGGCGGTCCGAGCAAGCGCCTCGTCCTTCGAGACGCCCGCTTTGCGGGCTCCTCAGGATGAGGCTAAGCGGCATTGGCCGCGTTGACATTGCTGCCGTGCACTTCGCCCTCATCCTGAGAGCCCGCCACCGGCGGGCGTCTCGAAGGATGCGCTGCGGGCGAGAACACTTTCAGTGCGTCACCAGCGGGCAGCCGCCCTTGTCGAGCGGACGGAAGGCCTCGTCGCCGGGCACGGTGGCGATCAGCTTGTAGAGGTCCCACTCGCCCTTGGACTCCTCGGGCTTCTTGACCTCGAACAGATACATGTCGTGGACCATGCGGCCGTCGATGCGGATCTTGCCGCCCTTGGCGAAGAAGTCGTTGACCGGCGTGGCGCGCATCTGCGCCATTACCTTCGGCGCCTCGTCGGTCTTGATGGCGTCGATCGCCTTCAGATAGTGCATGGTCGCCGAATAGAGCCCGGCCTGGATCATGGTCGGCATATGGCCGACCTTTTCGTTGAAGCGCTTGGAGAAGGCGCGGGTCTCCTCGTTCATGTCCCAGTAGAACGCGTCGGTGACGATCAGGCCTTGCGTCGCCTTGATGCCGAGCGAATGCGTGTCGGTGATCTCCTGCAGCAGCGCGATCATCTTCTGGCCGCCCTGGGTCAGGCCGAACTCGGCCGCCTGCTTCAAGGCATTGGTGGTGTCGCCGCCGGCATTCGCCAGCGCGACCACCTTGGCCTTGGAGGCCTGGGCCTGCAGCAGGAAGGAGGAGAAGTCCGACGAGTTGAGGGGATGACGGACCTCGCCGAGCACCTTGCCGCCGCTCTCCTTGACCACGTTGGCGGCGTCGCGCTGCAGCGCCATGCCGAAGGCGTAGTCGGCGGTGACGAAGAACCAGCTGTCCTCGCCGCGCTTCACCATCGCCTTGCCGGCGACGTTCGACAGCGCGTAGGTGTCGTAGGTCCAGTGCACGGTATTGGGCGAGCAGGCGACGCCGGTGATGTCGGAGGAGCCGCCGCCCGAATTGATGTTGATCTTGTTCTTCTCGCGCGTCAGCGCCGAGATCGGCAAGGCCACCGACGACGTCGGCACGTCGAAGATCGCGTCGACCTTGTCGTTGTCGTACCAGTTGCGGGCGATGTTGACGCCGACGTCGGGCTTGTTCTGGTGGTCGGCGGCGACCACGGCGACGGGCTTACCCGCGACCTTGGCGCCGTAATCGGCGACCGCCATCTCGACCGCGGCGAGCGAGCCCTTGCCGGTCGCGTCGGCATAGAGGCTCGACATGTCCGTGAGCACGCCGATCTTGACGATATCGTCCGAAATCTGCGCCTGCGCGGCGCCGGACGTGGCGGCAAGCGCAAAGCCGGCCGCGACCGCGGCGATGAGTTTTTGCATGTGTTTCTCCCTGTGTGTTGTTGTCTGGGCGTTGTTGAGGGAGGAGTTGTAGCGGCAATCGGTCGCGGCAGCTAAGCGGTGCGCGCCATAGCCGAATGCAAAATCAGACGGGGCGGGCGGTGTTCCCTCTGCCTCCCCCCCCTGCGGGGCAGGCGGCCTCTCCCCGCAGGCGGGGAGAGGCAGAGACGTAGCGCCTTTCAGCCGCCGGCCTTCAGCCGTTCGTTGCGCCGGCGCAAGGCCTCCAGGGTGGCGAGGAGGATGACCGAGATCGTCGTCAGGATCACCGCGGCTGCGGTGATGGTCGGGCTGATGTTCTCGCGGATGCCGCTGAACATTTCGCGCGGCAGGGTGCGCTGCTCGGGGCCTGCCATGAACAGCACGATCACCACCTCGTCGAAGCTGGTCGCAAAGGCGAACAGCGCGCCCGATGCGAGGCCGGGCAGGATCAGCGGCAGGATCACGCGGCGGAACGCCTCAATTGGCGAGGCGCCGAGCGAGGCGGCGGCGCGCGCGAGGTTGGTGTCGAAGCTTTGCAGCGTCGCGCCGACCGTGATCACCACGAAGGGCGTCGCCAGCGCGGTGTGCGCCAGGATCAGGCCGAGATAGCTTCCGGTGAGGCCAATCGGCGCGAAGAAGAAATAGAGGCCGACGGCGGTGATGACGCCGGGCACGACGACCGGCGACAGCACGAAGGCGAGCACCAGCGGCTTGAGGCGGCTCTTCCATTGCGCCAGCCCGAGTGCGGCCAGCGTGCCCAGCACCATGGACAGCGCCGTCGAGGCGACCCCGATGATCACGCTGTTCTTCAGCGCATTCATCCAGCGTGGCGAGGTGATGAAGTCGTCGTACCAGCGCAAGGACAGGCCTGGCAGCGGATAGGTGAGATACGCGCTGGAACTGAAGGACAGCGGCATGATCGCCAGGATCGGCGCGATCAGGAACACGAACACCAGCGCGGAGACCACGATGGTCGCGGTCCACGCGATGCGCTGGCTGGGCGTGCGCAAGGAGGAATTGTCGCTCAATTCTTCATGCCTCCCGTCACCTGCTGGCCCTGCACCAGCTTGCCGTAGACGAGAGCCAGCAGGATCGTGGCCAGCAGCAGCACGGCGCCGAGCGCGGAGGCGAGACCCCAATTGGCGGTCTCGGTGGTGTAGAGCGCAATGAAATAGCTGATCATCTGGTCGGCGGCGCCGCCGACGAGGGCCGGTGTGATGTAGTAGCCGAGAGCCAAAATGAAGACGAGCAGGCTTCCCGCGCCGATGCCGGGCAAGGTCTGCGGCAGGTAGATCCTTAAGAACGCGGTGACCGGCGGCGCGCCGAGCGAGGCGGCGGCGCGCATGTAAGCGGGTGAGATCGCCTTCATGCTGCTGTACAGCGGCAGGATCATGAACGGCAACAGCACATGGGTCATCGCCACGCAGACGCCGAAGCGGTTGTAGATCAGGCGCAACGGCTCGTCGATGATGCCGAGCCAGTGCAGGCTGTCGTTCACGACGCCCTTGCTCTGCAGCAGCACGATCCACGCGCAGGTGCGGACCAGAAGCGACGTCCAGAACGGCAGCAGGACGAAGATCATCAGCAAGTTCGATCTGGCAGGCGGCAGCGTCGCCAGGAGGTAGGCGACCGGGAAGCCGAGGATCAGGCAGAGTGCGGTCACGCTGAGGCTGATGAGGAAGGTGCGGGTGAAAACCTCGCGGTAGATGGCTTGATCCGGCGGCGCCGCGACGATCGCGCTGTCCGCGTTCCGCGTCAGGTCGAGCGCCGCCAGCAAATAGAAGCCGGTCACCGGGCCGCCGGCATCCTTGATCGTCGTCCAGGTGCTGCGTTCGCGCCAGGCCGCGTTGATCTTGACCAATGTCTCCTTGGCCGTGCCGGCTTCCGGCATCGCCTTCAGATTGCGCGACGTGCCGGTGAGGATGGTGCGAAAACCGTTCAGAGCATAGTTGAGCCGCTTGGCTGCGATGGCGAGGGTACCGGACGTGCGCGCCGCCTGGATGTCGCTCGCCAGCGCCGCATAGGCCTTTTCATCCGGCAGGTCCTTGCCGTCCCAGTCGGCGAGAGCTGCGATCGTTTGCGGCAGAACCTGACGCACCTCGCGGTCGTCGATTGCACGCCACAACATCCCGGCGATCGGTCCGGCGAAAGTGAAGAGCAGGAAGACGAGAAGCGGCAGGACCAGCGCCAGGGCCTTGAGCTGGCGCGTCCGCTCGGCGCGCCTCAATCGGCGCTTGAGCGGGACTTCGGTCTGGGTCGAGGACGCGGCGGTCATGACGGAAGCCTCTCCGACGAGAGGCCTGAGCAAGCGCCTCGTCCTTCGAGACGACCGCGGAGCCTGTCATCGGGCCGCGCTTCGCGCGGACCCGGTGGCGGTCTCCTCAGGATGAGGCTGATCGAGATCGGTGCTTTTCGAGCCGTTGTTGCCACAAACTCAGACCTCATCCTGAGGGCCCGCCGCAGGCGGGCGTCTCGAAGGATGCGCCACGGATGAGTTGTCCGCCGCGCACCCTCTGAACGCGCCGCGCTATTTCGCGGCCCATTTGTTGAAGCGCTCGGTCAGGCGGTCAATGTTCTCGAGCCAGAACGCAACGTTGATCTCGACCGCGTTCTTGATGTTGTCGGGCGCTGTCGGCAAGTCCTTCAGGACGGCGGGCGCGAGCTTGCCGGCTGCGTCCTTGTTCGAGGTGCCATAGGAGATGTTCTCGGAAAGCTTTGCCTGGTTCTCTGCCTTGCCGGCGAAGTCCAGGAACTTGTAGGCCGCGTCCTTGTTCGGGCTGCCCTTCAGGATGACCCAGCTGTCGAGCGTGAACAGCGCGCCGTCCCACACCATGCCAAAGTTCTTCTTCTCGTTCTTGTTCGCGGTGTCGATGCGGCCGTTATACACCGAGGTCATCACCACCTCGCCGGAGGCGAGCAGCTGCGGCGGCTGGGCGCCGGCCTTCCACCAGACGATGTCGCCCTTGATGGTGTCCAGCTTCTGGAACGCGCGCTCGACGCCCTCGTCGGTCGCCAGCACATGGTAGACGTCCTTCGGCGGGACGCCGTCGGCCATCAGCGCGATCTCCAGCGTGGTCTTCGGGCCCTGGCGCAGGGCGCGCTTGCCGGGGATCTTCTTGGTGTCGAAGAAGTCGGCCCAGCCCTTCGGGGCCTCCTTCAGCTTGTCCTTGTCGTAGCCGAGCACGAAGTCATAGAGGATGGCGCCGACGCCGCACGGATTGACCGATGGTGGGATGTAGGCGGCCTCGCCGCCGATCCTGGTATAATCCATCTTCTCGAACAGGCCTTCCTCGCAGCCGACCGCGAGTTCGTCGCTCTCGACCTGGACGACGTCCCAGGTGGCGGCGCCGCCTTGCACCTTGGCGCGCAACACGCCGACGCCGCCGTCCCAGGACTCGTCGTTCATCGCAACGCCGGCAGCTTTCTTGAACGGCTCGAAATAGACCTTCTTCTGCGCATCCTGATAGGCGCCGCCCCACGACACGATTGTGAGGTCACGTGCTTCCGCGGCCGTCGCCAGCACGGTACTGGCACTGAACGCCGCGGCGAAACCCAGAGCGATCTTGCGGTTCAGCATGGTCTTCGTTCCTTCTTCGTGTGAGTGGCGTTGAGGTTGATTGTTCGGGGGCGCTGTACGTTGCATCAGACCGGATCGAGGGCGAGGCAATCTTCCGGGCGGAAGGTGATGAAGACATTCTCGCCGTGTCCCAGGCTGTCATGCGCGCCGGGTTGAAGCTTGACCATGAACTCGCCGTTCCCTGCGACGTCGAGCACGGCCAGTGCGTGATCGCCGAGATAGATGGTGTTCTGCACTCTCGCCGGCAGGCGGTTCGCCCCGTCGCCGGAGCTGCCGTCCGGGACGATGGCGATCCGCTCGGGCCGCACCGACAGCGAGGTCGAGGCGCCGGCGCCGGAGATGTTGACCGCCCGGGCGGTGACGGTGCCGCCCCCGGCCAGCGCCACGCGGCAATAATCCTTGTCGACCGCCTCGACCGTGCCGGCCAGCACGTTGTTCTCGCCGATGAAATGGGCGACGAAACTGTTCGCCGGATGCTCGTACAGCGCATCCGGCCTGTCGATCTGTTGCACGATGCCGTCGTTGAACACGGCGATGCGGTCCGACATGGTGAGCGCTTCGCTCTGGTCGTGGGTGACGTAGACGATCGTGATGCCCATCCGCTCGTGCAACTGCTTGATCTCCAGCTGCATCTGCTCGCGCAGGCGCTTGTCGAGGGCGCCGAGCGGCTCGTCCATCAGCACCAGCTGCGGATTGAAGACGAGCGCGCGGGCCAGCGCCACGCGCTGCTGCTGGCCGCCCGACAATTGTCCGGGCCGCCGGTGCGCCATCGCTTCCATCTTGATCATGCGTAACGCGGCGTTGACGCGCTCCTGTGCTTCCGCCTTGCTCGTGTTGCGAACGGATAGCGGGAAGGCGATATTCTCGGCGATCGTCAGGTGCGGAAACAAGGCATAGTTCTGGAACACCATGCCGATGTCGCGCTTATGCGGCGGCATGTTCTTGATCGGGCGGTCGCCGAGGTAGATCTCGCCATGGGTCGGAACCTCGAAGCCGGCCAGCATCATCAGCGAGGTCGTCTTGCCCGAGCCCGACGGGCCGAGCAGGGTGATGAACTCGCCTTTCCTGATGTCGAGATCGAGGTTCTTCACCACGAGATGCTCGCCATCATAGGTCTTCTGAATGCCGGAAAACCGCACCAATGCCGGCGCGGGCGTGACCATGCCGGCTTCCATGTTGTCCTCGGCTTGCCGCTACGATGCTGTCAGCACCTCGTTCGAGGTTGCCGAGCGGCAGCTTAGCATCCTCGGATGAGAATGCCAGCGGGGCGAGCGACGACGAGGCTTCGGTTTGACTCGCGGTGCAGCCCGAGCGCACGCCTCGTCCTTCGAGACGGCGCTGACGCGCCTCCTCAGGATGAGGCTAATGGGCATGGGTGCTGGTCGAAACTGCCGCCGAACATTCCGTCTTCATCCTGAGGGCCCGCCGAAGGCGGGCGTCTCGAAGGATGGCAGCAGGGAAAGGCTCTCCATGCGATAGCACGGCGATGAAGCGAAGGCGCGCTACATTCCCGACAGCTTGCTCACAAACACATTCAGGGAGCCGCCGGCTTCCGCGACCACGCGCAGCGTCTTGGAATCGAAGGCGATGTCGGCGAGCGTCAGGCTGTCGATTTTGGCGTCGACCTTGACGCCGTCCTCGCTTTTCTGAAAGTCGGCGATGACGCCAGCGATCTTCTCGCGCGCATTGGCGGCGATCGGCTTCAGGTCGAGCGTCGCCTTCTGCAGCAGCGCCTGCTGCATCTGCGGCACCACCGCACGGGCCGCCGCGCCGAGCAGGCCGAACGCCGCCTCGGATTCCACCGCGAGCTGGATGTCGGTGAGCCGCAGCGTCTGTTGCGCCTGGTCGAGCACCGGCCGCCCCCAGATGTGCACCGTCGCCTCGGCGCCGAGACCGAGCCAGCTCTTCTTCTCCTTGGCGCGTACCAGCAGCGAGATCAGCAGGCGCTCGCCCGACGGGATCACGTTGGCGCTCTTCACCGTGACGTCGACCGGTCCCGAGCCGTCCTCCGGATAGGTGTGGCCGACCATCTGCGCCGCGATCAGCTTGTTGATCTCGGTGAAGGGCACGTCGATGGGAACGCCGATGCTCACGCCGGTGCCGGTCGGCGGCACGATCGAGATCTTGTCGGGGAACGGACAGTCCGGCTTGGTCGGCGTCGAGGTGACGCGCGTCTCGGCTTCCAGGCCCATCAGCAGCGTCACGGCCTGGGCATCGACGCGCGGCTGCGCGGCGATGGCGCGGATCGGCTTCATCTCCAGCCAGAGCGGCGGCAGCGCGGCCGAGCCGCCCGAGCCCTGCAGCGGGATCGAGCGGCACGCCTTGGCCCATTGCAGCTTCGCATTCTCGCGCAAGGAGGGATCGTTGCGGATGCGCTCGGAGACGAGGTTGATCTGCTCGCCGACATTCTTGTCGATCAAAGGCTTCACCTGCGCAGGCACGTTGACCTTGGCGCCGGAGACATTGAGGTTGGTGTCGCCGAGATTGACCTGGGCGGCGAGATTGGGCTCGAGATGCCAGTTGGCCGCAAGCTTCGGTCGCGAGGTGACGATCACGTTGCCCTTGATCTCGGCGCTGGCGTTCAGATTCTTGATGTTGACCGCGCCGATCCGTTTTGCGGCGTCGCCGCCGAGCACGCTGCCGAGTGCATCGCCGAGCGCACCGGTGGCTTTCGCCGACAGCGAGCCCGTGACGTTCAGCTTGCCGGTCAGCGGCGTCGAGATCGTCAGCACGTCCTTGTCGCCGCCGGCGGCCATCGGCCCGCGCACGGCGGTCCAGCCGATGTCGGCGTTCTCCAGGATCTGCGAGACCGGGTTGTCGGCTTTCCCGGCGAAATTGCGCGGCGCGGCCTTTTCGGCCTGCTCGCGGATCGCCGAGATCGCGATGGCCACGGGCGCGATCACGATCGAGCTCTTCGCGACCGGCGGCAATGGCGGCAATTGCGCGACCGGCGGTGCGGAATTCGTCGCGCGCGGCGACAGCAGATCCATCGCCTTCAAGCTGATGAAGAACGACGCCGCGAGCACAGCGACGCCGATCAGGATCGTCTTCAGATTCAACGTTGGTCGCATCACTCCCCCAGGCTGCCCTGCCTTAGGATTTTACAGGGCGGGCGAGGAGGGCGCTAGGTAGTGGACTCAAACCTAGCCCATAGACGGGTGGCGGCGAGCAGAACGGCTGCGAGGAAGTT
>NZ_NWTI01000037.1 GCF_002531575.1 Bradyrhizobium sp. Y36 | reverse complement strand
TCCAGCCATTGTTGACGTGTCAGCTATGTCTCCGAACACCCGTCAGTGATCTGTCCGGGCTAAACACTTGATCGGGCGATCCAGTACTCCGGGACGGCAGTGATTGAGGCGATGGGCCGCCGCGTACTGGATGACCCGCGTGCGCGGGGCATGACAGTGCCGTAGGGTGGGCAAAGGCGCTCTTGCGCCGTGCCCACGATCAGTTTCCGTTTGCGAGACGTGGTGGGCACGCTTCGCTTTGCCCACCCTACGAGGCTGTGCTCGCCGCTAGTAATTGATCCTCAGCCCCACGCCGCCGTGGATGGTGTTGCCGACCGGCTGCGGGCCGAGCGTGCCGTTGGCGAACAGGTCCACGATCCAGCCCTTCTGTACGCGGAAGCCGAGGCGGCCGCCATATTCGAACCAGCCCTGGTTGCCCATGGTCGGGACCACCACGCCGTTGCCGGTCACGGTGGCGACGATGCCGCTATGGCTCGCAAACGACTGCACCCAGCCGCCATTGATGTTGGTCTCGATATTGCCGCCGAACAGATGCGTCCACTGGCCGCCGATCTTGACGAGACTGGTGCGGTCGGTGCCGGTTGCGATGGTGGCGTCGAACGGGTTGAAGGCCACGGCACTGTCGCTATAGCCGGACACGCGCTGCCAGAGCTGCCAGACCTCGATCGAGGCTGCGACCTCGTCGCGCGGCGAGATGCGGCTCATCCAGCCGGCGCGGCCGTAGACCGCGTAGTTCGAGGCATTGGTCGAGCTCGTGACGCTCACCGGCCCGAGGCTGGTGTCGTAGCTGCGGGTGTAGCGCGCTTTCTCCCACGGCGTCAGGATGGTGCCGACGTCGAAGAACGGACGAGACGAGCCCCAGTCGGTGAAGTCGTAGCGCAGGGCGAAGGCGCCGATCGGGGCGCTGGTGATCTTGTAGCCGCCCTCGTTGTATTGCGTGTAGGCGATGCCGGCGAGCAGCGACAGATTGTTGGTCAATTCCTTGCGGCCGTGGATGCCGGCCGAGAACGAGCCGGCCGAGCCGAACGCGCTGATGCAATCGCTGCAATTGACCTGCTCGTTGACACCGAGCAGGACCGTGCCGAGCACCCGGTTGGTGATCATCTGGTTGAAGCGCTGGTCGGCGAGGCCGCCGACCGAATTGCCGCTGGACCCGGCGCCGGTCGGTGTCGGACTCGGCGACGGATAGGGACTGGGCGACGGCGAAGGTGAGGGATACGGGCTCGGCGAGGGCGACGGCGAGCAGCCTTCCTCACAATTGGTGAGGTTCAGGGTCGCGGCGGAGGCCGGCTGTTGAATACCCCATGCCAGCGTCATGGTCGCCATGGCCACCAGCGCGGCGGCAAGAAGCGTCTCGCGGATGCTGAGCCTTGCCATCGTCAGCGCCCGCACAGCATGCCGTCGTCATGGACGGCGGGTGTGATGGTCGGCGAGGCGTCGGCATACTGGTTCACCGCGCACAGCCCGGCGCTTGCAGCGCAATTGGCGGCGAAGGTCCAGGGTGGCGTATTGGTCTTGGTGATGCTGACCTTGCCGCCGGTCGATGTGATGATCGCGGTGTCGCCCGGCTGGGTCAGTTGCACGCATTGGGAGCTCGTCGTGCAGACGCTGGCCGCGCCGTCCTGCAGCACCACGACGGAGCGCCCGCGCTGCGAGAGGATGTCGAGCGTGGTGCCGCGCACGCCGATGGTGGCGAGCGGCGTCGTGATCTTGTAAGCGGTCTTCTCGGAATGACCGGTGACGAAACGGAAGGCACCGGTGGTCATGCGGATCGCGACGTCGCGATAGCTGTGCTCGTCGTTGAAGACGGTGCGGTCGAGCTTCAGCGTCGCGCTGGGTCCCAGCGACAGATTGGTGCTGTCGGCCATCACGAAGCGAGCGGCGCTGTCGGCGCCGGTACGCACGGTCTCGTCGCGCAGCATGCTGTCGCCGACGCTGATCGGCGTGGTCGTCGCGGCCACGCGCACAACTTCATTCTGGATCACGACGGCTTCGCCGACGCGCGTCTGCGCCTGCGCGCAAGGCGCGGCACATAACGCGGCCGACAGCAGAGTGGGGCAAAGCCAGAAACGCAAAATCATTTCGCAAACCGATCGATGTGTCCCTGATCGTACCGGATCGCGCACGCTTGCGATGTGGCGGAATTATCACAAGCGGCGCGGGACGTGCGTTATGCTTAGTGACAGTTGCGGCGGAATGCGTTCAATGAAGATCGTGACTTCTATTTTTGTCCGCGGTGACGCAATTTTGCCACGCAAAACATCCTCACAGCAGCTGCTTCAATCGTCCGCAGTTCCGGAGATGTCGCGGAGCGCAGTCATTGCTGTCGCGATTTTCCTGGTCGCCCATCTCGCGCTGCTGATCGGCCTGACGACACCGGAGAAGTTCGTCTTCGACGAGGTGCACTACGTGCCGGCGGCGCGGCAGATGCTGGCACCGGCGATGTCGGAGCCGATGCTCAATCCGATGCATCCGCCGCTCGCCAAGGAACTGATCGCGACCTCGATCGCGGCCTTCGGCGACAATTCGCTCGGCTGGCGCTATCCCGCGACATTGTTCGGCGCAATGGCGGTCGTCGCGATCTATCTGTGCGGCCTCGCGCTGTTCGCCGCGCAAGGGCCCGCGATCGCCGCGGCGCTGATCGCCGCCTTCAACCAGATGCTCTACGTGCAGGCGCGCATCGCCATGCTCGATATCTTTGCGCTCGGCTTCGGCCTGCTCGCGACCGCCGCCTTCATGCACGGATTTCGACGCGAGCGGCCGCAGGCGCTGTTCGCGCTCGCCGGTGCGCTGTTCGGCTGTGCCGCCGCCTGCAAATGGAGCGGCCTGTTTCCGCTCGGCGTCTGCATCGTCGTCGTCGCGGTGATCCGCCTGATGCAAGGCTGGCGCACGCTGTTCGCCGACGCAAAGCCTGGTGACTGGTACCGGCCGGACCTCTGGCCCGGCTTGAAGCTGCATCATCTCGTGCTGTGCTTCGCGGTCTTGCCCGGTGTGGCCTATCTTGCCGCCTTCGTTCCGCTCTACGGGCTGTCGCTGCCGGACCTGATCGAGGCGCAGCGCCGGATCTTCGCCGACAACACCACGACCGCGATTGCCGGACACACCTATATGAGCGCGTGGCCGTCCTGGCCGCTGCTCGCGCGCCCGGTGTGGTTTCTGTTCGACAAGAGCACAGAGGACAATGTTTCCGCCGTCGTCTTCCTCGGCAATCCCCTGGTGTTGTGGCCGGCCCTGCTCGCGCTCGTGCTCGTGCTGCGCGACTTCGTCGTCGAGCGCCGCTGGGACGCGTTCCTGATCGCGGCGTTCTATTTCGGTCCCTGGCTTGCCTGGGCCTTGCTGCCGCGCACGCTGGGTTTCATCTACTATTATCTGCCGGCAGCCACGGCGGCCTCGCTCGCACTGGTCTATGTGCTGCGCCGGGACGGCCTGCCGCGCTGGCTGCTCTGGGCCTATGTCGGTGTTGCGGCGATCGGCTTTGCGGTCATGCTGCCGATCTCCGCGGCCTTTATCGGCACCTCGATGCGAAGCTTCGGCCAGCTGATGTTGTTCCAGAGCTGGATCTAGTGCCCGCTTGCGTGCATAGCCTCGGTAGAATTGTCTTGCCTGAATCAATTGTCGCGTGTGGACTGGACCGATCTTCTCGGAATCGGAGAGTCGCCCGGTGAATATGGAGGACCTCAGCGCCAAGCCGGGCCATCCCAATGCCGACTGGTTGCGGGCCGTCGTCGATACCGCGGTGGACGGCGTGATCCTGATCGACGCGCGCGGCGGCGTCCTGATGTTCAATCCGGCCTGCGAGAAGCTGTTCGGCTATTCCGCCGAGGAGGTCATCGGGCGGAACGTCAAGGTCCTGATGCCGTCGTCCTACCGCAATGCGCATGACGGCTATCTACAAAATTACCACATCAGCGGCGAGCGCAAGATCATCGGCATCGGCCGCGAAGTGGTGGGCCAGCGCAAGGATGGCTCGACCTTCATGATGCATTTGTCGGTCGGCGAGAGCAAGCAAGCGGCCGGCGATTCGATCTTCGTCGGCATCATTCACGATCTCACCGAGCGCGAGCGGGTCGAGCGCGAGCTGCGCGAGAGCGCCGCTCGGTTGCGCGCTGTCGTCGACACCGCCGTCGACGGCGTGATCCTGATCGATTCCGACGGCATCATCCTGAAGTTCAATCCGGCCTGCGAGCGGCTTTTCAAATATCGCGACAAGGAGGTTCTCGGGCAGAACGTCCGGATGCTGATGCCGGAGCCCTACCGCTCCGAGCACGACGGGTATATCCGCAATTTCATCGCCACCGGCGACAAGAAGATCATCGGCATCGGACGCGAGGTGACGGGTCGGCGCAAGGACGGCACGACCTTTCCCATGGACCTGTCGGTCGGCGAGGCCCAGCAGGACGGCTCCTCCATCTTCGTCGGCATGATCCACGACCTGACGGATCGCAAGCGTACCGAGGCGCAGCTGATGCGGGCGCAGAAGATGGAGGCGGTCGGACAGCTGTCCGGTGGCATCGCTCACGACTTCAACAATCTCCTCACCGTGATCGTCGGCAACGCCGAATATCTGGCCGAGCAATTGGTGCCGCGCGAGGACCTGAAGCGCCTCGCCGACGACATCTGCAGCGCCGGCGAACGCGGTGCCGAGCTGACGCAGCGCCTGCTCGCCTTTAGTCGCAAGCAGCTGCTGCGGCCGGTCGAGACCGAATGCGACAAGCTCGTCGAATCCATGTACAAGCTGCTGCGACGAACGCTGCGTGAGGACATCGAGATCACCACCCAGGCCGATCCTACGCTGCGGCTCGCCTTTGCCGACCCCGCGCAGCTCGAATCGGCGATCCTCAATCTCACGCTGAACGCCCAGGATGCGATGGCATCAGGTGGCCGCCTGACCATTTCGGCGGCGAACGCATCGCTCGATGCGGGCGACCACAACGTTCATCCCGACGTAGCGGCGGGCGAATATGTCGTGATCGCGGTCACCGACACCGGCGCCGGCATGGCGAAGCAGGTGCTGGAACGCGTGTTCGAACCCTTCTTCACCACCAAGGAGGTCGGCAAGGGCAGCGGACTCGGGCTCAGCATGGTCTACGGCTTCGTCAAGCAATCCAACGGCCATGTCACGATCTACAGCGAGCCCGGCCTGGGAACGACCGTGCGGATCTATCTTCCGGCCGTGATGAGCAAGTCGCAGGGCGTGCCGCTGGCGGTCGAGAAGGAGGTCGTGCAGAGCGGCTCGGAAATCGTTTTGGTCGTGGAGGACGATCCGTTCGTCCGGTCCTACGCGGTCATGAGCCTGGAGAGCCTGGGCTACAAGGTGATTTCCGCCGTCGACGGCAAGTCGGCCCTGCAGGCGCTTGCCGCAACACCGCATATCGACCTGCTGTTCTCCGACGTCGTCATGCCAGGAGGCGTCAACGGGTGGGAGTTGGCGGGTCTCGCCCGCAAGGAGAGGCCCGAGCTGCACGTGCTGCTGACCTCGGGTTACGCCCTCGAGACGCTGGCGGCGAACGGCCACGTCCGGCACGGCGCCTTGATCCTGGAAAAGCCGTACCGCAAGGCTGAGCTCGCACGGCTGGTCCGGGAGGCGCTGGCCGCGCCGATGCCGGTCTGAACCGTGGTCCGCCTGCCGGAGGAACGGCAGGCGGCGATCGTCATCGGATTATTTCGACGCGGTCTTGGTGTCCATGTTCACGACCTGGACGCGGCGGTTGATCGGATCGGCGCCGTTGGCGGTATCCTTCAGCTTGGTCTTGCCGTAACCGACGGTGACCAGATCAGTGCCGTTGAGGCCGTAGTTCTGCATCAGATACTTCTTGATGGTGTCGGCGCGCCGCTCGGAGAGCCCTTGATTGTACTCTTCGCCGCCGATCGCGTCGGTGTGGCCGGCGACCACGAAGGTCGAGCCCTTGAGCGCCGGGTCGGACAGAGCCTTGCCGAGCGCCTGCACCGAGGACATCGAGGTCTTGGCGATGTTGGCCGAATTGTAGTCGAACTGGATCTCCAGATCGATCTTCGGCTTGGTCGCGGCGAGCTCGGCGATCTGCTCGCGCTCGCCTGTCGAGAGTGACCGGGTGGAGCGGTTGCGCACGGTGTTCAGGAAGGTCGCTTCCTTGGCTTGCTCCTTGGCCTGCGCGGTCGTGTCGGCCTGCGGACCGACGGACAGGCCGCGGGTCGCCGGCTTCGGCTTCAGTGCATCCAGAATCTGGCCGGTGGTGACATTGTTGTCGCCGGCCAGTGCCAGGCCGGCCGTCATCGACAGCGCGGCGGAAATGGTTATCGCCTTCAGTCCAAAGCTCTTATTGAAACGGATCATTGTCGTATCCTCTGTTACGCCTGATAGCGATTTGATGCTGCGAGCATAGGGTGGGTTCAAAAGCCCTGATGTGATCTTGGTCACGGTGGCGACAGTCCGTCCGGGCTCATTCTCAGGTATGATCCGTCGTTCCGGGCCGTGAATCCGTCCGTTTCGCCGCCGCTCCGGCAGAGGAGCCGATCGCGCCAATGGAAGTAGTCGCACCCTCCGCTTCGTGGGTTCAACGCGTTGGCAGGCCGGTGTGATCGAAATCACGTCGAGGTGCACGGCCTGGAGGAAACTTCTGCACACCGATCGTCGCAAAGCCGTCGCGGCGCGGCCCGGCGGTGAACAAGAAATCGGCCAGATGCGCGCCTAGCAGGAAATTTGCACGCAATCGCAAAACGAAGGAGCCGAGTTCCATCAAGTGCCGAGGCCAGTTGACTATCAACGTGACCATCAACGCGACTACCAATTCTATCGGAGTGGCCCGCCGGATCGGACAGTGTCCCTGAGCTCAATGCCCATCTATATCGGTGCGGCCATGATCGCGGTGGCGATCCTGCTGTCGACGCTGATCACGGGGCTGACCTCCCGCTATGTCGGGCTCGAAGGCCCGACCGACGAGAACGTGTGGCTGGTCGACCGCCTCACCGGCAGTGTCTATCGCTGCCAGGCGGAGGGGCGTGGCAAGGCCCTGTGCGAGCCGGATGTCGCCACCGGCAGCCTCGGTGACCGGCCCAGGGCGCCGAAGGATGGCCGCTGAAGCGCCTCGTCATTGCATCGCAGCAAGAAATTTGTCTTCTCCGCGAAACGTCGGCGCGAGAGAATACGTAATTGCGAAGGCCGGCATGACGCCGGTTTCGTTTTACGGAGGAGACTTTTCGATGAAGATCTTGCTCACGGCCGCAGCCTTTGTCGCGTTCACCCTGTCGCTGTCCCCGGCCTCCGCCGCGATGATGGCGTGCACCAAGGACAACATGATGAAGTCCGCCGCGATGATGGGCGGTACGCCCGACACACCGGCCAAGATGGCGTCGAACAAGGAAATGGCCATGGCCAACACCGACATGAGCAATGGCAAGATGAAGAGCGCCTGCATGCATTACATGAAGTCGCAGAAGGCCATGATGGCGAAGTAGGTCCCGGCGACGTCAAGTGCCGCGCTGTCAGCAGATGGCAGCGCGGCTTTTTCTTCCGGCGTTTCCTGTCCGCTTCTTTCTCCCGGCGCGAATCCCGCTACATTGCGTTCTGCAATGTCACGCACGCCCAAACCAATCCCGCTCACCACGACACAGGCCCGGCAGATCTGGCTGCATGCCCAGCGGCTGGGCCAGCGCACCCCGTTCGGCGAGGGAGCGCAGGCCGTGGCGGAGGCGGTCGCCCAGCTCGGCTATGTTCAGATCGACACCATCAACGTCATCGAGCGCTGCCACCACCACATCCTGTTCAGCCGCATCCCGTCCTACCGCCGCGCCGATCTGCGTCACGCCCAGAGCGTCGACAGAAGCGTGTTCGAATATTGGACGCACGCACTCTCTTACGTTCCGGCCGGCGACTTCCGCTTCTTCCTGCCGGCGATGCGCGAGCACCGCCGCGAGGGGCACAAATGGTTCGCCTCGGTGACGCCTGCGGACACGCGCAAGGTCATGCGGCTGGTGCGCGCCGGTCCGCTGACGATCCGCGACATCGAGGATGACGTGCTCACCGAGAAGGAGCATCTGTGGCAGAGCCGCAAGCCCTCGAAGCGGGCGTTGCAGCTCGCCTTCTATACCGGCGCCGTGACCATCAGCGAGCGCCAGGGCATGCTCAAGACCTATGAGCTGATGACGCGTCATTTCGGCTGGAACAAGCTGCCACGGCCGGCTTCGGCCAAGGAGATCACGGCCTATCTGCTCGATCGCGCGTTGCGCTCGCAAGGCGTGGTGAGCCTCGATTCGATCTGTCACCTCGACGCGCCGCGCAAGAAGGCGGTGGCCGGCCTGATCGCCTCGCGCGTCCGTCGTGGCGAGCTCATGCCCGTTGCGATCGACGGCGCCGGCAAGCAGGAGCATTGGGCCGCACCCGCCTCGCTCGAGGCGAACGACGAGGCGGTCTCGCCTGATCTCGTCCACATCCTCTCGCCGTTCGATCCCCTCATCATCCAACGCAAGCGCACCAACCTCATCTTCGGTTACAACCATTTGTTCGAGGCCTATGTGCCGAAGGCCAAACGCAAGCTCGGCTATTTCGCGCTGCCGGTGCTGGTCGGCGACGAAATCGTCGCCGCGATCGATCTGAAGACCGACCGGCAGGCGAAGCAGCTGTTGATGCAGAAATGGACGTGGGTTGGGCAGGGCAGGAAGACCGCGGGACGCAAGGAGCTCAAGCGCCTGATCGAGGACGAGCTCGATCGTTTCGAGCGGTTTCAGCTGGCGGAGTGAGACTGCTTGCTCCGGCGCCGGTCTCGTAGGGTGGGCAAAGCGTAGCGTGCCCACGTCATGTCTATTGATCGGAAGACGTGGGCGCGGCGCTAGGGCGCCTTTGCCCACCCTGCGTGAGCGTGCGTCACGGCGAGCCGATCGATGCACGCGCCGAACGCAATTCCCGCCGTGTAGGCCACCAGATTCCACAGCGAGAAGATCCGCCCGAGCAGCAGCGCGCCGGCCGTCGTCAGCCTGAATGCATCGAGCCCGGGCGCATGCACCAGCCGGGAGAACTCGACCGCCGCCGCGATCAGCATCGCGATGGCCGCAAGCTGGCTTCGCGTCAGCCGCGGCAGCAAGGTCCCGACCAGCAGAAGCACCATGGTCGCCCAGAGCAGCGAACCGCCGTATTTCACGACGAACGCAGGCAGCCCAAGCGGAAAGCCGTACCAGCGCAGGGACAGTCCGCAGCCAATGACGATCAGCGCGAGGGCGGCGCGCAGCAGGGATGTCCGGAGCGGTGCAATGGCTTGGTCCGGCTGCGTCCCGTGCATTGCTCGCTCCATTGACTCTTCGCTCGCGATGCTCAAAACCGCCATCAGCCCACAAGAACAACAACCCGGGGGAAGCCATGAGCCAGACCACCACCTATGCCGGTTCCGCCGGCGCCGCCAAGAGTGAGATCGAGACCTCGACCATCCGCGCCATCTCCTGGCGCCTGATTCCCTTCCTGGTGCTGGCCTACTTCTTCTCCTATCTCGACCGCGTCAATCTCGGTTTCGCCGCGCTGACCATGAACGCGGAGCTGAAGTTCACCCCGCTGATCTTCTCCTGGGGCGCCGGCATCTTCTTCATCGGCTATTTCATTTTCGAGGTGCCGAGCAATCTGGCGCTGGAAAAGTTCGGCGCCAGCCGCTGGATCGCCCGCATCATGGTGACCTGGGGCATCATCTCCGCGCTGATGGCGATGGTCAGCGGCGTCACCAGCTTTTACGTCCTGCGCTTCCTGCTCGGTGTCGCCGAGGCCGGTTTCTTTCCCGGCATCATCCTCTATCTCACCTACTGGTATCCGGCCGAATATCGCGCCCGTTTCCTTGCGGCCTTCGCCATCGCGGTGCCGGTCTCGACCGTGATCGGGGCGCCGATCTCGGGCCTTCTGCTCGGGCTCGACGGCATGATGGGCCTGAGGGGCTGGCAGTGGCTGTTCATCATCGAGGGCATCCCCTCGGTCCTGCTCGGCATCGTCACCTGGTTCTATCTCACCGACAAGCCTGAGAAGGCGGACTGGCTCTCGGCCGAGCAAAAGGCCTGGCTCAAGGCCAAGCTCGATTCGGAGATCGCGGCGAAGCAGGCGGTGAAGCATTTCTCGCTCGGCGAAGCGCTGTCCTCGCCCAAGGTGATCGCGCTCAGCCTGATCTATTTCGGCTTCGTCGGCGCGCTCTATGGCATGCAGTTCTGGCTGCCGCAGATCGTCAAGACGTTCGGCCTCACCAATGCCCAGACCGGCTTCGTCACGGCGATCCCGTATCTGTTCGGCACCATCGCGATGATCCTGTGGGCGCGGCATTCGGATGCGACGCGCGAGCGGGTGAAGCATGTCGGCGCGCCGCTGCTGCTCACCGCCGTCGCGCTCGCCGTCTCCAGCTACCTGACCGATCCGACCCTGACGATGGTCGTTCTGACCGTGGCCGCGATCGGCGTGTTCTGCTGCTTCGGCGTGTTCTGGACCCTGCCGACCGCGTGGCTTTCCGGCACCGCGGCGGCCGGTGGCATCGCCTTGATCAACTCGATCGGCAACCTCGCGGGCTTCGGCGGGCCATATTTGATCGGCTGGGTCAAGGAAGCGACGGGGCAGACCTCGACCGGCCTCCTGGTGCTCGCTGTGCTGCCGCTGCTCGCCGGCATCCTGGTGTTCATCGGCGGCCACGACAGCAAGCACGAGTTTGCCGGGCAGGGGCACTAGAACCGAGGAGGCGAACGGTCCCCGAGGGTGGGGCAAAAGCGCAGCATGCCCACCAATAGATCGCGGGCACGGCGGTAGCGCGCCCTTGCCCGCCTAGGGGATCTCGCCAAGCCGCCGGACCCGGGGCCGCAGCCTCCGCCCCTACGATCGCACCTTGCTCGCAATCATCCTCCCGATCCTCACCACCCCTTAACGATCACGCTTTCCTGATGACTGACGATTATTGACTTTTATCAGTGATTAGTCGACATTCCTCTCATTGGAGATCCAGGAGTGTCCTTCGATGTTCGTCCGGTCCGTTTTGTCGAGCTATTCCAGGCTGTTGGCAGGCGTGTCGCTGGCCCTGATGGCCGCCAGCCTGGCTGGATGCAATGACACCGTCGCTGAAAAGGCCGAGCCGCCGCGGCCGGTTCTGGTCGCGACCGCGCATTATGATGCCGAGACGCCCGAGCGCAGCTTCGTCGGCACCATCCGGCCCCGGATCGAAAGTGACCTCGGCTTCCGTGTCGCCGGCAAGGTCGCAAAGCGCCTGGTCGAGGTTGGTCAGACCGTCGAGATCGGCCAGCCGCTCGCGACCCTCGACGAGGTCGATTTGAAGCTGCAGGCCGAGCAGGCCGCTGCCGAGCAGACCGCCGCGACCGGCGTGCTGGCGCAGGCTGCCGCCGCCGAGCAGCGCGCCAAGGATCTCAAGGCCAAGGGCTGGACCACGGACGCCCAGATGGATTCGAGCCGCGCCTCCGCCGACGAGGCTCGCGCGCGCCTGAACCGCGCCGAGCGCGCGCTCGAGCTCAGCAAGAATTCCCTTTCCTACGCGACGCTCAACGCCGACGCCCGTGGCGTCGTCACCGCAACGCTGATCGAGCCCGGCCAGGTGGTCGCCGCGGGCCAGGCCTCGATCCGCGTCGCCCGCTTTGCCGAAAAGGAAGCGGTCGTCGCGATCCCTGAGACGCTGGTCGGACGCGCCAAGTCGGGCGTCGCCAGCGTCACTCTTTGGTCCGAGCCGGGCAAGAAATATGCGGCCAGGCTCCGCGAGATCGCGCCCACCGCGGATTCCGCCACGCGCACCTATCTCGCAAAGTTCTCGCTGCCTGAAGCCGACGACAAGGTCGCGCTCGGCATGACCGCGACGCTGACGCTGTCGGATGCCGCGACCGAGCGTGTCGCGCGACTGCCGCTGTCGGCGCTGTTCAACGAAGGCGGCAAGCCGTCCTTCTACGTCGTCGACGACAACGGCGCGCTCACTTTGAGGCCGGTGGCGGTGAAATCCTACGAGAGCAACGACGTCGTCATCACCGGCGGCGTGGAGGAGGGCGCCAAGATCGTCGCCCTCGGCGTGCAGAAGCTCGATCCGGGCCAGCGGGTGCGGATCGTGTCGTCACTGTCGTTTTAGTTCCTTGTCATTCTGGGGCGGTGCGCAGCACCGAACCCGGAATCTCGAGATTCCGGGTCTGGTCCTTCGGACCACCCCGGAATGACGAGAGAAGTAAGTTACGTCGTGTGAGGTGAGTTTCGGCCTTTGTCCCTAAGCAAAGGCTGAAGCGGCGAAGCGATCCAGAACCTGCCCAGCCCCCTGGATTGCTTCGCTGCCTCGCGACGACGGTTTGAATTGAGCGGCTGACGTTATTGCAACTGGATCGTCTTTCGGAGAGAGCGATGAAGCGCTTCAACCTTTCGGCCTGGGCCGTCAGCCATCCGACGCTGGTTCTCTTCCTGATGCTCATCCTCGGCGTCGCCGGCTTCTTCTCTTACGAGAAGCTCGGCCGCGCCGAGGACCCTTTCTTCACCGTGAAGGTGGTGAACGTCTCCGTGATTTGGCCCGGCGCGACCGCGCAGGAGATGCAGACCCAGGTCGCCGACCCCATCGAGAAGAAGATCCAGGAGCTGCCCTATTTCGAGAAAGTGCAGACCTACTCCAAGCCCGCCTTCACCGCGCTCCAGGTCACCTTCCGCGACAACACCCCGCCGAAGGACGTGCCCTATCTCTTCTATCTCCTGCGCAAGAAGCTGGTCGACGTGCAGGGCCAGTTGCCGTCGGGCATTCTCGGGCCCGTCGTCAACGACGAGTTCTCCGACGTCGATTCCATCCTCTACATGATGACCGGCGACGGCGCCGATTATGCCCAGCTCAAGAAGGTCTCCGAAGGCTTCCGCCAGCGCCTGTTGAAGGTGCCGGGCGTGACCAAGGTCGACGTCTACGGCAACCAGGACGAGCGCATCTTCGTCGAGTTCAGTCACGCCAAGCTCGCCACCCTCGGCATTACGCCGCAGGCGCTGTTCGATTCGCTGGCCAAGCAGAACAACGTGACGCCGGCCGGCACGGTCGAGACCTCCTCGCAGCGCGTGCCGCTGCGCGTCACCGGCGCGCTCGACGGCGCCAAGGCGGTCGCCGAAACGCCGGTCGAGAGCAACGGTCGCGTCTTCCGCTTGGGGGACATCGCCACGGTTACCCACGGCTATGTCGATCCGCCGAGCTTCGTCGTTCGCCAGGAAGGCAAGGCCGCCATCGGCATCGGCGTCGTCACCGCCAAGGGCGCCAACATCCTCGAGCTCGGCAAGGAGGTCGAGAAGGCCACGGCCGAGTTCATGAAGGCCGTGCCGCAGGGCATCGACGTCAGGCTGATCGCCGACCAGCCCAAGGTGGTCGAGCACGCCGTCGGCGAGTTCGTGCACTCCTTCATGGAAGCGCTCGTCATCGTGCTGTTCGTCTCGTTCCTGGCGCTGGGCTGGCGCACCGGCATCGTGGTCGCGCTGTCGGTGCCGCTGGTGCTGGGCATCGTCTTCATCGTCATGAACACGATGTCGCTCGACCTGCACCGCATCACGCTCGGCGCGCTGATCATCGCGCTCGGCCTGCTCGTCGACGACGCCATCATCGCGGTCGAGATGATGGTGGTGAAGATGGAGCAGGGCTGGGACCGCATGCGGGCGGCGTCCTTTGCCTGGGAATCGACTGCGTTTCCGATGCTCACGGGAACGCTGGTCACGGCCGCTGGCTTCCTCCCCATCGGCTTTGCCAATTCCGCGGTCGGCGAATATGCCGGCAGCATCTTCTGGATCGTGGCGATCGCGCTGGTCGCCTCCTGGTTCGTGGCGGTGATCTTCACGCCCTATATCGGCGTCAAGCTGCTGCCGGAGATGAAGGCGCATCACAATCACGATCCGCATGCAGTCTACGAGACCCGCATGTACCGGGGCCTGCGCGCCATCGTGCAATGGTGCGTCAACCACCGCATCACCGTGGTGGCCGCGACCGTCGGCGTCTTCGTCGCCTCGATCGTCGGGTTCGGCCATGTCCAGCAGCAGTTCTTCCCGCTCTCGGAGCGGCCCGAGCTGTTCTTCCAGCTGCGCCTGCCGGAGGGCACCGCCTTCAACGTCACCGAAAAGGCGGTGAAGCAGGCCGAGACGCTGCTCAAGGACGACAAGGACATCGAGACCTACACGTCCTATGTCGGCCAGGGCTCGCCGCGCTTCTGGCTCGGCCTCAATCCGCAACTGCCGAACGAGGCTTTTGCCGAGATCGTCATCGTCGCCAAGGGCGTCGAGGGGCGCGAACGGGTCAAGGCCAAGATCGAGAACGCGGTGGCCCAAGGCATGCTGTCCGAGGCGCGCGTTCGCGTCGACCGCTTCAACTTCGGTCCGCCGGTCGGCTTCCCCGTCCAGTTCCGCGTGATCGGCCCCGATGCCAACACGGTGCGCGAGATCGCCTACCAGGTCCGCGACGTGATGCGGCAGAACAAGAGCGTCAAGGACGTCCAGCTCGACTGGAACGAGCAGTCGCCTTACCTCAAGCTCGTCGTCGATCAGGACCGCGCCCGTGCCATGGGCCTGACCCCGCAGGACGTCTCACAGGCGCTCGCGATGCTGATCTCGGGCTCGCAGGTCACGACCGTGCGCGACGGCATCGAGAAGGTCAGTGTGGTCGCCCGCGCGATCCCGTCCGAGCGTCTCGATCTCGGCGGCGTCGGCGACCTCACCATCACCACGCGCAACGGCGTTGCCGTGCCGCTGCAGCAGATCGCCAAGATCGAGTATGCGCATGAGGAGCCGATCATGTGGCGGCGTAACCGCGACATGGCCATCACCGTGCGCTCCGACGTCGTCGACGGCGTGCAGGCGCCTGACGTGACCAATCAGATCACGCCGAAGCTGAAGGCGATCAAGGATCACCTCGAGCCGGCCTACCGGATCGAGGCGGGCGGCGCCTTCGAGGAATCGGCCAAGGGCAATGCCTCCATCTTCATCCTCTTCCCGGTGATGGTCATGGTGATGCTGACGCTGCTGATGATCCAGCTGCAGAGCTTCTCGCGCCTGATCCTGGTGTTCCTGACCGCGCCGCTCGGCATCGTCGGCGCCTCGCTGGGGCTCAACGTCGCCAATGCCCCGTTCGGCTTCGTGGCGCTGCTCGGCCTGATCGCGCTTGCCGGCATGATCATGCGCAACACCGTCATCCTGGTCGACCAGATCGAGACCGACGTCTCCCACGGCCTGACCCGGCGCGAGGCGATCGTGGAGGCCACCGTCCGCCGCGCCCGCCCCGTCGTGCTGACGGCGCTCGCAGCCATCCTCGCCATGATTCCGCTGTCGCGCTCGGCCTTCTGGGGCCCGATGGCGATCACGATCATGGGAGGCCTGTTCGTCGCGACCTTCCTGACGCTGCTGTACCTGCCGGGTCTCTATGCCCTGTGGTTCAGGAAGAGCCTGGACGAGGCCGGTACCCCCGAGCAGCCTGCCGCGCCGCAGCATGGGAGCGATGACCAGCGCGCAATTCCGCTTGCCGAAGCGGCTGAATAGATGAGAAGACTGCTGACCAGCGAGTCCTGACTGATGGCCCTTATTTCGGAACATATCGAAGTCGACACCCGGGATCGGATCCTCGAGGTGGCCGAGCGGTTGTTCCGCCAGATCGGCTACCAGAAGACGACGGTCGGCGACATCGCCAAGGAGCTCAGGATGAGCCCCGCCAACGTGTATCGCTTCTTCGAATCGAAGAAGGCGATCCACCAGGCGGTGGCGCGGGGCTTGATGGGCGAGGTCGAGCTCGAGGCGCAGCGGATCGTGGCGCGGCCCGGTCCGGTGCCGGAGCGCTTCCGCGAGCTGCTCACCACCATCCACCGCATGAACACCGAGCGCTATGTCGGCGACAACAAGTTGCACGAGATGGTCGAGATCGCGATGCAGGAGGATTGGCAGGTCTGCGTCAACCATATGGAGTGCATCGCCGGCGTTGTCGGCCAGATGATCGCCCAGGGCGTGGCCTCCGGCGAGTTCGAGGCGAGGGACCTCCAGTTGGCCTCGCTGTGCGCCTGCACCGCGATGATGCGCTTCTTCCACCCCCAGATGATCGCCCAGTGCGCCACCAAGCCGGGCCCGACCATCGACCAGATGATCGATTTCGTCATCGCCGGTCTGTCGCCGCGCCACTGACGGGCGGGGAATTTCTCCTATAAGCAGGCCGACGTAGCCCGGATGGAGCGTAGCGCAATCCGGGATGGATCAGCGTTGTGCCCGCGGCCCCGGATCACGCTTCGCTCCATCCGGGCTACCAGGATGAGGAAAGACCCCCGCGTGACCGACAAAGACCTGTACTTCTACGAGCCCTCCAAGGGCCATGGCCTCAAGCACGATCCCTTCAACGCCATCATCGCGCCGCGCCCGATCGGCTGGATCTCCTCCCGCGACACCAAGGGCCACGTCAATCTGGCGCCCTACAGCTTCTTCAATGCGTTCTGCTACGTGCCGCCGATCATCGGCTTTTCCTCCACCAACTGGAAGGACACGGTCGCGAACATCCAGCAGACCGGCGAGTTCGTCTGGAATCTCGCCACGATGGACCTCGCAAAGCACATGAACGCGACCGCCGCGCACGTCGCGCCCGAGGTCGACGAATTCAAGCTTGCGGGCCTGACGGCCGTGCCCGGCAAGCTCGTCAACGTGCCGCGCGTCGGCGAAAGCCCGGTCGCCTTCGAGTGCAAGGTGTCCGACATCGTCCGTCTCAAGGGCGCCGACGGCAAGGAGGCCGATGCCTGGCTCACACTCGGGGAGGTCGTCGCCGTGCACATCGACAAGGCCATGATCAAGGATGGCGTCTACCAGACCGCCGCCGCCCGCCCGATCGTCCGCGCCGGCCGCCGCGGCGACTATTTCGAGATCAAGCCGGAAAACATGTTCGAGATGGTCCGGCCGGATTAGGCCGCCTCCGATCTCTCCGCTGTCATTCCGGGGCGCGCCGTCAGGCGCGAGCCCGGAATCCATTCATCGACCAACGCCGCCGCACGATGGATTCCGGGCTCATGCTTCGCATGCCCCGGAATGACAGTGAGGGGTTGGCGCGACCAATTTCCCCCTCCCGGAACTGCCAGCACGACCCGGCCGTTATGGTCTCGGGGGCGGCCGCCCGGCCGCGTCAATTTTGCAGCCGAAACGTTCACGCACCCCCGGCCACTTCCGCTAAAATGCCCGACAACCGCGCCGATGCATGAGGTCAGCCATGAGCTTCCGCCGCGACACCCTGACAAAGCCGATCTTCTCCTGGGCCCGCGGCGTGCTGCCGGCGATGTCCGACACCGAGCGCGAGGCGCTGGAGGCGGGCGACGTCTGGTGGGACGCCGACCTCTTCACCGGTAACCCCGACTGGTCGAAGCTGCTGAAAATCGCGCCGGCCAAATTGACCGAGGAGGAGCAGGCCTTCCTCGACGGCCCCGTCGACCAGCTCTGCGCCATGCTCGACGAGTGGAAGATCTTTTGGGAATGGCGCGACCTGCCGCACGACGTCTGGCATTTCGTCAAGCGCGAAAAGTTCTTCGGCATGATCATTCCGAAGGAGTTCGGCGGCCTCGGCTTCTCGCCCTATGCGCACTCTGAAGTGGTGCGCAAGATCTCGACCCGCTCGATCGCCGCGGCCGTCACCGTGATGGTGCCGAATTCGCTCGGGCCCGGCGAGCTCCTGATGCGCTTTGGCACGAAGGAGCAGCAGGAGCGCTGGCTGCCCCGCCTCGCCGATGGCCGCGACATTCCCTGCTTCGGTCTCACCAGCCCAGAGGCCGGCTCCGATGCAGCCTCGATGGTCGACACCGGCGTCATCTGCAAGGGCACCTTCGAGGGCCGCGAGGTCATCGGCCTCCGCCTCAACTGGCACAAGCGCTACATCACGCTCGGCCCGGTTGCGACGCTGCTTGGCCTTGCCTTCAAGGCCTATGATCCCGATCACCTCCTCGGTCCCGACGACGAGCTCGGCATCACCGTCGCGCTGATCCCGACCGATCTGCCCGGCGTCGCGATCGGCCAGCGCCATCTGCCGTCGATGCAGGTGTTCCAGAACGGCCCCAATTGGGGGCGCGACGTCTTCATTCCGCTCGACTACGTCATCGGCGGCAAGGAACGCCTCGGGCAGGGCTGGAAGATGCTGATGACCGCGCTCGCCGCCGGCCGCGGCATCTCGCTGCCGTCGCTGTCGGCGGCGGGTGCCGCCTACGCGGCGCGCACCACCGGCGCCTATGCGCGCATCCGCGAGCAGTTCGGCATCTCCATCTCCAAGTTCGAAGGCGTCGAGGAGCCGCTCGCGCGCATCGTTGCGACCGCCTATCAGCTCGATGCGGCGCGCCGGCTGACCTGCGCGGCGCTGAATGCCGGCGTTCACCCCGCCGTCATTTCCGGTATCATGAAGCTGCACGCGACCGAGCGGATGCGCACCGCGGTCGACGACGCCATGGACATTCATGGCGGCAAGGCGGTGATCGACGGCCCGCAGAACTATCTCGGCAATCTGCATCGCGCCGTTCCCGTCGGCATCACGGTGGAAGGCGCCAACATCCTCACCCGCAATCTCATCGTGTTCGGGCAGGGTGCGATCCGTGCGCATCCTTATCTGCTCGACGAGATGAACGCGCTCGCCGACACCGATCGCGAGCGCGGGCTCGCCGCCTTCGACAAGGCGTTCTGGAAACATGTCGGCCACAGCTTCCGCACCCTGTTCCGCGCCTTCGGCCAAAGCTGGACCTTTGGCGCCTTTGCAATGGCGCCGGACGCCGGCGATGCCACGCCATTCTACCGCCAACTCTCGCGCTACTCGGCGGCCTTTGCGCTCTGCGCCGACATGGCGCTGCTCACGCTCGGCGGCGCGCTCAAGCGCAAGGAAATGCTGTCGGCGCGGTTCGGCGACATTCTCTCCGAACTGTACCTGCTCTCGGCTGCGCTGAAACGCTGGCAGGACGAGGGCCGGCAGAAGGAGGATTTTGCGGCGCTCGAATGGTGCATGGCGACCGGCTTCCGGACGATCGAGAACCGGTTCGCCGAAATCCTCGCCAACCTGCCGAACCGCTTCGTCGCTGGCTTGCTCAAGCTCGTGGTTCAGCCGTTCGGCGCGCGCGTGCTCGGCCCCTCCGACCGGGTCGTGCACCAATGCGCGAGCCTGGTGCTTGAGCCGTCGGCGGCGCGCGAGCGTCTCACGCCGGATCTGGCCTACGTCGATGACGACGGCGGCTTTGCCCGGCTGGAGCACGCCTTCAAGCTGGTTACGGCTACGGACGCGATCGCCAAGCGCATGCGTGCCGCGCACATCAGCGACTGGAAGGAGGCGGTCGCCAAGGGCGTGATCACGCAGGCCGAGGGTGAGCAGCTCGCCGCGGCCCGCGAAGCCGTCGCAAAGGTGATCGAGGTCGACGATTTTGCGCCGGAGGCGCTGTCGCCGATTTACAAGAAAACCGGCGACGTGCATCAGTTCTTCCAGGAACTCGGCGAACAGAGGGCGGCGAGCTGATGGCACGACCGGTATTCATCATCGACGGCAGCCGGACGCCGTTCCTGAAAGCGCGTTCGGGGCCGGGACCGTTCACGCCGGTCGATCTTGCCGTGCAATGCGGCCGGCCGCTGCTGGCGCGCCAGCCGTTTTCAGCCACCGAGTTCGACCAGGTCATCCTCGGCTGCGTCAACGTCATCGCCGACGAGATGAACCCGGCCCGCGTCGCCGCGCTCCGGCTCGGCATGGGCGAGGACATGGTCGCCTTCACCGTGCAGATCAATTGCGGCTCGGGCATGCAATCGATCGACACCGCCTATCGCTACATCCGCGAAGGCCATGCCGACATGATCCTGGCCGGCGGCACCGAGGCCTTGAGCCATGCGCCGCTGGTCTGGCCGAATTCGGGGGTGCGCTGGTTCGCAGGCCTTGCCTCCGCCAAGGGCGTGGCCGCAAAGCTCGCCGCCGCGCTCAAGCTGCGTCCGCGCGATCTCAAGCCGATCATCGGTCTCGAGCGCGGGTTGACCGACCCCGTCACCGATCTGAACATGGGCCAGACCGCCGAGGTCGTCGGCCATCTCTTTGGTATCACCCGCGCGCAGGCGGACGCCTATGCCGCCGAAAGCCATCGCCGGCTCGCGCATGCGCAAGGCGCGGGCTTTCTCAAGGGCGAGGTCGAGACCGCCTTCTCCCGCGACGGCAAGTTCTTCGACCATGACGACGGCGTGCGGCCGGACTCCACGGCGGAGACTCTGGCAAAGCTGAAGCCAGTGTTCGAGCGCCCCTGGGGCCAGGTCACCGCCGGCAATTCCTCGCAGATCACCGACGGCGCGTCCTGGGTGATCCTGGCCTCCGACGCCGCGGTCGCGAAGCACAGGCTCACGCCGAAAGCCGCGATCGTCGACAGCCACTGGGCCGCGCTCGATCCCAGCATCATGGGGCTCGGCCCCGTGATGTCGGCGACGCCGCTGCTCCAGCGTAACGGCCTCTCGGTTCAAGACGTCGAGACCTGGGAGCTGAACGAGGCTTTTGCGACGCAGGTGCTCGGCTGTCTGGCCGCCTGGAACGACGACAAATTCTGTCGCGAGATACTGGGCCTCGAGGGGGCGGCCGGCGAGATCGACCGAGAAAAACTCAATGTCGACGGCGGCGCCATCTCACTCGGCCATCCCGTCGGCACCTCCGGCAACCGTATCGTGCTGCATCTCGTCAATGCGATGAAGCGGCTCGGCACGCGACGGGGCGTTGCCACCGAGTGCATCGGCGGCGGGCTCGGCGGCGCCATGCTGATCGAGGCGGTGTGACCATGCAGTCCAGGATCATGACCGCGCTCGGCGACCGTGTCCTCGAGCTCGGACCCAAGCCCGCGACGGACGGTCCGTACAGGCACTTCAAGCTGACGCGCGACGAAGACGGCGTCGCCTGGCTGCTGTTCGACCGCGCCGATGCCAGCGCCAACACGCTGTCCTCCGACGTGATGGAGGAGTTCGATGCCGTGCTCGCGGCGATCGAGACCGAGCGTCCGGCCGGCCTCGTGATCCGCTCCGCAAAGCCATCCGGTTTCATCGCGGGCGCCGATGTCAACGAATTCCGCGGCGTGTTCGATCCCGACATGGTGGAGACGCGCATCCGCGCCGCGCATGCGGTCGTCGACCATCTGGAGGCATTGAAGCTGCCGACCGTCGCGGTGATCCACGGCTTCTGCCTCGGCGGTGGGCTCGAGGTTGCGCTGGCCTGCCAATCGCGCATCGCCATCGATGGTGCGCGCTTCGGCTTCCCGGAGGTGATGCTCGGTCTGCATCCCGGCCTCGGCGGCACCGCGCGCTTCACCGCGCTGGTCAATCCCACCCAGTCGATGGCTTTGATGCTGACCGGCCGCACCATCGATGCACGCCGCGCCAAGTCGCTCGGCCTCGTCGATGCCGTCACCCAGGAGCGCCATGTCAGCGGTGCGGTGAAGGATGCGCTGTTCGGTCGGCTGAAGCGGGCGCGTCCGGGCCTCCTGACGCGCGCGGCCAATTTTGGCCCCGTGCGCGGGCTGCTTGCCAAGCGCATGCGCTCGGAGGCGGCAAAGGCTGCATCGCGCCAGCACTATCCCGCGCCCTACGCGCTGATCGATCTCTGGGAGGCCCATGGCGGCAGCAAGGCCGCGATGCTGAAGGCCGAGCAGGCCTCGTTCGCCAAGCTGATGGTGACGCCGACCGCACAGAACCTGATCCGCGTCTTCTTCCTGCGCGAGCAGATGAAGAAAGCCGCAGGCTCGGGCAACACCATCAAGCATGTCCACGTCATCGGCGCCGGCGCCATGGGCGGCGATATCGCGGCCTGGTGTGCGGGGCAGGGGCTGCGTGTCTCGCTCGCCGACATGAAGGCCGAGCCGATCGCCGGCGCAGTGAAACGCGCTGCCGAGCTCTTTGGCAAGATCATCCGCAAGCCGACCGAAGTGCGCGACGCGCTCGATCGCCTGATCCCGGATATGGACGGCGAGGGTGTCCGCAACGCCGACCTCGTCATCGAGGCGGTGCCGGAAAAGCTGGATCTCAAGCAGAAGGTCTATGCCGGGATCGAGCCGCGGATGAAGCCGGGTGCGATCCTTGCGACCAACACGTCGGGCATCCCGCTACAGGATCTGCGCACCACGCTGGCGCGACCGGAGCGGCTGGTCGGCCTGCATTTCTTCAATCCGGTGTCGCGGCTGCAATTGGTCGAAATCGTCAGTCATGACGGCAACCACCAGCAGGTGCTGAAGGACGCGCTCGCTTTCGTCGGTGCGATCGACCGCCTGCCGCTGGCTGTGAAGAGCTCGCCCGGCTTCCTCGTCAACCGCGCGCTGACGCCCTACATGCTCGAAGCCATGGTGATGCTGGACGAGAAGATCGACCAGCGCCTGATCGACGCGGCGGCCGAGCAGTTCGGCATGCCGATGGGGCCGATCGAGCTCGCCGACCAGGTCGGGCTCGACATCTGCCTCGACGTCGGCGACATGCTGCGCACCAAGTTCGGCGACCTGCTGCCGCCGACCCCGGCCTGGCTGCGCGACAAGGTTGCCAAGGGCGAGCTCGGCCGCAAGAGCGGGAAGGGCTTTTATGCCTGGAAGGACGGCAAGGCGGAGAAGGCGCCGCTGCCCGAGACCGGCCCGCGCGTCACCGACCAGATGATCGATCGCCTGGTGTTGCCGATGTCGAACGTCTGCGTCGCTGCGCTTCGTGAAGGCATTGTCGACGATCCTGATGCGGTCGATGGCGCCATGATCTTCGGCACGGGCTATGCCCCCTTCCGCGGCGGCCCGCTCAACTATGCGCGTACGCGCGGCGTGGAGAATGTCGTGTCCACCCTGCGCGGGCTCGCCGATCGATTCGGCGAACGTTTCGCGCCGGATGCGGGCTGGGACAGTCTGCGATAGGGGCCGTCGGCAAAAGATGCTATCATGGGTGGTGCAGCCCGTGGGGAGCATCGCCGATGCCGACGATCCCGTTCTTCAAGCACGCGACCTTGCGCGAGATCCTCATCACGCGGCTGTGCTGCGGGGCCAATGCCGTCGTGATCCTGGGCTGCGCAGGCTATCTCGTCGGGAATTACCCCGCGGTTGGATTGCGTTGGCCGTGGTGGATCATGGCGCTGCTGGCAGGATATTTCCTCGCCGACCTTTTTTCGGGGCTGGTGCATTGGGTGGTCGACACCTGGCTCGACGAGGAAATGCTCGGCCGCGGCATCGCAATCACGCGCGAGCATCACAGCCACCCCAGCCACGTCCTGCTCTACGGATTCCTCGACCAGGCCTCGCTCGGTGCGGCGCCGAGCGCGGCGGTGGTCGGAGTTGCGTCCGCCGTCACGACGCTGTTTCCGGTTTCCGCGCTCACCTATGCGCTGATGATCGTCTGGTTCGTGATTGCGACCTGCATGCTGTTCGGCATGAGCTTTCACAATCTCGCGCACCGGCAGGTCCGCCCGCTGCCCCTGCGCATGGCGCAACGGCTGCATCTGGTTTGCTCGCCCGAGCATCATTGGTGTCATCACCGTGACCACACCATCCGCTATTGTGTCATCAGCGGCTGGGCCAATTATCCGTGCGACCGCCTCCGGCTCTGGAGCAGGCTGGAATGGCTGGTCACGGCAACGACCGGACGCGCCCCGCGGGCCGACGATGCGGAGTGGCAACGCAAACTGGGCGATGGGGGAATCGTCGTCGCCTCGCCGCGGCCGATCGGATAGCGCAGGCTTTTCTCGTGTCGACGTTGCGCAAGGCGCCGCGGCTTTGTATCCAGAGCCCAGAGTCGCGGGAGATCAACGATATGACCGGCACGCACGTCCACACCCCTGTCAGCGGCCCCGGGCCGAGCGGCGATCTCTGCATCCGCACGCTGGCGATGCCCGCCGACACCAACGCCAACGGTGACATCTTCGGCGGCTGGCTGCTGAGCCAGATGGATGTCGGCGGCGGTGTGTTTGCCTCGAAGGTCGCGAAGTCGCGGACCGTGACGGTCGCGATCGAGGCGATGAATTTTCGCAAAGCGGTCTATGTCGGCGATCTCGTGTCGGTCTACGCCAATCTCGTGCGGGTGGGCCGCACCTCGCTCACCGTGCATCTGGAAGCGTGGGCGCTGCGTCGCGGGGAGGAGCACCCGTTTCTCGTCACCGACGGCAACTTCACCTATGTCTCGATCGACGAGCACGGCCGCCCGCAGGAAGTTCGTTCCACCGCCGCGCCCATTGCGACGTAATCGCGCGCGGCGCTCCGTCTCATCTCACGTAATCTTGCGGCCCATGAAACGCGGCGCTGATGGGTCAACGCGTCGCGGGTTTGCCAAGAACGGGTCATAAAACGGATTTGGTCCGGGCGTACTCAATTGCACGTCGATTCGGGGTGGAAACCGGTTGATTTGCCCTCAGGAACCTTTGGGCAGAGATGCCGTTATTTGCCCGCACTGAGGAATCTACGGGCCATGCCGGACAGCTACATCATCGAAGTGAATTCACAGACCGCGGGCATCGTCGTCCGCGGCCACGGGGGCTACTGCTTTTTCGCCTCATCCCACCAGTTCAATCGCCTCGAAGGCCAGCTCTTTCGCAACGCCCGCGAAGCCGAACGTGCTGCGCGCAAGCTGGTCAACGGCGATGTGAAGGAAGCGGCATAAGCGCCGTCATTCCGGGGCGCGCAGAGCGCGAGCCCGGATTCCGCTAGTCGGCAATTTCTGCAGCGTGATGGATTCCGGGCCCGCCCTTTTCGGCGCGTCCCGGACTGAAATCGTTGATCACAATTTCGTCGCGGAGCGCGACAGCAGCTTCCACTCGTCGCCCTGCTTCAGCCAGTTCATCAGGATGTGAAGGCTGTTTGCCACTTTCTGCCCGCCGGTCATCATCTCGGCCATCCAGTGGAAGCGCACGACCGCGGCGGGACCGACGATCTTGATGGTCGGGTCCTTGTAGGCAATCGACAGGAATTCGGTCTTGCCGTCGGTGGCGTTGGCGATGAAGGCCGCCTTGTCCTCGAGGAAGCCGTTGGAATGGCTGTAGCTCAGATCGTCCGCGCACAATTCGCCGAGCGCCTTCGGATCGGCCGCGATCTGGGCGAGGCGAAATGCCTCGACGTTCTTTGCCACCGCCTCGTGGTCCGTCGTGGCAGCATGATCGCGATTCAGTGTCATCATATGCTCCATCTGCCTCTTCCTTCTCCCGTCGTGGGAGAAGGTGGCGCGAAGCGCCGGACGAGGGGTTGTCTCCGCTGGCGAAACTGATTGTGAGGATGGCGACCCCTCACCCGTCTCGCCGCTATCGCGGTGAGCCGCCCTCTTCCACAAGGGGAGAGGGCGAGCAGGTGCATCACAGCTTGGTCGCGGCCCGCGACAGCAGCTTCCACTCGTCGCCCTGCTTCTGCCAGTTCATCAGGATGTGAAGATTGGTCGGCACTTTCTTCCCATCGGCCGCCATCTCCTGTTCCGCGACCCAGTGGAAGCGCACGATCGCGGCGGGGCCGACGACCTTGATGGTCGGGTCCTTGTAGTCGATCGACAGGAATTTTGATTTGCCGTCGGTGGCGTTGGTGATGAAGGTCGCCTTGTCCTCGACCTTGCCGCTGGAGTGGCTGTAGCTCAGATCGTCCCAGCACAGCGCGCCGAGCGCCTTGGGATCGGCCGCGATCTGGGCGAGGCGGAAGGCCTCGACCTTTTTCGCCACCGCCTCTTCGTCTGCCGAGGCGGCAAGCGCCGGTGCAGAGAGCGCAAGCGCGGAGACAGCCAGAGTCGAAAGGGCCAGGTCGCGTCGGTTGATCATCGTTTCCTCCTTTTTGATCTTGCAATGAGTGTTGCAGCCGCGCACGACTTTGTCGAGTGGCGCATTGTCGTCATGTTCATGCGTCATTGCGCGTGAGAGACCGTATTGATACGTCTTTCGCATTGATGCATCGCGGATTTGGGAAAGTAGGGAAATGATCCAGGCAATCGGCAGGGCCTTGTTGTTCGACATCGACGGCACGCTCGCCAACACCGACCCGTTGCATCTCAAGGCCTTCAACCAGGTGCTGGGTCCCCGTGGCCATGTGTTCGACCACGCGCGCTTCTCCAGGGAGCTGCAGGGCTTCGCCAATGTCTCGATCGGCGAGCGCTTTTTGCCCGACGAAACGCCGGCGCGGCGTGCCGAGATCCTCGACGAGAAAGAAGCGGTTTTCCGAACGCTCGTGGCCGGGCAGATCGAGCCGTTGCCGGGGCTGATGGCGCTGCTCGACCGCGCGGATGCGGCCGGCGTTCCCATGGTCGCCGTGACCAACGCGCCGCGTCTCAACGCCGAGCTGCTGCTGGCGGGGCTCGGCATCACCGAACGGTTCAAGGCGATCGTGATCGGCGACGAGCTGGCTTACGGCAAACCGCACCCGCTGCCGTATCAGGAGGGGCTGCGCTTCGTCGGCGGCAGTGCTGCGGCCTCGGTCGCTTTCGAGGATTCGCGCTCCGGCGTGCAGTCGGCCGCCGCCGCCGGCATTCCGACGATCGGAATCCGGACCAGCCTCAGCCATGACGATCTGATCGGTGCCGGCGCCGTCGGCTCTGCAAGCGCGTTCGACGATCCGGACCTGCTCACGCGCCTGGCCGCCGCCATGGCCTGGTGAGCGCGCCCATCCGTTAACCGTGATCGGCGCGCGCATTGACCGAAGACGCGAACCGCCGCACCATGCGTCCTCCTGATTTGAGGCCTTTGCCGTGACCGGACTGACCCATCGCCAAGCCGAAATCCTCAACATCGCGCGGGCCTCGGGCCGGGTCATGGTCGAGGAGCTCGCGCGCCGCTTCGAAGTCTCCGCGCAGACCATCCGCAAGGATCTCAACGACCTCTGCGAGCGGAGGTCGCTCACCCGCATCCATGGCGGCGCCATCATCGCCTCCGGGGTCGAAAACCTCGCCTATGAGGCGAGGCGCTTCGTCGCCGCCGACGAGAAGAAGGCGATCGGAGCTGCCGCCGCATCCCTGATCCCGAACGGCTGTTCGCTCTTCATCAACATCGGCACCACGACCGAGGAGGTCGCGAGCGCACTGACCTCGCACGAGGATCTCCTCGTCATCACCAACAATCTCAACGTCGCGATGCTGCTCTACCGTCATCCCCGCATCGAGGTGGTGGTCGCCGGCGGCACGGTTCGGCGCGCCGACGGCGCGGTGGTCGGCTCGACCGCGACGCAGCTGATTGGCCAGTTCAAGGTCGACTACGCCATCATCGGCGCCTCCGCGATCGACGAAGAGGGCGCGTTGCTCGACTTCGATTACCGCGAGGTGCAGGTCGCGCAGGCCATCATCGCCAATGCCCGCACCGTCATGCTGGTCGCTGATTCCACCAAGCTGCGCCGCAGCGCACCGGTCCGCATCGCCCACATCACCCAGATCCAGACCTTCGTCACCGACCAGGAGCTGCCCGAGCGCCTCGCCACGATCTGTCACAGCAAGGGCATCGAGGTGATGGCGGCGATGCCAAAGGGGGATGGAGACGATGACGCGCCGGCAGATAGCCAGGATGCAGCACCGGAAGCCACACCGGTGGTGCGGCTGCGATAGGGCTCAAGCGTCGTCCCATGGGTTGAGCAACGCGACACCACACGCCGCAAAATCCTTCACATTGCGTGTGACGAGCGTGAGGCCATGCGCGAGGGCGGTCGCCGCAAAGAACCCGTCCATCACAGACAATGGGGTGCCGCTCCTGCGGCTTTGGGCCATCAGGTCGCCCCAGCGCTCCGCCACCGCGTGGTCTATCGGCAAGACACGTTCGGCAAACCGCGCCGGGAGATCATGCTCAAGCCATGCGGCCAGCGCCGTGCGACGGCGGCCATTTTCCAGCAATGCGATGCCGCGACGAAGCTCCGCGATCGACGCAACACTGATGAACGCACGATCTTCGTCGATCGTATGAAGCCACGCCAAGACCTGTGGTGAGGGCGTCGGCCGCTGGACCTCGGACAGCACGTTGGTGTCGAGCAGCAGGTTCACGGCATCTCATCGCGTGGCGCGTCGCGCACCCGCTCTAGCTCGAGCTCAGCGCCGCGCAACGGCGAGGCCAACAGGAATTCAGCCAACGTGCCTCTGCGTGCGGTCTTGCGCGCCCATTCCTCGGCGGAGACCACCACGGCATTGGGTTTGCCGTGCCGGGTGATCACCTGCGGGCCGGCTTGAGCGCGATCGATCACCTCGGATAGCCGCGCCTTCGCGTTGGCCAGCGTCCAGGTGTCATCAGCGGGAAGCGTATCAGGTGCAACATTGCGATCGGGCATGCGTAAAACCAATATGACTATTATGACTATATCTCTACTGAGCAGACTATTCAACCGACGCATTGCCTCTCAAATTGCCGGCTGAACTGCTCGTTTCCTCATCGAGCTGCTCCCCAAAAAGTTCCTCTTTCACTTCCTTTCGCCTATCTTTCATCTTGCTTTCGTTTTTTGGTGTGATCTAATCAAAAACGAAAGTAGCCGCACGAAGGAACGGGCGGCCGTCGGGGGATGCGTCTGTTGGAGCGTATTTTCGACCTCGCCATCATCGGAGGCGGTGTTAACGGTTGCGGTATCGCGCGTGACGCGGTGGGCCGCGGCAATACCGTTTTCCTGTGTGAAATGAACGATCTGGCGAGCGGGACCTCATCCTGGTCGACCAAGTTGGTGCATGGCGGCCTGCGCTATCTCGAATATTACGAGTTTCGGCTGGTCCGCGAGGCGTTGATCGAGCGCGAGATTCTCTGGGGCATCGCGCCCCACATCATCCGCCCCTTGCGTTTCGTTCTGCCGCACCATGCTGGCCTGCGGCCCGCCTGGCTGCTGCGGCTCGGCCTCTTCCTCTACGATCACATCGGCGGCCGGCATCTGCTGCCCGCCACCCGCTCGGTCGATCTCAGGCGCGACGAGGTCGGCAAGCCGCTGATTCCGAATCGCTACAGCCGCGCCTTCGAATATTCCGACTGTTTCGTCGACGACGCTCGTCTCGTCGTCCTCAATGCGCGCGATGCCGCCGACAAGGGCGCCGAGATTCGCACCCGCACCCGTGCAACGGATATCAAGCAGTCCGACGGCCTCTGGACCGTCGACATGGTCAACACGCTGACGGGGGAGCGCTCGTCGATCCAGGCGAAGGCTCTGGTCAATGCCGGCGGCCCCTGGGTCGAGGACGTGCTCGGCCGCGGCGCCGGCGTCAATGCGAAAGCCAAGGTGCGTCTGGTGCAGGGCTCGCACATCGTGGTCAGGAAGCTGTACGACCACGACCGCGCCTACATGTTCCAGAATGCCGACGGCCGCATCATTTTCGTGATCCCGTATCAGGACGATTTCACCCTGATCGGCACCACCGATCGCGACTATGACGGCGACCCCGCCAAGGTGAAGGCAACGCCGGAAGAGATTCAATATCTCTGTACGGCCGCGAGCGAATATCTGGCCAAGCCCGTGAAGCCGGACGATGTGGTCTGGACCTATTCCGGCGTGCGTCCGCTCTACGACGACGGCGCCAGCGAAGCCAAGGCCGCCACCCGCGACTACGTGTTCGAGCTCGATACGCCCGGCGGCGTGCCGCTGCTGTCGATCTATGGCGGCAAGATCACGACCTATCGCCGCCTCGCCGAGGAGGCGCTGGAGCGGCTCGCGCCCTATCTTCGCAGCGCGAAGGCGCGCGAGGGCTGGACCGGAAAATGGCCGCTGCCCGGCGGCGACATGAGTGTCTCCGACATCGACGGGCTGATTGCCGAGCTGCAGCGCGGCTATCCCTTCCTCACGCACGAGCATGCAAGGCGGCTCGCGCGTGCCTACGGCACGAGGGCCGTCAAGCTGCTGGGCGATGCGAAATCGGCAGCTGATCTCGGTCAGGCCTTCGGGGCGACGCTGACCGAGCGCGAGCTCCGCTACCTCATGGCCAATGAATGGGCCGTCACCGCCGAGGACGTGGTCTGGCGCCGCTCCAAGCTCGGCCTGCGACTATCTGCCGACGAGATCTCTGCCTTGGACGACTGGATCAGGACCCACGCTGTGTCGCAAAGTCCCCTGCTGGAAGCGGGAGGACGCGCATGACCGTGACACTCGACCACGTGACCCGGACCGTCGAGGGTGTCGCGCACATCCGCGACGTCTCGTTGACGCTCGAGAGCGGCACGCTGAACGTGCTGCTCGGACCGACGCTGTCGGGCAAGACATCGATCATGCGGTTGCTCGCCGGCCTCGACAAGCCGACCAGTGGCAAGGTGGTGGTGAACGGCAAGGACGTCACCGGCGCCGACGTGCGCCAGCGTTCGGTCGCGATGGTCTACCAGCAGTTCATCAACTATCCCTCGCTCACGGTCTACGAGAACATCGCTTCGCCCCTGCGCGTGCAGGGCAAGCCGCGCGACGAAATCGAGGCGCGCGTCGCTGAGGCCGCAAAACTGCTGCGGCTCGAGCCGTTCCTTAAGCGCACGCCGCTCCATCTCTCCGGCGGCCAGCAGCAGCGCACTGCGATCGCGCGGGCGCTGGTCAAGGGCGCCGATCTCGTGCTGCTCGACGAGCCGCTCGCCAATCTCGACTACAAGCTGCGTGAGGAATTGCGTGCCGAGCTGCCCCGCATCTTCGAGGCTTCGGGCGCGATCTTCGTCTATGCCACCACCGAGCCGACCGAGGCTCTGCTGCTCGGCGGCAATACGGTCTGCATGTGGGAAGGCCAGGCGCTGCAGATGGGCGAGACCGCCAACGTCTACCGGCGGCCGCAGACCTTGCGTGTGGCGCAGGTGTTCTCCGATCCGCCGCTCAACCTCGTCGGCATCGAGAAGAAGAACGGCTCGGTGCAATATGCCGGCGGTACGGCGTCGCCTGCCTCCGGTCTTTATGCGGGCCTTGCCGACGGCGCCTATCGCGTCGGCTTCCGCGCACATCAGCTCGCGCTCGCCAACGGCGAGGCCGACCGTCACGCCTTCCATGCCACTGTCACGGTGACCGAGATCACCGGTTCGGAGAGTTTCGTGCATTTGACCCGCGACGGATCGAACTGGGTGGCGGTGCTGCACGGCGTGCACGAGTTCGAGCCCGGCCAGACGCTGGATGCCGTGCTCGATCCCAATGACGTCTTCGTGTTCGACGCGGCCGACCGTCTGGTCGCCGCTCCCGGATCTTGAGGGGAGCGCGCCATGGCCCGCATTGACCTCGTCGATCTCGCCCATTCCTACGGCGGCAACGACGCGCCGCAGGAAAGCTTTGCCCTGAAGCCCGTGACCATGACCTGGCGGCAGGGCGGCGCCTATGCGCTGCTCGGCCCGTCGGGCTGCGGCAAGACCACGCTGCTCAACGTCATCTCCGGCATCATCACGCCGTCGCGGGGGAAAATCCTGTTCGACGGCACGGACATCACACCGCTGTCGACCCAGAAGCGCAACATCGCCCAGGTGTTCCAGTTTCCGGTGATCTACGACACCATGACGGTCGGACAGAACCTGGCGTTTCCGCTCAAGAACCGCGGCGTGCCGAAGGCCGAGATCGACAAGCGCGTTGCCGAGATCGGCCGCCTGCTCGATCTCGAACCCTATCTGAACCGCAAGGCGACGCGCCTGACCGCCGACGCCAAGCAGAAGATCTCGCTCGGCCGCGGCCTCGTCCGCTCGGACGTCGCCGCCGTGCTGTTCGACGAGCCGCTGACGGTGATCGATCCCGAGCTGAAATGGCAGCTGCGCTCGAAGCTGAAGGCGCTGCATCGCGAGCTCGACCTCACGATGATCTACGTCACCCACGACCAGACCGAGGCGCTGACCTTCGCCGACACCGTCGTCGTCATGCATGACGGCCGTGTCGTGCAGAGCGGCACCCCGGCCGAGCTGTTCGACAAGCCGGCGCATACCTTCGTCGGCTATTTCATCGGTTCGCCCGGCATGAATATCCTGCCGGCGGAGGTGAGGGGGCGTGAGGCGCGCATCGGCGGCCACGTCATCGCACTCAACCGCGCCTACGACAATCTGCCAGCGGGAGCCAAGATCGAGATCGGTGTCCGTCCCGAATTCGTCGAGGTGGTCGCGCCAGCGCCCGGCCTGCTCACGGCGAAGATCGAGCGTCTGGACGATCTCGGCCGCATCCGGTTTGCGCGGGCACGCCTTGGCGATGCCAAGCTTGCCGCGCGCGCGCCGGCTGGCTTCACCAGCGCGGACGGCACGGCCGGACTGAAGTTCGACCCGTCCCACGTCCACGTCTATGCCGACAGCCTTCTGGTGGAGGGAGCCGCCTGATGGATAAGACCGTCAACCAAAAAGCCTGGTTCCTGGTGCTGCCGGTGTTCCTGGTCGTCGCCTTCTCGGCAGTGCTGCCGCTGATGACGGTGGTGAACTATTCGATGCAGGATACCTTCGGCAACAACCAGTTCTTCTGGAACGGCGTCGGCTGGTTCAAGGAATTGCTCGATCCCTCGACCGATCTCGGCGGTCGCTTCCTGGCTTCGCTCGGCCGCAACCTTTTCTTCTCGCTGGTGATCCTCGCCATCGAGGTGCCGCTCGGCATCGTCGTTGCACTGTCGATGCCGCGCGAGGGCTGGACGGTGGCGGCCTGCCTCGTCATTCTCGCGCTGCCGCTGCTCATTCCGTGGAACGTGGTCGGCACGATCTGGCAGATCTTCGGACGTCCCGACATCGGCCTGCTCGGCTACGCCCTCAATGCCGCCGGCATCGACTACAATTACGTCTCCAACGACATCGATGCCTGGGTCACCGTCATCGTGATGGACGTCTGGCACTGGACCAGCCTCGTCGCGCTGCTCTGCTATGCCGGCCTGAAGTCGATCCCCGAAGCCTATTACCAGGCGGCGCAAATCGACGGCGCTTCGCGCTGGGCGGTGTTCAAGGCAATCCAGCTGCCGAAGATGAACCGCGTGCTGCTGATCGCGGTGTTGCTGCGCTTCATGGACAGTTTCATGATCTACACCGAGCCGTTCGTCGTTACCGGCGGCGGACCCGGCAACTCCACGACCTTCGTGTCGATCGAGCTCGTCAAGATTGCGCTCGGCCAGTTCGACCTCGGCAAGGCCGCGGCGCTGTCGCTGGTCTACAATCTGATCATCCTGATCGTCTGCTGGATCTTCTACACCGTCATGACCAATGCTGGCGCAGAGCGGAAGCCCCAGGAAGGAGCCGTGTGATGCACTCGATTCCCGGCCGCCGCCTCATCATGGGGCTGTTCCTGATCTTCTTGCTGCTGCCGATCTACTGGCTCGTCAATATGAGCTTCAAGACCAACAGCGAGATCGTCTCGACGATGACGCTGTGGCCGCACACGCCGACGCTGCAGCACTACAAGCGCATCTTCACCGACGAAAGCTGGTATTCCGGCTACATCAATTCGCTGGAATACGTCGTTCTCAACACCATCATCTCGATCTCGGTGGCGCTGCCGGCGGCCTACGCGTTCTCGCGTTACCGCTTCCTCGGCGACAAGCACCTGTTCTTCTGGCTGCTGTCGAACCGCATGGCGCCGGCCGCGGTCTACGCGCTGCCGTTCTTCAACCTCTATTCGGCGATCGGTCTGTTCGATACGCCGTGGGCCGTCGCGCTCGCTCATTGCATCTTCAACGTGCCGCTGGCGGTTTGGATCCTCGAAGGCTTCGTCTCCGGCGTGCCGCGCGAGATCGACGAAACCGCCTTCCTCGACGGCTATTCCTTCCCGCGCTTCTTCATCAAGATCCTGGTGCCGCTGATCGCGAGCGGCATCGGCGTCGCCGCGTTCTTCTGCTTCATGTTCTCCTGGGTCGAGCTCTTGCTCGCGCGCACGCTGACCTCGGTGTCGGCAAAGCCCATCGCCGCGATCATGACGCGCACGGTGTCGGCGTCGGGCATGGACTGGGGCCTGCTGGCCGCCGCCGGCGTGCTCACCATCATTCCGGGCGCGCTCGTGATCTGGTTCGTCCGCAACTACATCGCGCGCGGCTTCGCGCTCGGTCGCGTGTAAGGAGGCATCAATGGACTCCATCGCATGGATGGCCTGGACGCTGCCGACGGCGATCTTCTTCGCCGCGCTGGCCTGCACGCTGGCCGTGATGACCTGGCTTGCGGCGGTCTATCCCGAGGCCGAGCGCGTCGGCGTGCTCCGTATTCCGACCACGCGCGGCGACCGCCTGTTCATCTCGCTGATATCGGCGGCCGTCATCCACCTTCTCTGGATCGGTTTCTTCGGTACCGATGCGATCGCCTCGCTGCCGATCGGCGAGGACGGCGTCGAGATCTCGCGCCTGTGGCTCGCGAGTGGAATTTCGCTGGTGACGGCCGTGCTCATTTTCCGCACGGTCTGAAGCTGGCGAAGGGACGGCCAGATCCGGGGGCAATCCGGGTCTGTATAAAAGTTTGTCGCTGCAACGGAGGAACAACATGCGACAGTTCAGGAGAAGGAAACGTCCATTGACCAAGAGCAGTTTTATGACGATGTCCAGCGCCGCCGCGCTTCTGGCGGTGTCGTTAGCCGTCTCGGCGCCGGTCCGCGCCGCCGACGATGCCGTGATCCAGAAGTGGATCACCGAATTCCAGCCCTCGACGCTGTCGAAGGACGACCAGAAGAAGGAGCTGGAGTGGTTCGCCAAGGCCGCCGAGCCCTTCAAGGGCATGGAGATCAACATCGTCTCCGAGACCATCGCGACCCACGAATACGAATCGCAGACGCTGGCCAAGGCGTTCTCCGAGCTCACCGGGATCAAGCTCAAGCAC
>NZ_NWTI01000036.1 GCF_002531575.1 Bradyrhizobium sp. Y36 | reverse complement strand
TGGATGCAAGCGACCCGGTCAAACCTCACTAAGCTCTTGTGCCACGGGGGCCGTCCACATATGGGTCCCGGGTTCGCTTCGCGCCCCGGGACGACAGCGGAATGTGTCGTTGCCTATTTCCTTCCCACCACCAGCGCATCGACGATCGTCGCGCCCTGCCCCTCGGGATGCACCAGCACCGGGTTGAGCTCGATCTCCGCGATCTCGTGAGCATGTCGTGCGGCAAGCACAGAGATATCCGCAATCAGCCGCGCCAGTGCTGCGATATCCGCCTTCGCCGCCCCGCGAAATCCGTTCAGCAATGGCGCGGCCTTCAGGCCCGCCAGCATCGCACCGGCCTCGTCCGCACTCACCGGCGCGGGGCGATAGACGACATCGCGGAACAGCTCCGTGATGATACCGCCGAGACCCACCATCACCATCGGACCAAAGGTCTCATCCGTCATCGTGCCCACGATGATCTCGACGCCCTTCGGCGCCATCGGCCCGACCAGCACGCCCTGGATGTCCGCCTCCGGCCGATGCTTGCGCGCGTTGTTGAGCAGGGCCTCGAATGCGAGGAACGCCTCGCCCTTGGTGGTGATGTTGACGCGAACGCCACCGACCTCGCTCTTGTGGGCGATATCCGGCGACTGGATCTTCATCACCAGCGGAAATCCGGCGCGAGCGACGGCGTCGTCGAGCCGGGCCTTGTCCTTCACCAGCACCTCGTCCGGCAGCGCGATGCCGGCGGTGCGGAGCAGTGCCTTGCTGTCGGCTTCGGACAAGGACGGCGATGACAGATGCGCGGAGAGATCGCGCCGCTGCAGCCGCGTCTCATCCGCAGGCTTCGGCAGCTCGAACCTCGCGTACTCGACCAGCCGCCGCATCGCGACGCCGACATGGGTCAGGCCCGAGAGCACCACGACACCTGATTTCGCAAGCTCGCGCCGCGCGAAGTCGGACGGCACGGTGTAGGAATAGAACACCACCGGCTTGTGCTGCGCGGACAGCACCGGCGCCAGCTCCTCTTCCTTGAACGGCTTGCGCACCTCGCTCGACAGCGACAGCACGACCAGGATCGCATCGACCTCGTCGGATGCCGTGAGCACGTCGACGCTCTTCTGCAAGCCGCCTGAGGTAACGCCCTGCGCGGTGACGTCGATCGGGTTTCGCGCCGTGCCATAGGACGGCATCAACTGCTTGATCCCCGCCTGGACGGACTCGGACAGCTCCGGCACCTGCAGGCCCTGCAGCGCCACGGCGTCGGCGCCCCAGATGCCGGCGCCGCCGGAGACGGTGACGACGGCAACCCGATCGCCCCTCGGCAGCGGATTGCTGGCCAGCACCGCCGCGATCGTCAGCGCCTCGTCCAGATCGTTGGAGACGATGAAGCCGTATTTCGCAAACACCGCGTCATAGGCCGCCGACCAGCCGGCCATGCTCGCGGTGTGCGAGGCCGCGGCGCGCTGGCCTGCGCCGGAGCGGCCGACCTTGGTGACGATGACGGGCTTCTTCACCTCCGCAGCGCGGCGTGCAGCGGCGAGGAATTTATCGACGTCGCGAATGCCTTCGATGAAGAGCAGGATCACGTCGGTCGAGGCATCCTGCACCAGATAGTCCAGGAACTCGCCGGCGCCGAGGTCGGATTCATTGCCGGCGCTGACGACATAGCTGACGGCGACGCCGAGCGCCCGCGCGCGATGATAGTAGGCAAAGCCGATGCCACCGCTCTGCGCGACGATGCCGATCCGCCTCATTGTCGCAACCAGCGGCACGGCGCCCGGCTTGACGTCCACAGCGGGACTGAAGGTCGCCGCCACGCGCTGCGCCTGACTGAAGAAGCCTTCGGCGTTCGGGCCGGAGATCCGCATCCCCGTGCGTTTCGCCAGCGCCGCGATCGCATCCTGCATCGCCGCGCTGTCGCCGCCCTCCTCGGCAAAGCCGGAGGAGATGATCACCGCATTCCTGACGCCGGCGGCGGCGCATTGCTCGAGCGCCGCCAGCACCGCGCGGGCGGGGATGATGACGACGGCAAGATCGATCGGCGCGCCGATCTCCGCGATCGATTTGTAGCAGGCGAGCCCGTCGATATCCGCGTAATTCGGGTTCACCGGGTAGATCTTCCCGGGGTACTCGTTCTTGCGCAGCATCGACAGCAGCCGCCCCGGGATCTTCTCGTGATCGCGCGAGGCGCCGATCAGGGCGATGCTGGCGGGCGCGAAGAAGCTGTCGAGCGGATGCGGCATGCTGGAACCCTGCTCCTATCGTTATCCGTCATCGTGAGGTGCGCGGTGCACAGCACCGTGCGGGGAGCCTCGCAGGATGAGCGGCCCGGTCGGCGGCCCTCGCCCTTCGAGGCTCGCCGAAGAGGCGAGCACCTCAGGGTGACCGATAAGGATCGAGGGATCAACTCAGCCGGAACGTCACCCCGCCCAGCAGGAACTCGTTGCCGGCCACCGCGAGCCCCTTCGCCTTCGCCGCATGCAGCACGCTGGCAGGATCGACCACCCGAAACTCGAGCGCGCTCATGATCTCGCTGGCGCCCTTGACGAAGCGGAAGGTGGCGTTCGGCAGCTTCAGCTCGGAGCCATCAGCCGCCACCCCGATGATCTTCCCCCAATGCTCCGCCAGCTCTTTCGGGTCCGGGCTCTGCATCTCCACCGCGACAAGCGCCTGCGTCACATCCTTGCGGATGGACTTCTGCCAGTCCGGTCCCGCCGGCGGATATGGTCCCAGAATATCGTCGCTGCCGTCGGTGTGGTTGAACTCGATGAAGGCGGCGCGGCAGTCGCGGGGGTGGAGCTGCACGCCGTGATAGGGCGCGTGGTCGATGACGTTGGCGGTACGCACGCCCATCGCATTGGCATGGCGGCCGCGCTCGTCGGGATCGTCGCAGCAGAAGATCGCCATGTAGCCGCCGCGGCCGCCGGTCTTCTCGATGAAGCGGCCGGCCGTGGTGCCGTCCTGGAAGGGCGCGACGACCTCCAGCAGAATCGTGTCGACCGGAAGCAGCGCGTTCTCCAGGCCGTATTTGGCGACATTGCCGTCACGGTAGCAGACGGAAAGGCCCATGATCTCCGCGATGTCGGAGATGACGGGCGCCAGCTGCGGCGCGACCAGGCATATCTGCCGCAGCCGTAGATAGGGCGCCATGGTCATGCGCCCTTGAAGGTCGGCTTGCGCTTCTCGACGAAGGCCTTGGCGGCCTCCTTGTGGTCCTCGGTGTCGCCGCAGCGGGTGTGATGGATCGCCTCGCCGTCGAAGCAGTCTTCCAGCGGCAGATGCTCGGCGTTGTTGATGTTGCGCTTGATGAAGCCGAGCGCGATCGACGGCCCCTGCGCCAGCGACAGAGCGAGGTCGTGCGCGGCAGCATCGATCTCGGCGTCGGGCACCACCTTGGTCACCATGCCGATCGCGTGGGCTTCCTTTGCGGTCAGCACCGGCGACATCAGATAGAGCTCGCGCGCCCGCGCGCTGCCGAGCAACTGGGTCAGGAAATAGGTGCCGCCATAGTCGCCGGAGAAGCCGACCTTGGCGAAAGCGGTGGTGATCTTGCAGGATTCGGATGCGATGCGCAGGTCGCAAGACAGCGCCATCGACAGGCCCGCGCCGGCCGCGGCACCGTCGAGCTGCGCCACCACAGGCTTCGGCATCTGGTGCAGGATGCGCGAGACCTCCATGCCGCGGCGGAGGTTCGCCAGCTTCTGCTCGAACGGCAGCGGCGCGCGGCCGGCCGCCATCGACTTGACGTCGCCGCCGACGCAGAACGAGCCGCCGGCGCCCTTGAACAGCACCGCCCGCACCTCGGCATCGTCAGCCGCCCGGCGCGCGGCTTCGACCAGCCCGGCCACCATCTCGGGATTGAGCGCGTTCTTCCGCTCCGGCCGGTTCATCGTGATGGTGAGCAGCCCCCCTTCGAGCTTCTGCAGGACCATGTCGTTGCTCACAGGCCGTCTCCCTTGTTGTTTTGTATTTTCGTCGTTCCGGGGCGATGCAACGCTCCGAACTCAGGTGCGCAATTGCGCACCTGAGAACCTCGAGATCCCGGGCTCGCTTCGCGCCCCGGGATGACGTCGCGACTTATGTCACGACGTCACTTCTTCACTAGCGGGCAGCGCGACTGCTCCAGCGACTGGAACGCTTCGCCGCCGGGCACGGTGGCGAGCAGCTTGTAATCGTCCCAGCGGCCCTTGGACTCCGACGGCTTCTTCACCTCGAACAGATACATGTCGTGGATCATGCGGCCGTCGTCGCGGATCTTGCCGTTCTTGGCGAAGAAGTCGTTGATCGGCGTTTCCTTCATGATCTTCATCACCGCCGCGGCATCGGTCGTGCCGGCCGCCTTCACCGCCTTCAGGTAATGCGTGACGGAGGAATAGACGCCGGCCTGCGCCGAGGTCGGCGGCCGCTTCACGCGCTCCTGGAAGCGCTTGGAGAAGGCGCGCGTTTCGTCATTCATGTCCCAGTAGAAGGCTTCGGCCAGCAGCAGGCCCTGCGCGGTTTCGAGCCCGATTGAGTCGATGTCGGTGACGAAGGCGAGCAGCGGCGAGACCTTCTGGCCGCCCTTGGTGATGCCGAACTCGGCCGCCTGCTTGATGGCGTTGACGGTGTCGCCGCCGGCATTGGCAAGGCCGATCACCTTGGCCTTGGAGGCCTGGGCCTGCAGCAGGAACGACGAGAAATCCGAGGTGTTGAGCGGATGGCGCACGCTGCCCAGCACCTTGCCGCCGGTCTTGGTGACGACGGCACTGGTGTCCTTTTCCAGATCCTGGCCGAAGGCGTAATCGGCGGTCAGGAAGAACCAGCTGTCGAGGCCCGTCTTCACGGCCGCAAGGCCGGTCACGTTGGCCTGGCCATAGGTGTCGAACACGTAGTGAATGGTGTAGGGACCGCAGGCCTCGTTGCTGAGACGGATCGAGCCCGGACCGTTGAACATGATGATCTTGTTGCGCGCCTTGGCGATCTCGCCCGCGGCGAGCGCGGTCGCGGAGGCCGCGACGTCATAGATCATCTCGACGCCCTGATTGTCGAGCATGTCGCGGGCGATGTTGCCGGAGAGGTCGGCCTTGTTCTGATGGTCGGCCGCCAGCACCTGGATCTTGCGCCCGAGCACCTCGCCGCCGAAATCCTCCACCGCCATCTTGGCCGCGGTCTCGCTGCCGGGGCCGGTAATGTCGGCATAGAGGCTCGACATGTCGAGGATGCCGCCGATCTTCAGCGGCGGCTTGTCCTGGGCCTGCGCGGCGGCGCTCGCACTGAGGGCAAACGACGCGGCAAAAATGCCCGATAAAATTCTCTTCATCGAAAAAGACCTCCCGTTATCGCGCCGTACTCTGATGGCGGCTTGGTTGTTGCTCTTGGCGATCGTTGTTGGCAATCGCTGTTGCCGCAATCATGCCGCATGCGCAAGAGCGCAGCAAGCGCGAGGCGCGTTGCGCGCATGAATGCCGCGGATGTTTTCCGCAAAGCGGAATGGTGGAATGACGCAAGATTTTTCCGCGCGTCATTGCGAGTGTGTGAAACAACGGTGCAGCTCCACACGCTCTGCCGTAGGCCGCATGCGATTGGCAAAGACGCGGGCACGCTTCGCTTTGCCCACCCTACGGCCCCCCTTCGCCGTTCGCCACGTTTGGGTTAGAACGATCGCACAACGCAACCTCTCCGGGTCACGTGACGCGACTGTTTCACCTCATCGCCGCATTCGTTCTCCTCGCGGGCCGCGCTGCGCTCGCGAGCCCGTGCCAGTTCGAGTCGCAGGGCGAGGGCCGCGTCGCCGCCATCGTCGATGCGCGCAGCGTCCGTCTCGATGACGGCCGCGAAATCCGTCTCAGCGGGATCGAGGCCACGGCGAACACCCAACAGGCGCTGACCTCGCTGCTCGCCGGCCGCGACGTCACGCTGCACGGCACCGACGACACGCCGGACCGCTACGGCCGCCAGGGCGCGCTGGTCTTCATCGGCGCGAGCGAGGCCTCCGTTCAGGCCATGCTGCTGGCCCAGGGCGACGCCCTGGTCTCCGCCGAGATCACGGACAAGGACTGCGCTGCCGCCCTGATGGCGTCGGAGGCCGAGGCACGGCGCCAAAAAATGGGCAACTGGGCTGACCCGTCGGCCATAAAAAACACGGAAAGTCCGGACGATATTTTGGCGGGGATCGGGCGCTTTGTGGTGGTCGAGGGTAAAGTCCTGTCGGTCCGGCAAGCTGGGGCAATGACCTACCTCAACTTCGGGCGAAACTGGACACGGGGCTTCGCCGCGACTATTTCAAAGCGCGCGTTACCGGCGTTCGAAAGCGCCGGGATAACCCCTAAGTCCTTGGAAAATAAGCGTATTCGTATCCGGGGCTGGGTTGAAGGAAGTACGGGACCGCGGATCGATGTGCGGCTCGTGGGACAGGTCGAGTTGCTGGGCGCACACGAGCCGACAGGGGTAAGGCCCTAGAGAAGGGCCAGGCACGGGTTAAGCGACGTGAATGGGGTGCTAGAACGGCACGTACGGAACGAACGCCGCCGCCTGCGGGCGGCGCCGGCCGCGCTGTGCCTCGTGCTGGGCACGGCGCTGGCGGGCTGCGGCGACATGGGCCGGTTCCAGACCGCCGCCGTCCCGGCGACCGTCGCCATGCCGAAGCCGAAGCCGGCCGTCGCCCAGACCCCCGCCACCGAGAAGGAGCACGAGCGCATCCTGGCGAGCTATGGCGGCACCTATGACGACCCCAGGCTCGAATCACTCGTCAGCAAGACCGTCGACCGGCTCGTCGCGGCGTCCGACCGTCCCGACCAGGGCTACAAGGTCACCATCCTCAATTCCGGCGCGGTGAACGCCTTCGCGCTCCCGAACGGCCAGCTCTATGTCACGCGTGGCCTGCTCGCGCTCGCCAGCGACACCTCGGAACTGTCCTCCGTGCTCAGCCACGAGATGGCGCATGTGCTGTCCAAGCACGCCGCGATGCGCGAGGACCAGGCGCGCCAGGCCGCGATCGTCACCCGCGTCGTCACCGACATGAGCAACGACCCCGACCTCACCGCGCTCGCGCTGGCCAAGACCAAGCTCACCATGGCGAGCTTTTCGCGCAAGCAGGAGTTCGAGGCCGACGGCATCGGGGTCGGCATCTCCGCCAAGGCGCATTTCGACCCTTATGGTGCGGCCCGCTTCCTCTCGGCGATGGAACGCAATGCCGAGCTGAAGGCCGGCAAGAGCTCGCTCGATCCGCGCGCGCAGGATTTCACCTCGTCGCATCCGGCGACCCCGGAGCGCGTGCAGAACGCGCAGAATATCGCGCGGCAATACACTGCGCCCGAAGGCGCCGAGCGCGACCGCGAGAGCTATCTCGCGGCGATCGACAACCTCGTCTACGGCGAAGATCCCAGCGAAGGTTTCGTGCGTGGCCGCCGTTTCCTGCATCCGAAGCTCGGCTTCACCTTCCAGGCGCCGGACAATTTCACGCTCGACAACACCGCCCAGGCCGTGATCGGCGTGCGCGAAGGCGGCGCGCAGGCGATGCGCTTCGACGTGGTGCGCGTGCCGGCCGAGCAATCGCTCGGCGACTACCTCAATTCGGGCTGGATGGAGGGCGTCGAGAAGGCGTCCACCGAAGATATCAACATCAACGGCTTCCCGGCCGCGTCCGCCACCGCCAAGGGCGACCAGTGGCAGTTCAAGGTGTACGCGCTGCGTTTCGGCAGCGACGTCTACCGCTTCATCTTCGCGACGCGGCAGAAGTCGACCGAGAGCGAGCGCAATGCGCGCGAGACCGTGAATTCATTCCGCCGCCTGACCCTCGACGAGATCCAGGCCGCCCGGCCGCTGCGCATCAAGGTCATCACCGTGCAGCCCGGCGACACCGTGGAATCGCTCTCCCACCGCATGGCCGGCGTCGATCATCCCGCCGAGCGTTTTCGCGTGCTGAACGGACTCGATCGCACCGCGCAGGTCAAGGTGCGCGACCGCGTGAAGATCGTGGCGGACTGACGCGCGGGAAGCGCGCGTCATCCCGGGGCGCGCTTAGCGCGAACCCGGGATCTCGATCGAGAAAGAAGTGCCGTAGGGTGGGCAAAGGCGCATCGCGCCGTGCCCACCATCTCTCAATGATGGCACGAGGTCGTGGGCACGGCGCTTACGCGCCTTTGCCCACCCTGCGCGAGCTGTTCTGCCGCCCTACCGCGCCTTCGCCTTCAGATACGCGATGATATCCGCGCGGTCCTGCGCGTCGGGCACATCGAAGAACATCTTCGTCTCGGGCACCATGGCCTGCGGCTCCGCCAGCCATTTGTCGAGGTTTTCTTCGGTCCAGACGATTCCCGATGCCTTCAGGTCGGGCGAATAGTCATAGCCGGGAACGCTGCCCGCCTTGCGTCCGACCACGCCCCTGTGCATCGGGCCGACCGCATTCTCGTTGATCGAATGACAATCCGCGCAGCCCTTGTAGAGCGTCTGACCGCGCGCGACGTCACCGCTGGCATGGGCCAGCCCGCTCGCGCCGGCAATCGTAATGGCGATCGCCGCGAGGACCGAGCGTGCAGAGCTTCGCGAAGGGACGGAACCGGGCCGGGCGTTCATGGCATCTCCTGCTTGCATGACCGCAAACAGGATCGCCCGGCCGAAGATTTATTCCTGCCCGCGGGACGTGGCTTGTGTGCCCGCGTCCATGTCGCCGGCCTCGCGCTGGCCGCTGAGCCAGAGTGCGAGCAGCGTCCAGAACGCGCCCGAGAGCAGATACGCACCCGAGGCGATGACGCCGAGATTGGTGGCGAGCAGCAGCGCGACCAGCGGCGCGAAGCCGGCGCCGAACAGCCAGGCCATGTCCGAGGTCAGCGCTGACGCTGTGTAGCGGTAGGCCTGCTTGAAGTTCGAGGCGATCGCGCCGGAGGACTGGCCGAACGACAGGCCGAGCAGGATGAAGCCGATCACCATGTAGATGGTCTCGCCGAACGCGCCGGCGTCGAGCAACTGCGGGGCAAAGCCGCTATAGATCGCGATCGCGATCGCCGATCCCATCAGCAGCGATTTGCGTCCCACGCGGTCGGCGATGATGCCGGAGGCCACGATCGCGCCGACGCCGAACACGGCGGCGACGATCTCGATGATGAGGAAGCGCACCGGGCTTTCGCGGGTGAACAGGAACACCCAGGACAGCGGAAACACGGTGACCATGTGGAACAGCGCAAAGCTCGCCAGCGGCGCGAACGCACCGAGCATGATGTTCTGGCCTTCGCGGGCCACCGTCTCGGAAATGCGCGCCGGCTGCAATTCGCGCGTCTCGAACAGCGAGGAATATTCCTCCGTCGTCACCATGCGCAGGCGCGCGAACAGCGCCACGACGTTGATGGCGAATGCGACGAAGAACGGATAGCGCCAGCCCCAGTCGAAGAAATCCTCGGCCGAGAGGTTGCCGGCGAAATAAGCGAACAGCGCGCTCGCCACGATCAGGCCCAGCGGCGCTCCGAGCTGCGGCACCATCGCGTACCAGCCGCGCTGCGAGGCCGGCGCGTTCAGCGCCAGCAGCGAAGCCATGCCGTCCCAGGCACCGCCCCAGGCCAGACCCTGCGCGATACGCGCCAGCGCCAGCAACCAGATCGCGGCGACGCCGATGTCGTGATAGCCGGGCAGGAACGCGAGTGCCACGGTGGCGGTGCCGAGCAGGAACAGCGCCGAAATCAGCTTGGCAGTCTTGCCGTAGGCACGGTCGACCGTCATGAAAATGACGGTGCCGATCGGCCGGGCCATGAAGGCCAGCGCGAAGATCATGAAAGAATAGAGGGTGCCGGTCAGCTCGCTCGCGAACGGGAACACCAGACGCGGGAACACGATCACCGAGGCAATCGCGAAGACGAAGAAGTCGAAGAACTCCGAGGTGCGGCCGATGATGACGCCGATGGCGATCTCGCCGGGACTGGCCTGGTCATGGCCGTGCTCGCCCGAGTGGAGATCTGCCATTGCGGGGGTCTGTGCCGTCGCCATTCGTGCGCCCTTAACGTCCTGAAAACAAAGCCGACCGCCCGGCGGGGCGCCAGGCAAGCTGACCTTGTCTGACCCAACATTCCGCACTGCAACATTGGACAAATTGTCCAATGTCCGGATTGCTGCGCCGCAGCTACCCGTTGGCCCCGCAAAAGAAACTCATTCTCAAAGGCTCGGCCCGTGTCTCGTCTCAAGATCCTGGCGCTACTACCTCTGGCTGCCGCGCTCAGCGGCTGCGACTACGTCGTGCTGGCGCCAGCCGGCGATATCGCTGCCCAGCAGCGCGACCTCGTCATCATCTCCACCGTCCTGATGCTCCTGATCGTCGTCCCCGTGATGGCGCTGACCGTGCTGTTCGCCTGGCGTTATCGCCAGTCCAACACCGAGGCCCGCTACGAGCCGGAATGGGACCACTCGACCGCGCTCGAGCTGGTGATCTGGTCGGCGCCGCTGTTGATCATCGTCTGCCTGGGCGCGCTGACCTGGATGGGCACGCATCTGCTCGACCCCTATCGCACGCTCGGCCGCATCCATGCCGACCGCGCGGTGGATCAGTCCAAGGCCCCGCTCGAGGTCGACGTCGTCGCGCTCGACTGGAAGTGGCTCTTCATCTACCCGGACTACGGCATCGCCACCGTCAACGAGCTCGCAGCTCCGGTCGATCGTCCGATCAACTTCCGCATCACCGCATCCTCGGTGATGAACTCGTTCTACATCCCCGCGCTCGCCGGCCAGATCTACGCGATGCCGGGCATGGAGACCAAGCTCCACGCCGTCGTCAATCACGCCGGCTCGTACAAGGGCTTTTCGGCGAACTACAGCGGCGCCGGCTTCTCCGGCATGCACTTCAACTTTAGGGGACTCGACGACAAGGGCTTTGACGCCTGGATCGCCAGCGCCAAATCCGCCGGCGGCGCGCTCGGCCGCGCCGAATATCTCCAGCTCGAGAAGCCCAGCCAGAACGAGCCGGTTCGGCGCTGGGGCACCGTCGATGCCGACCTCTACCGCCTGATCCTCAACATGTGCGTCGAGACCGGCAAGATGTGCCAGAGCGAGATGATGGCGATCGACGCCAAGGGCGGCAACGGCCATGAGGGCCTGAACAACACCCTGCCGCTCACCTACGACAAATACGCCCGCCGCGGCGCCCCGCTCGGGCCCGAGCCGGCCTTCGTCGCCGGCACCTGCACGCCGGATGCGCCGCAGGGACAGACCACGGCGTCGATCAAGGCTCCGATCGACATTGCGCCGCTCACCGGCGCCGGCCTGAAGCGGCCGACCTTCGCACCGCTGAAGTCCTCGTCCTTCTTCCTCGGACTGCGTCCGAAGTCAGATTCCTAAAGAGATCCCCGCATGTCTCCTGATCTTCTCAAGTTCATCTTCGGCCGGCTCGGCTTCGAATCTCTGCCGCTGCACGAGCCGATCGTCGTCGGTACTTTCGCCGTGGTCGCGCTCGGCGGCGCCGCGCTGCTCGGCGGTCTCACCTATTTCCGCCTGTGGGGCTATCTCTGGCGCGAATGGTTCACCACGGTGGACCACAAGCGCATCGGCATCATGTACATGATCCTCGGCATCGTGATGCTGCTGCGGGGCTTTGCCGACGCGCTGATGATGCGCGGCCAGCAGATGCTCGCCTTTGGCGGCTCCGAAGGCTATCTCAACGCTCATCACTACGATCAGGTCTTCACCGCCCACGGCGTGATCATGATCTTCTTCGTGGCGATGCCGCTGGTCACCGGCCTGATGAACTACGTCGTGCCGCTGCAGATCGGCGCGCGCGACGTGTCGTTCCCGTTCCTGAACAATTTCAGCTTCTGGATGACGGTCGGCGGCGCGGTGCTGGTGATGGCCTCGCTGTTCATCGGCGAGTTCGCCCGCACCGGCTGGCTGGCTTACCCGCCGCTGTCGAACATCGGCTACAGTCCCGACGTCGGCGTCGACTATTACATCTGGGCGCTGCAGGTCGCCGGCGTCGGAACGACGCTGTCCGGCATCAACCTGATCTGCACCATCGTCAAGCTGCGCTGTCCCGGCATGACCATGATGAAGATGCCGGTGTTCACCTGGACCTCGCTCTGCACCAACGTCCTGATCGTCGCCTCCTTCCCGGTCCTGACCGTCGTGCTCGCCCTGCTCTCGCTCGATCGCTACGTCGGCACCAACTTCTTCACGAACGATTTCGGCGGCAGCCCGATGATGTACGTGAACCTGATCTGGATCTGGGGCCATCCTGAAGTCTACATCCTGGTTCTGCCGGCCTTCGGCATCTTCTCGGAGGTGACCTCGACCTTCTCCGGCAAGCGGCTGTTCGGCTACACCTCGATGGTCTACGCCACGGTCGTCATCACCATCCTGTCGTACCTGGTCTGGCTGCATCACTTCTTCACGATGGGCTCCGGCGCCAGCGTCAACTCGTTCTTCGGCATCACCACGATGATCATCTCGATCCCGACGGGCGCGAAGATGTTCAACTGGCTGTTCACGATGTATCGCGGCCGCATCCGCTACGAATTGCCGATGATGTGGACGATCGCCTTCATGCTGACCTTCGTGATCGGCGGCATGACCGGCGTGCTGCTCGCGGTGCCGCCGGCCGACTTCGTGCTGCACAACAGCCTGTTCCTGATCGCGCACTTCCACAACGTGATCATCGGCGGCGTGGTGTTCGGCGCGTTCGCCGGCATCTCCTACTGGTTCCCGAAGGCGTTCGGCTTCAAGCTCGATCCGTTCTGGGGCAAGATGTCGTTCTGGTTCTGGGTCACCGGCTTCTACCTCGCCTTCATGCCGCTCTACGTGCTCGGCCTGATGGGGGTGACCCGCCGCCTGCGCGTGTTCGACGATCCGTCCCTGCAGATCTGGTTCGTCATCGCCGCCATCGGTGCCTTCCTCGTCCTGCTCGGCATCCTCAGCATGCTGATGCAGTTCGCGGTCAGCTTCCTCAGGCGCGAGCAGCTCAAGGACGTCACCGGCGATCCCTGGGACGCGCGCACGCTGGAATGGGCGACCTCCTCGCCGCCGCCGGATTACAACTTCGCCTTCACCCCCGTCGTTCACGACAATGACGCGTGGTGGGACATGAAGCGCCGTGGCTACCAGCGTCCGCTCACCGGATTCAAGCCGATCCACATGCCCAGCAGCACCGGCACCGGCATCATCCTCGCCGGCCTCGCCACCGCGATGGGCTTCGGCCTGATCTGGTACATGTGGTGGCTGGCCGCATTGAGCTTCGCCGGGCTGCTCGTCGTCGGCATCGGTCACACCTTCAACTATCACCGCGACTTCGACATTCCGGCTGAAGACGTCATCCGGACCGAGGACGCGCGCACCAAACTGCTCGCCGGAGCCAAGTAAATGACTGTCGCCGTCAATCCCTCGCAGACCGGCGAGCCGGTCTTCTACCTCGCCGACGAACATCCGCATCCGGAAGGCTGGAGCACCTCGCTCGGCTTCTGGATCTATCTGATGAGCGACTGTCTCATCTTCGCGATCCTGTTCGCCACCTTCGGCGTGCTCGGCGGCAACTACGCCGCCGGCCCGGCGCCGAAGGACCTGTTCGACCTGAACCTGGTTGCGGTGAACACCTCGATGCTGTTGCTGTCGTCGATCACCTACGGCTTTGCGATGCTGACGATGCAGCAGAACAAGGTCGCGCAGACGCAAGTCTGGCTGGCGATCACCGGCCTGTTCGGCCTCGCCTTCATCGGCATCGAGCTCACCGAGTTCGCCCACATGATCCATGAAGGCGCCACGCCCCAGCGCAGCGCCTTCCTGTCGGCGTTCTTCACCCTGGTCGGCACCCACGGCCTGCACGTCTCCTGCGGCCTGATCTGGCTGGTGACGCTGATGGTACAGGTGCAGAAGTTCGGCCTGATCGAAGCCAACCGCCGCCGCCTGATGTGCCTGTCGATGTTCTGGCATTTCCTCGACGTGGTCTGGATCGGCGTCTTCACCTTCGTCTATCTCCTGGGAGTTCTGCGATGAGCACCGATACCCACGCCGCCCACGCGGACGATCATCACCACCACGACGGCCACGCCCACGGCTCGTTCTCGACCTACATGCTCGGCTTCGTGCTCTCGGTCGTGCTCACCGCGATCCCGTTCTGGCTGGTGATGAGCGGCGCGCTGCCGAGCAAGCAGATCACCGCCCTCGTCATCATGGCCTTCGCGGTCGTGCAGATCGTCGTGCACATGATCTACTTCCTGCACATGAACACGACGTCCGAGAACGGCTGGAGCATGATGGCGCTGATCTTCACCATCGTCATGGTGGTGATCGCGCTGTCGGGTTCGCTGTGGGTGATGAGCCACCTCAACAGCAACATGATGCCGATCCATCAGATGAGCGGAATGAAGTGAGCGAGGCCAGGACCGTGACGAGCACAGCGAGCGGCGCACGCGGCAAGTCCGCGCGCCCCCCGTCCCTGTGGCTCACGGTCCTCTCGCTGACGGCCTTCATCCTTCTGATCGCCCTCGGCGTCTGGCAGATCGAGCGCCGCGCCTGGAAGCTGGCGCTGATCGACCGCGTCGAGCAGCGCGTTCATGCCCCGGCCCAGTCGGCTCCCTCGCCCGCGTCGTGGCCTACAGTCAGCGCTGCGAACGACGAATACCGGCATATCAGCGTCAGCGGCCGCTTCCTGCATGACCGCGAGACGCTGGTCCAGGCCGTGACCGAGGAAGGCCCTGGCTATTGGGTGCTGACGCCGCTTCAGCGCGAAGATGGCACGTTCGTTCTGATCAACCGCGGCTTCGTGCCGTCGGAGCGGCGTGACCCGTCGGCACGGCAGGACGGCAATCCAGACGGTCAGGTCGAGATCACCGGCCTGCTCCGCATCACGGAGCCCAAAGGCGGCTTCCTCCGGAACAACGTGCCGCAGCACAACCGCTGGTACTCGCGGGATGTCGCCGCGATTGCGGCGGCGCGCGGCCTCCAGAACGTCGCACCTTTCTTCGTCGATGCCGATGCCGGATCACAAATGGGCGGCGGGCCAATCGGCGGATTGACCGTGGTGCGCTTTCCCAATAACCACCTGATCTACGCGCTGACCTGGTTCGCCCTGGCCTTCATGCTGGCCGGCAGGCTTTTCGTCACATTCGGCGGCGGGCTGTTCCGCCGCAATCGCTTCGTCCACGAACCGGTCGGTGGCCCAAGCGCCATCGCGCGCAGGACGGGATCAGATGCTGGAGAGATCGTCGAGCAAACCTGACGGCGAAAGAGCGCCTCGCCAAGCGTCTGGCGAGCTGACCGTCACGCTGCAATCGCAGGCGGATGCGCGCAGCGAGCTGATCGGTGCTGCGCCGACCGACGACGAGACCAACCGCAAGAACATGGCGCTGCTGATCCAGCTGCGCTGGACCGCGGTGGTCGGCCAGATCGTGACCATCGGCGGCGTGCATTTCGGGCTCGGCATTCCCTTACCCCTGGAGCGGATGGGCGCGGTGATCGGCGCGCTGGTGCTGCTCAACGTCTCCAGCCTGATCTGGGTGCGCCATCGCGCCGCGATCACCAACAACGAGCTGCTGGTCGCGCTGATGCTGGACGTCGCGGCGCTGACCGCGCAGCTCTACCTCTCCGGCGGCGCCACCAATCCCTTCACCTCGCTGTTCCTGCTGCAGGTGACGCTGGGTGCGGTGCTGCTCGACGCCCGCTCGACCTGGTCGCTGGTGGCGCTGACCTGCGCGAGCTTCGTCTGGCTGACGCTGGCCTACCGCCCGCTCGACCTGCCGCCGAACCCGATCAGCGAGACCTACAGCCTCACCGTAACCGGCATGCTCCTGGGCTTCGTGCTCAACGCCGTGCTGCTCGTCGTGTTCGTCACCCGCATCAACCGGAATTTGCGCGAGCGTGACGCGCATCTTGCGGCGCTGCGCCAGCATGCCGCCGAGCAGGACCACATCGTCCGCATGGGCTTGCTCGCCTCCGGCGCGGCCCATGAGCTCGGCACGCCGCTGGCCTCGCTCTCGGTGATCCTCAGCGACTGGCGCCGCATGCCGGATCTCGCCGCCGACCAAGAGCTCGCCGAGGATCTCACGGAGATGGAGACCTCGCTGCAGCGCTGCAAGTCGATCGTGACCGGCATCCTGGTCTCGGCAGGGGAAGCGCGCGGCGAAGGCTCCTCGCCGACCACCGTGACCGCGTTCGTGACCGCCCTGGTCGACGAATGGCGCGACGCGCGCTCGGCGCGGACGCTCTACTTCGTCAACACGTTCGGCACGGACGTTGCGATCGTCTCCGACATCGCCTTGAAGCAGGTCATCTTCAACGTGCTCGACAACGCCTATGAGGTCTCGCGCGACTGGGTCGAGCTCCTGGCCGAGCGCGAAGGCGACAACCTCGTGCTGTCGATCAGCGATCGCGGCCCGGGCTTTGCCCCGGAGATGCTGGCGCAGCTCGGAAAGCCCTATCAATCGAGCAAGGGCCGCACCGGCGGCGGGCTCGGCCTGTTCCTGGTGGTGAACGTGGTGCGCAAGCTGGGCGGCAGCGTAACCGCCGAGAACCACAGAAAGCGCGGCGCCACGGTGCGCCTGACACTGCCGCTCGCAACGCTGGCGATCGGAGGGAATTTTGACGCCTGACCGTTCGCTCATCGTCGTCGAGGACGATGCCGGCTTTGCGCGCACGCTGAAACGCTCGTTCGAGCGCCGCGGCTACGAGGTCGTGCTCGCCGCCTCGATCGAGGACGTGCGCAAGGCCCTGGAGGAACGGACCTTCGGCCACGCCGTGGTCGATCTCAAGCTCGGCGGCGCCTCCGGCCTGGCCTGCGTCGAGCTGCTGCACACACATGATCCCGACATGCTGATCGTGGTGCTCACCGGCTTTGCCAGCATCTCCACGGCAGTGGAGGCGATCAAGCTCGGCGCCTGCCACTATCTCGCAAAACCCTCCAACACCGACGACATCGAAGCCGCCTTCAACAAGGCCGAAGGCAACGCCGAAGTCGCACTCGATGCGCGGCCGACCTCGATCAAGACGCTGGAATGGGAGCGCATCCACCAGACCCTGATCGAGACCGATTTCAACATCTCGGAGGCGGCAAGGCGGCTCGGCATGCACCGCAGGACGCTCGCACGGAAACTCGAGAAGCGGCCGGTGAAGTAGATCGCCGTCGCATTTGAGAGCATTCCCTGCGGCGATGCTTCAAGACGCCCGCTTTAGGCGGACTCCTCGGGATGAGGACGGGGCGTGCGCGTCGGCCGCCCCAGAAGTCGTATGCGACAGCTCTCGGGCAATGAGGAGGAGCACGTCGAGGCGCCCCTGCTGCCCTATTTCCCGAACCGCGCGATCACATCGGCTAGCGCGAGGTGGCCGGCGCACAATCCCGTTCCCGGGTGAGAGCCGCCATTCTCCAAGGCCGTGGCGTAGACCACGGCGGGGTCAGCTTCGAGATGTTCCCGTAGGGCCGCCAGCTTGGGCCAGCGGCGCGGCTCCGCAATGGCGTGGAAGTCGAGCCAGCGTGCTACGCCGACGAACAGCGCGTCGGCGAGGGTCGGCCGCTCCCCGAGCAGGAATTCCCGCGGCTCGACCATCGCTTCGAATTTGTCATGGCGCTCGATGACCCTTCTCGCGCCAAGGGCACGCAGGGCCGACTTCGTGGCGGCATCCATCGTTTCGGTTTCCATCGCGACCCACAGCGGCGCGAAGGCGGCGGTGAAGCCGGTGTTCACGAACGCCATGAGCTGATGCATGCGATCGGCTTGCAGGGACCTGGGATCGAAACTGATGCGCCGTTCGACGTCCCTGGCTTCGAGCCAGGCCGCGATAGCCATGGTTTCCGTCAGCACTTCGCCTTGCTCGGTGATGAACACCGGCGTCTCATGTCGCGGATTGATTCTTGCGTATGACAGATCTCGCATCTCGCCCATCATGTCGACGCGACACAATCGATATGGCTTGCCCAGCCATTCGAGGGCCGCAACGAGTCCCATGGAGCTTCCCATCGGGAAGCCGTAGATTAGAATCGGGTCCATGATTCCTTCTCCGTGATTTCTGATGATCACGCTGCGCAGCGTTGGTGCGGACCCTAGCCGGTCGCCGCGCCAAGTAAATTACGAACCTTTTTGTAACCTGGAGTGTCCGATGAAAGATCTCGTCTCGAGATGCCCCATCGAGGAAGTGATGCAGATTCTCAGCGGCCGGTGGCCGACACTTCTGATCTACTATCTGAAGCAAGGGACCAAGCGCTTCAGCGATTTGCGCCGGGACAATCCGACCATCTCGCATCGAATGCTCGCTCTCGAGCTCCGCAAGCTGGAGGACGCCGGCATCGTCACCCGCACCGAGTTCGACGGCTACCCGCTGCGGGTCGAGTACGACCTGACCCGCGCAGGTCACAGGCTCGTGCCATTGATCGACGCATTGGGCGATTGGTGGTCGACGGTTGCGGTCGGAGCCGATGGCGAAGGCCGCGAAACCCGGATCGGCTCGTCCCGAAGCGCGTGACATCGCCGAATGGCACGGACAACCGTGCAAACAAAAAGCCCGGCCGCAAGGCCGGGCTTTTGATCTGTTGCGATCGACGCGAAGCGGTTTACGCCGCCTCGTCGGCGACGGTGGTGTCGTCGCCATCCGTATCGTCGGCATCGCCCTCTGCATCGGCCTCGCCCTCGGCGGCTTCCGCCTTGGCGTTGCGACGCGGGCTCTTGGCGAGCTGGGCCTCGATCTCCTTGACCGCTTCGGTCTCGGTCGAGTGCTGCACCACCGCGATCTCGCGGGACAGACGATCGAGCGCCGCTTCATAAAGCTGGCGTTCCGAGTAGGACTGCTCCGGCTGCGATTCCGAGCGGTAGAGATCGCGCACGACTTCCGCGATCGCGACGATGTCGCCCGAATTGATCTTCGCTTCGTATTCCTGGGCGCGGCGCGACCACATGGTGCGCTTGACGCGGGCGCGGCCCTTGAGGGTCTCCAGCGCCTTCTTCACCAGCGCGGGCTCGGACAGCTTGCGCATGCCGACATTGGCGACCTTGGCGGTCGGCACGCGCAGCGTCATCTTGTCCTTGATGAAGTTGATGACGAACAGCTCGAGCTTCGCACCGGCGATCTCCTGCTCCTCGATGGCCAGGATCTGGCCGACGCCGTGAGCGGGATAGACGACGAATTCGTTGGCCTTGAAGCCCTGGCGCTGGGTCACGACCTTCTTTTCCTCGACCTTCGGCGCAACAGCGGGCTTCGCGGCCGGCTTGGCAGCGACGGGAGCCTTGGCAGGAGCAGCAGCAACGGGAGCCTTCGGCGCAGCGGGCTTGGCAGCGGGAGCCTTGGCAGTCACAGGCTTGGCAGCAGGCTTAGCAGCGGTCGCTTTCGCGGCCGGTTTGGCAGTCTTGTTCGGCATTGCGCTTCTTTTGTTCTTCGAGGACTTTGCAGCCGGCGCCTTCGTCGCGGTCCGACCCTTGGATGCGCTACGGCTGGCCGCGGCGACTTTTTTGGCCTCCTTATGGGAAGCCCTCGCTGAAGTACTCTTTTTACGCGTTTTCTGTGACACAGCCTGCGCGCGGAAACTGCCACGCCCCTGTTCGACATTTGGTTTCACGGGAACCCTGAGGGGCCAACGGGGCTGACGGGGTTCGGCTTAATGTGCCCAATATAGCACATTTCCCGCAAAAATCAATGATTTAGGGGTCTTCAGGGCTGGTTTTCGGCGGCAGGGCCGCTATTAGGGTTAAGTTTGGGCCCGAATTAGTCGCCGGAGCCGGGGTTCGGAGAAAAATATTTCTCGAACTTGCCTTCCATGCCGTCGAATTCCTTGGCGTCGGCAGGTGATTCTTTCTTCTGGGTGATGTTCGGCCAGCTCTTGGCGTACTCGGAGTTGACCTCGAGCCACTTTTCCAGGCCCGGTTCCGTGTCCGGCTTGATGGCGTCGGCGGGGCATTCCGGCTCGCACACGCCGCAATCGATGCACTCGTCCGGGTGGATGACGAGCATGTTGTCACCCTCGTAGAAGCAGTCGACCGGGCAGACCTCGACGCAGTCGGTGTACTTGCACTTGATGCAGTTTTCAGTGACGACGTAAGTCATCCAACGCTCCGAAAAGCTCTTTTAAAAGTCGCGGCTTGCGTAGCGCGGATGGCCCTGCGCTGCAAGGTCGGGAAACCCCGATCATGACGGCTTTGTGTGTTTGATCGACCAAGAAATGAATGCGAAGCGCAATTAATTGCGCTTCCCGAGCTCCTCGAAGAGCACCTGGGCCGCGGCTGCGTCGCCGCGGCGTTCGCTAAAGCTTGTCACTCTCAACACGCGCACCGTGCGATCGAGCGCGACGGTGACGACGTCGCCGATCTTGATCGCATGGCCGGGCGATTTTTCGCGCTCGCCGTTGACGCGAACATGGCCCTTTTCGACGAGCTCGGCCGCGGAGGTGCGCGCCTTCACCACCCGCGCGTGCCACAGCCATTTGTCGAGGCGCTGCCGCTCGCTCGTGGGATTACTCCTTGCGCCCCGAGAGCTGCTCCTTCAGCGCAGCGAGCTTGGCGAAGGGTGAGTTCGGATCGGCCGGACGATCGCGCTCGCGCGGGTTGGCGCTCGAGGCGTACGGCCGCAGCGACGGACCGCCCTGACGGTCGCGGCCCTTGTCGCGGTCACGGCCGCGATTGTCGCGGCCCTTGTCGCGATCGCCGCCGAACTTGCCCTTGTTGCGGTCGCGATCCTTGTCGCGGTCCTTGCCCTGAAAGCTGCGATTGCGGTCGTCGCGGCGCTCGCCGCCCTCGCCACCTTCGCGCGGCTTACGGAAGTCCTTGGCGCCGTCGCGACGATGACCGCCGCCATGACGATGCCGCTCTCCCCGCTTCTCGCCATCGGCGCCTTGCGCGGCTTCGCCTTCGGCGGGCGCAGCGCCCGCTTCGGCACCGGCCTGCGGACGCTGGTTGTTGTGATGACGCTGGTGGCGATGGCGCTCGTGGCGCGGCTTGCGATCCTCGTGACGGCCGCCGGGACGCCAGACCTCGACCAGCTGGGGCTCGGCGGGCGCAGCTTCAGGCGCGGCGGCATCGGCCGATGCCGCGGCTTCCGTTGCCGCGGTCTCGGCGGCAGCCGCGTCGAGGCCGGCAGCCTCCGCCGGCGCAGCGGTCTCTTCGGCCGGCGGCGCGATGCCGGGGGCGTCTTCGGGCGTGACGGGCGCTTCAGGAGACGCTTCGAGCGCGGGCTCCGCCTGCGCGGGCTCGTCGTGCTGCTCCATGCCGGGCGCGTCTTCGACGGTGACGGCTTCAACGGCAGTCTCCGCGGCCGGTGTCTCCTCGGGCAGGCCGGCAACGGCCTCCGCCGCGGTCTCGGTCGAGGCCTCGGTCGCGGTCTCGGTCGCGGTCTCGGCGCTGCCGTCAACCGGCGGCGTCTCGGCTGCGACCGTTTCCACCACGGCCGGCTTTGCCGGCAGCGGCGGACGCTTCTCCATGCGATAGCCGAGCGCGCGCAGCACGGAGGCGAAATCCTCGCCGGCAGATCCGGTGAGCGAGGTCATCGCCTGCGTCACCACGAAGCCGCGTCCGTCGAAGGCGCCGGCGGGCTTCTCGCCGGAGGCGTTCTCGCGCCAGGCCAGCGCCGGACGGATCAGATCGGCCAGACGCTCCAGAATGTCGACGCGCACGGCGCGCTCGCCGGCCTGCTTGTAGCCGAGCACGCGATAGGCATCGCGCGGCAGCGCCTTGTCGACCGGGAACGAGGTGCGGCCCGAGGAGGCCAGATGCTGCGCGCCCGACAGCGAGGACAGATCGACATTGTCCTGCTTCAGCGCCCACAAGAGCGCGGCGAGGGCGCGCGCGGCGGGCTTGAGCAGGCCGGGGAAATAGATGTGGTAGGCGCCGAAGCGGACGCCGTACTTCCGCAAGACCGCGCGCGAGGGCTGGTCGAGATCCTTCAGCTCGTTCGCGATTCTGGGCCGCTCCAGCACGCCGAGCGCCTCGACCAGCTGATAGGCGATGCCACGGGCGATGCCGGTGACGTCCTCGGCCTTGGAGAGCTCGAACATCGGCCCGAGCAGCTTCTCGATATGGGTCTTGAGCCAGAGCTCGAGCCGCGCCTGCACCTTCTCGCGGGGGGCGCCGGTCAGGCGCTCGTCGGAGATGATGCGGATGCGCGGATGCAGCGCGTCCTCTGCGGCAGACAGCCGCGCCACGGCATCGCCGGTCCAGCGGATGGTGCCTTCGGAGGTCAGCACGAACTGATCGTCCGGCGCATTGCCGAGCTTTTCGGCACGCGTGTTGATCTCGCCGGCGAGCACCGCTTGCGCTGCAGCCTGCAAGGCTTTCGCATCGGAGCCTGCTTCCGCCGCATCCGGTGCAAAGGTGAAGCCGTCGAGGCGGCCGATGACATGGCCTTCGACGATGACTTCGCCGGTCTTGCCGATTTCAGTATTCAAGCTCGTGTTCTCCCGCAGGCGGCGCATCAGTACACTGGTCCGGCGATCAACGAAACGCTCAGTCAAGCGTTCATGGAGCGCATCCGATAATTTATTTTCGACCTCCCGCGTCACCCCCTGCCAGCGATCGGGGTCTTTCAGCCAGTCCGGGCGGTTGGCGACGAAGGTCCAGGTGCGAATCTGTGCGATCCGGGCCGACAGCGTGTCGATGTCGCCGTCGATGCGGTCGGCCTGGGTGACCTGGGCGGCGAACCAGGCATCGGGAATGCATCCCTTCCGCATCAGGAAGCCGTAGAGCGTGGTGACGAGCTCGGCATGGGCCGCTGGCGACAATTTCCGATAGTCGGGGACCTGGCAGGCCTCCCACAGCCGCTCCACGGCGTCCTTGCCATGTGCGGTATCGCGCACATCGGCGTCGCGGGCGGCATGCTCCAGCACGCGCATGTCCTCGGCGACGGGCGCGCGCGTCAGCGCCTCATGGCCAGGGGCGAGGTTCAGCGAGACCTGGAGCGCGCCGAGCGAGGCGAAATCCAGCCTCGCATTGCGCCATTGCAGCACCTTCACGGGATCGAAGGTGTGGTTCTGCAGCGCGTTGACGAGCTCGGGCTCGAACGGCGCGCAGCGCCCTGTCGTACCAAACGTGCCGTTGCGCGTGGCGCGGCCGGCGCGGCCCGCGATCTGCGCGAACTCGGACGGCGTCAGCCGGCGGAACTGATAGCCGTCGAACTTGCGGTCGGAGGCGAAGGCGACGTGGTCGACGTCGAGATTGAGGCCCATGCCGACCGCATCGGTGGCGACGAGATAATCGACGTCGCCGTTCTGGAACATCTCCACCTGCGCATTGCGCGTGCGTGGGCTAAGCGAGCCCAGCACCACGGCGGCGCCGCCGTGCTGGCGGCGGATCAGCTCGGCGATGGCGTAGACCTCGTCGGCCGAGAACGCGACGATGGCGGTGCGGCGCGGCTGGCGCGTGATCTTGCGGTCGCCGGCGAATTCCAGCTGCGACAGGCGCGGACGCGTGATCATGGAGACGCCCGGCAGCAGGCGTTCGATGATCGGGCGCATGGTGGCGGCGCCCAGCAGCAGCGTCTCGTCGCGGCCGCGGCGGTTGAGGATGCGATCGGTGAAGACGTGGCCGCGTTCGAGATCGGATGAGATCTGGACCTCGTCGACGGCGAGAAAGGAGAGGTCGAGGTCGCGCGGCATCGCCTCGACGGTGGAGACCCAATAGCGCGGATTTCTCGGCTTGATCTTCTCCTCGCCGGTGACGAGCGCGACCGCCTCAGCTCCGACCCGCGCGGCGATCTTGTTGTAGACCTCGCGCGCCAGCAGGCGCAGCGGCAGGCCGATCATGCCCGAGGGATGCGCGAGCATCCGCTCGATGGCGAGATGGGTCTTGCCGGTGTTGGTCGGCCCGAGCACCGCGGTGACGCCCGCGCCAGGCACGCGATCGGACGCTGCGCGCTCGGAAGCGAAGGGGGAGGAGGAAAAGGGCATTCTGGGTGATTAGGTAGTGGCGATTTGGGCGAATGTCAGTGCCGTTTTGCGGCGGAGGGCGCGCAAGGTGTCGGCGATGTCTCCGAACGCCGGGCTGGCGCGGCCGTCACGGCTGTCATCGCCCGGCTCGACCGGGCGATCCAGTACGCCGCGACGGTTGTGGCAAGGCCGAGAAGCCGCGGCGTACTGGATCGCCCGGTCAAGCCGGGGCATGACACCGAGTGTGTGGCCCCAAATCCCGCGCAACTGTCTCACTTTGCGACGCTTTTCCCGCTGGCCTTAAGCTTCGGAACGACTCTAGAACGAATCGCGGCCGAATCGCTGACTCCCTGCCGAGTCCCGTTCCGTTCACGCAACATGTCGCGGGAGGCTCATTGGCCACAACTAGATGGAGTTTTCGTACCGCGTACAAGTGACGTTGCGGCCTTAGTTGGGGACGGCGCGGAGTCGAATCAGAATCGGGGAGGAGTCAAATGGATTCCAGGAACTCGCCCTCTCCACCCCATTTTTGCGAAAACAACCCCATGCACAGTAGGGATGTGATTGAAAACGCTGCACCTTTCTTACCCTCCCCTGGAGGGGGAGGGTCGATCGCGCGCAGCGCGAGCGGGGTGGGGTGATCTCTCCACACGAACAGTCCCCGTGGGGAGATATCACCCCACCCCGTCACCCATCTCGCTTACGCTCGATGGCTGCCGCCCCTCCCCCTCCAGGGGAGGGTTAACGCAACCGCTGCCGCAACCCCTACTGCGTCTTCGCCACGCGGGGCGGCTGGGCTGTCGTCACGAAGCTGGTCGCTTCCAGCATCGCCGGCCCGAGCGGCGTCGGCACTTTCAGCCAGAACGGCACCAGGATGCGCGTGCCCGCGATGGGGGCGAACGCGATTTCCATGTTGCGCTGGGCGGCGAGGTATTTGATCACGGGGCGGTCGGGGATGTAGCCGGCGACCGGCACGAAATAGATCGCGCAGACCACAACCGGGCCCTTGTAGCCCTTCTCCGCCTTCACGCTCTCCATGCGCTTGAAATCGAGCTTGAGTTCGTAGCGCATGCGGCCGTCGAACACGGGCGCGGAGTTGTGGCAGGCCTCCGGCGAGACCGGGTCGCCAGTGCCTGATACCCGCAGCAGCGAGGCGGTCATGGGGTCCCAGACGCCGCGGCGATGGGCGTCGGTGACGACGATGCGATCGGGATCGACCGGCGGCTCCGGCAGGATCGCAAAATCCTTCACATTGCCCTTGTCGAGCGTGATGCGGATCTCTTCGGTCTTCTTCGAGGTGGTGGTGGAGGCCTGGTAGCCGGTCGCAACCAGCGCGCCGTTCACGACGCGCCCTTGGCTGGCGCCGGTGCCGGACCCGCCGGTGAAGGATTTCAAAAGCCCCGAGGTGCCGCCGGAGGCCGCGGCGGCGAACACGTCGTCCTGGATGTCGATGTTCCAGGCGCCCTTGCCGACGGGAATGCCCGCGAGCGAGGCCTCATATTGCGCCTCGAGCTTGCCCTGCGCCGCCGCCGGCGCCGCGCCCCACACCACGGCCAGGCCGCAAACCGCCGTCAGCCAGCCGGCCAGGCGCGGGCGGGCGGAGCGCGATCTGGGCGCTAAAGGAGGCTTTGCGGGCACGACACAATCCAATCGGGGCGCCAATCGCGGCATGATGGCCGTTACTTAAGCCAAAAACCGCGACAAACAATGTGTCCGGGCGTATCCGGCCGGGGAACTCCACCGGAGTCCCAGGGAACTCCACCGGACTCTTCGGGCCCGAATACGCCCTTTATGTGATGGTAAGGCGCGACAAACATTGCCGTTTTGGTGATCGGGTGGCGCCCGTTGAGGGCGGCAACCCCTCCCCACCCTCCGCTGTCATGCCCCGGCTCGACCGGGGCATCCAGGACGCCGCAGCCCCTCTGGTCCTCCGCACCGCTTCGGCGTACTGGATCGCCCGGTCGAGCCGGGCGATGACACCTCTGGCGGAGCACGAATCCCCGCCCGAAAACTTGACTGCCCGCCCCTTCCCCCCTATACGTCCGCCCGCTCCCTGCAAGGACAGAGAATTCGCCCCCGTGGCGCCCAGAATGGCGGCCGCACATCGTTGGGGGTTTTAGGATAAGGATTGATGCCATGTCTCGCCGCTGCGAACTGACGGCCAAGGGCCCCCTCGTCGGCCACAAGGTCAGCCACTCCAACATCAAGACCAAGCGCCGCTTCCTGCCGAACCTGGTCAACGTGACCTTCATCTCGGAAGCCCTGGAGCGCAACGTGCGCCTGCGCGTCTCCACCAACGCGGTGAAGAGCGTCGACCACAATGGCGGCCTCGACGCCTTCCTGCTCAAGGCCAATGCCGACAACCTCTCCCCGCGCGCCCTCGAACTGAAGCGCGCCATCGTCAAGAAGGTCGGCCCGACGGCCGCCCCGGCGAAGAAGGCGAGCTGAGCTTTTCAGAATTGGGCGGGGGCTAGGTTGCGTCGCGTGGCGTAGGCTTAGCCAAGTAAGAGTTTGCGTTGCGGCCGGATCGGAAGATCCGGCCGTTTTTGTTTTTGACGTCGGTAGGTGGGTAGCGAACCTAAAGTGACCCTTAGTCCAAGGGAGTACGCTCGATAGTGCAGCTCCTAGTTGCAGCTCAATAGTGAATCTGTTTGGTTCGGTCGGAGGATAGCCGATGCATATTGATTCAGTTGAGATCGCCAATTTTCGAAAGCTTCGTTCCACTCGGGTTAGCTTCGCGCGAGACAAGACGGTCTTCGTCGGCGCGAACAATAGCGGCAAAACTTCCGCCATGGTCGCACTACGATATTTCCTCGTGGTCCACGAACGAACGAGCTTCACTCTAAACGACTTCACCGTCTCTCACTGGCCGTCGATTGCTGCGATGGGCGCGAGTTGGGAAAAAGCCGCTGCCGCCGACGAGACACTCCCTGAACCGAACTGGAACGATTTTCTTCCAACACTCGACGTCTGGCTCCACGTTGAGAGCGACGAAGTACACTATGTCCAAAAGATCTTACCCACGTTGGATTGGGAGGGCGGCCAGCTCGGCGTGCGTCTGCGCTTTGAGCCTAAGGATGCGGCAGAGCTACAGCGCGAGTATCTTTCCGCTCGTGCGGACGCGGAGAAAGCCAAGAAGGGTGAAGCAATAGACAAGTCGGATCAGGCGAGCGAGACCATTGTCGTCTCACTTTGGCCGGATGACCTCGTTGATTTTGTCCGTCGTCGCCTCGGGCGACTATTCGCCATCAGAGCATACGTCCTCGATCCTGCGAAACGGCAGAACCCCGAACATGGCACAGCGAAGCCGCAAGCTCTCCCAGCCGATGCCGTTGCGCTGGAAGAAGACCCTTTTAAAGGCCTGATCAAGATAAGCGAGATCAGCGCGCAACGCGGTTTCGGACAAGAAGCTGAAATCGCCTTTGAGGAAGATGATGCCAACGCTGCTACCAGTCCCGCTAATGCGCGGAGGCTATCCGAACAGCTCCGCGGCTACTATAGCCGTCACTTGGACCCTTACGACAATCCCGATACAAAAGACATCAAAGCGCTACAAGCGATCGAACAAGCGCAAAAGGCTTTCGACGTTCGGCTTAACGAGGGCTTTGAAGCAGCGCTAAAGGAATTGGAAGAGCTTGGATACCCTGGCGTCACCGATCCCAAACTCGAAATCTCAACAAGACTACGTCCTGTTGAGGGCCTGAATCACGAAGCTGCCGTTCGCTACGTCATCCAAATGACCGATGGCATCGAAAACACTCGATTGCATCTGCCGGAAGATTCGAATGGCCTTGGATATCAGAATCTAATTTCGATGGTATTCCGGCTCATGAGTTATCGTGATGCATGGATGCTAGTTGGCAAAGCTGAAACAAGAGCCGTCGCAACCAAAGCATTCAGGCCGCCTCTTCACCTCGTGTTGGTAGAGGAGCCCGAAGCACATCTCCATACTCAAGTGCAGCAAGTCTTCATCAGACAGGCGTACAACATTCTGCGCAAGCATCGTGACTTGGGCGACAGAAAGACTTTTACTACGCAACTAGTCGTAAGCACACACTCAAGTCACATTGCGCATGAATGCGAATTCTCTTCGCTGCGATACTTCCGACGACTTGCCGGCGCGAAAAAGGAAATTCCGAGCTCATGCGTTGTGGATGTCTCTAGCGCGTTTGGGTCGAACGAAGAGACTCGTCGATTTGTAACTCGCTACCTGAAAGTCACACACTGCGATTTGTTTTTTGCTGATGCAGCAGTATTGATAGAAGGCCCTGCTGAAAGAATTCTGACTCCTCATTTTGTGAGAGAGCACCTTGAATTCAAAGATCTACGAGAGTGCTACATTACATGGCTCGAAATCGGCGGCAGTCACGCGCATCGATTACGCAGCCTCATTGAATGCCTCGCTCTGCCCACTTTGATCATTACCGACCTCGACGCGGTGGGCGAGGGCAACAAATCTGCGAATCCGGCGCGCGGCGCCGGCCAAACCTCGCGCAACCAAACGCTGAGCACGTGGTGCCCAAAAAGAAACTCCTTGGACGAACTCCTTGATGAACCCGAGCAAAAAAAAGTTCTCAAATACGAAGCACAGCGATTTTCTATCCGCGTGGCATATCAATCGCCGGTCAAAATCAACTTTGGCGGCAGCACCGTCGAGGCTCTCGCCAATACATTTGAAGACGCTATACTATTTGAGAACATAAGCCTCTTCCTTGAGCAAGAAGGAGCGGGCCTTGTGGCAAAATTTAAATTGGCAATAGAAGCTAGCGCCACGGTAGAGGAACTAAGCAAAAAGCTCGCCGAGAGCCTCAAAACCGGCAGCAAAGCTGAGCTTGCTCTTGATCTTCTTGAGTTTAAGGACGCCAGTAAACTTAAGCCTCCAACCTATATGCGTGAGGGCCTCCTCTGGCTCTCCGAGCAAGTGCGCGAGCGACAGAAAGAATTGGGCCTCGCGGTGTCGTCATATATTGCAACTTCGACGGAAGCCGCCTGATGCCTGAAGCAGCCGCAGCTAACTCTAACGTTGCCCTCGATGAACATATCGATGAGGAGATCTCCGACTGCTTAGACTTAGAGCACCCAAGAAGCTTCTTTCTCTACGCAGGTGCAGGCTCCGGCAAGACAAGCTCTCTCATACGAGCGCTCGAGTTCATCAAACAGAAGAACCTCCCGAGGCTCCGCCTCAGAGGGCAACAAGTTGCGGTGGTGACCTACACCAACGCAGCCTGCGACGAGATTCTTCGACGACTGAAGTTCGACCCGACCTTTCACGTCTCGACGATCCATAGCTTCGCTTGGAAGCTAATTTCTGGTTTCAACAAAGATATCCGCGACTGGCTTCACAGACGGCTCGAGAGCGAAATCCGAGAGCTTAGGGAACAAGAGACCAAAGGGCGCCCCGGCACTAAAGCCTCCGTAGCTCGCCAAGCACAGATCGAATCGAAATCCCGCCGCCTCGCCGGACTAAGCGGGATAAGAAAATTCTCTTACAGTCCGACCGGCGACAACAAAGAGCGAGACGCGCTAAACCATGCAGAAGTGATTGCGCTCTTTGCAAGTTTCCTTGCTGAGAAGAAATTGATGCAGAGCATCTTGGTGAATCAATTTCCTTTTCTTTTGGTGGATGAGAGCCAGGACACGAACAAGCAAGTCGTCGATGCTCTTCTGACCGTACAAGCCACCCACACCGGAAAATTCAGCCTCGGCTTCATCGGCGACACAATGCAGAGGATCTATAATGACGGGAAAGAGCGAATAGAGGAGGAATTGCCATCCGATTGGGCCAAGCCGGTAAAGCGCCTCAATCATCGCTGCCCAAGACGAATCGTTCGGCTCATCAACCAGATTCGCAGCCAAGTCGATGGTCGCGCTCAAGAGGCCAGATCCGACAGCATCGACGGCATTGTTCGATTGTTTATTTTGAAGGCGAACGAGGGCGACAAGTCCTCAACGGAGGACTCTGTCCGAGCCTATATGAGCGAGCTCACTCACGACGCAGATTGGAACGATCGCCAGAAATGCAAGATACTGACGCTCGAACATCATATGGCCGCCAGACGTATGGGATTTGAGAAGATCTTCGAAGCACTTGCCAGCGTCGATACTTTCAGAACAGGGTTTCTTGACGGTTCTCTGTCGATCACACGATTGTTTACTGCCAATGTCTTGCCTCTCATCTCTGCTCTTCAGGGCGGCGACAAATTTGCTACGGCGAAGATCATGCGCGAGTTCTCCCCTCTGCTAACCACTGAAGTACTCAAGAATGCAACCGACCAGCGCGATCAATTGCGCAAGGCTAGGGATGCTTCTGAAGGGCTATTGAAGCTTTGGCAGCAGGGAGTACCCACCTGCGGCACAGTTCTGAGCTATGTTGCCGAACAACATCTCTTTGATCTTCCAGAGGCGTTGAAGCCATTCGCTCGCCTCCAACGGGCTGAAGAACTTCAATCTAGTCCTGAGGACGAGTCTCGCGACCCTTTAGATGAGGAAGGCGCGGCGATAGAGAACTTCTTGCTCGCGTCATTCGCGGAAATCGCACCATACGCTCAGTACATTTCGAATACGGCAGAGTTCGGCACGCACCAGGGCGTTAAGGGTCTAGAGTTCGATCGCGTCATGGTATTGATGGACGACTCTGAGGCCCGTGGCTTCATGTTCGGATATGAAAAATTCTTTGGAGCCAAAGAACTTTCGCCGAGCGACTTGTCGAATGAATCCCAAGGACGCGACAGCTCGGTCAGCAGGACGCGCCGTCTATTCTACGTTACTTGCAGTAGGGCCAAAAAGAGCCTTGCTTTAGTGCTCTATACGTCTTCCCCCGAGGCGGTGAAAATGCAGATGCTTAAGAACGAGTGGTTCGATGAGCACGAAATTCTGTCGGCGGTGCCCGACCAACAGTTTTCCGCATAGGCTGAACTCTCTCGGCACCAAATGTGACAAGAATTCACTCCACGAGGGCGAAACTACTTGAGATCAAGCGTCGATTTGGACCACGCTATCTGACACATTTTCTCTATACTTGCCCTGGTAGCATCTCCTTGAGGCGCATCCCATGGACCAAGAGCACTCCACCGAACTGCACCTCTTCCCAGAAGACTTCGTCATCGGCTGCGACGACATGGGCAACGAGATCTCGAAGAACATTTTCCAACGTCCTGAAGCTCTATCATCGTCAGCGCAAGACGGACCGGACACAGCTGCAGCAGATGGTGCTTTACGATCTCGGGGGCGGCATAGCGACGGAGCCGACGACGTGGCACCGGCTCAAGGCCAACGTCAGCCTGGCGCCGTAGCTAGTAACCCGCGATACGCTCGGCACTAAAAGCTCCGCGCCCCCTACCCCCGAAAATCAATGCTCCGCAGCACGATCCCCGGCGGCTGTCCCTCGAATTCGCTGGCGCGGTATTTGCCGGCGGCGCAGGCTTCGATGCGGTCGCGCAGGCGGGTGAACTGGGCTTCGCGGTGCTCGGGCGGGACCCTGGGGCCGCGCTCGAGATCGTCCATCGCCGAGGTCGAGATCGCGCAGCCGATCTCGCGCGTGCCGTCGCGCATCGAGAACAGCACGATCATCCGCTCGTATTCGAGGCCGATGTAGCGGCCGCTGCTGAGTGTCATCGCCTGCTCCTTGACGAGGGTTGGTTAAGTCCGGCTGCTTCCGCCTTCGGCGCGGCTTCGGCGCGACGAGCCCGGACGAGTGCCCCCAAGGGCCAGCAAGGGTCGGCCGCCCGCGTCGCGTCCGCGTCTTACGCGCGTGAGGCGACGCGAGCGGCCGAGACTCGCCTCAGCTCTCCTCCGACAGCCGGGCGAAATCGTCGAGCAACGCCGACACCAGCGCGCGGTGGCGCGTGTCCTCGACCGGCAGGCTCGCGGCATAGAGGTTGAGAAGATAGCGCGCCTTCACCGCGGCCTCGGGCCAGGACATGGCGGGCACGGTCATCAGGCGGTGTTCGAGATCGGCCTCGCGCTCGCGCAGCTGCCTGACATTGGTCTCGACATCGGCCAGCGCGCGGCGCAGATCGGTCGCCTTCTGCGCGGCCATGCCGCGATGCTTGTCGAGATCGACGGGATGGTCAGTCATTGGCGGCGCTCGCGTCGATGCGTTGAGCGTCCGCGAGGTCGATCGAGCCGATCGCATGCATTTCCGTGGTGCCGCCGGGCCCGCCTTCCGCGGGCACCGTGATCATGGTCGCGACGCGGCGCCAGGCGGCGAACGACAGGCCCTCGATCATCTCCTCGTCGGTGACGACCTCATAGGCGCCCGCCGGGAGCTCGCGCGCGATGCCGCGAATGTGGAACGGATGCTTGAACGTCACGGATTCGCGCCGCGAGCGGATGGTCATGCGCGCCTGCCTTTCGAAAAGAGGGGCCCCACCCGGACGCCGGCGGAGGCGAGCATGCGCGCATTGCGCGGCAATAGCCAGCGCTATTGTCGGTGCAGCACGCGCCGGGGCGTCAGGCGGGGTGATTGCGCGCACGGCGTTTTAGCCCTCGCTATCGGCGCGCGGCAGGCGTAGGGTCGATCGCATCACCGCAACTCGGCAACGGCTTCGACCGGTGACTGAGGGTCGTTTGCGCTCCCGCCGCGAGTTTCCCCGGGAGCCAGCATGTCGAAGTTTCGCCTATCCGAATGGATCGTGCCACCGGTGGGCGTTCCATCGTTTCTTCTGCTGCTGGTCTGCGCCGCGGCCCTGCTCCATGGCTAGGCCCTCGCGCGTGCCCTATCTCGTCAGCGGCACGAAAGAATATGGCAGCTCCAATCTCGGACGCGGCAGCGCCGCTGTCGCGTTGCGGCTGGCGCGCAGACTGCTGCGCGACGGCTACATGGACGTGCGCGTCTGCACGCCGCGCGGCCGCGTGCTGCAATCGAACGAGCTCGGCGACCTCGAAACCCGGAAACGCGAACCACAGGAGAGCGACATGGCCAAGGGACAGCAACGCGGCAACCGCGAAACCAAGAAGCCGAAGAAGGACAAGGCCAAGGTGATCGCCGCCGCGCCGAGCCGCAAGGACGCGGCCTGGCAGCCGGATTTCGGACCGGGCAAGAAGAAGTAAGAGGTTCCCTTCGCCTCTCCCCGCTTGCGGGGGAGAGCGATCGCATCTGGCTCCTTGCACGAGCTGAGCGCGCGCCTCGTCCTTCGAGACGACCGCTTTCGGCGGTCTCCTCAGGATGAGGCTCAGCGGCATCGGAGCCCCGTCGAAGCCAGCGAAACGCACGCGGTCCTCATCCTGAGGGCCAGCCGGCGGCGGGCGTCTCGAAGGATGGCGACAAGCGACATCACCCCTCTCTGCGATGGCCCTGTCCCTTGCGGGGTGAGGCAACGCACCGCCGTCGCCGCGCACACCATCGTCTCCTCGCCGTCGCGGTTTTCGGCTATACTCGCTCCGGTAGCATCACCTGGAGAGGTCGACCTGTGGAGCACGCGCCCAAACCCGAGCCGAAGAACCTCGTCATTTGCTGTGACGGCACCGGCAACGAGATCTCGGAGAACATCTCCAACGTCCTGAAGCTCTATCGCTGCCTGCGCAAGACCGACCGGACGCAGCCGCGGCAGATGGTGTTCTACGATCCCGGGGTCGGCACGGTGACGGAGCCGACGACGTGGCACCGCCTGAAAGCCAACGTCAACCTGGTGCTGGGGCTCGCCACCGGCTACGGGCTCGACGACAACGTGCTCTCGGCCTATTGCTTCCTGGTCGAGCATTATTCGCCGGGCGACCGCATCTATCTGTTCGGCTTCTCGCGCGGCGCCTACACCGTGCGCGTGCTGGCGGGGCTGATCCACAAGGTCGGCCTGATCAGGCCGGAACAGGCGAACCTCGCAGGCAGCGGCCTCGTCGCCTACAAGCAATATTCCGGCACCGGGCGCGGCAACGACATCGAGGATCTCGAGGGCGTCGCCTTCGACGAGCAGGGGCCGCTGCCGAAGGACCAGTTCGACCTCGCCGCGCAGTTCGCCCGCATCACCTCGACGCGCTGGCCGACCATCCATTTCATCGGCGTGTGGGACACGGTGGCGAGCGTGATCGTGCCGCGCCCCGACCGGCTGTTCTGGCCGAGCCTGGAGGAGCTCGCCTTCACGCTGCGCAACCCGAGCGTTCGGATCTTCCGGCAGGCGATCGCGATCGACGAGCGGCGCTGCATGTTCCGCCTGAAGAAGTACGAGCAGCCGCAGGAGTTCTGGAGCAACCGCTACGTGCCCGATGAAAAGAAGGTGCCGCAGGACATCTGGCAGGTGTGGTTCGCCGGCGTGCACAGCGACGTCGGCGGCGGCTATCCGGAAGCCGAGAGCGGCGACTCCAAATATCCGCTGATCTGGATGATCGCGGAAGCCGAGAAGGCCGGGCTGAACTTCAACCTGGCGACCATCAAGCAGCTCGCCTGGGGCATCCAGCGCAAGAACTCGCCGTTCAGCTATGTGGCGCCGGCCTATGAGGGCAAGACGGGCGTGCTGCACAATTCGATGACGGCGGCCTGGCGGCTGCTGGAGTTCATTCCGAAGAGCGCAAAGTACCGGGAGTGGCCGGAGCGGAAGGTGTTTCTCGGATTCTACATCCCCGACTGCGAACCGCGCCTGATCCCCGACGGCGCGAATATCCATGAGAGCGTGCTGAAGCGGATGGAAGTGGACCCGGACTACCGGCCGGTGAACATGCCGAAGGTGTACGAGACGGTGCCGATGCCGGTGCCGCCGGGGGTGGACGTGGCGGAGGGGTCGGGAGAGAGCGCGGCGGAGTGATGCGGAGGGGGCACCGCTCTCACCACGTCATTGCGAGCGCCGCGAAGCAATCCAGACTGCCGCCGCGGAGGGATTCCTGGATTGCTTCCGCCTTCGCCGAAGGCTTCGGCGGACAAGTCGCTGCGCTCGCAATGACGGCGGTGGAGGCAGGCTCGCGCAATACACTCGGCTGTCGTCCCTGCGAACGCAGGGACCCATAACCACAGGGAGTGGTTTGGCGGAGGCTCGTTGTTCGGGACTGCGCCCGCCCGCAACCGAGAAATCACGCGGTATGGGTCCCTGCGCGCGCAAGGGACGACAGGGGAGATTGAGGCTGCGGTCGCGCGGACGACAGCGAGACTATGGCGCCACCTCACCCCGCTACCGCGGCTTTCTGCATTCGCCGACACTTTTCATTAAAATTCTCCCGCGCGCCTTAGCCGGATCGCATCAACTCGCCCGCATCATCCTGCACGATATCCGCCGCGAGACCTGCGGCATTGGAGGAGACGTGCCAGTGTATCCGCGCAAATATGCCCGCGTGAAACCCGCAGGGCTGGTGTCGCGCCAGGCCAAGATCATCACCGACCCGCGCGCGCCGGTGATCCCCTGCACGCTGATCGACTATTCGCCCGGCGGGGCCTGCGTCGATCTCGGCGGACAGGTGAACATCCCCGATCGCTTCGAGCTGCTGCACGTCAACACCAAGAAGCGCTGCCGCATCGCCTGGAAGCGCGGCACGCGCGTGGGCGTGGTGTTCTGAAAAGAGCGATCTCAATTCCACGACCAGAGGCCGCCGCGCACTCCGCTCGGCTCCCTCCCCCCTGTGGGGAGGGAACGCAGTGTGCTCGCGGCGCGACCGTTTCCAACAACCAGCTACGCCCGCATCCGCGCTTTCGCGCCGCCGACGATCTGCATGGCGACGCCGGCGACCCAGCCGAACAGAGCGAGCCAGGTCCAGGCCATGTGCGGGTCGAGGCGGAGCACGATGACGGCGACGGAGGCGAGCGCGGTGAGCGTGGCGCAGAGCGTGCCGGCGGCGCTGAGGAATTCGGCGGCGTCGATCTCGCTATGCGCCTCGTCGAACGGCAATTGCGGCGTGTCGATGCCGAGATAGAAGCCGGCGAAGCCCAGCACCATCATCAGCAGCAGGAAGCCCTGCGTGGTGAGCGCCGATATCGCCGACCCCACATAGGCGCCGACGAACAACCCGCACGCCGCGCCCGCCATCGCAAGCCCGACGCGCTCGAACACATGAGCCGTATTGCGAACACGAAACCGCATGGGCACGCCTCCTGACGGAGTTGAGTGAGCCCAAGGTTAGGCCAGTTTTGAGGGAGGTGGAAGCTGAGGAGATTTACGGATGCGTGAGGCGTGAGGGGCGCGGATGCGAGAGACGAAAGGTAAGCCGCGTTCTCCGCTGTCGTCCCCGCCTGGTGCGCAATTGCGCACGGGAGCGGGGACCCGTAACCACAGGGAGCAGTTTGGCGACGACTCTTAGTTAAAGTTGTCAACGCGCAGCGCGGATCATCGAGAGATCACGCGGTATGGGTCCCTGCGCCCGTGCGCAATTGCGCACCAGGCAGGGACGACGGTGGTGGTTGGGATGCGCACCCCTCACCGCGCCCCGAACGTCGTCTTGCCGAACAGCGCTTTCTGCGTCGAGGGCTGCGAGCGCCAATATTGCGGCGGGGCTTCGACTTCGCCGCCGAGCTCGGCGGCGGCGTGCCAGGCCCAGCGCGGGTCGTAGAGCATGCCGCGGGCGAGCGCGACCATGTCGGCCTTGCCGCTGCTGACGATCTCCTCGGCCTGCTTCGGTTCCGTGATCAGGCCGACCGCGATGGTCGGCAAGCCCGTCGCGCGCTTGATCGCCTCCGCAAACTGCACCTGATAGCCGGGACCGAGCGGAATCTTCTGCAGCGGCGAGACGCCGCCGGAGGAGGCATCGATCCAGTCGACCCCGCGCGCCTTCAGCGCATTGGCGAATTCGATCGTCTGCGAAAGATCCCAGCCGCCCTCGACCCAGTCGGTCGAGGACACCCGCATGCCGATCGGCTTGTCGGCGGGGAAGACGGCGCGCACGGCGTCGTAGATCTCGAGCGGAAAGCGCATGCGGTTCTGCAGGGAGCCGCCATATTCGTCGGTGCGCTTGTTGGAGATCGGCGAGAGGAATTGATGCATGAGATAACCGTGCGCGCCGTGCAGCTCGATGGCGTCGATGCCGATCCGCTCCGCGCGCTTGGCGCTGTCGACGAAGGCATCGCGGATCCGCTTGAGGCCCGCTGCATCCAGCGCGAGCGGGGCGGCCTCGCCCTCCTTGTGCGGCACGGCTGACGGCGCCACCGTCTGCCAGCCGCCTTGGCTCTCCGGAACGAGCTGGCCGCCGTCCCACGGCCGCGCGCTGGAGGCTTTGCGGCCGGCATGGGCGAGCTGCATCGCGACCGCCGTGGTGGAGTGCTTGCGCACCGAGGTGAGGATCTGCTTCAGCGCGGCCTCGGCCGCGTCGCTGTAGAGCCCGAGGCAGCCCGGCGTGATGCGGCCGATCGCCTCGACATGGGTCGCCTCGATGCAGAACATCGCCGCACCCGACAGGCTGAGATTGTTGATGTGGGTGAAGTGCCAGTCATTGGCGACGCCGTCGTCGGCCGAATATTGGCACATCGGCGACACCACGACGCGGTTCTTCAAGTTCAGGCCGCGCAGCTTGATCGGGGAAAACAGGGCGCTCATGCGGGGGAGTTCCGGCTGGACGAGGGGATGGAAGCAATTGCATGGAGTGTAGTGGCGCAAGCGGGAATTGCCAGTTGCGCAGGCAGCATGGCGGCTGCCGAGGCTATGCATGCGCGCCGGTGCAAACTGTCATCCCGGGGCGCGAAGCGTGAGCCCGGGACGACGGGCAGTTACTGCCAGAAATCCCCGCGCTTCAGCCGGCCGATGCGGTTGCGGTGCTTCCGCCCGAGGGTGATGGTGGCGTGGGCGGCGAACTCGATCGTGTAGCGGCCGTCGTCGCGCCTGCTCACGCTGCCGAGGTCGCCGAGCGTCCCGGCCAGGGTCTGGTCGTCCTCGACGAACAGACGGTAGTCGTTGAGATCGTAGCGGCGCGGCCCGCGCCACGTCACCGTGGGAAAGTAGGTGCGCATGTCGCCGTCGGTCTTGACCACGACGGTGCGGCCCGCAGCCTTGCGGAACAGGTCCGGCGTCTGGATCAGCCGCGCGCGATGGCCCTCGATCGCATAGACGTTCAGCGTCATGATGTGGCGCTCGGTGCGGAAGGAGACCGCGACATAGCGCGAGTCCGGCGACCAGGCCGCGTAATAGGCGTCGGAGGCGGTGTCGAGATTGTTCTCGTGGCTGATGTTGTCGAGCACGTCGAGCCTGCGATGGCCCGGCTCCGCCATCAGATAGGCGTGGAATTTGTCATGCGCGCCCTCGCCTTCGCCATGGACGGCGATCGCGAGCCGCTTGTTCGGCGCCCACCCGCCCGCGACGATGCCGTACTCGCCCTTCTCATAGGTGTGCTCGGCCGTGGCGTGCGCCCGCGGCGGCGCGGCAAGCGTGAGGAAGAGGGCGACGGCGAGGATGCGGCGAAGCAGCATGACGATGTGTCGCAGCGTGATGCGGGTGCGTTCAATGTTCGGTGACAGCGACCAACTCCGCTGTCAGCTCCCCCCCCCC
>NZ_NWTI01000035.1 GCF_002531575.1 Bradyrhizobium sp. Y36 | reverse complement strand
ACCTTCTTGCGGGTCAGCAGCGATTTGGCGGCGGAGCAATAGCCGCAGCCTGTAAAAAAAAAACTCATGTCATGAATTCATTGAATTATATGGGACTTTACCTGATCTCCACAACCCGGGCGAAGACCAGCACGTCGACCTGGGCGGCCTTGGCGCGCAACAGGGCCCGTGCACAGGCATCCAGCGTGGCGCCCGAGGTCAGGACGTCGTCGATCAGGATGATGCGGCGTCCCTGGACCTCGGCCTGGCGGTCCGGAGATACCTGGAATGCGCCCTGCACATTGGTGGCGCGCTGGGCCCGCGACAAGCCGATCTGCTGCTCGGTGGCGCGTACCCGGCGCAGCACCTCGCCGCGAACCCTGACGCCGCTCTGCCGCTCGATCACGCGCGCCAGCGCCCCGGACTGGTTGTAGCGGCGCCGCCAGGCCCGCCGCCAATGCAGCGGAACAGGCACCAGCATATCGGCCCCATTCAGTAGCTCGCCGCCCGCCCGCGCCATCCAGCGTCCCATCGCCGGCGCCAGGTCTGTGCGGTCCTGGTATTTCAGCGCGTGCACCAGCGTGCGCGCGACGTCGTCGTAGCGCACCGCCGCGCGGGCACGCTGGTAGGCCGGCGGGCTCGCGATCGCCTCCATCGACAGCATGTCGGGGCCGGGGTCGTAGACGAAGGGAATGCCGAGCCGCGGGCAATAGGGCCGCTCGATGAACGACAGCCGCGCCCAGCACGAAGCGCAAACGCCCTCGCCATCGACCGGCTCGCGGCATGACACGCACTGTGTCGGCAGCGCGATGTCGAGCGCCAGCCGCGCCGTCCGCGACAGCACATGGCGGCCAGCCGTCCACGCGGCTCGCAGCGGCGCGGCGATGGAGCGGGTGGGGGCGGCGTCGGCGTCCATGGGGAGAGGCTAGCGTTCCGCGCTCGTTGGCTCAAGCCACGCTCTCGTGCCCCGGACCCAGCGCAGCGCGCAGCGGTGCGCTGCTGAGCCGGGGTCCAGAAGTTTGTGCACGCCGAGGCATGGGTCCCGGTTCTGCGGAGCGTCACTGCGTTCCGCACCGCGCCCGGGACACGAGAGCGATTGCCAGAACGACTTGGATCGGCGTAACCAGCGGCATGGCTCAGCCCCCGCAAACCCCGCCCGCTCTGTTCGATCGCGCCTTGCTGTATGCGCGGCAGCGGCGCGCGCGGGCGCAGGGCGGGGTGACGTTCCTGCTCGACCGCGTTGCCGAGGACATGACCGACCGGCTGGCGGCGGTGATGCGGGAGTTTCACGCCGCGGCCGATCTCTGGACGCCCGGTGAAGATCTTGCGGTTCTGCGCGCGCGGCTCCCCTCCATCGAACGGATCGCGCTCGAGGCGGCCGGCGCGGAAAAGCTGCCCTTCGCACCCGAAAGTCTGGACCTCGTCGTCTCGGCGCTGGCGCTGCAATTCGTCAACGACCTGCCTGGCGTGCTGGCGCAGGTTCGCCGCGCGCTGAAGCCGGACGGGCTCCTGCTCGCCGCGATGATCGGCGGCGACAGCTTGACCGAGCTGCGCCAGGCCTTTGCCGCGGCCGAGGCCGAATGCGAGGGCGGCGTGTCGCCGCGCGTTGCACCGTTCGCCGATCTCAGGGACATCGGCGCGCTGCTGCAGCGGGCCGGCTTTGCGCTGCCGGTGACCGACGTCGACCGCGTCGTGGTGCGCTATGGCAATGCCTTCGCCTTGATGCAGGATCTGCGCCGCATGGGCGCGGCCAATGTGTTGATCGAGCGCCGCCGCACGCCGAGCCGGCGCGCGACGCTGCTGCGCATGGCCGAGATCTACGCCGAGCGTTTTGCCGATGCCGACGGCCGCATCCGTGCCACGTTCGACATCATCTGGCTCTCCGGCTGGGCCCCGCACGCGAGCCAGCAGCAGCCGCTGAAGCCGGGGTCGGCGAAAGCGAGTCTCGCGGAGGCGGTGAAGAAGGCGGGGAAGTGACGCGTGTCCCGGACGCGCTGCAGCGTGAAACGCTGCTGCGCAGAGCCGGGACCCAGTTTGCGGCATTCTTGGGCCCCGACTCTGCAGCGCACCGCTGAAGAAGCGCTGCGCTGCGTCCGGGGCACAGTGCAATCACATCAACAAATCAATCAGATGCGGGATCAGCGGAATGTCCGCGGGCGGCATCGGGTAGTCGCGCAGCTTGTTGGCGCGAACCCAGGCCAGGGTCTGGCCTTCGCGCGGCGCGACCTGCCCTTCCCAGCGCCGGCAGATGTAGAGCGGCATCAGCAGATGGAAGGTCTCGTAGGCATGGCTCGCGAAGGTCAACGGCGCCAGACACGGTTCGGCGACGGTGATGCCGAGCTCCTCATTGAGCTCGCGGATCAGGCTCTGCTCTGGCCGCTCGCCGGGCTCACACTTGCCGCCGGGAAATTCCCAGAGGCCGGCCAGCGTCTTGCCCTCGGGGCGCTGCGCGATCAGGACGCGTTTGTCGGCATCGACGAGCGCGCAGGCCACCACCAGTGTCAGTTTGAGATCGGCCATACGCCTCTGTTATCAGCTCAAGATCGTTCGCAATGGCTTGTTAACCCCGTTGCGGCTCCGCGTTTTTGCGGTTTGCATAAGTCATATTTAATCAACGGTTCCTAGAGTGGAAACATATTTAAACCATTCCAGGCCAATCCATGCTCGCCGTGCTTCGCACCACCATCCGCCGGTTTGCCCGCGACCGACGCGGCAATATCGCGGTGATTTTCGCGCTCGCCTGCGTTCCCCTGATCACGGTGATTGGCTGCGCCGTCGATTACTCCCGCGCGACGCAGATTCGGGCCAAGCTTCAGGCCGCGGCCGACGCGGCCAGCGTCGGCGCAGTCGCCAAGGCCTCGCCGGGATTCGCCGCGGCAGGCACGATGACCTCGGACGGCGGGATCCCGGTCGGCGTCACCGATGCCAAGAACATCTTCAATGCCAACGTCGCCAACCTGACCGGCTACACGCTCAACAGCGTCACGCCGACGGTGGTCAAGAGCGGCTCGACGGTCACCTCGACCGTGGCGTTCAGCGCCAGCGTCAAGACCATGTTCCTCGGTGTGATCGGCAAGACCGCGCTGGCGATGAGCGGCACGTCGACGGCGACGGCCAGCATGCCGCTCTATGTCGACTTCTACCTCCTGCTGGACAATTCGCCGTCGATGGGCGTAGCGGCGACGCCGGCCGACGTGACCAAGATGGTCAACAACACGTCGGACAAATGCGCCTTCGCATGCCACGACTACAACGACTCGAACAACTACTACAATCTCGCCAAGACGCTCGGCGTCACGACGCGAATCGACGTATTGCGCAGCGCGACCCAGTCGCTGATGGATACCGCCGCGGCCAGCGAGACCTATTCGAACCAGTTCCGCATGGCGATCTACGATTTCGGCGCATCTTCAAAAACCATCGGTCTGCGCGCGCTGTTCTCGCTGTCGGCGAGCCTGTCGAGTGCCAAGACGGCGGCGGGCGGCATCGACCTGATGGGCGTCTACGGCAACAACGATTCCTACACCGCCGACAAGGACACCCAGTTCAGCACGGTTTTTCCGGCAATCAACTCCGCGATCACCGCGCCGGGTGCCGGCACATCGTCTGCGCCGCTGAAATATCTGTTCTTCGTCTCGGACGGTGTTGCCGACGAGTACAATACCGGTTGCTCCAAGCCGCTCGTGAGCGGCGGGCGCTGCCAGTCGCCGATCGACGTCTCGCTCTGCACCACCATCAAGAATCGCGGCATCAAGATCGCGGTGCTCTACACCACCTATCTGCAGCTGCCGACCAACTCCTGGTACATGACCTACATCGACCCCTTCAACAAGGGCCCGTTCGGTCCCTCGCCGAACAGCGAGATCGCCGACAACATGCAGAGCTGCGCCTCGCCGGGGCTGTATTTCGAGGTCAGCCCGACCCAGGGCATCTCGGATGCGATGAATGCGCTGTTCCGGAAAGCGGTCGCGGACGCCCGGATTTCGGGGTGATCCGAAGCAAGGCGCGATCTCCGTCGCTCTGAGCTGGCCGCTTCGTCAGCGGCCCTCGAGGGCGACGGAGCGGCTCTCTCCGCGCAGTTACAGCGGGGCCGGCATCCTTCGAGGCTCGCTTCGCGAGCGCCTCAGGACGGCCGGAGGGGTGTGGTGGGCCTGACTTACGACCTGTAGTCCCCGTTGATCGCCACATATTCCTTGGTGAGGTCGCAGGTCAGCACGCGGTCGCGGCCCTTGCCGAGGCCGAGCGAGACCAGAATCGCGATCTCGGGGGCCTTCATCGCTTCCGATACCTGCACCTCGTCATAGGACGGATCGCGCGCGCCGTTCCTGGCGACGCGGATGCCGTTGAAGGAGATCGAGAGCTTGTCGCGATCGGCCGGCTCACCGGCCTTGCCGACCGCCATCACGACGCGGCCCCAATTCGCGTCCTCGCCGGCGATCGCGGTCTTCACCAGCGGCGAGTTGGCGATCGACATCGCGATTCTGCGCGCCGAGGCCTTGGTCTTGGCCCCCTCGACGGTGATCTCGACCAGCTTGCGGGCGCCTTCGCCGTCGCGCGCCACCTGCTCGGACAGGTTCGCCAGAACCTGGTTGAACGCCTTCACGAAGGCCTTCAGGCGCGGGTCGCTGGCGCGGCTGATCTTTGGCGCGCCGTGCTCGGCGGCCGCGCCGGTGGCGAAGGCCAGCAACGTGTCCGAGGTCGAGGTGTCGCCGTCGATCGTGACCGCGTTGAACGTGTCCTCGACGCCGGCCTTGAGCAGCGCCTGCAGCGCCGCGGGCGCGATCGGTGCGTCGGTGAAGATGAAGGACAGCATCGTCGCCATGTCGGGCGCGATCATGCCGGCGCCCTTGGCCATGCCGTTGATGGTGACCTTGGCCTTGCCGAGCTTGACGGTCGCGGTCGCGACCTTCGGGAAGGTGTCGGTGGTCATGATCGCCTTGGCCGCGGCGAGATAGTCGCCGGGCTCGGCGGTCTCGGCGAGGCGGCCCAGCACGCCGTCGAACTTGGTCGCATCCAGCGGTTCGCCGATCACGCCGGTCGAGGCCAGGAAGATCTCGCTTTCGCTGCATCCGACCGCCTTGGCCGCGATCTTCGCGGTCAACGCGGTCGAGGCGCGGCCGGTCTTGCCGGTGAAGGCATTGGCGTTGCCGGAATTGACGACGAGCGCGCGCGCCAATCCTTTTTTAGAAGATACGCCGCCCTTCAGCTTGGCGCGGCACCATTCGACCGGTGCGGAGGGGCATTTGGACTTGGTGAAGACGCCGGCGACCGTGGTGCCCTTGTCCATCACCGCCAGCAGCACGTCGGTGCGGTTCTTGTAGCGGATGCCGGCCTCGGCCGTCGCAAGGCGGATTCCCGCGATCACGGGCATGTCGGGGACGTTCTTGGGGGCGAGGGGGGAGACGGAGGAGGACATCGCGGGGCGCCTTGGTGAGGTCTGGATATGCAGATGGCCGGGCATGCGCCCGGCCATTGCGACGTTAAATACTATTGGCGTCCGCGAAGTGACAGCGAATTCTTACTTCTTCGCGGGCGGCGCCATCTTGCTGTCGGACGGCTTGGCTGCGTCGGCCGGCTTCGCATCCTTCGATGCGTCCGCCGCCGGCTGGTCCAGCCGCTCGACCTTGGCCTCGGCGCGCAGCTTGGCGACGTACTCGGCCTGGGCCTTGCGGGTGACGTAGCTTTCGATCTGGGTCTTGACCTGCTCGAAATCCGGCGCCTTGCGGTTGCGCTTTTCCTCGACCTTGATGATGTGCCAGCCGAACTGCGACTTCACGGGGTCGGAGATCTTGCCCGGCTCCAGCGAGAAGGCCACCGCGGAGAATTCCGGCACCATCTGCTCCTTGGTGAAGAAGCCGAGATCGCCGCCGTCGGCCGAGCCGGGATCCTTGGACTTCTTCTTGGCGAGCTCGGCGAAATCGCCGCCCTTGTCGAGCTCGGCCTTGACCGCCTTGGCCTCGTCCTCGGTCTCGACCAGGATGTGGCGGGCGCGCACCTCCTGCTCGCCGGTGATCTGCTTGGAGGCCTCCTCATAGACCTTCTTCATGGCGTCCGGGGTGGTGGCGGCCTTGCCCTCGCCCGCGAGCAAGCTGTCCATCAGAAGCCGGTTGCGGGCGAATGCCAGGCGCTTCTTGAACTCCTCGCCGTCGGCGACCTTCTTGTCCTCGGCAGCCTTGCTGACGATTTTCATGTCGATCAGGAACGACAGGACGTTCTCGTCCTTGGTCGCCGGGTCCATCTGGGCGAGGCTCGGTCCGAGCTCCTCCTCGGCCATGGCGACGTCGCTCTTCTTGATTTCCGTGCCGTTGACCTTCGCCAGGACCGGATCGTCAGCGGCCCGGCCGGGACCCGCGATCAGCGCCAGCGCAAGGCAGCCCACGAGGGCGGTGGCGAGGCCGAAGCGCAGGCCGGTTTTGGTTACCGGGAACGAGGTGGTCATGGAAAATCCTTTTGTTGAAGCAGGGGGCTGCTCGAGCGGGGCGGACACTCGCCCAATTCAGGGGGCCTTGGCAACGCGAAAAGTCTGTCAAAATGATGAATTAGCCGCAATGCGCCCGCCGTTGACAAGGCCCTGACCGGGCCATATCTCTGCCCGGTCGCGACCATGGCGATGGCGTTTATTTTGCTGCGTTTTTGGCCGTTGAACCCAGACTTGCCCAATTCCCACCCATATGGCGGACGACCCCCGCAGTCCGGGCTGTAGGCGCCATCAGGCGTCACGGTGAGTTGATAGGCAGGCGGGTGACAACTTCTTGGCTGCAACGCGGTTAATTCGCGAACACAGGAACTAGGCATGATCGGCGCGCTCGCCCGCAAGTTTTTCGGCTCCGCCAACGACCGGCGGGTGAAGGGATACCAGTCCCGCGTCAACGCGATCAACGCGCTGGAGCCCGAGGTTTCCAAGCTCTCGGACGAGGCGCTCAAGGCCCGCACCGCCGAGTTCAAGAAGCAGCTCGCCGAGGGCAAGACGCTCGACGACCTGCTGGTGCCCGCCTTCGCCACCGTGCGCGAGGCGGCCAAGCGCACCCTCGGCCAGCGCCATTTCGACGTCCAGCTGATCGGCGGCATGGTCCTGCACGAGGGCGACATCGCCGAAATGAAGACCGGCGAAGGCAAGACGCTGGTCGCGACGCTCGCGGTCTACCTCAACGCGCTCGCCGGCAAGGGCGTCCACGTCGTTACCGTCAACGATTACCTCGCCCGCCGCGACTCCGGCTGGATGGGCCAGATCTACGGCTTCCTCGGCCTGACCACCGGCGTGATCGTGCACGGCCTCGACGACGCCGAGCGCAAGGCCGCCTATGCCTGCGACATCACTTACGGCACCAACAACGAATACGGCTTCGACTATCTGCGCGACAACATGAAGTACCGGCTCGAGGACATGGTCCAGCGGCCGCACTTCTACGCCATCGTCGACGAAGTCGACTCCATCCTGATCGACGAAGCGCGTACGCCGCTGATCATCTCCGGTCCGCTCGACGACCGCTCCGATTTCTACAACACCATCGATTCGTTCCTGCCCAAGCTCGACAAGGCCGATTACGATGTCGACGAGAAGCAGCGCACGGTGACGCTCACCGAAGCCGGCATGGAGAAGATCGAAGGGCTGTTGCGCGATGCCGGCCAGCTCAAGGGCGAGTCGCTCTACGACGTCGAGAACGTCTCCGTCGTGCACCACATCAACCAGGCGCTGCGCGCTCACACCCTGTTCACCCGCGACAAGGACTACATCGTCCGCGACGACGAGGTCGTCATCATCGACGAGTTCACCGGACGCATGATGCAGGGCCGCCGCTACTCCGAGGGCCTGCACCAGGCGCTGGAGGCCAAGGAGCACGTGACGGTCCAGCCCGAGAACCAGACGCTGGCCTCGATCACCTTCCAGAACTACTTCCGCATGTACGAGAAGCTCGCCGGCATGACCGGCACGGCGCTGACGGAAGCCGACGAGCTGTTCGACATCTACAAGCTCGAGGTCGTGGAGATCCCGACCAATCTGGCAGTCGCTCGTCTCGACGAGGACGACGAGGTCTATCGCACCCAGAACGAGAAATACGCGGCAATCCTGGCCGAGATCGAACGCGCCAATGCGCGGCTGCAGCCGGTCCTGGTCGGCACCGCCTCGATCGAGAAGTCGGAAGTGATCGCCGAATACCTCAAGAAGCACGGCTACCGGCAGATCGATTTCGGCAACGAGAACTCGATGCAGAAGCTGTACGCCGCAGCGCGCGCCAACAAGCCGGCAAAGCTGTTCGCGGTGCTGAACGCGCGCTTCCACGAGCAGGAAGCCTATATCGTCGCCGAGGCCGGCGTTCCCGGCGCGATCACGATCGCCACCAACATGGCCGGCCGCGGTACCGACATCAAGCTCGGCGGCTCGCTCGAAATGCGGATCCAGCAGGAGACCGCCGGCATCGAGGACGAAGCCGAGAAGGCGAAGAAGATCGAGCAGATCAAGGCCGACATCGAGCATTTCCGCGACATCGTGCTGAAGGCCGAGGAGACCGTCGAGCTCGAGCCGGCGAAGGGGAGCAAGCCCGCCAAGACCGTGAAGAAGCCCGGCGGCCTCTACATCATCGGCTCCGAGCGTCACGAATCCCGCCGCATCGACAACCAGCTGCGCGGCCGTTCCGGCCGTCAGGGCGACCCCGGCCGCTCCAAGTTCTTCCTGTCGCTGGAAGACGATCTGATGCGCATCTTCGGTTCGGACCGTCTCGACAGCATGCTGCAGCGTCTCGGCCTGCAAGAGGGCGAGGCCATCATCCATCCCTGGATCAACAAGGCGCTCGAGAAGGCGCAGCAGAAGGTCGAGGCCCGCAACTTCGACATCCGCAAGAACCTGCTCAAGTTCGACAACGTCCAGAACGACCAGCGCAAGGTGATCTTCGACCAGCGCGTCGACCTCATGAAGGACGAGAGCGTTGCCGAGACCGTGACCGACATGCGTCACGCTTTCATCGACGACCTCGTTGCCAAGCACGTGCCCGAGCATGCCTATGCCGAGCAGTGGGACGTGGCGGGCCTGAAGGACGAATTGAAGCGCGTGCTCGACCTCGACCTGCCCGTCGACGAATGGGCCAAGGAAGAGGGCATCGCCGACGAGGAGCTGCTCACCCGCATCGAGACCAAGGCCGACGAGCATATGGCGGCCAAGGTCGCGCAATGGGGTCCCGACGTGATGCGTTACGTCGAGAAGACCATTCTGTTGCAGACGCTCGACCATCTCTGGCGCGAGCATCTGATCATGCTCGACCATCTGCGCCAGGTCATCGGCCTGCGCGGCTACGGCCAGCGCGATCCCTTGCAGGAGTACAAGACGGAAGCCTTCAACCTCTTCCAGGAGATGAGCGCTCACTTGCGCGAGGCCGTCACGGCGCAGTTGATGCGCGTCGAGATCGTTCCGCCGGAGCAGGAAGCTCCTGCTCTGCCGCAAATGGAAGCTCACAAGTTCGATCCGAACACCGGCGAGGACGAAATGGCCATCGCCAACGTCTCGCTCGGGGCGCAGGCCTCCGACGCGGCGCTGCGCGATCCGAAGAATCCGGCGAGCTGGGGCAAGGTCGGCCGCAACGAGGATTGCCCTTGCGGCTCGGGCAAGAAGTACAAGCACTGCCACGGGCGGTACGCCTGATCGATGATCTCAATACCCGGCGAACGCGCGGTGCCGTATTGGCCTACGAGTTCGCCCGGGGTTGGAATGCTTCCGATCCATGTGGCGCCTGCTGATCTTCAGGTGCATCACGAATGGTAGGCGCACGCCAGTGAGGATGGCTGCCTCACGTTTGTGAGGGCCCGGCTTCCGTCACGCGCGGCTGAGCACGCTTTGGCCATTTGGCAGCCGGCCCCGATGTTGAGCGAACTGGTCCTCGGCCCGTTCATCACCTTCGCGAGACGATTGCCCCGTTGTACGCGCGTGGCCTGCAGCGCCTGCTCCTTTGATCAGTTCCGTGGGCTGCTGCTGCAGATTGTCCGCGGCCACGCGCTCGTCCGGCTGCGCAGCCGCAGCCCGGAAGCCGATGGCGCGAGGCGCGGCATCATGTCTCGGACAATGCCTGCGGGTAGATCATTCAATCTTTTGCTACTGCTCATGTGATCTGGATCACCTCTGCAGAGCCCAATCCATGTTTGATTGAATCGCACGGGGCCGAGAATTGGGAGCCAGACAATGTCCAGACGCGCGCTGCCCACCACCTTGTGTGTTCTTGCCCTGAGTTTCTTAGCCTGCGGTTCCGCGCCTGCGAGCCAAGTGGGCGGATGGTGGGGCGGAACATGGTCGTGCAACATCGACGGCCGGCCCGCCCGGATGAAATGGGCCGCCGTTGATGACAGTCAAACAAGCTGCGACGGCGACACCTGCACCACCAGTTCGGGAGCACGCTGGGCAGGCAGCTTCTCGGACAATGGCTCGCGATGGGTGAAGTTGACAAATCCGCGCACCGGGACGCAGGGCGGCGTCTACTTCAACCATGCCGACGGCAATAAATGGTATTTGGCCAAACCGGTCAGCAACAAGGCCGCGGGCTGGACGACATGGAACGGCCAACGCTATCGCCTCTCGTGCTGGCGATGATGCCATCATGCGGCGCCTGCTTATCCTCCGCCTGGACTCGAAGGCGAGCCTAGAGGACTGAACAAGGCCCGGATGCGCGCTGTGAGCGCCAACGCCAGCCGGCGTGACCAGCGCGCGTGCTTTCGTGGAGAGACTCTCTCCCTGCATTGAATGGCAGATGAGCGTGTCGGCTTCGCAAGGCCCCCACGCTCGCATTAATTCGAGCTGTCGATCAAGCTCTCCAGCAGCCGCTTCAATTCGCTCGTCGGCTTGTCGCCGTAGCTTTCCAGGATGTGCTCCTCCTGGTCGACCGCGAGCGAGTTGAGCTTCTTGCACAGCACCTTGCCGCGGTCGGAGATGAACATCAGCACCTTGCGGCGGTCGTTCGGGTCCTGCACGCGATAGACCAGCGTGTCCGAGACCATGCGGTCGATCATCTTGGTCAGCGTCGGATGGTTGAGCAGCACGGCCTCCGCGAGCTCGCCCATCGAATGGCCGTTGCCATCCGACAGCACCTTCAGGATGCGCCATTGCTCGACCGGAACGCCTTCCTTGCTCAACCGCAGTTCGAGCTGCCGGTTGATCTCCCGGTTGGCTTGCGCGAGCAGATAGGCGAGGTGTTCGGTGATCGGGGTGTTTGTTTTGGTCGGTTTTGCCACGGCTAAGACTTCGTCTTGACCCAAATGAGTGAATGTCTTGCAATCAATGCTGCATCTATATGCACTTCAATTGTTGAATATTCAATATTTTCAAAATAGGATCATTGCCCAACAAAAGGGCGGATGCCGCGGCCGCCCGCAGAATGTGCTTTCAGGTCTGCTGCCAGACAGGAGTTGGCGTGCGCGCGACGGTAAACTTCCCGGCTCACGGCGGTCCGGCGTTGCCGCCGTCCATGCTGCTCAGGAATCTGTCGTCATCGGCGGCTGACGGCGCGCTGTCGCCGCACGATCACGCTCTCCTCAGGCGGCGCGGCAGCAACAGGCTCCGCATCGGCGGCTTCATCTGCTGCTCCGGCTCGCCCGGCGTCTGGGGCCCCTGCGCCACCAACAGCGCGCAACTCGCCGTCGCCGAGATCAACAGGCGGGGTGGCATCCTCGGCCGCGAGATCGAGCTGTCCATCTACGACGCCGGCGGGCCGCTGGATGAGGTCCTGGACCGTGCCGAACAGGCGATCGCGTTCGACGAGGTCGATCTGATCGTCGGCCTGCACACCAGCGCGGTCCGCGTGGCCTTGCGCGACGTCACCACGCGCCATCGCATCCCCTACATCTACACGCCGGTCTACGAGGGCGGCGAGCGCACGCCTGGCGTGATGGCGATCGGCGAGACCCCGCGCTGGCAGAGCCGGCCGTCGATCCACTGGCTTGCCGACGTCAAGAAGGCCCGGCGCTGGTACCTGATCGGCAGCGATTACGTCTGGCCCTGGCAATCGCACCGCGCGGTGAAGAACTACATCAGGGAAACCGGAGGCCACGTCGTCGGCGAAGAGTTCGTTCCTCTCGGCGAGGACAACCACGAGCCGCATCTGGCGCGTATCCGCGCCGCGAAGCCCGACGTGGTGCTGATCTCGCTGATCGGCACCGACAGCGTCACCTTCAACCGTGCCTTCGGCGAATGCGGGCTCGGCGCCACGACGCTGCGGCTCGCGGGCGCGATGGACGAGACCGTGCTGCTCGGCATCGGCGCCGACAACAGCGAGAACATGTTTTGCGCCTCCGGCTATTTCACCGGCACGGGCGCGCGCGCCAATGACGAATTCCAGAGCCGATACCACGCGATGTTCGGGCCGACCGCGCCGCCGATCGGCTCGGTCGGGCAGTCCAGTTACGAGGGGCTGCGCTTTCTCGAAGCCGTCGCGAACAAGGCCGGTTCGCTGTCGATGGGCCCGATGCTCGCGGCCGGCCGCAACATCGTCTACAGCGGCGCCCGCGGCCCGGTCACCATCCGCGACGGGCGCGCGCGGATGCCGATGCATCTGGCTGAAGCCGACGGTCTCGATTTCAAGCTGATCAAGCCGATCTGACCTCGCCGCGGCAATTCCCGTGGGCCGGCTTGCAAAATAATACTTGAAAAGGAAAATATTTCCGTTTTGAATGTTTCCGCCGGGCCGGTGCGCTCGTCGCGCCAAACGCGACCGCACGCCCAAGGACTGATCCAGAAAACTTCAGGAGAGCGCCGTGACAGTTGCCCTTCCCACGCCAGCCCAGCTTCGCAGTGTCGCCGAGCAATGCGGCCTTTCGCTCACCGACGAGGACGTCACTTCGTTCCGCGGCCTGATGCAGGGCTCGATCGAGGCCTACAATCTCGTTGCCGCGATGCCGGACGAGCTGCCCGAGGTGAAATATCCGCGCACGCCCGGCTACCGGCCCGCGGCGGAGGAGAACCCGCGCAACGCCTGGTATCGCAAATCGACCGTGAAGGGCGCCGCCAGCGGCAAGCTCAAGGGCAAGACCGTCGCCCTGAAAGACAACATCATGCTGGCCGGCGTTCCCATGACCAATGGCTCGTCGACGCTGGAAGGCTACGTGCCTGATTTCGATGCCACCATCGTCACGCGCATGCTGGATGCCGGCGCCGAGATCAAGGGCAAGGTGCATTGCGAGCATTTCTGCCTGTCCGGCGGCAGCCACACCGGCTCCTACGGGCCGGTGCACAATCCGCACAAGATGGGTTACTCGGCCGGCGGCTCGTCCTCGGGCTCGGGCGTCGTGGTCGCGCTCGGCGAGGTCGACATGGCGATCGGCGGCGATCAGGGCGGCTCGATCCGCATGCCGTCCTCGTTCTGCGGCACCTACGGCATGAAGCCGACCTGGGGCCTCGTGCCCTATACGGGCATCATGCCGATCGAGATCTATGTCGACCACACCGGCCCGATGACGGCAACGGTCGCCGACAACGCGCTGCTGCTCGAAGTGCTCGCCGGCGACGACGGCTACGATCCCCGCATCAAGGCACCGAAGGTCGAGGAATACACCAAGGCGCTCGGCCAGGGCGTCAAGGGCATGAAGATCGGCATCGTCAAGGAAGGTTTTGAGCAGCCGGTCGCAGAGGCTGCCGTGAATGAAAGCGTGCGCGAGGCTGCAAAGCGCTTCAGGGATCTCGGCGCCACCGTCGAGACCGTCTCGATCCCGATGCACCTCCTGGGCGGCGCGATCTGGACCCCGATCGGCACCGAAGGCCTGACCCAGACCATGATGTTCGGCGACGGCTACGGCCTCAGCCGCGGCGATCTCTACTCGACCTCGCTGATGGATTTCCATCGCGGCTGGCGCCGGCAGGCCGATTCGCTGTCCGAGACCACGAAACTGTTCATGATGCTCGGCACCTACATCAACAACAATTTCGGTCCGCGCTTCTACGGCAAGGCACTCAACATCTCGCGCCGCCTGACCGCCGCCTACGACAAGGCGTTCAAGGACTACGACCTGCTGCTGATGCCGACCACGCCGATGAAGGCGACCAAGCTGCCGGAGCCCACCGCCAGCCGCGAGGAATACGTTGCCCGCGCGCTGGAGATGATCTCCAACACCGCGCCGTTCGACATCACCCATCATCCCGCGATGTCGTTGCCCTGCGGCATGGTCGACGGCCTGCCTGTCGGTCTGATGCTGGTGGGGCGCATGTTCGAGGAATCCACCATCTACCGCGCCGCGCATGCCTTCGAGCAGATCGGCGACTGGAAGAAGATGTGAGCGGAACCCCCGTGAACACGAGCGGAGCGGCAACGCATGGCTAACGCGTTCGTCGCAGCGTTCGAGATCCTGAGCTTCGGCGCGATCATCGTATTGATCGTGCTGGGGCTGGGGATCATCGCCAGCATGATGGGCATCTTCAATTTCGCGCAGGGCGAGTTCGTCCTGCTCGGGGCCTACATCACCTATCTCGCCTATGCCAAGGGCCTGCCGATCTGGGCCGGCATGGTCGCGGCGCCATTCCTGGTCGGCGGGCTCGGCTTCGTGCTGGAGGCGCTGATCATCCGCCGCTTCTACGCCGCGCCGATCGTGGCCATGCTCGGCACCTATGCGCTCGGCCTCATCATCCGCGAATCCGTGCGCGGCCTGATCGGTGGCTTCTATCTCACCGTGCCGGAGCCGATCGGCGGCTCGATCGACATCGGCGCCATGCACATCTCGGCCTGGCGCTTCACCATCATCGTCATCACGCTCCTGGTGATGGCAGGGTGCTATCTGCTGCTGTCGCGTACCAGCTTTGGCCTGCGCATGCGCGCCACGCTGGAGAACCCGTCGCTGGCCCGCGCCTCCGGCATTTCCACGCCCTTGATGTACGGCGCCACCTTCGCGTTCGGCTCCGCGCTCGCCGGTCTTGCTGGCGCGCTGATCGTGCCGGTGTTCAGCCTCTACGCCGATCTCGGCCTGCGCTTCCTGATCCAGGGCTTCGTCGCCGTCATGGTCGGCGGTGTCGGATCCTTCATCGGACCGGTCGCGGGTGCCGGCGTCATCGGCACGCTCAGCGCGGCGCTGCCATGGATCATGGCGCCTGTCGTCGCCGACGTCCTCGTCTTCGTGCTCGCCATTGTCTTCATCAAATTCCGCCCGCAGGGCCTCATCGCTGGAAAAGGGGTTTAGTCATGTTCGATCGCACGCAGCTCTCGCGCCGCCGCTTCCTCTCCAATTTCGCCTTTGCTTCCGGCGCGGTCGCGACCGGCATCGGCAGCTGGGTGATTCCAGCGCCCTGGGCCAACGCGGCCGAGGCGCCAATCAAGGTCGGCATCGCCACCGATCTCACCGGTCCGATCGCCTATGCCGGCAACGCCGACGCCAACGTCGCCAAAATGGTGATCAAGGAGATCAACGCCGCCGGCGGCCTGCTCGGCCGTCCGCTCGAGCTCTACATCGAGGATACCGCCTCGAACGAATCCGTCGCCGTCGGCAACGTGCGCAAGCTGATCCAGCGCGACAAGGTCGACATGGTGCTCGGCGGCATCACCTCCTCGATGCGCAACGCGATCAAGGACCCGATCGTGGCGCGCGGCAAGACGCTCTACATCTATCCGCAGCTCTACGAGGGCAAGGAGTGTACGCCCTATCTGTTCTGCACCGGGCCGACCCCGGCGCAGCAATGCGACGAGTTCATCCCCTGGCTGATCAAGAACGGCGGCAAGAAGTTCGCGCTGCCGAGCGCCAACTATGTCTGGCCTCACACCCTCAACGTCTACGCCCGCAAGGTGATCGAAGCCAACGGCGGCGAGGTCGTGTTCGAGGAATACTACCCGCTCGACCAGGTCGACTTCTCCGCGACCGTCAACCGCATCATCTCCAACAAGGTCGACGTGGTCTTCAACACGGTCATTCCGCCGGGCGTCGGTCCGTTCTTCAAACAGCTCTATGAAGCGGGTTTCCTCAAGAACGGCGGCCGGCTCGCCTGCGTCTACTATGACGAGAACACTCTCAACATCAACCAGGCCGCCGAGATCGAGGGGCTCGCCAGCTGCCTCGACTATTTCAAGGTGCTGACCAAGGAGAACCCGTTCGACGCCAAGATCCAGGCGGCCTACGAGAAGGACTTCCCCGGCAACTTCCTGTTTGCCGCCGGCAGTGCCGCCACCGGCACCTATCGCGGTCTCAAGCTGTGGGAAGCCGCGGTGAAGGAAGCCGGCAAGATCGACCGCGAGTCCGTTGCCGCGGCGCTTGACCACGCCAAGATCGCCGAAGGTCCGGGCGGACCTGCCGAGATGGTCCCCGGCAAGCGGCACTGCAAGATGAAGATGTACACCGCGGTCGCCAAGGCCGGGAACTACGAGATCGTCGCGCGCAGCGAGGGTCTGGTCGATCCCAAGGAATGCTGAGGCGGAATGCCGAAAGCAATGGGCGCAGTGAAGCAGGCAGTCCCCGCCGAGATCGGCGGGGAACGGGATGCTGCAATTGCAGGCCGTCGAGCGGCGGGACAGGCCGCGCCGACGCGGAAAAGCCTGCCGATCGTCGAGGGATTCGTGCTGGCCGCGGCGCTGCTCGCGCCGCTGCTGCTGCAGGACTACCTCACGGTGTTCGCGACGCGCGTGATCATCCTCGCGCTGTTCGCGCTGTCGTTCGACCTGGTCTGGGGTTATGCCGGCATCATGAGCTTTGGCCAAGCCCTGTTCTTCGGCTCGGCCGGCTATGGCGTGGCGCTGCTCGCGCGCGACCTCGACATCACCAACATCTTCCTGGTGCTGCCCGCAGGCACCCTGATCGGCCTCGCCTTCGCGCTGCTGCTCGGCGGCTTCCTGCTGCTGGGCCGGCATCCCTCCAGCGTGATCTTCGTCTCGCTCGGCACGCTTACCGGCTCCTACGCAGCCGATCGCCTTGCGCGCGGCTGGTATTATCTCGGCGGCCAGAACGGCATCCCCTCGATCGCGCCGATGTCGCTCGGGTCTTACGAGTTCACGGAAGGGCCGGCGTTCTATTATCTCGTGCTCGGCATTCTTGTCGTCGTCTACCTGCTCTGCCGCTTCCTGGTGCGCTCGCAGTTCGGTCTTGCGCTCGCGGGCCTGCGCGAGAACGAGCAGCGCATCGCCTTCTTCGGCTACAAGGCGCAGCACCTGAAAGCGATCATCTTCACCATCGGGGGCGCCATCGCGGGGCTCGCCGGCAGCCTCTATGCCTTCCACGAAGGGTTCGTCTGGCCCAACATGGTCGGCGTCGTGGTGTCGACGCAGGTCGTGCTCTACGTGCTGTTCGGCGGCTCCGGCACGCTGATCGGCGCCGTCATCGGCGCGGTCATCGTCGAAGGCGTCAGCTTCTGGCTCTCGGACAATTATCGCGATATCTGGCCGATCATCCTGGGCCTGTTACTGCTGCTCGTGATCCTGTTCCGGCCGCTCGGCCTGATCAGCTTCGTGCTCGGCGAGCGTGAGCGGGTCGGCAGTTTTCGCGCCAAGCCCAAGGACAACGTCAAGGAGAAGCGCAATGCTCCTTGAAGCCGCCGGCATCAAGAAGGTCTTCGGCAAGCTCACCGCGCTCGACGGCGCCGCGCTTACCGTCGGCGAGAACGAATTCCACGGCCTGATCGGCCCGAACGGCTCCGGCAAGAGCACGTTGATGAAGTGCATCGCCGGCGCCGAAGTGCCGACGCAGGGTAAGGTCTCCTTCGTCAACGCCGACATCACCGCCTTCACGCCCACCGAGCGCGCGCGGGCTGGCATGAGCCTGAAGTTCCAGATCACGTCCGTGCTGCCGTCGCTCACGCTGTACGACAATATCCTGCTCGCGCTGCAGGCGCAGTCCTCGCTGGTCGACCTCGTGTTCTCGCGCACGCGCAGGCTCCTGCACGATCAGGTCATGACCATGCTGACGCAATTCCGTCTCGCCGACCGGGCCTTCGAGGCTGCAGCCGCGCTGTCGCACGGCCAGCAGCAATGGCTGGAGATCGCGATGGCGCTCGCCGGCAAGCCGAAGCTGCTGCTGCTCGACGAGCCGACCGGCGGCATGAGTCTGGAGGAGCGCCGCGTCACCGGCGAATTGCTGCAGCCGATCAAGCAGCACTGCTCGCTCGTCATCGTCGAGCACGACCTCGATTTCATCCGCGACATCTGCGACCGTCTCACCGTGCTCGACCAGGGCAAGGTGCTGGCCTCAGGCACGGTGTCGGAGATCCAGGCCAACACATCCGTCCAGGAGATCTATCTGCGCCGTGCCTGAATTTTTGGACATTAAGCATCTCGATGCCGGCTATGGCCGCAGCCAGGTCCTGTTCGACGTCACCCTCGGCATCCCCTGGCGCGGCGGCGTCGCCGTGCTGGGGCGCAACGGCGCCGGCAAGACCACGCTGATGAAGACCATCGTCGGCGAGCTGCCGGCGTGGAACGGCGAGGTCGCCTTCGACGGCCGCGACATCAGCCGCCGCGCCACCCAGGAGCGCGTCCGTGCCGGCATCGGCTACGTGCCGCAGGAGCATTCGGTGTTCGCGCGCCTGTCGGTGCGCGACAATCTCGCGGTCGGCTCGCTGGCGAGCAGCAAGGCCGACGCCGTCGACCACGTGCTGACGATCTTCCCGAAACTCGGCCAGCGCCTCGACCAGCCCGCCGGCACGCTCTCCGGCGGCGAGCGCAAGATGCTCGCCATCGGCCGCGCGCTGCTCGGCGATCCCAAACTGCTGCTGCTGGACGAGCCGACCGAAGGCGTCTGGATCGGCGTGATCGAGGAGATCACCGAGCGCCTGATCGAGCTCGCCAAGACCATCGCCGTCATCATCGTCGAGCAGCACCTCGATCTCGCGCTGCGCGTCGCCGACTACGCCTATGTGCTCGACCGCGGCCGCGTCGCGCTGCAAGGCGAGGCCGGCGAGGTGAGGAGCAATCCGGAGCTGCTGCGCTATCTGGCGCCGTAGCCTGAGCTGCCGTAGCCCGTCTGAGCAAAGCGACATACGGGCACGCGTGCGGCGATCAGCGCGATGATCACTGAATGCTGCAAGCAGCATTGTCACTGCGAACCGTCTTGGTCTTGCGTCCCGGAAGGTGGGTGTCCGTGTATTCGATCCTGAACTGACAATTGCCCGCCGGATCAACCTCGATCGTCGTGACGAATCTCGAATCCCACCCGCCGCTTAGATCTCGGTTCCGCCATCGTGCGCGCTGGTTGACGATGAGCTTGAATTCCCCGGACGTGGTAGAAACCTCGCCAGTATCGATCCATTCCCCGCCGTCGAGCGCGCCTCTTTCCACAAAACTTCCATTGGGCTCCATTGGCCTCTCTGCGGCATGCGTCCATTGGCCCTTCAGCAGCCACTTCCCGTCCTCTGTCGCCTTGAGGGTCGCTGGCTTGTCGCTCGTAGCGCATTGGCCGGCCGTCGTGCACATCCGATATGACGAAACAGTCAGCGTCCTGGATTTGAGCAAGTCCAGCATGGCCGAACTCGGCGATGCTCCGGCATCGGCCCCAGGCGCTCGGCTGGAGCCGCTGACACCGGAGTCGCGCCATTTCTTTTCCTGCATGCGCTTCTGTGTCAGGGCCTCTCGCTCTTTGACGAGATCATCAATCTTTTGCTGGAGTTCGCGCTCTCTTGCAAGATCTGGGGGAGCGTCCTCGTACTTGTTGCCTTTTAGCGATCCCTTGGGCACGCACTCTCCCCCCGTCGGGGAGAGCTGATTGAAGTGTTCCGGAGGGTTGCGCTTCTCGCACCGACGACAGCTTTCATAGAGATCGTTCAGTTCAGCCGAAATCATCTTGCATGACCAGGTCGGTCCGAACTTCAAGTTCAGATTCTCGGCACGTGTCGGGCCTGAGTCAAACACGCTTGCGCCCAAAACGCCGACGAAAGTCACTGCAATAAACGTCCGCATCGGCCGAATGTCCTCGCTTGAATTTGTTGATGCAGAATCCGCGTGCTAGCCGCCGCACTTCTCGATGGCGGCCCGCCAGCCGGCCGCATCGATCCTGGGAAGCTGGTAGCTGGCCTTCCCGCTCGAGATGGTTAGCGGCGATGCCCGCTCCATCAGGTCGAGCAGTCGTGCCAACATCCGCTCCCAGCGCTTGCCGAACAGCTCTGGGTCCTGCCGCGAGAATCCAAGGTCCCATTGCACGAAATTGGTCGCGTCGTCGTCTGCCGAAATCTCCTCGAATTCACCGACGAGCCTCCTCGACTTGCGGCCGTTGCCGATCGCGATCGTCGCCTTTCCTGCGCGGCCGGCCTCGCCCGGATATCTTGCATGCAGGCCCAGTGCGCGTCCGCAGCCCAGCATGAACGTGATCTTGCCCTGATCCCTGTAGCTCAGCGAGGGAAGATCGCGATTGTCGAATTCGAGCTTCCAGCTTCCCGCGCTGGCGAGAGAAGGAGCAGCGAGGAGAGCCAGAGCAAGGGCGGCGGCCTTCATGGTCACGTCCTCCGCGGGTTCGGAACGATCTTGATGTGCCGTGCGATGGCCTTGATCAGTTCCTGGTCCTCGGCCGTGGTTGGTAGCGCCGGCGGCGGCTTGCCCTCGAGCGCCTGGCCGATCGTATATCGCTCGTCATCCCTGGCCGCGATCTTGTCACGATGGAAGGCAACGATCTCGGCAAAGGGATATCCCAGCTCTTCGGCCGCCAATTCGACAGCCAGCGCCTCGGCGGCCTCCCAGCTGGACGCCCGCCGCAGGACATCGAGGAGGAGCAGGCGGGTGTCGATCGAGGTGATCCGGGGCCCCTCGAGATGACGCGCGGCGCGGAGGCGAAGGGAGGCCGCCTCAGTCGGCTGGTTGGCGTCGTCGGCGACCCAGGCCGCCGACAACGTGCTCAAGAACGCCAACCTTCGCTCGCCCTGATAAGCGTGCTGCGCAGCACGCACCAGGAAGCGGCGCGTGACCGGATCGGGCGAAGGGTCGAGCGAGGCGACGCGGAATTCGTCGCTCTCGAAAAACTTCCGCGCCTTCGCGTCGCCCTTGTCGATATCAGGGGCGACGTAGCCGCAATAGGGGCACTCCTGCAGCCAGCTCCCGATGGTCCAGCGATACATCTTCGGCGGCCTCTGGTCGAGGTCGGGTGAGCCGCGCGAGTTCGAGCTCATGAGCACGGAGTGCTCGGAGGCCTTGCCGCAGCAATAGCATTGCAGCTTCTGGGTGCTGTAATCCGTCATCCGAGGTCCGACCTACGCTCCCCATCGCTTTCGCAAATTGTCGCGCAGCGTCTCCGACGCCTGGACCAGCGTTTCGAGCACGCCTTTCTGACGGCCGCCGTAGAGCACGTTCCGGTTGCCGGCCATGTTCGCGATGCTGCGATAGAAGATCGGCCTGCCGGCATCGAGGAAGGTCCGCAGCACCGCGAAGCCCCGCTCCAGGACCGGCTCGGCCTCGTCCACCCGTTCGTGCGCATAGCCCGCGGCGAGCTCCGCCAGGATCCAGAGCAGGGCCGCAGCGTCGTCTCCATACGTCCGCTCGCAGATCTCGAGCAGCCGCTTCAGCAAGGGCTCGGCGTTCCAGAACTCTCCACAGTCGAGATAGGCCAATATCATGGCTTCGAGGGCCTTCTGAACCTCCAGGCTGTCGGGTCCAAATCGTTCCTCGATGATGTCGAGACCGGCCGCGAAGGCGGTCGCGGCCTTGCGCAGACGTTCGAACCTCACCCGGTGTCGCTCCAGCTTGCTGGAATTGGCGTGGACGATGGCGGCGATGAGCAGCGTCCGGCCTGCTTCCTCGCTTCTCTTCCCGAAGATGGTCTCTTTCAGATGCAGGCTGCGCTGCAGACTGGTTTCGGCCTCCGCCCATTTCGTCAGGCGTGCGCCGATCTCGGTGAGCGCATCGACCGCGGTAGCGACTTCGACGCTGGCCGCGCCGTGGAGCTTCTCGAGGATCGAGATGCTGCGCTCCAGATAAACCCTGGCGCGGGAATAATCTCCGTGGGAGGCCCATCGGCGGGCGATGGCTTCGCATTCCCCGGCGGCTTCCGGACTGTCTTCGCCGAAGAGCTTCGACTTGATCGCCAGCCGCCGCAGTTGAAACGGCTCGACCAGTTTGAAGTCGACGTGACCTGCCCGACCGATCCAGTCATCGAGGTCGCCCATGATGGATTGCGGCCCGTGCAGGCTCTCCTGGATCGAGATGCAGCGGTCGAGAAAGGGGATGGCTTCGACGGGATTTTCACTGCGCAAGATCAACTTGATCAGCGTGCGCAGGGCGGTGACGACCTCGTCGCTGATCGATCCGTGACGCTGTTCCAGCCCGGCGATATGTCGAAGGTGGCTCTCTGCATAGAATGATGCCATGGACCGCCCTGTTCAACTCGGTCGCTCAAAGCCGCATCTTGGCCAGCTTTTCGCCGCGAGCGCGGCTCGGTCGCGAGCCGAAGGCTTTCCGGCACAGCGGCCCGAACGCTTCGACGGATGCTAGCGCGCCGGCCCCGACATCCGCGGGCCTGGCTTCGAAGCTCTTGACCCGCCCGTTCTGTCCGACGATGGCGGTCACATCGCAGAAGAAATCCTCCCGCCGCTCGTCCTGGTCGGCTCCCTCGAAGGAGGCCGTCGTCTTCATTCGCCAGTGGTAGGCCCGGTCCTGGTGCTTGCGGCCGAAAGGGACGATCTGATCAGGGTGGCCGTATTTCTGCATCAGCTCGACGATGGCGGTGCCCCTGAAATCGTCGCGCGATCCCGCCAGCGCGTGCTGGTTCGGAATTGCGACCGTCGACAGAAAAATCACCGTACGAATGAAAGTTCGTTGCAGCATGCCTTTGGCTCTCTAGCAGGCAGGAGAAGGATACTGACTACGTCCCGACAACGCGGTTTGCACGCGCAACTTTCGGCGGAGCATGCAGGGGTCGTCAAGCTTGCCCGGGACGGCAAATGGACGGTGCTCGACGCGCGCAAGAGGGCTCGTCTGCGAGAGCTGCTGACGAAGGATGCGAATGCGACGAGTGCGCTGCGAAGCATCGGACCGTCCTCTCGTGTCTAGGCGCCGCGAGTCGAACTATCGTCACCCTCCGTTCTCGAAGCCGGCTCCGCCAGCGTTGCGTGCCGCCGTAGTCCGAATCCCGCGCACAACAGTGTTACCGGCAGCAGAACGGCCGCCCAGAGATAGAGCTGATTGATCTCTTTCTCCATCCCCTGAATCTTCACGTAGGTCTGGTAGACCGTGTCCTTGGTGAGCAAGAGCTGCAGCTGATTGATCTCCGCCTTTCGGCTCGACAGGAGCGTGCCGAACGTCGCGAGCTCGAAAAAGAGCATCACAACGAATACCCAGCCCCATTTACGCCGGGGCCGGACTTCGATCGCTTCATTCGACGCTAACTGCACAGCTTGTCCCGACAGACGCATGTGTGGCCACCGTTCGCCGATTGCAGCCTCACGCCGCTGATCGATGGAATGAGGAACGTCTGCGGCGCCCGCACGACGAACGATTTGGACGGGCAGACCAGTTGAGGCTGCCCCGTGGACGGCGGCGCGCCGCTCGCGGATGCGTCGATGAATTGCACCGATATGTTGTAGGCCCCGGTGCAGGAGGAGCTGACCTTGTAGCTTGGTGCTCCTGTTTGATCGAACTGTCCCGTCGGCAGGACGGTGATGCAGCGGCAGGTCGTGGCGTCGGGCGGGGTATCGGACAGTGTGCAGGGTCCGCCCCGCCCGAGATACGCCTCCACCCAGCCCCGGCATTGGCGCAGCAGTTTCTGTACCGGCGGATTATGAGCTTGTGCGCTCACCGCCGCATCGAAGGGAGATTCACCGAGCTGCTTATGTGACTCGAAAGTCGATCGCGCGCCACGATCGGTGAGAATCCAGTCGACATTGATCTTCGCCTCGGCTTCGAGTTGCGCGTTGCAGGACCCGTTGGCTCCGGAGCAGCGGTTGGTCGCCGTGTTGCAGGCGCAATCGCGGACGGCGGCCTGACGACAGTCGAGTGCCGCATCGAGGCCGCGCTTCTGGACGCATAGTCCCGTTGTGCGGGTAATGTCGTCCCCGCAGCTTTGGGCCCGCACCGCCTGGGTCCCCAGAATGCAGAAGCCGAGCAGCACGAACAGAAGCCTGATCGGGGCGGAGACGTTACAGCGCGCGATGAAACGCATGCCTATCGACCTGAAATGCCGCTCTCGCGAGAGCGCTGAACTGTCCCGCTGCCTTTCGCATAGGGAGCACAGCGGGCCGCCTCGCCGTAGCCGGGAATCCAGCGGTATTCGCCTGGACCGCAATTGAGCCCCTGCGCCTGATCCGGAGACTGCTCCGAGCCTGTCGCGTCTGGCTGACATGGCTTGGCTTCGGCGGCGGCGCGGCAGGAGACCGCCTTATCCAGATCCCCTGCCATGCACGCGATGACCTGCCTCATGACTTGATCGCCGCAGGAAGCCGCGCTCGCCGGCGCATTGCCAATGAGGATGGCGGTGATGGCGAGAAGCGCGGTTCTCGTCACCAGCACCCCGCCGCCACTCCGGCCTTGTAATAGGCGTCCATGCAATCCTTGAAGGCGCCGGCCTGGCCGGAGCTTCCGCCGCCGATGTTCTGCCAGCTGGACTTGCACTGGTTGTAGGCCTGCCGGATTTGCTGACAGGCCGGCGAGGCCTGGGCCACCTGGACGTTCGAGCGCGGATAGCTCGCCGTCTGCTCCGCGGCCAACGCCTGAGTGGACAGCAGCAGAAGAATGGTCAGCATTGCGGCCTTCATGGATCCCCCCGGTTGTTGAGTCTGTGGCTCAGCCGGTCGGAATCGTAAACGCCCCGCCATTCCTCCTTCATGACCCAAACGGGTCAGGCAGCGCGAATTCGCGCTGCAATCGGCTGACGTGGGAGAATGACCTTGCTGCGCATGGGCGGCTTTGTCGCAAGGGAAGGTGAGGGCCGCAGATGCGGCGGCCGCCCCTTACTTCACCGCCCCAAAGCGGCTGTCGAACGAGTTCGACGACACCACCGGCGCGGCGCCCATGATCTGTGTCGCTTCACCTGCGCCGTCGGACACCGACGGCTTCAGTGTGGGCCGCGTCTGGGCGAGGCGGGTGTCGGGCTTTGCCGGCTCGGTGGGCTTGGCGGCGGCAACAGCCGGCTTCGGCGTATCCTTCGCCGCTTCCTTCTTGTCATGCCCCGGCACGAACCGGGTCACGGCGGCCTTCAGCCTCGATGCAGCGGTCGGCGGCGTCGTGGTCGTCGCGGTCGGAGCGACGGAGGCGGTGGCTTGCGGCGGCGGCGGCGTGGTCGCGGTCGTCTCGGATGAGCCCATGCCCATCTTGCGGCCGAGGTTGGAGAAGAAGCCACCGGATTTTTCTTGGGGCTTTTCGGCAGGCTGAGCGGTGGCGACGCGGGTGCTGGTCGCGGGCGCAGTCACGGCGACGACCGGCTCTTCCTGCGGCGCCGGCGCGGACGCCACGGAATCGAGATTGGGCTTGGGCGGATTGACGTGGCCGGGGATCGTGCCCGGCGCCTTCGCCATCGCCAGCATCTGCAGCGTGGTGCCTTCGGCGCCCTCGGACAGGCCGGTCGAGCCTTCCGGAATCTTGGCGGCGAACACCTTGTTCATGCCGCCGTCGATGCCGGTGTTCATGCGCGCCACCGGCGTGCCCTTGGCAACCAGCCTCGCGTACTCCGCCTCGTCCCTGGCTTGCTTGCCCCGCACGGCGGCGACGACGTCTTCGGGAATCACATAGGCCGGGCACTTTGCCGAGGCGTCGAACACCGGATCGCGCTTCGCATCGGGCGGGCGGGTCGCGTCGAAGACGTATTTCTTCTCGCAGAAATCGACCTTCGGCTCCTGCCGCGTCACCTCGAAATGATCATAGCCTTCCTTGATCATCTTCCAGAACGGCATGTTCGGATTGTTCCGGTGCTTGGCCATGTTCACCGGCGTCATCTTGAACGGATAGGCCTGCAGCTGGAACGCCTTCTGGCCGCCGAAGAAGGATTCGCGGCCGAGCGAATAGATCTCGGCGATCTGCTCGTCCGTCATCGCGTAGCAGCCGCGCGAGGAGCAATCGCCGTGCACCATCAGCTGCGAGCCGGTGCGCCCCAGCGCCTTGTCGAACGCGTTCGGGTAACCCGTGTTGAAGGACAGGTAGTACGCCGATTGCGGATTCATCTGGCTCGGATTGATCGAGTAGAATCCCTCCGGCGCCTGGCGGTCGCCTTCGCGCACCTTCGGACCGAGGTCGCCGGACCAGCGGCAGATCGGATAGGTCTTGAGCAGCGCGAACTGGCCCGAGCGGGTCTGCTTCCAGACCTCGAGCTCGGCCTCCTGCTTGAACAGGCGCACCAGGATCGGCGATTGCAGATCCATGTCCTTCTCGACCATCGCGGCGAGCAGCTTCGGCGGCACCGGCTGGTTGGCCTTGGCGTTGGTCGCGAGCGAGACCTGGTCGGTGTCGCAGCCGGACAGCAGAACGCCAGCCGTCATCAGCGCAACCGAAGCCAAAAGCGCGCGAGCAAGCGAACGAGAAATCAAGATGGACCCCACACCGTGCCGGGCAGAAAGCGCGAACCCCAAATCGTTTGGCGCATGATCCGACCGGAGAACCGGGCCCGTCACGACGGGCTTTTTCAGCTCACGCCCCAGCGCTTATGCCCTGAAGCCATTGATTAAAATTCTAACCTCTGGGTCATGTGGTCGCAACCCGAGCGGGGATCACGAGCCCGTTGGCCCATCGGCATGGTCAACGAAGACTGAATCGACGCGACTTGGATCGTACTTTTGGGCCTTACTTGGGACGGAACTTGGGCCTTTCGGCCCGACCAGGACTCAGATCGCTGATTTGGGCAAAAAAAGGGTTAACGCGGGGTTACCGGAGGGCTCCGGGGGAGGTGCCGTAGGGTGGGCAAAGGCGCACTTGCGCCGTGCCCACGCGCCGTTTGTACGATCGCAAAATCGTGGGCACGCTGCGCTTTGCCCACCCTACGGCACCGAATCCAGGCGAATCAGCCCAGTTTCCGGCCGATATCGAGGAATTTCTGCCGACGCTGCTTGCGGATGGCATCCCTGTCGAGGCCACGCAGCTCGTCGAAGGCCTTGGCGATGGCCTCGCCGGTGGTTGCGATCATGGCGGCGGGGTCGCGGTGGGCACCGCCAACCGGCTCCTTCAGGATGCTGTCGATCACCCCGAAGCGGAGCATGTCCTGGGCGGTGATCTTCATGTTGTTGGCGGCTTCCTGCGCCTTGGTGCCGTCGCGCCAGAGGATGGAGGAGGCCGCTTCCGGCGAGATCACGCTGTAGATCGCATGCTCCAGCATCAAGACCTTGTTGGCGGTGGTGATGGCGATGGCGCCCCCCGACATGCCCTCGCCGGTGATGATGGCGACGTTCGGCACGGTCAGCGCCAGGCAGGCGTCGGTCGAGCGCGCGATCGCCTCGGCTTGTCCCCGCTCCTCGGCGCCGATGCCGGGATAGGCGCCGGCGGAATCGGCCAGCGACAGCACGGGAAGGCCGAACCGCTCGGCCATCTCCATCAGCCGCACGCATTTGCGATAGCCTTCGGGCCGCGCCATGCCGAAATTGTGCTTGATGCGGCTCTCGGTGGAATCGCCCTTTTCCTGGCCCATCACGCAGATCGCCTCGCCGCGGAAACGGCCGAAGCCGGCAACCAGCGCCTCGTCCTCGCCGAACTTGCGGTCGCCGGCGAGCGGGGTGAATTCGGTGATCAGGCCCTTGATGAAGTCGTTGAAATGCGGCCGCTGCGGATGCCGCGCGACCAGGGTCTTCTGCCAGGGCGTCAGGTTTTGATAGAGATCGGCCAGCGCCTGCGCCGCCTTGTCCTCGATCTTCCCGATCTCCTCGGAGATGTCGGTGCCGGAGGCCGCTAACGTCCTGAGCTCGTCGACCTTGGAGTCGAGCTCGGCGACGGGCTTTTCGAAGTCGAGATAGCTGCGCATCTGGTCTTGCATCAACTCAATATAGGGGGGCGGGGCTCGAGAGCGAAGCGAGGTCGGGGCCGCGGAAAGAAGTGTAACGTCTTCAAGGGCTTGACCTGTGCGCCCGCGGGAGCGCGCCAAATCACGAATGAGGCCCCGGCTCTTTCTGCGGAGATGTGGCCGAAGTCAAGGCGGTTTCGACCGTTGCCCGTAGCGCTGCGCTCCATCCGGGCTGCGGCAGCGTCACTTCTCCGCCAGCGGGTGCAGGTCGCGCACGAGGCTCTTCAGCCGCTCCTCGACCACATGGGTATAGATCTGGGTCGTTGAGATGTCGGTGTGGCCGAGCAGGGTCTGCACGATGCGCAAGTCGGCACCATTGTGCAGGAGGTGGCTGGCAAAGGCGTGGCGCAGCACGTGCGGGGAGACCAGGCGGGCCTGCAGGCCGGAGGCGACCGCGAGCTCCTTCAAGTCGCGGGCAAAGTGCTGCCGCGTCAGATGTCCGCTCTCGCCGAACGAGGGAAACAGCCATTTCGACGCGGCGAGGCTGTCTTTCTTCTTCTCGCCCTTTGCAGCCTCCGTCGCCGCGAGATAATCCGCCATCGCCTGCCGCGAGGCCTCGTTGAGCGGCACCAGGCGTTCCTTGTTGCCCTTGCCGCGAACCACGATCATGCGCGCATCGCGCTTGGCCGCCGTGCGCGGCAGCGCCACCAGCTCGGAGACGCGCAGGCCCGTGGCGTAGAGCACCTCGAGCAGGCAATAGAGCCTCAAAGACCGCAGCCGCTTCGCCGGCGAGGCATCCTCCGCCTCGCTCAATTCCTTGGCGCGGCGGAGCATGCGGTCGACATCTGATATCGACAGCACTTTCGGCAGGCCGCGGCCGCGCTTGGGGCCGGACAGGATCGCGGCGGGATCGTCGCCGCGAATGCGCTCGTTGAGCAGGAAGCGGTAGAGATGCCGCATCGCCGACAGCCGCCGCGCCACGCTGGTGGATTTGAAGCCGCGGGTGTCGAGGTCGGCGAGATAGTCGCGCAGCGTCTGCGTCTCGGCGTTCGCAAAGCTGTGGCCGACGCGGCCCAGAAACTCCGAGAAATCGGTGAGGTCGCGGCGATAGGCGTCGAGCGTGTTGGGCCCGGCACCCTGTTCCGCCGCGAGCATGTCGAGGAACAGGCCGGTGAGCTTGGCGTCTGAGGGCGGGTTGCGCATGCCCTGGAGGCTAGCTCCTATTTCTTGAGAAACTTATCCGGCGGAATCGTCACCGTCATTTCCCGCGACTTGGGACTGACGAAATTGGCCAGTGCGAAGACCACGCCATAGACGATGCCGGCGATCACGGCGACGACCGTCAGGAAGCGGAACAGGCTTGGCATCGGCAGGATCTCGGGAGCAGGTCCAGGTCAGGGCTGGGCGGGCAAATTAACCAATGAAATCATCCAACATGTTCGCCGTTTCGTGGCAAGAGTCCTCTGGCGAGGGCCCCCTCGGGGTCGTATAGGTGGCCAAAGCTGCCGCCTTTGGCGGCAGATCGAGCGAGATCCAGTCGAGCGAGACATGTCCGACGCCGCGTTGCCGATACCAGCTTCGCCCGAAGCCGACATCCTGTCGGCGCTCGGGGCGCGCTCGATCGTGCTCGTCGGTATGATGGGGGTGGGCAAGTCCACCATCGGCCGTCGCATGGCTCTCAGGCTCAAGCTGCCCTTCGTCGATGCCGACACCGAGATCGAGACGTCGGCCCAGATGACCATCCCGGAGATCTTCGAGCGCCATGGCGAGCTGTATTTCCGTGACGGCGAGGCGCGGGTGATCGCGCGGCTGCTCGACGGCGGACCGCTGGTGCTGGCGACCGGCGGCGGTGCCTTCATGCGCGAGGAGACGCGCGCGCGCATCGCGGCCAAGGCGATCTCGATCTGGCTGCGGGCGGACCATGACGTTATCATGCGCCGCGTGCGCCGCCGCGCCGACCGCCCGCTGCTGCAGACCGCCGATCCCGAAGGGACGGTGACGCGCCTGCTCACCGAGCGCGAGCCGATCTATGGCATGGCCGATCTCACCATCGCATCGCGCGACGTTCCGCACGACAGAATCGTCGAGGAGTGCATCGCGGCGTTGCGCGCCCATCTTTGCGGCGGGCATGCCGCCCAGCCCCCTGCCGACGTCGCGAGTGCGTTAAGATGACTGCCCCGTTGAAACATTCCGATCCCGTCACCGTCGACGTCGCGCTCGGCGATCGCGCCTATGACATCGTCATCGGTCGCGGCGTGCTGGCCTCGATCGGCGAACGGATCGCACGCCTGCGCCCCGGCGTGCGCACCGCGATCGTGACCGATCGCACCGTCGCAAAACACTGGCTCGAGCCGGCGGAGGCTTCGCTCGCAGCCGCCGGCGTTCCGACCTCGCGCGTCGTGGTCGAGGAAGGCGAGATCTCCAAGACCTATGCGGGCCTGGAAAAGGTCAGCGAGGCCCTGATCGCCGCTCGAATCGAGCGCAACGATCTCGTCATCGCGCTCGGCGGCGGCGTGGTCGGCGATCTCGCCGGCTTTGCCGCGGCGATCCTGCGTCGCGGCGTCGATTTCGTGCAGGTGCCGACCTCGCTGCTGGCGCAGGTCGATTCCTCCGTCGGCGGCAAGACCGGCATCAACTCGCCGCAGGGCAAGAACCTGCTGGGGGCGTTCCACCAGCCGGTGCTCGTCATCGCCGACACCGCCGTGCTCGACACGCTGTCGCCGCGCCAGTTCCGCGCCGGCTATGCCGAAGTCGCCAAATACGGCGTGCTCGGGGACGAAGCCTTCTTCTCCTGGCTGGAGAAGAACCATTCCGACATCTTCACGGGCGGCTCGGCGCGCGAGCACGCGATCGCGACCTCCTGCCGCGCCAAGGCGGGCGTGGTCTCGCGTGACGAGCGCGAGACCGGCGAGCGCGCGCTGCTCAATCTCGGCCACACCTTCGGTCACGCGCTGGAAGCCGCGACCGGCTTCTCCGACCGCCTGTTCCACGGCGAAGGCGTTGCCATTGGCATGACGCTGGCGGCGCAGTTTTCGGCGAAGCTCGGCATGATCGGCGAAGCCGATGCAACACGCGTCGAGCGGCATCTGATCGAGGCGGGGCTGCCGACACGGCTGCAGGACATCGCAGGGTTCGCGCAGGAAGGGCTCGCCGATGCGGACGCGCTGATGGCCCTGATGGCGCAGGACAAGAAGGTCAAGCGCGGCAAGCTCACCTTCATCCTGCTGGAAGCCGTCGGGCGCGCCGTGATCGCAAAGGACGTGGAGCCGGCGCCGGTGCGCGATTTCCTGAAAGCGAAGCTCGCGCAAAAGGCTTGATGCGCGATTGAACTTCTGTTGAGTGGTGCATGGACTGGCTCGGATTCACCATCGTCATTCTCTGCCTGCTCGTCTCGGGCTTCTTCGCCGCGAGCGAGACTGCGCTGACCGGCGCCTCGCGCGCCAGCATGCTCCGCCTCTCCAAGCAGGGTAATCGCGACGCCGACGTCGTCTCGCAGCTGCTCGACATGCGCGAGCGCCTGATCGGTGCGCTGCTGCTCGGCAACAACATCGCCAATATCGGCGCCTCGGCGCTGGCGACCGGCATCTTCACCTCCTGGTTCGGCGATGTCGGCGTGCTCTACGCCACCGGCGTGATGACGGCGCTGGTCGTGATCTTCGCGGAAGTCCTGCCCAAGACCATCGCGATCAACGCGCCCGACCGGATGGCGCTCGCGGTCGCGCGGCCGATGCGGCTGACGATGTACGTGCTGGGGCCGCTGCTGCGCATCGTCGAAGTCATCGTTCGCCTGCTGATGCGCCTGTTCGGCCTCGCCGGCGAGCACCAGGCGATCCTGTCGCCGACCGAGCGCCTGCGTGGCGCGGTCGACCTTTTGCATCACGAGGGCAAGTTCGAGAAGCAGGACCGCGACATGCTCGGCGGCCTGCTGGACCTGCGCGAGCTCCAGGTCTCGGACGTCATGATCCATCGCACCGAGATGATGATGATCAACGCCGACCTGCCGCCGGAAGAGCTGGTGCGCGAGGTGCTGGCGACCGAATACACCCGCATCCCGCTCTGGCGCGAGAAGCCGGAGAACATCATCGGCGTGCTCCACGCCAAGGATCTCCTCCGCGCGATCCGCGCCTCCGACGGCGATACCTCGCGCATCGACGTCTCCACCATCGCCCTGCCACCCTGGTTCGTGCCGGAGATGCGGCCCGTCTCCGAGCAGCTCAAGGCCTTCCGCCGGCGCAAAACCCATTTCGCCCTGGTCGTCGACGAGTACGGCGAAGTCGAGGGTCTCGTGACGCTGGAAGACATTCTGGAGGAAATCGTCGGCGACATCTCCGACGAGCACGACGTCGTGGTCGCCGGCGTGCGGGCCCAGCCGGACGGCTCGGTGGTGGTCGACGGCTCGGTGCCGATCCGCGATCTCAACCGCGCCATGGACTGGCATCTGCCCGATGAAGAGGCAACGACGGTCGCCGGCCTCGTCATCCACGAGGCGCGCTCGATCCCCGACCGCGGCCAGAGTTTTACGTTCCACGGCTTCCGCTTCCGCGTTCTCCGCCGCGAACGCAACCGCATCACCGCGCTCCGTATTTCACCGGTGCCGCGCGAGGCGGAGCTGGAAGAGGCCAAGCCGCGACGGGCGGGGACGTCGTTTTAGTTTTTTCTTACCCTCCCCTGGAGGGGGAGGGTCGATCGCGCGTAGCGCGATCGGGGTGGGGTGATCTCTCCACACGCACACTGTTGCATGGAGAGGCACCGTCACCCACCCTGCTACGCATTGCGCTACGCTTCATGCGTAGCGACCCTCCCCCTCCAGGGGAGGGTAAGCGGGATCACGCTTCCCCCGGCGCCTTCGCCTGGATTGCCAGTGCGTGCACGCTGCCGGCGAGTTCCGCAGCCAGCGCCGCATTTATCAGGCGATGGCGCTCGACCCGGCTCTTCCCTTTGAAGGCGTCAGACACAATATGGACGCGGTAGTGCGTCTCCCCGCCCGGCCGATGGCCGGCATGGCCCTCATGCAAATGTGACTCGTCGACGACTTGCAGGCTTTCCGGCGTGAAAGCTTCCTGCAACTTGTTGCTGATAGTGTCGCGCATAGCCATGTTGTGCCATTCGGGTGCAGAGATCACGCCCCGTTAATTGCCGGGTTTGCGGCGAATTGCAATGTCAAGACTTGAAGGTTTTTGCATTGCGTAGTCAAAGTCAGCCATGCCAATCGATTCATCAAAGTTCTTCGACTCCATCCGCGTGAAGCCGCGGGGCAAGCAGCCGGAAGTGAAGCCGCGCGACACCGCGGTCGGCTGCGAGTGGGCCGGATGCCAGAACAAGGGCGCGCACCGCGCGCCGAAGGGCCGCGATAACCAGCGCGAGTACTGGCACTTCTGCCTGGACCACGTGCGCGAGTACAACCAGAACTACAATTTCTTCTCGGGCATGAACGCCGACGCCGTCGCGCGCTACCAGAAGGATGCGCTGACCGGCCACCGCCCGACCTGGAAGATGGGCGCCAATGGCGGGAAGAAGGGTGCGGAAGCCGAGATCGACATGGCGTCCGATCCCTTCAGCATGTTCTCCGAGATCAACGGCCGCGCCAGCTGGCGCAAGGGCCCCGAAGCCGCGCCCAAAGCCGAGGCGCGCAAGGTGATGAACGCCGAGCGCAAGGCGCTTCAGGTCATGGGCCTTGGTCCCAGCGCCACGCTCGCCGACGTCAAGAGCAAGTACAAGGCGCTGGTGAAGCAGCACCATCCCGATGCCAATGGCGGCGACCGTTCCACCGAGGACCGCCTGATCGAGATCATCAAGGCGTATAATTATCTGAAGACGGTGGTGCGGGAGGCCTGAGGCCTTTGCGCTGTCGTCCCGGCTTTCGCCGCGACGACAGTATCGTAGGGTGGGCAAAGCGAAGCGTGCCCACGCATTTTTTTGCAATCGAGAGAGATCGTGGGCACGGCGCAAGTGCGCCTTTGCCCACCCTGCGATCGCTCAATGCTGAGCGGTATCACCCCTCCGGCATCGCCCCCACATAGGACGAGCTCGGCCGGATCAGCCGCCCGGTCCGCTGCTGCTCGCGCGCATGCGCGGTCCAGCCCGCGGCGCGCGCGACCGCGAAGATCGGCGTGAACGCCTGCCGCGGAATCGCCAGCGCATCGAGCAGGATTGCGGTGAAGAACTCGACATTGGTCTCCAGCGGCCGCTCCGGATTCTTCTTGCGCAGCGCGCTGCGGATATAGGCCTCGACCTCGCCGGCGAAGGGCAGGTCGGTGCCGTTGGAGGCGAGCGCCTCGACCGCGGTCTTGAGCACGTCGGCGCGCGGGTCGCGCACGCGGTAGACGCGGTGACCGAATCCCATCATCCGCTCGCCGCGCGCCAGCGCCGCATCCACCCAGGGCTGGATGCGCTCGCGCGTGCCGATCGCGTCCAGCATTTCCAGCACCGGCTCCGGCGCGCCGCCGTGCAGCGGGCCGGTCAGCGCGCAATAGCCTGCGGTGACGGCTGCGAACAGATCAGCCTGCGTCGAGGCCACCACGCGCGCGGTGAAGGTCGAGGCGTTCATGCCGTGGTCGCTGGCGGTGACGAGATAGGCATCGAGCGCGGTGATTTCGCGGGTTTCAGGCGCCCGCCCGTGCAGCATGCGCAACGTATCGGTCGCGTGGCTGACATTGGGATCGGGGGCGACCGGCTCTAACCCCTTGGCGCGCCGGACCAGCGCACCCGCGATCACCGGAAACGCGCCGACGATGGTCGCCTCGTGCTCGAGCCCGTGCTCGGCGCGAAGCCCTGCGACCGCCGCGCGAAACCCGTCGATGACGCCCATGCCGCGCGTTGCCGGCAGCAGGTCCGGCAGGCGGGCGAAGGCGCGCTCGCGCGCAATGCCGAGGCTCGCCCGCACATTGGCTTCGGTGAGGGCGGTCTTGCTGGCGCCGTTCCAGAGCCGGGCGGTGACGCCCTCGAAGCTCGACTTGGCGGCGAGGCGTCCGACGTGCTCGCCGGCGATGATCAATTCGCCGCGCTCGCCGTCGACGTGGCTCAGCACGGTTTCGGCCGCGGGAACGCCGTCCAGTCCGATCTGGCTTTTGGTGAGGTGGATATTCATGGCCCAATCTCCCTTTTTGCACTGCACGGGCGGAAAGGTCGGGCCTCTCGACAGATTGATCAATCTTGATTACATAAATCAATATGAATAATTCTGAAGGTCTCTACCTCTCGGCCAGGGAGGCCGCCGCCGAGCTCGCGATCTCGCCGGCCACGCTCTACGCCTATGTCAGCCGCGGCCTGATCCGCTCCGAGCCGACGCCGGATTCGCGCAAGAACCGCTACCGTGCCGAGGATGTCAGGGCGCTCAAGGAGCGCCGCGTCCCGTCGCCGGAGCCGCGCGGCTTGCGCAGCTTCGACGCCGATCTGCCGGTCATGGACACCGAGATCTCGACAATCACCGAGGAGGGCGCGATCTATCGCGGCGTCAATTGCGTCGATCTGTCCGAGAGCGACACGCTGGAGCACACCGCGACGCTGCTTTGGGATGTCTCCGACGTCGATCCGTTCGCACCCGACAATCAGCCCGCGCTCTCCGAGGAGATGCGCATCATCGGGCAAGCCGCGCGCCGGGCCGCGCCGATCGACCGCGCCATCGCCGTGCTCGCACTGGCCGCGAGCGTCGATCCCCGGGCCTTCACCCGCGCGCCGGATGGCCGCGCGATGGTCGGCGGGCGTATCGTCCGTCTTCTCGTCGCGACCATGCTCAATTCAGAGCCGTCATCCGAGCCGCTGCATCAGCAGATCGCGAAGGCCTGGGCGGCGGACAACAAGCACGCGCCCGATCTGATCCGCCGCGCGCTGGTGCTGCTCGCCGATCACGAGCTGAACGCCTCGACCTTCACCGCGCGCTGCGCAGCATCGACCGGCCTGAACCTCTACGATGCCGTCATCGCCGGTCTCGCCTCGTTGAAGGGGCCGAAGCATGGCGGCGCCAGCGTGCTGGCCTCGCAGCTCGTCAAGACGCTGATCGATCGCGACGTCGCCCCAGTCGTGCGCGAGCGCGTCGCGCTCGGCGAACGCTTTGCCGGGTTCGGCCATGGCGTCTACAAGCGCGGCGATCCCCGCGCGCAATCGCTGCTCAACGCGCTGTCGCGCGCTGGCGCACCGCGCAAATTCACCCGCGAGGTGCCGGAGCGGATCGCGGAAGCCACCGGCGAGTTCGTCAACATCGACTATGCGCTGGCGGTGCTGGTGCATGCGCTGCGGCTACCGGCCGGCAGCGAGCTCGCCCTGTTCGCGATGGCCCGCAGCGTCGGCTGGATCGCGCATGCCAGCGAGCAATTGCAGTTCGGCAAGCTGATCAGGCCACGCGCGAGGTATGTCGGGCCGGCGCCGGGGAGGAGGGTGGGAGCTGGTTAGAAGCTCCGTCGCATCGTCCTTCTCCGCTGTCGTCCCTGCGCACGCAGGGACCCATGCCGCGTGATCCATCAGTCGCGATCGATAGGCGTACCGAACGACGAATTTTCGCCAAACACCTCCCTGTGGTAATGGGTCCCTGCGCCCGTGCGCAATTGCGCACTAGGCAGGGACGACACCTGTTATGTGGTGCCGCCTAACCCCGCGGCTTCGCTTCCGCGACGCCGCCGTTGCGCCTCCGATAGATCCACACCGCCAAGCCGCCGACGATCGCCACGGCCACCACCGTCAGCATCCAGATGTGCTTGCCGACATGCCCATGGTGATGGAGCCCGGCATATTCGTGCAGGGCCGACACCGCCAGCACGCCCGGCAGCACATGGGCGGGCGCCCAGACCAGGATCGCCGGGATGTTCACCGCGTAGAATTTTGCCGGCGCCATCCCGAGCGCGCCTGATGTCACCGGCACGAAGGCGCGGATCGGGGGCACGAAGCGGGCGAAGAACACGGCCCAGGTGCCGAAGCGGTGGAAGAAGCTCTCGCTCTCGGCGACCACGCGGGGATAGTTGGTCAGCGGCCAGGTGTTGAGGATCTCGCGCTGGCGCCGGTGCCCGATCCAGTAGGCCGAGCCGTCGCCCAGCACGGCGCCGCTGGCTGCCGCGAGCAGCACCCATGGCAGCGCCAGCTCGCCGCCCGGAACCAGGGCGCTCAGCGCCAGGATGATGGTCGAGCCGGGGATCACCGATCCCACCACCGGGACGGCCTCGAGCAGGGCCGCCAGGAAGAGGGTCAGATAGGCCAGCCACGGATGGGCGGACACGAAGGCGATGAGTGGATCGAGAAAGGACGTCACGTCGTCTCTGATGGGCTGGAGCTCTGGGCTTTGGACCCTACATAAGTAACGTGAAGCGGCCAAAGTGCCATCGGGACGGGGCCGGGCAAGGCCCGCCCGAATTTGGGCGTGATTCGCAAGGCAGCCCTCCAAAAACTGCGTTCCTGGCCTATCTAAATGAAAAGACAACGGAACTTTGATTGGCGGGCGGGCTTCTGCCGGCCACTTGTCTCTGATAGGTTTAGTTTCAGCACCCAGCCGCAGCCAACGTGCGAATAACCGGTTTCGGGACCGCCCGGGACCTCGGAGGATTGATGACGACCGCCGCCATGTCCAAAGTTGAGGAAGTTTCCGGTCTGCCCGACATGAAGGTGTCGGTGCGCCAGGTGTTCGGGATCGACAGCGATCTCGAAGTGCCCGCCTATTCCGCAGTCGATCCTCACGTGCCCGAAGTCGATTCCGACTACCGCTTCGACCGCGCCACCACGCTTGCCATTCTCGCCGGCTTCGCCCGCAACCGCCGCGTGATGGTGACCGGCTATCACGGCACCGGCAAATCCACCCATATCGAGCAGGTCGCGGCCCGCCTGAACTGGCCCTGCGTGCGCGTCAACCTCGACAGCCACATCAGCCGTATCGACCTCGTCGGCAAGGACTCGATCGTGGTCCGCGACGGCAAGCAGGTCACCGAATTCCGTGACGGAATCCTGCCCTGGGCGCTGCAGAACAACGTCGCGCTGGTGTTCGACGAATACGACGCGGGCCGCCCGGACGTGATGTTCGTGATCCAGCGCGTGCTCGAAGTCTCGGGCCGCCTGACGCTGCTCGACCAGAACAAGGTGATCAAGCCGCACCCGGCGTTCCGCCTGTTTGCCACCGCCAACACGGTCGGCCTTGGCGACACATCGGGCCTCTATCACGGCACCCAGCAGATCAACCAGGGCCAGATGGACCGCTGGTCGATCGTCACCACGCTGAACTATCTCAGCCATGACGAGGAAGTTGAGATCGTGCTGGCGAAGGCCAAGCACTATCGCACCAGCGAGGGCCGCGACATCGTCAACAAGATGGTGCGCCTTGCCGACCTCACCCGTAACGCCTTCGCCAACGGCGATCTGTCGACGGTGATGAGCCCGCGCACGGTGATCACCTGGGCCGAGAACGCCGACATCTTCAGCGATATCGGTTTCGCCTTCCGCGTCACCTTCCTCAACAAGTGCGACGAGCTCGAGCGTCCGCTGGTCGCCGAATTCTATCAGCGCTGCTTCAACGCCGAGCTGCCGGAATCGGCGGTCAACGTGGCGCTCAGCTGATCCAACCACGATGTCGTCCCGGACCAGCGAACGCAGTGAGCGCCGATCCGGGACCCATAGCCCCAGGCCGGGGTTATGGCGCGAGCTGGCAGTTGCCACCCTTCGCCAAATGACGCCCTGTGGTTATGGGTCCCTGCGTTCGCAGGGACGACAGTTCAAGCTGAGCTTGGGACGACGGTGAGATCGAGATGAGCACCACCTCAAACTCCAAATTCCGTAACACCAAGGAAGCGCCGACCGAGCCGTTCAAGCGCTCGGTCGCCTCCTGCCTGAAGGCGATCGCCAAGTCGCCGGAGCTCGACGTCAGCTTCGCGGCGGAACGCCCCGGGTTGGCGCCGGGCAAAGCCCGCTTGCCCGAACCCGCGCGAAAAATGACCAAGCGCGATGCCGCGATCGTGCGCGGTCACGCCGACTCCATCGCGCTCAAGATCGCCTGTCACGATGCCAAGCTGCATCGCAAGCTGATGCCGGGCAATCCGCAGGCCCGCGGCGTGTTCGAGGCGGTGGAGCAGGCCCGGGTCGAGGCGATCGGCGCGCGCCGCATGGCGGGCGTTGCGAAAAACCTCACCGCGATGCTCGACGACCATTTCCATCGCGGCAAGTTCGACGAGATCACCGACCGCGCCGATGCGCCGCTCGCGGACGCGCTGGCGATGCTGGTGCGCGAGCGCCTGACCGGCATGGCGCCGCCGACGGCCGCCAAGAAGATGGTCGATCTCTGGCGCCCCATCCTCGAGGACAAGATCGGCAAGCGGCTCGACCGGCTCGATACCTTCGTCGAGGACCAGACCAAGTTCGGCGATGCCGTGCATGACCTCCTGACCGCGCTCGAGCTCGGCGACGAGCGCAACGCCGACAGCGAGGACGATGACGACAACGACGAGAACCAGGACGGCGACAACGATCAGTCCGGCGCCGAGGGTTCGCCCGATTCCGATGCCGCGCAGGAAATGAGCGCCGACCAGGCGCAGGCGTCCAGCGAGGAGATGAGCGAGAGCGCGATGGAAAGCGCGCAGGCCTCGACCTCCGACACGTTCGACGACGGCGAGCTCGGCGACGACGAGACGCCGGGCGAGGCGACACGTCCGAACCAGCACGGCAAGAACGAGCCGCGCGGGCCGGAATACCACGCCTTCGCGCCCAAGTTCGACGAGGTCATCGCGGCCGAAGACCTCTGCGACCATGACGAGCTGGAGCGGCTGCGCGCCTATCTCGACAAGCAACTGGCGCATCTGCAGGGCATCGTCGCCCGTCTCGCCAACCGGCTGCAGCGCAAGCTGATGGCGCAGCAGAACCGCGCCTGGGAGTTCGATCTCGAAGAGGGCATCCTCGACCCCGCGCGCCTGTCGCGCGTCGTCACCGATCCCTATCACCCGCTGTCCTTCATGCACGAGAAGGAGGCGACGTTCCGCGACACCGTGGTGACGCTGCTGCTCGACAATTCCGGCTCGATGCGCGGACGGCCGATCACGGTCGCCGCGACCTGCGCCGACATTCTCGCCCGCACGCTGGAGCGTTGCGGCGTCAAGGTCGAGATCCTGGGCTTCACGACGCGCGCCTGGAAGGGCGGGCAATCGCGCGAGGCGTGGCTTGCCGCCGGCAAGCCGGCCAATCCCGGCCGCCTCAACGATCTCCGCCACATCATCTACAAGTCCGCCGACGCCCCCTGGCGCCGTGCGCGGAAGAATCTCGGCCTGATGATGCGCGAGGGCCTGCTGAAGGAGAACATCGACGGCGAGGCGCTCGACTGGGCGCACAAGCGCCTGCTCGGCCGGCCCGAGCAGCGCAAGATCCTGATGATGATCTCGGACGGCGCGCCGGTCGACGATTCCACGCTGTCGGTCAATCCCGGCAATTACCTCGAGCGGCATCTGCGCCACATCATCGAGGAGATCGAGACCCGTTCGCCGGTCGAGCTGATCGCGATCGGCATCGGCCATGACGTGACGCGCTACTATCGCCGCGCGGTGACGATCGTGGATGCGGAAGAACTCGGCGGTGCGATCACCGAGAAGCTCGCCGAACTCTTCAGCGAGACCAACACCGCACCCACCCAGCCGGCCGGTCGCCCGCGACGCAAATTGCATTCGTGAGCACGCAACCATCCCGCCGCAGCTTTCTCAGGCACGCGGCGGCGGGATTCTCCACTCTCGCCCTCTCTCGCGGCGCGCTGGCGCAAGCTCCGGCCGAGCCGCCGGCGCGGCCGCTTCAGGTCGAGAACGCCGTCACCGACCCCGTCAGCGTCGAGGTCAACGCGCGCCCCATTCCCAATTTCGAGCCGCGCGACCGCACGCGCACACGCTTCGGCTCGCTGGAATACCGCAGCGGCCTGGTGCTGACCTCGCGCTATCGCGGCTTTGGCGGCCTGTCCGGCATCCGGCTCGATGCCAAGGGCGAGCGCTTCCTTGCGGTCTCCGACCAGGGCGGCTGGTTCACCGGGACCATCCGCTATGCCGGCGGCAGGATGGTCGGCCTCGACGACGTCGAGGCTGCGCCGCTGCTGGGGGCCGAGGGGCGGCCGATCACGGAAAAGCGGCTGTGGTGGGATTCGGAATCGATCGCGCGCGACGGCAATGTCGTCTATGTCGGGCTCGAGCGCGTCAACCAGATCCTGCGCTATGATTTCTCCAAGGGCGGCACGCGCGCGCGCGGCGAGGTGGTGCCGGTGCCGGCGGGCGTGCGCAAGCTGCCGTCGAACAAGGGGCTGGAGGCGCTGGTCGTCGTGCCCCAAGAAAAGTACAAAGGCAAAGACCAGACCATGCCGCTGGCCGGCACGCTGATCGCCTTCTCCGAGCGCGGGCTCGACCATGACGGCAACCTCACAGCCTTCCTGATCGGCGGCCCGTCGCCCGGCCAGTTCAGCGTGCGCCGCACCGAGAAATACGACATCAGCGACGCCGTGCTCTTGCCCTCCGGCGAGCTCCTGATCCTCGAACGCAAATTCTCCTGGTTCACCGGCGTCAACATCCGGATCCGATCGATCCCTCTGAAATCGATCGTGCCGGGCGCGCTGGTCGACGGTCCCTCGCTGTTCGCCGCCGATCTCGGCCACGAGGTCGACAACATGGAAGGCATCGACGCCCACGTCACGCCCGAAGGCGAGACCGTGCTGACGCTGATCTCCGACGACAATTTCTCGATGCTCCAGCGCACCCTGCTGCTGCAATTCACGCTGGCGGAGTAGGCCGAGCTGTCACCCCAATCTCTGCTGTCGTCCCTGCGAACGCAGGGACCCATAACCACAGGGAGTGGTTTGGCGACGATTGGTCGTTCGATACTCCTATCAGCCACGACCGATAGATCACGCGGTGATGGGGTGGACGGCCCCCTACGGCATCAGTGTGCCAGAATGAGGTTGTCAGACACCCATTCACAG
>NZ_NWTI01000034.1 GCF_002531575.1 Bradyrhizobium sp. Y36 | reverse complement strand
TGTCAGTGATGTGTCCGAACAGGTGTCAGCCATGTCTCCGGACTAAACAGAAGGCGGGTGATCCAGTATCCCAGAGACCGTGCTTGAGCCGAGAAGCCGCGGCGTACTGGATTTCCCGCCTGCGCGGCGAATGACAGCGGTAGTTGGGGCGCGAGTGCACTCAAACAAGCCGCAAGACTAACCCGCAAAATCCTCCGGCTTTAGCTCGATCGGCTTGCCGTGCGGCGTGCGATCGGCCGCATGGTCCCAGGCGTCGCGATAGCGGTGCAGCGTGTCCATCGAGGCGACGCCCTTGCTGGCGACGAGGCCTTCCAGCGTGGCGAGCCAGTGCAGATAATAGGTCTCGCCCGTGTCAGGATCGCCGGCGGCCTGCGCGCGCTTGATCTCGGCGGCGAGGCTCGCGGCCCATTCCGGCCAGGTGAACACGCCGCGCTCGTGCAGGCTCAACGCCATCGCGAACGCATGGGCCTCCCAGGGGGCACGGAACACTGGGCCGTCGTCGTCGCGGGGAATGCTCGGAATGGCCGCCGTCGCGGCGGCGGCAAGCGCGCTGCTCATCACGCCGGATCCAGATAGGGCTCGAACGCGTCGATCGAGACCTTCAGGGTCGGATCGCCGTCCTCGCCCCAGAGATCGCGGCCCTCGAACACGACCGTGTAAAGCCATTGCGGATGTTCACCGTGCTCCATCGCCGCCGTGTCCGGAAACACGTGGCAGCCATGGTTGAGCTCGACCACCCCGACATGGCCGCGCACGTAACGCGGCAGCCGCGTGTGCGTGGCCGGATGGATGTTCTTGGCCCGCACGCGATCGCCGATGTTGAATTTCGCCGGTGCAGGGGCGGGGCGGGCGAACTTGCCGCGCACCATGATGCGCTCGACCTGGGTGAGATCGAACTTGCCGTGCTTGAGCGTCTTGCCGGGCTGCATCGCATGACCGGCAGCGACCTCCTCGCGGGTGAGGTAGCCCTTCTCGATCAGCATCTCCTCGAGCCCGAGGAACCATTTCTTGTAGTAGGAGCTCGACAGATACACGTGCGGCGGGATCGTCTCGCGATAGAAGCGCGAGGTGTCGATGTTGAAGGCGCCGGCCGCGCCCATCGCGCGCACCATGGCGAGGACACGGGACTCCCATTCCTCGTGGAAGACGGGTTCATTGATCTCAGCCTCGACCTTGCCGAACCCGTCCATGCCGCCCATGTCGTGCACGCCGTTCATGACGGCGCTCCGGGCGTCCTGGGGAATCCGGTGCCGATCATGGAATCGCGCGTGACCAGTTCGGCGAGCTGCTCCTCACTCCAGCCCTCGGTGCCCGCGGGGCGCATCGGCAGCACCAAAAAGCGCGTCTCGGCGGTGGAATCCCACACCCGGATCTCCATGTCCTTCGGCAGGCTGACGTCGAAATCGGCGAGCACGCCGCGCGGATCCTTCACTGCGCGCGAGCGATAGGGCGCGGCCTTGTACCAGACCGGCGGCAGCCCCAGCATTTCCCAGGGGTAGCAGGAGCACAGCGTGCACACGACCATGTTGTGCCGCTCCGGCGTGTTCTCGACCACGACGAGATGGTCGCCGACGCGGCTGACATGGCCGAGCGTGCCGATCGCCTTGGAGCCGTCTTCCAGCAGCGCCTTTTTGAACGCCGGATCGGTCCAGGCCTTGGCGACCACGCGGGCGCCGTTGTGCGGGCCGATCTTGGTCTCATAGGCCTGGATGATGGCATCGAGCGCGGCGGGCTCGACATAGCCTTTTTCGGTCAAGATCGTCTCGAGCGCGCGCACGCGCAGCTCGGTTTCCGAGAGTTCGGAATGGTCGTGATCGTGGTCGTGATGATGTTCACTCATGGCGCGAAGATAGTCCCAGAATCCGGGCCTTGTCGAGGCGAAGACTCTGCTAACATCCCCCCATGGGCTGGGCTTCACAAACCGCAATTATCACCGCAATCGCGGCTCTTGTCGCACTTCCGGCGCAGGATGCGCGCGCCGCGAATGGCGCCTATGCGGTGGATGCCGCCGACATTTCGGAGGTCGGCTCCTGCAAGGTCGAGAGCTGGCTGTCGATGGCGACCAACACCGATGTCGCGGCCGTCGCCAATCCCTCCTGCGTGGTCGATCCCTTCAGGCCGGTCGAGCTGAGCCTGCAGACCATCCGCGCCCGCAGCGACGGCGACTGGAGCACCACCGTGGCGCCGAAAGCCAAGACGAACTTCATCCCGACGGGGATCGGACGATGGGGACTGTCGGCCTATAGCGGCGGATCGTTCGACGTGACGACCGGCGAGGCGCTGTCCGCTTTCGCGGTCATCCCCGCGACCTTCCGCCTCTCGGAGACCATGCGCATCAACGTGAACGGCGGCTGGCTGTGGGATCGCACCGTGGATCGCCATTATTTGACTTATGGCGTCGGCTTCGACTGGAAGTTCACCGACACGCTGCAATGGACGATCGAGGCGTACGGCCAGGCCGGGGCATCCGAGGTCGCGAGCGTCGTGCAGCCGCGCTTGCAGACCGGGCTACGCTACCGGCCGAACGAGATATTTTCCGTCGACGTGATCTACGGCCGCAACATCACCGGCGAGAACGCCAACTGGATCACCATCGGCACCACGATCCGGTTTCCGGTCCACGGCAGTGAGCCGGAGCACCGGCGCACCGGGCATCTGTGATCAAGAGCAACAAGAACAGGGAGACGACGGTTGAGTGATTATGTGACGATCGAGAAGGGGCACGGGCCGGAGGGACGGATCGCAATCGTGCGCTTCGACCGCGGCGACGGCATCAACGCGCTCTCGCCCGAGGCGCTGCGGCAGCTCACCGCCGCGGCGCGCAGTTTCGAGGATGACGCGACGACCTCCGTCGTGGTGCTGACCGGCAGCACCAGCGCCTTCAGCGCCGGCTTCGACTTGAAAGACCCCGAGGGCCGCTCGCGCAAGGAGATGGATCTCGGCACGCTGCGCCGGCACCTCAAGCTCGGGCCGCGCCTCACCCATGCCTGGCAGGAGATGGAGCAGATCACGATCGGGGCGATCGAGGGCTTTTGTGTCGGCGGCGGCGTCGCGCTCGCCGTGGCGCTCGACTTTCGCGTGATGGGGCACGACGCCCACTTACGCGTGCCCGAGATCGGGCTCGGCATGAACATGAGCTGGCAGAGCATCCCGCGCATGCTGCACCTGATGGGACCGGCCCGCACCAAGCAGGCGGTGATCCTGGCCGACCAGCGCATCAGCGCGGATGAGGCCTATGAATGGGGCCTGGTCGAGCAGGTGACCGACCCCGGCCATGCCTTCGATGCCGCCATGGATCTCGCGCGCAAGATCGCCGCGCAGCCGCCGCTCTCGGTTGCGATGACGAAGCTCACCGTCAACCGGCTCACGCATGCGCTCGACGATCTCGCCAGTCACATGGACGTCGATCAGTTCGCGCTCGCCGGCTTCAGCGAGGATCACAAGGAGGGTGTCGAGGCGTTCCTGGGGCGCCGCAAGCCGCACTTCAAGGGGCGGTAGACCGATGCCGGGCCGTTTGATGCCAAGCCATCAAATGCCAGGCCATTGATCGCACCCCCGACAGTCCGTATACGCCGCACAGGGACCAAAGCAGGCTCGGCCAACGAGCCGCACGAGGCGACGACATCAGAGGGGAGGGCCCATGACCGCCAGTTCGCAGGCGCCTGAGGCAAAGGGATTTCGCTGGAAGCTGGTCGCACCGCTCGCGGTGTGGCTGGTGATCTATCTGTGGCCGGCGCCCTCCGGGCTCAACGTCAATCAATGGCACTATTTCGCGGTGTTCGCGGCCGTCATCACCGGGCTCATCCTGGAATCGATGCCGGTCGGCGCGGTCGGCTTCATTGGCCTCACCGTCGCCGGCGTTGCCGGCTACATCGATCCGGATCCCGGCAAGTCGCTGCGCTGGATGCTGGCGGGCTTTGCCGAGAGCACGGTCTGGCTGATCGTCGGCGCCTTCGTGTTCTCGATCGGCTATCGCAAGAGCCAGCTCGGCCGGCGCATCGCGCTGGTGCTGGTGCAGCGGCTCGGCCGCAACACGCTCGGGCTCGGCTATGCGGTGGCGATGTCGGACTTCCTGCTCGCGCCGGCAACGCCGTCCAACACCGCGCGCAGCGGCGGCATCGTCTATCCCATCATCTCCAACATCCCGCGAATCTATGGCTCCGAGCCGGGACCGACCGCGGGCAGGATCGGCACCTATGTGATGTGGACGGCGTTCGCCGCGACCGCGATCACGAGCTCGCTGTTCTTCACCGCGCTCGCACCGAACGCGGCGGCGCTGGCGATCGCCAAGAAGACCGTCGGCGTCGAGGTGAGCTGGGGGCAGTGGTTCGTGGGCTTCGCGCCGCTCGGCATCCTGCTGATGGTCGTGGTGCCGCTGCTCAGCTATCTGGTGTGCCGCCCCGAGGTGAAGCGCAGCCCGGAGATTTCCGCATGGGCGGCGAAGGAGCTCACCGCGATGGGCCCGATGTCGCGCAACGAATGGATCATGCTCGGCCTGATCGTGCTCGCGATGTTCCTGTGGATCGCGGGCTCCAGTCCGGACATCCACGTTCCCGTGCTCGGCTCCAATTTCGTCAATGCCACCACCGTCGTCTTCATCGTGATCTCCCTGATGCTGGTGACCGGCGTGATCGAGTTCGCCGATATCGTGAGCGAGAAGAGCGCCTGGGAGGTGTTCTTCTATTTCACCTCGCTCTTGACGCTGGCCTCGGGCCTCAACGAGATCGGCTTCATCAAATGGTTCGCGACCGAATACGCAAAGCCGCTCGCGGGGCTGGCGCCGTCGACCGCGATGCTGCTGCTGGTCGCGCTGTTCTTCTGGATCCACTATTTCTTCTCGAGCATCACCTCGCATGCCGCCGCCGTGCTGCCGGTGGTGCTCGCGGTGGGATCAGGCATCCCGAACCTGCCGGTGACGACGCTCGCCATGCTGTGCATGTACTCGCTCGGCCTGATGGGCGTGATCTCGCCCTATGCCACGGGACCGGCGCCGATGTATTTCGGCAGCGGCTATATCGGCAAGCGCCAGTTCTGGGGCTTTGGCCTGATCTTCGGGCTGTTCTATTTCGCGGGGCTCTTGCTGATCGTGCTGCCCTGGCTGCAGATGGGATGAGCCGAGCCGGAGGCTGATACCCCCGGCGAAGGGAATATTCTTCTCCGGGGTGGGATTGGGAAATCTTCGTCCACCTCCTCGCAAATATCTGACATTGCAAGAAAGACTGGAAAAGGCGATGGTGCGTGCTGCGATGCAGCGCGGCACTTTGAGGCGCCTGTTGCTGTTCCACCCCCAGTCGCTGATGCGACCCGGCTTTCGTTTGCCTTTTCGGGTGAGCGAGAGAACTATTGTGCATGAAGGCCGTCTCCATGAACGCTCACCAATCGCTTGTCGTCGGACAGCCGATCGCGCCGCCCGAAGCGATGTCGCGTGCCGCAACTGAGCCGGACGCCATGGTCCGCTTCGAAGGCATCTCGAAGATTTATCCCGCCTATCGCGGCAAGCCCGGCGTCAACGCGCTGCAGAATATCGACTTCGCGATTCCCCGCGGTTCCATCACCGGCGTGATCGGCCGTTCCGGCGCCGGCAAGTCGAGCCTGGTGCGGTTGATCAACGGCCTGGAGAAGCCGACCACGGGCCGCGTGATCGTCGACAACAGCGATATCTCGGCGCTGGCGGGCCGCGAGCTCAGGCTGGCGCAGCGCTCGATCGGCATGATCTTCCAGCACTTCAACCTGCTGTCCTCGCGCACCGCGGCTGACAACATCGCATTGCCGCTCGAGATCGCCGGCTGGACCAGGGCCGACATCAAAGCCCGCGTCGCCGAGCTGCTCGCGCTCGTCGGCATCGCCGACAAGCACGACCGCTATCCGTCCGAGCTCTCCGGCGGCCAGAAGCAGCGCGTCGGCATTGCCCGCGCGCTGGCGACGCGGCCGAGCGTGCTCTTGTCGGACGAGGCGACCTCGGCGCTCGATCCGCAGACCACACGCGCGATCCTCGACCTGCTCGCCAACATCAACCGCGAGCTCGGCGTCACCATCGTGTTGATCACCCATGAAATGTCCGTTGTGCGCCAGCTTGCTAAGGACGTCGTGGTGCTCGATGCCGGTCGCGTCGTCGAGAGCGGCCATGTCGCCGACATCTTCACGCATCCGAAACACCCGATCACGCAGTCCTTCCTTGCCGAAGTGATCGGCGACAGCCTGCCGGTCTCGCTGGCGAGCCGGATCGTGGCGGAGCCGCCTGCCGGCGGGCAGGCCGTGATCCGCGTCCAGGTGCGCGGGGCAGGGGCCGGCGACACCGTGGTGGCGCGGCTCGCCCGCGAGCTCGGCCTCGACGTGGCGCTGCTGTCGGCCCGCATCGACGAGATCGGCGGCCAGCATGTCGGCTCGCTCGTTCTCGGCATTCCCGGCCGCGAGGATGCGCAGGGGCGGGTCCTCGCCTGGCTGTCTCAATATCAATTTTCGGCGGAGCATCTCGGCTATGTCGCCTGAACTCATCAACCTGATCATCCAGGCCACGGGCGAGAGCCTGTACATGGTCGGTATCGCCGCGCTGCTCGGCACCGCCTTCGGCCTGCCGCTCGGCGTCTTTCTCGCAACCAGCCGCAAGGGCGAGCTGTTCGCAGCCCCCTTCGTCAACCGCGTGCTCGGTGCCATCGTCAATGCGACGCGCTCGACGCCCTTCATCATCCTGGTGGTCGCCATCATCCCGTTCACGCGGCTTGTCGCGGGCACCTCGATCGGCTCGACCGCAGCGATCGTGCCGCTGACGATTGCGTCGGCGCCGTTCATCGCGCGCCTCGTCGAGGCCGCGATCCGCGAGGTCGACGGTGGCCTGATCGAGACCGCGTCCTCGTTCGGGGCCTCGCCCATGCAGATCGTGCTCAAGGTGCTGATCCCGGAGGCGCTGCCCGGCCTGCTGCTGGCGCTGACGCTCGCCGTGGTCAGCCTGCTCGGCTATTCCGCCATGGTCGGCGCGGTCGGCGGCGGCGGCCTTGGCGATCTCGGCATCCGCTACGGCTATCAGCGCTTCATGCCGGAGATGATGCTGGCCGTCGTGGTCGTGCTGATCGCGCTGGTGCAGCTCGTGCAGAGCGCGGGCGACTATCTGGCGCGGCGGGTCAATCGCCGGCTGCGGCATCGCTGAACCGATCAATCTGAAACTGGAGACTTCCATGCGTTTTCTCGCAACCCTTGCGGCTGCAGCCTTGCTTGCGACCTCAGCTCACGCCGAAACCATCCGCGTCGGCGTCACCGCCGGTCCCCACGCCGAGATCATCGACGTCGTAAAGAAGGTCGCCGCCGAGCGCGGGCTCGACATCAAGGTGGTCGAGTTCACCGACTACGTGATCCCGAACCAGGCGCTGGCCTTGAAGGATCTGGAGGCCAATTCGTTCCAGCATGAGCCGTACCTGAAGAACCAGATTTCCAAGACCGGCTGGAAGATCGTCAAGGTCGCCAACACGATCGGCTCGCCGCAGGGCGTCTATTCGCAGAAGTACAAGAAGCTGGCCGACCTTCCCGAGGGCGCACGCGTTGCCATCGCCAACGATCCCTCCAACGGCGCACGCGGCCTGATGATCCTGGCGCTGCACGGCGTGATCAAGCTGAAGGACCCGAACAACGTCGCCTCGACCATCGCCGACATCACCGACAACCCGAAGAAGCTCCGCTTCGTCGAGCTCGACGCCGCCCAGCTGCCGCGCGCGCTGCAGGACGTCGACCTCGTTGCGATCAACAACAATTACGCCGTCCAGGCCGGCCTCAATCCGGCCAAGGATGCGGTCGCGCAGGAGAGCGCCGACGGACCCTGGGTCAACATCCTCGCCGTCCGCGAGGAGGACAAGGACAAGCCCTGGGTGAAGCAACTGATCGAGGCCTATCACTCCGAACCCGTGAAGGCGTTCCTGGAGACGCGCTTCAAGGGCACCTATCTGCCGACCTGGTAAGGCGAACGGCGCGCGTCAGGCGGCCAGCCTGGCGCGCCGCAGGGTCTCCGAAGGCTTTTCGGAGAAGTGGCGCTTGTAGTCGAGCGAGAACTGGCTGAAGTGCCAGAAGCCGTGCTGCACGGCGACGTCGTAGACCGAGGTTTCGATGCCGCCGGCGCGCTTGAGGTCACGGCGCACGCGGTTCAGCCGCATCGCGCGCCAATAATGCATCGGGCTGGTGCCCACGACGTCCTGGAAGCAATAGCCGAGCTTGCGCGGGCTGGCGCCGACGACCTTGCAGACCTCCAGCAGCGAGAGCGAGCGATCACCGCTGCCATGCATCAGCTCGCGGGCGCGATCCACGGTGCGCCTCCGTGCCGCCGCGCTGCGGCCGGGATCGCTCGGCCGTGCAGTCGGCAGCATGTCCATGATCTCGACGAGGAGGGCGTCTTCCAGCGCCTGTCTGGCGGCCAGATGGTTGAACGTTTCCGGGGCGGTCGCGATCGTTGCCTGAATGGCTGCGAGATGCGTCCGCAGCCGCGCGACCGGCGCTTCCGCCATTTCGATCAACTGCAACCGGTGCCAGACGGTGCGCGGCAACTCGATGCCGAGCCGAGCCGCAAGCTCCGCGATCAACACCGTGCTGGCAACAACGCCGCGCAGCTCGAAGGCCTTCGGGGTGCACATGTCGATCTCGGCATCGATGCTGGCGAGCACCCGGGCACCGCTGGCGCTGGTCCCGTTGCAGCTGAGCTCGCCGGCGCTGTCCCAGGGCAGGCCGATGCCAAAGCTGTCCGCGCCAAGCTGGCCATATTGGCGGACCTGCTGGCTGGTGATCTCGCGAAACACGTCGACACGGGGCAGGGAAAGCTGGGTGAAACTGCCCCTGAAGGCACCAGCGCTGATCTGGTCGTAGCTCAGTCGCCAGCGGCCGAGGGCGGCGCAGTGCTCATCGACATCCGTGCTGCTCGCCTGAAACAGGCTGGCAGCCGAGTCCTGAATCGGAAGAGTTGCGCTTAAGGCCATGGCGATACGTCGGAATCCCTAAGCCGAGGAGCGAGCAAGGACCACGCCAGACTGGCACGGCCAGAGGCGCTGTCCAGCAAAATATTGCCGGATCTCGATAACGTCTGATCGCGCCGCGGTGCAGGCTTCCGGCCTGCCGTTCCGACATCGCAGCCGGACGGCCTTCGCGGAGGGATCGAGATGCGACCGACCGAGATCATGCGCGGCAGCCCGCCTGCGCCCGAGGCCCAGGTGACCCGCGCCAACTGGCGTGCCTTTCCCGCGATCCGCTGGGGCTTCACCCACACCCGCGAAGTGCTGCCCACCGCAGAGATCCGTCGCTCGGCTCAGCCGACGCTGATGAAAAGCGCGCCGCGCGAACTGGCAAAGCTCAGCTTCACCGCGCCTGACGGCAAAGACACCACGATCGAAGCCACGCTCCGCGAGACCTTTGCCGATACGCTGCTCGTGATGCATCGGGGCACGCTGATCCACGAATGGTACGGCGACGGCATGAGCGCGACCACGCCGCACCTGATCTGCTCGATCAGCAAGGCGATCGCCGGCACGCTCGGCGGCGTGCTGGCCGCGCGCGGCCTGGTCGATCCCGAGGCGAGGGTGCTGCGCTACGTGCCGGAGCTGGAGACCTCGGTCTATGCCGGCTGCACCGTCCGCAACCTGCTCGACATGGCCGTCGCCATCAAGTTCGAGGAGGACTACGAGGACCCCGCCGGCGACGTCGCCCGCTACCGCTTCTCCTCGGGCTGGGACGTGCCGCCTGATGGCGTCGAGCCCGGCCACCAGCGCGCCTATCTCACCACCTTGCGCAGCACCGGCAAGCCGCACGGCAAGGTGTTCCACTACGTCTCACCCAACACCGAGGTGCTCGGCTGGGTCTACGAGCGCGCCTGCGGCATGCCCTACCATCGCATCCTCTCGGACTATCTCTGGCAGCCCCTGGGCGCCGAGGAAGACGGTTCGCTCACGCTGGACAGCCACGGCATGGGCCGCATCGCCGGCGGCATCTCGGTCACCGCGCGCGACCTCATCCGTTTCGGCGAGATGATCCGCTGCCGCGGCGTGGTCGAAGGGCGGCAAGTGGTGCCGGGCTGGTGGATCGATGACATCCGCGAGAACGGCGATCCCCAGGCCTGGGCCGATGGCGATCTCGCCGAGTTCTTCCCGGGCGCGCGCTACCGCAGCAAATGGTTCACGATCGATCCGTCGCGCAACGCCATCACCGCGATCGGCATTCACGGCCAGCACCTCTATGTCGATCTCGACTCCGACACTGTCATCGTCAAGCTCGCGACCCAGCCAAAGGCGATGGACGTGCCGATCGACCAGCGCTGGTTCGCCGCGTTCAACGCCATCACCGCGCATCTCGCCTGATCCCCGGAGATCGCCATGCTCGATACCACCAAAGCCCAATCGCCGGCCCAGACCGCAGCGCCGCATCCGCTCGATCCGCTGACGGCCGGGGAGATCACCGCCGCCTGCGCACTGGTTCGTGCCGCCGCCGTCTCGCCGGACAACTGCCGCTTTCCGACGGTGCGGCTGGAGGAGCCGACCAAGCAGGAGCTGGCCTCGGGCGGAGCCGGGCGCCGCGCCTTCGCGTTGACCCTGGACATCACGACGGGCGAGGCGATCGAGCACATCGTCGATCTCGGCCGCAATGAGATCATCGCGCGACAAGTCATTCCGAATCGCGAGGCGCCGTACGGGCAGCCGCCGGTGATGCTGGAAGAGTTCTTCAAGTGCGAGGCCGTGGTGAAGGCCGATCCCGGCTGGCGCGCCGCGATGCGCCGCCGTGGACTGACGGACAAGGACATCGAGCTGGTCCAGGTCGATCCGTTCTCGTCCGGATTCTTCGACAAGGCGTTCGAGCGTGGCGCCCGTATCGTGCGGGCCGTCAGCTATTTTCGCGAGCACCTTCAGGACAACGGCTATGCGCACCCGATCGAAGGCGTCGTCGCCGTGGTCGACCTCATCGGCGGCAAGGTCATCGACCTCACCGACGGGGATCCGATCGTGCCGATCCCGCGCAAGAAGCGGAACTACGGCGCGCATGAGATGCAGGACCCACGCACCGACATCAAGCCGCTGCATATCGAGCAGCCGGAAGGCGCGAGCTTTCAGGTCGATGGCTGGAAGGTCGACTGGCAGAAATGGAGCTTTCGCGTCGGCTTCACGCCGCGCGAGGGCCTCGTGCTGCACCAGCTCGCCTATCAGGACGGTGCACGCAAGCGCTCGCTGATCCACCGCGCCAGCGTCACCGAGATGGTGGTGCCCTACGCCGACCCGACGGCCAACCATTTCTGGAAGTCGGCCTTCGATGCCGGCGAATACGGCCTCGGCATGCTCGCCAATGCGCTCGAGCTCGGTTGCGACTGTCTCGGCAACATTCACTATTTCGACGTGCCCGCCGCCGATAACAAGGGCGAGCCCTTCGTCATGCAGAACGCCATCTGCATGCATGAGGAAGACTACGGAATTGCCTGGAAGCACTACGAATTCCGCAACGGCCTGTTCGAGGTCCGAAGGTCTCGCCGGTTGGTGATCTCGTTCTTCGCGACCGTCGGCAACTACGATTACGGCTTCTACTGGTATCTCTACCAGGACGGCACGATCCAGCTCGAGACGAAACTCACCGGCATCATCCAGACCGCCGCCGTGAGGCCGGGCGAGAAGTACCGCTGGGGCGGCATGGTCGACGATCATCTCGGCGGTCCCACGCACCAGCACTTCTTCAACGTGCGCCTGCACATGGATCTGGACGGCGGCGGCAACACCGTGACCGAGCACGACTTCGTGCCGCGGCCGTGGGGCCACGACAATCCGTATGGCAACGTGTTCGACACCACCACACGCGTGCTATCGCGCGAGCGCGATGCCGCGGCGGTCGCCAATGGCGAGACCGGCCGGTTCTGGAAGATCAGCAATCCCAACGAGACCAACTCGGTCGGCGGCGCGCCGGCCTACAAGCTCGTCGTCAACCCGAGCCCTTTGATGCTGGCGCAGGAGGGCAGCCATGTGCGCCGGCGCGGCGGCTTTGCGACAAAGCATGTCTGGGTCACCGCGTTCGACGCGAGCGAGAAATACGCCAGCGGCGACTATCCCAATGTCCATGCTGGCGGCGACGGCCTGCCGCGCTACGCCGCGCAGAACCGCAACATCGAGAATGCCGACATCGTGCTGTGGCACTCGTTCGGCCACACCCATGTCTGCAAGCCCGAGGATTTTCCGATCATGCCGGTGGAATATGCCGGCTTCGTGCTGAAGCCGACCGGCTTCTTCGCGGCCAATGCGGCAGGCGATATCCCGCCGGACCGCAACAGCCGCAGCGTGCTGGCGGGCGGGAGCAACGAGGCCGCGACCTGTTGTCACGCGGACCGCGCGTAGCGCAGCCATCAACGACTCGCGTCTTCGCCTTCGGTCGCAACGCTGATCGCGCGATGCCGCCGCCGCATGCGCTTGCGTCTCGCAACAGACTGACGGCTTCCAGTCTGGAAGTATTCCAATTCTAAGGAGGCAGCGCCGCAGCATGCGTGAGCGCATTCGTCGCACATGCAGCTCCCATGTCTGGAGAAATTCTAACGCCGTTCCTATCGCACTCCGAAACCGCCTGAGTTAGGGCGGGACATCAAGAACGATACCGGCGAAGCCGGCAGTGCGTGGGGCTCAGCAGACGTGACCAACTCCAGACTTCCTTCGCGTTTTGATACGCGTCTTCGACACATCCGAGTGCTTTTCTTCGGTGCTGCCAGCACTTTGGCTCTCGCAATCCCCTTCGGTCCCGCACAATCCCAGACCCAGATCCCCGCCGTCACTGTCGATGCGCCGGCCCAGCGCGCCCGTCCGGCGGCGATCGCCTCGTCGCGAAGGGCGACGACACGGACCTCGCGCGCCACTCGCCGCTCTCCCGCGCAGCAGGCCGCGCCAACCCAGTCGGCATCCTCGAACGGAAATACCGGCGAACGCGCCAACGGTCCGGTGCGCGGCTTCGTCGCGACGCGAAGCGGCACCGCGACCAAGACCGATACGCCCTTGATCGAAACGCCGCAGTCGGTGTCGGTGATCACGACCGACCAGGTCAGGAACCAGGGCGCGGTCTCGATCGGCGAGGCGCTGCGTTACACCGCCGGCGTCAGCGGCGACGTCAACGGCGGTTCGGACACCCGCTTCGGGGGCCTGCAGATCCGCGGCTTCGACATGACCATGCCGGGCCTCTATATCGACGGCCTGCGCATCCCCTCGAGCAATTACGTGCATTTCAACGGCCTCGACCCCTACGGCGCCGAGCGCATCGAGGTGCTGAAGGGACCTTCATCGGCCATGTATGGCGGCAGCGGCACAGGAGGCCTGCTCAACTACGTGACGAAGCTGCCGACCGCGCAGCAGTTCGGCGAGGTCTCGATCTCCGGCGGCAGCTTCAACCGCTATCAGGGCCAGTTCGACATGGGCGGCCCCGCCAACAAGGAAGGCACCGTGCTGTGGCGCCTGACCGGCGTCGTGCGTGACGGCGAGACCCAGGTCGATTTCACCAAGGACAATCGCGTCTTCATCGCGCCGGCCGTCACCTTCAAGCCGAATGAAGACACCACGCTGACGATCCTCGCCAATTATCAGCGCGACCGGGCAGGGTGGGGCCTGCAGTTCCTGCCGGCGTCCGGCACGGTCTGGCCGAACAATGGCCGCACCATCCCGGTCTCGTTCTTCGCGGGCGTGCCGAGCTTCGATGCGTTCAACACGGAGCTTGCGACCGCCGGCTATCAGCTCTCGCATGATTTCACCGACAACATCACGTTCCGGCAAAACATGCGTTACGCCTACCAGCACAACGAGGAGAAGGTCTTCTACGGCGCCGGCTACACCAACGAAGCCGCCGGCGACTACGCCCGCGTCGGCAGCTACAGCAATTCGTACATCAACTCGTTTGCGGTGGACAATCAGCTGCAGGGTAAGTTCGCGACCGGCTTCCTGCAGCATACCGTGCTGGCCGGCGTCGATTATCGCAACACCAGTTTCCGCGACACCGCCTTCGGCGTGACGACCTCCTCTCCGACGGTCAACGTCTTCAACCCCGTGTACAGCTACGACTACGCCGTGGACACCACGCCGAACGACAAGACCGGCGTCAAGCAATCGCAGACCGGCCTTTATCTGCAGGATCAGATCAAGCTCGGCCGGCTGTCCTTCCAGCTCGGCGGCCGCCAGGACTTCGTGACGACTCAGGTCGACAACGGCATCGCCAACAATTCGATCTCGAAGGATGCATCGGCCTTCACCGGCCGCGCCGCCGTGATGTACAATTTCGACAACGGCATCGCGCCTTACGTGAGCTACTCGGAATCGTTCCTGCCGGTGCTCGCGACGGCCAGCGGCCAGCTGCTGAATCCCGAGACCGGTGTCCAGTACGAGGTCGGCGTCAAGTACCAGCCGCTCGGCTGGAACGCGCTGTTCACCTTCGCGGCTTTCGACCTGACGCGCGACAACGTCGTCGTCTATGCGCCGCCGACCTATACGGCCTCGCAAATCGGCCAGGTCAAATCGCGCGGCATCGAGCTCGAAGGCACCATGTCGCTCGCCGACGGCTGGAACCTGCGTGCCGCCTACGCCTATGTCGATGCCGAGCTGTCGCGGGATCCGGTCAATCTCGGCAAGGCGCCGACGACGGTGCCGCTCAACCGCGCTTCGCTGTGGAGCGACTACACGCTGCAGGCCGGCCAGTTCGCCGGGCTTCAATTCGGCGGCGGCATCCGCTATGTCGGCGCGACCTGGGGCGATGACGCCAACACCTTCAAGGTGGGTTCCGCGACCGTGCTGGATGCGCTGCTCGCCTACAGCAGGGACAATTGGCGGCTGTCGCTGAACGTCACCAACCTGACCGACCTGCGCTATGTCGCCGCCTGCTACGGCGCCGCGTCGGGTTGTTTCTACGCCGAGGGACGCAAGGCCATCGGCAAGCTGACCTATCGCTGGTGAGATCGACGTAACGACGGTCCGGCTACGGGAGCCGGACCATTGAAGTGAGACTTGGGCGATGAGAGCGATATTCGGCAGGCTGCATCGCTGGGCGGGACTGCTCACGGCCGGATTCCTGTTCTTCTCCGGCATCACAGGCGCGATCATCTCCTGGGATCACGAGATCGACGACGTCCTGAACGGTCATCTGTTCGACGTCTCGACCAAGGGTCCGGCGATCCCCTCGATCGAGCTCGCCAGGATGATCGAGCAGCGCGACCCCCACGCGCGCGTCGTCTATCTCTTCATGACGCCGGAGGAGGGGCACTCGCTGTGGTTCTTCGTGATGCCGCGGATCGATCCGGCGACCGGCAAGCGCTATACCCTCGACTACAACCAGGTCTTCCTCGATCCCAACACCGGCGCTGAGCTCGGCCGGCGTTATTGGGGCGCGGTCTGGCCGGTCACGCGGGAGAACTTCGTCTCGTTTCTCTACAAGCTGCACTACACCATGCACATCCCCGAATTCTGGGGCAGCGACCGCTGGGGCATGCGCGTGCTCGGCGTGATCGCCATCATCTGGACCATCGATTGCTTCGTCGGCTTCTACCTCACGCTGCCCTCGCGCCGCCGCGCCAAGGCGGAGCGGGCGCCCGCCGTCGCGCGCCAGCTCGAGCGCGGCTTCTGGGCGCGCTGGGCGCCGGCCTGGACCATCAAGACCTCGGGCAGCGCCTACCGGATCAATTTCGACATCCATCGCGCCTTCAGCCTGTGGACCTGGGGCGTGCTGTTCGTGATCGCCTTCACGGCATTCTCGCTGAACCTCTATTTCGAAGTGTTCTCGCCATTGATGAAGATAGTGTCGAACTACACACCGACGCCCTATGAGCAGCGGCCTTATCGCGATCTCGACGATCCCATCGAGCCCAAGGTGACGTTCGCCGAGATCGCCGCGCGCGCGGCCGCCGACGGCAAGGCGCGCGGCTGGACCATCCCGGTCGGCTCGATCAATTACGGCCCGGCCCACGGCGTCTATGCCGCCGCCTTCTTCCATCCCGGCGACGATCACGGCGCCGGCGGCGTCGGGCCGGCGCAGCTCTATTACGACAGCGAGGACGGCCGCCCCATCGGCGAGCGGCTGCCCTGGGTCGGCACCGCCGCCGACATCTTCGTCCAGGCTCAGTTCCCGCTGCATTCGGGCCGCATCGTTGGCCTGTTCGGCCGCATCCTGATCTCGATCATGGGACTGGTGGTCGCCGCGCTGTCGGTCACCGGCGTCGTGATCTGGTGGCGCAAGCGCCGCGCCCGGGTCCGGGTCCGCGAGACTGCGACGCTGCGCTTGAATCGGCAGCTCACGCCGGCAGACTAGGGCGCACCGTCGTTGCGGGTGAACCTTCGGACCTCGCAGCGGCACAAAGATGAGATCGCTCCCAGTCCGCGGACATTGAATGAAATCGCTTGCCTTGCTTTGCTTGCTCGTCCTGGCCACGCCCGCCCATGCGGCGACGCCCGAGCAGCGCTATCTCGACCTGCGCGATCGCTACATCGCAAAATTCTCGAAAGCCAAGGAGAGCGATGAGCTCTCCAAGCAGCATGACGCGGCTCTGAAGGAGCTTGCGGGCGTGTTGCGGGGCCTGGTGGGGCCGGTCACGATCAAGGGGCTCCCCGCTGACGGCAAGTCGAACGCCGACACGCTCTTCAAGGGCGATTCGGGCTTCGGCCATCTCGACGGGCTCAGCTTCGCCTCCGAGGGCGACAAGAGGCAGGCCGTGGTGACCACCACGGGGCTGCTCAAGCACTGGCTGCGCGAGCATCGCGAGGACGGCATGCCGCAGGAGATCGGAGCGGCCTTGAAATCCGACCGCTTCTACTATCAGGCGATCCAGGACTCCGCCTTCGCCAAATATGCGGAGCTGCCGATCACCAAGCCGGCATCCGCGAGCGCCGCGGCCGCGGTGCTGGGCGTGCGCGGCAATGGCGATCTGAAGGGAGCGCCGCATGAGATCGACGTCGTCGCGATCCAGGGCGACAAGGTCTTCTTCCTCGCCGACACCGACGCCGTGAAGACGGCAGAGATTCCGGCCTGTGAAAAGGTCTGGAAGCAGATGATGGCGAAGAAAGTGCCAGAGGATGCCATGGCCAAGGAGGATCAGGCGATGGACGCCTACACAAAATGCTTCGCCAAGGAAGCGCCGAGCCAGGCCTGGTACGCGGCGGCCTTGAAGAAGGCGCAGAGCCAGTTGGACCTGCTGCTATCGCGATAGCGCGGCCCCGGCGTTCCTTTCTCGACTACACCGACAATTCGACCGACTTGCCGGCGTCGTCGATCAGATACACGCGGTCGATGTCGGCACCCGGCAGCAGCGATCTGATCTGGTCTTCCGGCATCAGGCTGAACGCCGTCGACAAGGCGTCCGCGGCGGTCGCGCTGCGGGACACGGTCGTCACGCTGCGATAGCGCTGCGCGCAGCCGCCTGATCGCGGATCGAACAGGTGGTTGAAGCGCGCCCCGGGATCGAACTGGCAGCCGTAGCCGCCCGAGGTAGACACGGCGCGGTCGACGATCGGCAGCACCGTCTTCGTCTGGCCCGCAAGGTCGGGATCGGCGATGCCGACATCCCAGGGACGTCCGTCCGGACGCGAGCCGATCGCACGGGCCTCGCCCATGTCGACCAGGCTATGGGAGATGCCATGCGCCCGCAACAGCTCGACCACCTTGTCCGTGACATAGCCTTGCGCGATCCCGTTCAGGGTGACGGCCATGCCCTTCGGCATCACGATCCGGTCGCGGCTGATCGACAGCCGGCTGCTGCCGACGCGCGCCAGCGCCGCCTCGATCGCGGCTGGTGCCGGGCCGGCCTGATCGGCGCCATCGCGCGCGAAATGGCCGGCATAGAGCTCCCACAGCGGCTGTACGGTGACGTCGAACAGGCCGCCGGTCAGCGTGGAATAGCGCTGCGAGGCCGAGAGCAGATCGATCATCTCGGCGGCGGGATCAAGCAGGATACCGGTCCGGTTCAGCGCGACCAGGGCGGAATCATCGAGATAAAGACTGAACAGCCGCTCGAGCCGCCGCGCCTCGGCGCAGGCCAGCGCGATCAGTCGCTCCGCCCGGTTGCGGTCCTCGTCGTGGATCTCCATCGTCGCGACCGCGCCCAGCATCGTGCCGCGCCAGCTCGCCGGCGCGATCTCGGCACGAACGGAATGAGCTCGAGACAGCGCGCTGAAGCCAGCGGCCGCCGCGCTGATCCGGATGAAGCGTCGGCGCGTCAGCGTGCGCGTCATGGCGTTCTCCTCGATCGTCCGCCCGGCGGGCCTTCCGTCGTCTCGTCGGCCGCCGCGGCGCTGGTTGCGTTCGCCGACGTCAGGACGTAGTCCCGGGACACCTCGTTGAAGCCGACGATCCTGCCGCCGTTCTGTGCGGCGAACGTCTCCGCCGCTGCCCGCTCCGAGAACGGAACGGCCTCGTCGCCGCCCATGCCGCTCTTGGCCCGGCTCTCGATCACGAACATCGCCTTGCGCGCCTCGATCCAGTTGTCGGCGCCGGGCTTGTCCCAGTCGGGCGCCTTGCCCATGTCGGAGACGTAGATCGCCAGAATGTCCTTGGGTTCGTCCGGCAGCATCGTGAAGGCGATGGTGTCGCGCACCGACGAGAACCACACGGGCTCCATCAGGCTCGCGGCGAAGATATGGCCCTTCGGTCCCGGATGCTCGAGCACGTTCATGCCGCAGTAATGACCGATGTCTTCCGCGGTCATCCGATGCGGCGGTGGGATCTTCGCGGCCTGCTTCTCGTTGCAGCCCGCGAGCGCGAACGGCACGAGCAGGACGAGCAGCATGGTTCGGCGTCTCATAGCTCCCTCCGCGAGAAGGCGAGCGCGGCCAGCCCGAGCGGCAGCAACGTCCAGCCGAGCAGGGCGGTCAACAGGACCGGGATCGTCAGGGACGAGGTTTGGGCAAGGCCAGCCATGCCGGCGAAGGTGCTGACATTGGCAAAGCCGGTCAGGTTGATCAGCCGATAGGCGTCGGTCGGGTTCGCCAGCAGCAAGGCGTTGAGCACGGCGGCCGAGATGCTGCGGCCCTGGTCGAGCGCGAGCACGCCGAGCAGCGCCATGTCGTAGATCAGCACCAGCAGCAGCCACAATCCGATGCAGATGCCGGCGGCCGTTCCGCGGTCGCGCACGAGCGCGCTGACCAGATAGCCGATCGCGACGAAGGCCGCGCCGAGCAGCACCGAGGAGCCGACCATCGCCGCGAAGGCCAGGAAACTATCGTTGTCGATCTGGCTGCCCGTCGCGGCCAGCGCACCGACCGCCGCGCCGTAGCCGAGGCAGGTCGCAAAGGCGAGGACGGCGAGGTGGCCCAGAAACTTGCCGAGCAGCACCTGCCAGCGCGCGACCGGATAGCTCAGCAGCAACAGCATCGTCCCGCGCTCCATCTCGCCGACGATGGCGTCGTGCGAGATCAGCAGCGCGATGAGCGGCACGAGGAAGATCGTCAGGCTCGACAGGCTGACGACAACCACGTCCAGTGCGCGGACGCCGACATTGCCGGTCGGCGCGCTGCCGAGAAAAGTCAGCGACAGCGCCAGTCCGGCGAGCAGGAGCGTTGCGGCGAGCACCCAGCGATTGCGGATGGCCTGGTGGATCTCCTTGGCGGCGATGATCAGGACGTTCATGGCGCCTGCTCCGATTGCCGAAGAAAATGAGCATAGAGCTCGTCGAGGGTGGGCGGGACCACGTCGACATCCTCGACGGCATTGCCGGCGGCCGTCGCGCGATGCAGCAGCTCGATCTTCCGCTCCGGCGCAGCGTCGATCTCGACGATGTGGCCATTGAGGCGGCGGCAGGTGGTGTCTTGGGGAGCCCAGGTCGGCATCTCACTCGGAGCGAGGCCTGCCACCTTGAGACGGATGCGGGTGGGCAGCCGGGCGAGACGACGCAGCTCGTTGATCGAGCCGTCCGCGACCTTGATGCCGCGGTTCATGATGATGACGCGGCCGGCGCGCTCCTCGAGCTCGGTCAGCGCATGCGACGACAGCAGCACGGTCGCGCCCGCGGCGGCGAGCCGTGCGATGATGTCGTAGAAGGTCTGGCGCAGCTCCGGATCGAGGCCGGTGGTCGGCTCGTCCAGCAGCAGCACCCGCGGCGCGCCTAGCAGTGCCTGCGCGAGCCCGAGGCGCTGGCGCATGCCCTTGGAATAGGTGCTCACCCGGCGGCGGCTGGCGGCGCCGAGGCCGACGGCGTCGAGCAGATCGAGGGCCTTGGCGACCGGCTCGCGCTTCAGCCGGGCGTAGAAGGCCTGGGTCTCGCGGCCGGTCAGGGCAGGGTCGAAGGAGACGTTTTCGGGGAGGTAGCCGAGTTGCCGCCGCCCCGCGAATTCGCCGGCGGCGGGGTTGTCGCCGAGAACCTCGATGGCGCCCTTGCTCGGCCGGATCAATCCCAGCATGAGCTTCATCAGCGTGGTCTTGCCGGCGCCGTTGTGGCCGATCAAGGCAACGAGCTCGCCCTGGCCAAGCGCGAACGACGCGCCGCGCACGGCCTCGACGCGGCCATAGGCCTTGGTGACGTCGCTGACGCGTACCGTGCTGGTCATCGCGTCTCCTTCGGCGCAGGAATGCGCGGCGGCGACACCAGCGGATGACTGTCAACGACGCCGCCCGGCAGCAGCGCCGGAAACTGCGCCTGCGCCCAGCGGATCACCTGGACGGCGGGGCTGTTGATCAGGACCTTCGCCGCGGGTGCCGTCCACAGCACGCGGTCGATGAGGTCGTTCGGCCGGTATGCCGTATCGGCAATGCCGTCCCCGTTCAGGTCGAATGCCGGATTATCGCTCCAGTAATTGCCGCGCCCGCCGGTCGACCAGTCGAGGTTGCGGGTGCCGACATATTTCACCTGGTTGGCGTTGCGGACAAAGGCGTTGCCGGTGATTTCGTTACCCTCGGAGCCGGCCGTGAAGTGCACGCCGATGGCGCAGCGCTCGAACCAGTTGTTGCGGAACTTGTTGTGATTGGTGTTGTAGATGAACACGCATTTCTCCGGGCCGCTCCGAAGCGTGCTCTCCCGCTTCTGTTGCGGCAGCATGCCCCGCTCGTCGTCGGGACCTTCCGCCGCCATGTCCGTTGCCGCGCTCAGCGGACCACCCGTCACCCGGTTGCCGTCGATCTCGGCGTAGTTTGCATAGTTGAACAGAAGGCCGTGGTCGCGGTCGTGATCCGAAATGTTGCCCCGGATCACCAGCCGGTTGGAATACATGATGGCATAGCCGACATGGTTGCCGATCGAAACGTTGCCGCTGACTTCACTGTCGTTGGTGTACATGTAATGGACGGCGAAGCGAACCTGCTCGAACCGGTTTCCAATGAAGCGGTCCTTTCGGCTTGAGATGGTGAAGATGCCGTCCCGGCCGTAGCGGAAGGTGTTGTCGGCGATGGTGACGTCAGGCGCGTTCCAGAGCGAGACGCCGTTTCCTGCCTCGCTGAGACGCCCGCCACGCAATCCCTCGATCTCGTTGCGGACGACGCGCGAGCCCTGGGCGCCGTGCACATAGACGCCGAACAGATTTCCCACCAGCCTGACGTCCTCGACCGTCGCGCGCTCGGCCGTCTTCTGCAGGAAGATTCCGGAATTCATGGCCTGAAGATCCCGGCCGGAGGCCCGGATGGTCAGACCGCGAATGGTGACGTCGGGCGCGGTGACCGTGATGACGTTGCCGGAGCCGTCGCCATCGAGCACCGCATCGCGGCTCCCGACCAGTTGCAGGGGACGGTCAATCCGGATCGAGCCGTGATATTCGCCGGAGGCAAGCGTGACGACGTCGCCGGCGCGCGCGCCATCCAGCACCGCTTGCAGCGGCTGCCCGGGCACGGCCGAGAGCGTCTCCGCACTGGCGAAGCCGGACAATCCGGCGGCGACCAGCGCCGCCGGAAACATGCGCAAGAGAAGACCCACGAGGTCGCTCCGATCAGATCGATTCAAGACCGACTTCAAACCGACTTCAAACCGACTTGGGTTCGACGAACATCCGGCCCTTCATCTCCATGTGCATGGCGTGGCAGAACCACGAGCAATAGTACCAGTAGACCCCTGCCTTGTCGGCCGTGAAGGTCACGGACGCGGTGGCCATCGGGCCGATCTCCATCTGGATGCCGTAGTTGACGATGCAGAAGCCGTGCGTCAGGTCCTCGACGGCGTCGATATTGGTGACGAAGACGGTGACTTCGTCACCCTGCTTGACCTGGAACTGATCGAGACCATAGGCGGGCGCGGTGGACGTCATGTAGACGCGCACCTTGTTGCCGTCGCGAATGATCTTCGAATCCGCCTCCAGATTGATGCCGTCCGCCTTGGCCTGCTTGACCGCATCGGCGAACATCGGATCCGCGCGATCGTAGATCGAGATCGGGTTGATCTTCGAGCGGTGGACGATGGTTGCGTCATGCGGCTCGGCGAAGCTCGGGCCGTCATGCACCAGCTTCATCTGATCGCCCGAAATGTCGATCAGCTGGTCGTTCTCGGGCTTGAGCGGCCCGACGTTCAGGAAGCGGTCCTTCGAGAACTTGTTCAGCGAGATGAGCCACTTTCCATCGGCCTCCTTGGTCTGGCCCATCGAGGAATGGTTGTGACCCGGCTGATAGTGCACGTCGATCTTCTGAAGGATGGGATTGACCTTCTCACCCTTGAAGGCCCGCTTGGCGAGGTCGATGCTCCACTTGCAGACCTGGCTGTCGAGGAACAGCGTGGTGTAGGCGTTGCCCTTGCCGTCATAGGCCGTATGCAACGGTCCGAGTCCGAGTTCGGGCTCCGCGACGACGACGTCGCGCGGCTTGATCTTGTCGTCGAACAGGTCGTCGAATTTGCGGACGTCCATCACGGTCACGGTCGGCGAGAGCTTTCCGGCCGCCACGATGTGGATGCCGTCGGGCGCGGTGTTCATGCCGTGCGGATTGTTCGAGACCGGCACGTAGCGGGTGTAGGCCGAGCCCTTGCGGCCATCGATCACGGGCACGCCGTTCAATTCCTTGAAGTCGCCCTTCTTCACGGCCTCTTCGATCCGCTTGATGTTGAAGATGACGACCCAGTCCTGTTCGCTTGCGGTCATCTCCGCCAGAGTGACGCCTTCCTCGCCGTTGTAGCAGGTCGAGAAGCAGTATTTGCCTTGATAGTCGGAATCGACATTGTCGAGGTTGCCGCTGACCATCACCTGCCAGGCCACCTTCATCGTGTCGCCGTCGATCGCGGTGAAGATGGAGCGGTACTGCTTGGGATCGTCGAGAACCTTGCCGTCGTTGGGCAGCGGCACGCCATCCTCGCCGTTGGCGAACACATAGCCCGTGCGTGGATATTTCTGCAATCGCAGGCCATGCACCGTGTGCTGGTTCGGCAGTTCGATGATCTTGTCGCATTTCATGATATCGAGCCGCACCCGCGCGACGCGGCTGTTGGCCTTGTCGTTCATGAAGGCATAGCGACCGTCGTAGGTGCCGTCCGTGAACGAGACGTGCGGGTGGTGGAGGTCGCCGTTCATGAACGTGCCGCCGCGGTTCTTGAGGAATTCGCGGGTCGCCGGCTGCATTCCTTCGGTCAGAACCTTGAGGCTTTCATTGGTCTGGCCCCAGCCGGTCGCGCTGCAGCGGTTGAACACCGGCACGCGCATCAGTTCGCGCATCGAGGGGAGGCCGATGATCCGCATCTCGCCGGACTGACCGCTCGAGAAGAACACGTAGTATTCGTCGAGGTCACCGGGCGCCACCTCGGTCTTCTGCACGGCCGGCCGGGCCGCCGGCGCTTTCGGAGCAGCATTCTTGGTCTGCGCGTCCGCAGACGAGACGAGGCCGTCCTTCATCGCCACTCCGCCGGCAAGGCCCACGCCCGCCGCGGCCGCCGTCGTTCCGAGCACTGTTCGTCGGCTGACGCCCTTGGCCTGTTCGTTCTCGCTCATGATAGCCTCCTCGGCTTCCGGTTCAGTTTGGGGGTGGTGATACGACTGGTGATGCGCCGACAGGCTTGCCGCCGGCGGTGATGACGGTCGCGGGACCCTTGCCGCTCGCACGCATCGACGGCGAGGACATGGCCGCGAACTTCTCGCGCTTCAGCCGCACCTGGATCATGTGCGGGCAGCGGTGATCGTCGTAATAGAGTTCCTGACAATGCATGCAGTAGATGCACTCGTTGACGTTGATATGACCCTCGGGATGAATCGACTGCACCGGGCATTCCTTGGCGCAGCGTTGGCAGGGTGATCCGCATTCTTGCCAGCGGCGGAGCCATTCGAAGGTCCGGATGCGGCCGGGTATCGCGAGCGCAGCGCCGAGCGGGCAGAGGTAACGGCAGAAGAAGCGCTCGATGAAGAGGCCGATGAAGAGCAGGCCGACGGCGTAGGCCACGAACGGCCAGCTCCGCGAAAACTTCAGGATGATCGCGGTCTTGAACGGCTCGACCTCGGCGAACCGCTCGGCCATGTCGACCGAGTAGAGCGACAGGCCGAACAGGCCGAGGAAGATGATGTACTTGATCGGCCAGAGTCGCTCGTGCAGTCCCCACGGCACCGTTATCTGCGGCACCTTCAGCCATTTCGCGACAGTGTTGGTGAGCTCCTGCAGGGCGCCGAACGGACACAGCCAGCCGCAGAACGGGCCGCGGCCCCAGAACAGAAGCCCGCCGGCCGTTGCGGCCCACAAAATGAAGATCAGCGGGGCTGCGAGGAAGAATTCCCAGCGGAAGCCCGTCACCAGCGCATTGGTGAAGGTGACGACGTTGACGACGGAGAGTTGCGCATTGGCGTACCAGCCGAGCCAGACCAGAACGAGCGCGAGATAGCCCCGCCGGACCCAGGTGTAGAGCACCGGGCGACTAACCAGCAGGTTCTGGAAGAAGAAGATGCCGGTGAGGGCGGCCAGCATGAACGCGGTGATGCCGATCGAGACGGTGCTCGACCGCCAGATCCGCATCCAGAGCGGCTCGTCGGCGTCCGCGGCCGGTCCAGCCGGTGCGGCTGCAGCCTCTGCCTGCGAGGGTGGAGGCGCCGCACTTTCCGGCACTGTCACCGCCCGCTGCTCGCGGCGTATGTAGCTGTCGGGGAGGGTGTAGTTGAGGTCGAAGGTCAGGAAGGCCTTGTCGCGGCCGCCGAGGCTCCGCTGCACCAGCAGTTGAAGCTGCCACGGCTGGGTCGGATCCAGCGTGAACTCCGGAGGCGTGACGAACAGGCCGACTTCCCTGAACTCCGGCGCGCCGGCCGCTTCCAGCGCACCGAGGCGGGTATGGTTGCGGTCGCGGAAGCGGGTGCTGTTGCCTTCCTGCAGGATCTCGATGCGATCGAAGATGCCGCCGCGAACGTAAGCCGACCCTTTGAAGGAGTAGGGGCCGTTGCCGGCCACGACGATCGCCTGTTGCCCGGGTTTCAGGCCGTCCTTCAGCCGTCGATAGCCGTCCTCGCCGAGCAGGCTACGGCCGATCGTGGGCGCACTCACGAGCGCGGCGTAGAGATCAACAAAGGTGTCGTCGGGCTCACCTGGTTCGGGGTACTGGCTCGCCGCCGCGCTGCCCGATTTCGCGAAGGCTTCGTTGATGTCGCCGATGCTGAGATGAAGCCGGCGTATCGAACCGTCGCCTGCCAGACTCTCCCAGTCGCGGATTTCACCGTGTTCGAGATCGAGCGTCTTGATCACGGGGGGCAGGGCTGCCGCAACCGCCGCGCCACCGCCGGCCCCAATGCGACCGCTTCGAATGAGCTTGGAGGCAGCGCGGACGACGCTGTCGCCCATCACCAGCACGGTCACGGTTGCGCCGCTCACGATGTCGACCTGCGGCGGCTTCTCGGCACCACTTGCGACAGGCTTCATGTCCTTGCCGATCAGGGAGTTCACGGCGGCGACGATGCGGGCCTCCGGAATGCCGACCAGCACGATCGGCTCCTTGTGATCGACGAGCTTGATGCCGGTGATGACGCCCTTCGGATCAATCCCGGCCAGCAGGTGAATCGGTTTGCCGGAGTAGCCGACCGAATTGGCCAAATCGGAGTTGAGGAAGACAAATCCCTGGAGCTGGTCGCCGCGGTAGACCCGCACGATGGGCGGATCGCCTTGCGGCGGGCCAAAACGATCCGCTCCGGGGAAAAAGTCCGCAGGCGCAATCTTCGGCAGGTATCTCGGTAAATCACCGGCGGCGGATGCAGGCGAAATATATGTCAGGCACATCAGCAGCAAGCCTGCGAGCGCGAGCGCTGCACGTCTTGCGAAGGCGGTGTCGTCGTCCGGTCGATTCGGCATATCGATCCAAATGCGATCTGCGCGACCGACAGGGCGCGCACATCTTGAAATTCTTCTTCGATGATTTGTCGCCGCTGACGTGCAACACTCGTCGCGTGCGCCGGCATCTGTCAACCCGGCCCCGGGAATATATGTTCGCGCGGAACCAGATCAGAGATCTGCATTTGGAGTCCTTGGTATGCCATTCCTACGCACTTCATTGCTCGGTGCCGAGCCCGCCGGGGTATTGAAGTCGCTCGACGAACTCTTTGCGCTGGCGCACGCAATGGAGCAGGAAGCGGCCAACAAGTACGATTCCCTTGCGCAGGACATGCGCGGGCAGGGCAAGGATGATCTGGCCGAAGTGTTCGCGCGGCTTGCCGCCGCCGAGCGCGAGCACGTGGACAGTGTCGCACAGTGGTCGCAATCGCACCGCGGCAAGAGTCCGGATCCCGCCTTGGTGCGCTGGGAGCCGCCGGAAACGCTTCCTCCGGAAGCTGCCGCCGAGGTCAAGACGTCGCGGCTGATGACCCCGTACCGGGCGCTCGCCATGGCCGTCCGCAACGAGGAGAGGGCCTTCGCCTTCTGGTCCTATCTCGCCGCCTATTCCGACGACGCCGACATCAAGAAGGCATCCGAGGCGATGGCCAAGGAAGAGCTCGGCCATGTTGCCACGCTGCGCAAGGAGCGGCGCCGGGCCTATCATCACGAGCACGACCGGAGCAGCGCCGAGGCATCGTCAGAGCATCTGCGGCAAATTGATGCGCGGCGCCTCGAGCTTCGCATGGTCGCGCAACTCGACGATATGCAACAACGCCAGAGCGGCCCGGCCGCAGTCCGGATCCAGGCCATTCGCCAACAGGCGATCGAGATGGCCGAGGCCGCCGCTGGCCTCGGAAGCTTTCCAGCGTCCATGGAGCGCAAAGGCCCGTTGGAGATCGCCGAAGCGCTCGTCGACGGCTACCTCGATGGCGCCGAGCGGTCGAGCGACGCGACCCATCTCGAAAGCCTGCAGGTGCTTGCAGAGCGCGCGATCGCGAGACTGGCCTGGCTGCGATCCTTGGCGGCGGAGTGACGCTGGCGGCCGCCGCGCCGGAAGTCCCACAACGACTCGCAGGGGTCAGCCGCCGGATCCCAGCACAGCGAAGCAGACGCAAGGGGATGGCGGACCCAGGGCGGTTCGAGCGAGACGGGATCGGCCAGCCCCAATGTAGCCATGGCCTAATCCGTAATTCGCATAAGGTATATTATGGAATATCTTTATATACAATCAGATCAAACGTTTAGACGTAACTCCTGCCATTGCGCCTTCGCTCACGCCGGATCTTCGACCTCGGCCTTGAGCCTCGTCCCGGTCGTCGACGCCTACTGTGCATGGGGTTGTTTTTGAGATTTTGAATCCGGCCGTTGTCTCCGAAAGCCGATATTGCCGTGACCTTGTCCGGCTGCAATAAGCGAGGCCTCGCGAGATCGCAGATGACCTTCAGGCCTTCCGTCCGTATAGGTTTGCGTCTCAGAACAACAACAAACCTTCCGAGGAAGCAGACCCATGGTCCTTTCGACGCGCTTTTCCCGACGCACGCTTCTCAAGGCCTCCGCCGCGACCGCGGTCCTGGGCGGCCTCAGTGCGCCCCATGTGGCCCGCGCCCAGAGCGCCGAGTTCACCTACAAATATGCCAATAACCTGCCTGACACCCATCCGCTGAACGTCCGCGCCAAGGAGATGGCAGCGGCGATCAAGAACGAGACCAACGGCAAGTTCGACCTGCAGATCTTTCCGAACAACCAGCTCGGTTCCGACACCGACATGCTGAGCCAGATCCGCTCCGGCGGCGTCGAGTTCTTCACGCTGTCCGGCCTGATCCTGTCGACCCTGGTGCCGGCCGCGTCCATCAACGGCATCGGCTTCGCGTTCCCGGACTACGACACGGTCTGGAAGGCCATGGACGGCGATCTCGGCGCCCATGTCCGCGGCGAGATCAAGAAGGCCGGCCTCGAGGTCATGGACAAGATCTGGGACAACGGCTTCCGCCAGACCACGTCGTCGACCAAGCCGATCACCGGGCCCGACGACCTCAAGGGCTTCAAGATCCGCGTGCCGGTGTCGCCGCTGTGGACCTCGATGTTCAAGGCGTTCGACGCGGCGCCCGCCTCGATCAATTTCAGCGAGGTCTATTCGGCGCTGCAGACCAAGATCGTCGAAGGCCAGGAGAACCCGCTGGCGATCATCTCGACCGCCAAGCTCTACGAGGTGCAGAAGTACTGCTCGCTGACCAACCACATGTGGGACGGCTTCTGGTTCCTGGCCAACCGCAGGGCTTGGGAGAAGCTGCCGCAGGACGTGCGCACCATCGTCGCCAAGAACATCAATGCCGCTGCCGTCAAGGAGCGTGAGGACACCGCCAAGCTCAACGCCAATCTGCAGCAGGAACTGGCGACCAAGGGCCTGACCTTCAATCAGCCCGCCGTGGCGCCGTTCCGCGACAAGCTGCGGACCGCCGGCTTCTATGCCGAGTGGAAGGGCAAGTATGGCGATCAGGCCTGGGACCTTCTGGAAAAGGCCGTCGGCAAGCTGTCGTAACGCGTTGGGGCCATCATGGCTCATGTCGAGGTCGAGGTGACCACAGTGGTGGGCGAGGTGGCGTTTCAGTCCCCTCGCCGACCTTCGCTGCTGGCTTCGCTCGAGCGCATGCTCGGTCTCATCGTCGAAATCCCGGCGGCGATCCTGGTCGTCGCCGAGATCGTGATCCTCTTTGCAGGCGTCGTCGCGCGCTACGGCTTGCACCGGCCGCTGATCTGGTCGGACGAGCTCGCCTCGATCCTGTTCCTGTGGCTTGCCATGCTGGGCGCGGCGGTCGCGTTCCGCCGCTCCGAGCACATGCGCATGACCGCGGTCGTCGCCAGCGCGCGTCCGGCCATGCGGGCCTATCTCGATCTGGTCGCGACCTCTGCGGCGCTGGCATTCCTGGTCCTGATCGTCTGGCCGGCCTGCGACTACGCCTATGAGGAAAGCTACATCACCACGCCGGCGCTCCAGATCTCCAACATGTGGCGCGCCGCCGCGCTGCCGGCCGGCATCGGCCTGATGGCGGCCTTCGCCTTGCTGCGGTTGTTGCGCGCGGCCGATTGGCGGATGGTCGCGGCCGCGATCGTCAGCGTTGCCGTCATCATCGGCCTGTTCTGGCTGGCGGAGCCCTCGCTGCGGCCGCTCGGCAATCTCAACCTCGTCATCTTCTTCGTCGGCGTCGCCGGCTTCTGTGTGTTTGCCGGCGTTCCCATTGCGTTCGGCTTTGGCCTTGCGATCTTCGGCTACCTCGCGCTGACCACGCGCACGCCCGTGATGGTGCTGGTCGGGCGGATGGACGAGGGCATGAGCCACCTCATCCTGCTGTCGGTGCCGCTGTTCGTATTCCTCGGCCTGCTGATCGAGATGACCGGCATGGCGCGGGCCATGGTGGCGTTTCTGGCGAGCCTGCTCGGTCATGTCCGCGGCGGCCTGCACTACGTGCTGGTCGGCGCCATGTACCTGGTGTCAGGCATATCAGGCGCCAAGGCCGCCGACATGGCGGCGGTCGCGCCGGTGCTGTTTCCGGAGATGAAGCAGCGCGGCGCCAAGCCCGGCGATCTCGTCGCGCTTCTGGCGGCGACGGGCGCCCAGACCGAGACCATTCCGCCGAGCCTCGTGCTGATCACGATCGGCTCGGTCACCGGCGTGTCGATCGCCGCCCTCTTCACCGGCGGCCTGCTGCCCGGCGTCGTGCTCGCGATCACGCTCTGCATGCTGGTGTGGTGGCGCTACCGCCACGAGGACATGAGCCACGTCCGCCGTGCGACCGGCAGCGAGATCGGCAAGACCTTCATCGTCGCCCTGCCCGCGCTCGCGCTGCCCTTCGTGATCCGCTACGCCGTCGTCGAAGGCATCGCGACCGCGACCGAGGTCTCGACCATCGGCATCGTCTACGGCGCCCTGGTCGGCCTTCTGGTCTACCGCCGCTTCGACTGGCGGCGGCTGTTTCCGATGCTGGTCGAGACCGCGGCACTGTCGGGCGCCATCCTGCTGATCATCGGCACGGCGACAGGTATGGCTTGGGGGCTGACGCAATCCGGCTTCTCACGCGCGCTTGCTGCGGCCATGACCGGACTGCCCGGGGGAGCTGCGACCTTCATCGCCGTGTCGATCCTGGCCTTCACCATCCTCGGCAGCGTGCTGGAGGGCATCCCCGCGATCGTCCTGTTCGGGCCGCTGCTGTTTCCGATCGCACGCGCCGTCGGCGTTCACGAGGTGCACTACGCGATGGTGATCATTCTCGCCATGGGTATCGGGCTATTCGCCCCACCCTTCGGCGTCGGCTATTATGCCGCCTGCGCCATCGGACGCGTCGATCCGGCCGAGGGCATCAGGCCGATCTGGGGCTATCTGCTGGCGCTGCTGGTGGGATTGATCATCGTCGCGATCTTCCCCTGGATCTCGATTGGATTTCTCTGAGGCGTTTGACGGAGGGTGTCGATGAGCGAGCGGCAGAACCAGTACGATATCGGCCTCGACAAGACCCCCGCCAATTACGTTCCGCTGAGCCCGCTGAGCTTTCTCGCGCGCAGCGCCGCCGTCTATCCCGATCACGTCAGCACGGTCTATGAGGGCCGCAGCTTCACCTGGGCGCAGACCCATGAGCGCTGCAGGCGCTTTGCGTCCTGGCTCGCCGGCAAGGGCATCGGCGTCGGCGACACCGTCGCGGCGATGCTGCCGAACATCCCGGCGATGAACGAGGCGCACTTCGCCGTGCCGATGACCGGCGCCGTGCTCAACGCGCTCAACATCCGTCTCGATGCGCCCTCGATCGCGTTCCAGCTCGACCATGGCGGCGCGAAAATCATCCTGGTCGATCCCGAGTTTTCGGGTGTCATCACCGACGCGCTGGCGCAGATGAAGGGCCCGAGGCCGTTCGTGGTCGACGTCGACGACGCATCGTTCAAGGGCGGCGGCCGCATCGGCGAGATCGAATATGAAGCAGCTGTCGCGCAAGGCGACCCGACCTTCGCGGCGATCCCGCCGAAGGACGAATGGGATGCGATCGCGCTGAGCTACACCTCGGGCACGACGGGCAATCCCAAGGGCGTCGTTACCCATCATCGCGGCGCGTACCTCAACGCCGTCAGCAACATCCTCGCCGGCAATCTCGGCCAGCATCCGGTCTATCTCTGGACGCTGCCGATGTTCCACTGCAACGGCTGGTGCTTTCCCTGGACCATTGCCGCCGCCGCCGGCATCAATGTCTGCCTGCGCAAGGTTGAGCCGACCAGGATCTTCGAGCTGATCAAGGCGCACGGCGTCACCCACATGTGCGGCGCCCCGATCGTCTACAACACGCTGATCAACGCGCCCGACGCGCCGAAGGGAAACACCGCGCGCCGCGTCGTCGGCCTGATCGCGGGCGCCGCGCCGCCGGTCGCGGTGCTCGAAGGTGCCGAAAGCATTGGCATCAAGCTGACCCATGTCTACGGCCTGACCGAGGTCTACGGCCCCGCCTCCGTTTGCGCCGAGCAGCCCGGCTGGGACGAGCTTCCGCCGGCCGAGCGCGCGCGGATGAAGCGTCGGCAGGGCGTGCCCTACCCGCTCGAGGAGCGCGTCACCGTCATCAATCCGCAGACCATGCAGGAGGTGCCGCGCGATGGCGAGACCATCGGCGAGGTCATGTTCCGCGGCAACATCGTGATGAAGGGCTATCTGAAGAACGAGAAGGCGACCACGGAAGCGTTCGAAGGCGGCTGGTTTCACACCGGCGATCTCGGCGTGCTCGACGAGCACGGCTACGTCATCATCAAGGACCGCTCCAAGGACATCATCATCTCCGGCGGCGAGAACATCTCCTCCGTCGAGGTCGAGGACATTCTCTACAAGCACCCCGCCGTGCTGTTCGCCGCCGTGGTCGCAAAGCCCGATCCGAAATGGGGCGAAGTGCCTTGCGCCTTCGTCGAGCTGAAGGACGGCGCCAGCGCCAGCGAAGCCGACATCATCGCCTTCTGCCGCAGCCACATGTCGGGCTTCAAGACGCCGAAGGCCGTCGTGTTCGGACCGATCCCGAAGACTTCGACCGGCAAGATCCAGAAATTCCTGCTGCGCAGCGAGGTCGGATCGGCGAAGGCGATCACAGCCTGAGCCTGCCCGGCCGCAGACACATTCGGAAACATAGACTGCGCGTTTGCGACATGCATCGCATCGCCCGACATCGTTTGCGCGCCTTCGACGACATCGCGACACGTCAGGAAAAGATTGGAAAACGTTAGAGACGCATTTACGATTCCACCTCACCGGATTCGCTGCTTCCAGATCATTTAGCCGCGCGGGCTGCGCGGCTGGCGACCGGCGCGGTTGGGGCGCTTCATGCGGTTGGTGTCGTGAGCACGGACGTGCGGGTGCGTCTGGCGCTGCTGCTATTGGCGGCCGGCCTGCTGCGGCCCGGGCCTGCCGCGGCACAGACGGCGCGCGAGTTCGGCGCGTTTGCCGGCGCGCAGGGATTTGGACCTGGAGGTCCGACCGCCCCGGGCTTCAACACTCTCGCAGGCCCCTACGGCGGCTCGCCGGCACCCATTCCGGGCGCATCGTTCGGCAATGGCGGCGGCGGCGGCATGCAGGCGGCCTATGGCTGGAATGGCGAGCCGCCCGGCTTTGCCGGCGCGGCCCGCTTCGGTATGCAGCAGGCCTTCGGCGGCGACCGCATCCCGCAGGCCGAGACGGCACAGGCGACGTTTCTTGCGATGAGGCAGTTCACGCAGACCCTGCTCGACCCCGCTATCGACGGGCGCGGCGTTGGGCCCGCCGAGATCGACGCAGAACTCACGGCCTACGCCGATATCGGCAACGACCGGACGCATGGCGGCATCGGACGCGAGGCCTATGGGGCGATCTACGGCAAGCCCTCGCCGGCGGCACCACATTGGAGCGTCTGGGCGGCCGGCTTTGGCGGTTCGCAGATGTCGAGCGGCGGCAACGGATCGGCCAGCCGGAGTTTCGGCACCGTGGCCGGGGCCGATTATTCTCTCTCGCCGCAGACACGCATCGGCTTTGCTCTCGCCGGCGGCAACACCGGCTTTGCCAGCAATGTCTCGAGCGGCCGCTCCGACCTGTTCCAGGCCGGCGGCTTCGTCAGGCACTCGGTCGGATCGGCCTATGTCACGACTGGGCTCGCCTATGGCTGGCAGGCCATCACCGGCGACTATCAGGTCACGCCGGCGGGCACGGACCCGCTCAACGCAGTGGTCAACGCCAACGCCTATTCCGGCCGCCTCGAGGGCGGTTATCGCGCGGCCACGCGCTGGCTCGGCATCACGCCCTATGCGGCCGCGCAGATCACCAGCTTCCACCTGCCCTCCAATGCGGCACAGCCGGCCTCGATCGCCGACAGGTTTGCGGCGGCGCCCGCCAGCACCAGCTTCACCGACAGCCGCACCGAGCTCGGCCTGCGCATGAGCACGTCCGTTGCGCTGTTCGGCGGTGTGATGGGTCTGCGCGGACGGCTCGCCTGGGCGCATGATTTCAGTGCGGGGCAGCCGATTCCGGCGGCGTTCCAGGCCCTGCCGGGTCAGGGACTTGTCGCAGGCAACGCGGCATTGGCGCCCAATGCGGCGCTGGCAGGCGTTGCGATCGAGCTGCGCGACCTCAATGGCTGGTCCGCCACGGCCAATTTCGACAGCGAGGTCTCGGAGCTGGTGCGCTCCTGCACCGGCAGGGCCACGCTGCGTTATGCGTGGTGACCCCGCCTCGCAATCGAGGGACCAACTTCCGCCCGCGGAAGGAGCCGGGTGAAAGGCGGCCCGTCCTTACATCTTCTTGTAGGCGTCGACGATCGCCTGGCCGTCCGCCCCGGCCTTCTTGAGCCAATCGGCGGTGAGCTGTTCGCCGATCTTCTGGAAGCCGGCCTTGAGCGCCGGGCTCGGCGGCTCGACGGTCATGCCTTTGGCCTTGAGCTGGTCGATGTACCAGGTGCTCTTGTCCTGCCAGGCCTTCCAGCCGCGGGTTTCCGCCGTCGCGGCGGCCTTGAGGATGGCCTCCTGGGTCGGCTTGTCGAGCGCCTCGAACGCGGCCTTGTTGACGAAGGTGTAGTCCTTGGGAATCCAGGCCTGCACGTCGTAGAAATACTTGAGCGACTCCCAGGCCTTGGCGTCGTAGCCCGTGCCGCCCGACGACATGAAGGAGTTCACGACGCCGGTCGCAAGCGCCTGCGGCAATTCTGCAGCCTGGATCGTGACCGACTGCGCGCCGACCAGCTCGCCGATGCGCGCGGTCCCGACGTTATAAGCCCGCCACTTCAGGCCCTTCATGTCGTCGATCGAGGCGAGCGGCTTGTTGACATAGACGCCCTGCGGCGCCCACGGCACGACGAACAGCAGCTTGAGGCCCTGCGCGTCGAGCTTCTTGGCGATCGCGGGCTTGGACGCCTGATACAGCTTCATCGCGTCCGGGAAGCTGGTCGCCAGGAACGGCACGACGTCGACGCCGAACAGCGCGTCCTCGTTTTCGTGGATCGAGAGCAGCACCTCGCCCATCTGCGCCTGCCCGGTCATCACCGCGCGCTTGATGTCGGGTGCCTTGAACAGCGAGGCGCCGGGGTGGACCGTGATCTGGAGTTTTCCGGATGTCGCAGCTTCGACGTCCTTGGCGAAGGCGACCAGGTTTTCGGAGTGCGGGTTGTCAGCAGGATACCCGGCCGGCAGATTCCATTTGGTTTGCGCCAGAGCGGGCGTCGCAGCCGCCACCACGCCGGCGGTCAGGAATGCGCAAAATAAACGAGACATCATCGGACTTCTCCTCACTGTCATTCTAAGTACGCTCAATCTGGGAAAGCGAGCTTGGGCAGGACCATCACGATCTGCGGATACTCCGTGATGATGAACACCGCGACGAGCAGCAGGACGAAGAAGGGAAACGCGGCCCGCGCGACGGTGAACGTATCGCGCCCGCTCATGTTCTGCAGCACGAACAGGTTGAAGCCGACCGGCGGGGTGATCTGCGCCATCTCGACATGGATGATGAGATAGACGCCGAACCAAACCAGGTCGAGCCCGGCCTGCTTGACCATCGGCAGCACGATGACCGCGGTCAGCACGATCATCGAGATGCCGTCGATCAGGCACCCCAAGATGATGTACATGATGCTCAGATACAGCGCGAGCATGCCGGGCGTGAGCTGCTGCCCCTGCACCCAGGTGGCAAGCGCCGCAGGGATACCGGTATAGGCCATCGCCGCCGTGGTGTAGGCCGCGCCCGCCAGGATCAGCATGATCATGCAGGTCAGGCGCGTTGCGCTCATGATGCTTTCGAGGAAATTCTTGCGCGTGAGCGTGCCGCTCCACCAGGCGAGCAGCAGTGCGCCGCTGACGCCCCAGGCCGCGCATTCGGTTGCGGTCGCAAAGCCGAGCACGAGCGAGAGGAAAACCGCGAGGATCAGCAGCAGGCACGGTACGAGCTTGGCGGACTCCTGCAGCTTCCGGCGGAACGGCATCGGCGGATCGCGCGGCGGAATCTTGCTGGGGTTCAGCAGCGACCAGATGATGATGTAGCCCGAATAGAGCACCATCACGAGCAGGCCCGGCAGGAAGCCGCCGAGGAACACCTGCAGCACGGAGACATTCGCCGTGACCGCGTAGACCACCATGGGAATCGAGGGCGGGATCAGGAGACCGAGGGTCCCCGAGCCCGCGAGCGAGCCCAGGCTCAAGCCCTTGTCGTAACCACGCTTGTCGAGTTCGGGCAGCGCGATCTTGCCGATCGTCGCACAGGTCGCGGCCGAAGAGCCCGACACGGCCGCGAAGATGCCGCAACCGATCACGTTGACATGCGTCAGCCGCCCCGGCAGCCACTGAACCCAGGGCGACAATCCGCGGAACATCTCTTCGGACAATTTGGTGCGGAAGAGGATTTCACCCATCCAGATGAACAGCGGCAATGCAGCCAGCGTCCAGGAGGAGCTTGCGCTCCAGGTGGTGGTTGCGAGCACCGAGCCGAGCGGCAGGCTCGTCGTCAGCGCCATCGCCACGAAGCCGACGAGGCCGAGCGAGACCGCGATCCAGATCCCGCTGCCGAGCAGCACGATCATGACGCCGAGCAGGATGAAGGAGAGCTCGATCATGCCGAGATTGGCCATGTCAACCGCCTCCGCCCTGCGAGATGCGTTCGACGAATTCCTCCGGCGTCTCCTCCGGCGAGCCCTTCTCATAGCTCGGCCGGTTGCCGCCGATGACATTGACCATCTCGTCGATCATCGCGATCGAAAGGATCCCAAGACCACCCACAAAACCAAGCTGTGGAATCCAGAGCGGAAGCGCGACGACACCCTGCGCCACGTCGTTGAAGCGCCAGGAATCGTAGGTCATCTGCACGGCATGGCGGGTGAAATAGAGAATGAAGGCGGTCGCGACGCCGAGCGCGACGATCTCGGCAACCTGCTTGGTCCGCCCGTGCAGGCGTTCCAGCAGCAGGCCGACGCGGATCATCTCTCCGCGCTTGAAAGTGTGCGCAAGGCCGAGGAACGCCATCGCGGCCATGCACCAGGACGCGAAATCGTCACCGGCGGGAATGTTGATCGCAAACTGGCGCCCCACCGACATGATCATCATGATTGCAAAGATCGCAACCATGAAGACGCCGGCGGCGTAGCCTGCCCCGAGATAAAGGAGATCCAGCGCGCGGCGCACCGGTCCCCCAGTCGTTACGTCGTCCCCTGCCACACCAACCCCATCATCACACGAGGCGATTGAAGCCGATCCGGCGATCACGGTTCGCTCGCCGGTCCTGCCTCACTATCGCCCCTGGCCAACCGCCTGTCTTTCAGACGTTAGATCAACACGATGCAGCCCATGCAAGCAAGGAGTATGCCTGCCCGCGGCGGATTTCTACCGCGGGTTCAATGCGTTTCCAGGCGCAGCCCGTCAAAGGCGGGAACGACGCCCGCGGGCAGCGATTGCCGGAGAACCTCGTAGTCGACATCGGCGGTCATGTTGGTGATGACGGCGCGCTTCGGCTTGAACCGCTCGATCCAGGACAGCGCGTCGTTGATGCTGAAATGGCTGACATGGTTGGTGTAGCGCAGGCCGTCGACGATCCAGAGGTCGAGGTTTTCCAGTGCGCCCCAGCTCTCGCGCGGGATGTCGTTGAGGTCGGGCGTGTAGGCAGCGTCCCCAATACGGTAGCCGAGCGCGGGAATGGCGCCGTGCTGCACCAGGAAAGCCGTCATCGTCACCGCGCCGCCCTTCCCCAGGATGGTCTGGCTCTCGCCCGCCTCGATCGAATGCCGCGTCAGGATCGGCGGGTAGTCGCTGCCTTCCGGCGAGAGGAAGCAGTAGGAGAACCGCGACAGGATATCCTTGGCCGTCGACTGGTTCAAATAGGTCGGGATACGGCGGCGCATATGCATCACGACCGAGCGCAGATCATCCATGCCGTGGGTCTGGTCGGCGTGCTCATGGGTCAGGAACACCGCGTCGATGTGGTCGACATTGGTCGCGAGCAATTGCTCGCGCAGGTCCGGCGAGGTGTCGATCACGATGCGCGTGGTGCCGTGCTCGGAGGTCCGCTCCACCAGCAGCGAGCAGCGGCGACGGCGATTCTTGGGATTGCTGGGATCGCAGGCGCCCCAGCCGAGCGCCGGGCGCGGCACGCCGGCGGAGGAGCCGCAGCCCAGGATCGTCAGCGTCAGCGTCATGCGGCTCCCGATTTCAAGCTTTCACCTTCGAGAACAGGCGGAAGAAGTTTTCGCTGGTCTGGCGCGAGATCTCGTCGAGCGACACGCCACGCGTCTCGGCCAGCACCTTTGCGACCTCGACCACATAGGCCGGTTCGTTGCGCTTGCCGCGGAACTTGCCCGGCGCAAGATAGGGCGAGTCCGTTTCGACCAGGATACGATCGGACGGCAATTCGGCCGCGAGCGCGCGCAAGGCCTCGGACTTCTTGAACGTCAGGATGCCCGTGAAACCGACATAGAGCCCGAGCGACACCGCCTTCAGCGCCAGCTCGCGCCCGCCCGTGTAACAATGCAGCACGGCGCGAAACGATCCCTTGGCCACCTCGTCTTCCAGGATGCGGGCGCAGTCCTCGTCAGCTTCGCGGGTGTGGATCACCAGCGGCAGGCCGGTGGCGCGAGCGGCGGCGATGTGGGCGCGAAAGCCCCTCGCCTGAGCTTCCGGCGAGCCGTTGTCGTAGAAATAGTCAAGCCCGGCCTCGCCGAGCGCGACGACCTTGGGGTGCTGCGACAGCGCGATCAGCTCGTCCGGCGAAATGCCGTCCTCCTCATCCGCGTGGTGCGGATGGGTGCCGACTGAGCAATATACATCGTCATAGCGTTCGGCGATCGCAAGCAAGCCGTTCAGTCGCCGGACCCGCGTCGAGATCGTGACCATACGGCCAATTCCAGCCGCACGCGCACGCGACACGATCCCGTCGAGATCTTCCGCAAAGTCCGGAAAATCCAGATGGCAGTGGCTGTCGACCAACATCAATCCAACGCCTCAGGCTGCCGGCTCGACATAGCGCGGGAAAGCCGGCGTCGGCGCGGGCAGCGTCGAGCCCGGCGCGATCCGCTTGGCCCCGCCGAGCATGGCGAAGGTGCGCTCGGCTTCGGGGACACCGAGGCTGTCGAGCAGCTTGCCCGAAGCGGCCGGCATCGCGGGCTGGGCCAGGATCGCGATCTGGCGCACGACTTCGGCGGTGACATAGAGCACCGTCTTCTGCCGGGCCGGATCGGTCTTGGCGAGCGCCCACGGCGCCTCGCCGGCGAAATAGCGGTTGGCCTCCGCAACCACCGCCCACACGGCGTTGAGCCAGTGATGGATCTGCTGCGTTGCCATGGCCTCGCGCGATGCGGCCACCATGCCGTCGGCCATCGCCAGGATCGCCTTGTCGTTGTCGCTGAACTCGCCGGGCTCGGGCAGCACTCCGCCGAGCTGTTTTGCGATCATCGACAGCGAACGCTGCGCCAGATTGCCGAGATCGTTGGCGAGGTCGGCGTTGATGCGCGCGACGATGGCCTCGTGATTGTAGTTGCCGTCCTGGCCGAACGGTACCTCGCGCAGGAAGAAATAGCGCACCTGGTCGACGCCGTACTGGTCGGCGAGGTTGAAGGGATCGACGACGTTGCCGACCGACTTCGACATCTTCTCGCCCCTGCTGAACAGGAAGCCGTGGGCATAGACCCGCTTCGGCAGCGGGATGCCGGCCGACAGCAGGAATGCCGGCCAATACACCGCGTGGAAACGGATGATGTCCTTGCCGATGATATGCACATCGGCCGGCCAGTAGCGCCAGTTCTTGTCGCTCTCGTCGGGGAAGCCGACGCCGGTGATGTAGTTGGTCAGCGCGTCGACCCAGACATACATCACGTGATCTTCGTCGCCAGGCACCTTGACGCCCCAGTCGAACGTCGTGCGCGAGATCGAGAGGTCGCGCAGACCGCCCTTGACGAAGCTCACCACCTCGTTCTTGCGGGAATCCGGCCCGATGAAATCAGGCTGATCCGCGTAGAGCTTGAGCAACCTGTCCTGGTACGCCGAGAGGCGGAAGAAGTAGCTCTTCTCCTCGACCCATTCGACCGGCGTGCCCTGCGGACCCAGGCGCACGCCGTCGTCGTTCAGGCGTGTCTCGTCCTCGGCGTAATAGGCCTCGTCACGGACCGAGTACCAGCCCGCATAGGTGTCGGCATAGATGTCGCCGTTCGCTTCCATGCGCCGCCAGATCTCCTGGCTGGAGCGATGGTGCTGCTCCTCGGTGGTGCGGATGAAGCGATCGAACGACACGTTCAGGCGCTCGTCCATCTGCTTGAAGCGGCCGGCATTGCGGGTTGCGAGGGCTGCTGCGGTCATGCCTTCGCCGGCCGCCGTCTGAACCATCTTTTGACCGTGCTCGTCGGTGCCGGTCAGGAAGAAAACGTCCTTGCCGTCGAGCCGTGCGAAGCGCGCCAGTACGTCGGTGGCGATCGCCTCATAGGCGTGGCCGATATGCGGGCTGCCGTTGGGATAGGCGATCGCGGTCGTGATGTAGAAGACGTTGTCGCGCGCGGGGGCGACGACGGGCGCGACGGCTTGCGGGGCTGCGACGGGCTTAGGTGCCTGCGGCGGCTTCGACACCTTGGGCTTCGACAGCTTGGGCGTCACGGTCTTCGGCGGCGTGGCGACAGGCGGCGGTGCCGCGGCCACGGCAGATGCAGCGACATTCGCCGTCTTGGCCGCCTTCTTTGCCGGAGCTTTGGCTGGCTTCGTGGCAGGTTTCTTGACAGCCTTCTTCACCACCTTCTTGGCAGCGACCTGCTTCTTCGCAGCTGTCTTGCCGGCCTTCTTTGCCGCCTTTGCTGCGCTCTTCTTCACGCCCTTCCTGGCGGCAGCCTTCTTCGACTTCGCGGCCTTCTTGGCGGTCTTGCGCGCACGCGCCGTCACAGCCTTCCTGGCAGCCTTCTTCGGCGCTTTCTTGACGGACTTCTTCTTGCCCTTAGCGGTCTTCTTAGCTCGCGCTGCCACGACGAATTCCCTTATCGGCTTCTCAAAATTTGGAAACGAACCTGCGTCAGGTCGTTGTTTTGCGCATGACCCCTTCGGAAAACCGCTGCGCACCTTTTCCGGATCATGCTTTAGCGCGTTGCGTCCGCAAGCCAGCCGAACACCGAGAAAACCAAGGGCTTGCGCTCCAGATTGTAGGTTTCGGTGTCACGCGCGGCGCGGACGATCTTTTCCCATACCTCGCTCAAGCGCGCAAGGCGCGGCAGGTTCTGGTTGGCATTGGCCTCGTCCGCATGCAGCCGTTCCGCGATCCAGCGATCGATGCCGTCGATGAAAGCGGCGAGCGCGACGCGGTCGCTGGTGCCGAGCGAATCCCCGAGCGTGTGCAGCTCGCGCGGATCGACCTGCGGCAGGCGCGCAAGCAGCGCCGCCGTGCGCTGCTGAAGTTTCAGCGCGTCGCCGCCGAGCAGCGTCAGCGCCCGCGCAACGCTCCCCTCCGAGGCCTCCGCCGCCTCGCGCAGCGCAGGATCGTTCGGATCGAGCTCGGCGGCCGTCGCCGCTGCCGCGACTACGTCATCCGTGGCGAGCGGGCGCAGGCGCAGCTTGCGGCAGCGCGACTGGATGGTGGCGAGCACGCGCGCGGGCGCGTGGCTGACCAGCAGGAACAGCGATTGCTGCGGCGGTTCCTCCAGGATCTTCAGGAGCGCATTGGCCGCATTCGGGTTGAGCTCGTCCACGGTGTCGACGATGCAGACGCGCCAGCCCTCGGCCGCCGCGGTCGAGCCGAAGAAGCCGATCGTCTCGCGCGTCTCGTCCACCGTGATCACGGTGCGCATCACGCCGCGGTCGTTGGCGGTACGCTCCAGCGTGAGCAAGCCACCATGCGAGCTCGCCGCGACCTGCCGCGCCACCGGATGGTCGGGATCGATCGCGAGATCCTCGGCGCGCTGCACGGCTTGCGCCAGCGGCTGGCCATGGGCGAGCACGAAGCGCGCCATGCGATAGGCCAGCGTCGCCTTGCCGATCCCCTGGGCCCCGCCGATCAGCCAGGCATGCGGAATCCGCCCGCTGCGATAGGCCGTCAGCAGCGCCGCCTCGGCCTCGCGATGGCCGAACAGATGGCTGGTCTCGCGCGGATGCGGAATGGCGCTGTCGCGCTCGGTCTGACGCGGGCTCATGCGGACACCACCGAGGCCGGCGTCGGAAGCAGGCGATCGCGCAGCGCCGTCCAGATGCGGCCTGCGACCGTGTCGGGGTCCGAATTGGCGTCGATCAGCACGCAGCGTGCCGGTTCGTCCGCAGCGATCTTGCGATAGGCCTCGCGCAGACCCTGGTGGAAACTGAGCTGCTCGCTCTCGAACCGGTCGGGCGTGCCGCTGCCGCGGCGCGCGGCGGCGCGCTGCAGGCCGATCTCGACCGGCAAATCGAGGATGATGGTGAGATCCGGCTTGAGATCGCCGATCGTGACCCGCTGCATGGCGTTGATCAGCCCGGCCGGGACGCGGCCGAGGCTGCCCTGATAGGCCCGCGTGGAATCGGCGAAGCGGTCGCACAAAACCCAGGTGCCCTGGTTGAGCGCGGGCAGGATCACTGTGCGGACATGATCATCGCGCGCGGCGGCAAACAGCAGCGTCTCCGCCTCGGGGCCGAGCAGCCTGCCCATGCCCGACAGCACCAGATGACGCATGATCTCCGCGCCCGGCGAGCCGCCCGGCTCGCGCGTGACGCGGATGCGCAGCTTTGCCGCCTTGAGACGGTCGGCGAGCTTCTTGATCTGGGTCGATTTGCCGGTGCCCTCACCGCCTTCAAAGGTGATGAAGCGTCCGCGTCCGGACGGCCGCTGTCCCGCGCTCTCACTCATGATCAGAGCTTCTCGGCGCCTGCGCGGAACATGCCGATCACCAGCTCGCTGGCGCCGTCGATCGCGCGGCGCACGGTCGAGCCGGTGCCGATCGCTTCGGCTGCATAGACCGGCGTCTCCACCGCGATGTTGCCGCTGCGCCAGACCCTGACCACACCGACGCGCTGGCCGGCCTCGACCGGCGCCCGCACCGGGCCGCTATAGACGACGCGCGCGATCAGCTTGTCGCTGCCGTTCTTGTGCACCATCACCTTCACCGGGGTCTTGGCGACGAGCTTCACCGAGCGGCTCTCGCCGCCGAATACCTTGGCGTAGCCGACGGGCTGGTCGGCCGCGATCAGCGTGCGGGTCTCGAAATTGCGAAAACCCCATTCCAGCATCTTCTTGGCTTCCGTGGCGCGATCCTCGGGGTCTTCCAGGCCGTTGACGACGACAATCAGGCGCGTGCCGTTCTGCACGGCCGAGCCGACCATGCCGTAGCCGCCCTCCTTGGTGTACCCGGTCTTGAGGCCGTCGGCGCCCTCCATCGAATTCAGCAGCGGATTGCGGTTGGGCTGGCGGATCTTGTTCCAGGTGTATTCCTTCTCGCCGAACAGTTTGTAGAACTCCGGGAAGTCCAGGATGATGTGCCGGGCGAGGATTCCGAGCTCGCGCACGGTCATCTTGTTGCCGGGGTCGGGCAGCCCGTTGGAATTGCCGAAGGTCGATTTGGTCATGCCGAGCTCGCGGGCGCGCTTGGTCATGAAGTCGACCGCAAAGATCTTCTCGTTGCCGGCCATGGCCTCGGCAAGCGCGATGCAGGCGTCGTTGCCGCTCTGGATGATCGCGCCGTGCAGGAGGTCGTCGACCGAGACTTTGCTGTTGATGGCCGCGAACATGGTCGAGCCGCCCGAGGGCGCGCCGCCGCGGCGCCAGGCGTTCTCGCTGATCCGGTACTCGTCGGTCAGCTTGATGTCGCCCTTCTTGATGGCGTTGAACACGACCTCCGCCGTCATCAGCTTCATCATGCTCGAGGGCGCACGCAGCTCGTCGGCGTTCTTCTCGAACAGCACGCTGCCGCTGGAGGCTTCGATCAGGATGGCGGTCGGGGCATCGCCGTCGAAGCCGGAATCCTCCGTTTTCTTCGCGCCCTGGACGCTCTGGTTGGCGGCCCAAAGTGCCCCGCTCCAGCCGATGCCCACCACCAAGATCGTCGCGACGAGGCCGCGCGCCAGCGCTCCGGCGGTGAACCGGGTGCGACGTAGCGAAGGAAGACGACATGCCATGGTCAAGCCCTGAGAGCAGCGTTCTAACAGCTGGAATCGGTGCGAACAACGCGGGGGTTGGAAGCCTGCCCAGAGATTGCACGATTCTCGCCGCGCCCCTATCGTGGCACCTTATGTTTCCCGACCAAACCCCTGAAACAAGGCGGAAAAGCGATGTCCTCCACCCGCGTGATCAAGGCCAACGGCATCGATCTCTTCATCCGCGAAGCCGGCCACGGGCCCCTGGTGGTGCTTTGCCACGGCTGGCCGGAGCTGTCCTATTCCTGGCGCCACCAGATTCCCGCCCTCGCCGGGGCCGGATTTCGCGTCGTCGCCCCCGACATGCGCGGCTATGGTCAGAGCTCGGCGCCGCCCGACGTGAATGCCTATACGATCTTCGACACGGTCGGCGACGTGGTTGGCCTGGTGCAGGCGCTCGGCGAGACCAGGGCGATGGTGGTCGGGCACGATTGGGGCGCGCCGGTCGCCTGGCACGCGGCGCTGTTCCGGCCGGACATCTTCACGGCGGTCGCGGGGCTGAGCGTGCCGCCGCCGTTCCGCGGGCGCGGCCGGCCGCTCGACCTCTTGCGTCAGGGCGGCGTCACCAACTTCTACTGGCAGTATTTCCAGGCCCCCGGGGTCGCCGAGGCCGAGCTCGAGCGCGATACCGCCCGCACCATGCGCATCGTGCTCGGGGGACGCGGACTCGCCGATCCCACTGCCGCCATGTTCGTGCAGGAGGGCCAGGGCTTTCTCAGCCACGGCACCATCGAGGAGCCGCTGCCCGGCTGGCTCAGCGAGGCGGATCTGGCCTATTTCACCGAGAGCTTCCGCAAGTCCGGTTTTAGCGGCGGGCTGAACTGGTACCGCAACATCGACCGCAATTGGGAGCTGACGGCGCCCTGGCAGGACGCACAGATCCGCCAGCCCTCTTTGTTCATTGCCGGCTCCAGGGACGCCGTCATCACCGGCCTGATCGGCGCCAAGCGCGTCAACGAGCTCGAGCGCGTCCTGCCCAACCTGAAGCAAAAGCTGATCCTCGAGGGCGCCGGCCATTGGGTACAGCAGGAACGGCCCGACGAGGTCAACGCTGCGCTGGTGCAGTTCCTCCGCCAAGCCTCGGCGCGCTAGCCGATATCCTTTCTCATCGCAATGTACGCGGCGCCCGCAGCCCCCCGCTCGACAAATCCGTGCCGCAGGTAAAACCGGCGCGCCCTCACATTGGTCGCGAGCACCGTGAGCGTCAGCGCACCGACACTGTGCTGCCGAGCGCTCGCTTCGAGAGCGTCGAGGATCTTCGCGCCGGCGCCGCGACCGCAAGCGGCTGGCAGCAGCGCGATGTCGATGATGTGCCAGTGCTCGCTTGCGCAATGAAGCAGCAGACGACCGATCGCGCCCCCGTCTCGTGTGACGATCAACGAGATCGCGTTTGGAAACTGCACGGCATAGCCGTTCGTCTGGCCGCGGAATTGTTGTTCGAGAACCTGCTCGAGGATCGGCCCGGACAGTCCTGCGGCTATGAATTGCCTGCTCCGGACCTCGCGGAACAGCTGCCGCGTGAACGGCTCATCACCGGGATCGGCTGACCGCAGGCGCAAATCCGGATCGCCAGGGACAATGTCGAGCGGCGCGCCGCCGTCGATCATGCGTGGGCGCTATGGAAAGCTCGGAAAGATACCCGCATAGGCAATGCACATGATCAGGGCCTGGGTCGGCTGCATGTTGTCGTGAGGCAGGCTCTGCCCGGTGAACGTGACCGCGTTGGGCGAAAAGGTGAGATTGCCGGGCGGATCCACGAAGCCGTTGAACACCGGATTGAGCGCGACCATGTTCATTCCCGTCCCGGGACCGGGCGCGGCATTTTGCGCAGTGTTGCTGCCCAGTTGCAGCGCGTGCGTGTGCATCGCCATGTTGTCGCCGATCAGGCTGACCTGGGAGCTGCCGATGGACTCGCCGACGACGCGCGGCTGCAATCCCGGCCCGTTACCCTGACTGATCGTCACCGCGCCGTTGAGATTGGGCAAAGCGAAGTTGGTCGTGCCGTTGCCACCGTAATTGGTGCCGATCAGCGCAAACAACGGCGTGAAGGCTTGAACGGCGACAAGCTGTCCGAAGCACGGTAGCCAGGCATTGTTGAAGCCGCCAACCGCGAAGGCAAACGGGAACGCCTGAATTTCGCCGACGTAGGGAGTTGACATGTTGCTTTCCTTGAGACGAGCCCAGTACCCGGGCGGCCTAGCCCGGTGACGGAAAAATGCCGTTGAAGCAGATGCAGTAGTTGGCGACGACGGTCGGCATCATGTTGTTGTGTCCGATGTTCTTGCCTGCCGTGGTGACGCAAGGAGCCATCGTCGCGTAGGGCGCGGCATTCATGACCGGCGCGTAAAGATTGCCGGTTGAAGCCGTTGCCAGGTGCACGGCCGGTCCCGGTGTTGCCGTGTCGGCGGTGGCCGTGGACGACATCAGCGAATGGCTGTGCACCGGCATCTCCGCTTCGATCAGCGTATGATCTTCCTCTCCCGCCATTTGGCCAAGCGCATAGGTAGGGAGGCCCTGTCCGGTGCCCTGGCCGATCGGAACGCGACCGCGCAGATCGGGGAGATTGAAGGTCTGCACTCCGTCGCCGCCATAGGTCGTGCCGATGACCGCATAAAGGACGTCGTATTGTGAGATCGCCAGCGACTGTCCGCTGCAGGCCAGCCAGCCATCCGGGACTCGCGTAAAGCCGAACAGACGTATCTCGCCGATAAACGGATCTGCCATCGCAAAACTCCCCTCTCTCTGTGCACGCCAGCCTGATTGTGCCGATGGACAAGACGCGCGATTGGTTCGAAGCGTTGAAATTTGATCTGGTCGGTGGAGACCCGATCCGGGGAGTTGCTAGTTTCGCGAGGGGTAGGTGCCCTGCATCGCGATCAAATAGTTGATGACGAGATAGGGCTGCATGTTGTTGTGCGGTTGGCCGCTGCCCTCGTTCACCAAATTCGTGCCGGTCGCCAGCGGGGTCTCGGCACTGCCTGCGGTCAGGAAGATATTCTTCCCGGCCGGCGCTGTGCTCGTCGCAAAAATGTTGTTGTCGGGCGGTGCACCGCGTCCCTGGCCGTTCGCAGCGGTCGCCTGAATGAGGTGATTGTGCTGCGGCAGCTGGAGCGCGGTCATGTTGACCGACACCGATCCGCCGAGCGCGCCGGCCGGATAGGTGCCGGAGCTGCCGCTCGAACCGAGAATGGCGCGGCCGCGCAGATCGGGGAGCGCAAACGTCGTCACGCCGTTGCCGCCATAATAGGTGCCGAGCAAAGAGAACAAGGCCTGATTGGGCTGGATCGCGAGCAGCGCTCCGTTGCAGAGCGCCCAATTCCTCGGGATCGTTGCGCCGGCGAAAGGCATGATCTGCCCCAGAACAGGTTCGTACGGCATAACCCCTCCCCCAAAAATCAAGTGATCTGTCGCGTGACCATGCGAACGACGACGGCAATGCCTAAATTAAAAAATGAATTTATAGAACCGCACTCGCTGAGATTGTTCACCAGGCTGCGTTGACAGTCAAGCAGGAGCACAACCATAAATCGACATTCCCGGCGATCATTGCCGAAGCACGCATTTGTTGCCGCAATGCCACTGTTCGCTGGAAAGTAGTCCCCCTGGATGAGGTTTCGGGGCGTTCAGCCCTGCATGCGCTTGCATTGTTTCCGGCATCAGCCCCTAAATGCACGCAAGAATTTACGCGATCAATTGCACAATCAGGGATTTCAGCGGGAAAGCTCTTGTGTCGAGAGCTGCCGCAAGGGGGGCCGGTGAGTCACGCTTCTGCTGTGGCCGTGCCAGAAATAGCCCGGGAATGGGCGGGCTTGGCGTACAACAGCCGGACCGGGCATCGGCGCATATCGCGGACCCTTTGGCGCGCGGTTCAAAGCATCGGCCTCGCGGCCGTCTTGATGATTGGTATGATCGCGGCAGCGAATGCGGCGTGCAATGTCACGACCGGCTCGACAAACGCTGCAACGATCACGATCAACGGCACCGGCGGCGGCAACACCGTCGGTCTTTGTGTCACCAACAATTCCGTGGCGTGGGGTCTTTACGGCTCATCGAACGGCAGCAATCCCAACGTTGATGCCTTCAACAACTATCCGATGACGGCGGGAGGCCTCACCCCTACCAATCTGAGTTACACGACGAGCAAGGGAACCTACACGCTCGTTCCCGTGCCGGATGGCGGTTTTACGTCGTTTCCCGAGTACGACATCACGCTCAACTCGCAATCGGGCGGGGGAACCGACACGATTGTGATCTGGTACGCAAGCGCCTGCACCGTGGCCAACCAGTGCAATTTCAATCCCCAACTGACTGACACGTCCTTTACGATCACCGTCAACCTTCCAACGCCAACGGTAACGGCTGTCTCTCCGACCGCGGGACCGACCGCGGGCGGCAACAACGTCGTCATCACCGGCGCGAATTTGACCGGGACAACCGGGGCCGGCGGCGTCAAGTTCGGCGCCACCAATGCCACCAGCTACATCGTCAACTCCGCGACGCAGATCACGGCCGTCGCGCCGGCTGGGGCCGCCGGTACCGTCGACGTCACCGTCACCAACAATGGCGTGACGTCTGCGACTTCGGCCGCCGACCAGTACACTTATGTCAGCCCGCCGACGGTGACCTCGGTCTCTCCGACCCAGGGCCCGCAGACCGGCGGCACGACCGTGGTCATCACCGGCACGAACCTTTCCGGCGCGAGCGCGGTCACGTTCGGAGCAACGGCCGCAACAGGCTTCACGGTCAATTCGGCG
>NZ_NWTI01000033.1 GCF_002531575.1 Bradyrhizobium sp. Y36 | reverse complement strand
CACAGTTCACAATCTGGTATACGGATGGCAACGGCAATTACACGTCGAACGCTGGGTTGCTCGCGGCGACCAGCAACACCCTAGAGTCTTTCGAAGCGAGCTTTCATCAGGATCTGAACGGTGACGGCGTCATTGGCGCTGCGGCTGCACCGGCGGCCGGTACCATCAAGGTCCCAGGACAATCCAGCTTAGTCCAGGTCGATCATCTGGGCAGCGGTGACATGGATAAGCATGGCTTCGCGGCTGGAAATTTTTCTTTTGTCGAAGCGTCGACCTCTGGGCCGACAGATTCTAATGCGGCTGAAACCTTTTCCGCGCTGGTCCCCCTCGAACCGCACCAAGAGCCCGCCACTCTTTACGAGACGGTTGCTGCCGCCCATGAGACAAACGTCGCGGAGAGCACCTTCGATGTGCGCAGCGCCTACTATGTTGACAGTCACCAAGCGGATTTCATCTTGCGCTAACCATCTTTCTGAGGCCGAGAGGCCTTAAAGCGGCTTGATGATTTGTATGATGTCACATTTCGAGTTCGTAATTCTCCGAATGTCGACATGAACCTCTATGCAGTTCGCCTTTAGTTTTTGGGCCTCTTCGCCGGAAATCGGCCATGCTCCGTACCGCGCCAGCAGATAAACCGCATAGTCGTGCTCAATATCAGAGACTCCAGTGATGTCTGCGTAGACTGGAGTTCCCGACAAACGAAGTTTCAGATAAAGCGCCAGGGCAAGAGCCGGCTCCCATATTCCGGGCGTGGGGCCGCTGACAAATAGTGCAGGATTATGGCCGGCTAGCCGTCGCTCGACCAGCTTATGGCCGACGTCTTTGATGGCTTGGTCCGCATCAGAGTTGAACTGGCGCCACAGGTCAACTGACTGCTTGACCATTGGATGGAAGATACCCTGGTTGCTTACCAGCAGAGCTAATACAATTGCTGAGGAAAGCATCGCTCCGATGGAAGCATTGGCTCCGATCTTCGGGATCGAGTGGATTGCCAAGCGCTCGCTCAAGACTCCCACGACCAATGCGATAGCAAGCGCCTGCATCAATACGAACGGGAATGCATATCGCATCGAGAATGCGTCGAATCCGTCGACACCAGCGATTGGGTGGGCGAGAAAGTAGGTTGCGAGGCGCGTTGGCTCCAGCGCAAGGACCAGCAGAAGAAGCGCGTAATGCCTTCGCTCCGCCTTGCCCTTCCTGAAGTCGATCGTTAACAGAATGACCATGAGGACGGTTGTGATTAAGCCGATACTCCGGAAGACCAGATCTCCGCGCAAATGCATCCGAAAGTCGGAAATGGCGCCTTTGAGGGTGAGTGCTGAAGATGTTTCGCGTACCGTCATCAGGAGAAAGGCAAACACTGCGCAGGCGATCAATCCAGAGAGCAGCCCAAGCCTGACGAGTCGTGGCGCCTGCAGAAGGAGTCCGCAGGAAATCGCCAGGACAGACGTTTCCAGGAGATAGAGCGAGTTAACTTCTTTCAAGATCGAAAACAAAAATGAAGCCATGGCAAGGAGCCAAAGCAGGTATTTCCCCGACTGGTCGTCTGTTGCGTACTTCCACGCGGACCAAACGATGAGGGCCGCGGCGCAATTGCCTTGGAATTCGGTTGGCCCAAGTCGGGGGATCAAATCGCTCCAACTCTGGTGTCCCATGTAGAGAAGAATGAAAGCGACTGCGGACGGAAGACCAAACGTTCGCAGGAATAGTGCGGCAATCAACATTGTTGTTCCAATGTCGGCGAGGTATCTGAATAGATACCAAAGCCGCATGTTGTCTCCCCAAGCGTAAATCTCGATTGCCTTGAGTACATAATAACCGGGACGAAACCGTGTGGTCTTCCCGGAGTCCAGAAGTTCTCGGTACTCAGGTGTCTGCGCGAGCCAAGCCCCGATCGACCGCAACTCCACGGTACTCCTGCCGTCGAGCGCGAATACGATGTCGTGATCGTCGACCAGGCTGGGCTTGGCCTCATCGACCATGGGAAGCACGATTTTCGCCAAGAAGGCCGTGAGCAGGATCGCGAGAATGAGTAGCGCGGCGCGGCCTTTATTTCCTGACCATCCGAGTCTAAGGCTTGGCCGTTGACTGGTTTCAAAGCGTGAGTTCATGATTCTTCTTCCGTGACTGTTCCCACAGGTGAGGGCAACCACTGGCAGGGGGCAGGATCTGGCTCTGTCAAGAAGGCAAAAACGTCAATTCTTTCAACAATTTTGATTGGCGTCGGGCTGAATACTGTTTTACTTGCACTTGGAGGCTGGCCGCAATGGGAGAGGGCGGAGTTAATTGAATGAAAGTGGTGATCCTGGCAGGTGGCTTGGGCACGCGCATTGCGGAAGAGACGACAACCCGCCCCAAGCCCATGGTCGAGATCGGCGGACGGCCGATCTTGTGGCACATCATGAAAATCTATAGCCATTACGGCTTCCATGATTTCGTGATCTGCCTTGGCTACAAGGGGTACATGATCAAGGAGTATTTCGCGAACTACTTCCTGCACATGTCCGACGTCACGTTCCATCTGGCCGAAAACCGGATGGAGGTGCACCGCGAGACGGCCGAGCCGTGGCGTGTGACGCTCGTCGACACCGGGGAAGAGACGCAGACCGGCGGCCGATTGAAGCGCGTGCTGCCTTACGTCGCCGACGAGCCGTTCTTTGCCCTGACCTATGGCGACGGCGTGGCCGATATCGATCTTCATGCCGAAATCGCGTTCCATCGGAAGCATGGGCGCAAGGCGACCGTTTCGGTCGTGCGCCCGGCACGACGGTTCGGCGCGGTGACCATCGAAGGTGAAAAGGTCGTCAATTTCGCGGAGAAGCCAATTGATGACGGCGGCTGGATCAATGGCGGCTTCTTCCTGCTGTCGCCCTCGGTCAGCAACCTGATCGCCGGCGACCATACCGTGTGGGAGCGGGATCCCATGGAGCGGCTTGCGCGCGGAGATGACCTGCGCGCTTTCGTGCATCCCGGCTTCTGGCATCCGATGGATACGTTGCGCGACCGAAATTTCCTGGAGGATGAGTGGGCGAACAACCGCGCCCAATGGAGGAAGTGGTGACGGACCCGACGTTCTGGCGCGGCAAGAAGGTCTTCCTGACCGGACATACCGGCTTCAAGGGCGCCTGGATGGCGCTTCTGCTGCGTCGCTTCGGCGCCAGCGTCTATGGTTACGCCCTTCACCCGCCGCATCGATTCTCCCTGTTCGAGGTCGCCAACGTCGCCGCCGACATCAAGCAGCGCCTGGCCGACATCCGCGATCTCGGCACGCTCCATGCCGCCTTGTCGGAAGCGCAGCCCGACATTGTCATTCACATGGCCGCGCAGGCATTGGTGCGGCCCTCCTACGACGAGCCGGTCGAGACCTTCGCGACCAACGTGATGGGCACGGTGCATGTGCTGGAGGCGGCGCGGCATCTGCCTTCCATCCGGGCCGTGTTGATCGTGACCAGCGACAAATGCTACGAGAACGATGGCAGCCAGATCGCCTTTCGCGAAGGCGATCGTCTCGGCGGCAGCGATCCCTACAGCAACAGCAAGGCCTGCGCGGAGCTGGTCACCCATTCCTATCGTCAGAGCTTCTTTGCGGGGAGCGGTGCGGCGCGTATCGCGACCGCTCGTGCCGGCAATGTGTTCGGCGGCGGCGATTGGGCTCGTGACCGCCTGGTGCCGGACGCGATGCAGGCGTTCATGAATCGGCAGCCGCTGAGGATTCGCAACCCCAATTCGGTGCGACCCTGGCAGCACGCGCTCGACCCCATCCGGGGCTACCTCACTCTCGTCGAGCGGCTGATGGATGAGGCGAGCTTCGCCGACGGCTGGAACTTCGGTCCGGACACCGAGAGCGAGCAGCCGGTGCGAAATGTCGTGGAGCATCTGCAAGCGCTATGGGGCGAGGGCGCGGACTGGGTCAGCGACGACGGTCCGCACCCGCATGAAGCCGCCTTCCTGAGGCTCGACTGCGAGCGGGCCCGCGTGCGGCTGAATTGGTCGCCCCGGCTAGACCTGCTCAGAGGGCTGTCTCTCACGGTCGACTGGTACAAGGCGAATCAGCGCGGCGAGGATATGCGCCGGCTCTCGCTGGACCAACTTGAGCGCGTGCTGGCCAGCGATGCCCTGAACGCCACATCCCAGCCGGCATCCGAAACCACCCGCGGCCCGGCATCCGCATCTAGGGCGAGTTCATTGACATGAAATCGGCGCCAGCCCCCGCATCGGCGGATCAACGAAGCCCTGAAGAGATCAGGGCTTCGATCATGGACCTGGTGGAGGAATACTCTGCCGTCGCGCACGCGCCCAAACCATTCGTTGCCGGCCAGTCGACGGTGCCGGTATCGGGGCGGGTATTCGATGCCAGTGACGTCAAGTCGCTGGTGGATTCGGCGCTCGATTTCTGGCTGACCACCGGCCGTTTTAACCACGAGTTCCAGCAGAAGCTCGCCAAACGCGTCGGCGCCCGGTACGCCTTGACTGTCAACTCCGGCTCCTCGGCCAATCTCGTCGCCTTCTCGGCGCTGACCTCGCCGCTGCTGCGCGACCGCCAGGTGCCGGCGGGCAGCGAGGTGATCACCGCCGCAACCGGTTTTCCGACCACCGTCAATCCGGCGATCACGCAAGGCATGGTGCCGGTGTTCGTCGACGTCGATATCCCCACCTACAACATCGTGCCGGAGCTTGTCGAAGAGGCGATCACGCCGAAGACGCGCGCCATCATGGTGGCGCATACGCTTGGCAATCCGTTCAACGTCGGCAAGATCGCTGACATCGCCAAGCGTCACAAGCTCTGGTTGATCGAGGATTGCTGCGACGCGCTCGGTGCGACCTATGACGGACGTCACGTCGGCACGTCCGGGGACATCGGCACGCTCAGCTTCTATCCCGCGCACCACATCACAATGGGTGAGGGCGGGGCGGTGTTCACGAGCCATCCCGGCCTGCGCCGCGCGATTGAGACGTTCCGCGACTGGGGACGCGACTGCTATTGCGATCCGGGCAAGGACAACACCTGTCAGCGCCGCTTCGATTGGCAGCTCGGCGAGCTGCCTTACGGATATGACCACAAGTACATCTATAGCCATCTCGGCTTTAATCTGAAGATCACCGACATGCAGGCGGCCGTCGGCGTCGCGCAGCTCGAACATCTCGAGGGCTTTGTTGCCACGCGGCGACGGAATTTTGACCTTTTGAAGGGGGGGCTGAAAGCACTAGAGGAGTTCTTCATCCTGCCCGAGCCGACGCCGAACAGCGAGCCGTCCTGGTTCGGATTCGCGCTGACGCTCCGCGCCGGCGCGCCGTTTACGCGCGACGCCATCGTGCGTCATCTGAACGAACGCGGGATCGGCACGCGCCTGCTGTTCGCGGGCAATCTCGTGCGACAGCCCTACATGATCGGACGGAATTTCCGTGTGCACGGCTCGCTCGCCAACAGCGACACGATCATGAACCAGACGTTCTGGATCGGCGTTTATCCGGGCCTCGCTGACGAGCATATCGGCTACGTGCTCGAGATCATCCGCGAGTTTTGCGCGGCAAAGGCTCGTGGCCCCAAAGGCGGGGAATGACGCGATGAACGGTGCGCAATATATCGCGGAGTTTCTCGCGCGAGTCGGAAGCGACCGGGTTTTCCTGCTGACCGGTGGCGCCTGCGCGTTCATGATCGACGCGGTCGCGGAGCATCCGAAACTTCACTACACTTGCTTTCAGCACGAGCAGGGCGCCGCGATGGCCGCCGATGCGCTGTGGCGCGTCAACCGCAAGGTCGGCGTGACCCTGGCGACGTCCGGGCCGGGCGCGACAAACCTCATCACCGGCATCGCGACTTCCCATTTCGATTCCATTCCGTCGCTCCACATCACCGGCCAAGTCAACCAGCGCGAAAGCAGTGCATTCCACGGCGCCCATGTGCGCCAGGCGGGTTTCCAGGAAACCCGGATCGTGGAGATGGTGCGCCCGGTCACCAAATATGCGGTGATGATCAGGAGTGCCGATGAACTGCGCGAGGAGCTCGCCAAGGCCTATTCGATCGCAACCTCGGGCCGAATGGGACCGGTTCTGATCGACGTGCCCATGGACATTCAGCAGGTCGAAGTGGGCGACGAGATCCTGCTTCCGTCCCGGATGTCGGAGGCGACGGAGGATCCGGCGAAGGTTCTGTCGGACCTGAAGCGGACGCTGGCCGAGGCGAAGCGCCCAGTGGTGCTCTGGGGCGGGGGAATCGGTCTTGCCGGCGTGGAGCGGGAGGTCGCCGACTGGCTGCGGCAGAGCGGCCTGTCATTCGTGTCGAGTTGGGCAGGCCTCAGCTATTTCGATCACGATCACCCGGGCTTCGTCGGACAGATCGGCGTCTACGGCAATCGCGGCTCGAATTTCGTTTTGCAGAACGCGGACGCCGTGCTGGTGCTCGGCAGCCGGCTCGACAATCGCCAGCGAACCGGCAACACTAAGCAGTTTGCGGTCGGTGCCACCGTCCACGTCGTCGACGTCGACAAGGAGGAGCTGGCCAAATATCGGAACGACGGCTACCGCGTCAGCCATCTCGATTTCGCCGAACTGCCCGACGTGCTGCGCCGGCTCGACCTCCAGCCGTTGAGCCAGGAGTGGAGCGGCTATGTCGCCGAAATGAAGCAGCGCTACTACCACAAGGAGGTCAGCACCTCGGCGGCCCGGCTGAACTCGCTGTCGCCCTATGACGTGATCCGACGCGTCAACGAGATCATCGCCGAGGATGCGATCGTCATCGGCGATACCGGCGCTGCGGTGTGCTGGCTCTACCAGGCCTTCAAGGTCAAGCGACACACGTTGTTCAATCCCGGCGGCAACTCGCCGATGGGTTATGCGCTGCCGGCGGCGATCGGCGCCAAGATCGAGCGCCCCGAGCGCCAGGTCATTTCCTACAATGGCGACGGGGGATTTCATCTCAACATCCAGGAATTGCAGACTGTCCGGCACAACAATCTCGACATCGCGATCATCGTCATGAACAATGGATCGTATGGGATCATCAAGCAGTTCCAGGACAGTTACATGCACAGCCGCTACAGCGCCTCACGAGACGGCCTGAGCTTTCCGGATTTCGGCGCGCTGGCCGCGGCCTACGACTTGCGCTATGCGCGTATCGAGAGCGTCGATCAGATCGATCCGGCGTTGTTCACGTGCGGGCCGATCGTGATCGACGTGATGTTGAGCGAGCACACGCTAATCGAGCCCAAGCTCGAGATGGGTCGTCCCATCAACGATCAATTCCCTTATCTCAGCGAAAGCGAATACGCCTCGGGCAATCGCTTTGTGGACTATCCGAGGCCGGCTTCGCTGCGAACCGTTTAAGGGCCGCCGGCAGTTTCCAAAGCACTGGCGGAGATCGCGATGCGCATATTCGTGACGGGCGCCACAGGCTTTCTTGGGTCCTATGTCGCGGAAGACCTGCTCGCGCAGGGGCATGAAGTTGGGGTGCTGCTGCGGCCGGGCACCAGGCCCTGGCGGCTGGCGGCCAGCCTGGACCGCTTTACCGTCATCGCCGGCACGCTGGACGAAATGGGCGCCCTTGGGCGAGAACTAGTCGCTTTTGCGCCGGATGCCGTGGTGCACATGGCTTGGCGCGGGGTGGGCAACAACGAGCGCAACAGCAAGGATCAAGCCCGCAACATCGTCGATGCCGTGGAACTGGTCGACCTCGCGGCGGACGCGGGGGCAACCGCCTTCGTCGGGGCCGGCTCACAGGCGGAATACGGTCCCTACGATCGCGCGATTTCGGAGGACGATGCTACGCACCCCACGACGCTCTATGGTATCGCCAAGCTGGCGAGCGGGCTGATGGCCGCGCGCCGCTGCGCCGAGCGGGGACAGCGCTTTGCTTGGCTGCGCATCTTCTCGACCTACGGCCCTAAAGACGGGGAGGCATGGCTGATTCCGAGCTTGATCCGAACCCTGCGCGCCGGCGGCCACATGCCGCTGACTGCCTGCGAGCAGCGCTGGGGCTTCCTCCATGCCCGCGACGCCGCGGTGGCCGTCCGCCTCGTGCTGACGAGCCCGGCGGCGCAGGGCATCTACAATCTCGGCAGTCCCGAGGCGCCGCAGCTTCGCGAGACGGTTTCGCACCTGCACGAGCTGATCGGGGCCGGCGACCTCGGCTTCGGCGAGGTGCCATACAGGCCGGATCAGGTCATGGTACTGGCCGCGGACATGAGGCGGCTTGGGGCCTTGGGCTGGCGTCCGATGGTCGAGCTCGACCAGGGATTGCGCGACACGCTGGCTTGGCACGCGGCCGCAACGTAAGTCTCAGGGTTCGCGCGGCGCGTCGAAATTAACCCGCTCGCGCTCAAATACGACAGGCTTTTTTCGGACCTGGCCGTAGATGGCGAGGATATATTCCCCGATCATGCCCATGAAGAACAGCTGGACGCCGCCGAAGAAGAACATTGCGACGATTAGGGTGAGGATGCCGGGTTCGGCGAGGCGCTGGTACAGGATCAGGCCGAGCAGCAGGTTGATCACGGCATAGGCGATACTCACGAAGGACAACGCGAAGCCGGCATAGAGGCCGAACCGGAGCGGCGCCGACGTGAACGAGACCAGGCCGTTGATCCCCTGGTCGATGAGCGCCGCCGCGCGATTCTTCGACAGCCCCTTCTTGCGCGCGCGCCAGGTGTAGGGCACGCCGACGGCGCGGCCGCCGCATTCGAAGGTCATCATCCGCATGAAGGGATATCCGTCGCGGACCTGCCGCATCCGCTCGACGACGCCACGATCGACGAGCTGAAAATCACCAACGCCCGGCGGCACCTTGATTTCGGAGAAGCGAGTCAGCAGACGATAATAAGCGTTGCGGACGCTGCGCATCAGCCGCCCTTCTTCCCGGACGGCGCGGATGCCGTAGACGATCTCGTGGCCCTCTTCCCACAGCCTCACGAACTCGGGCAACAACTCCGGGGGATCCTGGAGGTCGGCAGGCATGAACAGGAGCACAGCGTCGCCGCTCGATGCCATCACGCCGTTGAACGTGTTGCGCAAGGGACCGAAATTGCGAGCGTTGACGATGATGCGCACCGATAGGTCGTCGGCGGCGATGCCGCGCAGGATTTTCACCGTGCGGTCGTCGGAAGCATTGTCGCAAAAAATGTGCTCGCGCCGATAGCCCTGAAGCTTCTCGTCGAAGACCCGCCTGACCTCCTCGTAGCAATCCCGGACGTTGACCTCTTCGTTGAAGCAAGGGGTTACGACGCTGATTGTTTTCACGACGTGATCTCGGTAAGGCGAAGGGGACAGGATATTGCCTTTCAACAGAACATAGATGCCTTGATCAGGCTTGCACAGCAGCAACTCCGGGAGCGGCAGTTTAGGACAATTATCGTTGGAGTTGCGATCCATTGGATATAGCCGATGGCCCGGAAAGATCAGCCGCGCGAGAACCAGAGCCGCGCGGGGAGTATCCGAGTCGATGACCGATTGCCAGCAGCTTGCTCTCGATCAAAACGTAGGAAGCCTTAGAATACAGAAGGGTAACCAACATTGCGAGAACCAACAAGAACGCATCGGACATCGAATTCAGCTCTTCTCTCTTTCCAACCACTGTGAAAGCCAGTCCTATGAAGAGCGGATGGAACAGGTAGACAGTGTATGAAATCGCGCCGAGCGCACGTAAGAATCCGAGGCGAAGCGCCGCGCTGAGCCGGGAGTTTGCATTCAACAAGATCGTCGCAAGCGTCAGTGAATACAGGACCGTCAGGTAAGTGTGGCCCCAGTAGTACATCGTTGTCCCAGGGCTCCAACGCAGGGCAACAAGGAAGAAGGGGATGAAGGCCGCGAAAGTGCCATTGGCCTTCATCAGCGTCGATCGATGCGCGATCATCTTTCGCCAAAGATGCGCATCACGACAAGCTAAGGCCAGCATGCCGCCAGCACAAAGGCCATCAAGCCTAAGGAAAGTCGCGACATATGGTGCAAAGGCATTTTGCGGATAGAGCAGGAAACAAGCTGCTCTGCCCAGGATCGAGGCGGTTCCGATGCAAATGAGCAGAGGAAGCAGATGCCGCCGCGGAATCAAATAAACGATTACGGGAAAGATGATATAGAACTGCTCTTCGATCGCTACCGACCAGGTGACGGACGCGCCACCAGGTCCCCAATTGTTCAATTTGATGATGTACCAGTTTTGCGTGAAGGTCGCGTAGCTCCACCATGGGATCTGATGGCCAAAATAGTAGCCCGCCGGCAAGAGCGCCGTTAGAATCCAAAAGACAATGAGGAGCATTGCGTAGGGGGGCAGGATCCTTAGCGCCCGTCGGGCGAAGAAGACATGGAAGTAGTTATGTGCATCCCGACGATCGACCAATATTCCGATAATCAAAAATCCGGACAAGACGAAAAACAGGTCGACACCGGTGCGGCCGAAGATGACGGTCCCGCTCACGAGCTTCAAAAAAACACTGGTCTGAGGAAGGAGGGCGCCGAGGAAGTGCCACAGCAAGACAAGGAGAACGGCGAGGCCTCTTAGGCCATCGATTTCGGGAATACGAATATCCGATCGGGTCACATCGCTTTTGGAATTGGAGCCTTCGAGCAAAGGATGCGTCCGTGAGGTATGGCCAGGGCGATTCGTCCTAACGACGGTTCGCAGGAGCGTTTCTCAAAGGCTAATGCTCGCTTCCCCGGCGCGGGTCAAGCGCGGTAACGCAACTTCTCCGCATCCGCCCGCGACCCCGCCGCTAAGGCTGTAACCTGTTGATTTAGTGTGCAAAGCCAAATTGGCGAACTGTGCCAGTTCCCTTGCGCTGACCGGTGGGAAACTGATAATAACCCGCATCGATCGGGCTTGGGCGCCCGATTGGGACCATCTTCCATCAATCGACCAGGGAATATCGCAGGCATGATCAGAATTGGCCTGCTTGGCTGTGGGCGCATAGCCAAGCGTCACGCCGATTTGCTGAGCGGCGGACACATCAAGGGGGCCGCGCTGGTGGCCGTCTGCGACGAAGTTCCGGAGCGTGCAAATCAATTTGCCAGTCGGTACTCGGTTCCGGAGTTTCACAACCTTACGGATTTTCTCAATCGGGCCGATATGGATGTTGTTTCCGTTCTGACGCCGAGCGGGTTGCATGCGCTGCATTCGATCGAGGTCGCGAAGGCGGGAAAGCACGTCATTGTCGAAAAACCCATGGCCCTGCGCCTCGAGGATGCCGACTCGATGATCCAGGCCTGCGATGCCGCAGGCGTGAAGCTCTTCGTGGTGAAGCAGAACCGCTTTAACGTTCCGGTGGTGAAGGCCCGCGAGGCGCTGCTGTCCGGCCGGTTCGGCAAGCTGATCCTCGGTACCGTACGTGTGCGATGGTGCCGGGATCAGTCCTATTACGATCAGGACAAATGGCGTGGAACCTGGGCCTACGACGGCGGGGTGCTTGCCAATCAGGCCAGCCATCACGTTGATATGCTCGAATGGTTCTTCGGTGACGTCGTCAGCGTGCATGCGCGAGCCGCCACCGCGCTCGTGAATATCGAGGCAGAGGACACGGCCGTCGCGACCTTGAGATTTCGCAACGGAGCCTTGGGGATTATCGAGGCGACGACCGCCGTACGGCCAAAGGATCTGGAAGGCTCGCTCTCGATCCTTGGCGAGAAGGGCACGGTTGAAATTGCGGGCTTCGCGGTCAACAAGATCCGGCACTGGCAATTTCGCGACGAGCTGCCTTCGGATGCGGATGTGATCGAGAATTTTTCGGTCAATCCTCCCAACGTGTACGGGTTCGGGCATCAAGCCTATTACGAGCATGTCGTCGATTGCTTGAGTAACCAGAGCCCGGCGCTGGTCGATGGGCTTGAGGGGCGCAAGAGCCTCGAGCTCATCTCGGCTCTCTACGAGTCGATCGAGACCGGCAAGGAAGTCGAGCTCCACTTCAATCCGAAGCGGTGCCGGTTGGGCGAGACATCATGAACTTGCCAACCGTCAACGAGGTTGACGTCCGCGGCGTGACGTTCGGGTTGCGGGTCAAAATCGTCCAGCCGTGCAATCTCTACGGTTGCGAGATCGGGGATGATTGCTTCATCGGGCCGTTCACGGAAGTCCAGAAGACCGCCAGGATCGGGGCCAGGACGCGTGTGCAGTCGCACGCCTTTGTTTGCGAGCTGGTGACCATCGGCGAAGACTGCTTCATCGGTCATGGAGCCGTCTTCATCAACGATACTTTCTCGATCGGCGGGCCTGCCCGGGGCGACAAGGAGCTTTGGCGCGCGACGCTTGTCGGCAATCGCGTATCGATCGGCTCTAACGCCACGATCCTCCCTGTCAGCATCTGCGACGACGTCGTCGTCGGAGCCGGGGCTGTGGTGACGCGCGATATCACCGAACCCGGCTTTTACGTCGGTAACCCCGCCCGAAGGCTGGTCCGGGAATAGAACAGGCAGCTGTGACCAAGGGGACGCTATGAACGTACCGTTTGCGGATCTCAATCTTCAATATCAGACCATCAAGGGCGAGATCGACCACGCGATCGCTTCCGTCATTCGCGACAGCGCCTTTATCCGGGGGCCTTATGTCGATGCCTTCGAGCAGGAGTTTGCCGAAGCGATCGGCGTGAACCACTGCATTTCCTGTGCGAACGGAACCGACGCCCTCTACATCGCGATGCGCGCTCTCGGCGTTACGCCCGGCGCCGAAGTCATCACCACCGCGCATTCGTGGGTCAGCACATCGTCCATGATCACCCATAGCGGCGCCGACGTGGTGTTCTGCGATACCGACGCACGGACCTTCACGATCGATCCGGCCGCGATCGAAAGCGCGATCACTCCGCGCACCGTCGGCATCATCCCGGTTCACCTGTACGGACAGCCTGCGGACATGGATGCGATCATGGAGATCGCCCGCAAGCACAAGCTTTGGGTTCTGGAGGACTGCGCGCAGGCCCATCTGGCGCGATACAAGGGGCAGCAGGTCGGCACGTTTGGTGACGTCGCGACGTTCTCATTCTATCCCGGCAAGAACCTCGGCGCGATGGGGGACGCCGGCGCCATCGTGACCAACGATGCAGCCCTTGCGAGCCGCATGGCCAAGATCGCGCGGCACGGCGGACTCACCAAGCATCATCACGAGATCGAGGGGATCAACAGCCGGCTGGACGGCCTGCAGGCCGCGATCCTGTCGGCGAAGCTGCGGCACCTCTCGGACTGGACCAGGGCGCGCAGGGCGGCCGCCGCAATCTATGATGCCGGTCTGAACCAGATCGAGAACCTGATCGTTCCCTATGTCGCGGCCGCGCGCGAACATGTCTATCACCTGTATACGATTCAGCATCCTCGCCGCGATGAACTGGCCCGGTACCTGAACGCAAACGGCGTCCAAACGGCGGTCAATTATCCGACCGCCTTGCCATTTCTTCAGAGCTACGAACGCCTGCATTTGCGACCGGAGCAGTTCCCGAACGCGCATCGCCATCAAAGCCGCATTCTCTCGCTGCCAATGTTCGCCGAGATCACACCTGAACAGCAAGGCGCCGTCATTGATCTGGTGGCGAAGTTTGAGCAGTCTTAAGCCGTCCAATCGCCTGGGCAGATCCCTGATCGCGGCGGGATTTGGTCCCCTCGCGTCGCAGGCGTTCGCGATCGCGCTTCTGCCCGTGCTGTTTCGTCTCTACGCACCCGCCGATTTCGGCGTCTGGGCAGGTATTCAGGCTGCGGCAGTCACCGCGGGCTCGCTGCTCTCGTTTCGCTTTGACCTCGGCCTGGTGATTGAGCGCGATTCCGCGGCCGCGAGTGATCTCTTTTTTGCGATCATATGCATCGTTTGCGCGGTGGCCTTGGTGCTTGGTATTCTCCTCGTCCTCTCCATGGGGGCTCTCCGGGAGTTCGGGATCGGGCCGCTGGCCGCGGCGCTGGGGTGGGGCTGGCTGGCTCTCGTCGGGCTCAGCGTCGCATGCCAGGCCTGGCTGATGCGCGAAGGCGCATTTGCCCAGATCTCGACGGGGGCCGTAGTGAATGCGATCGTCGCCAATCTCGTCCAACTCGGCGGCGCTCTAAGCGGCGACGGGGTCTGGCTGGTGATCGGGAGCGTTGTCGGACAGGGCGCGGCGACCCTTTTCTATGCCCGCAGCGTGCGGCGCTCGGCCGGAGCACCCCTGCGGCCGGCGAATGCGCGCGCGATGATCGCTGCCCTGGCGTCGAACATGCGTTTCCTGCAGTTCTCGCTGCCTTTCACGGTGCTCTCCCTGCTGCGCGAGCGTGCGCCGATCTTCATCGCGGGTGCCTTCGGGACAGCCGCGCAGGTCGGCCTTTACAGCCAAGCCTGGAGATTGACGCATCTGCCGTCCGCATTCACGAGCGCGGCCCTAAGGCCGGTGTTCTTTCATCGCGCGGCGACCGAAGGGCTTGCCGCGCAAGGCCCGGCGATCGACCGGATCATGAGGTGGCTGCTCGTGGTCAGCAGTCCGTGGATGGCCCTGCTGGTGTTCGGAGGCGACACGCTCTTCGCGATCGTGCTCGGGCCTCGATGGCAGGGTGTCGGTGGGCTCTCGGCAATCCTCGTCCTGCCTGCATCGCTTTTCATGATGACAAACTGGATGGACCGGCTTCTCGACTCGATCGGCCGCCAGGACCTCAATCTCAAGCTCGAAGCCGTCGCCGCGATCTGTTCGGTCGGTTCTCTTTGGGGCGTGCTTGTTTCAGGGCGCCCGCTGCCGGAGGCCGTGGCCCTGCAAGCCGTTGCATTGACTCTCAGCTATCTAGCGGTCCTCTGGATTTGCTATGACGCGGCGGGTTGGCCCGCCGCGGGATTGGTGAAATCGTTTGCTGTCGCCGCCGTCCTCGGCGCGGCGGTCTTTGCCGTCCTTGTCGTGCTGGCGCGCTTTCTCGAACCTTTTGCGGTCATTGCGTTGGGCGTCCTGTTGGCTGGTATGATAAGTGCCTTCGCGCTATTGATGGCAAGGAGGGAGTTGCGATGATTACCATCGTCAATTACGGAGTGGGAAATCCCGGCGCCCTTGTGAACATGTTTGAGTTCATCGGCTACGAGGCGCGCATTACCGATCAGCCTTCGGTTATTCTCGAAGCCAGTCACCTGTTGCTGCCGGGCGTCGGTGCGTTCGACGCTGCCATGCAGAGATTGCGCGATTCCAATCTCATTCCCGCGCTCGAGACCGCGGCCCTTGTCCGGAAGACCCCGTTGCTGGGCGTCTGCCTTGGGATGCAACTGCTTGGCCGGGGCAGTGAGGAGGGATCCTCGGCAGGACTGGGCTGGATTCCCGCGGCCTCGGTTCGCATGCGGCCGGCTTCCGCTCTCAAGCTCAAGGTGCCTTTCATGGGATGGGCGGACATCGAGGCCGTGCCGAACGCCAAGCTGTTTGCCGGTGACGGACAATTTCGCTTCTACTTCACTCATAGCTATCGCATGGAATGTGACCATGCCGGCGATGTGGCTGCGACCTACCAGTTCGATCAACCGGTCGTCTGTTCGGTGCAACACGACAATATCCACGGTGTGCAATTTCATCCTGAAAAGAGTCATCGGTTCGGCATGGCACTGCTCCGCAATTTCGTCGAAAGAGCCGCAGGATGAGACCCCGAGTCGTCCCGGTCCTGCTGCTCGACAGCCGCCGTCGTTTGGTCAAGACGCGCCGTTTCGGCGATCCGGTCTATGTCGGCGATCCCTTCAATGTCATTCGCATCTTCAACGAAAAGGAGGTCGACGAGATCTGCGTGCTCGACATCACCGCCTCGGTCGAGCAAAGACGGCCGGATGTGGGCTTCATCCGGGAGCTGGCGAGCGAATGTTTCATGCCGTTGAGCTACGGCGGCGGCGTGACAGCGGTTTCCGATGTGTCTCCCATTTTCGCGGCCGGCGTCGAGAAGATCGTGCTTGGTCGCGCCGGCACGGACACGAACGTGATCCGGGCGATTGCCGACGAATTCGGATCCCAGGCCGTGACGGTCTGTGTCGATTGCAAGCGCACGCAAGAAGGATGGCGGACCGCGATTGACCGCGGTCGCGTTGTAACTGATCTCGACCCGATCAAGCTGGCGCGGATGGCTGAAGGTGCCGGCGCCGGTGAAATCCTCCTGCAGAACATCGATCGCGATGGCGAGCGCAGCGGGTATGATCTTGCGCTCATCTCGGATGTATCAAAGGCCGTCGAGCTCCCCCTGATGGCGGTAGGAGGTGCGGGCGAGCTGCGACATCTGGCCGAAGGACTCCGTGCAGGCGCTTCGGCCGTGGCCTCCGGCAGCGCTTTCGTGTTTTATGGACGCCTGAGGGCGGTCCTCATCACGTATCCTTCTGCGGCCGACATCGAGCAGATGCGGGCGAACCTGCGAGAGGGTGCCGATGCCGCAGAGTAACCGACGATACCAAGTCTGTTCCATCTGCGTGATGGACAACAACAATCCCGGCGTGACGTTCGACGAAGCCGGTCAATGCATCTGTTGTCGGGATGCCTTCACGCGCAAGCCGCATGAGTGGTGGCCGACCAAGGAGGGACGCGCCAGGCTCGAGAAGACGGTCGAGAACATCAAGCAGGAGATGGCAAACAAGCCCTACGATGTCATGATCGGGCTGAGCGGCGGCGTCGACAGCGCCTATCTCGCCCATTTCCTCAAGCGTGAGCTCAATCTGCGGATGCTTGCCGTTCATGTCGACGGCGGCTGGAACACGGAAGCGGCCGTCCGCAATATCGAGAAGATCGTCAGGCAACTCGACATCGATCTCTACACCTATGTGGTTGAGTGGGAGGAAATGCGCGATCTGCAACTGGCGTATTTGCGCGCCTCGGTGCTCAATCAGGACACGCCGCAAGACCACGCCTTCTTCTCCACTCTCTACAGGCTCGCTCACCGCTACGGTCAGCGCTACTTCATGAACGGCGTCAACTTCAGCAGCGAGAGCATTCACGTGCCTGGTGGCGGGTACCCCGCGATGGACGGACGCAACGTTCGGGCCATTCACAAGGCGCATGGAACGGCTCCATTGCGGACGTTTCCTCTCATGGGAACTCTCCAATATCTGTGGCTGGTGCGCGCCCGCGGGCAGGTTCAGATCCTCAAGCCGCTGAATTTCCTCCCTTACGACAAGGAAGCTGCAAAGCGCCTGCTGATGAAGGAATACGGTTTTGTCGACTACGGCAGCAAGCACCAAGAGAGCCGCTTCACCAAGTTCTACCAGGAGATCTACCTGCCGGCCCGCTATTCCTTCGACAAGCGGCGGCTTCACTTTTCCGCGCTGATCGTGGCCAGGCAGATGACGCGCGACGAGGCGCTGTCGGAGCTGCAGAAACCGCTGGTCTCGAAGGAGCAGGCCGCTCGCGACAAGCGCTTTGTCGCCAAGAAGCTGGGAATAACGGCGGATGAGCTGGAGAGACTAGTCGCTCTGCCCCCGGTTCTGCACGAGAGCTTTGCAAACAACGCCTTGCTGTACCGGCTAAACCATTCTCTCAAAAGACTGCGCGCAGGGAGGCGATGATGGTTATAGCAAGCTATGTGCTTGCGGCGCTGGCGATGATCGGTGCGGCGGCTTACCTGATCTTCCGCTGCGACAGGTTCGTCTCGGCATCGACGATGCTGCTCAGCTTCCTGCTCCTGGTTTATGGCCCCGCCTATCTCACCTACATGCTTTGGCGCATTCCGATTTCGGCGGTGGACAAGCAGATCTCGCATTCGGTGCATTTTCCTGAGATCACGGTCGCCTTGAATCTCTCGATCGCTTTGATGTTCGTTTCGGTGACGGCCGGGATCGAACTGATCAATCGTCTTATGCCGGCGGCGGTCGAGAGCACGCGCGATGGACTGAAGAACTGGGGCCGCCAGCCTCTGGCCAAGGCTCCTTCGGGAGAAATGTGGCTCCTGGGCATCAGCTTCTTGCTGGCGGCCTTCATGTTCTGGGTCTCCTACCGGGAGCATCACCTGCAGATCCTGCTCGGCTACCTCTCGGTGCCGGGCGACGAGTTTGCCAAGATCGTCTATCGCCAACAGAATGGCGGAAGCCGGGTCTACCTTTTCAATTTAGTGACGGGCACCATCGCACCGATGATCATCGTGTGGGCCGGTCTGGTCGCCTGGGGGCGGCGCTCGTGGATACTGGGCGCTGTCACCGCGATGCTTCTGGCTGCGACCATATTGGGTAAGCTCGAGACGCTCAACAAGGCGCCGATCGTGCTGTTCATTCTGCAATTGCTGTTGGTCGGTTATCTCTTGTTTCGCAACAATCTCGATTGGCGCGTGTGCCTCCTTGGGGTCGGCGCCGCATTCCTGATATTCATCCCGATCTTCATGATCGCAATTCCGGGCATGCAACCGAGCGAAGCGTTTGAATTCTTCTACTACCGCGCTTTCGACTTCTCGAATGCCGCATTAATGGAGTACTGGGGTGCGTTTCCTTGGCGGCTGGATCACATGTGGGGAGGAAATGTGCGCGTGCTGGCGGCGCTTGCCGGCTGGAAATGGCAGCCTTCCTACGACCTCGTCGCAAAACTGTGGCGATCCGTCGATGGTACCCACACGACCGCCTTGTTCATCGCCGATGCATGGGCGGACTTCTCCTATTTCGGGGTGATCATCTACTCACTGGTGGTGGGCGCTCTATGCAGATGGATCGACTTGTCGCTGCTCAGGATGGGAAAGACAGCGATGACTCTGGCCGTCCTCGCAGCGTCTTTTATCGGTATTTACAATCTCATGATTTCCGCGCTGCCGACGTCTATCGTTACTGGTGGATTGGGTTTGCCGCTTGCGGTGGCTGTGATCCAGCAGTTCAGCCGTTATTGGCGACCAGAGACTGTGGGTGGCCATTCAACGGACGCAATCGAGATCAAGGGGAGGAGTTGATGTCCGGCTCCATTCCTGTGCGGGTGGTCGATGTCCTCTTGGGTTGGAAAAGTTGGAGATCGAAGTCTGTCACGCGCGGAAGCGACACCTCGGTGGATTGGCGCCGGTTGCGCGGTGTGTCGGGCAATCGACTTCACATCGGTGACGGATCCATCGTTCATGCGAATATCATCTTCGAAAATCAGGGAGGCGAGGTTCGCATCGGCGACCGGAGCTATCTCGGCCTCTCGACTTTGATCTGCTTTCGCAACATCGCCATCGGGGACGACGTTCTGGTTTCTTGGGGCGTGACGATCGTTGACCACGATTCGCACAGCCTGGAGTGGGATTTGCGTCGAAACGACGTCCGGGACTGGGCTCGGAATCGCAAGGACTGGACGCACGTGCCCAGTGCTCCGATCGTGATCGGCGATAAGGCTTGGATCGGATTCAACGTCACGATCCTCAAGGGGGTGACGATCGGAGAGGGGGCCGTGGTCGCGGCGTGCTCCGTGGTTACGCGTGACGTTCCTCCTCGAGCTCTCGTTGGCGGGAATCCGGCCCGTATCATTCGGATGCTTGACGCCGAGGACGGGATCCAATCGTCGCGATGAAGATATTTCAGAACAACGGTCTTTCGAGAGGCTTTCGGAGTCACCGGCCCAAGCCGCACGGCACCACGTTCGGCCAGCAGATGTCAAGCTTCCTTCACAGTCGGTTTGCAGCGTTGCACCTTCTGCTTCCGGTGCTCGAAGGCGATCCATTGGCATTCTACACGAACGGCGATGATGACCAATTGCAGAGCGCTTGGGCACGTGAGCATGGCGTTCGGACGAGTGACTTGACGGAGATACTTCTGGCGCAGATCGAAGATCACAATGCCGAGGTGTTTTATAACTTGGATCCCATGTTGTATGGATCCGATTTCGTAGAGAGACTGCCCGGATGTGTGAGACGCACCATTTGCTGGCGGGCGGCACCTTCTGGCAATGTCGATCTCTCGGGATACGATCTCGTAATATGCAATTTTCCTTCAATCCTGCAGGATTGGGAGCATAGAGGATGTCGGACTGCATATTTCGCGCCAGCATATGATCCGGCGATGAGTGAGTATGCAGGTCGGGTGGAGAAATCGTTGGACCTGGTGTTCGTCGGCGGATTTTCTCGTCATCATGTTGCAAGGACGGCCGCGTTGCAGGAGGCTGCGTCTCTCGATGGCGTTCGAACGACCTTTCACCTCGAAGAGGGACGCTTGGCGCGTCTAGCCAACGTGCTTCCGTTTGTTCCCATTCTTGGTAAGCACGCGTATCCTCGGCAAGTACGAGAAGTCACCGCCGGTCCGGTGTACGGACGTGAAATGTACGCTCAATTTGCAGCTTCGCGTATCGTCCTGAACGGGGCTGTCGATATGGCCGGTTCAGATCGCGGGAACATGCGGTGCTTTGAAGCGACCGGCTGTGGTTCAGTTCTCCTGACGGATGCTGGAAACTACCCAGATGGATTTATCGATGGTAAGACCATGGTGACCTATTCTTCGCCCGATCAGATTCCTGGTCTGGTCCGTCGACTTCTGTCCGACCCGGCTTGGGCCTCGTCGATTGCTCAGGCCGGCAACAGCATGGTCCAGACCGAGTATAGCAAACGGCGTCAATGGATTCGATTTCAAGAACTGATCGCGGGATGATTTTCACCTCATGAACTCGATCCCCAAGAGCTCCTGGGAAGATGCGGTGTGTTGGCTTCGCGAGCAGCCAGGGCAACAGCAGCTTGTTTTGGATGCCTTCTACGATGATCCGCTCATTGCGGCGGCCGAGCGTTATTACGAATCCACGGAGTGGCAAGAAGTGTCGCGGCTGTTGGCGGCCAGGCGAGGGAAGGCCTTGGACGTTGGAGCAGGACGAGGCATAGCGAGCTATGCATTGGCACGTCAGGGATTCGAGGTCACAGCTCTCGAGCCCGATCCGAGCGCAATCGTGGGCGCCGCTGCAATCCGGAGGCTTTCGGCCGAAGCCGAACTTGACATACAGGTCGTTGAGCACTTTTCGGAACAGCTACCCTTCCCCGATGCAAGCTTTGACGTCGTTTTCGCGCGTGCAGTTCTCCACCATACTCGCAACCTCGAAAATGCGTGCACGGAAATGTATCGCGTGCTCAAACCTGGTGGTTTGCTGCTCGCGGCGAGAGAACATGTTATCACGCAAGATAGCGACTTGCCTCGGTTCCTTGCTGCACACCCGCTGCACCATCTTTATGGCGGGGAAAATGCGTTCCGACTGGACAACTATCTTGGCGCGTTAAAGCGAGCGAGATTTCGCTCAATTGAGGTGCTTTCGCCGCTTTCAAGTCCTATCAATCTCTATCCATACACGATTGATCGCATTCGCGACGAACTCGTCGCGAAGTTTTGCGGGAAAGGTTCTTTATCGTCGCTTATGCAATTCGCGATTCCGCGAAGAGCGATCGAAGTAGCTCTAGCGATGGGCAGCTATTTCGACAACCGGCCTGGCCGGTTGTATTCGTTCGTCGCTCATAAGTAACGATTGGCAGTACTGGATTCGAGATCGAAGAATACTTTGCGCGCCCACCGTTAATGTCGCGCATGAAGGTGCCGGAGCATTCGTGATGCGAGGTGTCACCATCGGGGCGGGCGCGATCGTCGCGGCCGGTTCGGTTGTGACCAGAGACGTGGCCGACCACGCCGTCGTCGCCGGCAATCCGGCAACGCTCGTCAAAACGATCGAAGCCGATCCCGACCAGGCCGAGAGACGCTGATCCAGCGGTCGGCGAGAGCTCGGTCAACCCGGTCTTCCTGGCCGGTTAGCATCACCAATGCACGCATTTAGGGTCTGTCGCGGGCTGCGACAGTGGTCCTTAAGGCTTGATTCATTTCGGCTATTTCGACTATAGACCCGTCTGCTGGCTGTTTTGCCGGGCGCCCCCGCGGAAAGGACAATGAGATGATCAGGTTCGGCCTGCTGGGCTGCGGGCGCATCGCCAAGCGTCATTCCGAACTCTTGGGCGGCAACCATATCGCAGGGGCCCGGCTCGTCGCCGTATGTGACTCTCAGCGAGCGCGGGCGGATGCGCTCGCCGCCAAGTTCGGGGTTCCCGCCCATAACCACCTCAACGACATGCTTGCGCGCGAGGACATCGACGTCGTCGTGGTGCTGACCCCGAGCGGCCTTCACCCGAAGCATGCTATTGCTAGCGCGCGGGCGGGCAAGCACGTGGTGGTCGAGAAGCCGATGGCGCTGCGGCTTCAGGACGCCGACGACATGATTCGCGCCTGCGACGAGGCGGGAGTGAAGCTTTTCGTGGTCAAGCAGAACCGATTCAACGTTCCGATCGTGAAGGCGCGCGAGACGCTCGAGGCGAACCGGTTCGGCAAGCTCGTGCTCGGCTCGGTCCGGGTGCGGTGGTGCCGGGATCAGGCCTATTATGATCAGGATCCCTGGCGCGGCACCTGGGCGTATGACGGCGGCGTCCTCACGAACCAGGCCAGCCATCACGTCGATATGCTCGAATGGTTTTTCGGAGACGTCGTCAGTGTTCATGCGCGCAGCACCACCGCGCTAGTCAACATCGAGACCGAAGATACCGCCGTCGCAACGTTGAAGTTTCGAAATGGCGCTCTTGGCATCATCGAGGCGACGACGGCTGTTCGTCCCTCCGATCTCGAAGGCTCGCTGTCGATCCTCGGCGAAAAAGGCACGGTGGAGGTTGGGGGCTTCGCCATGAACCAGATCCGGCACTGGCGCTTCGTAGATGAGCTGCCGTCGGACAGGGAGGTGATCGAGAAGTTCTCGGTCAACCCGCCAAACGTCTACGGCTTTGGCCATCAGGCCTATTATCAGCATGTCGTCGAATGCGTGTCCGACCGGGGCGCCGCGCTGGTCGATGGGCTCCAGGGGCGCAAGAGCCTCGAACTGATTTCGGCGCTGTACGAATCCATCGAGACGGGGCAAGAGGTCTTCCTCCGCTTCGTGCCGCGTCGCGTTCGCCTAGGCCTCGCCTCGTGATCGCTTCGCCGTCGCGCAGCTTAGCTTGCCCTGAAAGTTGAGAGTAGCCGAGATGCCGCCGTGCAGCAGCAGCGGAGAGGCCGCTTCCACGTTTACCGAGAGGGTAGAGCTGGCTTGGAGCGCGCTTTTCTTCCTCTGGATGTCGGTTATGTTTTGCTACGTTTCGATGAGTTCGGCTGATTATGGGCGTTGGGCGCGATCATGACAATCTGGATCACTGGTGCGAACGGATTCATCGGCAGGTATTTGACGCGCGAGCTTGCCCAGCGGGGATCCCCAGTCCACGGTCTTGGGCACGGCGCGCTCGATGAGGCCGAGAGGCGCCGGCTTGGGATGGGCCATTGGCTCAACGGCGAGGTCGACTCCACCAATCTCGGCGCGTTGGCGGTGCATACCGGGCTGCCGACCGTCTTATTCCATCTTGCGGGCGGATCGTCCGTTGGCGCGTCCATCGCGCAGCCGTACGAAGATTTTTCGCGTACGGTCGCAACGTCGGCCCGGTTGCTGGAATGGCTACGCACCAGCGCACCCGAGTGTCACCTCGTGGTCGTGTCCAGCGCGGCGGTGTATGGCGCCGGCAATGCGGAGCGCATGAGCGAAAGCGCCCCGACCAACCCGGTATCTCCTTATGGGCAGCATAAGCTCATGATCGAGCAGCTCTGTCGTAGTCACGCGGCTACCTTCGGCTTGCAGAGCACGATCGTGAGGCTGTTCTCGGTCTATGGCGCCAATCTGCGCAAGCAGTTGCTATGGGACCTTTGCACGCGCCTGAGCGAAGGCGCTAGGGTGTTGAAGCTCGGAGGAACCGGGCAAGAACAGCGGGATTGGACGGACGTGCGCGATGTCGCGCGGCTGCTGGCGTGCATCGGCGACAACCAGCAGGATCAGCTGGTCGGTGTCATCAACGGAGGCTCCGGCGTTGCCACATCGGTTGCCGATATCGCCAGATCCATTGTCAGCAGTTGGGGAGGGGAAATTCCCATCGAGTTCTCAGGTGTGACACGTCCAGGCGACCCCTTCAGCCTTGTTGCCGATCCGGGTATGCTGAATGCACTGTCCTTCGAGTGGCAAATCGCCGTTCGGTGTGGGATCGCCGACTACGTCGCCTGGTTCAAGGAGCAGCATCGTTGAGTCTGCCGCTCCGTGTCGGTTTCACCTTCATACCCCGTCGCCTGCATGCTGGAGGATTCAATTACCTCCGCAATCTGTTCGTCGCGCTGCACAGATATCGTCCCGGCGAGCTGGAAGCTGTCGTGTTTGCGGGCCTGTCGGACGACGACAGCGACCTGGCCACCTTTGTAAGGATTCCCGGGGTTGAAGTCGTCAAGCGGAGGGCTTTCGAGCGCGACCATTCGGGCCTAACGAGCGCAATCGTTGCTGGGATCGATTTCGCCGCGGCGGCCGCCTTCCATTCGGCCGGCGTTGACGTTGTGTTCGAGCACGCGCGCTTCTTTGGCTGGCGGCTTCCCCTCCCCGCTGTGTCCTGGTTTCCGGACTTGCAGCACAGGAGTCTTCCTCATCTCTTTTCGAGAGCGGCCTGGTGGCGTCGCGAGATTGGTTTCCGTGCGCAACTCGCGTCGGGACGCTCCATCGTCCTAAGCAGTCAGAGCGCCCTCGACGATTGCCGGCAGTTCTATCCGCGCGCTGGAAACCAGATGTCGGTCGTCAGATTCGCCAGTCGCCCGACCGATGATCTTCTCGCGGTGAACCCGCACGGGGTCATTCGCCTCTATGATCTGCCCGCGCAATATTTCTATTTGCCCAATCAGTTCTGGCGACACAAAAATCACAAGCTGGTTCTGGATGCACTGACGCTTCTGGCGAACCGGGGGATAAAGGCCGTCGTGGCAGTGTCAGGTGGTCCCGACGAACCACCCGACTATTTCAAGACGATCATGCGGGAAGTCGAGGAACGCGGGCTCAAGGAGAATTTCCGATACCTCGGGATGATTCCACTCGGTCATGTTTATGCGCTGCTCCGGTCTTGCACGGCCCTCATCAATCCCTCGCGCTTCGAAGGCTGGAGCACGACGGTGGAAGAAGCGAAATCGTTCGAAGTGCCCATGATCGTTTCGGATCTGGCGGTGCACCGCGAGCAGACGGGTGGCGCGGCACTCTACTTCGACGTCGACGATGCCGCGGCGCTTGCCGGCTATCTTGCCGAGGCCCTCTGCAGGGACGAGCCGCTCCGTGTGAGGCAGTTGGGGGCGTCCGTCGAAGCCCGGGTCGCCAAGTTCGCTGAAGATTTCACGGATGCCATCAAGCGCGCGGCTGCGCGGGATTCCGCGTCTTCCTGAGCCGTCGAGTGGACGCATCGACCTTGCTGCCGGCGCCTTTACGGCTTGTGTGCTTCCGCTTCGGTTACGCTCGCCTGACGCTGCTCACCACGCGACGATAGCGAGCAAGCGCGACTTCCTCGGAGTATTTCCGGGCAATGTCGGCCGCACGAAGGCCCTTGTCAGTTGTCGACTGGCGGTCTCTGGCGGCCTCGCGGATCGTGCGGGCCAGCTCTGCCGGGTTTTCCGGCGGAACGACCCATCCGATTGCCTCCTCATTGAGGATGAGAGCCCCCTCCGAGTTCGGTTCGGAGGCCACGATCACGGGCCGGCCCACGGCGAGGATGTTGTAGAGGCGGCTCGGTATCGAAGCGCCGGCAACATTGCGACGATAGGGAATGATCCAGAGATCGGCGGCGGACAGGAATTCGACGAGTTCATTCTCGGCGACCGGGCTCAGAATGGTGACGTTCTCGAGCCTGTCCCTCGCGAACAGATCGTTCAGCTCCTTCCAGCCCACACCCCATCCGGACAGGATGAAGTGGATATCGTCGTCGTCCCGCAGCAGTCTTGCCGCCTCGAAGACCGTCGCGGGATCGTGTGTGAAGCCGAGATTGCCGGACAGGCCGACGATGAAGCGTGAGGCATCGGGCGCGCGAAATCGGCTGGCGGGATCCGTCTGGCGATATCCGATTGGGATCAACGGCCAATTGGGTATGTAGTGGATCTTGCCAGCCTCGACACCGCGATACTTCTGGATGAGGGGAGGGACATCCCGTCCAATGACGATGATGGCATCCAGGCGCCTGAACAACAGGGCATTTGCGGCATGAATCAGCCGGACGGGAAAAGATCTGGACTGCGCAATGCCGGCCGCTTCCAAAACCTCGGGATAGAGGTCGTAGATGAGGAGCACAGTGGCGGCTCTCTTCAGCCTGGCTGCCAGGATAACGGCATAGGGCAGCGTGAAGGGGGTCGTGACGCAGAACACGGTATCTTTCGGGCCTGCGCGCCTGAAAACAGAAAAGAACATCCGCGCCGCAAGCAAGCAGATCGCCAAGGAGCGCCGCACGAGAGCGGAGCCGCTCGGATTCCAGGTGCTTATCTCGACGACAGCGGGTTTGCCCGGCGGGTCTATCCCGCCTGAACCGGGCGTTGCCGAGATGACCGTCACCTGATGATCAGCGGCGAGTGTGTCGGCAATCCTTCCGACATAAACTGCTGTTGTGCTCGTATCCGGCGGATAGAATTGTGCTGTGATGAGCAGCTTCGCGGGCTTGTCCATGAGTGGATCGATCTTCGCCCTTTATCGGGGCGCCAACGGCGCGTCGGCTCGTTGCTCCGCCAAATATGCCGTATAGGCGCGGCGAATTCCATCTTCCAGCGATGTCTGCGCGCGCCAGCCGAGGTTCGCGAGGCGGCTCACGTCCAGCAGCTTGCGCGGCGTCCCATCGGGCCGCGAGGTGTCGAAGTTGATCTCGCCGCGATAGTCGACCACGCCGGCAACGACGCGCGCGAAGTCGCCGATGGTGATGTCTTCGCCGGTGCCGACGTTGACCAGCTCCGCGCTCGAATAGGTCTTCATCAGGTGCACGCAGGCGTCGGCCATGTCGTCGACGTAGAGGAACTCCCGGCGCGGCGTGCCGGTGCCCCAGACGGTGACGCTCCCGGCGCCTGCGACCTTCGCCTCATGGAAGCGGCGGATCAGGGCGGCGACGACATGGCTGAATTCGGGATGATAGTTGTCCCCTGGGCCGTAGAGATTGGTCGGCATCACGCTGATGAAGTCGCATCCATACTGGGAGCGATAGGCCTCCGCCATCTTGATGCCGGCGATTTTGGCGATCGCGTAGGGCTCGTTTGTCGGCTCCAGGGGGCCGGTGAGCATCGAATCCTCGCGCAAGGGCTGTTCGGCGAGCTTCGGATAGATGCAGGACGAGCCCAGAAACATCAGCTTCTTCACGCCGTTCAGATGCGCCGCCTGTATCAAATTGGCCGCGATCGCGATGTTGTCGTAGATGAACTCGGCGCGCAGCGTATCGTTGGCAACGATACCGCCGACCTTGGCGGCGGCGAGAAACACGACTTGAGGCCGCATCTGTGCGAACCAGCCGAACACGGCAGCCTGGTTGCGGAGGTCGACCTCACGGCGATCGACCGTGAGGAGCTTCACGTCTTCCCGCGCCAGCCGGCGCACCAGCGCGCTGCCGACCATGCCGCGATGGCCCGCGACGTAGACGGTCTCGCCTGCCAGTTCAAACGGTGCGCTTGCCACCAGCTACGTCCCGTTTTGCCTCCGCCAGATCGCTCGCCACCATCTCCTCGACGAGCTGCGCAAACGTCCGCTTCGGTGTCCAGCCGAGCGCCGCGCGTGCTTTGCTGGCATCGCCGACGAGCAGGTCGACCTCGGTTGGGCGGAAATAGGTGGGATCCACGCGCACCACGGTCTTGCCGCTCTTGGTATCGACGCCGGTCTCGTCGATCCCGGAGCCGCGCCATTCGACGCGGCGTCCGACCTGCGAGAATGCCAGCTCAACCATCTCCCGCACGGAACGCGTCTCCCCGGTGGCGAGCACGAAATCGTCGGGCTTCTCCGCCTGGAGAATCTTGTGCATGCCCTCGATATAGTCGCGAGCATGACCCCAGTCGCGCTTGGCCGACAGATTGCCGAGATAGAGTGTCTGTTCGAGGCCGACCTCGATGCGAGCCACGCCGCGCGTGATCTTTCGGGTGACGAATGTCTCGCCGCGGATCGGGCTCTCGTGATTGAACAGGATGCCGTTGCTCGCGAACATGCCGTAGGCCTCGCGATAATTCACCGTGATCCAGTAACCATAGAGCTTCGCCACGCCATAGGGCGAGCGGGGATAGAACGGCGTGGTCTCCTTTTGCGGGATCTCCTGGACGAGACCGTAAAGCTCGGAGGTCGAGGCCTGATAGAACCGCGTCTCTTTCTCCATGCCGAGGATGCGAATCGCCTCCAGCAAACGCAACACGCCGATCGCGTCGGCATTGGCGGTGTATTCGGGGCTCTCGAAACTGACGGCGACGTGGCTCTGGGCGGCGAGGTTGTAGATCTCGGTCGGTCGGATCTGCTGGACCAGGCGGATCAGATTGGTCGAGTCCGTCATGTCGCCGTAGTGCATCAGGAACGGCACGGCGCCGTCATGCGGGTCCTGATAGAGATGATCTACGCGCGCGGTGTTGAACGAGGACGAGCGGCGCTTGATGCCGTGCACGACATAGCCGAGCGACAGCAGGTACTCGGCAAGATAGGCGCCGTCCTGGCCGGTTACGCCCGTGATGAGCGCAACGCGTCTTCCACGATCATTAGTGACGGTATTCATCTGGCTCCGAACTCGTTTGAATCGCCGAGGGCAGTTGTGAAACTCAGGACTGGATAGCCCAGCGGCTCGAAAAAATCCACTGAAGCGGAGCGGCGGCGTCACGATCAGGAGGAAGGCGGCGACGATTACGTCGGGCGCCGGTTCCCCGACGCCGGAGGGCTTCTGCTTTTTGCCTGCCTGACAGTCCCGGGGAGCTGGCCGGTGCCGGATGCGGTTTTGCGCCTGCCCCGCGGGAGCATGCCGGTTGTCGGTACGAGGCGAGTATCGCCGATGCGCCAGGATTTCGGTTTCGAGGCCTCGGGTTTGACAACCGCAACCCTGTGCCCGATAGATAACTTAAAATTGTGCCGCCTCGGAACTGGCAGTAATATCGGGCAGGCTGTCGATTGCGGCAAGAGCGGGTTTTCGTGCAGAAGGTCTTGAATCGTCCTGGAGCCATTTGGCCGCTGTTCGTCGTTCCGGCGATTTACGTCATTTTCGAAAGCGTCAAAACGGTCTCGCTGAAAGGCTCTTTCGGCGAGTTCGTGGATCCGGACGCCGCATACTATATCGCTTGCGTCAATCTGCTGGCGGGCAACAGCCTCCATTTTGTGCTGCACCCCGGAATTGGGATCATATATTTCGGCGCGGCTGTTCTTGCTGTCGCCAAAGCCACTCTCTATCCGGGGACGCTAGGCGCCCAAGCGCTCCTGCATTTCGAGGAACTCTCCCAAACCATCCGGCTGTCGTTGGTTCTTGCGGTCGCTGCCGCCACGATCGGTGCAGGATTGATCGTCGCGCGAGGGACCAGGGATCGCGTTTACGGGATTGCGCTTCAGCTCGGACTTTTTGCAACGGCCGCCGCCCTGACATATGGCGGCCGCATCATGCCGGAGTCGCTTCTGATCGCGGTCGCCATCATGCTCGTTGCGGTGACTTATTCGGCGGTTCGCGGCGGATTCACTCACCGCCGTTTTGATGTTGCCGCCGGCGTGCTCGTGGGCATCGGCTTGTCGACGAAGATCCTGTTCGCACCATTTCTCCTGCTCTATCCGATAACGGTAGGGTTCCGTGCCCGGCCGCTGACGACCTATTGGATCTGTGTGTTCCTGAGTCTAACGCTGCTGCTGGTGCCGCTCCACTCCGAACTCGGGGTCTTCGGTACCTATATCAGGGGCATCATGCAGCACAGAGGGCCATACGGCTCCGGTCTTCCCGGCTTCCTGGATTTCGAAGTGGCCGCTGTCGCTTTTATGAATCTTGCCAGGGACTATGGCATACAGATATCGGCGGCATTCATCTCATTTGCCGTCGCGCTCGTCTTCCGCCGGTCGGATCAGGGCGCCTTCCGAGTCTTGCTCGCCGTGACCGTCGTTCTGTGCGGTTCGATCGCAATGATCGCGAAACAATATACCGCGTACTACCTCGTCCCCGGGTTGGCCATGGTGCCCTTCATGGTGGCTCTGGCCTTCACGCTTATTCCCGTCTCGTCGAAGTTTGGATTCGTCGCCCGGCGGCTCTGCGCGGCCGTTCTCATCCTGGGCTGTGTCGCCGGTCCCACGAAGCAGGCCTGGGGGTGGTATAAGGGAGCGCTGTCGCAGAACGCTGACGAAAGGCGGGTGGTTTCGGGGCTCGCAAAAATGCAGGGGGCTTGCTTTCTCGCGCCGTCTTACAGCGTCGGGATGTATAACTACCCAATCGCCTTCGGGTTTCTGTACGGAGCCCGGTTGGACGACCAGGTTGCCTTTTTCAATGTCGCGCTCAAGGAAGCATTTGGCGGAATGTTCCCAAACTACGAATACTTCGAACAGAAGGTCTTCAAACCAGGGGCGATGGTTGATTTCAACGAATTCGTAGGACCTGACGGGTGCGCGGCAGTCATCAGCAGCTATCCCTTAAATCGGGATTCCGCCGTGTTCAGCGGTCGCGCGACGGATCTATGCAAGGTCGGCGGGCTCAACATATTGTTGATCCGCCGCACTTGCGAGGAGGTGGACCTACCCAAAAGCGTGGCACAGGTGCGGGGGCAATGAATACAGCGCAGAAAATTGCGATCGCTCGCAACATTTACAGGCTCGTGCGATCGATGCGGTCGGCGTTGGGACTGAAAGATACTGTCGTCGTCTCGCGCAACGGCATCGTCTACGAGCTGGATTTGTCCGAGGGAATTGACTTGGCGATCTACCTCAACGATTATTTCGAACGAAATACACGTCGGGCGCTGGACCGGCTCGTGGTTCCTTCGAGTGTGGTTCTGGACATTGGCGCGAACATTGGGGCGCACACTCTCCATCTCGCAAAGCTCGTCGGTCCCGAAGGACGTGTTCTGGCGTTCGAGCCGACCGACTTCGCGTATGGCAAGTTGCGCCGGAATATCGAGCTCAATCCGACGCTCGCGCCCAGAATCAAGGCGTCGCAGTCGTTCGTGACCTGTGACACGGGAGGCAGCGTTCCGGAGGAGATCTATTCGAGTTGGCCCCTCGAATCTGATGACCGACTGCACGCGAGGCATCTGGGGCGCAAAATGACCGCATCGCACGCAAATGCCGTGAGCGTGGATGGCTTGTACAGCGAGATGGGGGATCGCGTCGTAAGTCTCATAAAGCTCGACGTTGATGGGTTCGAGTGCGACGTGCTTCGTGGCGCGCGCGAGACCTTGAGGGGGCCACGACCGGTCTTTGTCATGGAGCTTGCCCCGCACGTCTTGACCGAACGGGGCTCTTCGTTGGGCGAGCTGGTGTCGTTCTTCGTTCCGAACGGATACTCATTTCAAGACGAGCGATCTTTCGAGGCGCTTCCATCCACGGCGCAAGGATTAAGTCGGCTGATCCCGACGAATGGAAGCATCAATGTTGTTGCACGACCGACCTAACCGAACATTGACAAGTACCGGATCATGATGCCGCAATCGGACAAAAGCTCCACTCAGGATGAGTTGCTTTCGAACCGGAAACGGGAGCTGCTTCAGCACGTCGAAAGCACGGCTGATGCTCAGGAGGACTGGCGGAAGCTGAATTCAGCTTACTACGAAAGCGACCGTAGCTTCGTGCGGTTCCTGATTCCGTCGGGCCAGAGGGTTCTCGAAGTCGGGTGCGGCCGGGGCGATCTTCTGAGTGCGCTGGAGCCGTCTCATGGCGTCGGGATCGATTTCAGTCCGACCATGATCGCCAAAGCGAGAGAGCGTCATCCACATCTCACGTTTGTTTGCGAGGACGTCGAGCAGCCCGGCGCCTTTGAGAAGCTCGAAGGTACGTTCGACTACATACTGATCGCGGATACGATCGGGATGCTGGAGGATATCGACGGTACGTTGCGCGCGCTGCATCGGGTATGCTCGCTGTCCACACGTCTCGTGATTGCCTATTACTCGCCGCTGTGGGAGCCGATTCTGAAGCTCGGCGAGCTCGTGCGGCTCAAGAGCCGTCAGCCGGACATCAATTATCTCTCCGGCGCCGACTTCATCAACATGATGGATCTTGCAGATTTCGAGGTCCTGAAGCTCGAGCGGAAACAATTGCTGCCGCGCAGTCTGCTTGGGGTCGGTACATTTGTTAATCGGTTTGTCGCACCGCTTCCCGGGATTCGCGCCCTCTGCCTTCGGACTTACGTCGTTGGGCGGCCGATCAAGCGGAATTCGGATCAATCCCTATCGGCAAGTGTCCTGATCCCTTGCCGTAACGAGAGGGGGAATGTCGAGAACGCCGTTCGCAGAATACCGAAATTCGGCCTCCGTCAGGAACTGATTTTCGTTGAGGGCAACTCGACGGATGGCACCTATGAAGAGTGCCTGAGAGTGAAGGATGCCTACAAGGATCAGTGGGACATCAAGGTTCTCAAGCAGGACGGGAAGGGTAAAGGCGACGCGGTACGAAAGGGATTTGCGGCCGCCAGTTGCGATGTCCTCATGATTCTGGACGCCGACCTGACCATGCCGCCTGAGGATCTTCCAAAATATCACTTCGCCATCGAGAGCGGGAAGGCCGAGTTCGTCAACGGGACGCGCCTCGTTTATCCGATGGAAGACGAAGCAATGCGTCCTCTGAACCTGATGGCAAATCGCCTGTTCGCGTGGTTGTTCACGTTCCTTGTCAACACCCGTCTAACCGACACCCTGTGTGGTACAAAGGCATTGCTGCGCAGCGATTATGAAGAGCTGGCCCGAAATAGAGCTTATTTTGGAGAGTTCGACCCGTTCGGCGATTTCGATCTTATCTTTGGTGCGGCGAAGCATAATCTGAAGATCATCGAGGTGCCAATCAAGTATAGGGCGCGCACCTTTGGTGAGACTCAGATCTCGCGCTTTAGAGACGGCTGGTTGTTGTTCAAAATGGTATGGTTCGCTTATCGGAAACTGAAGGCTATCTGAGTTTGACATGGCACTTCGAGAAGGACTTGATCAGCGACAGGTCGCCCATAGAGACGTCTGGGCCCGCAAAGAGACTATCCGTCGAATATATCGCGATTATCACAGCCGATTGCTCAAGTACTGTCCGCAAGGAAGGCTGCTAGAAGTTGGAAGTGGTACGGCACACATAAAAGAGATTAGGAGCGACGTCGTTTCAACCGACATCCTAGCATTTCCTGGCATAGACGTCGTGGGGGATGCGCATTCGCTTCCCTTTGCTAACGATTGCTTTTCAGGTGTGGTAATGATCGATGTACTTCATCATCTGGAGCGTCCAATTGAATTCTTGCGGGAAGCAGGTCGAGTTCTTCGGTCTGGCGGCCGGTTAGCAATGATTGAACCCGCGATGACTATGGTGGCTTACCCATTTTATCAATACATTCACGAAGAGCCGGTTGATCTGAAGATCGATCCGTTCACTGCTGTGAACCACGACCCCCTCAGAGATCCCTTCGACGCCAATCAGGCTATTCCCACGCTTTTGTTCGCAACAGATCAGAGACGAAAGCGGCTCGAAGGGGAGATCGAACAATTTCGGGTCGTTGAGGTGGATTGGCTAAGTTTGCTTGCGTATCCCCTCAGCGGAGGACTCAAAGAGTGGTGCCTGATCCCGCCGAGATTATTGGATTCGCTGCTGAGGGTTGAGGCGATGATTCCTAAGTTTGTGCGAAGGAACGCCGGATTTCGCATCCTTGCTGTATTAGAGAAAGTGTAGACGACAAGCCCCTCTCAGGGATCGCCGGTCTGCGCCAAAGTTGCGGCGAGGCTATATTCAGACTGAGCTGCCATCGGCTTCTGTTTCGCGTAGTTCACAATGCCCCCGGCAACACCCACGCCAATGACGTACATCCAACCCTCGTGAAAATCGAAGAGATGGGAGTTAAATAGTGAGGTGAAGATGTTTTGGACCACTACGAGCATACCGATCCAGCAGGCGAGCCCATCACCCCGAAACAGCATCAAATGTAGTATCCAAATCGTATATAGAACGACAATGCCCACTAGACCCCATTGCACGGCGACATGCAGCGTCTGGTTATGGGGGTTCGGGAACACCCTAACGCCTGGAACCCAAGAGGGCTCTGTCGAGGCCCTTTCGAACAGGCCTTGCGTGGAGCCGGTGCCATGCCCTTTCAAAGGAGCTCGCACGAAGAACTGAACGGCGTGGCGCCAATACTCTAGACGCTCGCCCATAGACGTTGGGATTCTCTTTTGCATGTAGAGTTGGTAGTCTTGCGAAAAGGTGTCGGCCGTCCTACGCAGCTGCGGTGAGGCTTGCCATGCGATAGCGGCTAAAGCGAGCAGCGATACTGTGATGATAGCGATGCTGCGCCCCCTTAGATGAAGCAAGCCGAACATGCCGAGCATGATCGGCATGGTAACCAACGCGGTGCGGGAGATGACGACGAAGACCATGTTGGCCACAAAGCTCAGTGCCAGCATGGTCAATAGAGCGGCGAGCCAATAGCGCCTCTCGCGCAGCAGCATCATCACGGGATAGGCGAGTGCGATCGCACACAGGGCGAATTCCTGGCTCTGATCGATGTAGTTTTTGACGAATATACCGCGCTCAAGCGGATCATAAGGTCTCAGCGATAGACCCGGATAGACTACGACCAGCCAGGACATCACCGACAGGACCGCGCAGGACGCGAGGAAGGCGATGAATATCCAGTGCCCACGCTGCGAGCGTTCGAAATGGTAGACCAGCACGGGCAACACGAGCAGCTTGACGGTCGGGCTGACGGCATGGAGACGTAGAACCCAGGCCGCGTCGGACCAGAGAGTTCCTACCAGCGCAAGCAGGAACAACGCGATAGGTGCAGCACTGATCGGGCGGGTGAGCGACCTAAGAAACGCTCCGACGTCGAGGAACGGCACCATGCAAACCAAGAACGCGGCGTTGAAGATGGCCGTAAGGGACGTCGACCAGGGTAGCGATACGGTCGTGAGGATGGCAAACAGATCGGCCGTCTCCACCCAGGCTGCTGGGCTCTGAAAACGGCGCCGCAGCATCTGGACCTTGGTCTCTCGCAAATGATCATTCACTTGAAGTCTTTAAGCGCATGAAAGCTCAGCTGTTCATGAACAGCTCGAGCGACCTTGTTCGCAGGTGCAATTTCGCGAGTCTAGGGTCTCGGCTGCTTTATTTCGGCCGACCGAATAAGTTTACCACCGAAAACGGGTGCGGCGGTGCTCTCTCGATGAGCGCGGCAGGCCTCCCCAATCTCGGCCTCGAACGAGGCCAAGGAGGTTTTATCGGGCGGTGATGGGTGATCCGCCTGTTGTAACAAGGAACTTGGCGCTTTTCGGGTTAGGAAATATTGCATCTCGGCCCCAGCGCGCCCCGGCGGCGCAAGCGCAGCCAATTGCAAACGTTCGCGCATAGAGAGGCACTCAACGAGTTCCAACGGCTGCGTATGATCTGCTTGGAACAAGCGAGCTGCTCGACAGAGCTTGAAAAGAATGCTTTCTTGGAGGTCGCGGAAACAATATGAGCAGGCTGTCAGGTCTGCTGCCCTTTTTGGGTCGGCCCGGCGAGTTAGCGATGCAGCCGGGATGAAAGGTGGCTTCAATTGTACTCGCACTGGCTGTTGGGAGAGTTTCGGGCCCGGGTAGGTGGTGTTTCGATATACGCTAGCAAGTTGTTCTGGCTGGCGTTTTTGATCGCGACAGCAGTTTTTGTCGCTGTCTACGTTCCTTGGTGAGTTGCCGGTGCGGGCTGCCTCAAGGAACGCCACGTTCCGGTACGTTCGTCAACTTTGCTTGCGCGAAGCGTGTTCAGTTCTTTGAATAAGGACGTCCGACGTAACTGGGCGCCATTCAGTAGGGCTTCGAATAGGGAGAGAACCTCTCGCGCATGAACGTAAGCTTCCATGCTGACGGTGTGTTGGTCGAACCCGTGGGCTTCTAGGCGGGCATCGATTTCGGCTGCGGCATTTGGATCCAGTTGCCAGTCCAAGGCATTCCGAACGATGTAGAATTCGGCAATGCTCCGAAGCGAGGGTAAATTATCGACTACATCAATTCGCCGGAGCGTTGTTTCGATTGCCTTTTGGCGGAACGTAGTCAAAACTCGATGACGCAGTACTCTGTACCGCTGGATTTCCCAGGACAACTCAGCGATATCGATAACGATCAGCCATTCGATCGCTGATTGCGGATCAACGTCGCGGAAGATTACAGCCTGCAATGCGCGATAGTGGTCAAGGTTCTCCCCCGGCAATAGCTGAGGCGGGGGACACAGCGCCTCAAATCGAGGCGGCAAGATGGTGGATGTCTGCGATTGATGAAGGTTAAGAGGACCGTTCATTGACCTTGCGCCCCTGATACCGGCACCGAGGACGGTGCAGAAACTGTTTCGCCGTTCATCAGATGGATGGGGCTAGCATCCCAAAGCTCCTTCGCGATTGTTAAGGGCGCGATTTGCAAATTGGTCCACCAGGCTCTTTCATTTCCGAGCCGGTGCAGGGATTGGTGGTGAGATCGGCAGAGCGGCACCGTGAACTCGTCGCTGACCTTGCGCCCCAAGGATCGGGGTTGGGCGAACTTGAGGTGATGCGCGTCGGCGGGGCTCTTCTGGCAGACGAGGCACCCTTGGCTGCGGATGAAGGCGAGGTGATCCTTGCTCCGTCTTCGAGGCGGCTCTTTCGGGAAGGCGAGGCCGGCTTGTTCTTGCCGAGCGGGGGCAGCGGCCACATCGATGTTGCTTGATGCCGTCTCAAGGCTTTCGTCGGGAGGAACGGACGTGGAAGGCGCAGGCTGCCTGTCAGCGGAATGGACTTCGGGCAGAGGGACATCCCAGATCCGCTTTTGATAAGCGGCTTCAAGAATGCGGGCGTCCGCTTCCAGCAGAGTGTTCTTGAGGGGCAGGCTGGTCCTGGCCCAAGCAAGTAGTCCGTCGTCGTCCTCCTGGGCGGATAGCTGACCAAGGAGCCGGTCCAGGAGCTCGGCGGAACGTTCGGGTGGCAATACCGGAGGCCGGTTCAGGAGGCCGCCAGGCGGCCGTCTTTTCGGTCCTGATGCGGCCTGCGGCTCGGGTGCTGCGGGAGGACCCATGACGACGTCAGGCGCGTCCAAATCGTCCTCTCCGGCGATCCCGACCAAGGCAAATAGGGCATACCGGCGGGCATAAGTCAGCGCCGAGCCCATCCGGTGCGGCGCTTCGACCTCCTTGGAGGCGCAGACCGGAAGGTCCGAGGAGATCCATTCCCCGGAGGCGTGTGCGAGGAGGGTGGTGAGATGGATCTGACCGGTGATCTGCTCGATCCGGGTGGTCTGGATGGTGGCGATCTCCTGCTGGCTGAGGGTCTTCCGGACGATATCGAGGCCCGTGGCGAGGGACGCGTAGCGGAAAGTGCGATCGTCCTCCCGTGGGAAGGGTGACCGGATCACGGCGGTCAGCGTCTTCTCGGGGTTCGTCAGTTCAGCCTGCGCCCGGGCGAGGGCGGCAGCGATGGTTCCGATGCGCTCACTAGACTGATGCATGGGAACCCTCCGTCGCCTGGGCCTCGAAGCTGACGGCACCCGACTTGGAGCGCTTGGCCTTGAGGCCGTGACCTGCCGCCTCCTTGGCGTCTTCCGGCATGAGCGCCTTCAGGTCGGCCTTGGCTGCCTCATGTTGTCCGTGCGCCTCTCGGGTTCGGAGATAGGTGGCCGCAAGCTCCGCCCATTGGTTGGAGGTGGACATGTCGATGACCTTGATGGCCTCTAGCCTCGGGCGAGGCGTCTCGATGTTGAACAGGATGGGTGGCTCGCCGCTTTGGACGCACCGCCAAAACTTCTTTTCAGCCGTGAGGAGGAGATGCTGGTACAACGGGTCGGCGTGAAGCTTGATCTCGACCCATTTGCCGCCGCCGGTGATGATGGAGAGAACAGCGCTGCGGGATGCGGTAACCCACATGTTGTGCTGCAGTTGAGCCATGTGCTTCTCCGCTGCGGCTTCCTCGGTGAAGGCCCAGGGCAACATGAACTTGGCTTCGAAAACGGCGCCGGTCTGCTCGACGGTCCCATCCAGCGTTGCGGCCATCCATTTATGGATGGGGTGACGAATACGCTTTTGGATGTCCTTTACCGTGTGGCCGCTCGCGCGTTGATACCAGGCGCGATTCAAGACCTCGGTCACGGTGCCGAGCTGAACAATGAGGTTGTCCGAGAGGTCCTGCGGCTCTGCCTCGCCGCGCTTTTCTCGCCAAAGGCGGATGAGGCTCTCTTGGTCGTCGCCCATGATGATGCGGGCGTCCGAACCGCCGATAAAACGGCGACGGTCGTTCGGGTTGAATCTGATGATGTGATTTGGCGCATCTGCGCTATTCGTTTGAACCGTTGTCACCGGTATCTCCTACCCAAGAACAAGCGGCGTCACATGCCGCACTGCCCGAAGCCCCGCATTCGCGAGGCGAGATACCGGCGCTATCTTCGGCGTTGGCGCCCGGCCGACTCAGTAACGCTCCAATCCCGGCTAAAGGCCAGCCCTTTTTGCAGCAACTTTGTTGCTCGTTTTATCGCCTGGAATGGCTCCTGTTTTCACTCGCCTAGGGCAGGTGCGAGATGGAAACGGACGAGCATCAATTCGACAAAACGAAGCCAATTTTCGCGTGAACAGCGGAGGGCTAACTGGATAACAGGCGCGGCGCAGACAACGAACTGTCGAACCGCCGGAGATGTTGAAATCAAGCAATATTTGTCGGAAGATCGGAGCGTTATCCTTACCAACTTGGGCAGTGAAATTTGAAGCGTCCCGCAGTATTTTTTGATCGAGATGGCGTCCTCAATGAAGACGACCGCTATGCTTTCGATCCGGACAAGATCCGGTGGGTGGGAGGAGCCCAACAGGCCGTCAAAGCGGTCAATGACGCCGGGTATCTAGCGTTTGTGGTGACAAACCAATCAGGAATTGCGCGGGGGTTTTACGAGGAGTGCCATGTTCGCAATTTGCACGAATGGATGTCGAATGAGCTTGCTGTCCTTGGTGCGCATATCGATGCGTTCGAATTTTGCCCACACCACCCCGATGGCGCGATTGAGCGTTACCGTTTCCTCTGCAGTTGCCGTAAACCGCAACCGGGGATGATTAGAGCTCTGCTTGAGCGGTACGCAGTGGATGTTGATGCCAGCTTCTTGATCGGCGACAAGCAGAGCGACCTTGCTGCGGCGAAGGCAGCCGGCATCGCGGCCTATCTGTTTGACGGATCAAACCTCCATACTTTCATTACCCCCTTGTTGACGGATCGGTTCCACCCTCCGGATCCATCACTGTCGTACCGCGGACGCGCGGGAACGGAGGATTGAGCCTTGGTCTTTGCGACCAACCCGATCGATTGCAAGGTAAAGAAATCAAGGAGGCAAGTTGGCGTCAAAGCGACAAATCGAAGCCAATCGCGCAAACGCGACGAAGAGTACCGGCCCGCGAACGAGCACTGGAAAGGTCATCTCGAGCCGCAATGCCTATCGGCATGGCTTGTCTCGCTGGGACGATTCCGATGGTTCTGGTCTCGTCAGGTTCGATGCGTTTTTTGCGGAGGAATTGAAAAGGGCGGGAGTGGAGATCGCGCTTCAAGATCTGGCTCAAGCCAGGAATCGGCAGGATCGGTTGCGAGCTATCAGGCTAGGTCTGATCTTGGCCGTGATTGAGAGGGCTGAACCAAAGCAAATGAAATTTCTGTCGCGCTTGGAACGATATGAGAAAGCTGCCCTGTCGCGGCAGCGGCGAGGCCTCAAACGCGTAAAGCGAGACCAGGGATCAGGACCATAAGCAAGATAGGAGCGTCGAAGCAGAAGCTGAGTGGGGCCGGTTGGTAGGTGGGGGAACATCTTCCCGATTGGACGGTATTTGCAGAACTGCTAGTATCTGGTTCGAAGCCCGGAGGCTGCATGAACTACATTTTCCCACTGCTCGCATTGGCCATCACCATTGGACTTTTTGTCCTCTACGCGATGCTGCGGCCGTATTTGCGCCGATCTCGGCCGGCCGATGAGGTCCCTCACTGGCCCGATTCAAGTCTGAGATAAGTAAGTAGGCTCTTTAGATCTCCATTATCGGCTTGCGCGACGGTAGCGAGGCGTTACCGCGACAAGTGTATCGAAAAAACCGAAATGGAACTTGCATTGTCGGGCAAAACACTGGTTTATGGGGGGCTGGTCCAGTAAGGAGCCCAGCCGATGGCCGACGAATGCAAGGCGTTATCTGATCTGCCCGAAGTAGCTAAGCTCAACGGGGAATTTCGCAAGAACTATGGAAAGCTTCTCGGTGCATTCTTGTATCTGCGTTCGATTAGCGCCGCCCGCGGACGGTCCTGGTACTGGACCGCTTTGCTTTCAGCCATTTGTTCAGCGGCACTGGCGTGGCTGGGGAGGCGGGGCGTCGCGTTGTGAGCTGCAGATTTCAGGCTGAGCGGCAATCGACGACAGCGACCCGCATGGCTTCGGCCATTCTCCCGCCGCTGCGGAAACTCACGGAGAGTGGTGCACTCAGGCCTGAGCGATCTTCTAAGCGCTATGACGAGTTCTCGTCCGCAAAGCGTTAGGATGTAAGCTTCTGCGTGCGAAGCTGAGCTAAACCATCCCGCCGAAGTCGATGCCTTCCTTGGCGAGCTCCTCAGCTTCTTCGGCGGACGCGGCAGGCTTCGTATCAAGGTAGGGATGCTCAGAAGTCGGCAGGATGGTGCGGATGTTCTGGCCATCGGTCCGCGTGATGCGGGCAACCCAACCTCTTTGGCCGTGCTCAACTCGCTGGATGTGGTACTGCTTGTACGTAATCATGACTCTCAAACGCAACTGACGCTGAAGCGGATCTTATCCTCTACCTATATCAGCCGGCGCCGCTGCACAATGGTGTTAAACCCCAGTTAACGTCCGTCGATCGAGCGGATAGGTCAGGAGTGTCAATGAAAAACCCGCCGGCTTGGGGCCGGCGGGAGTTAACTGAGATTGCGACCGCGCTAGTGGTCGCGTTCGGACCATAGCACGGGAACTCGCCGGCGTTAACTGGGACTCTTGCTCAGTTTGAAGCTTGTCCATGAGCTAACGGCGGCAGAAGACGGGGGCGCTCGGTTAGAGCAGGCATATGTTGAGTTGTCGACCGGACAGTAGCCCGCCCCGGCAGCTTCCGCCTTTTCACCTCCGGCGTGATTGCCGCTCTCCAAGTTGCGGGCGGCGGTTGCTTAATACTTTTCATGCGCGCGCGGCTCATGTCGAAGTTGCGTAGCGGAAAATCGCAAGAAGGTCAGTCGCGATCGCGGCTCCCAGAAGCGAAGTCTCGTGCAGCAAGCTCCAATTCGAGATCAGTGATCCGCTCGAAGATGTGGGCCGCAATCCTCTCCGATTCCTGGATGGTGAGCGAGCGAATGCCGATTGACACGAGTTCGTCTCTGATGATCTTTGCAACTATCGATCTGGCGCTCATAATACTAATTCCTAAAGCTGCCATCAAATCTCAACCAGAGGGCTGGCACAAGATCTCATATGCAAATTCATCAAAGTCACCTGCGGCTTTGTCTGACTTTGGAGCGAGACGTTTTTTGTCGGCCGGGGCGCGCTGGCCTGGCGCGGAGGGTGGTCCGCGACGCTACCAGGCGCCGAGTGATCGCTTGAATAAGGCCTTTGGCCGACTTGAAACGCAGAATGCCCCGCCGCGTACGCACTGCTTCCGAGAAGCGGATGGTGCGCTTTACTTTGCCATCGGTCGGCAGCAATACGTAGTCCAGGATCGCCTTGTTGTGCTCGGCTAGCCGGATGGCAGCTATCCAGCCGTCAGGCAGGCACGCCTCGCGCTCGATGCTCCAATACGGTGCATGCGTTGGCTTTTGGCCAGGGCACCAACGAGCAGCCCTTACCGAAAGACCGGCCGCTCCATTCACACGCAGGCAGTTGCTCCAGCCACCCGAGCTGATGCGTCCGCCTGCCGCTTTGATCGCCGTGGCCGCCTGTTCGACGAGCTTCGATCTGAGTTTGGACCAGACCGGACGCGAGTCGAGGAATTCATAATTTCGCTTCGGGACGTAGCCGAGCAACCGATATAGATTTCGAAAATTGCCGAAGTGGATTTGGCAGGTCGCCGAGCAGGGCAGTCCCGGAGTTCGATCGATGATTGCGGGCGTCAAGCGACCTTCTTTGAGAAGAGTTTTTCGCAGTCGCACGAGCATCTCCTCCTCGGAAAGGTCAACGCGCCGCTCTGCGATAATTTGTCTAACTTTGAAGAAGACCTCGCGATCAACGATGGGCTCGATGCAACCCTCGGTTCTGATCCATTGTTCAGGCGGGTTTTTCACTGCTGCCTGGCGGAGCTTTTGGGACTTTCGGTTGAAGATGAGGTTTCCGATATAGCTCTCGTTTCTGAGAATGGTGCCGACCGCAGCGCGGGTCCATTGCGCACCTGTGCTAGACACGAGACCTTTCTGGTTGAGCTGCCAAGCAATCACAGTTTCAGACCTAATCTCTAAGAAGCGCTGAAATATCCACCTTACGACTGCGATTTCCATGGGATCGCCCGGCCTAACACGAATGTGATCCGTGAGGATGTACTTCCGCTCTCCCTTTTTCATCACTCGTCTTGTTTGCATCTTCTCGTCAACGAGTTCTCGCACCAGCCCATAGCCGGCACGACCACACGGTTTAAAGCCGAGCCGCGCATAGCGGCATTGTCCGGCGTAAACTTTCGCTGACAGCTCACGGCTGTACTCAGCCGCCATCACGCGCTTAATGTTCTTGACGATGCTCGCGAGCATGCTTCCGTCGTTCTCGAACTGCTCAGCGCAATAAGAAACCTTGATGCCAGCGCGTCGGCAAAGGAACTCATAGTGCGCGCTTTCGTCAACGTCCTGGAAGCGACCCCATCGGCTTACGTCATAGACCAGGAGATGGCCAAAATCGGCCTGGTTGCCTTCGACATCCTCGAGCAATTGAAGGAGCCCAGTCCTGTTCTTGAGGAGCAATCCGCTTTCGCCCTCATCCTTGTAGGTCCGCACCAGCGTAAGGTTATGGGCGTGAGCGTAGGCTGCGATGACGGCGGCCTGATTTTGGATCGAGTACTGCTGCCGATCCGTTGACATGCGGACGTATTGCGCTGCCCGTACGCTGAGTAGCGAAGTTGGCAGATGAGCCTTGTGAACAATGAGCGCATTACTCATATTCACGTCATCCCAACGCAGCCCATTAAAGACATAAAACTCCTTCAGTTGGGATTATTCAAGATAGTCCTTCTCGATGGCATCGCACTTGTCGCGGAGCCTGCGACGGGATGTAGCCTGGTGCTACCGGCCCGCCGCAACCATCCGGCCGAGCGGCACAGCAGCATCGTGAAGGCGGTCCGGGGTTGCATGAGCCATTCACGCTCCGATCCGGCGAGAAGTCCAGCCGATCTCGATCAATCTTTCGAGCGATGAGCGAGGCTAAGGCGTGCGCGAACGAGCCCGACCTCGAAGTAGGCCTTGGAAGAATCTGCGAAGACCGTCTAGCGCGTCCTGTTTTGCAAGAACCGACGCAATAGCCTGATGGGGTCGGCCCCAAGTGCGTCGGCTATGGCGATGAACTCGATGACATCGAGACGACGCTCGCCGCCCTCATATTTTGCGACGAAGGATTGCGGTTTGCGGAGCTTTTTGGCCAGGGCTTGCTGCCGCACACCCGCTTTGTGCCGCACTGCGACTAGGAGGGTGATGAGCCGGGCATATTCGGCGGATTTGAGGGATTTTTCCATGGCCGCCGGGCAAGTTTCGATTCGGCAGCAGTCAATTTGATCCCAGATCGGGATTATCCCAAAACAGGATAGCATTAACTCTGAGATGCGAAGCTGAATGGCACGGAGCGCGGTTGAGCTGGACTTGTGCGGCCTGTGGAGCGCAACTGCGGCGTATGACCTAACCCGAGGAGTCTCGCTATGTTAGCCGAACTGAATCACAATCCCGTTGCGCTTCACACCCGTGCCTCCAGCGTCCGGGAGCAGGCGCTCTTTCACCTTCTGCTTGGGGAGCTCATGGCCGCACGCTGGCAGCAGGGTCGCCACGACATAGACGTGCTCAAGAGCGAGGTCGATCGAGGGGGTTATGACATCGTGCTGGAAGCCAATGGCATCGTCCGGCATGTTCAGCTGAAGTCGACCTTTTCAGGCTCAAGCGTCCGTCATGTGACCGTGAGCACCAGGTTGATTGAGAAGCCGAGTGCTTGCGTTATCTGGTTGGAGGTCGATCAGCACACCTTGGCTTTCGAACGCTACTTCTGGTTCGGTGGCGAGCCAGGGGCGCGACTGCCGGATCTGGGCTCAAAGGTCAGCCGGCATACGCGTGGGGACAGCAGCGGGCAGAAGTCGCATCGCCCTATGCACCGCGATCTTGGAAAAGCATGTTTTTCGGTCTCGAGCGGGGTGGACGAGCTCCTCGTCAGGTTGTTCGGGGAGACCTACTCTGGACAATACCGACACCGTATTGCTCCAGGAGCTCCTCGGTATTCCAGACCTTCTCTGGAACGACGATTGGCTTACCGGCCGTCGCGGGGTCATTTTGATCGACTAGCTCTCCGCTTCGTTCGACAAGGCGCCACATGTTGGTCTGAGCATTCTTGTCACCCTGAAGAGCTGCAATGTGGTTCTTCAGGATGATAGCCTCGGCTAGCGGCACTTTTTGCTGCCGGCCGTTCATGGGAACCTTCACGGGCTCCATTGCAAGCCGCTTGAAGATGGCGATCACGCTGTCAGCCGCGTTCTCGGCAGAGACGCGGCCGGAGCGGCGACGCCTCGCTTTTGCTGGGGTCATTGGGGGCTCGTTCTTCTGATCTATCAATTTTTTGCTAGTCGTCCTACCGGGTGTATGGGGGATCAAGGGTTGGAAACATCGGCCCTCACGGGCTTTACAATGATGGGACCCGTGTTCCTAGCGGTTGCTCGCAGGATCAGCCCGGTGCGTTCCAGCAAATCAAGGAACTTCTTAAACTCGCGTGGATTCCCCGCCATCGCGTCTTTCAAGATTCGCCGGACGATGAGTTCTCGTCGCGAGATCGCAATCCCGTCTTTCGTGTGTTGGACCCCATCGAACAGCTCCTTGAGGTTGATGCCTTCGGGCCGCTTCGGGCGCCCCTTGGGATTGCCAGATGTTCCCTTAGCGAATTGCGCATGCCTGGGTGGACGCTTGTACCCAACCGCATACTCCGACGAAGTCCGCTCAAGCGCCGAAAGTGCGTCCGAATGGCTGTGCTGATCCATGTTTTATCGCGCGGGCTTGGATGTTTGGACGAGACGTAACACGTCAGAGGCGGCTTAGCGCTCACGACAATTGCGGAAAGGCAGCGGTAGCAATCGGGGGCGGCCCCGAAGCGAGACAAGCTCTTTGGAAGGGATAGGCAGTCAAGCCGCACGAATCTCCGCAAGCTCTTCAAAGGTCTCCTGCATGGGATAGAGCGAAGCCTTCTTTCCCGTGTACTGCTCCCAACGCCGCACCGCGACGTCGACATAGCCGGGATCAAGCTCGATCGCCCGGGCACAGCGACCAGTCTTCTCCGCCGCAATCAGAATGGTTCCGCTGCCGCAGAAGGGATCAAGCACGATCTGGCCACGCTTGGAGCAGTCCTTGATGGCGTCAGCCACCATGGCGACGGGCTTCACCGTCGGGTGCAGCTGCAGCTCTTCCATGCGGCCGGCCCTCATGCTCGTTGCCCCCTCATAGTCCCAAACGTTGGTCCGATACCGGCCGTGCTGACCAAGTTCAAAGGTGTTCGTATGCGCGGCAGACCCGTTCTTCCAGACGAACACGAGCTCGTGCTTGGAGCGATAGAACGATCCCATCCCGGCATTGCTCTTGTTCCAGATGCAGAGGTTCTTAAGCTCGGCATAATACCGGTCCCCTGCGAGCAGCATTTCCCGCATATGCCGCCAGTCCATGCAAATCTGATGAATTGAGCCGTCCTTAGAGTAGTAGCAGAGCAGCCGAAAGATCTTTGAGAGGAACGTGGTGAACTCCTCCTCGCTCATCTCACCCGACGCCATGGCAAATTCACGATGCTTGATGGCGCCAAGCCCTGATACATTGCCCCCGATCCGGACATTGTACGGTGGGTCCGTGAAAATGAAGTCGGCCCGCTCGCGGTCGAGGAGATTGCGGTAGACTGTGGGATACGTTGCGTCGCCACAGATGAGGACGTGCTTACCGAGGTGCCAGGTATCTCCGAGACGGCTCACGGGTGGACCCTCGCCGCGCTCCGGAATCCGGTTTTCCGGCTGCTCGGAGTCCTCGTCGAAGTTTTCGATAATGCAATCGACCTCGGCGGCTTCAAACCCCGTCAAATCGATGTCGAATCCGACCTCGGCGAGCTGCTTAAGCTCGATCGCGAGAATCGCGTTATCCCAGCCAGCCTTTTCAGCAAGGCGGTTGTCGGTAAGAACATAGGCCCGCTTGTCGGTCTCGCTCAGATGCGAAAGGCGTACACAGGGCGCCGTCTCAAGGTTCAGCAGGATTGCCGCCGCGAGACGGCCATGACCTGCTATCACCTGACCGTCATCATCGATCAGAATGGGATTGTTAAACCCGAACCGTTCGATGCTCTTTGCGATCTGCTTGATCTGCTTCGGCGAATGGGTGCGGGCATTTCCGGCGTAAGGCTTTAACGCGTCGATTGATAGGCGTTCAATCTGCAACGGACTTCTCCTGGATTAAAGTTCGTTTGGAGCGGGATTGCTCCAGGAGAAGTCCTTTCACGATCGACGGCAGAATTCGCTCACGAAAATCAGCGGTTACAGTGGGCCACTGAAGGATGTGGAAACTGTCGCTCAATCTCGGCGTCGAAGTCCTCGGAATTGGTGCAGCATTCCTCGCCATGAAGGTGCCCGCGCTTCCAAAAGGTGTGTTTATTGCGGAGGGTCGTCCAATGGATGTTCGGAAAGCGCTCTCTCACCCAATCGGTCAACAGCCCGTAAGCGCGCTCGCTGAGAGCCTTATGATCGGCGGTGCGCCGCTTCGCCACGTGGCGTGCCTTGAGCCGCCTGCACAGCCACGGATAGATCCGGTCGACCTGCTCGAGCGTAAAGTCCTCCAAGGCCGGGTTGTTGCGGGGCCGACCGCGACGCTTTGTGGCGGGAGGCTCGTGCCGGACGAACCATGGCGGATCGTTGCGAAGCTGCTGCGGCTGCTCGTCGAATGAAATGCTCATGTCGGTCTCCTTGAAGTCGCGGGTGCGAAGACGCTAGCGGAGAATGGAGCCGCAGCAGAGAGCGGCGCGCCGCGTTGGTAAACGCTCAAAATCCGATATTGCGGATTCGGAGGGCTATGGGGGGAGCGGGCGAGTCCAATTGGCGAATGTAGAGGCGTCCTATTGGATTTTCGGAATCCATCACAAGGCCGTGACAAGCGCTGGTCCACAATCGCCGCAAGAAGGGCCCCAAGCGATTCAGCTTGGCCACCCTCCTGCTCAGCTGCTTCCGGCTAAGGGGAGATCAGCGGGGCGTCGTGCGCGCTCACCCCGTGGTTGCCGGAAAGCTTCCCTGCTTCGGCTCGATATATTCGCTTTTCTTTGAGGAAGAATTCGCTGATCGCAGTTTGGTATTCCCTGTTATTTTCCATCCCGCCTCTCGCCAGTGGCGCACAAGTCCCGGAAATCTCGGGGTTTTTGCGCAGATCTACGGCTCAATGGGGCTCAGCTTTTGCGAATATTCGCTGTTACCTAAGCCAGGTCGACTACCGCTCGTCCGCGATCACCTTGCCGTCGTTGGGCAGCACGCCGGGGCTGACCAGCTCGACGGCTCCGCCGAGCTTCGTCACGGCGCGCAGGGTGCCGGCGATCTCTTCGCGCAACGCCTCGCTCGCAGCGGCCGTTTCCGCCTTCAGCGTCATCGCATCGCTCTCGCCATGACGGGTGACGACGAGGCGTAGTCGTCCGAGCGCGGCATGGCGGTTGCCGATCTCGGCAATCTGCTCGGGGCGGATGAACATGCCCTTGACCTTGGTGGTCTGGTCGGCGCGGCCCATCCAGCCCTTGATGCGCATATTGGTGCGCCCGCAGGGGCTCGTGCCTGATAGTGCCGCGGTGAGGTCGCCGAGTGCGAGCCGGATCCAGGGATGGTGCGGATCGAGCGAGGTCACCACGATCTCGCCGACGTCGCCCGGCGCGACGGGATCGCCGGTGCCGGGCTTGACGATCTCCAGGATCAGATCCTCGTTCACGACCATGCCCTCGCGCGCTTCCGTCTCGAAGGCGATGAGGCCGAGATCGGCAGTGCCGAAGGCCTGGTAGGCGTCGATGCCGCGCGCCTTTATCTCGGCCTGGAGCGAGGGCGGGAAGGCCGCGCCCGAGACCAGGGCGCGCTTGATCGAGGAAACGTCGCGGCCCGAGCCCGCCGCGGCATCGAGCAATATCTTCAGGAAGTCCGGCGTGCCACTATAACCGACCGGGCGGTAGGCCTCGATCAGCTCGAACTGCTGCTCGGTATTGCCGGGCCCTGCCGGGATCACGGCGCAGCCGAGCGCACGTGCCGACGCATCGAAGATGAAGCCGCCGGGGGTGAGATGGTAGCTGAAGGTATTGAGGACGATATCGTCCGGGCGGAACCCGGCCGCGAACAGCGCCCGCGCACCGCGCCAGGGGTCGGTCTGTCGCCCCTCCGGCTCGAAGATCGGGCCGGGAGAGGTGAAGAGGCGGGCGAACGAGCCGGGGGCCGCCGCCACGAAGCCTCCGAAGGGCGCGGAGGCCTTGTGCAGGGCGGGCAGTTCCGACTTGCGCAGCACCGGCAGGCCCGCCAGCGCCGCTCTGGAGGTCACGGCGGCGGGATCGAAACCTCTCAGCCGCTCGGCATAGGCCGGGGCTGCCGTCGCTGCGCGCAACACCTCCGGCAGGCGGGAGAACAGATCGGCCTCGCGCGCTGCTGGCTCGCGCGTCTCGCGGGCGTCGTAATGGGCGGTCATGGCTGTTCTTTCCGTGTTGGCATCCGTTGCGCGCCGCCACCGGCATGGCTATCAGACCGCCATAGGCAAGGCCTGGAGAGGACCCGATGGCGGACGTAGGAAACATTGCGGCAAATGAGGCTGCAGATGTCGTCGCGCGCCTGAAGCGCCGCATGATCGACGATGCGCTGCCGCTGTGGTCGACCGTCGGCTGGGATCAGGCCGCCGGCGGCTTCATGGACCGGCTGCACCGCGACGGTACTGCGGATATCGCCGCGCCGCGGCGCGTGTTCGTGCAGGCCCGCCAGATCTATTGTTACGCCAAGGCGGCGCAGATGGGCTGGTATCCCGAGGGGCGCGCCATCGCGCTGAAGGGATTGGAATATCTGCTGGCCAAGGCCAAAGGGCCCGACGGCCGGCCCGGCTATGTGCACCGGCTGACGCCGGAGGGCACGGTGCTGGACGGCCGGCGCGATGCCTACGACCATGCCTTCATTCTGTTTGCCCTCGCGACCGTCTACGCGCTCAACCAGGACGCGCGGATCCGCGCCGAGATCGACGCGCTGCTCGCCTTTCTCGACGGCCATCTCCGCTCGCCGCACGGGGGCGTGCACGAAGGCCTTCCGGTTTCGCTGCCGCGTCGGCAGAACCCGCACATGCATTTGTTCGAGGCGATGATCGCGTGTTTCGAGGCGACCCACGATCTGTCGTTCCAGAACCGTGCCGGGGAGTTCTTCGCGCTGTTCCTCGCCAACCTCTATGACAAGCGGAAGTGCGTGCTCAGCGAGTATTTCGAAGAGGACTGGTCGAAGATCGAGCCGGTCAGCGTCGAGCCCGGCCATCAGGCGGAATGGGTCTGGCTCTTGAAGGGGTTCGAACGCATCACGGGCTGTCCGACCGGACAGCGGCGGGCCGAGTTGCTCGCGACCGCGCTGCGCTATCGCGACGAGGCCACGGGCTGCCTGATCGACGAGGGGGACGACAGCGGCAACATCCGCCGTCACACGCGCCGGCTGTGGCCGCAGACCGAGATTGCGAAAGCGTGGATCGCGCAGGCCGAATCCGGCGAAGCGGGCGCGGCCGACGAGGCGCGCGCAGCGCTGGTGCGGCTCGAACGGCATTATCTCAGCCATCCCGTGCGGGGCGGCTGGTACGACCAGTTCGATCGCGACGGCAAATCGCTGGTCGACACCATTCCTGCGTCGTCGTTCTATCATGTTCTCTGCGCGGTCACGGAAGCGGAGCAGGTGCTGAGTTGAATCTCACAACCACCGCTTGCGCCGCTTGAAGCTCTTGAGGTTCTTGAAACTCTTGCGCTGGTCGCCGGCGCCGCCGAGATAGAATTCCTTGACGTCCTCGTTGTCGCGCAGTTCGTCGGCGGTGCCGTCGAGCACGACCTTGCCCTGCTCCATGATGTAGCCGTGGCTCGCCACCGACAGTGCGGCGCGCGCGTTCTGCTCCACCAGGAGGATGGTGACGCCGAGGTCCCGGTTGATCTTCTGGATGATCGAGAACACCTCTTTCACCAGCAGCGGCGACAGGCCCATCGACGGCTCGTCCATCAGGATCATCTTCGGGCGCGCCATCAGCGCGCGGCCGATCGCGAGCATCTGCTGCTCGCCGCCGGAGAGATAGCCGGCAAGGCCGGTGCGCTCCTTCAGGCGCGGGAAATAGTTGAAGACCATGTCCAGGTCGGAATCGACCTCGCGGTCCCTGCGGGTGAAGGCGCCGAGCTTGAGGTTCTCCAGCGACGTCATGTCGGCGACGATGCGCCGGCCCTCCATGACCTGGAAGATGCCGCGGCGGACGATCTTGTCGGGATCGATGCCGTTGATGGGCTCGCCCTCGAACAGGATCTCGCCGCGCGTGACCTCGCCGTCCTCGGTCTTGAGCAGCCCCGAGATCGCCTTCAGCGTCGTCGACTTGCCGGCGCCGTTGGCGCCCAGCAGTGCCACGATCGCGCCCTTGGGCACGTCGAGGCTGAGCCCGCGCAGCACCAGGATGACGTCGTCATAGACCACCTCGATGTTGCGCACGGCGAGGAGGGGCGGCGCCGGGACGACGGTGGGGGTGGTTCGAACAGCTTCTGTGGTCTGGGTCATGCGCCTTCATTCTCCGCTGTCGTCACCCGCGTAGGCGGGTGACCCAGTATTCCAGCGACGCCCGTCGTTCCCCGAGAGGCCGCGGCGTACTGGACCCCCCGCTCCAGTGCGCAATGCGCACAAGGCGGGGGATGACAGTTGTGCGTGTGGCGAAAGCTGAGCTCACCAGCCCAGCAATTCCGGCTTGCGCGGCAGCTCGACGGTCTTGACCTTCTCGAGCTTGATCGTGCCCTTGGCCATGAGGTCGTTGAGGTCGCCGTCGGTCGCGCCCGAGATTTTGGTGCGATAGAGATCGACCTTCAGCGTGCCGCGATGGTCCTTGTCGGTCCAGGTCGAGGGGTTGCAGACGCCTTCCATTCCGGCCGGCACCCAATCCTTCTTCTGGTAGAAGCCCTTCGCGACGTTCTCACCGGTGGCGCCGCCGTTCTTGACGGCCCAGTCGATCGCTTCCTTCATGTACAGCGCCGAGCAGACGGCCGCGACGTAGTGCACGGGACGATAGACCTTGCCGCTGGCGTCGGACATCTTGGAAATTTCCATCACCGTCTTCATGCCGGGTGCATCGCCGCCCCAGCTCACCGCGGTGCGCAAGGGGAAGATCACGCCGTTGGCGGCGTCGCCCGCCGTCTTGGCGGCGTTCTCGTCCATGCCCCAGACATTGCCCATGAACTGGATTTCGACGCCGGCGGTCTTGCAGGCCTTCATCACCGAGATGTTGGAGGCGGCGGTGTTGCCGAGATAGGCGTAGTTGGCTCCCGACGATTTCAGGCTCAGGCACTGGGCGCTGTAGTCGCCCGGCGCCAGCGCGAACACCAGCGGCGGCAGCACTTCGAAGCCGAGCTCCTGCGCCATGGCCTCACCGGCGGCCTTCGGTGCGTTCGGATAGGGGTGGTTGGCGCCCATGTGCACGAATTTCGGCTTGCCGGACTTGCCCTTGGCCTTCCAGTCCTCGGCGGCCCACATCAGCATCGCGCGCAGCGAGTCCGAATAGCTCGGGCCATAGAAGAAGTTGTAAGGCGCTGGCTTGGCCTTGCCGCTCGTGCCTTCCGGATCGGTCAGCGCTGCGGCATAGGAGCCGGACATGTCGGGGATCTTGTCCTGGGCGAGGAAGCCGGTCAGAGCCTCGGTATCGGCGGTGCCCCAGCCCATGATCGCAGCGACCTTGCTGTCCGGTGCCGACCACTTCTTGTACAGCGCGATCGCGCGCGGCACCTGGTAGCCATAGTCGTTGGTGTCGACGTTGAGTTGCTTGCCACCGACGCCGCCGTTCTTGTTGACCCAGGCGAAGGTGTCGGCGACGGCCTGGCCATAGGGCGTGCCGACGTCGGAGGTGCCGCCGGAATAGTCGGCGAGATGGCCGATCGCGATCTGCGCCTGCGCGCCGGTCGAAAATGCGGCGATCGCGATCGCGAGCGATGCGGTGCTCAAAAGGGACTTCATCGTCATGGGTCGGGTCCTCCTGTTTATTGTTTAAGTGAAGTTGGTTGCCCGCGCTCAATGCGAGAACGGGTAGAGTTTCCAGTACGCCTTGATCTGCCGCCAGCGATGCGCGAGCCCGTCAGGCTCGAACATCAGGAACGCGATGATGATCACCCCGATCGCGATCTCGCGCAGGAAGGTGATGTTGGTGTTGAGCGACAGCGCCTTGTCGATCGCGCCGCCCTTCAGGTACAGGCTGATGAATTCCATGGACTCCGGCAGCAGCACCACGAAGGCGGTGCCCATCAGCGTGCCCATCACCGAGCCGGTGCCGCCGATGATGATCATGGCCAGGAACAGGATCGAGCGTTCGATGCCGAAACCCTCCTGCGACACCACGAGCTGATAGTGCGCGTAGAGCGCGCCGGCGATGCCCGCGAAGAAGGCGGCGAGTCCGAACGACAGCGTGCGGTACTTCGTCAGGTTGATGCCCATGATCTCGGCGGAGAGATAATGATCGCGGATCGCCACCAGCGCGCGGCCATCGCGCGTGCGCATCAGATTGGTGACGAGGATGTAACAGAGCAGGACATAGGCCAGCACGACGTAGAAATACTGCTTATCGCCGCGCAGCGCATAGCCGAAGATCGAGAACGGATTCGCGCTCGCCGGCACCGAGCCGCCGGTGAACCACTCCGCGCGGGAGAAGAAATCGAGCAGGATGTATTGCGCGGCCAGGGTCGCGATGACGAGATAGAGCCCCTTCAGCCGCGCCGCCGGAATGCCGAAGATCAGGCCGACCAGTGCGGTGATGACGCCAGCGAGCGGGATCGCGAAGAACACCGGAATCGGCGCGTTGTTGGAAATGTAGGCCGAGGTGAAGGCGCCGAGCAGGAAGAATGCAGCGTGCCCGATCGAGATCTGCCCGGTGAAGCCGACCAGGATGTTGAGGCCAAGCGCCGCGATCGAGAAGATGCCGATCTGGATCAGGATGCTGAGCCAGTAGCCGCTGAAGAATTGCGGTGCGAGGCAGAGCAGCGCGACGCCCAGAATCGCGAAGTTGCGGCTCGTCGTCGTCGGGAAGATCGTGGTGTCGGCCGCGTAGGAGGTGCGGAAATCACCAGCGGGAATGAGGGCAGGGCCGGCCATGGGTCAGATCCGTTCGATGTCGTGGGTGCCGAACAGGCCGTAGGGCTTGATCATCAGCACGATGATGAGGACGTAGAACGGCGCGATCTCGTAGAGATTGCCCCAGTGCAGGTACTCGCTGTCGATATATTGCGCGACGTTCTCGAGCAGGCCGATGATGATGCCGCCGAGCACGGCGCCGCCGACGGAGTCGAGCCCGCCGAGGATCGCCGCCGGAAACACCTTGATGCCGTAGGCCGCAAGGCCCGAGGACACGCCGTTGACGACGGCGACGACGACGCCCGCGACCGCCGACACCGTCGCCGAGATCGCCCAGGCCATCGCGAACACGCTCTTTACGGAAATGCCGAGCGACTGCGCGACCTGCTGGTTGAACGCAGTGGCGCGCATCGCAAGGCCGTATTTGGAGGCGCGGAAGAACCAGGCCATGCCGATCATCATGGCGACGGAGACCACGAGGCTCATGACGTAGACGGTCTGGATCTGAAGGCCGAGCAGGCTGACCGACTGGCTCTCGAACACGCGCGGGAACGGCTGCGGATTGACGCCGAACATCCATTTCAGCGTCGCCTGCAGCACCGTGGACAGGCCGATCGTCACCATGATGACGGAAATAATGGGCTCGCCGATCATCGGCCGCAGGATGAGGACCTGGATCGCAATGCCGAACACGAACATGAACACCAGCGTCAGCGGCATGCCGATCCAGAACGGCACCTGGTACTTCGCCAGCAGCGCCCAGCACACCCAGGCGCCGACCAGCAGCAACTCGCCTTGCGCGAAATTGACGACCTGCGTCGCCTTGTAGATCAGCACGAACGACATCGCGACCACGCCATAGAGCGTGCCGACCACGAGGCCGTTGACCAGGAGCTGGATGAGGAAGGCGGTGTTCATGTATGGTGGACCTTTCGCCTCTCCCCGCTTGCGGGGAGAGGCCGACGCGCAGCGCGCGGCGGGTGAGGGGGAGCTCCCGCATGCGAGGCGGCAGCGGCGTCCGCGGCTATAGACTGCATCACTCCGCCGCCTCCGCCATGTGCCCGTGCCCGCCGAGATCGACCACACGCAGCGTCGTCCGCACGCGCTGGGTGGTGCCGTCCTGGAAGCGGATCACGGTGTCGACGGGGATGTCGGCATCGCCGCGGTAGATGGCGTCGATGATGCCTTCGTACTTCTCGTTGATGACGGCGCGGCGTACTTTTCGCGTGCGGGTGAGCTCGCCGTCGTCTGCGTCCAGCTCCTTGTAGAGCAGCAGGAAGCGCGAGATGCGCTGGGCCGGCGGCAGCGTGGCGTTGACGGTCTCGACCTCCTTCTGGAGCAGCGCATAGACCTCGGGCCGCGAGGCGAGGTCGCTGTAGGTGGTGAAGGAGAGGCGGTTCTTCTCCGCCCATTTCGAAATGATGGAGTAGCGGATGCAGATCATCGCCGCGAGCGCATCGCGGCCCGCGCCCAGCACGACGGCCTCCGCGATATAGGGCGAGAACTTCAGCTTGTTCTCGATGAATTGCGGCGAGAAGCGCTCGCCGCGCGAGGTCTCGGCGAGGTCCTTGATGCGGTCGATGACGACGAGCTGCTGGTTGGCGTTGAAATAGCCGGCGTCGCCCGACAGCATCCAGCCGTCCTTGATGTCGGCGACGCTCGCTTCCGGGTTCTTGTAGTAGCCCAGGAACATGTTGGGATGCCGCACCACGATCTCGCCGACGCCGTGAACGTCGGCATTGTCGATACGGATCTCGACGCTGTCGGCCATCGGAACGCCGGTGGTGTCGGGATCGACCTTGCCCTCGGGGTGCAGCGTGTAGGCTCCCAGCAGCTCGGTCTGGCCGTATAGCGTGCGCAGCGGCACGCCCATGGCCTGGAAGAACTTGAAGGTCTCGGGGCCGAGCGCCGCGCCGCCGGTGGCGGCCGAGCGCAGGCGGGTGAAACCGAGCCGGTCGCGCAGGGCGCGGAACAGGATCGCGTCGGCAAGGCCCGAGCGCTTGCCCTGCGCGAGTGCGGCCAGACCCGACTTCATGCCGACATCGAACATGCGTTGCTTCAAGGGCGTGGCGTCCATCACTTTGGCGCGGACGTCGGCGGCGATGGATTCCCAGACCCTTGGGGCAAAGAGCACGAAGGTCGGCGCGATCTCGCGCAGATCGTTCATCATCGTGTCGGGCTCTTCGACGAAGTTGACCTTCATCCGGCACAGCAGACCTTTGCCGAGCACGTAGACCTGTTCCATGATCCAGGGCAGCGGCAGTACCGAGACATATTCGTCGTCCGGACCCTTGGGGTCGAAGGCGAGATAGGTCGCACAATGGCCGAGCACGCGGCCGGCGGCGAGCATCGCGAGCTTGGGATGAGAGGTGGTGCCCGACGTCGTGCAGAGGATCGCGACGTCCTCGCCCTTGGTGGCATCGACCAGTCCGTCGTAAAGCTCCGGCTCCCGGGTGGCCCGCGCGCGGCCGAGCTCGGCGAATTTTTCCGCCGACATCAGCCTGGGGTCGTCGTATTTTCGCATGCCGCGCGGATCGGAATAGATGATGTGCTTCAGCTTCGGGACGCGGTCGGCGAGGGTGAGCAGCTTGTCGACCTGCTCCTCGTCCTCGGCGAAGACGAGCTGCGCCTCGCCATAGTTGAGGAGATAGGAGGCCTCCTCGTCGAGCACGTCGCGATAAAGTCCGAGGCTGAGGCCGCCGATGGCGTGCGTCGCCACTTCCGCCGCGACCCAGTCCGGCCGGTTGTCGCCGATGATGCCGACGACGTCGCCGCGGCCAAGGCCCATTTCGACGAGACCGAGCGCGAAGTCGCGCACGCGGGCCTGATAGTCGTTCCAGGTGAATAGTCGCCAGAGCCCGAGATCCTTCTCGCGCAATGCGATTTCGTTGCCGTGCTCCTTGGCGTTGAGCCGGAGCATCTTGGGATAGGTGTCGGCCTGGGCGACGCGTCCTGCGTAATCCATCATGCCGCGCTCTCCTGCGCGGGTGCAGCGTCATCCGGATCGACCAGCACTTCGTCTTCTTCGCCAAGATAGGCGCGCTTGACATGGGGATCGGCGAGCACCGTGGCCGGATCGCCTTCGGCGATCTTCTTGCCGAAATCCAGCACCATGACGCGGTGGGAGATGTCCATCACCACGCCCATGTCGTGCTCGATCATCACCACCGTCATCCCGAACTCCTCGTTGAGGTCGACGATGTAGCGGGCCATGTCCTCCTTCTCCTCGAAGTTCATGCCGGCCATCGGCTCGTCGAGGAGGATGAGACGCGGCTCCAGCGCCATGGCGCGGGCGAGCTCGACGCGCTTGCGCAGGCCGTAGGAGAGAGTGCCGGCGGTGGCCTTCCGCACCGACTGGAGGTCGAGGAAGTCGATGATCTCCTCGACCTTGCGGCGGTGCTCGAGCTCTTCCTTGCGCGCGCCGGTGAGCCAGTACAGCGAGCCGGTGAGGAAGTTGTTCTTCAAGAGATGATGGCGCCCGACCATGATGTTGTCGAGCACGCTCATGTGGTGGAACAGCGCAAGATTCTGGAAGGTGCGGCCGATGCCGAGCGAGGCCCGCGCGTTCGGCGTCAGGCCGGTGATGTCGCGGCCCTGGTAGAACAGCTGGCCTTCGGTCGGCTTGTAGCGACCGGAAATACAGTTCACGATCGAGGTCTTGCCGGCGCCGTTGGGACCGATGATCGAGAACAGCTCGCCCTCCCTGATGGCGAAGCCGACATCGGTCAGCGCCCGGACGCCGCCGAATCGCAAGGACACGCCGCGCACTTCAAGACTGGTAGCCACCAAACGAATCCCTCCCGGTGATGGCGCTTTTTAGCGGCGCTCTTCGTCCGTTCCTGCCCGGCGATCCTAGTACGGCGGTGCCGGTGAGGCCATGCAGCAGATGGTCTCGACCGGAGCCGCGCCACTCTCGTTCCCGTCAGGGATCAAAAGCCGCATCGCCCGAGGTGGTCCTCAATAGGGGAAAGCGCTATTTTGAAATGTCTCCCGGCTGACAATTCTGCGACAAAGTTTGCCGGGCGGCCGCGGTCTTCATCTTTCGTCGGATGGCGGCCGGAATTATCATGCTGCAATGCAGCAGAAGGTGGAGTGACGAAACGGTGCGGCTGGCCGCGACATCATGATTTCAGAAGATCATCTGAGGCGCGTCGCGGCTTGGTCGCGCGAGCTCACGCAGGCGGAGATCGAGGTCGCACGCGCCGGAATCACGGAGCGGTCCTACGGCACCGGCGAGACCGTGTTTATGCGGGGTGACACGTTTGCCTATTGGGCCGGGATGGTGGGCGGCCTCGCGCGCATGGGAGGGGTTTCGCGGGACGGCAAGGAGACCAGTCTGGCCGGGCTGACGGCGGGAGCCTGGTTCGGCGAGGGCAGCGTGCTCAAGAACGAGCCGCGCCGCTATGACGTTGTCGCGCTGCGCGACAGCCGCGTCGCACTGATGGAACGCAGCGCCTTCATGTGGCTGTTCGAGAACAGCGTCGGCTTCAACCGCTTTCTGGTGCGCCAGCTCAACGAACGGCTCGGCCAGTTCATCGGCATGCTCGAGGTCAACCGCACGCTGGATGCCACCGCGCGCCTCGCCCGCAGCATCGCCTCGCTGTTCAACCCGATCCTCTATCCGGAATCGACCGCGCATCTGGAGATCACCCAGGAGGAGATCGGTGCGCTCTCCGGCATGTCCCGCCAGAACGCCAACCGCGCGCTGAACCGGCTGGAGAAGGAGGGATTGCTGCGGCTCGAATACGGCGGCGTCACGATCCTCGATATCGAGCGGCTGCGCGGGTACGGGGATAAGGAATAGCCGTCACCGCGCATTGGCGGGGGCGTGAGATGGCCAGAGGTCGGCCCGCCAGCGGATCGCGATCGCCAGCATCGCGATGATGCCCAAGGCGGCATAGAGCGAGCCTGTCGCGGAATAGCCGATGACGTCGATCAGGCTGCCGGCGGCGAGCAATCCGAGCGGCAGGCCATAGATCACCATCATGCGCACGCCCATGACGCGGCCGCGCAGATGCGCACTCGCCGTCCGCATCAGGATCACGGCCGCCGAGATCATCGACATGCTCTGCGCGATACCGGCGAGAACGAGACAGGACATGGCCACCGGCATGGTCCTGACTTCGACGAAGATCAGCAGCATGGCGTACCAGGCCAGTGTCGCGCCGATCAGAAGCCGCGCAATGCGCAGTCCGCTGACGAGGCTCAGCGTGATGGAGCCGATCAGCGAGCCGACGGCGAAGCTCGCCGAGAGATAGCCGAGGCCGGTCTGGTCGGTCTGGAAGATCTCCCGCGCGATGTAAGGCAGAAGTCCGCCGGTGAAGGGAAATGCGGTGAGGTTGGCGAGGAACGCGACGCACAGCGCCGCGCGCATTCCCGGGCCGTTCCAGGCGTAGACGATGCCCTCCTTGAGGTCGCCGAACAGCCGCGAGATGGCGTGGCTGTTCGCGGGAAGATCGCTCGTGGTGACGGTTCTTGTCGGCCGGGTCAGGCAAAGCATGAGAAGCGCGGCCGTGAAGTAGAGGCAGGCGATCGCCACATAGACGAAGCCGATGCCGAGGACGGCGAACAGCCCGGCGCCGGTCAACGCGCCGGCGATGCGCGCGCTGTCCTGGGTCGTGCGCGCAACGCTGATGGCACCCACCAGCTGTTCGGCCGGCATGATCTCGGCGAGCAGCGCGCCTCGGACGCCGAGATCCGAGGGGCGGATCAGGCCCATGATCGCGACGATGATCATGACGCTCAGCGGCGACAGATGACCGCTCAGCGCCAGAACCATGATGGTCGACGACAGCACCGTATAGGCAAGGCGCATCACGACCAGGAGGTCGCGGTGGCCCATCCGGTCGCCGATCATGCCGAACACCGGCGCGACCAGGGTCCCGACGAACTGCAGCGAGGCCAGCACGGTCAGCAGCAGCACCGAGCCGGTCTCGACCATGATGTACCAGCCGAGCACGAGCGTCTCGACCTCGAACGCCCAGGAGGTGAGCAGATCCGACGGCCATTGAAAGCGGTAATTGCGGATGCGGAACGGCGCGAGCGCAGACGGTCGTAAGGCTGTGCTCAAGGCGCGATGGCTCGTGTCACGGCGATTCCTTGCCCCGTGTGGTTTCTTTTCATTTCCGGCAAGGTAGGGCCGACGACGCGGCTGTCAATCAAAGTCGCCGCATGCCGCTCCCGCGCTCAGCTCCTATCTGGTCGCCGCCGGCTTCCGCTCCGCGAGAGCCGCGGCCATCGCCGAGATCAGCGGGCGCATGAAATAGGCGTCTTCCGCCGGTGAGACGTCGGTGCGCAGGCCGTGCGCCGCAAGTTCGCCTGACACCGCCGGGCCAACCGACGCGATCAGCGTCTGTTCGAGACCGGCGCGGAGCTTGGCCTCGCTGCCATGCGCCTTCGCCGCCTCGATCAGGCGGCGGACCTGGCCGAGATTGGTCAGTGCAAGCGCATCGATCCGCCCCGCGGCCATGTCGTCGATCGCAGCGACGATGTTGGCGTCCGCTGCCCTGGGATCGTAGGCATAGGGCAGCACGGTATCGACCGCGGCGCCTTGCGCGGCGAGCGCGCCGGTCAGCGCGCTGTGGTCCTTGTCGGGATAGAGCTGAAGGCCGAGGCGGCGGCCCTTCAGGTCCAGCTTGCCCAGCATCTCGATCACACCCTCGGTGGTCGGCTTCTCGGTCATCTGCTGGGCGTCCAGACCGACCTCGCGCAGCGCCTTGCCGGGCTTTGGGCCGCGGGTGAATTTCCGCGTCTTGACGAGCGCGGCGACGAGGGCGGCATCGAGCCCGCGGGCGCGCGCAAGCTTCATGATCCGCCGCAGGCCTTCGCCGGTCATCAGCACGAGATCGTCGAGGGGCTCGTCAATGGCGCGGCAGATCCAGGCCTCGACCGGAGTGGGGTCGGGCGCATCCTGGATGGTGAACATCGGGCATTGCACGACCTCGGCGCCTTGTTCGGCCAGAAGCTTGGAAAACTGCGCTTCCTCGCGCGTTTCCAGGATCAGGATGCGGGTGCCGTTCAAGCGGTCGGCCATGGGGATGCTCCGGTATAAATCGCAATCGTCCGTTCATCCTGACTCTTGGCCCGGGATTGGCGCAAGGGTCGCGTCGGTGCTAGAGCAGGTGCAAATCGCGGATCGTTCCGCTGCACAAACCTTCATCAAGAGCCAGCCTGTTCATCAACATGCCCGATCATCAATATGTCCTGACCTTGTCCTGTCCGGATCGGCCCGGCATCGTCTCGGCGGTGTCGACGTTCCTCGCCCACAACGGACAAAACATTCTCGACGCCCAGCAGTTCGACGACATCGAGACCAACAAGTTCTTCATGCGGGTGGTGTTCGCCGCGGCCGACCTTGCCGTGGAACTGTCGGCGCTGCAGACCGGCTTTGCGGCGATCGCCGAGCGCTTCGGCATGGAATGGCAGATGCGCGACCGCGCCGCGCATCGCAAGGTGATGCTGCTGGTGTCGAAGTCCGACCACTGCCTGGTCGACATCCTCTATCGCTGGCGCACCGGCGAATTGCCGATGATGCTGACTGGCATCGTCTCCAACCATCCGCGCGAGGTCTATGCCGGGCTCGATTTTGGTGACATCCCGTTCCACCACCTGCCGGTCACCAGGGAAACCAAGCGCGAGCAGGAGGCGCAGATCGTGGACCTCGTCGCCAAGACGAAGACCGATCTCGTCGTGCTCGCCCGCTACATGCAGATCCTGTCGGACGATCTGTCGGCCAAGCTCTCGGGCCGCTGCATCAACATCCACCACTCGTTCCTGCCGGGCTTCAAGGGCGCAAAACCCTATCATCAGGCGCATGAACGTGGCGTCAAGCTGATCGGCGCCACCGCGCATTATGTCACGCGCGACCTCGACGAAGGCCCGATCATCGACCAGGACGTCGAGCGCATCAGCCATCGCGACACGCCCGAGGATCTCGTTCGCAAGGGCCGCGACATCGAGCGCCGCGTGCTCGCCCGCGCGATCCGCTACCATCTCGATGACCGCGTCATTCTCAACGGCCGCAAGACCGTGGTGTTCGTGGATTAGCGAGTGGCGAGTAGCGAATGGAACGGGTGGCGACATTCGCCACTCCCCGGTTCGCCATTTGCTCCCTTAACGCACCGCGCCGGCGGACGTCGGTCCCGTCGCACCCTTCTGCGCCTGCTCTTCCTTCTCGCGATCCGCCGCCGGCAGCAGCCGCTTGCGTTCGCGTTCCTTCATGTAGGCATCGTATTGCGGCGTGCCCGGCCGCGGCGGGGCGTCGGCCGGCAGGCCGCCGGCCCATTGCGGGATGGAGTCGCCCATGCCGGCGGAAAGTTTTTCGTTGACCGTGCCGCAGCCTGTAAGGGCCAGCAAGGCGACGACGGCAGCGATCGAAAGCGAACGGAAACGCATGGGCATCTTCTGGATCGTGCCCGATCGGGCGCGGGTCGGGTGAGGTGTGCCCGGGATGGGCGCCAAGGGCGGACTCTAATCCTCAATATGTAAAATTGGCCTATTCGAGGGTGGAAAATTCTGTATACATTAGGGTAATATAGTAGGGTATATCGGCCCTTGAACGATGTCTTCTTGCTGATAATGTATACAATACGTACTCAGCAGGACGGGGAATTCGCGGGCGCTGCGGTGCTTCTGACGGCGACGCGTCCTGGAATGTTCAGATTCTGCAAATGAGAGGCGGAATTATCCATCCACTCCGCCGTGGGGCTTCCTAAAGTGGCGCATCGGAAAACCTGCGGGCAGGCCGCGCAGGGATTTTCGTTGACAAGACCATTTTATTTGTACGATCGTACAAATCTCGTCCTGGCTGCTGTCGAGGTGACCGTGCGGCTTGCGCCGAATGGTCGCCCAACGTCCGATTGACAACGGGGTTACAGAGGACGCCATGTGGCCGTGCGGCATGGCTTGTCCGTAGATTAGAGCGCGGCAAGGACCGGGTACTCGGTCCAGGCACAACAGGTCAGGAATGAAGGGGAGGGACATCTGATGTTCGAACGCAAGATCTTTTCGCGGACCGCTGTGGCGGCCGCTATCGCAAGCCTCGCGGCCGTCGCGCCCGCCAAGGCCGAGGACAGTGTGAAGGTCGGCCTGATCCTGCCGATGACCGGCGGCCAGGCCTCGACCGGCAAGCAGATCGAGAACGCGATCAAGCTCTATATGCAGCAGAAGGGCGACACGGTCGCCGGCAAGAAAATCGAGATCATCCTCAAGGACGACGCTGCGATTCCGGACAAGACCAAGACCGCCGCGCAGGAGCTGATCGTCAACGACAAGGTCAACTTCATCGCCGGCTTCGGCGTGACGCCGGCCGCGCTCGCGGCCGCGCCGCTGGCCACGCAGGCCAAGATCCCCGAAGTCGTGATGGCGGCGGGAACCTCGATCATCACCGAGCGCTCGCCCTATATCGTGCGCACCAGTTTCACGCTGGCGCAGTCCTCGACCATCATCGGCGACTGGGCGGTGAAGAACGGCATCAAGAAGGTGGCGACGCTGACCTCGGACTACGCGCCGGGCAATGACGCGCTGAACTTCTTCAAGCAGAACTTCACCGCGGGTGGCGGCGAGGTCGTCGAAGAGGTCAAGACCCCGCTCGCCAATCCCGATTTCGCGCCGTTCCTGCAGCGCATGAAGGACGCCAAGCCCGACGCGATCTTCGTGTTCGTGCCGGCCGGCCAGGGCGGCAACTTCATGAAGCAATATGCCGAGCGTGGTCTCGACAAGGCCGGCATCAAGGTGATCGGGCCGGGCGACGTCACCGACGACGACCTGCTCAACAACATGGGCGACGCCGTGCTCGGCACGGTCACCGCGCATCTCTACTCGGCGGCGCACCCCTCGCAGATGAACAAGGACTTCGTCGCCGCCTACAAGAAGGCCTTCGGTAATCGTCCGGGCTTCATGGCGGTGAGCGGCTATGACGGCATCCACCTGATCTACGAAGCGCTGAAGAAGACCGGTGGCGACACCAACGGCGACAAGCTGATCGAGGCGATGAAGGGCCAGAAGTGGGAGAGCCCGCGCGGCCCGATCTCGATCGACCCCGAGACCCGCGACATCGTGCAGAACATCTACATCCGCAAGGTGGAGAAGGTCGACGGCGAGCTCTACAATGTCGAGTTCGCAACGTTCGAAGCCGTCAAGGATCTCGGCAAGACCAAGAAGTGACGCACGAAAGCGCGTCGTCCCGGGGCGCGCATTAGCGCGAACCCGGGATCTCGAAGTTGTTGAAGCGTCATTCCGGGGGCGGTGCATTCGCTGCCCCGGAATGACGAACGCCTACCAGGACCGATCAACCCTCGATGACCGCAATCCTCACCAATTTGTTCGATGGCGTCGCCTACGGCATGCTGCTGTTCGTGCTCGCCTGCGGGCTCGCAGTCACGCTCGGCCTGATGAATTTCGTCAATCTCGCCCATGGTGCCTTCGCCATGGCCGGCGGCTATGTCTGCATGGTGCTGGTCAACCGGATGGGCTGGCCGTTCTTCGCCGCGCTGCCGCTCGCCTTCGTCTCGTCCGCGGCGATCGGCATCGTGCTCGAGCGCACGCTCTACCGCCATCTCTACGCGCGCAGCCATCTCGACCAGGTGCTGTTCACCATCGGCCTGACCTTCATGTCGGTCGCGGCCGTCGACTACATCCAGGGTTCCTCGCGGGTCTTCATCAACCTGCCTGCCGCGCTTCAGGGCCAGTTCGACCTGTTCGGCGTCGGCATCGGCCGCTACCGGCTGATGATCATCGTGATCTGCGGCCTGCTCACGATCGGCCTGCAGCTGGTGCTGGCCAAAACCCGCTTCGGCAGCCGCTTGCGCGCCGCTGTCGATGATCCGCGCGCGGCGAGCGGGCTCGGCATCAACGTGCCGCAGGTGTTTGCCTTCACCTTTGCCTTCGGTTGCGGGCTCGCCGGCCTCGGCGGCGCGCTGAGCGCCGAGATCCTCGGCCTCGATCCGTATTTTCCGCTGAAGTTCATGATCTACTTCCTGATCGTGGTCACCGTCGGCGGCTCCTCCTCGATCACCGGCCCGTTCCTGGCCTCGCTCCTGCTCGGCATCGGCGACGTCGCCGGCAAATACTACGTGCCGAAGATGGGACCCTTCGTGATCTATACCATGATGATCGTGATCCTGATCTGGCGCCCGAACGGCCTGTTCGGCCGCACGGCCGCGCGTTGAGTTCGCCGATGAGCGCTGCTTCCGACGTCGGTCATTCCGCCCAGCGCCAGGCGCGCTGGCACTTTGGCGAGGTCGCCTTCTGGCTGGTCGTGCTGGCCTGCGGCTTCGCATTTCCCTCGCGTTATCTGATCATGACCGACATCCTGCGCCTTGCGCTGTTCACGATGTCGCTCGATCTGATCCTCGGCTATGCCGGCATCGTCTCGCTCGGCCATGCCGCTTTCTTCGGCGTCGGCGCCTACGCGGCGGGGCTGCTCGCGCTCCACGGCATCATCAACGAGCCCGTGCTCGCGCTTGTCGTCGCAGGCCTTGCCGCGATGGTGCTCGGCTTTGCCACCAGCTTCCTGGTGATCCGCGGCGTCGACCTGACGCGCCTGATGGTGACGCTCGGCATCGCGCTGCTGCTCGAAGCGCTCGCCGAACGCTTCTCCAACATCACCGGCGGCACCGACGGCCTGCAGGGCATCGAGATGCAGCCGATCCTCGGCCAGATCCCGTTCGACATGTTCGGCAAGGCCGGCTTCTTCTATTCGCTGACTGTCCTGTTCCTGCTGTTCCTGTTCGCCCGCCGCGTCGTGCATTCGCCGTTCGGCCTGTCGCTGCGCGCCATCAAGAACAATCCGCTGCGCGCCGCCGCCATCGGTATCCCCGTCAACCGCCGCCTGATCGCGATCTACACGCTGGCGGCGTTCTATGCCGGCATTGCGGGGGCGCTGTTTACCCAGACCACGGCGATCGCCTCGCTCGACGTCTTCGCCTTCGAGCGCTCCGCCGACCTCATGCTGGTCCTCGTCATCGGCGGCACCGGCTACCTCTACGGCGGGTTGATCGGCGCGGTGATCTTCCGCATGCTCCAGGAATTGTTCTCGACCATCACCCCGCAATACTGGCAGTTCTGGATCGGCCTCGTGCTGGTCGTGATCGTGCTGGTCGGCCGCCAGCGCCTGCATCGCTGGGTGCTCTATGTGCCGAACCTGGTCATCAAGCAGGTCGCGGGCCGCAAAGCGGTCGTCGCCGTGCCGGAGAGCGATTCATGACCATCGCGCTCGAAACCCAAAACCTCGAAAAGCAGTTTGGCGGCTTGCGCGTCACCCGCGACCTGTCCTTGAAGATCGAGCAGGGCGCCCGCCACGCGCTGATCGGCCCGAATGGTGCCGGCAAGACCACGGTCATCAACCAGCTCACGGGTGTGCTGAAGCCGAATTCGGGCCGCATCCTGCTCGAAGGCCAGGACATCACCGATCTGCCCGTGCACAAGCGCGTGCTGCGCGGTCTGTCGCGCACGTTCCAGATCAACCAGCTCTATCCCGATCTCACCCCGCTCGAGACCATCGGCCTCGCCGTCTCCGAGCGCCTCGGCCATGGCGGCGACTGGTGGCGGCGGATGGGGACGCGCAGCGACGTCAACGGCGAGATCGCCGATCTCCTGACGCGCTTCCATCTGCTCGACGTCATGAACGAAGAGACCGTGACGCTGCCTTACGGCAAGCAGCGCCTGCTCGAGATTGCGGTGGCGATCGCGGCCAAGCCGCGCGTGCTGCTGCTCGACGAGCCAGCCGCTGGCGTCCCCGAGAGCGAGCGGCATGACATTCTGGCCGTGGTCGGCGCGCTGCCGCGCGACGTCACCGTGCTGCTGATCGAGCACGACATGGACCTCGTCTTTTCCTTTGCCGACCGCATCTCGGTGCTGGTTTCCGGCGCGCTGCTGACCGAGGGCCCGCCCGAACAGGTCGCGCGCGATCCGCAGGTCAAGGCAGTCTATCTCGGCGAGGAGGCGGTCAATGTCTGACCTGCTCGCGATCGATTCCCTGCGCGCCGGCTATGGCGAGGCCGTGGTGTTGCCGAAGATGAGCTTGCGCCTCGCCGAGGGGCAGGTGCTCGCGCTGCTGGGCCGTAACGGCACCGGCAAGACCACGCTGATCAACTCCATCGTCGGCGTCACTCGCCGCTTCTCCGGCACCGTCGCGCTCGCCGGCACGGATGTCACTTCGCTCCGGCCCGACCAGCGGGCGCGCGCCGGCATCGGCTGGGTGCCGCAGGAGCGCAATATCTTCCGCTCGCTCACCGTCGAGGAGAACATGACCGCGGTGGCCCAGCCCGGCCCCTGGACGGTCGAGAAGGTGTACGAGATGTTCCCGCGGCTGAAGGAGCGACGCAGCAACTTCGGCAACCAGCTCTCCGGCGGCGAGCAACAGATGCTGGCGATCGGCCGCGCGCTGACCCTGAACCCGAAAGTGCTGCTGCTGGACGAGCCGACCGAGGGTCTTGCCCCCATCATCGTCGAGGAGCTCTTAAAGGCGATCGGCGCCATCACCCGCGCGGGCGGCATCTGCTCGATCATCGTCGAGCAGAATGCCCAAAAGATTCTGGGGCTGGCCGACCGCGTTGTGATATTGGAGCGCGGAACGATCGTCCACGACGCCCCGAGCGCCGCACTGAGGGCCGACCCATCGGTCCTGGAACGCCATCTCGGCGTCGCCGGGGCGGCGGCCCACTAGACTAAAATCTCCAGGGAGTAAGACATGCAGCGAACCAAAGCCCCCTTCCGCGCCGACGAGGTCGGCAGCCTCCTGCGTCCGGCCAAGATCAAGGAAGCCCGCAGTCGTCTCGAGAAGGGCGAGATCTCCGCCGACGATCTGCGCAAGATCGAGGACATGGAGATCGAGAAGGTCGTGCACAAGCAGGCCTCGGTCGGCTTGAAGCTCGCGACCGACGGCGAATTCCGCCGCTCCTGGTGGCATTTCGACTTCCTCGCCAAGCTCACCGGCTGCGAGCTGTTTCATCCTGACGCCGGCATCCAGTTCGCAGGCGTGCAGACCCGCCACGACGCGGTGCGGGTGATCGACAAGCTCGACTTCCCCGACAACCATCCGATGCTCGACCATTTCCGCTTCCTGAAGAAGGTGGCGGATCAGGCCCACGTCACTGCCAAGATGACGATACCTTCGCCGGCGGTGCTGCACTTCCGCGGCGGCCGCAAGTCGATCTCCAAGGACGTCTATCCCGATCTCGACGCCTTCTACGAGGACCTCGGCAAGACCTATCGCAAGGCGGTGAAAGCGTTCTACGACGCCGGCTGCCGCTATCTCCAGTTCGACGACACCGTGTGGGCCTATCTCTGCTCGCAGGACGAATTGCAGAAGGCGCGCGAGCGCGGCGACAATCCGGACGGACTGCAGCAGATCTATGCGCGCATCATCAACTATGCGCTGGCCGAGAAGCCCGCCGACATGGTGGTGACGACCCACGTCTGTCGCGGCAATTTCCGCTCGACCTGGATTTCCTCGGGCGGCTACGAGCCGGTGGCCGAGACCATGCTCGCTGGCACCAATTACGACGGCTATTTCCTCGAATACGACTCCGACCGCGCCGGCGGCTTCGAGCCGCTGCGTTTCCTGCCCAAGGGCAACAAGGTCGTCGTGGTCGGCGTCATCACCTCGAAGTTCGGCGAGCTCGAGAAGAAGGACGACATCAAGCGCCGTCTCGAGGAAGCCTCGAAGTTCGCCCCGCTGGAGCAGCTCGCGCTCTCTCCGCAATGCGGCTTTGCCTCGACGGAAGAGGGCAACATCCTCTCCGAGGAAGAGCAATGGGCCAAGCTCGGCCTCGCGGTCGAGATCGCGAAGGAAGTGTGGGGCAACTGAGCTGGCAAGTGGCTGCTGTCATTCCCCGCGAAAGCGCAGGGCTGTCCGGGGAATGATTCACTGTGACGCGGAGCATGCCCGGGTTTTCCCGGCGTGAAGCAG
>NZ_NWTI01000032.1 GCF_002531575.1 Bradyrhizobium sp. Y36 | reverse complement strand
CTGTGAATGGGTGTCTGACAACCTCATTCTGGCACACTGATGCCGTAGGGGGCCGTCCACCCCATCACCACAGGGAGTAGTTTGGCGAAGACTAGTGGTGACCAGCTGCGCGCGACAACTTCTCCCTGTGGTTATGGGTCCCTGCTTTCGCAGGGACGACAGCGGTGAATGTGGCGCCGCCGGCGCGATACGCCGCTACCGCCCCTTGAAATTCGCCGCGCGCCGTTCCTCCGTGGCCTTCACGCCTTCCTTGAAATCTTCCGTCGCACGCAGCCGGGTCTGTTCGGCCAGCTCGTGGTTGGTTGCGGCCATGACGCGGTCGGCGAGGCCGTTGCGCATGGTGGCGCGGGTGGAGAGCAGACCGAGCGGGGAGCATTCGGCGATCTCGTTGGCGAGCTTCATGGCTTCCGCCTTCACCTGGTCCTGCGGCACCAGCACGTTGGCGAGGCCCCACTTCACGGCTTCCTCGCCGGTGACGCGGCGGCTGGTGTAGAACATCAGCTCGGCGTTGTTCTTGCCGATCAGCTCGGGGAGCGTTGTCGTCAGGCCGAAGCCGGGATGGAAGCCAAGCTTGGTGAAGTTCGCGGAGAAGCGCGCTTCGGGGCAGGTGACGCGGAAATCCGCCGACACCGCAAGGCCGAGCCCGCCGCCGATGGCCGCGCCCTGCACGGCGGCGACGATCGGCTTCTTGGCGCGGAAGATGCGCACGGCCTGGATGTAGAGATGGTTGATCGCGCCGAGGCTGTCGGCCGGATCGCCCTTCTTGTCGGCTTCACGCGCCTCCTGCGCCTGCCGCGCCGGATCCTGAAAGTTGGCGCCGGCACAGAACGCCTTGCCCTGCGCCGAGAGAACCGAGGCGCGGATCTCGATGTCGCGGTCGAACTCCTCGAGCGCATCCGCGATCTGGTTGATCAGCGAAATGTCGAAGAAGTTGAGCGGCGGGCGGCGGATCTCGATGGTGCCGACATGTCCGACTTTCTCGACGCCGATGTCTTTATAGGTGCTCATGATGTCCTCGAAATGTTAGCGCAGTCCCAGTCCGCGCGCGATGATGCCGCGCAGCACCTCGGTGGTGCCGCCCTGGATGGTGAGTTTCGGTGCGGTCTTGATCGCGAAGTCGAGCTGCCGCTCCAAGGTCTCGCGGTTGGTCGCGGTCTCCTCGACGAAGGCGGCGAGATCGCGGACGCGGTGCGGAAGCTGCTGCTCCCAGACCGTGCCGATGTCCTTGACGATGGACGCCTCGACCACCGGCTCCTTGCCGGCCTGCAGCATGCCGGCGACCGAGACCGACATGCGCCGCATGGTGTGGAGCTGGGCGACGAGCCGGCCGATGCCTTCGGCGCTGCGCGTATCCGGGTTCGGGCCGACCGCGCGGACCAGCTCGGTCAGCACGTAATAGGTTTCGAGGAAGCGCTCGGGGCCGGAGCGCTCATAAGCGAGCTCGCTGGTTGCCTGCTTCCAGGCGCCGTCGACCTCGCCGAGCACGTGATCGTCGGGCACGAAGAAGTCGGTGAAGACGACCTCGTTGAACTCGTACTGGCCGGTGATCTGGCCGATCGGGTTCACCTGGATGCCAGGCTGCTTCATCTTGACCAGAAACTGCGTCAGACCGTGACGGCGGTTTTCCTTGGTCGGCTGCGACGTGCGGAAGATCGCGATCATGTAGTCGGCGATATGCGCGGACGAGGTCCAGATTTTTGTGCCGTTGATGAGATAGCCGCCGTCGGTCTTGGTCGCGCGCGTCTTCGCGGCGAACAGATCCGATCCGGAGTTCGGCTCGCTCATACCGATGGCAAAGCAGATCTCGCCGCGGCAGATCCGCGGCAGGATGTCCATCTTGATGTGTTCGGGCGCGTATTTCAGCAGCACCGGCCCGCTCTGGCGGTCGGCGACGAAGAAGCGCCGCGTCGGCGCGTTGGCAACCCGCATCTCCTCGGTCACGACATAGCGTTCGAGGAAGGAGCGCTCCTGGCCGCCATATTTCTTCGGCCAGGTCATGCCGAGCCAGCCCTTGGCACCGACTCGTCGGGAAAATTCCGGCGCGTCGGTATCCTCGCGGTTGGGCTTGTGCGGATCGAAAGTGCCGGCGGCGATTTCCTCGGCCAGGAAGGCGCGCACTTCCTTGCGCAATTGCTCACACTTCTCGGGCAGGCGGATCGGGTCGAAACGAAGGGCAGCGGTCATGTGTTTCTCTCCCTGATCAGCGCGACGCCACGAGCGGCCACAATTCGTCGGCGCCGCGGCTTGCCACCAGCTTGCCGAGCTCGACCGCCCAATGGCTCTCCGAGCCGAAATCGTCGCGCCAGGCCAGCGCGCGCAGCGAGTAGCGGTGCAGAATGTGCTCCATGGTGAAGCCGATCGCGCCGTGCACCTGATGCGCGATGGCGCCGCCCTTTTCCGCCGCTTCCGCGCAACGGATCTTGGCCGAGGCGGCTTCGAGATAGACCGCGTCGTCGAACGCCTTGGCGTTCGCGATGGCGTCGGCCGCCGAGGTTGCGGCGGCAAGCGCGGCGGCGGATTCGCCGGCGAGGCGGGCGAGGTTGTGCTGCACGGCCTGGAATTTCGAGATCTTCTTCTCGAAGGCGACGCGCTCGTTGGAATAGCGCACGGAGATGTCGAGCATCGATTCCAGCGCGCCGGCGATCTGCAGGCTGCGCGCGACGCCGCCCATCAGCATGAGCGTGGTCTGGTCAACGCCATCGGGCGCCGGCTTGATGGTGACCGGCTGAACCTTGTCGAGCGTCACGGTGTCGCTGTGGTCGTAGCCGACATTGAGGCCGGATTCGGTTCGCGCCTTGCTTGCATCGACCAGCGCGATCACGGCGCCATCCTTGCCATGCGCCAGCACAGCAAGATGCTTCGCCGCCTTCGCAAACGGCACGCCGCGGGCGCGGCCGGAGAGCGAGCCGTCGGCATCGAGGGTGATACGGTCCTTCGGGCTTGCCGGCAGCACCGTCATCTCGCCTTCGGGCGAGGCGATCTTCGCCTGGGCCAGCAGCCAGCCGGCGAGCATGGTCTCGGCCAGAGGAACCGCGACCGCGAAACGGCCGGCGGCGTTCAAGAGTGCAAAGCCGTCGGCAAGGCTCGCGCCGGAGCCGCCGAGATCGTCGGGCACCCAGGACAGCGGCAGGCCGGCTTCGCTCAAAGCCTGCCACAGCGGCGCCTGCCACGCGCCCTTCTTGTCGTTGTTGATGGTTTGCGGATCGGCGAGATCGGCGAAGATCTTCTCCGCGGTCTCGACGACGATGTTGTCACTCTCCGCCACAGCGCTCCCCGTGCTTTTCCGTTGGCGCGTCCCGCCTGGTCGAGCGAGAGCCGCGCAGGTCTTCTTGCGCCCGATGATCCGAAAAAGCCATGGCCCTGACAAGCGTTGATCGCAGGTCAACCTGCGGCGCGGACATGGGGCCCAAGCTAATTCCGCTTAGCGGAGTTTGCTCGATTTGCAGGGCGCCGCAAACTCGCTAAACAGGGCGCCAGCAACATGCAGAGGGAAGGAAACACCGATGGCAAAGGATGGCTTGTGCGCAATCGTGACGGGGTCAGCCTCCGGCCTTGGCGCGGCGACGGCGGAAATTCTCGCGCGCAGCGGGGCGCGGCTCGTCATCAACTATTCGTCGAGCCAGAAGGAAGCCGAGGCCACGGCCGAGCTCTGCCGCAAGGCCGGCGCGGCGGAGGTGCTGGTCGCGCAGGGTGACGTCTCAAAGGACGAGGATTGCCGCAAGATCGTCGCGGCAGCCAGCGGATGGGGCCGGCTCGACATTCTCGTCAACAATGCCGGCACCACCAAGCATGTCGCTCACGCCGATCTCGACGGCCTGTCGGCTGAAGATTTCCAACGCCTCTATGGCGTCAATACCATCGGTCCGTTCCAGATGGTGCGCGCCGCGCGCAGCCTGCTCGAGGCCGGTGCGAAGGCTTCGGGGCGGCCCTCCGCCGTGGTCAACGTGTCCTCGGTCGCCGGCATCAGCGGCGTCGGCTCGTCGATTGCGTACGCTGCGAGCAAGGGCGCACTCAATACCATGACGCTGTCGCTGTCGCGTGCGCTGGCACCGCTGATCCGCGTCAACACGGTGTGCCCCGGCTATATCGACACGCCCTGGTTCACCAAGGGCCGCGGCGAGGCGCAGGCAAAGCAGGTGCGCGACAGCGTGGTGGCGAAGGTGCCGCTCAAGGTCGCGTCAAGCGCGGACGACATCGCCCAGCTCGTCTGCTTCCTGGCGATGCCGGCGTCTAGCAACATGACCGGCGAGATCGTGCGCATGGATGCGGGGATGCATTTGATTACGTGATGTTGGACGACGTCATTCCGGGGCGATGCGACAGCATCGAACCCGGAATCTCGAGATTCCGGGTTCGCTTCGCGCCCCGGAATGACAAACGACCTACCCCTTGATCACGCCGCTCGCCACCAGGCGGTGCCAGATGAACAGCACCACCACCGCGCCGATCGTGGCCATGATGAAGCCGGCGCCTTGGTCGGGGCTGTAATGGCCGATGGCCTGGCCGACGAAGGTCGCCAGAAACGCGCCGGCGATGCCGAGGATGGTGGTGAGGATGAAGCCGCTCGGATTGTTCGGCCCCGGCGCCAGCCAGCGCGCGATGAGGCCGGCGATGAAGCCGACGACGATGATCCACAACAGGCCGCCCATGCTCATGAGTGTGCTCCCCTTCCCGAAAGCGCGTCGATCGAGGTCTGGTTAAATTCTGCCCGAGAGCTCGTTCTCGGTCGGCAGCCGTCCGTCCGGCGTCAGATGGTCGATCACCTTAGGCAGATACTGGCTGAGGCCGGAGAGAAGTTCGTCGCGCGACAGGCCGCTCTGGGCGGACAGGCTTTCGATCTGGTCGGCGCCGAGCGCATTGGCGAGATCGCCGGGCGCGATCGCCTTGTTCTCGCCCTTGCCGACCCAGCTATTCGCGGTCTCGCCGTGGCCGCCCTGCTGGAGCTGGTTGAGGAGATCGCCAAGACCGCCGCTGAGCACGCTGCCGGCCGCGCCGCCGGCGAGCAGGCCGCCGAGGCCGCCCTTCAGCAGGTCACCGAGACCTCCGCCTCCGCCAAGCGCGCCTCCAAGACCACCGCCGGAACCCGTATTCACTGGCGGGGGCAGGTTCGTCGGAGACTGCTGTGGTGCCGCGCCCGGCTGGCTGGCCGTCAAATGCTTGAAGGCCTTCCATCCAAGCAGGGCGATGATCGCCATCGTCATCGGCGACATGCCGCCGGAGGATTTCTCGGAGCTCGGCGTCGAAGGACCGCGCGGGCCGTTCTGCATGCCGTTGAGGACGTCGAGTAGACCCATGGTGCTCTCCTTTGGCGTCTCTTCCGGCGAGTGCTCGCCGCTGACTGCCCCCGGCCGAAAACATATGGGGCACTCATGACCGTTACAAGTCGAATGCGACGCGATTGGTTGCCGGCCTCGCCTCTGCTATCGAAGGCGGGTCGTTCAGGGGGCAAGCTCAGTGGTTACGGATCGACCGATCGTGGTGGCTGGCGCCGGCGCCATCGGCTGCTTCGTCGGCGGCATGCTGGCGGCCGGCGGTCGCCGTGTCGCGCTGCTGGTGCGGCCGCGGGTGCAGACCGAGATCGAACGGTTCGGCCTGCGTTTGACGGATTTCGACGGCGTCGAGCGGAAGCTCGGCGCGGGCCAGCTCGCGCTGTCGGAGGATCCCGCGATCCTTCACAGCGCCGGCATCGTGCTGGTCTGCGTCAAGAGCGCCGATACGGCCGGTGTCGCGGATCAGATCGCGCGGCATGCGCCCGAGGACGCCGTCATCGTTTCGCTCCAGAACGGTGTCGGCAATGTCGCGGTGCTTCGCGAGCGTCTCGCTGGCCGCCGGGTGCTGGCCGGCATGGTGCCGTTCAACGTGATCGCCATGGGCGAGGGGCGTTTCCACCGCTCGACCTCCGGCGACATCCATATCGGCGCGGATGCCGAGAACACGGCCGCAGCGCTTTCGGTGCCGGGCCTCAGCGTGCGCGCCAGCAAAGACATCACCGGCGTGCAATGGGGCAAGCTGATCATCAATCTGAACAACGCCCTCAGCGCGTTGTCCGACATGCCGCTCGCCGCGCAATTGGCGAACCGCGACTGGCGGCGGCTGTTCGCGGACCAGATGGCGGAGGGGCTGGCCGTGCTGAAGGCCGCCGGCATCGCGCCGGTGTCTTCCACGCCGATCCCGATGAGATGGTCTCCGACCTTGTTGCGACTGCCGGATGCGATCTTCACCGCGATCCTGGGGCGGACGATGAAGATCGATCCGGAGGCGCGCTCCTCGATGTGGCAGGACCTGAAGCAGGGCCGCAAGACCGAGATCGACTATCTGCAGGGCGCGGTCATCGCGCTCGCCGGGCAAAATCATGTCGACGTGCCGCTGATGCGCCGCATTGTTGCGCTGATCAGGGAAGCCGAAGCCGCCGGCAACGGACCGCCGCGGCTGACGCCGCAACAGATCCGCGGCGAGGTCCAGGGATGATGGAGCCTGCCATGAAGCATTGCCTGAAGATCGCCCTCGCGCTCGCCGCGCTCTGCGGCGCCTCGACGCTCGCCGACGCCAGACCGCCGACGGTCGTGACCTCGCCCGGCTATGACCGGCGCTTGCAGGAGAGCCGGTCGCAGTTGGGCACCTCGCCGGCGACAACGGCGCCGGTGGATGCGCCGGTGGCCAAACCGAAGCACGGCAAGAAGAAGCACAAGAGCTGACGCGTTGCCTGCGCAGGTGGTGCGACATCCCCAGTCGTCGTCCCGGATCGGCGCTCCACTCTCAACAGCGCTTCGCGTTGTCGAGAGTTACGCTTGTCCGGGACGACGGCGGAGCTCGTGACGTCAGCTCTTCTTCGCCGGCTTGGACGGCGTCGGGTTGAACAGCTTCTTCAGGTCGTTCAGGCCTTCCGACAGCCGCGGCCATTCGCAGGAGAAGGAGCCCTTGGTGCAGGGCGTGCCCTTCCGCTGGCCGACGGTCTGCTGCACCTTCGGTCGCTCGACCGGCACCGGCACGCGCTCGACATCGGTCCTGAGCGCGACCTGCTGGAGCCGTTGCACCTGCTGTTCCTGCTGCTCGCGCTGCTGCCGTGCCATGGCCTCGGCCGCTTCGTTGCTGCGGCGCTCCTTGGCGAGATAGGCGGTATAGGCTGCGTCGATCTTCTTCTGCTCCTCCGGCGTCGGGTTGGGGCCGGCGATGTCGAAGGTGCGGTCCTGCAGGAAGTCGTAATAGGAATACCCGCCGCCGGCCTTGCGGCGGCCGGCGAACTTGGCGTTGCAGTCGGCAAGCGCGGATGTCTTCTCGGCCTTGGTCGCGGCTTTCTCGGCAGCGTCCGCACACTCCTCGAAATCGACCGGCGCGCGTTTCCACCACTGCGCCTGGGCATGCGTATGCGTCAGCAGAAGAGGTCCTGCTGCGGCCACGAGAAACAGCGCCGCACGACGCAATGCAATCACTGACGACATTCTACGAGAGCATTCCTTGCCAAACTCAACCCGAACTGAGTCGAGCCGGATTTTTGCCTCTTTATCGCCGGCTTGTCACCCGTGGAACCCGGGAATTTCATGGCTGCAATGCTGACATTTTGTGCTTGACGTGGCGCGGGAGTCACAGCGCTGCGCTGGCCTGTTGCTACACTTCGCCCCGCGAGCGCCTCACTCGGGGCGACGCCAAGAAATACGCCAAGAAGACGAAGTGGAAACGCCCGATGCTGCTGCCCCTGTCCGACGTGCCGCGCTGGTACGCTGAGCGTAAACCGCAAGGCGCGATCGCCGTCCAGCATGGACAGGACAAGCTGACATGGGACGCGCTCGAGCGCGGCGCCAATCGGCGCGCGCGGGCGTTCATGGCCAAGGGCGTCAAGCCCGGCGACTTCGTCGCGATCGGCTTGCCGAACGGCAATGCGTTCTTCGAGACCACCTTCGCGGTGTGGAAGTGCGGCGCGACGCCGACCTCGCTGTCCTGGCGGCTGCCGCGCGGCGAAGCCGCCGCGGTGCTCGACATCCTCAAGCCCGCGCTCGTGGTCGGCGGTGAGGCCGACTGGAACGCGCCGAACCGTCTGCCCGCCGACTTCATGCCGCAAGGTTTTTCGGACGAGCCGCTCAACCCGCCGGTCGCGCGCTACTGGAAGGCGATGACGTCAGGCGGCTCGACCGGGCGGCCGAAAGTGATTCTCGATCACCAGCCGGCGGTGACCGACACCGTCGCGGCGCCGCCGCTCAGCATTCCCTTCGGCGTCTCGCTGCTCAATCCCGGCCCGCTCTACCACAACGCGCCGTTCATCGTGTCGCATTACGCGCTGTTCACCGGCGGCAAGCTCACCGGCCTCGTCAGGTTCGACGCCGAGGAGACGCTGCGGCAGATCGAACGCGAGCGCGTGCAATGGGTCAATTTCGTGCCGACCATGATGCACCGGATCTGGGCGCTGCCGGAGCACGTGCGCAACGCCTACGATCTGTCGAGCCTGCGGACCGTCTTCCATATGGCTGCACCGATGCCGCCCTGGCTGAAGGAGAACTGGATCGCCTGGCTCGGGCCCGAGCGGATCTGGGAGCTTTACGGGGGCACCGAGCGGCAGGGCTCCTGCATCATCTCGGGCACGGAATGGCTGACGCACAAAGGCTCGGTCGGCAAGATCGGCGAGATGGCGCGCTTACGCATCATCGGCGAGGACGGCAAGGACGTCGCGCCGGGCGAGACCGGCGAGATCTATTTCCTCAACAATGACGGCAAGGACGCCACCTATCATTATCTCGGCGCCGAGCCGAAGCGCCGCAGCGACGGTTGGGAATCGCTCGGCGATATCGGCAGGCTGGACGCGGAGGGCTATCTCTATCTCGGCGACCGCCTCGCCGACATGGTGCTGCGCGGCGGCGCCAACATCTATCCGGCCGAGGTCGAGGCGGCCGTCTCCGAGGCGCCCGGCGTACGCTCCTGCGTGGTGGTCGGATTGCCCGATCCGGAATTGGGCCAGCGCGTGCACGCCATCATCGAAGCGGAAGCGGATACGGATGGCCAGACGATCGCCGACGGCATGGCGGATTTCCTGAAGGACCGGCTCAGCCGCTACAAGCACCCCGAAAGCTTCGAGATCGTCAGCGCCCCGCCGCGCGACGATTCAGGCAAGGTTCGCAGAACACTATTGCGCGACGAACGCGCGGCGTGGATGAAGGAGGGGCGCGCCTTCCGGATCATGCCGGCGAAGGCGCGGGCGCACGCCGACTAATCGACGGAAGGATTTTTGGACATGACGATCACCATCGCAGCGAACAGCGTGCCGAAGCCGCCGGCCGAGATCATCGCGGGCTTTCGCGGTGCGCCGACCTCTGTCATATCAGACAATCTCGCCCGGTTGCCGGGCGCGGTGGGGCTGCGGCCTTATCATCGCGGCGCCAAGCTGATCGGGACGGCCTTCACCGTGCGCACCCGTCCCGGCGACAATCTCGCCATCCACCGCGCGCTCGAGCTGGTCGGCCCCGGCGACGTGATCGTGGTCGACGGCGGCGGCGACGAGACCCGCGCGCTGGTCGGCGAGATCATGAAGAACATCGCGCAATGGCGCAAAGCCGAAGGCTACGTCATCGACGGCGCGATCCGCGACGTCGCGGCCTTCGCGGCCGACGACTTTCCCTGCTACGCCCGCGCGGTGATCCATCGCGGCCCCTACAAGAACGGCCCCGGCGAGATCAACGTGCCTGTCACCGTCGGCGGCAGCGTGATTTCCCCCGGCGACATCGTCGTCGGCGACGAGGACGGCGTGGTGTCGTTTCCTGCCGCCGGCGCGGCGGCGCTGCTGGAAGCCGTGCGCGCCCAGGTCGCGCGCGAAGAGGAGACCATGAAGGCGATCCGCGAGGGCCGCTATCAGGGCTCCTACGGCAAATCCTGATCGCAACGAGACGCAAAGGGAGGACGATTTGAGCCAGAAGGACGAATTCCACAACATCGACAATCCCGCCGACGGCTTGTTCCGCGAGCTCGCGGCGGGAGTGACCACGCGCATCTTCTCCGGCGAGCAGGCGATGCTGTCGGTGGTGACGTTGGCGCCGCATGCGCAAGGCACGCTGCACCACCATCCCGAAGAGCAATGGGGCGTGCTGCTCGACGGCTCGGCCATCCGCGTCCAGGGCGACGAGGAGATTGCCGTGAAGAAGGGCGATTTCTGGCGCACCCCGGGCAATGTGCCGCACACCATGCGCGCCGGCCCCGATGGCGCCCGGGTGCTGGACATCTTCAGTCCGCCTCGGCCAGAATACAGAAAAGCAGGGTCGGGCTTCGGCACGACCTAGGCGCCAAAGAGCAAAAGCCAGGCGCTGAAAACAAAAGGGAGGGGACCATGACGATCACACGACGGACGCTGCTGGCCGCGCCGGCCATTCTCGCGCTGACGCCGGCCATGGCGCAGGCCGGCAAGATCACGCTGGTCGTGCCGTTTCCGCCGGGCGGCTCGACCGATGCGATGGCGCGGCTCCTGCAGGCCAGCCTGCAGACAAAACTCAATCGCATCGTCGTGGTCGAGAACAAATCCGGCGCGGCCGGCGCGCTTGGAGCTGCACAGGTTGCCAAGAGCCCGGCCGATGGCACCTCGTTCCTGGTCACCTTCGATTCCCACGCGGTGATTCCGTCGATCCTCGACAAACCGCCGGTGGACGTCGAGCGCGAGCTGATGCCGGTGCTGCTGATCGGCACCGCGCCTTACGTGATCGCGGCCGGCGCCGGTCGGCCCTACAAGAGCTTTGCCGACGTGGTGGCGGCCTGCAAGGCGACGCCGGGCGCGGTGAAATACGCCTCGGTCGGCATCGGCACGCTCGGCCATCTCGCCATGACCGTGCTCGGCAGCAAGGCCGGCGTCGAGATCATGCACGTGCCCTATCGCGGCGGCGGACCGGCGATGAACGACGTGCTCGGCGGCCATGTCGATCTCATCGCGGGATCGGCCGCGCTGGTCGCCGCCCAGCTCGGCACCAACATGCTGCATCCGGTCCTGCAGCTCGGCCGCGAGCGGCTGCCGACCCTGCCCGATACCCAGACCGCGATCGAGGCGGGCTTTCCCGATTTCGAGACGCTGGCCTGGTGGGGCATTTTCGCGCCCGCCGGCACGCCGCCTGACGTCGTCGCAGCCTTCGCGGCAGCGTCCAAGGAAATCCTGAGCGAGCCCGCGACCGCCACCCAACTGAAGGAGACCCAGCACATGACGCTGCTGCTCCAGGACGGCGCCGCCTTCAAGACCTTCTTCGACAAGCAGGTCGCCTATTGGGGCAAGGTGGTGAAAGATAACAATATCAAGGCGTAAGTTCGCCGGCGGACGTCCGCATTGATCGCGGCAAGGGCTTCCGATTCGGCCCTCGCTTTGATATGTACAGCTCCAGGCAACCCGCTCTGCGGGTTCCGCGGTCCCGTAGCTCAGCCGGATAGAGCGGCGGTTTCCTAAACCGTAGGTCGCATGTTCGAGTCATGCCGGGATCGCCATTTTTCCGAGACTTCTGCGTCGCCACGGGCGCGGCGCTGGTAGCCCCCTTCAATCGACTTCTATCGTGACGTGTGCCGATAGCCGGCTAGAATGCGGCGGGTGTAGAGGGGCGTTGCATGGCGGATTTGTGGTTCTACGCGGAAGGTCTGCAGAAGCGCGGCCCGATGCCGGTTTCGGAGCTGCTTCCGCTACTGGCTCGCATTGCGGATTGGCAGCGCGTGCTGGTCTGGCGGGAGGGGCTGGAGAGCTGGAAGCCGGTTGCTGAGGTGCGCGAGATTGCCGAGCAGCTTCTTCGACCGCAACCGCCAGACCCGGCACCGCCGGCGATCGACACCGTTCGCGAGCCTGCCGTCCCCGCGAAGACGCTGCGGCCTTCAAGGACATCCAGCCCGAGATGACCGGCATCAGCGGCTGGCTCGCGCTTCTTGCGTTCGGCCAGGTGATGGGCATCCTGCGCCGGGTCTTCAACGTCGGACAATATGTGCAGTCGATCTCTGACGAGGTCTGGACCTACGCGCCGGCGGTGATCTGGAGCGAGATGCTGATCAATGCCGCCATGATCGGCTTCGTGATCTGGACGACGGTGCTCATGTTCATGCATTCCCACCGCTTCCCGGCCTTCTTCGTCGTACAAGCGATCTGCGCGGTGCTGATGCCGCTCGTCGATCTCCTCCTGGTCGCATCGTTCTCTTCCGCCGCCCTGAACCGTCCCTTCAGCGATTTTTTCATCATCGAACCTCAACAGATCGGACAAACGATCGTCGGTGCGATCAGTGCCGCGGTCTGGATCACGTACCTGCTTCGCTCCCGCAGGGTCGCGCAGACGTTCACGAAATAAGGCGCGTTACGTCGCCGGCGGTTCTCCCCATTTTGCCGCTCGTCAAGTGGCGAATAAAAAAAGATCGTCACTGCTTTGCGCGCCATCGTGCTTGCAGAGCACGGGCCGTATTCACATCTCGCCCTCCGCAATTCTGGGGTGTGGCTTTGGTTAACCCAAGCCGCCCAGTTGCGAATTGTGGAGAAGACTATGGACCTCAATGGTTTCAATGGCGCCTGGCTGATCCAGCCGGCGCTGTGGGCGGCGGCAGCGATCGCGTTCGCGATCGTGCTGCGGTTGGCCAATATCTTTCGTTACATTCCGAACAACCAAGTCGGCATCGTCGAGAAGCTGTGGTCGACGAAGGGCTCGATCGACAGCGGCTTCATCGCGCTGAACGGCGAGGCAGGCTACGAGCCGGAAGTGCTGCGCGGTGGTCTGCACGTGTTCTTTCCGTTCATGTACCGGATTCACAAATCGGATCTGGTCACGGTCGGGCAGGGCAAGATCGCCTATGTGTTCGCGCGCGACGGCGCGCCGCTTGGCGCCTCGCAGGTGCTCGGCGCCAACGACAGCGACGACAGGTCGGATTTCCAGGACGCGCGGCGCTTCCTGCTCGGCGGCGGGCAGAAGGGTCCGCAGCGAAAAGTCCTGCGTGAGGGCACTTATGCGATCAACACGACGCAGTTCGCGATCATCACCGATGACCGCGTCTACGGCCATGCCCTCAGCGAGCAGGAGCGCGGCGTGCTCGACGCCATGCAGCTCACCATCGCCGAGCGCTGGGGCTTTGCGCCGGTCGTGCTCGCGGCGGACCACGACCTCGTCGGCGTCGTCACCGTGCATGACGGCCCGTCGCTGCCGCCGGGCGAGATCATTGCGCCCGAGGTCGGCGTCGATCTGCGCGACTGGGAGACCTTCCACAACAACTTCCAGGAGCCCGAGCAATTCCTGCGGGCCGGCGGCTATCGTGGCCGGCAGCTCCAGGTCATCGTCGAGGGCACCTGGTACATCAATCGCCTGTTCGCGACCGTCGAGGCGGTGCCGAAGACGGTGATCCCGGTCGGTAATGTCGGTGTCGTCATCTTCTACACCGGTCCGCACAGCGACGACGTGTCGGGCGAGCAGTATCGCCATGGCGAACTGGTCATCAACGGTGGCCGCGGCGTCTGGAAGGACCCGCTGCTGCCCGGCAAATACGCGTTCAATACCTATGCCGGCAAGATCGAGATCATCCCGACGGTGAATTTCATCCTGAAATGGGTGCGCGGCGAGGTCGGCGCGATGAAGCTGGACGAGAACCTGTCGGAGATCTCGCTGATCACACGGGACGCGTTCGAGCCGACGCTGCCGCTCTCGGTGGTGATGCACATCGACTACAAGAAGGCGCCGATGATCATCCAGCGCTTCGGCGACGTGAAGAAGCTGGTCGAGCAAACGCTCGACCCGATGGTCAGCGCGTTCTTCAAGAACATCGCGCAAAAGATGACCCTGATCGAACTGCTCCAGAACAGGGCACAAATCCAGGAGGAATCGGCGGCGCAGATGAAGGCGAAGTTCGAGAGCTACTCGCTCGACCTTCAGGAGGTACTGATCGGCACGCCGCGCGCCGCGAACGGCGATCACACCATTGAGAACATCCTGATCCAGCTTCGTTCGCGCCAGATCGCGCGCGAGCAGATCGAGACCTACCGGGAGCAGGAGAAGGCCGCGGTGCAGGAGCGCACGCTCAACGAGGCCAAGGCGACGGCGGCGGCACAGTCGGCGCTGACGCAATCGCTCATCCAGATCAAGGTGAACGAGAACGAGGGCGCAGCCGCACTCGCCCGCGCGCAAAAGGATGCCGAGACCCGGAAGGTGACCGCGGCCGCGGTCGGTCAGCAGTCACGGCTGGAGGGCCAGGGCGAAGCCGATCGCATGCTGGCCGTCGGCACCGCCAACGCCCAGGCGACGAAACTCGCCGTCGACGCTTATGGCGGCCCCGAGTTCAGGCTGGCCGAGCAGAACTTCGCGAAGTTTGCGGAAGCTCTGACCAAGATCAACCAGCCGCTGGTGCCGCAATTCCTGATGTCCGGCGGGCAGGGCCAGGAGAGCAGCAACGCCGGCCTGATCCCGACCGCGATGCTGAGCTCGATGTTCGGTCGCATGATGCCCGACGCGCTGGAGCGGCTGAAGGACGAGGCGCCGCGAGCGGATCGCAAGCCGAACGGGCGCTGATCGCAATCAAGGATGCGGGGGGCGGGCCGTCTCGGCGCGCTCCCCGCATTTGTGTCGTCGATCAGAAGCGGGCGTCGATATCGACGACGTCGATCAGCTTGTGGTTGACGAACTCCTTGAGCCCGAGCCCGAGCAGCTCGCGGCCATAGCCTGATCGCTTGATGCCGCCGAAGGGCAGGTCCGCTTCCACCTTGGTCGGGTGATTGACGAACACCATGCCGGTCGAGATCTTTCGCGCGACTTCCGCGCCGTGCTTCGTGTCCGACGTGAACACTGAGCCGCCGAGGCCGAAGGGAGAGTCGTTTGCGATGCGCACGGCGTCGGCCTCGTCCCTGGCGCGGAACAGCATGGAGACCGGGCCAAAGAATTCCCAATAGCGGGCCGGGTTGTCCTCGTTCACCTCGGTGAGGATGGTGGGCTGCACGAACGCGCCCTGGTTCGGCACGGACGGACCGACTTCCTCGGCCTTCGCGCCCTGCTTGACGGCCTGCTGGATCCTGTCCCTGATCTCGTCGGCGGCGTGTTGCGACGAGAGCGGCGCCAGCGTCGTCTCGGAATCGAAGGGGTCGCCGGCCTTCAGCGCGGCGACACCCTTGCGATAGCGCGCCAGGAATTCGTCGTACACGGCATCCACGATGATCATGCGCTTGGAGGAAACGCAGACCTGGCCGCCGTTCCAGTGCCGGCCGAACACGGCCCATTTGACGGTCTTTTCCAGATCGGCATCGGCGAGGACGACGAACGCGTCGGCACCGCCGAGCTCCATCGTGGATTTCTTCAGCGCCTTGCCGGCCTGGGCGGCGACGATCGCGCCGGCGTCCTCGGAGCCGGTGAGCGCGACACCATGGACCCTGGGATCGTTGATGATCATCTCGACCTGCGAACGGGTGGCGTAAAGCTTGGTGAAGCATCCTTCGGGCAGGCCGGCCTCACGCATGATGCGTTCGAAGGCTGCCGCGCTTTGCGGCACGTTCGAGGCGTGCTTCAGCAGGATGGTGTTTCCGGCGGATAGCTGGGGCGCGATGATGCGCGCGATCTGGTAATAGGGAAAGTTCCAGGGTTCGATGGCGAGGATCACGCCGAGCGGATCGTGAACGATCATCGCCTCGCCCTCCGCCGGGTCTGCCACAGGCAGCTTCTCCGGCCGCAGCAGCTGCTCGGCGTTCTTGACGTAATATTCGAAGATGCGCGCGCAGAGCTCGACCTCTGCCTTGGCCTCGGCAAACAGCTTGCCCATTTCCAGCGTCAGGAGCTTTGCATAGGTATCGCAGTCCCGCCGCAGGATGTCTGCCGCCTTTTGAAGGACCACGGTGCGAGCCGAAATGGGGACTTCGCGCCAGGCGCGAAAGGCTGTGTCCGCGCGATCGATGGCGGCGCTCACCTCTTGATCGGTCGCGCTGGGAAAGGTCTTCAGAGTTTCGCCGGTATACGGATTGATTGTGGCGTAGCTCATGTCCGTGATCCTTTTAGGCGGGGAGATTGTTGGGAAGCCAGATCGCTGTCGGCTTGCCGGTCGATCGGATCATAGAATTGAGCCCGGCTCGGACATTGACATGAATCATGCCGTGTTTATCGATGCGCAGGGGGATACCTCCCTGTCTTGCCGGCTGACCCTGTCTGCATTCGGCCGCCACATCCGGAGACGACGATGCCTTTCGATTTGATCCTGCGCGGAGGCCGTGTGATCGACCCGTCGCAGAAGCTCGACGCCGTGACCGACGTCGCCTTTGCCGGCGGCAAGGTGGCAGCGGTCGGCAACGCCCTCAAGGCGGATCCGGGCACCGAGGTGCGCGACGTCTCGCAGTTGATCGTCACGCCGGGACTGATCGATCTCCACACCCATGTCTATTGGGGCGGCACCTCGCTCGGCATCGACGCCGAGGAATTTTGCCGTCTCTCCGGCGTCACCACGGCGGTCGATACCGGCAGCGCCGGCCCCGGCAATTTCGCCGGCTTCCGCAAGCACGTGATCGAGCCGAGCCAGGTCCGCATCCTCGCTTACCTGCACGTCTCGCATGCCGGCATCTTCGGTTTCTCGCACCGGATCATGGTCGGCGAGAGCGAGGAGTTGCGGCTGATGAATCCGATCGAGGCGGCCAAGGTGGCCGATGCCAATCGCGACCTCATCGTCGGCATCAAGGTGCGCGTCGGCCTGCATTCCTCGGGCACGTCAGGGGCGGTGCCGCTCGACATCGCGCTTCAGGTTGCCGACGAGGTCGGCATGCCCCTGATGGCGCATATCGACCATCCGCCGCCGAGCTATGAGGAGGTGCTGGCGCGCTTGCGTCCCGGCGACGTGCTCACCCACGCCTTCCGGCCCTTCCCCAATACGCCCGCGACGGCGCAAGGCACGGTAAAGAAGGCGGTGCTGGACGCGCGCGAGCGCGGCGTGCTGTTCGACATCGGCCACGGCAAGGGCTCGTTCGCGTTCAAGACCGCGCGTGCGATGCTCGCCAACGGTTTTTATCCCGACACCATTTCCTCGGACATCCACCAGCTCTGCATCGACGGCCCCGCCTTCGACCAGGTCACCACCATGTCGAAGTTCCTTTGCATGGGTATGGAGCTATCGGATGTGATCGCTGCGTCGACGGTAAATGCCGCGATGGCGCTGCGGCGTCCCGAACTCGGCAGCCTCAAGCCCGGCTGCGTCGGCGACGCCACGCTTGTTACGGTGAAGCAGGGGCAGTTCGACTATGAGGACGTCGTCGGCGAGCACCTGATCGGTAACAGCAAGATCGTGTCGGAAGGCGTCGTCATCGGCGGCCGCTGGTGGCATCCGAAATGACGGTCACGAGCCCTGCTCGCGATAGAATTGCAGCAATCGCGCGCCGGCCGGCGACAGCCAGTCGGGCGCCCCGGTGATGTAGCCCTCGACGCGGCCGCTCGTTCCGACGAGATAGGTGATGGGCATGCCGACGATCGAGAACATCTCGCTCGAGGCCTTGGCCGCCGCGCCATAAGCGTCGATAAAGCAGGCGAGGTGTTGCACCGAGAGGCCGCCGAGAAATGTGCGGACCTTGCGCAGGTCTTTCGTGTCGGTGCAGATCGCGACGATGTCGAGCCGGTCGGGCCGCGAGCCGGCAAGGCTGGCGAGCATGGGCAGATCGAGCTTGCAGGCCGCGCACCAGGTCGCCCAGAAGTTCACCAGCGTGATGCGGCCCGGCTTCGCCGCCACGACGGCATCGCGGCCTTGCGGGTCCTGAAGCCTCAGCTGCGGCATCGGCGCGTGTGGCCGCACCAGGGTGAACTGGCTGCGGCCGGCTTCGAACACGGGCGGCCAGCCGTCCTGTGCGCCGGCGTTGCGCAGGGCAGTGAGATAGGCCGGCGCGGCGATCAGGAGCGATCGCCGCGACAACGCGCGCGGCTTCTCACGCATGAATATAGGCCCAGCCCTTCAGTTGCAGATCAACGACGCGTCCGATGCCGAACGGAACGAGGCTCGCGCCCGATATCAGCGGAATTGAGACCTGCTCCTTGGCTTCCGCGATCGCCTTGGACGAAGCGCACATGCTGTAGCTGAGGTTCGGCAGCGACTGCCGCAGTGTCGCGAGCGGCTCGACCAGCGGCGTCTTGTCCGCGCGGAAGATGTCGATGCCCTTGCCGTTGGCGACGACCTCGATCGGCAATTTCGCGCCCTTGTCGGCAAAATGCTTGGCGAGATTGGCCGAATAGCTGATCGCGTGGCCCATGACATGGGGCTCGTTGCTGTCGATCAGGATGACGACGCCGTCCGTAAGGCGATCCGCCTTGGCCGCGGCGGCGCCGCCGGCCGTGAGGATCGCGCTGCCGGCGAGCAGTCCCCTGCGGGACCATCCGTTGGCGGAGATCATGGCGACGGCGCTCCCGTCGGTCAGAACTGACGCGGCGCGATCGGCGCCTTGCCGTTGCGTCCCCACAGCACGAACAGGCTGAGCGCGAGCAACACGACGTTAAGCGGTGCAACGTCAGCTTCGCCGCGCGAGAGGTGGAAGCCGAGCGCGATGACCTGCAGCACCGCGCAGCCGAGCGCAGCGAGCACGGTCAGCCGTGGCAGGATCCGCGTCAGGGCCGGCAGCAGGATGCCGATGCCGCCGGCGAGGTCGACCAGCGCGATGGAGCGGACGAAGGTCTCCGAATATTGGCCGGCCCAGGGCATCATCGCGGCCAGCTGGGGGATCGGGGTGGTCAGCTTCACGAACCCTGCCGAGATGAAGACGAGGGCGAGGACGAGTTGGGCGGCCCAAAGGCCGATACGAAGGGGGCGGCCGGGATGGGCGGTCTCGAAGGTGGCGGTGGTCATGGTGGCTCTCCAGGGATGTGAGGGTTGCCACCATTTGATAGTTTCCTTATTTTTGATCATTATGCGTTCCGGGATTAGTTCGTTTCCTGGATGTTGATGATCTCATGGATTCCCTGGTCAGCATGAGGGTGTTTTGCCTGGTCGCCGAGCTGAAGAGCTTCGCGACCGCGGCGCAGCGCCTGCGCATCTCCCCGGCCATGGCGAGCAAGCATGTGATGCAGCTCGAGAAGCGGCTTGGCACGCGGTTGCTGAACCGGACCAGCCGGCGCGTCAGCCTGAGCGAGAGCGGAGCGCTCTATTTCGAGCAGGCGCGGCAGATGCTGGATTCGCTCGACGAGGTCGAAGCCGCCGTCAGCAACGCGACCGTCGTTCCGCACGGAACGCTGCGCCTGACCGCACCGGTGTGGATGGCGAACGCGATTTTTGCGGGCGTGCTGGCGGACTATCAGGCGCGCTATCCCGAGGTGCGCCTCGATGTCGATCTCAGTGGCCGCCTCGTCAATCTGGTCGAGGAGAGTTTTGATCTCGCCCTGCGTGCCACGGGCACGCCGGACGAGGCGCTGATCGCGCGGCCGATCACCAGCGTTCCGTTCTACATGGTGGCCGCTCCCGCCTTCCTCAAGCGCGCGGGACGTCTGGCGACCTTCGCCGATCTCGCCGGCCAGCCGCTGCTGCACTACGCGCTTTACCCCGGCGAGAGCTTCTCCTTTCAGGGCGAGCACGGCCCCGAGACCGTCAAGCTCAATCCGGTGCTGCGCAGCGGCAACGAAACGCTGCTGCACATGGCCGCTCTCGAAGGCATGGGCCTCGCCTTCCTGCCGAAATGGCTCGTCACCGAAGACATCGCAGCCGGACGGCTCGAGCACGTCATGCCCGAGCACATCGTCTTTGCCGGGAAGCTCTTTGCGGTCTATCCGAGCCGCAAATATCTTTCCGCGAAGGTCAGGACCTTCATCGACTTCATCGCCGCCGACAAGCGGATGAAGTAGCCGGGCAGGGCAACAGGATCATAGCGACCGCGCGATCAACAGCTTCATGATCTCGTTGGTGCCGCCATAGATCTTCTGGATGCGGGAATCGATGAAGATGCGCGAGATCGGGTATTCCTGCATGTAGCCGTAGCCGCCGAACAGCTGGAGACATTCGTCGGCGGTTTCGACCTGCTTCTCCGAGCACCAGTATTTCGCCATCGACGCCGTGACCGTGTCGAGGTCCTTGGCGACGAGCCGCTCGATGCACCAGTCGACGAAGACGCGCGCGATCATCGCCTCGGTCTTGCGCTCGGCGAGCGTGAAGGCGGTGTTCTGGAAGTCCATCAGCGGCTTGCCGAACGCCTTCCGCTCCTTGGTGTAATCGACCGTGAGCTTGATCGCGCGCTCCATCGCGGCAACGGCGCCGACCGCGAGCGCGAGGCGCTCCTGCGGCAATTGCTGCATCAGCTGGACGAAGCCCTGGCCCTCTTCCTTGCCGAGCAGGTTTTCCGGCGGCACCGTGACGTTGTCGAAGAACAGCTCCGACGTGTCGGAGGCGTGCAGGCCGATCTTGTCGAGGTTGCGCCCGCGCTTGTAGCCGTCCGCGCCTGCGGTCTCGACCACGATCAGCGAAATGCCCTTGGCGCCGGCTTCGCCGGTGCGCGCGACCACGACGACGAGATCGGCGGCCTGGCCGTTGGTGATGAAGGTCTTCTGGCCGTTGATGACGTAGGAATTGCCCTGCTTCTTCGCCGTGGTCTTGACGGCCTGCAGATCCGAGCCGGTGCCGGGCTCGGTCATGGCGATGGCGCCGACCATCTCGCCGGAGGCCATCTTCGGCAGCCAGCGCTTCTTCTGCTCCTCCGAGCCGTAATTGAGGATGTAATGCGCGACGATGGCGCTGTGCACGGAGACGCCGGTGGTCAGCTCCGGCACGGTGCTTTCGAGATCGTCGAGCACGGCGGCGTCATAGGCAAAGGTGGCGCCCAGCCCGCCATATTCCTCCGGCACGCTCGCCAGCAGCGCGCCCATTTCGCCGAGGCCGCGCCAGGCGAAACGGTCGACCATCTTCTGCTCGCGCCATTTCTCGGCGTGCGGCGCCAGATCCTTGGCGAGATATTTCCGGAACTGGTCGCGGAAGACGTCGAGCTCTTCGGTCATCCAGGAGGAGCGGTAGGTCATGATTACCTCTGATAATGCGTCGTTCCGGCTTGGTAGGCCGGCTCGCGGCGGCAATTATTGTGTTTTCAGGCTGCGCCGGTGACGCTACCAAGGCGGCCGGAAACGCGTCTGTTTGGGATGGCTGATCTTGGCTGTGAAAACCAAAGAGCTCAAGCTCGACATCGAGCGCATCGGCACGGTCTCGGCGATCCTGACGCAGCCCGACAAGGCGCGCGCTTGCTACGTTCTGGCGCATGGTGCCGGCGCCGACATGCGGCATGCGTTCATGCAGAAGGTTGCGGACGGTCTTGCGGCGCGCGGCATTGCCACGCTTCGCTTCAATTTCCCCTACATGGAAGACAAGAAGGGACGTCCCGACCAGCCGGCCGTTGCGCACGCCGCCATCCGCGCGGCCGTTGCGGAAGCGGCGCGGATCTGTCCCGGGGTCATGCTGATCGCGGGCGGCAAATCCTTTGGCGGACGCATGACCTCGCAGGCGCAAGCGAAGGCACCGCTGCCTGGCGTCAAGGGGCTCGCCTTTCTCGGCTTTCCCCTGCATGCCGCCAAGAAGCCGTCGTCCGAGCGTGCCGAGCACCTCGCCGGCATCGCGATCCCCATGCTGTTCCTGCAGGGAACGCGGGACGGGCTTGCCGATCTCGGCCATCTCAAGCCCGTCATCGCATCGCTCGGGGCGAAGGCGACGCTGCATGAAGTCGAAGGCGGCGATCACTCCTTCGCGGTGCTGAAGAAGTCGGGCCGGACCAATGACGAGGCGCTCACCGAGGTGCTGGATGCGCTCGTCGCCTGGATCGACCAGCTCGCCTGAGGCTCACGCCGCGTACAGCCCCTTGTCCCGCGCCTTCTGGATCGCGAGCGCGGCGATCAAGTCCAGCGTCGGCGTCGACAGGCCGGCAGTGCGCGCGAAGGCGGCGGGCGCCTTCACCAGCACGTCGATCTCCATGGCGCGGCCGAGCTCGTAGTCCTGCAGCAGCGACGGCTTGTGGTTGGGAGCGGGCCCGCTGCGCGTGACGCGCTTGACCTCGGGGATGAAGTGCTGGGCGATGTCGTTGGCCTCGTTCAGCATGCGCGGGATCACGTCGGCAAAGGCCGGGTCGTCGCGTACGCCGCGCGCGGTCTGGCCGGTGAGCAGGCACAGCACCGAGAGCGACATGTTGGTCAGCAGCTTTGACCAGATCGCCTCGCGGATCTCGGCCACGGGGGGCGATTCCAGCCGTGCGTCGTTGAAGACATTCCGCAGTCTTGTGATGCGCTCGCAATTGCGGTCGTCGCATTCGCCGATCAGGAGGCGGTTGCGGTCCGGGGTGAGGTTGTGCACGACGCCGGGCGCGGTCACCTCGTTGGAGGAGAAGACGACGCCGCCGATGATCCGTTCCTTCGGAATGCAGGCGCGCAGGCGGCCGCCGGGATCCAGGAAAGATATGTCCGGCGGGGTCGGGTGCCGCGGCGGCAGGCCGATGCCGTACCACCAGGGAATGCCGTTCTGCGCGAACACGATGGCGGTGTCGTCCTGCAGCAGCGGCTTGATGCTGGACACCAGCCCGGTCAGCGCGGTCGCCTTCAGCGTCGAGATCACCACGTCCTGCGGGCCGAGCTGGGCCGGATCGCCCGACGCGTTCACCTTGGCGCTGACCTCGGAATCGCCGACCCGCAGCTTGAGGCCGCCTGCGCGCGCCGCCTCCAGATGCGCACCTCGCATCACGCACGATACGTCGTGGCCGGCCCGCGCCAGCCGTACCGCGATATGGCTGCCGACGGCGCCCGCGCCGAAAATGCAGATGCGCATGATGATTCCGTTCCTGGTCCCAAACTGCCGCCCGGCGCCACCATGGCACAAGCCGCCATGCGATGGGCGCGACCGCCCCACGCTGGAAAGATATGGATCGGAATGCGTCCTCTCGGCCATAGTGCACGCCAAGCAAATGAACCGGAGGGATCGCCGATGACTGCCAGCCCCGTCCTGTGGACACTAGACGAGCGTGGGGTTGCGACCGTCACGTTGAACCGGCCGGAGGTCAACAATGCCTATGACGGCGCGTTGATCGCGGGTGTGCTCGCCGCCATGGACGATCTCGGCAAGAAGCCGAACCTGCGCGTCGTCGTGCTCAGGGGCAACGGCAAGCACTTCCAGGCCGGCGCCGACCTCAAATGGATCAACGGCGTGCGGCCGCAATCGGCCGAGGCCAACGAGGCGGCCTCGCGCGCGACCTTCGAGGCCGTGCAGCGGCTCAACACCCTGCCGATTCCGACCGTCGCCTTGGTGCAGGGCGGCTGCTTCGGCGGCGGCACCGGCGTGATCGCAGCCTGCGATGTCGTGATTGCCGCGGACAATGCCCTGTTCTCGATCACCGAAGTGCGCTGGGGCCTGACGGCGGCCATCATCATCCCGCAGCTCTGCGACGCCATCGGCGTCCGTCAGGTCCGCCGTTACGCGCTGACGGGCGAACGGTTTGGCGCCGAGGATGCCCGCCGCATCGGCCTCGTCCACGACGTGGTGCCGCTCGGCGACCTCGAAGCCGCGGGAGCCAAGGTGGTCGAACAGCTGCTCGCCAACGGACCGGAGGCGATGGCCGAGACCAAGCGCCTCGCGCTGGAAAGCTCGTTCGGCGGCATGGCGGTGGAAGATGCCGCCTACACCCGCCTCGTGCAACTGCACTCGCTCAAGCGCCAGAGCGCGGAGGCCGCGGAGGGGTTGGCATCGTTCGCGGAGAAGCGGGCGGGGCGATGGAACGGCGGAAAAAGCTGAACTTTAGCAGCCGCGGCAGATGTTGTTAATGCTGCGATAGACGGCGTCGTCGTCCTGCCGCATCTGCCGCAACGTTTCGAGCGTCTGACCTTCGCCGGCGGGTGCAACGGGCTTGCGCTTCGCTGCCAACTCGTCCTCCTGGCGCTTGTAGCAGGCTTCGCGCTCGGGCTTGGCCTGGATGAAGCGGCAGTTCTGCTCCACGGCCGAGGCGGCGGTGGTTGAGATCGCGAGAGCGGTCAGGGCGGTGAATGCGTATTTCACAAAGGTCGAATCCATGGTGGCCCTTCTGTCAGGTTCGCGATTCCCGAGCAACCGTCTTGTGGCAGGCCCTGTCGCCCGGATGGAGCGAAGCGTAATCCGGGGCCGGCCAACCTCATCGTCCGACTGTCCCCGCACGGCACGAAACCCGGATTGCGCTTCGCTCCATCCGGGCTACGGCAGCGCATATTGGGCGCTGTCTACAGCGACGGCGCCAGTGACGTTTTCAGCAGGGTCAGCAGCGCCTGCACCGCGGCTGCGTTGCGTCGCCGCTCGGGGATCGCGGCCTTCACCCACAGTTCCGGAATCGGAAAATCGCGCAGCACCGGCTTCAGCTTGCCGTCGCGCAGGGCGTCCGCGACGAGATAATGCGAGAGCAGCGCGATGCCGTTGCCGGCGATCGCGCTGCGCGCCAGCACATGGCCTTCGTTGGAGGAGAGCAGCGGGCTGACCTGGATGCTGATGCGGCCGCGCGGGCCATCAAAAATCCATTCAGGTCCCGTCGGCAGGAAGCTCAGGCAGCGATGCTCGACGAGATCGCGCGGATGCTTGGGCGTGCCGTGCTTCTTCAAATAGGCCGGCGAGGCGCAGAGCAGCCGCTTCAGCGCGCAGAGCGGCTCGTCGACCACGCCGCCGAAGGAATGCGGGAAGGCGCCGATGGCGATGTCAAAACCTTCGGTGACGGGATCGACCGGACGGTCGATCAGCACGATGTCGAGCTTGAGCTTCGGGTTCTCAGTCTGGAACGCGCTGAAAGCGTCGGCAAGCCGAGCCACCGTCAGCGAGGTCGGCGCCTTGATGCGCAGGTGATCGACGAGGTCGTGGCCCTTCTCGCCCATGCGCGAGAGCAGGTCGGTGGCGTCGGTGACGACGCCGCGGGCGCGGTGCACGTAGCGCTGACCGGCTTCGGTGAGCCGCAATTGCCGGGTCGAGCGATGAAACAGCGGCGTGCCGATCCGCGCCTCCAGCTGCGTGACGCGTTTTGCTACCACCGAGGTCGAGACATTGAGCTTGCGTGCCGCGGCAGAGAAGCCGGACGCATCGGCCGTGGCGAGGAAGGCCTGCAGGTTCACGAGGATGTCCATGTCGACCTTTCTCGATTCGCGAAAGCTGATCGCGTATTTTGGTGGATTGTAGCCCGTCTCGCGTTAATTCATAGTCGAGCCCAAGCAAGAGATTTTGGGAAGGGACGCGCCATGCGGGCCATGACGATCGACGAACCGGCACGGACAGTGCCGCTCTATGGCGAGTACGAGGTCGTCGTGCTCGGCGGCGGCCCGGCCGGCATCGTGGCGGCGGCCTCGAGCGCGCGGGCCGGGCGGAAGACGCTGCTGATCGAGCGCTATGGCTTCCTCGGCGGCATGGGCACCGCGGCCGGCGTCACCAATTTCTGCGGCCTGCATGGCAACGTCCACGGCGAGCACCGGCGGCTGGTGCAGGGCCTGGCGTCCGAGCTGCTGGCGCGGATCGACCATTTGAACGGCCTCAACGCGCCGCATCTGATCCTCGGCAAGGTGTTCGCCCAGGCTTACGACACCGCCGCCTACAAGATCGCGGCCGATCAGCTGCTCGCCAGCCACAAGGTGCACATCCTCTTCCATGCCCTCGGCGCCGGCGTGGTGATGGGCGACGAGCGTCGCATCGACTCGCTGCTGGTCGAGACCAAGGCCGGCCGGCAGGCGGTGCGATCCGAGATCTTCATCGACTGCTCCGGCGACGGCGACCTTGCAGTGTGGGCCGGCGCGCCGTTCGAGATCGGTGACGAACACGGCCATCCGCTCTATCCCTCGATGATGCTGCGCCTCAACGGCATCGATCCCGACAAGGCCGGCGATGCCTGGCGCACCATTCCGCAATTGATGGAGAAAGCCGCGGCCGCCGGCACCTACACCTTCCCGCGCAAGAGCGCGATCGTGCGGCCGCAAAAGTCCGGCATCGAATGGCGGGTGAATTTTACGCAAGTCGCGCGCGAGGACGGCCACGCCATCAACGGCGTCGAGCCCGATGACCTCACCCGCGGCGAGATCGAGGGCCGCAAGCAGGCGCTCGCGGCCTACGAGTTTTTGCGCAACACGGTCCCGGGCTTTGAAAAGTCGTATATCGTCGATTTGCCGCCGCAGCTCGGCATTCGCGAGACCCGCCGCATCACCGGTGGCTATCAGCTCAGCGGGGAGGATGTGCTTGGCTGCGCCTCGTTCGAGGATTCCATCGGCGTCAATGGCTGGCCGATCGAGGCCCATGTTCCCGGCGACGTCGTCTTCACCTTCCCGCCGATCCCGGAATCGCGCGGCTACAACGAGCTGCCTTACCGGATGCTGGTGCCCCAAGGCGTCGACAATCTCCTGGTCGCCGGCCGCTGTGCCTCGATGACCCATGAGGGCCAGTCGGCGGCGCGGGTTTCCGGTGCCTGTTTCGTGATGGGCGAGGCCGCCGGTTCCGCCGCGGCTCTGGCGTTGTCGGGTAACCGCATTCCACGCGAAATCCCGGTTGAAAAATTGCAGGAAACGTTGAAACAACAGGGCGCCTTCATCGGCCGGGACCAGATGGTACCCGAAGGCCTGTAAACGCACTGCAAGACAACGACGGCGGAGGAAACGGGATGATCGGGATAATGCGGCTCGCGCTTGCGGGGCTGGTGGCGATCACGGCGATGGGCACCGCGCGGGCCGAGGACGCGCTGAAGGCCAGGGTTGGCGTGCTGCGCCTGTCCTCCTCCGCGCCGGTCTTCATCGCGCAGGACAAGGGCTATTTCCGCGAGGCCGGCCTTGAGGTCGAGCTGAAGTTCTTCGACGCGGCGCAGCCGATCGCGGTCGCCACCACCTCGGGCGATGTCGATTTCGGCATCACCGCCTTCACCGCCGGCCTCTACAATCTCGCCGGCAAGGGCACGTTGAAGGTGATCGGCGGCATGAGCCGGGAGAAGGCCGGCTATCCCCTGATCGGCTATTTCGCCAGCAACAACGCCTATGCCGCCGGGCTCAAGACCCCGAAGGACCTCGCCGGCAAGCGCGTGGCGATGACGCAGGTCGGATCCTCCTTTCACTACTCGCTCGGCCTGCTCGCCGACAAATACGGCTTCAAGCTCGCGGACGTGAAGATCGTGCCGCTGCAATCGCTGTCGAATGCGGCGGCCGCGCTGAAGGGCGAGACCGTCGATGCGGCGCTGCTTCCCATCTCCACCGCGCGAAAGCTGATGGACGAAGGCGGCGCGAAGTTCCTGGGGTGGGTCGGCGACGAGACGCCCTGGCAATTGGGCGCGGTGTTCGCCTCGCCCAAGACGCTGACCAACAAGGCGCTGGTGACCAAGCTGCTCGCCGCGCTTGCCAAGGCGGACCGCGAATATCATGACGTCATCCTCGCCGCGATGAAGGATGGCGTTGCGCCGATCAACGACAAGACCAAACCGCTGCTCGAGATCATCGCGAAATACACCAACCTGCCGGTCGAGCAGGTGGTCGGCAACTGCGCCTATATCGATCCCGACGGCAAGCTCGACGTGAAGAACGTCGACAACCAGATCAAATGGCTGCAGGAGCAGGGCTTCGCCGACAAGGGCTTCGACGCGGAAGCGATCATCGCCAAGGACTATGTGAAGGCGGATTGAGAGCAGAACGCAGTTCATGGACCTGATCGCCAGCCACATCACCCACCGCTTCGGCGATCTCGCCGTGCTCGACGACGTCTCCTTCACCGTCGGCGCCGGCGAGGTGGTAGCGATCGTTGGTCCCTCCGGCTGCGGCAAGAGCACGCTGCTCTCGATTCTCGGCGGATTGCTGCAGCCGACCTCGGGCGCGCCCGAGCTGCGCGGCGCGCCGCCGGCGGACAGCCTCAATCCGCTCACCTTCGTGTTCCAGGATTTTGCGCTGCTGCCCTGGGCGACGGTGGAAGAAAACGTCGAATTTCCGCTGCTGCATACCCGGCTCTCGGCCGCGCAGCGTCGCGCGCTGGTCGACGACGCCCTGCGCCGCACGGGCCTGACAGACTTCCGCGCCACCTATCCCAAGCAGCTCTCCGGCGGCATGCGCCAGCGCGTCGGCATTTCGCGCGCGCTTGCGGTGAAGCCTGCGATCCTCTTGATGGACGAACCGCTCTCGGCGCTGGATTCGCAGACCCGCGAGCTCCTGATGGAGGATTTCGTCCGCCTGCTCGCCGATGGCGGCATGGGCGCGGTCTATGTCACCCATAATCTCGAAGAGGCCGCGCGCCTTGCCGACCGCATCGTGGTGCTGTCGCGGCGGCCGGGGCGCATCCGCGAGGTCATGACCGTGCCGATGACGCGCGCCGCGCGCGGCGAAGCTTCGGCGCGCGAAAAGCTGCTGGCGCTGCAGAACCAGATCTGGTCACTGATCCGCAACGAGGCGATCGATGCCGAGCGCGAGGTCCAGCATGCTTGATCGCGCGGCAACGGAGGCGGTGGCGAAGAACGAGGCGACGCGGCCCGTCCGCTTTCGGGGCGCCGGCTTCGTGCCGGCGTCGAGCCGATACGGCGGCTGGATTGCGCTCGCTTTGGTGATCGCGATCTGGCAGGCCGCGGGCAGCGCCGGTCTCGTCAACGCGCTGTTTCTGCCGACGCCCGCTGCCATCGTCCGCGCGATCTATCAGCTCGCGGTCTCCGGCGCGCTCTGGCAGCATCTCTCGGCCTCGCTGCTGCGCATCGGCGTCGGCTGGCTGCTCGGCACGGCGGCCGGCGTCGTCGTCGGCTTCGCCATCGGCCTGTCGCGGCTGGCGCGCAGCGTCGGCATCACCTTCATCTCGGCGCTGTTCCCGATCCCGAAGATCGCGCTGCTGCCGCTCTTGATCCTCTGGCTCGGCATCGGCGAAGAGCCGAAGATCGCGACCATTGCACTCGGGGTGTTCTTCTCGACCGCGATCTCGGTCTATAGCGGCGTCGACGCGGTGCCGCGCAACCTGATCCGCATGGCGCAAAGCTTCAACGTTCCGTTCGCGACCATCGTGCGCAAGGTGATCTGGCCCGGCGCGCTGCCCGCGATCCTCGCCGGCTTCCGCATCACGGCCTCGGTGGCGCTGCTGCTCGTCGTCAGCGCCGAGATGATCGGCGCGCAATACGGCATCGGCGCCTTCGTGCTGCAGGCGGGCAATCTCATGCAAACGGATCAGTTGCTCGCGGGCGTGGTGATCCTGTCGGTGTTCGGGCTCGTGGTCGGCAAGGTGATCGGCTGGCTGGAGACGCGGCTGCTCCACTGGCGCTAGCCAAGTTCACCGCTGCCGTAGGGTGGGCAAAGCGCGAGCGTGCCCACCAGACCTTCATTGTTGGAAGACGTGGGCACGGCGCGTTGCGCCTTTGCCCACCCTACGAGACTGCTGCACCGGAGGCAGCAAAGCCCGTCATTGCGAGGAGCCTTTGCGACGAAGCAATCCAGACTGCCTCCGTGGAAAGAGTCTGGATTGCTTCGCTACGCTCGCAATGACGACGTGCATGGAGATGAACGCAGCAAATTCAGGTCGTCATGCCCGGGCTTGTCCCGGGCATCCACGTTCTTCGGTCCGCGCGGCAGGGCGTGGATGGCCGGGTCAAGCCCGGCCATGACGAAGGATAGACCGGTGGCCCTTCACGCGTTCCCGCGATCTTCCCTGAACAGATCCAGCTTCTGCTGCACCGGGCGGTCCGAGAAGCTGAACAGCACGGCGTCCTCGTCCGTCTCGTGCGTCACCCAGTGCCAGCTCGGCACCACGAACAGATCGCGCGGGCCCCATTCGAAGACGGCGTCGCCGATGCGGCTGCGGCCCTTGCCCTCGATCGGGCAGAACACGGTCGCATCGGTCGAGCGATAGCGCGCGGTCTTGAATCCCTTGGGCAGCAGCTGGATGAACGTGCCGATGGTCGGCATCGCGAAATCGCCGGTTTCGGGATTGCTGAACTTCAGCTTCAGCCCGTGGCAGGCGTCCCACTCCTGGCTCGTCCTGGCCTTTTCCAGCGCCTCGCGGGTGTAGGCATAGGGATAGCTGAAGATCGGCGAGGTCTTGGAGGAGCGCTTCACGTCCACCGGCAGCAGATTGTGGCCGTAGCGCGCGAAGCTGTCGCCGGCGGGCTTCGTGATCTTCTGCTGGTCGTCCTTGGAGCCTTCCGCGAAGGAGCAGTCGAAGAACTGCACCAGGGGAATATCGAGGCCGTCGAGCCAGAACATCGGCTGATCGGTCTCGTTGGAATGATCGTGCCAGGTCATCGACGGCGTGATGATGAAGTCGCCCGGCTCCATCGCGGTGCGCTCGCCGTCCACGGCCGTGTGGGCGCCCTTGCCTTCAAGCACGAAGCGCAGCGCCGACTGGCTGTGCCGGTGCGCGGGGGCGACGTCGCCGGGCACCACCATCTGCACGCCGGCATAGAGCGAGGTCGTGATCTTGGACTGGCCGCGCAGGCCCGGATTCTCCAGCACCAGCACGCGCCGCTCGGCTTCCTTGGCGGTGATGAGCTTGCCTGCCTCCGTCATGTAGTCGCGGATGATTTCGAACTTCCAGAGGTGCGGCCGGCAGGCGCTTCGCGGCTCCGGCGTGATCAGATCGCTCATCACCGTCCACAGCGCGGTGAGGTTCTCGCCGTCGATCTTCCTGTAGAAGGCCTCGCGTTCCGGCGTCTTGGTCACGGCTTCCATGGCGGCGCTCCCGATCATTTTGTTGATTGACAGTATACTGACGATCTAGGTAGCGTCAATGTTGGCGGTCGGCGGTTGTCGTCATTCCGGAGCGATGCGATAGCATCGCATCCGGAATCTCGAGGTTCCCAGGTGCGCAAGTGCGCACCATGGTTCTCGCTTCGCGAGCCCCGGAACGACAAAAATGGAGGGAGGCTCCCCATGAAGCTGCACGGCTATTTCCGCTCCAGCGCGGCCTATCGCGTGCGGATTGCGCTGAACCTGAAGGGCCTCAAGGCCGCGTATCTGCCGCATCATCTGCGCAAGGGCGAGCAATGCGCGCCCGCTTATCTCGCCATCAATCCGCAAGGCCTCGTGCCGGCGCTGGAGGACGATGCGGGGGCGGTGCTGACCCAATCGGTCGCCATCATCGAATGGCTCGATGAGACGCACCCCAATCCGCCGCTGTTGCCGAAGGATTCGCTACGCCGCGCCAAGGTGAGGGCGTTCGCGTTGGCGATCGCCTGCGACACCCATCCGGTACAGAATTTGAAGGTGCTGGCGCGGCTGCGCGAGCTTGGCCTGCCCGAGGAGAAGGTCCAGGACTGGGCCGCCTGGGTCAACCGCGAAGGGTTGTCGGCCTGCGAGACGTTGATCCGGGACGAGCCCGGCCCGTTCTGCTTCGGCGGCGCGCCGACGCTGGCGGACCTCTGCCTCGTGCCGCAGCTCGCCAATGCGCGCCGCTTCGGCGTCGACGTCTCGGCCTATCCGCGCCTGCTCGAGGCCGAAGCCGCGGCCAAGGCGCTGCAGGCGTTCGCCGATGCCGCACCGGAGAAGCAGCCCGATGCCGAGTAAGCCGCCCGCTCCGATCACGATCGACGCCGTCTATGCCGCGCCGGGCTATCTGTTCCGGCGCATGCAGCAGATCGCAGTCTCGATCTTCATGGAGGAGTGCAAGGCGTTCGACCTGACACCGGTGCAATATGCGGCCCTGATCGCGATCCACACCCATCCCGGCATCGACGCGACGCGGCTGTCGGCGGTGATCGCCTTCGACCGCTCGACGCTCGGCAGCGTCATCGAGCGACTCCAGGCCAAGGACTATATCGAGCGCAAGCCGGCGCCCGAGGACAAGCGGATCAAGCTGCTCTATCTGACCAGATCGGGCGCTGCGATCCTGCGCGAGATCATCCCCGCCGTCGAGCGCGCGCAGGCGCGCATGCTGGAGCCGCTGAAGCCGGCGGACCGCAAGGTGTTGATGGGGCTGATGTCAGAGCTCGTCGACCTCAACAACGAGGCCTCGCGCGTCCCGCTGCGGGCCGAGGATGCGTTGGAGCATCTGGGGAAGGCGGGGTGAGGGGGAAGTGTGTTATGTGCGCCACTCTCCGCTGTCGTCCCGGACAAGCGTAAGCGCAGATCCGGGACCCATACGCCGCAGCAGGAGTTTGGCGGGGACTCGGAGTTACCAGTTAACGCCACAACCACTCCCTGTGGTTATGGATCCCCGCGTTCGCGGGGATGACACCGAGATGGTGGCGGCAGTGTGCGTCCCTTACCGCTGTTTGCGTCACATCCGCAGCAGCGCCTGCCTATCAATCTTTCCTGTGCCCGTCTTCGGCAGCTCGTCGGTGAAGATCACCTCGCGCGGATATTTGTACGGCAGCAGCTTGCCCTTGACGTAATCCTGCAAGCGCCGCGTCGCGTCGCCCTGGTTGACCGCGCGGTTGTTCATCACCACCACGGCCTTCAGCGTCATGCGGCGGTCCGGCAGCTCGGCGGCGAACACCGCGCATTCGCGGATATCGGGGTGGTCGGCGAGGCACAGCTCGACTTCGAGCGGATAGACCCATTGGCCCGAGATCTTGATGAGATCATCGGCGCGGCCGCGGAAGAAGTGGAAGCCGTCGGCATCGCGCACGAAACGGTCGCCGGTGTAGATCCAGCCACCCTCGCGAATGGTCTCGGCGGATTTGTCCGGCCTGTTCCAGTACAGCGGCGTGTTGGAATCGCCGCGCACCCACAAGATGCCTTCCTCGTTGTCGGCGACGTCGCGGCCGTCCTTGTCGCGCAGCGCGACCTCGTAGCCGGGCACGCGCAGGCCGGCGGCGCCGAGCTTCTTCCGCTCGGTCCTGTTGGAGAGATAGATGTGCAGCACCTCGGTCGAGCCGAGACCTTCGACGATCTCGAGGCCCGTGAGCGTCTTCCAGCCGTTGAAGACTTCGGCCGAAAGCACCTCGGCCGCGGAGAGCGCCATGCGCAATGACGAGAAATCCGTCGTCTCTGCGCCCGCGGCCTTGGTCAGCGCCGTGTAGAGCGTCGGCAGGCCGAAGAACAGCGTCGGCCTGTACTGCGCGATCGCCGCAAAGATCGCGGCGGGCTTCGGTTGGCCCGGCAGCAGCAGCGTCGCCGCCCCCGCCGAGAACGGGAAGGTGACGGAATTGCCGAAGCCATAGGCGAAGAAGATCTTCGGCACGGAGAAGCAGATGTCGTCAGGCGTCAGCTTCAGGATGTCTTTCGCGAAAGCGAGGTCGCTATAGGCCATGTCGTGCTGGAGATGCACGATGCCCTTGGGCCGGCCGGTCGACCCCGAGGAATACATCCAGAACGCCATCTCGTTGCGATGGGTGTCCGCTTCCGCCAGCTCGACGGGAAACAGCGCAAGCCAGCTTGCTGCCGCGAGCGCCCTCGGTGCGGCGTGATCGCCCGCCGGTCCGTTGGCGATGATCAGCGTATGCAGCTTCGTATCCTTGCATGCCTCCGCATTGAAGCGCGCGCAGAACTCGGCGTCCACCACCGCAACGGTGGCGCCGGAATCTGCGAGATAGAACTGCAGGAGGTCGGGCGGCGTCAGCGTGTTGATCAGGAGCGGCACGAAGCCGGCGCGCACCGCGCCGAAGAAAGCAGCCGGGTAGGCCGGCGTGTCGTCGAGGAACAGCAGCACGCGGTCGCCGCGCGTCAGGCCGAGCGAAGCAAATCCGTTGCCCCAGCGGCGGGCCTCGTCGCAGAGGTCGGCATAGGTCCGCGTGCCCGCCGGGCCGATCAGCGCGGGCTTGTCGCCGCGGCCTTTGGCGAGATTGTCGAACAACACCCGGCTGGCGTTGTAGATGTCAGGAACGGCAAAACCGATCTCGCGCGCCCCGTTGCTGTCGGCGGGCACCTGGTCGCGTATCTCGTTGCTCATGCCTCATCCCCACCGTTCTTGGCGGCCTCGTAACGCGCCATGAAGGCCGGCGACATGTGGCGCAGGCGTGCATCGTCGATACGGCCGGAGCGGGTGATGTAGCTGTAGGCGAAGTCCATCAGGCCCTGCTGCATGTGCTGGGCGAAATGCTCGTACCAGAAGGCGCTGGTGCGGGCCGCGTTGACGAGCTTCTGCACCACCGGCTTTCGCGCGGCCTGATAGCGGTGCAATGCGGTGGTCAGGTGCGCATCCGATTCCAGCGCTTTGACCAGCGCAATGGCGTCCTCGATGGCAAGCCGCGTGCCCGAGCCGATCGAGAAGTGCGCCGAATGCAGGGCGTCGCCGATCAGCACCATGTTCTTGAACGACCAGTGCTCGTTCCAGACCCAGGGGAAGTTGCGCCAGACCGATTTGTTGGAGACGAGGCAGTGGCCGCCGAGCGTGTCCGCGAACACCTCCTCGCAGACGCCCTTGGACTGCTCGACGTCCTTGTAGGCGAAGCCATAGGCCTGCCAGGTCGCGTGATCGCATTCGACCAGGAAGGTGCTCATGGTCGGCGAGTAGCGGTAGTGATGGGCGTTGAAAGCCCCGCGGTCGGTCTTCACGAAGGTCTGCGACAACGCGTCGAAGCGTTTCGAGGTGCCGTACCAGACGAACTTGTTGGAGGAGTAGGACAGCGACGTCCCGAAATCGCCCTCATAGGCGCGGCGCACCAGCGAATTCAAGCCGTCCGCGGCGACGATCAGATCGTGGCCATTGAGCTGGTCGATCGCGTGGATCTGCGTGTCGAAGCGCGGTGTGACGCCGACGCCGAGCGCGCGCTGCTGCAGGAACCTCAGCAGCTCGAGCCGGCCGATGGAGGAGAAGCCGACGCCGTCGATGGCGACGCTGTCGCCGCCGAGGTTCAGCGTGATGTTCTCCCAGCTCTCCATGTGCGGCGCAATCGCGTCGACCGTCTCGGGGTCGTCGGCGCGCAGGAATTCCAGCGCCTGGTCGGAGAACACGACGCCAAAGCCCCAGGTCGCGTCGGCCGGGTTCTGCTCGAACAGGTCGACCTGATCCTCGGGGTGACGCTTCTTCCACAGATAGGCGAAATAGAGCCCACCGGGCCCTCCGCCAATCACGGCGATCCGCAACGCCTGCCTCCCTAATTGACAGTATACTTACTATCTAGGGGTAGACTAATGTGCTCCGGCATCCCGCGCCAGCAGAATTATCGGCCAGGCAGGGACGCGCCGCAGCTCATCTTCGGACGCACGTCTTGCGCGCGGCCGAAGCCGTCAGGCCCGAATCATAGCCAAACCGCGCCGGCTTGGCTATTCGCGTGTCAGACGCAGCGCTTCACGTAGACGCCGTTCACCAGCACCCTGGTGCAGCGGACGACCGGAACCGGCTTGCGGACCACGACGGCCGCGTTCGGTCCGGCGCAGCCGGCGCGATAGACGCCGCGGGCGCACACCACCGCATTGGCATCGGTGGCCTCGAGGGTCATGGTTGCGCCGAAAGCGAGGAGCGCAGAAGCAACGAGCAGCAATGATCGCATGTTGTTCTCCCGGTCTTGTCGTGATCGAAATCGGATCAGCAAAGAGTTTGTCGCTGCAGGCGTGCGAAAATTCATGTTCGCACGCCGCCAATATCGATGCGCGCGTTGCGCGGCGCAGCTATCGCACCGTGAACGCCGCCAGCACGTCCCGGCACGCCGGCGACAGCGACGCCGCGTTGTTCGCAAGACACTGCATGATGCGGCCGGCGCCAACGTCGACGCCGGCACAGATCGTGCGAATGTCCGCGCCGCAGGCCGATCGTGCCACGAACAGCTCTTCGCGCGGCCGCATCGGACGCAGCACGAGCACGGTGGGCGCTGCGGCAGGGGCGGCTGCGGCGCCTGCAGACGGGGCTGTGGCGGCTGCCGCGCCGCCACCGGTTGCTGCGCTGACGGCGCTTCCGCAGGCCGGCGAGACCTTGGCTTTGTTCTTCTCCAGGCATTCCAGCGCAGGCGCGCCGCCCGGCGGCACGCTGGCGCAGACCTTGGGATAATCGCCCCGGCACGCGCTCTTGATGGCGGCAAGTTGCGCGCTGCTCGGCTGCTTGGGCGCAGCAGCCTTCGGCGCCGGTGCGGCGGCCGGCTTCGCAGCGGGAGCGGGCTCAGCCTTGGGCGCGGCAGCTGCCGGCTCCGCCTTGGGAGCTGCTTCCTTCGGGGCCGCTTCGGCTTTCGGCGCGGCAGCAGGTTCGGTCTTGGCCGCCGGAGGCGCGATCGCGCGAACGGCGGTCTGGCATCCCGAAGAGAGGCTCGACATGTTCTTCTGCAGACATTGGAACGCTTCCGCGCCGCCAGGCGTCACGCTCGAGCAGTGCGCCATGAAGTCCGAGCGGCACGCGGACCTGATGGCGCTCTTCTGCGCATCGGTCGGCGCTTGCGCGAACGCGCCTGTTGCAGTTGCGAAGAATGCTGCCGCCAGCAGCGCCTTGCGCGTTGAGACTTGCTTCAACGTGTTGAACATCTGAATAAATTCCTGCCCTGTCGATATCGTTCGATGCTTAATCAAAGTCACGCAACCGCAATCGCCCGCGAGTGATGCCTCGCGAGCGATATCATTGGCCGCTTCGGTCGCTACCGCAAGTAGATTATGCCGGCGCCGACACGATGGGACGGAATCGTCAGAGCCTGATCATCCGCTTGCCGCGGTTTTCGCCCGCAAGCAATCCGATCAGCGCCTTTGGCGTGTTCGCGAGACCGTCGATGATGTCTTCCTGCACCTTCAGCTTGCCGGATTTGACCCAGGCCTGGAGGTCGGCGAGCGCGCGCGGGCTCTCCTTCATGTAATCCATCACGATGAAGCCCTGCATGACGAGCCGCTTCACCACGATCAGTCCCGGTACGCCGCGCGGGCCGTGCGCGGATGGTGTGCCGTCATATTGCGAGATCGCGCCGCAGCAGGCGATGCGGCCGTAATTGTTCATCTGCGGCAGGCAGGCTTCGAGAATGTCGCCGCCGACATTGTCGAAATAGACGTCGATGCCCTTGGGCGCGGCGGCGCGCAACGCCTTGAACACCGCGCCGTCCTTGTAGTCCACGGCGGCATCGAAGCCGAGCTCCGAGGTCAGCCAGTTGCACTTGTCCGCGCCGCCGGCGATGCCGATCACTCGGCATCCCTTGATCTTGGCGATCTGTCCGACGATCGAGCCGACCGAGCCTGCGGCCGCGGAAACCACGACGGTCTCGCCCTCTTTGGGTTTGCCGACCTCCAGCAAGCCGAAATAGGCGGTGAGGCCGGCGATGCCGAACACGCTGAGCAGATGCGTCATCGGCTCGAGCTTCGGCATCTTGGTGAGATGCTTTGCCGGCACCGCGGCAAATTCCTGCCAGCCGGTGTCGCCGAACACGATGTCGCCCGCCGCAAGTCCCTCGGCCTTCGAGCTGAGGACCTCGGCGATGGCGCCGCCGGCCATCACGCTGTTGGCTTCCACCGCAGAACGATAGGTCGCGCCATGCATCCATGCGCGGTTGGCGGCGTCGAGCGAGATGTATCGCACGCGCAGCAGAGCCTCGCCGTCCTTCGGTTCCGGCATGGCGCCGTCCACCATCTTGAAGTGCTCCGGGCCCAGCTTGCCGCTGGGCTTTTCGACCAGCAGAATCTGGCGATTGACGTTGGCGCTCATGGCGTTTCCCCTCTTATGTCTTGACGATTATTGATGCAGCCGCCGCAAACGAAACGTGCAGACCGCATGTGTTGTGCGCTGCATGAAGGCTAGAGCGCGCCGTTCCATTTCACAACGGGAACATCGCGCAAACGCGATCACACGCAAAGCGTGTTGCGTCGTTGTGATATCTGCGACATCATGAAGCGCCGGTGTACGTGGGGGTCAACGATGTCCAACAGGTTTACGCAATACATTCTGGCGGCGATGGTGCTCGGCATCATCATGGGGGCGGCGATCTACAACTTCCTGCCCGACACCCGCGCCGAGTGGGCCTCTGCCATCAACCTGATCGCCATGATGTTCCTGCGCCTGATCAAGATGATCATCGCGCCCCTGGTGTTCGCGACCCTGGTCGGCGGCATCGCCCATATGGGCTCGGGCTCCAAGCTCGGCCGCATCTTCGCCAAGACCATGGGCTGGTTCATCAGCGCCTCCTTCGTTTCGCTCCTGCTTGGCCTCGTTATGGTCAATCTGCTGCAGCCCGGCGCGAACTTCCCGGGCACGCTGCCCGCGGCGGGGCAATCGACCGGCCTGCCGGTGTCGGCCTTCTCGATCGAAAAATTCCTCACCCATCTGATCCCGACCTCGATTGCGGACGCGATGGCGCAGAACGAGATCCTGCAGATCGTGATCTTCGCGGTGTTCTTCTCGGTGGCGATGGGCTCCATGCCCGAGCGTTCCAAGCCGATCCTGGCGATGATCGACGACGTCGGCCACATCATGCTCAAGGTCACGAGCTACGTGATGCTGTTCGCGCCGCTCGCGGTGTGGGCCGCCATCACCGCGACCGTCGCCAAGAACGGCCTCGCCGTGCTCTGGAAGCTCGTCGTCTTCATGGGCGGCTTCTACCTGTCGCTGATGATCCTGTGGTCGATCCTGATCGTGGTCGGCTTCATCGTCATCGGGCCGCGCTACAGCCATCTCCTGAAGCTGGTCCGCGAGCCGCTGATGATCGCGTTCTCGACCGCGAGCTCGGAGGCGGCCTATCCGAAGACGCTGGAGGCCCTCAACCGCTTCGGTGCCTCGTCGCGGATATCGAGCTTCGTGCTGCCGCTCGGCTATTCCTTCAACCTCGACGGCACGATGATGTACTGCACGTTCGCGGCAGTCTTCATCGCGCAGAGCTATCACATCGACATGCCGCTCGGCACCCAGCTCGCGATGCTGGCGACACTGATGATCACCTCCAAGGGCGTCGCCGGCGTGCCGCGCGCCTCCCTCGTCGTGATCGCGTCCACGCTGGCGCAGTTCAACATTCCCGAGGCGGGCCTCCTGATGATCATGGGCATCGACACCTTCCTCGACATGGGCCGCAGCGCCACCAACGTGATCGGCAATACGCTTGCGACCTCGGTCGTCGCCAAATGGGAAGGCGAGCTCGGACCCGAGCACGCGCTCGGGCCCGGCGACGTCGTGCCCGATGACATGGTGCCGGGCGAAGTGCCCGCGATGGCCGGCCATGGATAGGAGCGAACCATGGGCGAGACATTGGCGAGGTCGCTGACCCCGGGCCGGCTTGCGGGCTCGTTGCCCGCGACCGCCTTGTTCGCGATCACCTTGTTCGCGACCTTCTCGTTCGCGACATCAGCGTGCGCGCAGAGCGGCAGCGAGGGGCTCAGCCCGACGCTGTCGGCGATCAAGACGGCGCACGCGGTGCGGCTCGGCTATCGCGAGAGCTCGCCGCCGTTCTCCTTCGTCGACCAGTCGGGCCGGCCGATCGGCTACAGCCTCGAGCTCTGCGAAGCCATCGTCGAGGAGATCGGGGTCGAGGTCGACGATCCCAACCTCAAGATCGACTACGTCAAGGTCACCTCGGACGACCGCATCGACGCCGTGCTCCAGAACAAGATCGACCTGGAATGCGGCTCCACCACGGCCAATGCCGAGCGCGGCAAGCGCGTCGCCTTCTCGCCGCTGATGTTCGTCGCCGGCACCAAGCTTATGGTGCCCAAGGCATCCGGCGTCCAGCAGCTCGCCGATCTCAAGAGCAAGACCATCGTGGTGACGAAGGGCACCACCAACGAGCAGGCGATCCAGGCGGCGGACAAGAAATTCTCGTTGGGGCTGACCATCGCGGTCGGGGCCGATCACGAGCAATCCTACCAGATGCTCGCCGACGGCAAGGCCGATGCGTTCGCGACCGACGACATCCTGCTGTTCGGCCTGATCGCGCGCCACAAGGCGCAGGACAAGTACCGCGTCACCGGGGATTATCTGTCCTACGATCCCTACGGCATCATGTTCCGCAAGGGCGAGCCGCAGCTCTCCGCCGTGGTCGAGCGCACCTTCCGCAAGCTCGGCTCCAACCGCGACCTCGTCCCGCTCTACAACAAATGGTTCACCGCGCGGCTTCCGACCGGCGAACGCCTGAACGTGCCGATCTCGCTGCAGCTGGAGGAAGCGTTCAAGGCGATGGACGACTCCGCCAGCGCGAATAATTAGGGCAGTCCTTCTTACCCTCCCCTGGAGGGGGAGGGTCGATCGCGCACAGCGCGAGCGGGATGGGGTGATCTCTCAACACGGGCAGCATTCGAAGTGGAGAGACTGTCACCCCACCCCGTCTCGCATCGCTGACGCGCTGCGAGCCGACCCTCCCCCTCCAGGGGAGGGTGGGAGCCTCCGGCGAGGCTAGTGCGCCTGTCCCGCAAACACCCGATCCAGCGCTGCGTCATACGTCGCCTGCACCAGGTCGGGATGCAGCTTGGCCAGCGCTTCCATCATCACACCGGAATTGATCTCGAGCACGCGCCAGGAGCCGTCGACACGAACCACGTCGATCGATGCAAAGATGATACCGATGGCGCGCGCAGCGTCGCTCGCAAGCTTGGCGCAGGCCGCGCGCATCTCGCCGCTCTCCAGCAGCACCGGCTTCGCGCCGGCATCGAGATTGTGCCGCCAGTCGGCGCCGCGCTGCTTGCCATAGACGACGAGCGGCACGTCATCGAGCAGGATCACGCGGACCTCTTCCTCGATCGCGACATAGGGCGAGATCACGAGCCCGGTGCTCATGGCGAAGACTTCGCCAACCGCGTCGTCGAGCTCCGTCGCCGTCGTGACCTTGAACACCGAGCGCCCCGACGTTCCCTCGTTCGGCTTCACCACCACGCCTTGCGGATTGTCGCGCAGCAGGTCCAGCATCGCCTCACGCCAGCCGCCGCCAACGACATTCCTGCCCAGCTTCGGATTGAGGAAGAGATGATGAGGAATGCAGGGCACGCCCGTAAGCGCCAGCACCTCGGCGGTGGCGGATTTGTCGTTGGCGATGCGATGCGCGATCGCGCTGTTGAGGCCGATGTCGTAGCCGAAGGCGAACTGCCGCACCTTGCCGAGATGCATCGCGATCAGCCAGCCGCCGGCGCGGACATCGACGGCGATGCCGTGGTCCGCGCAGTAGCGCCGGATCGCCTGAACGAAGATTCGCTCGCTGCTTGTCATCGCCTCGGTCGCTCGTTTCGGTCGTTCCAGGCGCCAAAAGCCGCAAAAATGCGGAAATCGGCGCCGGGCCGGAGTGGAAATCAGAGCTATTCTTAATGAAATTCTCGCGAGCACGACGGAAATTAAGTGCTGTCGTCGAGCCCTGCGGGGAAAAGAAATTGCCGTCGCTGCACGCCAGGCAGCAGATTCATTAATGATGCGGCCATTTCTGCTGCAAATGCCGGTTTGATCGGCATCAATTGCATCCGAATCGAGGTTGATTATTGGTCTCAATGGCGTAGATCACACACGCGAAATCCTCCGCCATGGCAATGGTGTCCGCCTCGCTTTCAGGGGCCGGGCAGCGCTTTTGCCCTAAAACCGCAATTATTCGGAATATCGAAAATCATGAGCGCGTTTTACCGAGAGAAGGTTCTTTCCGTTCAGCACTGGACCGATACGCTGTTCAGCTTCCGCGCCACGCGCGACACCGGCTTCCGCTTCCAGAACGGGCAGTTCGCGATGATCGGCCTCGAGGTCGACGGCCGTCCGCTGCTGCGCGCCTACAGCATGGCAAGCGCCAACCACGAGGAAGAACTCGAGTTCTTCTCGATCAAGGTTCAGGACGGCCCGCTGACCTCGCGCCTCCAGAAGATCAAGGAAGGCGACACCATCCTGGTCGGCCGCAAGGCGACCGGCACGCTGATCACCGACAACCTCATTCCCGGCAAGCGGCTGATGCTGCTGTCGACCGGCACGGGCCTCGCGCCCTTCGCCAGCCTGATCAAGGACCCCGATGTCTACGAGCAGTTCGAGTCCATCGTCCTGGTCCATGGCTGCCGCCAGGTCTCCGAGCTTGCCTATGGCGAGAAGCTCGTCGCGAACCTTCGCGAGGACGAGCTGTTCGGCGAGCTGCTCGCCGACAAGCTGATCTACTACCCGACCGTGACCCGCGAGCCGTTCAAGAACCGCGGCCGCATCACCGACCTCATCAACTCCGAGCAGATCTTCAACGATATCGGGCAGGGCCCGCTGAACATCGAGACCGACCGGGTCATGATGTGCGGCAGCCCCGCGATGCTTGAAGAGCTGAAGGTGATGTTCGAGGGCCGCGACTTCATCGAGGGCAGCGGCAACAAGCCCGGCCATTTCGTGATCGAGAAGGCGTTCGTCGAGCGCTGAGGCCTGTTGTCCCGCTCGCGCGGGACGGCTTCTCCTCACGCTCACTCGTCGTCCCGGACAAGCGAAGCGCCGATCCGGGACCCCAGCGCGAGCGCCTGCGCTCGTCGCCACAGACACAGGGAGCGGCTGTGCGAAGACTCGGAGTGACAGCTTTCTTTTAGCCATCCCTTCCTGTGGTTATGGATCCCGGGTCTGCGCTTGCGCTTGCCCGGGACGACAGCTGAGCTTGTGGATTCCAGCGTGGGCCACCGCAGCCCATTCAGGGCCCGCCGCACGGCGATCCTCTCCGCCCCCATCCCCTCTGCTGCACTGCAAAAGCCTATCCTCTCGGCTGATTGATTTGTCTCGGCCGAATTCGCTAGCCTGAAACAAGGGCCGCGTCATATCCGTATGACAGGCGAGGGCGTATCGTACCGCCTCATGCTGGCGAGAGGATCGGATCGTGGCCGACGACATCAAGACGCAGGTATCCTCCCAATCCCCGTCCCCCAAACGCCTGCCGCTGGCGGAAGAGGGGATCATGGAAACCCTGCTGCTGCCATTCTCGCCGCGCTTCATCGTGCTGACGATCTGCGCGGTCGTCACCGCGCTGCTGATCGGCATCGGTATCGTCGATCGCAAGATCTTCGACATCCTGCTGGTCCCGATCCTGATCTTCGGCGCGCTGACGCTGCTCGGAATTCGCGATCTGCTGCAGAAGAGCCACGCGGTGCTGCGCAACTATCCGATCGCGGCGCATATCCGCTTCCTGCTCGAAGAGATACGCCCGGAGATGCGGCAGTATTTCTTCGAGAGCGAGAAGGACGGCATGCCGTTCTCCCGCGATACCCGCGCCGTGGTCTATCAGCGCGCCAAGATGGAGCTCGACAAGCGCCCGTTCGGCACCCAGGAGGACGTCTACCGCGAGGGCTATGAGTGGATGCACCACTCGGTCTCGCCGAAGGCGCATGCGGAGGAGAAATTCCGCATCAGCATCGGCGGCCCCGATTGCAAGCAGCCCTATTCAGCCTCGGTGTTCAACATCTCCGCGATGAGCTTTGGCGCGCTCAGCCCCAACGCGGTGCGTGCGCTCAATGCCGGCGCCAAGAAGGGCGGCTTCGCGCATGACACCGGAGAGGGCGGCGTCAGCCCCTATCACCGCGAGATGGGCGGCGACATCATCTGGGAGATCGGCTCCGGCTATTTCGGTTGCCGTCATCTCGACGGCACCTTCGATCCCGAGGCCTTCGCGCGCGTCGCGACCGACGACCAGATCAAGATGGTCGAGCTCAAGGTCAGCCAGGGTGCCAAGCCCGGCCATGGCGGTGTGCTGCCGGCGGCGAAGGTCTCCGAGGAGATCTCCAAGATCCGCGGCGTCGCGATGGGCGAGGATTGCATCTCACCGGCCTCGCATCGCGCGTTCTCGACGCCAACAGGCATGATGCAATTCATCGCCGAGATGCGCCGCCTGTCCGGCGGCAAGCCAACCGGCTTCAAGCTCTGCATCGGCCACCCCTGGGAATTCCTGGCGATCTGCAAGGCGATGCTGGAAACCGGCATCTATCCGGATTTCATCGTGGTCGACGGCAACGAAGGCGGCACCGGCGCGGCACCGCTGGAGTTCATGGATCATCTGGGCATGCCGATGCGCGAGGGCGTCAATTTCGTCCACAACGCGCTGATCGGCATCAACGCGCGCGACCGCATCAGGATCGGCGCCTCCGGCAAGATCGCCACCGCCTTCGACATGGCGCGCGCGATGGCGATCGGCGCGGACTATTGCAATTCGGCGCGCGGCTTCATGTTCTCGCTCGGCTGCATCCAGTCGCTGAGCTGCCATACCGACCGCTGTCCGACCGGGGTGGCGACGCAGGATCCGACCCGTGCGCGTGCGCTCTACGTGCCGCTCAAGATCGACCGCGTGCACAATTATCACCACGCGACGCTGCACTCGCTGACCGAGCTGATCGCCGCGGCCGGGCTCGAGCATCCGCAGCAGCTGCGCCCGATTCATTTCAGCCAGCGGACGTCCACGACCCAGGTGCAATCCTTCGCGCAGCTCTATCCGTCGCTGCGTCCGGGCGAGCTGCTCGAAGGCACCGAAGACCCGCGTTTCCGCGACGCCTGGCGGATGGCGCGGGCGGAGACGTTCGAGCCGGCGCAGTAGCAGCACGGCTTCGCCCTACGACAATACCGGTCCGCGCGCGAGACGCCGCGCGCGAAGGGGCGTTAATATTTGGTTCAACTCTGGGTGTAGAATGTGCCCATGGAAGAACGACGCGACAAAGCCAGACATCGCGTGCTGAAGGCCGGAACGATCGAGTTCGGCGGCGGCGCGATCGACTGCACCGTGCGCAACCTCTCCGACACCGGCGCGGCGCTCGACGTCACCAGCCCCGTCGGCATTCCCGAACATTTCACGCTTTTCGTAACCGCCGACGCCAAGCATCTGTCGTGCACCGTGGTCTGGCGCAAGGAGCGGCGGATTGGCGTGCGGTTCGGGTGAGCGTGAGCCGGCGCTCGCACGCTCGCTCAACTCACCCCGTCTCGACCTCGGTCAACCGGCTCGCCAGGATCTTGTCGATTCTTCGTCCGTCGAGGTCGACCACCTCGATGTGCCAGCCGCCGAAGTCGAAGGCGTCGCCGACGTTAGGCAGCACGCTGAACTGTTGCAGCACCAGACCCGCCACGGTGTTGTAGCGGTGCGGCGGCAATTCGATGCCGAGCAGCTCGCCGAACTCGTCCACCGGCATCCAGCCGGCAATCAGGAGCGACGAGTCGGCGCGCCTGACAAAGGCGGGCTCCGGCGGTCCCTGCTCGGAATGGAAGGCGCCGACGATCGATTCGAGAATATCGGCGGCCGTCACCATGCCTTCGAATCCGCCATATTCGTCGTAGACGAAGCCGACGTGAACCGGCGCGGCTTTCAGGATGGTCACCACGTCGCGCGCGTCTGCCGATGCCGGGATGCCCGGCGCCTCGCGCACCAGCGCGCGCAGGTCCGGCGTGCGTTCGTTCATGTAGGCGACCAGCAGGTCCTTGGCCTGGAGCACGCCGATCGGCTTGTCGCGGTCGCCGTCGGAGACGGGAAAGCGCGAATGCGGGCTCTTGGCGATGATCTCTTGAATGGCGGCGGGATCGTCGTTGAGGTCGATCTCGTCGACCTCCGTGCGCGGCGTCATGACGGCGCCGACCGGCCGGTCGCCGAGCCGCATCACGCCGGCGATCATCTCCTTCTCGCCGGGCTCGAGCACGCCTGCGCTCTCGGCTTCGCTGACGAGGTGATGGATCTCGTCCTCCGAGACCTTCTCCTCGGCCTTGCCGCCGCGGCCGAGCAAGGTGAGGATCAGCTTGCCGGAGAGGTCGAGCAGGAAGACCAGCGGCAGCGAGACCTTCGCGAGCACGTGCATGGCCGGCGCAACTCTCACCGCGATGCTTTCGGGGTCGCGCAGCGCCACCTGTTTCGGCACCAGCTCGCCGACGATCAGGGTGGCGTAGGTGATGAGCGTGACGACGATGCCGACGCCGACGATGTCGGCGACGCCGGAGGACAGGCCGAGCTCGACCAGCCATTGCGCCAACCGCTGTCCGAGCGTCGCGCCGGAGAACGCGCCGGAGAGCACGCCGACCAGGGTGATGCCGATCTGCACCGTCGAGAGGAACTTGCCGGGATCGGCCGCCAGCGTCAGCGCCCGCTCGGCGCCGCGCGCGCCCTTGGCAGCAAGCAGCGACAGCCGCGCCGGGCGGGACGAAACCACGGCCAGCTCGGACATGGAGAGCAGGCCGTTGATGACGATCAGGACGACGACGATGACGAGTTCCAGCGAGAGCATGATGTTCCGGAGGTAAGCAAGTGTGGCCGGACGGCGGCACAAGCCATTGATATAGGTATTCTGCGAGGAAGTGCCGGCAATTCTGCGCATTCGTGCTGCCGGGAACCCGTGTCCCATGCGCCTCAAGGGCGCTCCGCGACGACCTGACGCTCCGCGGAACTACGGATCTTTGCTTAACGACCCCTTAGTGGCCGCTCGCTAGGTTTTCGCCATTGCAGAAATCTGCTCGGGGGACCCAAGATGCGTATCGGGAAACTTTTCGCGCTGTCGATGCTGACGGTGACGGTTTTCGCAGTCATCCTCGGCGCCGAGGTGCTGATACCCCAGGCGCGCATCTTCACGAACCGCTCCGACGCGATCAAGACCGTCGATGCCTTCGGTGCGATGCTGACGGTCAGCCAGCACGTCGCCGGACTTCGCGCGCCCTACATCTCCCCCATCTTCCAGGAAGGCGTTGCGACGCAGGCCCAGAACGAAGCCGCCGGAAAGGCTGCAAAAGCAGCCGATGCCGGCTTCGAGGCCGCACGGCGCGCCATCATGGTGCTCGATGACGGCGCAGCGATGATCGAAACCCTGGATCGTGCCGCCCGCCGGCTCAAGGACGTCACCACGGCGGCGGATCGCGCGATGAGCGTGCCCCTGGCGGCGCGCGACAGTGCTGTGGTCAAGGGCTTCCTGCCCGCCGTTGCGGAGGTCATCAGCAACATCGAGCCCATCATGAACCGGCTCGAAGGACAGGTCGTCAACGCCGATTCCTCGCTTGCGGCGTTTCTGAGCCTGGCGCGGACGGCGCAGGATCTGCGCGTCTCCGCGGGCAGCCGCGCCGCTACGCTGTCGCCGGCGCTGTCCGCGCGCCGTCCGCTCGTGGCCGCCGAATTCTCGCTGATGGACCGCATGCAGGGACGTGTGGAAGCCGACCGCGAGCGCATCGAAGCCGCCATGCAGCAGCTCGGCAATCCGCCCCGGATCGCCACCGCGCTGAAGGCGGCGACGGAGTCCTATTTTGGAAAGGCCGCGCCGGTCGTGGAGAAGGAGATGCCCGCGGCGAGGGCTGACGGCAAGTACAGCGGCACAGCCGACGAACTGGCGACCGTCATCGTCCCTGCCATCCAGATGTTCTACGGCGTGCGCGACGCCGCGCTGGCCGAAGCGGCCGAGCGCGCCACGGCTGCGCGCAACGGCGCCCTGGCGATGCTGGCGCTGGCGGGCGTGGCCGTGCTTGCCTTGCTCGGAACGCTCGGTGGCGTGACCATGATGCTGCGCAGGCGCGTGGTGACGCCGCTCGGCCGGATCGCGGACGTGATCGGAACGCTCGCCGCCGGACAGCACGAGGTCGAGATCCCCGCGACGGGACGCGATGACGAGATCGGCCAGGTGGCGGGTTCGCTGCAGCACTTCAAGGATTCACTGCTCGCCAAGAAGGCCGCCGACGAGGCGGCCGCGGTCGAGGCCGATGCGAAGCTCCGGCGCAGCCAGCGCATGGATCAGGTCGCGCGCGACTTCGAAGCCATGATCGGCGATGTGATCAACACGGTGTCGTCGGCCTCGTCTGAGCTGGAAGCATCTGCGGGAACGCTGACGAGCGCGGCCGATCAATCTGAAAAGGTCACCGCGACGGTCGCGGCCGCCTCCGAACAGGCCTCCACCAACGTGCAGACCGTCGCCGCGGCAGCCGAGGAGATGGCCTCGTCGGTCGACGAGATCAGCCGCCAGGTGCAGGACTCCGCACGCATCGCCGGCGAGGCGGTGCAGCAGGCAGGGCGGACCAACGACCATGTCGGCGAGCTCGCAAGGGCCGCGGGACGAATCGGCGACGTCGTCGAGCTCATCAGCCAGATCGCGGGCCAGACCAATCTTCTCGCCCTCAACGCCACCATCGAGGCGGCGCGGGCTGGCGAGGCCGGGCGCGGCTTCGCCGTCGTCGCCTCCGAGGTCAAGGCGCTGGCCGAGCAGACCGCCAAGGCCACCGGCGAGATCAGCCAGCAGATCACGGGTATCCAGACCGCGACCGAGGAGTCCGTCGGCGCCATCAAGGCGATCGGCGACACCATCACCCGGATGTCCGAGATCGCATCCGCGATCGCCTCGGCGGTCGAAGAGCAGGGCGCCGCGACGCGGGAGATTTCCCGCAACGTGCAGCAGGCCGCGCGCGGTACCCAGCAGGTCTCCGCCAGCATCGTCGACGTGCAGCGCGGCGCGAGCCAGACCGGATCGGCGTCCTCCAACGTGCTGGCGTCGGCCAAGTCACTGTCCGGCGAGAGCACCCGCCTCAAGATCGAGGTCGGCAAGTTCCTGGATGCGATCCGCGCGGCGTAGAGGTTTTAGCTCCTCTCCTCACCGGGAAAGGAAATCGCATTGAGGCGCATGTCCGCGGCCCATCCTTCGAGACGCGCGCAAGTAGTTGCTTAGCCTCATCCTGAGGAGCCCGCGAGAGCGGGCGTCTCGAACGACGAGGCGCGCGCGGGCCGCGCCTGAGCTGCCCCTCAGAACTCGCCGTGCAGTCGCCCTGAGAATACCGACACCGGGCCACGATCCGCGTTGTAGGCGGGGTTGACGATGAGCTGATAGTCGGCGGTAAAGGTCAGCGCCTTGTTCAGCGCGTAGGCGTAGTAGGTTTCCAACACGCGTTCGCGTCGGTAGTTGAGCTGGCCGTCGCCGATCAGCGGACCGAGGCCGCCGGCGGCGATGAAGTCGCGATGGTCCTGCGAGAGGCCGTTGATGGCGCCGGCGATGGCGACGACGTCGTCGGGCCGGCCCCATGTCGTTCCCTTCACCGAGACGCCGCCGGACAGGCTGCGGTCGATGTCGGTGAAAGCCATGATCTCGTTGCGGCCGTCGTTCCAGCTCCAGCGGCCGAACACGCCGATGTCGTCGGTGATGGCCTGTTCGAGGTTGAACGCGTAGCCGTATTTGATGCGGCCGCGGCGGGTCTGGCTGATGTCGACGCCGAACGCGGGATTGTCCAGCGTCTCACGGTAGCTGCCGGAATAGGCGCTGTTGAAGAAGCCGAGCGTGCGCAGCTTGCCGGGCCGGCCGAACAGAGAATAGCGCGTCTCAAGCTCCATCACATATTCGCCGCGTCGACCGACGTTCATGTCGAAATTGCTGGAGTTCGATTCCGCACCGATCAGGAAGTAGCCGGCGCGCAGGGCCCATTGTTTCTGGTTCAATTCGGCGGTGGCGCCATAGCCGAGGCCGAGCTTGTCGGCGGCATAGTCGAAGGCGCCGGACGCCCAGATCGACCAGTTCATGAAATCCTTGCGCGGATCGTGCGCATAGGAATTGCCGTCGAACACGTCGACCACCGAGAATTTGCCGACCTGCAAGGTCAGACGCGAGACATCGACCTTGCTGGCGAGCTGGAGCTGGCCGGAGGCCAGCTCTTCCTGCTCGCCGCCGAAGCCGAAGGTTTGGCGCACGAACAGCCGCGAGGCGTTGAAATGCGGATAGGGGAAGCCGGACTTCTGCGCTTCGCCGTTGGGGAAGCCCGCGGCGCCGGTGGTGTTGTTGAAGCCGAAGCCCTGCAGCAGCTCGGGATTGAAATAGACCTCGCCGCCGTCCCAGAGCCGCGCGTTGAGATAGAGCGAATTGCTCCAGGTCTGCTGGAAATCCGGCGACGGGAGCAGGCTGTTCGGTCCGGTGTAGGGCGCGCGGAACGCGGGGTAGCCCTGGCCCAGCGCGGTCGACTGGCCGTGAATCTCCCAGCGGTTCGACTCGGTGTCGATGATGTCCGACTTCGGATTGTAGGTCGGCACGCCCGGCCAGTCGATCTTGCGGTTGAGGCCGAGCCGCAGGCTGTGAAAATCCATCGACGACGCATATTGTGCGCCGGAGGGGAAGGTGACGTTGGCGTTCTCGAACTTGCTGTAGAGATATTCGAGCCGCGCGGTCCAATGCGGCGCGAAGGCGTATTCGGCGCCGCCGCCGGCGGTCCAGCCGAACCGCGTGTGCAGCACCTTCTCTTCAACGCCGCCCGTCGGCGTCGAGAGGAAACGCTCGCCGGTGAACGCCGCGCCGCCGGTGGCATAGAACAGCCAATTGCCGCTGGTGTAGCCGAGCCGCGCGCGCAGGCTCGCGACATAGTCCCAGCGCTCCTCGGCGCCCGAGAGCGCCGTCGCCGCGGACGATACGACGTGGTTCGAGGGCATGTAGTTCGGAAAGGAGATGTCGCCTTCGACGCCGAGCAGCAGGCCCGAATTGAGGCGCCAGTTGTAGCCGGCCTGGACGCCGCCAGTCGCGCCGGTGAAGACGTTGTTGTCGGTCGCCAGCGTGGGATCGGTCAATGTCGCCGCGGAGTTGCCGCGGGTGACGCCGACATGCATGCCGATATAGAGGCCGGTCCAGTCATAGACCGCTTTCAGCGCGGTTGCCTTGAGGGGCAAATCGGCCGCGCGACCCGTCGCGGGAAATGCCAGCACGCCCGAGGCGATTGCCGCGGCCGTCCGCAAGTATCTGAAACGATAACCCCTCAACGTCACGACGCCCGCCCCCAAACGCAAATGTATCCCACTCGCCGCAGCCGACATCCCTGCCGATTCGCGACGATCTTGTCATCTGGTCCCTGACTCGTTCCGCGTGGTCGAGTCGATCTCGATCCGACGCGATTTCTTCCCAGGCTCCAGATCCTGTTGCAGATATTATTGCGATTAATTCGCAATAGCAACTGGCGCGGTTTGCCGCACAGAACGGTTCGCACTTCGGTGTGACGGGCTTGCAACAATTCCAGCCGAGCCCAAAAACGAATGACCCGCCCGGGGGGACAACCGGGCGGGTCGGGGCACGACACGGGGTGGATGAGGCGCCCGTGTCGGACGCAGGATCCACGTAGGAGATCGGCCTCAGGTACTCGGATCAGTAGCAGGTACGAACGCGGCCGACGTACTGGCCGAAAGCGTTGTACTGGGCGACCCAGCCGCAGCGGTGATAGCCGTAGTAATAGGGGTCGTTGCTGGCGGCGATCGCGGAGCCGACGACGGCGGCGGTGGCGATGCCGGCGCCCACACCCCAGACCCAGCCGGGCTGCTTGGCTTCGGCCGAGGTGGTGGTGGACGCGATGCTGCCGGTCACGGCGAGGGCAGCGAGAGCGACGGCGGCAATCTTGGTCTTGATCGACATGTGAAACTCCATCCGGGGTTGAGGCGGTCCGTTGTGGCCCGCGTGCCCAATTGGACGGAGGCTCTTCGCGTCCGGTTCGAATGCGACGATTCGGCTCCCGGGCTGAAGGGTTTTCGCTAATGATTGTAACGGGATGCAGGCTATCCGAGCGGGCCCTTGGCGAGCCTGTTCACGTCGAAGTTATCGACCTCGCCGAGCAACTCGCAAAAAGCCGTCGCGCCGCGATCGATCAACTGCTTGCCCTTTTCGGCCACGGCCAATGTGGCATTGCCGATCGCGCCGCTGACATGAAGATCCTGCGCCTGCCAGGCGAACGGTGCCGGGCGCTGCGTCGACAGCCAGCGATATTGCTTCTCCATGGCGATGCTGCTCGCGGGAAAATTCGCGATCGCGTCCTTGCGCACCTGATCGGGATGGTGCGCCAGCATGATCGAGGTCTCGACGGCGCCACCGTGAATGCCGTGGCGTACCTCTTCCGCGGGGAACAAGCTGTCGGCGCTCGACAGCCGCGACCACGACGTCGTCACCACGAACAGCTTCTGGTGCGCGCGAAGATCCTGCGCCACCAGCATCATTGCCGCGCTGTTGCCGCCATGGCTGGTGACGATGACGAGCTTCCTCACGCCGCGTCGCGCGATGTCCTCGCCGATACCGGTCCATCGCCGCAGCGCAGTCTCCGTCGGCAGCGTCTGTGTGCCCGGATAGTCGATATGCTCGGTGGAAATCCCGACGGGTTCAACGTGAAGAAAACTGGCCGGTACGTCGTCAGGCAAAAGCTCGCGCACGCGCGCAAGATACGCGTCCGCGATCAGTACGTCGGTGGTCACAGGCAAATGCGGGCCGTGCTGCTCGGTCGCCGCCAGCGGCAGCACTGCGATCCAGCGCGACGATTCCGCTGGGGACGTCTCGGCCCAGCGGATCCTGGTCCAGTCGCGGGAGGGCGTCATCAAGGTTTCTTTGCCCGAATTTGTCACGTAAGTTTGCGCTATCAGGGGACGCGGGCCATACCGGCTCGTGTCCCCTGATGTCATCAGGTTTTATCGCGTTGGTTTGCCCCGAGCTAGACGCGATTGGGCCGGAAGCGATCGACGGAGTGCCATTATGACCCCCTCTCATCTGCGCAGAGCGCTAACTGCGAGCCTGTTGGCCGCCTTGGTATCGGTCGCCCCGGCCCATGCCGAGACGCTCGACAAGGTCACGTTTGGCACCAACTGGGTCGCCGAGGCCGAGCATGGCGGCTTCTTCCAGGCGGTCGCCGACGGCACCTACAAGAAATACGGGCTCGACGTCACCATCGTTCCAGGCGGGCCCAACGAGAACAACCGGATGCTGCTGATCGCGGGCAAGATCGATTTCTTCATGGCCGCGAACACGCTGATGTCGTTCGATGCGGTCGCCAACAACGTTCCCGTCGTGACCATCGCCGCGATCTTCCAGAAGGATCCGCAGGTGATGCTGACGCAGCCGGATGCCAAGGTCGGCAAGATCGAGGACCTCAAGCCGCTGACGCTGTTCGTCTCGAAGGAGGGCATGGGCAGCTACTTCCAGTGGCTGAAGTCCGAATATGGTTTCAGCGAAAAGAACGTCCGCCCCTATAATTTCAACCCGCAGCCGTTCATCGCCAATCCCAAGAGCGCCATGCAGGGCTACGTCACTTCCGAGCCCTTCGCGGTGGAGAAAGCCGCCGGCTTCAAGCCGAACGTGCTGTTGCTCGCCGATTACGGCTTCAACACCTATTCGACCCTGATCGAGACCCGCCGCGACGTCGTCGAGAAGAGGCCCGACATGGTGCAGCGCTTCGTCGATGCCTCCATGATCGGCTGGTACAATTACATCTACCGCGACAATTCCGCCGGCAACGCCATGATCAAGAAGCTCAACCCGGAGATGACCGACGATCTGCTCGCCTATTCCGTCGCCAAGATGAAGGAGCACGGCATCGTCGATTCCGGCGACAGCCTGAAGAACGGGATCGGCGCCATGAGCGACGAGCGTTACACCTCCTTCTTCAACAAGATGGTCAAGGCCGGCGTCGTGAAGCCCGATCTCGACTTCCGCAAGTCCTACACGCTGCGCTTCGTCAACAAGGGCGTCGGCGTCGAGCTGCGCCCGAACAAGCCGTAGCGCAAGGTCGATGTCGCCAGGCAAAACCTCGTCCGCCGTCGAGACCGGCCTGACGCATCTCGCCGTCAGCCTGCGTGCCGTGACGAAAACCTACGACAACGGCGTCATGGCGCTCGGGCCGTTCGACCTCGCGGTGCGCAAGGGCGAGTTCATCTCGCTGCTGGGCCCCTCCGGCTGCGGCAAGTCGACGGTGCTGCGGCTGATCGCGGAGCTCAGCGCGCCGTCCTCCGGGATCGTGCGGGTGGCGCGCCACGAGGGCGAGGCGTTGCCAGGGCAAGTTCTGCCAGGTCACGGCATCGGTTTCGTGTTTCAGGAGCCGACCTTGATGCCCTGGACCAGCGTGCGCGAGAACGTGCGGCTGCCGCTGAAGCTTGCCGGCGTACCCAAGGCGGATGCGCGCGCGCGGGCCGATGCGGCGCTGGCGAGCGTCGGGCTTGCCGATTTTGCCGATGCCTTTCCACGCGAGCTCTCCGGCGGCATGAAGATGCGGGTGTCGCTGGCGCGGGCGCTCGTCACCGATCCGGGTATCCTCTTGATGGATGAGCCGTTCGCCGCGCTCGACGAGATCACGCGCTTCCGTCTCAACAACGATCTGCTCGCGTTGTGGCGCAAGCTCGGCAAGACCGTCATCTTCGTCACCCATTCGGTGTTCGAATCCGTCTATCTGTCGCAGCGCGTGGTGGTGATGACGGCGCGGCCGGGCCGCATCCAGGCCGACATCCGCATCGAGACGGTCGAGCCGCGCGGCGAGGCGTTTCGCACCTCCGCCGCCTATTCCGACTATTGCCGGAAAGTGTCGGCGGCGCTGGCGCCGTCCTATTCAGGGCAATCGACGCTATGAGTGCGCAGGCGACCGCAACCACGAAGCCGCAAGGCGTGCAACGCGCGATGCGCCTGGTGCTTCCCGTCATCGTGTTCGCGGCCGGTCTCATCGCCTGGGAGCTGGTGGTCCGCATCAAGGGCATCCCCCCTTACGTGCTGCCGGCGCCGTCCGTGATCGTGCTGACCCTGATCAAGGACTGGGCGGTGCTGTCGCAATCGCTCGCCACCACGCTCTTGACCACGCTCGAAGGGTTTGTCGCGGCGAGCGTCGGCGGCATCGCGCTGGCGCTGCTGTTCAACCAGTCGAAATGGGTGGAATATTCGCTGTTCCCCTATGCGATCGTGCTCCAGGTCACCCCGGTGATCGCGATCGCGCCGCTGCTCCTGATCTATCTGGAACAGCAGACAGCGGTCGTGGTCTGTGCCTTCATCGTCGCCTTTTTCCCGGTGCTGTCCAACACCACGCTCGGGCTCAATTCGGTCGATCGCAACCTCGCCGGCCTGTTCCAGCTCTATGGCGCCTCAAAGCCGCAGACGCTGCGCTTCCTCAAGCTGCCCGCGGCGCTGCCCTACATTCTGGGCGGCCTGCGTATCGCCGGCGGCCTGTCGCTGATCGGCGCGGTCGTCGCCGAGATTGCGGCGGGAACGGCGGGCGCCGGCTCCGGGCTCGCCTACAGGATCGCCGAATCCGGCTATCGATTGAACATACCCCGCATGTTCGCAGCGCTGCTTTTGTTGTCGCTGGCCGGGATTGTCATCTATGGGGTGCTGGCGCTAGTTTCCCACCTCGTTTTGCGGCGCTGGCATGAGAGCGCTCTTGGAAAGGAAAACTGATGGCTGCCGGTTCGATTTCGTCCGAAAAGATCGACCTTCTGATCTATGGGCCGGTGCGGCCGATCCTCGAGAACGGGTTTTCCGATCATTTTGTCGTGCACAAGGCCGAGACGCGCGGCGACCTCGAGCGCCTGACGCCTGCGATCCGCGACAAGATCCGCGGCGTCGCCGTGACCTATCACACGGTCCGCGCCGACAAGGATTCGCTGTCGCAGCTGCCCAAGATCGAGATGGTGGCGAGCTTCGGCGTCGGCTACGACCATATCGACGCCAAATACGCGGCCGAGCACAACATCATCGTCACCAACACGCCCGACGTGCTGACCGAGGAGGTCGCCGACGTCGCGATGGGCCTTTTGATCTCGACCCTGCGCGAGTTCATCAAGGCCGACCGCTACGTGCGCTCCGGGCTGTGGCAGACGCAGAACTATCCGCTCAGCGTCGGCTCGTTGCGCGACCGCAAGGTCGGCATCGTCGGCATGGGCCGGATCGGCCAGGCCATCGCGCGCCGGCTCGATGCCTCGCTGGTGCCGGTGGTCTATCACTCGCGCAACCCGTCCAAGGACGTCTCCTACAAGCACTACCCGGATCTGATCGAGATGGCGAAGGCGGTGGACACCCTGATGGTGATCGTGCCCGGCGGCGCCTCCACCAACAAGATGATCAATGCCGAGGTGCTGAAGGCGCTCGGCCCGCGCGGCGTGCTGATCAACGTGGCGCGCGGTTCGGTGGTGGACGAGCCGGCGCTGGTGCAGGCGCTGAAGTCCGGCACCATCCTCGCTGCCGGCCTCGATGTGTTCGCGGCCGAGCCGACCGTGCCGGACGAGCTCAAGACCATGCAGAACGTCGTGCTGCTGCCGCATATCGGTTCGGCCTCCGTGGTGACGCGCAACGCGATGGACCAGCTCGTGGTCGACAATCTCAAATCCTGGTTCGCCGGCAAGGCACCGTTGACGCCGGTCGCCGAAACGCCGTTCAAGGGGCGCTGATGACAGCTCTTCGGGTCGTTGCATTCGCCGTCGCGGCCCGCCTGGCCGCGATCGGCGCCGTCGCGGCTCACCTGGCCGCGATCGGTATCGCGCATGCGCAGGATACGACGACCCTGAAGAAATCGATGCCCGGCCAGTGGGAGCTCTCGACCACCGAGCGCAGCAAGACCTGCGTCGTCACGATGAAGGGCGACGCCGCAGGCCAGGGCTTCAAGCTGGAGCTCGAGCCGGCCTGCAAGACCGCGCTGCCCTTCACGAAGGACATCGTTGCCTGGAGTGTCAGGGGCCTCGACATCGTCCGCCTGCAGGACGCGAGCGGTGAAGCCGTGATCGACTTCACCGAGGTCGAGGCCGGCATCTTCGAAGGCCTGCGCCAGGGCGAAGGCGTCTACATCCTGCAGGATCTCGCTGCAGCTCGCTCGATGGCCAAGTCGATGGACCAGATGATCGGCGACTGGGCGATGGTGCGCGGCAACGGCCAGCCGGTGTGCGGCTTGACGCTGACCAACACCGAGGCGACGCCGGATAATTTCCAGGTCTTCCTCAAGCCGAAATGCGACGCGGCCATCGCGCAGTTCAACCCGACGCAATGGCGGCTTGAGCGCGGCCAGATCATCCTGATGTCGAAATCAGGCGGGACCTGGCAGTTCGAGGCCGACGACAATGCGCAATGGCGGCGCGTCCCCGACACCGCCGATCCCCTGATCATGCTGCGTCAGTAGGCGGCCCCGCGCCACGGTCCGCGGCGCCGTGGCCGGTGCCGGCAACGACGCCGCGATCGATCTCAAAGGCAACGCCGCCGTTCCGAATCGCTCCGATGTCTTGCTCCCGGGCGAGCCGCGTCAGTTGCAGCGTCCGACGGTGCCAGCGGCCGCGCCGGCCTCGAAATCACCCGGCGTGACCGCGCGCCCGTCAAACAGCACTCCGATCTGGTTGCCGATGCCGAACTGATCGGACCCGCGCCGGCGTTGATTGAGCAACTCGACGATGTTCCATTCGTCGTGCGAGCCGTAGCTGAACGTCACCGCGGCGCGCAGCGCGTAGTGGTTGCGGAAGCCTCGCTTGCTGAGCTTGCCGGCGGTGACGGCTTTCATCAGGTCGGGGTCTGTTCCGAGCCGCTGATCGAAATAGGCTTCGATCCTGTCCGCATCGTTGATCCCGGTGAGGCCGAAGAACTGCGCGAAGTCGGCGGGGCCCGTGAAGTAGAAGAAGTCGAAGTCCTCGCCATACCCTCCGCGGCCTTCGAGGATCTGCGTCCACATGTACATGTAGTCCGCGCCCGTGGCCGTCTCGGGCAGATTGCCCTCCGCGCCCGGATTGAGAACCCAGGTCGAGGTCGCGCCAAATCGTTGCTCGATCCGCTCCTTGGTTCGTTGCGCCACCTCCCGGTTCACGCCGAAATAGCTGCCGCCCAGGGTCGAGAGCGGGATACTCAGATAGCCCGTCATCTTTCCGGTCGCGCGCTGGTCGGCGAGCAGCTGCCGGACTCTGGCGACATTGGCGGTGATGGCGTCGCGGTGGGTCGTCGTGACGCAATAGCAGATGTTGGTCAGGGTGCACGCGGTGGTCTTGTCGGTGGGCGTCGGCCAGATGGTGTTGAGGATTTGCGCAAGACGCGCGCCACCCTTGGCAAGCTGGTCGCGTTTCAGATTGTCCTCTCGGGCCGCATAGGCCGGCGGGTCCGCGACATGCACGTCCCAGCGGCCGCGATCCGCGCCGGAGAAGGTGAGGCCGGCAAAGGCGGCATGCGAGGCCATGACTGTATCGCTTGCCCACGTCGCGGCCATGGCGTCGATGGGGCCCGCCGTCGTGCTCAGCGCCTTCGCCTTCTTGATCAGGTCGGGACTTGCGGTTTCGGCGAGATCCGCCGGAATCGCGTCCCACTGGGCGTGCAGATTGTTCTCGGCAGGGCCGAGCAAATTGCCGCCCAGCGTCTCCGTCGCGGAATCAAGTCCTGCCTGGTCAGGATCGACGAGCTGGCCGGATCGGTCGAGGTAGACGGCGCCGACATGCAGCGGCTGGTGCAGGTCGCCGACGAAATGCGCGAGCAGAAGCAAGGCTTCTTTCTTGTCTCGGATGGAGAACGGCAGCGGCGCCGGCTGGCCGCGGAGCACCGCGATCGCGGCGTTGATGGCACCGACGATGTCGTGGTTGCTGGTGCCGACATAGCCGCGCTTGTAATCGTCGTGCTGGATGGCGACATCGGCGAAATGATAGGTCTCGTTGCAACCGTGACCTTTCGCGTAGTCGCAATCCAGCCAGTTGCGGGACACATAGTCCTCCATCCGCGCAATCTCTGCCGGGGTCTCGAAGGCCGCGCAGGGGATGCGGTATTCGGGCTTCGTCGGCGCGTATTTGAAGCTGCCGTCGGGCAGGCGTGCCACGCTCCGCACGCAATCGGCCCAGGGCCCAGCGACGCGAAGCTCGACGCCGAGAATGGCGGCGACCTGCTCCTTGGCGTTGGCCTTGAGCAACTGATCGGCGATGGCGCCGGTTACCTCATGGCCCTGATAAGCCCAGGCGAAGGCGCGCTCGCTGAAACTGATGAAGGCGATCGCGGCAAGGACAACAATCCGAGCGGCCATGGGCGGTCTCCGAAATAATGGGACATGAAAACGAGCCCGCGCGCCGGCGCGGCGGTGTCGGCTATGACGCTATCCTAAATCGTGTGACGCAATTACTACAATCTTCGTTAGATTAGGCGTCGCCTCGCCCTAAATCAACCGCATCCCGCGCAGGCTGGCATGCCCGCTTTTGCCGACGATGATGTGGTCGTGCACGGCAATCCCAAGCGGCTTGGCGATGTCGATGATCGCTTTGGTCATCTGGATGTCGGCCTGCGAGGGCGAGGGATCGCCCGAGGGGTGGTTGTTCAGGACACGCTGGAAGCCACCTATCGCATTGAGAAATTTACACGAACCGCGTCTGCGAACGGCGACGGAAATAGGGGCTGTAATCGGTGACGGCTCGTGATCATCCCGCCAACACGCGTTACGTCACGGTCGATCCTTTTGGAGCACACCGGCTCACTGCATTTTCGAGTCTGCTTGGGCGAGCATAACGGACATCGCCGAACCCGTGTATGATATCGCAGATATGCCATGAACGGACTAGGCAGATACGGGGATGTTCGACGCAAACACCTAGGCTGTTCAAGGACGCCATAATGTGTGCCATGATTACCCGTCAATCGTGGGGGTTCGCAAATCGAGTTTGATTTTGCAGCAAAGAGCTTCGGAATGGCGGAAGAATGGACATCGCGGGCGTACAGTATTTCAGGCTCGCCCGGGCCGGCTTCCAACGACCTCGAGACCGACCGTGCTGCACTCACGACGCTGGTCACGCTAGCCGAACAACATGCGCCGCTGGATAACGCCTTTTTGGACGCACTAAACATCCCTGTCACGCCCTGGGTCGCATGGCAGATGGGCATTTACACGGAGCACATCGCGGTCAACACCGAGCATGCTCTGGTGGCCGCTAGACTGGCACTCTGGGCGGCATCGAGGAGCAAAGACCAAGCTAGGGTGCTTGCGAACATGCTGACTGCGGCCAATACGTGTTTTCGCGTCGGTGAACGCGACCTTGCAGAGACCCTGTATGAAGAAATCTTGGTGTCCCCGCTGTCAACCGGCACCAGCGAAAGATTCGGTGCCTATACGGGTATGGCGAACGTCAATCTGTCGCGGGAAAATCTTCGCGATGCAGCGTACTATTTCGACAAGTGCTTAACCAGCGTGCACCTGATCGTCGACGAAGAGGGACGGGAGGGGTTGTTCGTTAATGCGGCGCACTGCTACCTGCACTGCAGGGACGCGGGTGGTGCACTCGTTGTCCTCGCGCGCTTAAATGCAGATCTCGCCGAAAAGCTGGAGAAAGAATTGACGACGCAGCGCCTATCGCTAGAGGAGAGGTTGTTGATTGTCGCCCGGCTGCACGCATTGGGGGCCGACGATAAGGCTGACACACTGTTTGCTAGTTGGAACGAGGAGCCGCACGCATATGACTGAACAGGTTTCTATTGGGATAGAACTTCCGACCGGTGCGTCTGCGCTTGTCGAAGGAGTAGTCGCGGATCTTGGCAAGGACGCCAGCATCGATCTCAAACAACCAAAAGTCTCAGGGGACACCTCGGCTGACCTAACGTTCGATCCAGTATCAGGTTTAACAATCGGCTGGTTCCTGCTGAAGGTCACGGGCGAAGCTGCCATCGCGCTGACCGGAGCGATCATCGGAGAACTCGTGCACAAAAGGCTCCAGGAACGCAAGGCGCTTGCGCGCAAGACGGTGCGGTTGCGATTTCCGGATGGCGCAGTCTACAACCTCGTGGTGGATGATCCTCAGAGCATGGCGCGGCTGCAGCAGATGATCGCCGAAAGGGCGCTGCGGTGAGCCATCTCGCCGGTTCGGAGGCCTTTGGTCGGGCACTGACTGACACCCTGATCATCTATCTCGATCTAGATCAGAGCGCGCTTGGCCCGACCCCGCCGGAAGTGGGCGCAGCCGTGTGCCGACTTCTGGGGCTCAGAGGTCCGGACATTGCGTTGGCCCCCGAAAAGGAAACGGTCGACGACATCTATGCAATCGCGCATGCCGACCTCGATCGATTCCAACGAAATGACCCGAGTGGTCGTGCCGCATTGATCTTCGTCGCATACGTGTCCACGTTCTTTCACGAGGCTCGGCATGTACACGACTTGCTGTCGACGGGATTCGGCCTGGACATACTAGCGGCTGAATTCAATTACTATCAGAATGCACTGCCCTTAGTCGGGCACCTTCGCAAGTGGCAGGTCAGTACTAGCCTGTCCGTTCCGATGCCTGTTGCGGTTGATCATCCCGCGATCCAATCGTGGACCCCTCGAGCAGCTCGCCTTATCGAAGGCTATACTACACTTGCTTCACGGCTGGAGCGTGCGGGCGCGCCGGATCGCGGCATCTATGGCTGGATGAGCAACATTCATCTGCTGGAGGCTAGTGCCGGCACGGTGCAACTCGATATCGCGCACGACCTTTTCGGCGACGAGGGCATTGTGCTTTTCGATCAGCTAGTACGCAGGGGGGCTAGCGCACGCAAGTACATGTGGCTGATCAACGACTTTGTTGAACTGATCCAACAGCGTAGCAAGGCCCGCGAACAGATCGGCCGAATGATGGCTTTTCTGCTGTGGACATCGTTGCAAGGCGGCCGGGGCGACAGCAGCGAGCCCGGACTCTCGCCAGTTGCCTTCTTTCACGCAGCCGCCGATTTCGTCAGTCGGCGCGCTGACCGTGCCAACAATGTCGAGCAGATGCAGTTGTTGCTCGATGAATTCTGCACGTTATGGAAACTGCCGCTGTCGGCCGTCACGCTAACAGCCAATGAAAAGCGAGTGCAGATGCGAACCGGCAAGTTCGCTCAGGGATGGCAGGCGATCGATGAGGCGGCGCCTGCGCACTTTGCCGACATTTTCGTCGGCCTCAGCGATGCGCATTTGCGGTTGACAAAGCAAATCCAAACGATCCCAGAAATCTATTTCGTGGGCAGGTTTTATTCGCACGCAATATTGTTGGGACACCTGCCGGGGCTGCGCGTCGATTTCAAGTTTGGCGACATTAATCACACGGCGTTCACGCCAGGCCAACCATGCCTTGACCCCGCTGTTTGGGACAAAGCGGCGCTATACGCCGCCATCCTGAGCGTACTCTTGAAGGGGCGCTGTACGTTTCCGATCCCCTATCTGGAGGACCGAGCATTCAGGTTCATGTCAGACGAGCTTGGACTACGGCTTAAGGATCGAAATTTTGATTTCTGATTAAGCAGGCTTTCGCGCGGTTGCATAAAGCTTGATCTGATAGATCATGTAGAATGAAGTCTTCCCCCTATGCCCGCGTTGGGTCAAAGCGAGAAATGGCCTGCCGGGCAAATGATTCCGCTCCTACCCCAAACACAGACATCAAGTGGAGTCTGCAACAGGGGCGGCTTGCCCAGGCGTCAAATCAGCTTCAGCCTCTTCAAACTCGCATGCCCGTTCTTGCCGACGATGATGTGATCGTGCACCGAAATGCCGAGCGGGGCGGCGATGTCGATGATGGCTTTTGTCATCTGGATATCGGCTTGCGACGGCGTCGGATCGCCCGAGGGGTGGTTGTGCACGAGGATCAAGGCGGTCGCCGATAGCTCCAGCGCGCGCTTGATTACTTCGCGCGGATAGACCGGGGTGTGGTCCACCGTGCCGGTCTGCTGCACCTCGTCGGCGATCAGCTGGTTGCGCTTGTCGAGGAACAGCAGCCGAAACTGCTCCTTGTCGGCAAACGCCATGCTGGAACGGCAATAGTCGATCACCTCGTTCCAGGACGACAGCGCGTTGCGGCTGTTGACCTCGCCCTTGGTCACGCGGCTCGCGGCTGCTGCAATCAACTTGAGCTGGTTGATCGCAGCCTCGCCGACGCCGTCGACCTCGCGCAGGCGCGCCACCGGCGCATGCACGACCTCGGCGAACGAGCCGAAGGTCTTGATGAGCGCTTTCGCCAGCGGCTTGGTGTCGCGCCGCGGCAGCGCCGGAAACAGCGCCATCTCCAGCAGCTCGTAATCGCTCAGCGCATCCGCGCCCGCATTGTAAAAGCGCTCGCGCAGCCGTTCGCGATGGCCGTGATAATGCGGCGCGTCCTCCGGCTTGCTCTTGTCGTGGTCCGGCTTGGCAGGCATCGGCCGCCAGCATCGCCGGGGGCCTCTGTTTTTGCAACCGTCAATTGCGGGCCGGCGCGCCGGTGGGCTTCCAGACGTTCGATGCCAGTGCGGGTACGGTGACTGCAACCACGCCCGCGAGAATGAGTGCCATTCCGGCAAGGCTGGACCAAGTCAAATGCTCACCGAGAATGGCGGTGCCGAGCGCTACGGCGAAGCCCGCGCGCAGATAGCTGCCGCTGGTCGTGCCGAGCGGACCGAGCGTGTGGATCAGCCGGAAATAGATCACCATCGCAAAGGCCGTACAAACCATCGCCAGGGCGATCACGGCGGCGATCGCCCGCGCGGGCGGCGGTGCCAGCTCCCACGGCTGTTCGAGAACGGCGGCGGTCGGGAGCATCAGCACCGCGGCGCAGCTCATCGCTCCGGCCGCCGTGACGATGGCAGGGAGCCCAGCGAAGCGCTGCCCCCAGATCGGCGCGAGCGCGTAGCAGAGGCTGGCGCCGAGCACGGCCATCTGCGCCAGGGGCGCAGTTGTGCCGACTCCGGACAGCGCATCGATGCCCATGGTCAGGGCCACGCCCGCAAGGCCGAGAGCAACGCCGACGACCTTCCGGCCGCTGATTGCCTGCCGCCCGCGTCCGGTCATGACGGCGATCGCCAACACGAACATCGGCGGGGTCGCATTGAGCACGCCGGCGAGACTGCTCGCGATATGCATCTCGCCCCAGCTGATCAGGGTGAAGGGGATCGCGCTCTGCAGCAGCCCCTGTACGAAGAAGGCGGCCCATACCGATCCGCGGCGGGGCAGGGCATGTCCCTGCGCAGCGGCGACCAGGATCAGGAGCAGGGCCGCGATCGTCACCCGCGCGGCGACCATCGTGAAGGGCGGAATTGTCGGGATCGCGATCTTGATCAACGTGAACGAGCTGCCCCAGATCAGCGAGAGCAGCAGCAAGAGTCCGATCTCGATCGCGAGCGTGGTTGGTCGTGACGTCGTCGGTTCGGCTTGCTTGCTCATGCGATCTGCTCCTGCGGCGCTCGGCACCATGAGCCGGGGCGGCGGGGCAGGCTGGCCGAATTCGGACCTCATCGCCGGGTCGAGTCCGATTTCAGCTACTCTGTGCGCTATGCCGCGTCTATTCTGCTGCGATGACGACAGGCCAGGCGCAGCGGCAAACGCTGCCACCGCATCTCGACTGGGACACCTGCGACCGGGCGCGCCTTTCGCGTGCGCGCGCGTTCGACGGCCTGTTCTTCTCGGGGGTGCGCTCGACGCGGATCTATTGCCGGCCGGTCTGTCCGGTTCGCCCCGCACGCTCGGAGAACGTCACCTTCTACGCAACCGCGGCGGCTGCGGAGCGCGCCGGCTTTCGCCCGTGCCTGCGCTGCCGGCCGGAAACCGCGCCGGGGTCGCCGGCCTGGATGGGGACCGCCACCACCGTTGCGCGTGGCATGCGCATGATCAACGACGGTTTCCTGGATCGGTCATCAACGACGGAACTGGCTGAAGCCCTCGGCGTCGGGCCGCGTCATCTGCTCCGCCTGTTCATACGGCACGCCGGCGCGAGCCCGAGCGAGATCGCTGCGACCCGCCGCGTGCAGGAAGCCAAGCGCCTGATCGACCAGACCGAGATGAATTTGGCGGAGATCGCGTTTGCTGCCGGTTTCGGCAGCGTTCGTCGCTTCAACGACGCTTTTGCGGCGACTTACAAGAGGGCGCCATCGTCATTCCGCCGCCGGCGGTAGCCGTTGTGCCGGGCTCACCCGATCTGCTTCTCGCCGTGCCGTTCCGACAGCGTGAAGATCTCGACGCCCGTCGCCGTCACGCCCACGGAGTGCTCGAACTGCGCCGACAGCGAGCGGTCGCGCGTCACGGCGGTCCAGCCGTCGGAGAGGATCTTCACATGCGGCTTGCCGAGATTGATCATCGGCTCGATGGTGAAGAACATGCCGGGCTTGAGCTGCACGCCTTCGCCGGGCCGGCCGATATGGATGATGTTCGGCTCGTCGTGGAACATGCGCCCGAGGCCATGGCCGCAGAAATCGCGGACCACGCTCATGCCCTGCGGCTCGACGAAGCTCTGGATGGCGTGGCCGATGTCGCCGGTGGTGGCGCCGGGCTTCACCGCGGCGATGCCGCGCATCATCGCTTCATAGGTCACCTCGATCAGCCGCTCGGCCTTGCGGGCGATCGGGCCGACCGCATACATGCGGCTGGAATCGCCGTACCAGCCGTCGACGATGAAGGTGACGTCGATGTTGACGATGTCGCCTTCCTTCAGCGGACGGTCGCCGGGCATGCCGTGGCAGACCACGTGGTTGAGCGAGGTGCAGGTCGAGTAGCGATAGCCGCGATACATCAGCGTCGCCGGAAAGGCGCCGTGGCTGAAGGCGAAGTCGCGGACGAACTGGTCGATGCGCTCGGTCGGCACGCCGGGGCCCACGATGTCGGTGAGCTCGTCGAGGCACTTGGCCACCAGCGCGCCCGCCTTGCGCATGCCGGCAAAGGCGGTCGGTCCATGCAGCTTGATCTGTCCGGTCTTGCGCAGCGAGGTATCGGTGGCTTCGACGTAGCTCATGCTTGTGCGGTCTTCCGGGCTGATCTCGATATCGGCGAAAAGGCTTGATTTCAGGCCCTAATTTAATGATTGCGGGCTTTCATGCAAGCCGACCGTGGTCCTTGGGCCCGAAAGCGGGCCTAATTCGGGACTTCTACGGTGGTTTCCACCGGCAGCGCGCCGCCGCGGATGCGGATTTCGCGGACCGGATAGGGAACCCGGATGCCCTCGCGCTTGAAGGCGTCCCACAGCGCCAGCATCACGTCGCTCTTGACCTTGTCCATGCCGTCGGGATCGGCGATCCAGAAGGTCAGCGAGAACTTCATGCCGGCTTCGGCGAACTCGGTCAGGATACAGGTCGGCGGCTTGCCCTTTTGCGCGCGCGGATGGGCTTCCGCGGTCTCGGCGGCGAGCTTGCAGACCAGCTTCGGGTCGGCGTCGTAATTGGTGCCGAGGGCGATCTTCACCAGCGTGTTCTTGTCGGTATAGGTCCAGTTGACGACCTTCTGCGTCACCAGATCCTCGTTCGGCACCAGGAACTCGCGGCCGTCGCCGGCGGCGACGGAAATATAGCGCGTCTTCATCGCGCTGATGCGGCCGGTATTGTCGCCGATGGTGACGAGGTCGCCGGGCTTCACCGACTTGTCGGCGAGCAGGATGATGCCGGAGATGAAGTTGGCGACGATCTTCTGCAGGCCGATACCGATACCGACGCCGACCGCGCCGGAGAACACCGCGAGCGCCGAAAGGTCGATGCCGACAGCACCGAGCGCGATGACGATGGCGACGGCCAGCAGCCCGATGCGGATGATCTTGACCAGCAGCACCTGCACCGACGGCGTCAGATCGCTGGTCGCGTTGATCCGGCTCTCGGCGAAATTGCTCGCGATGTTGGTGGCCCAGAGCGCGATGAGGAGCAGCGCGCCGGCCTTGAGCACCAAGAGCGGGGTCAGCCTGAGGCCGCCGAGCACGATCGCGAAGGAATCCAAGAGGTCGACGGTGGTATCGAGCTGCCCGAGGATGGACAGCGCGGCGATGAACCACGCCGTGATCGACACCAGGCGGACGATGAAGGCATTGCGCAGCACCGAGGTGACGAGCCGGATCACGAGCCAGGCCAGGCCGAGCTTGGCGGCGACCATCAGGAGATAGGAGCGGCTCGGCCAGGTCGCGTGGTACATCACGAGGCGCGAGATGATCACGAGCAGCGTGAACACGGCCGTCGAGGCGCTGGAGACCATCACCCGGGCAAAGTGCCGGAGCGGCAGCGGCCAGCGCATCGTCAGCGCGGTCATGTCGATCCGGTTGCGCACGCCGGTCTCCGCCGCATAGGCGACGCCGGCCGCGGCGAGAATGAGGCCGAATTGCAGGTAGAACCAGGGTGAGGAGATTTCAGCCCCGACGCTGCGCGCGGTGGTCTGCACGAACTCCATGAAGTCCTTGAGGTCCATGTCCATCGGTCTCGTCGGCAAGCAGGGAAGGAATTGATTCGAGGGAGCCGCAGAATCCCATAAAGGGCGCAGGCAGGCCATCGATACACCGGCATGTGATGTACGTTAAGGCCGTAAAATACGGGCAGATTGCCGCGAGACGCGAAAATGGGTTGGCGTGCACAGGCGGCGACGATACAGATGCCATTCCTGCCGTTTTGACCTGGAAGGTGGATGGCCTCTCTCGACTCCGTCAGCCTCGCCATATTGCTCGGCGCCGTCCTCGTCATGGCCGGCATCCTGTCGAGCCTGCTTGCGCTGCGCTTCGGCGCACCCCTGCTGCTCGTCTTCCTCGCGGTCGGCATGCTCGCGGGCGATTCCGGTCCGGGCCAGATCCAGTTCGACGACGTCCGCACCACCTATCTGGTCGGCTCGGTGGCGCTCGCGCTGATCCTGTTCGACGGCGGCCTGAAGACGCGTTTTGCCAGCATCCGCACCGTGCTGGCGCCGTCCGTGGTCCTCGCCACCGCCGGCGTGCTGCTGACCGCGCTGATCACGGCGCCGTTCGCCAAATTCGCGCTCGATCTCAACTGGACGGAATCGCTGCTGGTCGGCGCCGTGGTGGCCTCGACCGACGCCGCCGCGGTGTTCCTGCTGGTGCACACCCAGGGCCTGCGCCTGCGCCCGCGCGTCGGCGCGACGCTGGAGGCCGAATCCGGCACCAACGATCCCTTTGCGATCTTCCTCACGCTCATGCTGGTCGAGTACATCTCGCTGGGATCGAGCTCGGCGGGCCATGTGGCGATGGAGTTCATCCAGGAGGCGGTGCTGGGCGCCGTCGTCGGCTTCCTTGGGGGACGCCTCGTCGTCATCGCGCTCAACAAGGTGGCGCTGCCGCAGGGGTTGCACGCGCCGTTCGTGACCACGGGCGCCCTGGTGATCTTCGGCGGCTCGCAGATGATGCATGCCTCCGGCTTCCTCGCGGTCTATCTCGCCGGCATCATCATCGGCAACCGGCCGACGCGCGCGCATAATTCGGTGGTGGCCTTCCTCGATGCCGCGACCTGGCTGGCACAGATCGTGATGTTCGTGCTGCTCGGCCTGCTGGTGTCGCCGAGCCGGCTGGGGGCCAGCATCGTGCCGGCGGTCGCCGTCGCGCTCGTGCTGATGCTGGTCGCGCGGCCGATCGCGGTGTTCGCCTGCCTGGCGCCGTTCCGCTTCAACTGGCGCGAGAAGACCTTCATCGCCTGGACCGGCCTGCGCGGTGCGGTCGCGATCTTCCTGGCCTCGATCCCGATGCTGGTCGGCCTGTCCAAGGCCTATCTCTATTTCGACGTCGCCTTCGTCGTCGTCATCATCTCGCTGCTGCTGCAGGGCTGGACGCTGGCGCCGGCGGCGCGCAAGCTGCACGTCGCGCTGCCGCGCGCGGAGCGCGGCCCGCGCCGTGTCGAGCTGGACCTGCCGGGCCAGCTCGAGCAGCAGCTGGTCGGTTATCCCGTGCGGCCCAAGAGCCTGTATTTCCGCCGCGGCCTGATCCCGTCCTGGTCCAAGCCGACGCTGGTGATCCGCAACGAGAACATCCTGACACCGCTGGAGGCCGACCCGATCGCGCCCGGCGACTACATCTACCTGCTGGCGCCGCCGGAAAAGGCCGAGTCGCTCGACCGCTTCTTCGTCGACATGCAGCCGAGCACCGCGCCGGATCCGCATCTGCTCGGCGATTTCATGGTCTCCGGCGAGCACACGCTGGCCGAGCTCGCCGGGATCTACGGCGTCAAGGTGAGCGAGGATGAGGGCAAGCTGACGCTCGCCGACTATTTCGACGTCCATCTCGACCGCGCGCCGAAGGAGGGCGCCGAACTCGCGCTGGACGAGATCGTGCTGGTCGCGCGCAGCATCTCCGGGGGCCGCGTCAACCTCGTCGGCCTGCGTCTGCCGGAAGAAGACGAGACGCCCCCGCCGCTGACGCGCGCGCAGGCGGTGCGGAAGAAGCTTTCGGACATGTGGGCCTCGGTGGCGGGGGTCTAGCCACTTCGCGAGAACGGTAAGCGCGCGACAAAAATCGCGGTGTCATTGCCCGCGAAGGGGCAATCCAGTATTCCAGAGGCGGGGGTGGCTGAACCGAGAGGCCGCAGCGTACTGGATGCCCCGGTCACGTGTTTAGTCCGGAGACATGGCTGACACCTGTTCGGACACATCACTGACAGGTGGGTCGTTGGTCAAGT
>NZ_NWTI01000031.1 GCF_002531575.1 Bradyrhizobium sp. Y36 | reverse complement strand
GCTCGCCGGCGGCGTCCATCGCCTCGACGGTCAGCTCATGGTCGTCCTCGACGTCGATCGCGTGCTCGACCTTGAAACCAAAGTTCAATTGGCTGCCTGAGCTAACAGAAACATCGGAGCCGGAGAACCAACATGAAGACCTGCTTGGTGGTCGATGATTCCAGCGTGGTGCGCAAGATCGCGCGCCGGATCCTGGAGGGCCTCGAGTTCGAAGTGACCGAGGCCGAGGACGGCTCGAAGGCGCTCGAGATCTGCCAGCGGCAGTTGCCCGACGCGGTGCTGCTCGACTGGAACATGCCGGTGATGGACGGCTTCGAATTCATGGGCCACATGCGCCGCTTGCCCGGCGGCGACCAGCCCAAGGTGGTGTTCTGCACCACCGAGAACAACGTGGCTCATATCGCTCAGGCGCTCAGCGGCGGCGCCAACGAGTACATCATGAAGCCCTTCGACAAAGACATTATCGCCGACAAGTTCGCTGAAGTTGGTTTGATCCCGGTCGACCAAGCCATGGCCTGAGTGTCTGGCCTTTAGTGTTTGGGCCAGAGTGTTCCAGTACAGCTTCGAAGAGGCTATCCGTGACCCCGACCGAGTACGAGTATCTGCGCAAGTTCCTGAAGGACAATTCAGGGCTCGACCTGTCCGCAGACAAGCAATATCTGATCGAAAGCCGCCTGCTGCCGCTCGCTCGCAAGGCCGGGCTCTCCGGCATCGCCGAGCTCGTGCAGAAGCTGCAGGGCGGCGCGCGCCAGATGATCACCGACGTGGTCGAGGCGATGACCACCAACGAGACCTTCTTCTTCCGCGACAAGGTCCCGTTCGACCATTTTCGCGAACACATCATGCCCGAGATCATCAAGGCGCGCGCGGCCAAGCGCAGCGTGCGCATCTGGTGCGCCGCGGGCTCGACCGGCCAGGAGCCGTATTCGCTGGCGATGTGCCTGAAGGAGATGGGCGCGGCCCTCACCGGCTGGCGCGTCGAGATCATCGCCACTGATCTGTCGCAGGAAGTGCTCGAGAAGGCCAAGGCCGGCGTCTACAGCCAGTTCGAGGTGCAGCGCGGCCTGCCGATCCAGATGCTGGTGAAGTACTTCAAGCAGACCGGCGAGACCTGGCAGATCAATCCCGAATTGCGGGCGATGATCCAGCACCGGCAGCTCAATTTGCTGCACGATTTCGCCCAGCTCGGCACCTTCGACGTCATCTTCTGCCGCAACGTGCTGATCTATTTCGACCAGGATACCAAGATCAACATCTTCAACCGCCTGGCGCGCCAGATCGAGCCAGACGGCTTCCTGGTGCTGGGTGCGGCCGAAACCGTCGTCGGTCTGACCGATACGTTCCGCCCGATTCCGGAGCGGCGCGGCCTCTACAAGCCGAACGATCCGCGGGCCGCAGCCGCCAAGCCGGTTCTCGGCGGCGCGCCGCGCCTCGCGGCCATGGCGGGACGATAGTCATGGCCGAGGATGGCAAGGGGACGGAGCGCGTGACCTTCAGTCGCGGCTATGACGTCTGCATCATGGCCATCGACGGCACCTGGCGGCGCGACTGCAAGCTCAACGCGATCTCCGACACCGACGCCATTCTCACGGTGGAAGGCTCGATCCAGGGGTTGAACCTGAAAGAGTTCTTCCTGCTGCTGTCGTCCACGGGCCTCGCTTATCGCCGCTGTGAGCTGGTCCGCGTCAACGGCGCCGAAATGGACATCCAGTTCCTGCGTGGTAAGAACCGGAAGAAGCGCGGCGCAGCCGGCGGCCGTGACGAAGCGGCGTGATCGGCCCGCACCCGCCGCCGTCGCTTTTCCGATCCCTTCCTTCACGCTTCCTGAAGACATTCGAACCAATTCGCGGCGGCAGCTTTACGTCGCTTAAGCGCGAAGCGTGTATCCGTTGATGGTCTCACTCTCAGGATACGGAAATGCCCAGAAGCTCTCTCTCTCCCATCTCGTCAAACCTGCCCGACGGCGCCGAGCGGCGTGCGCTTCAGCTTCTGGTCGTCGATGACGACGCCACGCAGCGCAGCCTGATCACGGTCGCCGCCAAGCAGGCCGGCCACGAAGTCACGGCGGCGCCGTCCGTGGCGGACGCCATCGAGAAGCTTCGTGCCGCCCGCTTCGATTGCGTGACGCTCGATCTCGTGCTGGAGGACGGCGACGGCATCGACGTGCTGCGTGAGATGGCGGCGGCGAAGTTCGGCGGCGCCGTGATCGTCATCAGCGGCATGGACGGCAAGCGCCGCAGCGCCGCCCGCAGCTTCGCCCGGTCGGTCGGGATCGAACTGCAGAGCCTGCCGAAGCCGCTCGATCTCGCGGCCTTGCGCATCAGCCTCGCCAATCTCGGCAAGACCGCGATGGGCCTTCCGGCGATTCACACCTGGGGCGGTGTCGCCACCGACGCGATCGTGGAGCGGCACCGCGCCTGAACGCGGAGCGGCCACGCGGCGGTTGCGCCGCGCCGGCCGCGATCTATGCCGGGTTGCCGGATTCCGACAGACATTGCAGGGCGTGGCCGAGGCCCGCCCGACATGCGCTGAGGGCGGCGCTCGCCGTGGCATAGCGCGGCGTGACGTCATCGAGCACGAAAATATCGGCGGAACCGGCCGGATCGCCGTACGCGAAGCCCGTTTCCAACGTGTCGGCTTCCATCATGGCTGCGTCGATCAGGCGCATGCTGCTCTCGATCCGCATGATCAGGGCGCGAAGATCGGCTGCGATCAACCGGCGGCTGTCAGTTTCAGCCATCGCGGCGAGCGGGGGCGTGCCGGCCAAATTTAGCATGGATATTCTCCGTACCCCGCAATTAGGCACCTTGCCGCTACTTGTGCGTTAAGTCCATGTCCCGTACAAATACGGGTGGGCCGAATCCGCGCCGAACGCCATAACGGGAGGCGCGGACGCGAGTCCTTCATGCCAACCGGATGTGGCACATGGCCGAACAAATCTCTCGCGGTGAAATCTTCGTGGTCGATGACGACCCTGCCGTTCGCGACACTCTGTCGATGGTGTTGAAGGCGGCGGGCTATGAGGTGATCTGTTTTGCGGACGGCGCGGCACTGCTCTCCGTCGCGCGAAACCGCACGCCGGCTGCGATCCTGCTCGACGTGCACATTCCCGGAAAGTCGGGCCTCGACATTCTGAAGGAGCTGCAGGGCGAGGACTATCCGGCCCCGATCTTCATGATCTCCGGACAGGGCGACATCACGATGGCGGTGGGCGCGATCAAGAGCGGCGCGCTCGACTTCATCGAGAAGCCGTTCCGCGGCAGCGAGATCGTCGGCCGGCTCGACGAGGCGATCGGCGCCTATGCACGCAGGCAGGCGGAGAACGCCTCGCCGAAGTTCGGCTCGCTGCATTTCCCCGGGCGCGAGCCGCTGACGCGCAGGGAGCGCGAGGTGCTCGAGCAGTTCGCATCCGGTGCGTCCAACAAGGAAGCCGGCCGCACGCTCGGCATCAGCCCGCGCACCATCGAGGATCACCGCGCCAACATCATGAAGAAGCTCGGCGCGCGCAACGCCGCCGATCTGATCCGCATCGTGATGACCGCGGCCCAGCGCGCGTCGTAGAATGGTCCCGTGCCCCGGACGCAGCGCATCACGCAGTGGTGCGCTGCAGAGCCGGGGCCCATTTCAACAACTTCACCAACTTCACCGCTGACGGCTTCTGGGTCCGGCTCAGCACGGCAGCGCTTTAGCGCTGCGGTGTGTCCGGGACACGAGATCTCGCCTCAGCCGCCCAGCGCCTTGCGGATGATCCGCGCCAGATCCGATTTCCGATAGGGCTTGGCCAGCAGCATCACGCCGGAATCCAGCCGGCCGTGATGGATGATCGCGTTCTCGGTATAGCCCGACGTGTAGACCACCTTGAGGTCGGGCCGCGTCTTCATCAGCTCGTCGGCGAGCTGCCGCCCGTTCATCTTGCCGGGCATGATGACGTCGGTGAACAGAAGGTCGAACGGCTTGCCGGCGGCGACGATCGCGAGCGCCTCTGCGGCATTCGCAGCCTGCAAGGTGACGTAGCCGAGCGAATGCAGCTGGGCCAGCACGTAGTCGCGCACCAGCCTGTCGTCCTCGACCACCAGGATCGTCTCGTGTCCGCCCTCGACCGCCGCCGGCGTCACGCCCTCGCCGACCGCTGTCGGCGTCTTGCCGGGCGGCAGGTACATCTTGATCGTGGTGCCGTGGCCTTCCTCGCTGTAGATCTTGATGTGGCCCGCGGACTGCTTGATGAAGCCGTAGACCATCGAAAGCCCGAGGCCGGTGCCCTTGCCCGGTCCCTTGGAGGTGAAGAAGGGGTCGAACACCCTGGTCAGAATGTTCGCCGGAATTCCGGTGCCGGTGTCGCTCACGGCGATCAGCACGTAACGGCCGGGGCGGACGTCGTTGACGCTGGCATAGACCTCGTCGAGATAGGCGGCGCCGGTCTCCACGATCAGCTTGCCGCCGCCGGGCATGGCGTCGCGGGCGTTGAGCGCGAGGTTGAGGATCGCGGTGGTGAGCTGGTTGGGATCGACGATCGCGACGCAATTCTCCTCCTCGAACACCGATTCGATCTGGATCTGCTCGCCCAGCGTCGGTCGCAGCAGCTTCGCGGTGTCGATGACCAGCGAGTTGACGTCGATCTCCCGCGGCTGAAGCGGCTGCTTGCGCGCGAAAGCGAGCAGGTGCTGGGTCAGATCGGCGCCGCGCGCGGCCGCCTCGTCGATCATCTTGGTGATGGCCGCAAGCTGCGGCTCCTTCTCGACGGCCTCCGCGAGAATCTCGATCGTGCCGGTGATGACGGTGAGGATGTTGTTGAAATCATGCGCCACGCCGCCGGTGAGCTGGCCGATCGCCTCCATCTTCTCGGCGTGCCGAATGCGCTCATCAGCCGCGATCTTGTCGGTGAGGTCGCGATAGAACACGTTGAACAGCAGGCCCTCGCGGCGCTTCAGCGCGGTCACGCTGACCTCGGCCCTGAATTCCTTGCCGTCGCGGCGGCGGCACATCAGCTCGCGGCGGCGGTTCAGCGTCCGGCCGTCCTCATTCTCCAGGAAGTTTTTCAGCCCTGCCTTGACCCTCTCGCGCTCGCTCTCGGCCACGATCAGGTCGATCGTGCTCTTGCCGAGCACCTCGTCGCGGCGCCAGCCGAACAGCTGCTCGGCCTGCGAGTTCCAGTTCAGGATGCTGCTGGTCTCGTCGGTCTGGATGAAGGCGTCGAGCGAGGTCTCGACGATGTTGCGGGCAAGCCGTTCGCTCTCGCGCAGCGATTCCTGCGCGAGCCGCGCCTCCGTCATGTCGCGCCCGACGAAGAAATAGCGCTGCGCCGGCTCGGACCAGCTGCCGAGCCAGGACAGCCAGACCTCGTGTCCATTGCGATGGAAGCAGCGCGTGTCGGCGAGCTTGACGCGCTCGCCGCGGCGCAGCGCGCGCATCTCGTCGCGGGCGTTGGCCAGATGCTCGGGATGAATGAAGTCGGCGCCGCTGCGGCCGATCATCTGTTCCGGCCGATAGCCGAGAATGGTCTCGCTGCTCGGGCTGACCTGCGCGATGTGGCCTCGCGAGTCCATGACCATGATCAGGTCTTGCGACGTGTCGAAGATCTGCCGGCGCTCCTCGAGCTGCTGCTGCAGCTGCCGCTCGGCCCGCCGCGCGTCGGTCAGGCTGCGCGCGGACCCGGAGACGCCGATGATCTCCCCCGACGGCCCTCTGATCGACGAGAGGCTGAGCGAGATTTCGACCGGCGCGCCGTCCTTGCGCAGGCGCACCGTCTCGAACCGTTCGATCGGCTCGCCCCGGGCGATCCGCGCCAGATAATCCTTGCCCTGCGCGCGGCGGTCGGCCGGGACGATGATCGCGGTGGATTGCCCGATCGCCTCGTTCACCGAATAGCCGTAGAGGCGCTCGGCGGCAGGATTCCAGCCGGTGATGATGGCATCGAGCGATTGCATCACGATCGCATCGTCGGACGATTCGACGGCGGCGCTGAACAAGCGCTCGCGCGCCGCGTGATGGCTTCGCGCGGCCTCGGTGCGGCGATGCTCCCGGATTTCGCGCTCGAGGGCGGCCGTCTTCACCCGCGTCTCCTCGACCATCCGGGCAAAAGCCCGCGCCAGCACGCCCGTCTCGCCGCCGGCGTCGACAGGGATGTCCGCCGGCTCCCCGCGGCCGATCGCCTCCACGGCCGCGGTCAGGCGGCCGATCGGGCGGGTCAATGAGCGCGCCAGCAGCACCGCGAGCGCCGCTGCGGCGAGAACGGCAAGCACGCCGACCAGCACGGACGTCTTTTGAATGGCGGCCGGCACCCGGCCGAACACGGCCGGGGGAATGGTCACGATGATTGCAACCCATTCCTTGCCAGCCAGCAGTGCCGGCGCGATCGCCGCGCCGCTCGGCCGGCCCGACTCGTCGGTCATGAGCCGCGTGGATATATCCGAGGTGCCAGCCAAGGCCGAGAAGAATGGAAAATCGTCGCGCCAGTTGGTGGGATGGCCGCGCAGCGAACCGAACTCGCGTGCGCGATCGGGATGAACGAGATAGTCGCCGCGCGAATTCACGACGTAGATCTCTCCACCCGAGCTTGCCGTCGCGCGGACGTGGTCGAGGGCCGGACGCATGTCGATATTGGCGATGATGATGCCGAACGGCTTGCCGGCCGCCGTGAACAGCGGCGTCGCGACCCGCAGCGTCGGAGCGTGCGGGGCCGTGGTGCCCCCCTGGCGCGTCGCGAGATCGATCGGCGAAACGTAAATCTCGCCCGGTGGCAGCCGTATCGTGTCCTGAAAATAGGCTCGTTCGCCCTTGCGCTCGAGCTCGCCATTGGGGACGATCCGCACGGATCCGTTCGGACCCGAGCGGTCGACGCGCACCAGCTCGCGCTGGTCGTCATCAAGTCCGATGATGCGGAACTGCCCGTAGATGGGTTTGGCCTCGATCTCGGCCGCGAGCCGTTCGGCGATACGCTCGCGCCAGGTTTGCTCGGAGACGCCGTCCGAAGGGTCAATTCCTCCGGCGACGTGCGCGCGGATCAGGCCGTTGATGGCCGCGGCGGAGCGATAACCGATCAGATCGCCACGCGCGCCGGCGACATAGGATTCCAGACTTGTCGCAAGCAGGCGTGATTGGGCTTCGACGCGCTCCAGCACCCGCGGAATGACCGCTTGGGTGGTGTTGCGATAGCCCAGCCAGCCGACGGCAGCCACGGTGACCGCCACCAGCAGGATCATTGCGATGGCCAGCCGCGTGGCGAGCGTCAGCGGGGGTCTCGCAGGACTTCCCGGATCATCGCGGCCGATCTGGCCCGAACCAGGGGCGCCCTCGTTATCGGTGGCCGGATCTGACATCGGACCCCTCCGGCTCGCCCGCCTTCAGGCAGCCTTCGACCGCGGCGAGCAGGGCGCCGGGCCGGAAAGGCTTTTGCAGGCTTGCCACCGCGCCGAGCTTGGTCGCCATCTTCAGGAAGTCCGGTTCCGCGTAAGCATCCGGCGTGATCGATTGGCCGGAAATGACGATGATCGGAATGGCCGGGGCCAGCGCCCGGATGTGACGCATTGTCTCCAGCCCGTCCATGCCCGGCATGAAGATGTCGAGAAACAGCAATTCGAACCGGGCCGCCTCGAACAGCGCAAGTCCCTTGCGGCCGTCGCCGGCGACGGTGACGTGATGGCCGGCCCTCTCCAGGATCAGCCGGATCGTGATTTGAACGGCCGGGTCGTCATCCACAATCAGGATGTTGGCCACGTCTGAAGTCCTCCGGGCCGGACGGGACATCCCCGCTGGCCGCAAATCAAACCATCAAAGACGAAATTGTTGCGCGGATTCCGCCCGGCCTGCAAGCACTTCGCGAACGGGCTGCGGGCATTATGCATGGTTCCGTGCACATGGCTCCCGGGCGGCGCCGCGTCCCACGGCCGCGAGGCGGGAAGAACTATTTTTCTCGCCGTAGTTGCACGGGCGCAGGACTTCACCGGGGATTAAAGGCGTCGGACCAGAATTGGCGTCAGTTCCGAAAAGTCAATTGTCACGGCTCGCATCGCTCCCTCCCGGCACCGGGCGAGCCGCCCGATCCGACGAATTCAGCACGAGAGACTTATGTTCAAATCCTTGGCGAACACCGGAATTCGCACCCGGTTGCTCGGCGGCTTCGCGCTCATCTGCATCCTGCTGGCGGCGACCGTGATCTACACCGTCACCGCGGTCTCCGAGATTTCCTCGCGCATCAGGACCGTGACGAACCTGCGGGCGCCGGTCGCGATTGCGAGCACCGAGCTCGTCGGCAATCTCTATTCCACGCTCTCGACGCTGCGTGGCTATCTCCTGACAGGCGACGCGCAGGGCAAGCGCGACCGCGCGGCGGTCTGGGCCGAGCTCGACCGCACCGTGGCGGCGGTCGATCGCATGGCCGAGGGATTTTCCAGCGCGGAAAACAAGGCCAATTGGAGCGAGGCGAGGGCGTTGATTGCGGAGTTCCGCCAGGCCCAGGACAAGGCCGAACTGACCGCCTTCACCCCCTCGGCCTATCCTGCGAGCGAGCTCTTGACGAAGGAGGCCGCGCCGCTGATCGCGACGATGTTCACCGAGATCACAGGGATGATCGACGAGGAGGAGACGCTGGAGGCGACGCCGCAGCGCAAGCACCTGCTCAAGACCTTCGCCGACGTCCGCGGCAATCTCGCCGCGGCGGGATCGCAGCTGCGGCTCTATGTGGCATCGGGCGAAGCCGCGGACCGCGACAAATTCGAGAAGCCGCTGGCGACCTTCCGCGCCGCGCTCGCCGCGGTCAGGACGCAGGAGGCACTGCTGACCTCCACTCAGAGAACCGCCTATCAGGCCATCGTCAAGGCGAACGAAGCTTTCGCGGCCTTGCCGGGGAGGATCTTCGCGATCCGCCAGACGCCGCAATGGAATATGCCGGTCTTCGTCCTGTCCTCCGAGGCGGCGCCGCGTGCGACCCGCACTCTCGATCTCCTCGACGGCCGCAAGGACGCGGAGGGCAAGCGCGCCGGCGGCCTCAAGAGCGACCAGCAGTCGAAGCTCGCAGCGGATGCCCGCCGCCTCGCCGACGAGGCCGAGAGGCTGCTGCAACTGCAATGGATCCTGCTCGCCGCGGGGCTCGTGCTCGGCACCGCGATCGCGATCCTGGTCGCGCGGTCGATCACGCGTCCGATCGTCGAGCTGGTGAGTGATTCTGCGCGTCTGTCCGGCGGCGACACCAGTGTCGAATTCAGGACCGCCGAGCGCGGCGACGAGATCGGGATGGTGTCGCAGGCCGTGGCCAAATTCCGCGACAATGTGATCGCCCAGCAGGCGGCGGCGGCAGGCCTTGCGCGTGAGGCGGAGGCGCGCGAGGCGAACAGCCGCAACACGGAGAGTGCGGTCGAGGAGTTTCGCGTCACCTCGCGCGACTTGCTTACGCTGGTCGGCCAGAATGCCGGCACGATGCGGCAGACTGCGGAGAGTCTCGGCGGCATCGCGCACCATGCGACCAATCAAGCCACGTCCGCAGCAGCGACCTCCGAGCAGACGGCAGTCAATGTCCAGACCGTCGCGGCGGCCGCCGAGCAGCTCGCGAGCTCCATCGTCGAGATCGGCCGACAGATCGAATTGTCGAACAAGACCGTGCGGTCGGCAGGCGACGTCACCGCGCGCTCGGAGTCCGAGATCGAGGGCCTTGCACACGCCGCCCAGAGCATCAGCTCGGTGGTCGATCTGATCCAGGCGATCGCGGCCCAGACCAATCTGCTGGCGCTCAACGCCACCATCGAGGCCGCGCGCGCCGGCGAGGCTGGCCGCGGCTTCGCGGTGGTGGCCTCCGAGGTCAAGGCGCTGGCCGACCAGACCCGCAACGCGACGCAGGACATCGCCAAGCACATCGCGGCGATCCAGAATTCGACCGGCAGCGCGGTCGCTTCCGTCAAGGAGGTCGCCAGCGCCATGCGCCGGATCGACGAGGTGACCGCGGCGATCGCCAGTGCCGTGGAGCAGCAGGGCGCGGCAACGCGAGAGATCTCGCATAATGTCCAGATGGCGGCGTCGGGCACACAGACGCTCGCCGGCAGCATCGGTACCGTCTCCGGAGCGATCGCGGAAACCAGCCGCTCGGCCGACGAGGTGATGGGGGCCGCGAACGAGGTCTCGGGGGCATCCGAGCGTCTTGCGGCCGAGGTCCAGGCCTTCTTCGTCAAGCTGCGCAGCGGCCCGATGGATCGCCGCAAGAACCGCGATTCCGATTATCGCGGGCCGGAGCGGCGGAACAGGAACGCGGCCTGATAAGGAATGACGCATGCTGAGCGCGCGCCTCGTCCTTCGAGACGCGCTGCGCGCTCCTCAGGATGAGGCTAAGCAGCGTCGGTGCTCGTTGAAACCAGCGCAACCCACTCGGTCCTCATCCTGAGGGCCCGCCAACGGCGGGCGTCTCGAAGGATGGCCACAAGCGAAATCTTCATCGCGCGCTAATCCGTCAGATACTCCGGATAGCTGCTTCGGATCTTGTCCAGCTCGCTCAGCGTGCCCGACAGATGCTTGCGCAGATGCTGTTGCGCGGCGTCGGGATCGCCGGCCTCGATCGCGCGGGTGATCAGCTTGTGGTGGCGGACGATGTTCTGCGCCTTGCCGGGTGAGGGCAGATGCAGCCGGCGCAGCCGATCGATATGTCCGCTGCGGCTGCGCACCAGCGTCCACAGCTCCTGCTTGCCGGCCGCGGCATAGAGCTCGGCGTGGAAATCATTGTCGGCGGCGATGAAGCTCTCGAAATCTCCGGCTTTGGCGAATTGCTGCTGCAGTGCGATCACATGGTCGAGGCGGAGGACCAGGGCCTTGTCGTGCTGCTCGGCGAGCAGCCGGACGATCTCGAGCTCGAGCGCCTGGCGCAGGAAGTGCGCCTGCTCGGCGCGGCCGACATCGACCCGGCTGACCACGGTCGCGTGCTGCGGAAACACGTCGACCAGCCCGTCTTCCTCCAGCCGCATCAGCGCATCGCGGATCGGGGTCGAGCTGACGCCGAACTGCGTGGCGAGCTCGGTGCGCGACAACGGTGCGCCCGGGGGCAGTTCGAGCGCGAGAATGGCGCTGCGCAGCCGCTCGAACACCTGCGGCGCGGCCTGCCGGGCTCGGTCGAGCGGCGGCCCCCGGCGGGCGGTCGCGCGGGACGCGGGGCGGGCGGTTTCCATGCGAAGGGCTCCGGCAGACTTGCCTTTGATGCACTAATGCATTAGTGCATCACCAGGATCGCTCGTCAATGGCGGCCGGAGGAAACGAACAACTATGATCAAGCCATTTCAGCGTGGCGCAGCCGCCATCGCCCTGATCGTCGCAACCGTGCTGGCAGCCTCGCCGGCGCGGGCGCAGCAGAAGTCCGAGATCGCGCTATCGCGCCAGCCCGGCATTTTCTACATGCCGAGCCACATCATGGAGAAGCTGAAGCTGATCGAGAAGCACGCAGCCTCGCTCGGCCTCGCGGGCGTCACCACGAAATGGGTCACCTTCTCCGGCGGCGGCGCGCAGACCGATGCGCTGCTCGCGGGCGGCGTCGACATTCTCAACACCGGCACCGGCAATTTGCTGCTGCTATGGGACCGCACCCGCGGCGGCGTGAAGGGCATCGTCGCCACGTCAGCGCAGCCGATGACGCTGATCAGCCGCGACGCCAACATCAAGTCGATCAAGGATTTTGGCCCGGCGGACAAGATCGCGGTGCCGACCGTGAAGGTGTCCACGCAGGCGATCGTGCTCCAGATCGCGGCGGCCGAGGCCTTCGGTGCCGACCAATGGTCGAAGCTCGATGCCAACACCGTGCAGCTCGGCCATCCCGACGCCTATGCGGCACTGTCCAATCCCAAGCACGAGGTGCACAACCACTTCTCGATCCCGCCCTTCACCTTCCTGGAGCTGAAGAACGTGCCGGGCGCGCATATCGTGCTGTCGTCGCCGGACGTGATGGGCGGGCCGCTCAGCCAGGCCCAGTTCTTCACCACCACGAAATTCGCCGACGCCAACCCGAAGATCATCCAGGCCGTGCGCGACGCCACCAAGGAAGCGCAGGACCTGATCCGCAGCGACACCAGGCAGGCGGTCGAGATCTACAAGGAGATCACCGGCGACAAGACCTCGGTGGAAGAGCTGCTCGATCTCCTCAAGGAGCCCGGCATGATGGAGTGGAATCTCGAGCCGCAGGGCACGATGAAGTTCGCCGCCCATCTGTTCAAGACCGGCACGCTGAAGAACCAGCCCAAGGCCTGGACGGACTATTATCTCCCCGTCGCGCACGACCTGAAGGGCAACTGATGGCGCTGCTCGACGTCAGTGGGGTGACGCTGCGCTACAAGACCTCCAGCGCCGTCGTCACCGCCACGGAGAGGGTGAGTTTCACGGTCGACAAGTCCGACCGCTTCGTGCTGCTCGGCCCTTCCGGCTGCGGCAAGTCCACGCTGCTCAAGGCGGTCGGCGGCTATATGAGCCCGAGCGAGGGGCGCATGAGCATCAGTGGACGCGAGATCCGCGGCCCCGGCGCCGACCGCATGATGATCTTCCAGGAGTTCGACCAGCTGCTGCCCTGGAAGAGCGTGCTCGCCAACGTCATGTTTCCGCTGCTGACTGCGCGAAAACTGTCGCGCAAGGACGCCGAGGAACGCGCGCGGGCCTATATCGAGAAGGTCGGCCTCACCCGCGTGGTCGACGCCTATCCGCACACGCTCTCCGGCGGCATGAAGCAGCGCGTCGCGATCGCGCGCGGCATGGCGATGGAGCCGGACATCCTCCTGATGGACGAGCCGTTCGCCGCGCTGGACGCGCTGACGCGCCGGACCTGCCAGGACGAACTGCTCCAGCTCTGGAGCGAGACCAAGTTCACCGTGCTGTTCGTGACTCATTCGATTGCCGAGGCGATCCGCATCGGCAACCGCATCCTGCTGCTGTCGCCGCATCCCGGCCGCGTCAAGGCCGAGGTGATCGACGTCGACAAGGTCGGAAGCGAAGACGGCAGCGCCGGCCGGCTGGAGAAGGAGATCCACGATCTCCTGTTCGCCGGCGAAGCCACCGCGCATTGAGGGAGCCTGCCATGGGCGAAGCGAGAATTTTGCTGCGTGACGCGTCGGCTGCCGCGATCGGTACGGGCGAGGTCGAGCGCAAGCTCAGCGTGCCTGAAATGCTCTGGAACGACGGCTTCGTCCGCAAGTCGGTCATCATCCTGTTCCTGGCAGCGGTCTGGGAAGCCTACGGCGTCACTCTGGACAACCCCCTGCTGTTCCCGACGCTGCACGATACCGCGCTCACGCTGATCGACCGCGTCAAGGACGGCACCATACCGATGCGAGCCTGGACCTCGCTGAAGGTCCTGTTCATGGGCTATTCGGCCGGCATCGTGCTCGCTGCGATCTTCACCATTCTCGCGATCTCCACCCGCATCGGCACCGATTTCCTGGAAACGGTCACGGCGATGTTCAACCCGCTGCCGGCGATCGCGCTGCTGCCGCTCGCGCTGATCTGGTTCGGTCTCGGCAATGGCAGCCTCGTCTTCGTGCTGATCCACTCCGTGCTGTGGCCGGTGGCGCTCAACACCCATTCCGGCTTCAAGAGCGTGTCGAACACGCTGCGCATGGTCGGCCGCAATTACGGTCTGAGCGGCTTGCCTTACGTCGCCAAGATCCTGATCCCGGCCGCCTTCGGCTCGATCCTCACCGGCCTCAAGATCGGCTGGGCCTTCGCCTGGCGTACGCTGATCGCGGCCGAACTGGTGTTCGGCGTGTCGTCGGGGCAGGGCGGGCTCGGCTGGTTCATCTTCGAGAACCGCAATCTGCTCGACATACCCGCCGTGTTCGCGGGCCTCTTGACGGTGATCATCATCGGGCTCTTTGTCGAGAACCTGATCTTCCGCGCCATCGAGCGGAACACCGTGCAAAAATGGGGCACCCAATCGTGACCAAGAAGAAAACACCCGACCAGCTCCGCAGCGCGCGCTGGTTCGCGCCCGACGATCTCCGCTCGTTCGGCCACCGCTCCCGCACCATGCAGATGGGCTACGCGCCGGAGGAGTGGAAGGACCGCCCCTGCATCGCGATCCTCAACACCTGGTCGGACGCGCAGCCCTGCCACATGCATTTCAAGTCGCGCGTGGACGACGTCAAGCGCGGCATCCTGATGGCGGGCGGCTTGCCGATCGAGCTGCCGGCGCTGTCGCTGTCGGAATCGCTGCTCAAGCCCACCACCATGCTCTATCGCAATCTGCTGGCGATGGACGCCGAGGAGCTGCTGCGCAGCCATCCCGTCGATGGCGTGGTGCTGATGGGCGGCTGCGACAAGACCACGCCGGCGCTGCTGCTGGGTGCGACCTCGATGAACATCCCGGCGATCTATCTGCCGGCGGGTCCCATGCTGCGCGGCAATTGGAAGGGCAAGACGCTCGGATCCGGCTCCGACGGCTGGAAATACTGGGACGAGCGCCGCGCCGGAAAAATCTCCGACAAGGACTGGCTCGACATCGAGGCCGGCATCGCCCGCAGCTACGGCACCTGCATGACCATGGGCACGGCCTCGACCATGACGGCGATCGCGGAAGCGATCGGCATGACGCTGCCCGGCGCCTCCTCGATTCCCGCCGCCGATGCCAACCACATCCGCATGGCCTCGGAATGCGGCCGCCGCATCGTCGAGATGGTCTGGGAGGATCTGACGCCGAAGGTGATCCAGACCCGCAAGGCCTTCGAGAACGCGATCGCGGTCGCCATGGCGATGGGCTGCTCGACCAATGCGATCATCCATCTGATCGCGCAGGCCCGGCGCGCCGGCCAGGACATCGGCCTCGACGATTTCGAGATCGCCAGCCGCAAGGTGCCGGTCATCGCCAACGTCCGCCCGAGCGGCGATGCCTATCTGATGGAGGACTTCTTCTATGCCGGCGGCCTGCCGGCGCTGATGGGGCAGATCAAGCCGCACCTGCATCTCGATTGCGTCACCGTCACGGGGAAGACGCTGGGCGAGAACATCGAGGGCGCCGAGGTGCACAATGCCGACGTGATCCGCTCGGTCGACGATCCCATCTACAAGGAGGGCGCGCTCGCCGTGCTCAAGGGCAATCTCGCGCCCGACGGCTGCGTCATTAAGCCAAGCGCCTGCGCGCCGCGTTTCCTCAAGCACACCGGACCTGCGCTGGTGTTCGACGATTACCCGTCGATGAAGAAGGCGGTGGACGATCCCGATCTCGACGTCACCGAGGATCACGTCCTCATCCTGCGCAATGCCGGGCCGCAGGGCGGACCGGGCATGCCGGAATGGGGCATGCTGCCGATCCCGACCAAGCTCGTGAAGCAGGGCGTGCGCGACATGGTGCGCATCTCGGACGCGCGCATGAGCGGCACCAGCTACGGCGCCTGCATCCTGCACGTTTCGCCCGAATCCTATATCGGCGGTCCGCTGGCGCTGGTGCAGAACGGCGACCGCATCACGCTCGACGTCGCCGCCCGCACCATCAATCTCGAGGTATCCGAAGCGGAGCTCGACAAGCGCCGCGCCGCCTGGAAGCAGCCGGAGCGCCGCTTCGAGCGCGGCTATGGCTGGATGTTCACCAAGCACATCAAGCAGGCCAATGACGGCTGCGACTTCGACTTCCTCGAGACCGATTTCGGCGCGCCGATCGGCGAGCCGTCGATTTATTAACACCGTCGTTCCGGGGCGATGCGAAGCATCGAACCCGGAACCTCGAGATTCCGGGTTCGCTCGCTGACGCGAGCGCCCCGGAATGACGACCAGAGAGAGCACACGATGACCAAACTCAGCGACGCCACCCGCACCAAGCTCAAATCCGTCTCCACCGCCACCGTCGCCACCGCGCTGTTCAAGCGCGGTCTGCGCATCCAGATGATCCAGGACGTGCATCCGCTCGGCGCCGACCAGCCGACCATGGTCGGCGAGGCCTTCACGTTGCGCTACATGCCGGCGCGCGAGGACCTCAACACCATCGACGTGTTCAAGGATCGCTCCCACCCGCAGCGCAAGGCGGTCGAGGACTGCCCACCCGGCGCGGTGCTGGTGATGGACAGCCGCAAGGACGCGCGCGCGGCCTCGGCCGGCGCGATCCTGGTGACGCGGCTGATGAAGCGCGGCGTTGCCGGCGTCGTCACCGACGGCGGCTTTCGCGATTCCGCGGAGATCGCCAAGCTCGGCATCCCCGCCTATCATCACCGCCCAAGCGCGCCGACGAACCTCACGCTGCACCAGGCGATCGAGATCAACGTCCCGATCGGCTGCGGCGATGCGCCGGTGTTTCCCGGCGACGTCATCCTCGGCGATGCCGACGGCGTCATCGTGATTCCCGCCCATCTCGCTGACGAGATCGCCAACGAGACCTTCGAGATGACCGCGTTCGAGGATTTCGTTACCGAGGAGGTCGGCAAGGGCCGCGGTATTTTCGGTCTCTATCCCGCCACCGACCCGCAGACGCTCACCGATTTCGCGGAATGGCGGAAGAAGAACGGGCGCTAAGGCCGATCGCGTCGAAATCAGTTCGTTCAAGAAACAGGCCGGCCACATCAAGCGCCGGCCTTTTAGCAAGCAGGGAGGACTTCCATGACCTTTACGCGACGTAACCTCATGGCCGGCGCTGGCGCGGCGGCAGCATCAGTGCTTCTCGCCCGCGCCGCGGGCGCCCAGTCGTTCCCGTTCACGCCGAACCAGCGCTATCCCGATCCCGCCGTCCAGATCCTCGATCCGAGCTTTGCAAAATACCGGCTCTATTCCTCGACCGTCGAGCAGGTCGCATCGGGCATGCGCTGGGCCGAAGGCCCCGCCTACTTCCCCGAAGGCGGCTATCTCCTGTTCTCGGACATCCCCAACAACCGGATCATGAAGTTCGACGAGAAGACCGGGCAAACCAGCGTGTTCCGCGCCAACGCCAACTACGCCAATGGCAATGCGCGCGACCGCCAGGGTCGCCTCGTCACTTGCGAGCACTCCGTCACCCGCCGCATCACCCGCACCGAGAAGGACGGCAGGATCACCGTGCTCGCCGACAAGTTCGAGGGCAAGCGGCTGAACGCGCCGAACGACATCGTGGTGAAATCCGACGACAGCGTCTGGTTCACCGATCCCTTGTTCGGCATCAACGGCGAGTGGGAGGGCAAGAAGGAGAAGGCCGAGCAGGCCACCACCAACGTCTACCGCATCGCCAAGGACGGCAAGATCAGCGCGGTGCTCACCGACCTCGTCAACCCGAACGGCCTTGCCTTCTCGCCGGACGAGAAGAAGCTCTACATCGTCGAGTGGAAGGGCACGCCCAACCGCAGCATCTGGAGCTACAATGTCGGCGACGACGGCGCGCTCAGCGGCAAGACCAAGCTGATCGACGCCGCCGACCAGGGCTCGCTCGACGGTTTCCGAGTCGACCGCGACGGCAACCTCTGGTGCGGCTGGGGCTCCAACGGCGCGCTGCAGGGTGAGCCGAGTGATGTCGGCGGCCGCAAGGTGTTTCAGCTCAAGGGCAGGCCGGAGGATCTCGACGGCGTCATGGTGTTCAATTCAGAAGGCAAGCCGCTCGCCTTCATCAAGCTGCCCGAGCGCTGCGCCAATCTCTGCTTCGGCGGTCCGAAGAACAACCGGCTCTACATGGCGAGCAGCCATTCGGTGTATGCGCTGTATGTCGAGGCGCACGGGGCGGTGTGAGGCAGCAGCGACGAGCCGAGCTGCCGTAGGGTGGGCAAAGCGAAGCGTGCCCACGTTCTCGTGGAAATGAGAAAAGACGTGGGCACGGCGCTTCGCGCCTTTGCCCACCCTACGAGACCGTCGCCCCGGCGAAAGCCGGGACCGATAACCCGAGGGAGCAGTTTGACGAAGACTAGAGGTGAATAGTTCTTCGTCGGTGCCGCTCCAGCACTCCCTCGAAAGATCACGCGGTATGGGTCCCCGCCTGCGCGGGGACGACGAGATGAGTGTGTGGCTACGCTGGAGCCTTAAACCCCGGCCTCTGCCATCCCCGCCGCCCACAACGCGAACGCGTAGACGATCGCGACCTCGTCGAGCCGATCGAACCGCCCCGAGGCGCCGCCGTGGCCGGCGCCCATGTTGGTGCGCAGGAGAACCGGGCCGCCGCCGCTCATCGTCGCGCGCAGACGCGCAATCCACTTGGCGGGCTCCCAATAGGTGACGCGCGGATCGGTCAGGCCGCCCATCGCCAGGATCGCCGGATAGTCCTTCGCCGCGACATTGTCGTAGGGCGAGTAGGACAGGATGGTGCGAAAATCCTTCTCGCTCTCGATCGGGTTGCCCCACTCGGGCCATTCCGGCGGCGTCAGCGGCAGCGTGTCGTCGAGCATGGTGTTGAGCACGTCGACGAACGGCACCTCGGCGACGATGCCGGCGAACAAGTCGCCGGCGCGGTTGGCGACCGCGCCCATCAGCATGCCGCCGGCCGAGCCGCCATGGCCGACGATGCGTTTCGCGCTGGTGTAGTTCGCAGCGATCAGCGCGCGGGCGCTGGCGGCGAAATCGTCGAACGAGTTGGTCTTCTTCTCGCGCTTGCCGTCGAGATACCAGCCCCAGCCCTTGTCGGCGCCGCCGCGGATATGGGCGATGGCGTAGACGAAGCCGCGGTCGACCAGCGACAGGCGGTTGGCGTTGAACGAGGCCGGCATCGCCATGCCGTAGGAGCCGTAGCCGTAGAGCAGCAGCGGCGCCGAGCCGTCGAGCTTCAGCCCGCGGCGATAGAGGATCGACACCGGCACCTCGGCGCCGTCATGCGCCTTCGCCATGATGCGCGTGGTGACGTAGTCGGCTGCGTCATGGCCCGACGGAATCTCCTGGCGCTTGCGCAAGGTCCTCGTGCGCTTGACCATGTCGTAATCATAGACTTCCGACGGCGTCGTCATCGACGAGTAAGCGAAGCGCAAATGCGTCGTCTCGAACTCGTAGGAGCCCATGGTGTCCAGCGAATAGGCGGCCTCGTCGAAGGCGATCGCGTGCTCTTCGTTGGACGCGAGATCGCGGATCACGATCGACGGCAGCGCGTTGGCGCGCTCCAGCCGCACCAGATGTCCCGCGTAGAGATCGAGATCGATGATGTAGATGCCGGGGCGATAGGGGATCAAATCGCGCCAGTTCTTGCGCTCGGGCGAGTCAAGCGGCGCCGTGACGATCTTGAAGTCGATGGCATCATCCGCATTGGTGAGGATGAAAAGCTGATCGCCGCGATCGGCCAGCGAATATTGCACGCCTTCCTCGCGCGCCGCGACCAGGCGCGGCGGCGCCTCGGGGTTCGCAAGATCGATCAGCCGCTGTTCTGACGTCTCGTGGTCGCCGCCCGCGATCACGCAGAAGCGGCCGCTGGTGCTCTCGTGCAGATGGGTGAACCATCCGGAATCCTGCTCTTCATAGATCAGCGTGTCGTCGGCCTGCCTGGTGCCGAGCCTGTGCCGCCACACCTGCATCGGCCGGTGGTTGTCGTCGAGCCGCACATAGAAGAAGGACTTCGCATCCGCCGCCCAGACCACGCCGCCGTCGGTCTCCTCGACGAGATCGTCGAGATCCTTTCCCGTTGCCCAGTCGCGCACGCGGATCGAAAAATATTCCGAGCCCTTGGTGTCCGCGCTCCAGGCGTGCAGCTTGTGATCATAGGAGTGCCGGCTGCCGCCGAACTTGAAATATTTGTGGTCCTTGGCGAGCGCGTCGCCGTCGAGCACGATTTCGCTCTCGCCGCCGTCGCGCGGCACGCGGCCGAACAGCTCGTGCTGCCCGCCCTCGCGGAACCTGCGGAAATAGGCGAACGGCCCGTCCGGCGACGGCACGCTGGAATCGTCCTCCTTGATCCGGCCGCGCATCTCGCGCACCAGCGTCTTCTGCAGGCCCGCGGTGTGGCCGAGCAGGCTCTCGGTGTAGACGTTCTCCTCATCCAGATATTTGCGGATATCGGGGTCGAGCACCGCAGGGTTGCGCAGCACCTCCTGCCATTTCGCGTCCTTCAACCACGCATAGTCGTCGGTCACGGTGATGCCGTGATGCGTGAAGGAGTGCGGCCGGCGCGGGGCGACGGGGGGCTGGGAAGGGGTCTTGGCTTCGGTCACTCGGTCCTCGTTCGTCTTACGGAAACTCACCTCGTCATGCGCGGGCTTGATCCGCGCATCCATCAAGGACGAGATCTCTTAGCGATGAATTGCCGGGTCGAGCCCGGCAACGACGGCCATGGAAGGCGGCTGGTCGCCCATAATATGGCGACAGGCACGCGAATTGCCAGCGTGGCTACGACAAGGACGGTGCCAGGACGGTGTCGAGGCACCGGGTTGTTGATCGGCGCCTTGTGTGCTTTGAGGGGCCATATTCCCACGCGGTCCAGCCTGATGCTGTTCAATTCCTACCCGTTCATCCTGCTGTTCCTCCCGGTCGTGCTGGCCGGCTATTTCTGGCTCGGGCGGCGCAGCAATCTCACCCCTGTGATCTGGCTGGCGCTGGCCTCGATCGCCTTCTACGCCATCGGCAGCTGGCAGTTCTCAGGCCTTCTGCTGCTCTCGATCGCCTTCAATTACGGCGTCGGCCATCTCCTGATCGTGGCGAAGCTCGGCCCGTCACAGCGCAAAGCCGCGCTCGCGCTCGGCGTCGCCGGCGATCTGCTCGTGCTCGGCATCTTCAAATATGCCGGATTCGTCGCCGAGAACCTCAACGCCCTGTTCGGCACGCATGCCGCCGTTCACATCCTGCTGCCGGTCGGCATCTCCTTCTACACCTTCACCCAGATCGCGTTCCTGGTGGACGCTTATCGCGGCCGGGTCGCGGCCTATGCGCTGCCGCATTACGCGCTGTTCGTGACGTACTTCCCGCATCTGATCGCGGGGCCGATTCTCCACCACAAGGACATGATCCCGCAATTCGAGCGCGAGGAGACCAAGCGCCCGGACGGCCATCTGATCCTGTGCGGCGTCATCATCTTCGCCATCGGCCTGTTCAAGAAGACCTGCCTCGCCGACGGCATCCAGCCGCTGGTCGCGCTCGCCTTCGAGGCGCGCTCGCCGAGCTTCGATCAGGCCTGGCTGGGTGCGCTCGCCTACACCTTCCAGCTCTATTTCGACTTCTCCGGCTATTCCGACATGGCCATCGGGATCTCGCTGATGTTCGGCATCTTCCTGCCGGTCAATTTCAATTCGCCTTACAAGGCCACCAGCATCGTCGATTTCTGGCGGCGCTGGCACATGACGCTGTCGCAGTTCCTGCGCGACTATCTCTACATCCCGCTCGGCGGCAACCGCAGGGGACGCGTGCTGCGCTACGTCAACCTGCTGATCACGATGCTGCTCGGCGGGCTCTGGCACGGCGCGGCCTGGACCTTCGTGGTGTGGGGCGCGCTGCACGGGGCCTATCTCTGTATCAATCACGGCTTCAATGCGCTGGTGCCGACCATCCCGTCGCCGCTTGCGCGTCCGGTCCGCATCGTGGGCGCCGTGCTGACGTTCCTCGCCGTCGTCGTCGCCTGGGTGTTCTTCCGCACTGAGCGGATCGATTGGGCCATGCGCATTCTCGGTGCCATGGCCGATCCCTCCAGCATCGTGTTCGGCCGCGAGGAGATCGCGGCGCTGGTGCTGGTCGCGATCTACGCCGCGCTGGTGTGGCTGGCGCCGAACACGCAAGGCATCATGGGATATGACCACGACAACCGCAGGGTCGGCGAGACGCTGCGGGCCGGGCGCATGCGGCCGCTGGTGCTCTATGCGGCGTCGCTGGTGCTTGCCTTCGGCATTCTGGGCATCCAGAGCCACAGCGAATTCATCTATTTCCGGTTCTGATGCGCGCGACGTTCACACATCCGGCGCGTCTTCTGCTCGCGAGCATCGTGTGCGTGCTGGGTGCGGCCGCGCTCGTTTTCGTCGTCGATCCCTTGCAGCTGTTTCGCCCCTCGCCGCGCGCCTTCTATTCCGACGACACGCGCGTGCAGAATGCCGGGCTGATCCGCAGCCAGCGGTTCGACACCGCCTTCATGGGCACCTCGCTCGCGATCCATTTCCGCCAGAGCGACATCGACCGTGCGCTTCGCGTGCATTCGCTCAAGCTGGCGATGACCGGCTCCAATTCACGCCAGCAAGGTTTCGTGCTGGAGCAGGCGATCGAGCGCGGCGCGAAACGCGTGATCTGGGCGATGGACGATTTCATCTTCGTCGATGCCGCCGACATCGAGGACGATCCCTACCTGTCCGTCGATCTCTATCGCAGGACGGCGAAGGGCATTGCTTCCTACCTGTTCAGCGCGGCGATGGCCAAGGAATCCCTGTTCACGCTGCTGCGCTCGGTTCCGCCATTGCGCCAGCCGCTGACCCGGGCGGCGCCTTATCTCCCGGTCAAGTTCGCGCGACCGGATGTCGACGACATCTACGCGCTGCCGCGGGATTTCGATCTCGCGCGCGAGTACAATGCGACGAGGACGCTGGCCGCCTTCGCCTACATCACCAGTCCCGTGCGCAGCCGCTTCCTCGGCGAAGGCTATGACTTCAAGGCCATGGTGCGGCATTTCGAGCAGGATGCCGTCGGCCTGATCGCGCGCCATCCCGAGGTGACGTTCGACATCTACTTCCCGCCTTATTCGATCCTGCAATTCGTCGCCATGCGCGATGCCTCGCCGGCGACATTGAAGATCGTCACCGATCTCACGGCGGTCATTGCCCAGCGCCTGACGCCGCTTCCCAACGTCCGCCTGCACGATTTCCGCGCGATCAGGCAGGTGACGCATGACCTGAACAACTATGGCGACGTCATCCACCATTCGCCGGTGGTGGACGCCATGGTGCTGAAGTGGTTGGCGGGCGGCGAGTATCGGGTCGATCCGAGCAAGCCGACGGCACCGCTAGATGAGCTGAAGGCGCAAATCGACGCGTATCGTGTGCCGCAGCCGTAGCCAAACACGCCACCGTCGTCCCTGCGCCCGTGCGCAATTGCGCACTAGGCAGGGACGACAGCGGAGTATTTGGCCGGCGCCTTACGCCGCCACCTCGTCGCCGAGATACGACACCGCCGCTTCCAGCCCGCCCTTGCCGTGCGGGATCTTCAGCGCGTTCAGCCCGACCTCGATCACCCCGAGCGTGCCGAGCAGCATCGGGGCGTTGACGTGGCCCATATGGGCGATGCGGAAGGCTTGGCCGGAGAGATCGCCGATGCCGGTGCCGAGCACGACGCCGCATTTGTCCTTGCAATAGCGCTGCAGCACCGCCGGGTCGTGGCCGTTGCTCATGGTCACCGTGGTCACGGTGTTGGAGCGCTCGTTCGCCTCCGCGACGTTGAAGCCGAGCACCTGGCCTTCCGACCAGACCGAGACCGCGCGGCGCGCGGCTTCGCCGAGCAGGCTGTGACGGCGGAAGGCGTTCTCCAGGCCTTCCTCGTGCAGCATGTCGATCGCCTTGCGCAGCGCGAACAACAGATGCACCGGCGCAGTGCCGGCGTATTTGCGATAGTTCTCGGTGCCCTCGCGCTCGCTCCAGCTCCAATAGGGCGTCGACATATTGGCCTTCTTGTGCACCTCGAGCGCGCGCGCATTGGCGGCGACGAAGCCGAGGCCGGGCGGCGTCATCAGGCCCTTCTGCGAGCCGGACATCGCGACGTCGATGCCCCATTTGTCCATCTCGAACGGCATGCAGCCGAGCGAGGCCACGGTGTCGACCATGTACAATGCGGGATGGCCGCTCGCCTTGATCGCCTTGCCGATCGCCTCGATGTCGTTCTGCACGCCGCTGGCCGTGTCGACCTGGACCACGACGACGGCCTTGATGGTGTGCTCCTTGTCGCGGCGCAGCCGCTCCTCGACCTCGTGCGGCCGCACCGCGCGGCGCCAGTCGCCCTTGAGCACCTCGACCTCGGCGCCCATCAGCGCCGCCGCATTGCCCCAGCCGATCGCGAAGCGCCCGCTCTCCAGCACCAGCACCTTGTCGCCGCGCGACAGCACGTTGCTGAGCGCGGCTTCCCAGGCGCCGTGACCGTTGGCGATGTAGATGTAGGACTTGCCCCTGGTCGCGAACAGTTTCGAGATGTCGCCGAGCAGGCTCTCGGTCAGGTCGAGCATCTCCTTGGAGTAGATGTCGATCGCCGGACGATGCATCGCCCGCAGCACCTCGTCGGGCATCGTGGTGGGCCCGGGGATGGCCAGAAACTCCCGGCCCGCGCGAACGGTCATTGCTGTCGGTCCTTATTGCCAGAGAACAGATGGGTGGGTGGCTGTAACAACGGTTTTACGCGGGGCGGGGGCGGTGGAAAAGCGTCCAAAACGCAGGTCTGGTTAGCGCTTGGTCTCGCGGCAGCCGGCGGCCTCGGCTTCTTCCACCGAGCAGAACCAGCGGGTGCCCTTGCTGATCTTCATCTTGATCTGGGTGTACCAGCGGCTGGTCGGCTGGTGATAGATGCACTCGCCGGCGCTGTTGACGTTGCCCTTGATGGTGCAGTCCGGGGAGGGCGCCACCGGCCCCGAGGCCGAGGCGAGCAGCACGGCGTATGCGCCATCAGGCGGCTTGGTCGCACCCAGGATCTGCGTCTTCTTGTTGCGGACCCGCCAGTCCCAGGGCGCGATGAAGGCGCCCTGCCACATCCCGGCTTTTGCCTCACGCGCGGCGGCCTCGTCGGGCTCGTAGTCCTTGGAGATGCGGGTGTAGGCCAGCGCCCAGCCGCTGCGCACCAGCCATTTCTGGATGTCCTCACCGCCGACCTCGCAACGCGCCACGGTGCGGCCGCGCCGGTCGATCGAACGGGCGTGGCAGACCCAGCTCTTGCCGTCAGCGTATTTGGCGAGCTCGTCGCGCGCTGCGATGCCGCAGGTCCAGCGCTCGGTCTTGGTGTTGAGGCAGAGCTGGTCGATCGCGGGCGCGTCGATGCCGCCAAGCCGGATCCGCGTATTTCCGATCACGACGGAGTCGCCGGCGCGGACTTTTGCCGTGCCGGTGATGTCGGCGGCGTGCGCGAGCGAGGGAAGAGCGAGGAGAGACAGCGCAATCAGGAATTTTCGCAACATGCCGGTCCGCGGGTTCAGGATCATTTCGATAAGCCGCGCAATTGTGGTCGGCTTTTGGCCTCGCGGCCAGCTTATGCCTAACGATTGAGCTTTCAACTTCCCGTCATTGCGCGAGGTCTCGCTTTCACCCTCCAGGGGAGGGTAAGAGCACACATCACCCCCGCGCCATCACCCGCTTCGCCACCGCCAATCCCATCAGCACAAAGGCCGAGGTCACCTCTGGCCCGCCCACCAGGATCCGCGTCGGCGTCTTCATCTTGTTCCACTCATAGGCGCGGAACGGACCGCGGCGGCCGCCTTCGCCAAGGCTGGCGACGATCACGTTCAGCGCCGGCGCGAAGGCGCGCGGGTCGGCGCCGAGATGGCCGAGCGCGATCAGCGCCAGCGCCGCGTCGAACACGTTCATCTCCGCGGCCATCAGCTCGCCCTTGACGTAGGAGAGCACGCGATGGCGGATGAAGTCGAAATCGCCGTTCGGGTCGATCGCGGCCTGCGCGGCCAGCGGCAGCGCCAGGAAGGCCGCATAGCAGCGGCCGAAATAGGCGCTGTAGAGTTCCGGCAGGTAATAGATGTGCGAGCGCGGATTGGCGAAGGCGCCGCTTGCGGCCAGCCGCTTCTGGAAGCCGATGATGCGATGCACCGTGGCGAGCCGCGACGGCGTCTCCAGAACTTTCCAGCGCGCGAGGTTGCGAAAGCTCACCTCGAGAATGTCGAGATTGAGCGTCGGATCGAGGTCGTTGCCGTAGGGTCGCTCGCCCCTGAGATTGTCGATCCAGGTCGCAACGCCGCCCTCATGGTCGATGTTGTCGTTGAGCGGCACGGTCACGCGCGGCTCGTTGACGCCGGCGTGGACCTGATAGCCGGAATAGAAGTCGAGCAGCGGCTGGTCGATGATCGCGTCGGTGCAGCCGGCCTGGGTCGCGGCCGAGATCGAGCACGCCGTGGTGTCGCAATCCGGCACGTAGATGCCGAAGCCGAGATCCTGCTTGATCTGCGCGAAGTAGCGCGAGAAGCGCGGATGCGGCGCGGGCGCCAGCGCAGTGACGACGTTGAAGCGCGCGCCGTCGATGCCCTCGACCTCTTCGCGGCTGATGTTGACGCAGAAATCCACCATGTCGGCGATGGCGCGCTCCGCTGCAACCTTGTCGGCCGGTGAGGCCAGCCCGGTCTCGCCATAGCTCAGCAGCGCCTCGATGAAGAACGCATCGTAATAGGCCGAACGGTGGCGGATCTGCACCGGCTCCCACATCGGCTCGGCGATCCCGCGCCAGGGCGGATTGACGACGGCGGCGGCCTTCGAGCGCGCGATGAAGACGCGGGCGAGGTTGAACAGCAGCGACGAGTTCTTGTAGCCGCGGGCGTTGAGGCCCGTGAGCGCCATGATCAGCTCACGGCCGCGAAAATCGGGATCGCCGATCAGGTTGAAGGCGGCATAGGTCGGCAGAAAGCCGTTTCGGCGGTACGAGCCGAGCAGATGTTGCGCGCAGTCGCGGATTGCGCCGTCGATCTGCGCTTGCGGCGGCGCCGAGCCGGTGAACATCGCCGGCGGCGGCCTGGGATGGTCGAGCGCGATGCTGTCGACGAGATCGGCGACCGGCTGGCCGACCGCCGCCCAGTCGGGCTCGGCCTCGTCCCGGGCGCGAGCCAGCGCCGCGCGCAGCGCCGTCAGCCTGGCCTCGTCACGCAGCTCGGGCAGTCCGGCCCGCCTGAGCAGCACCCGCAGTGCGGGATTGCCGAGCGCGGTCTTGTAGAACTTGGCCAGATGCGGATCGCCGCCCGCGGTAGCAGACAATACGGGATCGCAGACATCGTAAAGAGAAGGGCCATCCTTCGGCGCCAGCAGCGCCCGGCAGGTGGCGCCGGCAAAATATTGAAAGCTCATGAAATACCTGGTCGCGGGGACTTTGGCGGGGTTTGGCCGGGGGCCGGCCAGCGCGCTCCCAGCTCCGCGCCACCCCCTGCAAGTCGTTGAAAAGGCTACCCGGATTCGCGGGAAATACAAATGTGACGATAGTCACGGAAAAGGTCGGCACGAAGGCTGCATGGTGGAAGCTCGAAGAGGGCTCCGGGAGGAAAAAACGCGCAAATCTGGGCGATCGAATTAACGAACATCTTCAATCGCTTAGTTCAATTTTTGGGCAATCTATTGCCCGGAAGGCGATATCCGGTTAAGGGTTTGTTTGGTGCGGCGCCGCAAATTGCGCGCAATTCGGGGGCACATCCCCGGCCAATCCCTCAAACCTAAAGACGCTATCGCGCTACTCAAACAGTGTGCGCGCGCTTGGCTGGTCTTTGGCACAGGAACGAACCGAGATGAATGTAAAGCAGCTCGACCTTTCCCGACGCACCATCGCGTTGGCTGCTGCCCTGATCGGCACGGTCTCCCTGGTGATCGGCGCTCATGCTGCTCTCAACATGCGCGCGATCGATGCTGCCAAGGCCGTCTCCACGGACCAGATCACCGGTTCGATCGGCCAGAGCTCGCGCCTCGCGCTGGTCATCGGCAATGGACATTATCCCGACGCCAGCGCGCCGCTGACGCAGTCGATCAACGACGCCCGCGCGCTGTCCTCCAGCTTGCGCAAGAGCGGGTTTGACGTCGACATGGTGGAAGACGCGACCAAGGACGACATGGTCCGCGCCGTGAACCGCCTGAAGTCCCGCATCAAGCACGACACCGTCGTCATGCTGTTCTTCGGCGGCTACGGCGTGCAGGCCGGCCGCGAGAGCTACATGCTGCCGGTCGATGCCGTGATCTGGAAGGAGAGCGACGTCCGTCGCCAGGGCGTCTCGATCGACGGCGTGCTCGCCATGATGAAGGAGCAGGGCGCCAAGGCCAAGCTCGTCGTCGTCGACGCTTCCCGCCGTAACCCCTACGAGCGCCGTTTCCGCTCCTACAGCCACGGCCTCGCGCCGATCAGCGCGTCCGACAATGCGCTGATCCTCTCCTCGGCCTCGCCGGGCAAGGTCGTCGACGACGGCAAGGGCGAGCACAGCGTGCTGGTCAGCGAGTTCCTGAACAACCTCAATGCCAAGGGCAGCGCCGAGAGCGTCTTCAACAAGACCCGCGTCGCCATCTCCCGCGCCAGCGAGGGCGATCAGGTCCCGACCGTCTCCTCCTCGCTGCTCGAGGACGTCCATTTCGGCGAAGCCGGCGGCTAGGTTTTCTTACCCTGCCCTGGAGGGGGAGGGTCGATCGCGCGTAAGCGCGAGCGGGGTGGGGTGATCTCTCCCCACGAATAGTGCCCGTGCCGAGAGATCACCCCACCCCGTCTCACATTTCGCTGCGCTCAAAGTGAGCCGACCCTCCCCCTCCAGGGGAGGGTGAAGCGGCGCGCTGCTACTTCGCCGCTTCCGCAGCCATCACCGGGCGCACCGGATCGCCTTCGCGCAGCAGCGCGCCGGCGCGGGCGACGACGACATCGCCGTCGTTGAGGCCATCGCGGACCTCGATATTGCCGCCCGACATCAAGCCGACCTCGACACGCTTGGTCTCGACGCGGTTGCGGCGGATCACCTGCACCACGGTGCCGGCCGAGGAATATTGCACAGCCGTCAGCGGCACCGCGACGTTGCAGCTCTGTCCGGTCTTGATCAGCGCACGCCCGCTCGCCTTCAGCAGCAGCCGCTTCTGCGAGGAGATGCCGATATAGACCATGCCCTGCTGGATGTTGGGCTCGACGGTCGGGCCGATGCGGCGCACCTTGCCCTCGACGTCGCCGGCACCCGCGATCCGCACGGTCGCGGTCTGGTTGATGGCGAGCTTGCGCATGTCGGAAGTCGCCACGAGACCGACGAGGTCATATTCGCTGCGCGCCACGATCGTGAACAGCGCCTCGCCCTTGGCCGAGGCGAAATTGCCGATCTGTGCGGTCGACGTCGCGATCACGCCGGCCACGGGTGCGGTGACCTGCAGCGTGCCGCCCTCGGGGAGGGCGAGCCGCGCCAGCACCTGGCCCGCGGTGGCGGTGTCGCCGGCTTCCGCCAGCACGTCGGTGACCTTGAGGCCCGGCCGCTCTGGCCGCACCGAGGTTTCCTCGCGCGCGATGATCGTGCCGGTGGCTTCGACGATGTCGGAGAAGCAGGATTTCGCGACCTTCAGCACCGTGACCGCCGGCCCCTTGGGCGCCTCGTCGTCCGCGGCGCGGGCCGGGGACTGACCGAGGACCAGCAGGCCGGCCAGAGTCGCGGGGTACAGGCTTCGAGCAACGGCACGGGACAAATGACGCATCGGAAATTCCACGGGGGCTATGCTTCCAATCGATAGCAGATGGCGGCCGTGCGGACTACGGCAGCGTCATCCTCCGAAAGGAAACCGCACCACCGCCGGTCCTCGCGGCAAGTCTTTGATTAGTCGCGGGATTGGGCAACAGGTTCGCGTTTTATCGGCGGGGCGTCCCGGCTCGGCCTACTTCCAAAGTGCGGGCTATCACGGTCTTCTCATCTGCCAGACCGGCCTGTATGGAACTAGGATCAGGACGACGCGGCAAGGCCGCCGCAAGGCTCATGGTCGAGAGGTGGGATGCAACGGTTCGTCTGCGAGCAGAATATCGTTCATTTCGAGCGGCTGCTCCATGAAACCGCCGACCCGACGGTCCAGAACACCGTGCGCCCGCTGCTGGCATCGGCAAGGCGCCAGCTGGCGCTGCTGAACTCGGCGGCATCAGGGGCCGACACGACGCCGTTTGAACAGCGCCGGCGGCAGCCTGGCGACGCCGATACGATCCGCCGCCAATTCCAGCCCGAATTCGATGCCTCGCCGCATCCCTACATGCTGCTGGATCCGGGGCCGGGCCTCGTGATCGTCGACGTCAACGATGCCTATGCGGACGCGACCCTGACAGGCCGGACCGATATCGTCGGCCGCTCGCTGTTCGAGATATTCCCCGACAATCCCGACGATCCGCTCGCCGACGGCGTCAGCAATCTCTACGGCAGCCTGAGGATCGTCGGCGAAACCGGACGGGCGCATGCCATGGCGATCCAGCGCTACGACATCCGGGATCCCGGCGGGGTCTTCGTCGAGCGCCATTGGCAGCCGATCAACTCGCCGATCCACAACACGGCGGGCCATCTGGTCTACCTGTTGCACCACGTCGAGGACGTCACCGCGCAGGTTACGGCGCGGCCCTGAATTGCCGGTCAGCCGCGGCGCTCGCCCAGCAGTTTGCCGCTGGAGCGATCGATGAAATGCAGGCGGGTGCAGGCCGGGCAGGATACGGAAACATGCGTGCGGTCAGCCGGCTCGTCGCCGAGCCGATGCTGCACGTTCATGCCGGTCTGGGGGCATTTGAAGACGATCTGACGGTCCATGGTCCTGATATGACGGCAAGGCGCGCGCTCCGAAATTACGGATGTTTACGTAGGTCGGTCCCTCACTCACGGCAGGGTCAGGAACTCCACCCAGTTCGGCTTCTTGCCGGTGGGGTAGGATTTCAGTTGGACCAGCGCGCCGCTGCCCTGGTCGATCGCGTAGACCGTCATGCTGTCGGAGAGCTCGCCGACCGCGGCGAGGTAGCGGCCGGAGGGGTCGATATGGAAGCCGCGCGGCTGCTTCTCGGTCGGCACGCTGCCGATCGTGGTCAGCTTGCCGCTTGATCCGTCCACCTTGTAGGCGGTGAGCGTGCCGGTGGTGCGCTCGGAGGCGTAGAGGAAGCGGCCGTCCGGGGTGATGTGGATGTCGGCGGCCCAAGGTTTCTTGCCGGACTCTTGACCGTTAAAGCCCTCCGGCAGCGCGGTGGTGCGCTGGATCTCGTCCCAGGCGCCGCTCCTCGCCTCGTAGCTGAACGCCGCGACGTCGCCGTTCAGCTCGTGGATGAGATAGACGAACTTGCCATTGGGGTGGAATACGAAGTGCCGCGGCCCCGATTTTTCCGGCACCTTGTGGGCCGGCGGGTCGCTTGGCGTCAGCGTGCCGGCCGCGGCATCGAACGCAAAAGCCAGCACCTGATCGGAGCCGAGATTGGTCGCGAACACGAAGCGGTTGTCGGGCGAGGGCAGGAAGGCGTGCGCGTTCAGCCCGGTCGGGATCACCTGCTTCGGCTCGCCGGCGACGCCGTTCGTGCCAAGCGGATTCAGCGCGACCTTGTTGCCGCCATAGGAGGCGCTGAACAGGAATTTGCCGCTGCGGTCGATCGCGATATTGGCCATGCTGTCGGCGAGCGGACCGTTGCCGATCGGGCTGAGCTGGCCCGTTCTCGGATCGATCGCAAAGCTCACCGCGAGGTAGGGCTGCGAGCGGACGCCGGCAATCAGCACGCGGTGGTCCGGCGTGATCGCGAGCGGCGTCGAGGAGCCGGGCTTCTCAACGCCCTTGAAGGCGGCCGTCTGCACCGGAATCATCTCGCCGCTCTCGGCCATCTCGAACACGCTGATGTCATTGCTGTCGGCGTTGCCGACATAGGCGAAGGTCTCGGCCATGCCGGCACGGACTCCAGAAATGAGAGTGAGGACAGCGAACAGGGTGGTGACGATCGCAGCGCGCGGCGCGTTGGATGCGATGCGTCGGGTCGGACTCAACATGGGCTCCTCCTGAAGGCCGCGCCCGCGGCCTTGTCGTTTTGCCGGCGAGGATAGCGGGCGGCGCTCCGCCGCACCAAATTCCAATTGGGATTGATCGATGCCGAAATTGTATCGGTCGCCGGGGAAGGCTACCGCATCGCCGCCGTGCGCGAGGGCAGATGCGGGCCGGACGGATGCGCCGGCGGTCCGAGCACGGTCCAGACGCCGACCGCGACCAGCGCGGACGTCAGGATGGTCCAGGTGATGAGCCGTTTTCGCATCTGGCCGAATTCGTCCGCGTCATGAAGGTCCCGGGCGCTCGATCGTGCACCGCAAACCGCGGCAATCCTATGAACTCGTTCACAGCCGAAATCGGCCTGCGCAATGCGAACCAAAGCCGCGCGAGTGCATTGAACCGGCATGCCCCGCGAAAATGATCTCGAAGGCAAGCCCGACATGGGTGGCAAGCATGGCGGCCAGGCCGGCCAGCCGAAGTCGCCGCCGCGCCCGCGCCAGGGCGAGCGCGATGAGGACGTCGTGGCAAAGCGCCACACCGGTCAAACCGATCAGGCCTCGCCGCCGACCAAATCAAAATAGCGCTTCGCCGCGCGGTCGTGCCGCGCCTCGCGTCGGGAACGGCCACATCGCTGCGCTGTTATCCCGATCCTGCGGGCGCGAGATGAAAACGGAGGCTGGCTCGTGTTTTGGATCTATTGGGACACCGCCTGGTCGCTGATCATCAGCGGCATCTGGGTCGCCACCATCGTCAGCCACCCCGACTCCGAATTTGTCGAAGTGCAGGCTGCCAGACGGCCGATGTGAACCATCGTCTCCGTTGAGGCGTTGGCTGCCCGATCGCGGCTTCGCCTCACCGTGAAGTTCGTGGTCCGAGGTCCGGTCTGGATTCGCCTCCGTTGCCGGGCCTCGTCCTCCCGCGCCGGATCGCTGCATCGCCGCCGGCTTCCAATGCGCCGCGCCGCGTGTTTGACCTAGATCATGTAGGGACAGCTCATTTCATGGAGAATTCGCGAAATCTGTGAGGTTGAAGTGTCTATCGATCATTCGCGAATCTCGTCGCCGGCGTTCCGTTCGAAAATCATGTCGGCCGACGAGGCCGCGACGCTGGTGCCGCACGGCGCGAATGTCGGCATGAGCGGCTTCACCGGGTCGGGGCACCCGAAGGCCGTTCCGATGGCGCTGGCGCGCCGGATCGAGCAGGCGCATGCACGCGGCGACCAGCTTCGGATCGGCGTGTGGACCGGCGCCTCGACCGCGCCCGAGCTGGACGGCGCGCTCGCCAAGGTCAACGGCATCGAGTTGCGCCTGCCCTACCAGTCCGATCCCGTCACGCGCGAGCGCATCAATGCCGGTGCGATGGACTACATCGACATTCATCTCAGCCATGTCGCGCAGTTCGCCTGGTTCGGCTTTCTCGGCCATCTCGATGTCGCGCTGATCGAGGTCACCGCCATCCTGCCGGACGGCAGTCTGGTGCCCTCGGCCTCCGTCGGCAACAACAAGACCTGGCTGGACCAGGCCGACCGCATCATCCTCGAGGTCAATTCCGGCGTGAGCACGGCTCTGCACGGCATGCACGACATCTACTACGGCACGAGGCTGCCGCCGCACCGCAAGCCCATCCCCATCGTCTCCCCCGGCGACAGGATCGGCGACACCGCGTTCCGCTGCGATCCGAGCAAGGTGATCGCCGTGGTCGAGACCAATGCTCCCGATCGCGACACGACCTTCACCCAACCCGACGCGACGTCGAAGGCGATCGCGGGCCATGTTCTCGAGTTTTTCAGCCATGAGGTTCGCCGCGGCCGGCTGCCGCCGGAACTGCTGCCGATCCAGTCCGGGGTCAGCAACGTCGCCAATGCCGTGATGGCGGGCCTCGAGGACGGTCCCTTCGGCCGGCTGACCGCCTATACCGAGGTGCTGCAGGACGGCATGCTGAACCTGCTGCGCTCGGATCGCATGATGCTCGCGTCCGCCACCGCGCTCTCGCTCAGCGCGGACGCCACCCGGCAATTCAACAGCGAGATCGACCGGCTGAAGCACAAGATCGTGCTGCGCACGCAGGAGATCTCCAATCATCCGGAGGTCATCCGGCGGCTCGGCGTCATCGCCATGAACGGCATGATCGAGGCCGACATCTACGGCAACGTCAACTCGACCCATATTCGCGGCAGCGCCATCATGAACGGCATCGGCGGCTCCGGCGATTTCTCCCGCAACGCCTATCTCTCGATCTTCATGACGCCGTCGACCGCGAAGGGCGGATCGATCTCGGCCATCGTGCCGATGGTGACGCATGTCGATCACACCGAGCATGACGTGCAGATCATCGTGACCGAGCAGGGCCTTGCCGATCTGCGCGGGCTGTCGCCCAAGCAGCGGGCCGCAAGCATCGTCAACAATGCGGCGCATCCCTCGTTCCGGCCGGCGCTTCAGGATTATTTCGACCGCGCCTGCCGGCTGTCGCCCGGAAAGCACACGCCGCATCTGCTCGACGAGGCCTTCCGCATGATCAAGGCGACGAGCTGAAGAGCACGCATCGATGGCGAGCTTGCCCGCCAGCGTTTTCCTCCGGTCCGCACGATGCGTATGAACTGCATGTCGCCGTGATCAGTGCCCAGCGTCGGGAAACTGTGGAGGTCTGCAAGCGAGAGCGGTCTGGTGGAGAAGGTCGAACGCGGCAACGCTTCCTGCCGCGTTCGTCGTCGTCGATCCCGAGCGTTCGGGGGTTACTGGGTCGGCGGCAGCACGGCCTGCGAGGTCTGCTGCGGCAGGTTGGTGTAAGTGGCGCTCTCCTTGGTGCAGATATCCCTGAACACCACGACGCCGGCCTGCGGATATTCCTTCACGAGGCAATTGCAATTGTTGTTGACGACCGGGGCGGGAGCGGGCGCCGGCGTGCTGGCAACAACTGTCGCGGGGCGCTGAACGACCACCGTCTCCTTCACCACCGGCGTCGGGACATACACCGGCCGGTTCACGACAACCGGCACCGGCCTGACCACGACCTGGGGCGGCACATAGACCGGGGGCGGCACGGGGCGGGGATACACGACGACCTGCGGCTGCACGGGCCGCGGACCGGGAACCACGACGACGGGACGCTGGCCGCCGTTCCCGCCATATCCGCCGAAATGGGGACCGATCTGGGGGCGGGCCTGGGTCGCATTGCCGTACTGTCCGTCCGGGCCCCAGCCGGCCTGCGCTGCGTTGCTCGTGACGCCTGCCGCCACGCTCATCAACACGATCGCCGCCGCCATCTTCGTGATCATCGCTGTCTTCGTCATGGTCCACCTGTTTGTTTGTTTTGCCGCAGATTGTCGCCGTGGGATGAGTGATAGCCGGACCTGACGCGCCCATCCGTGACGCTGCGCACACAACCTCCTTCGATCGAATGAGGGAACGGCACGACGTCCGCTGCCCTGAGGCGCGGACATCTCGCCGATGAGAGGGGCCTCAGGCCGCCGCCTGCGCCGCCAGCAATTGCTTCAGCTTCTCCGCAGGCACGGCCGGGCTGAACAGCCAGCCCTGCATCTGGCTGCATCCGAGCTGCCGCAGCACCTCGCGCTGGGCCTCGGTCTCGACGCCCTCGGCGGTCGTCGCCATGTGGCGCGCGGCGGCCATGTGCACCACGGCCTGCACGATCGGGGAGGAATCCTCGGATTGACCGATGTCGCTGATGAAGCTGCGGTCGATCTTGATCTTGTCGAACGGGAAGCGGTGCAGATAGCTCAGCGACGAATAGCCGGTGCCGAAATCGTCGAGCGCGATGCGCACGCCGAGCTCGCGCAGCTGCTGCAGGATCGTCAGCGCCTCCTCGTCGTCGCGGATCAGGACGGTCTCGGTGATCTCGAGCTCGAGCCGTCCCGGCGCAAGGCCCGACTCCGCGAGCGCCGCTGCGACCTTGAGCGCCAGCGTCCGCGAACGGAACTGCACCGGCGAGACGTTGACGGCGATGTGAATCTGGCCGGGCCAGGAGGCCGCCTCGCGGCAGGCCTGTTTCAGCACCCATTCGCCGATCTCGCCGATCAGTCCGGTGTCTTCCGCCACGGGAATGAAATCCGCCGGCGAGATCATGCCGCGCTCCGGATGGCGCCAGCGCAGCAGCGCCTCGCAGCCGGTCACAACGTTGGCTGCGAGATCGACCAGCGGCTGGTAGTGCACCTCGAACTCGCCGCGCACCAGCGCCTGGCGCAGATCGAGCTCGAGCTGGCGGCGCAGCCGCGCGTTGGCGTCGTATTCGGGCGTGAAGATGCGATAGGTGCGGCGCCCTTCCGACTTCGCCGCGTACATCGCAAGATCGGCGCGCTTGAGCAGGTCGTCGGGATTGTCGCCGTGGTCGGGCGCGATCGCGATGCCGATGCTGGCATCGGTCGGGACGTCCTGTCCCCCGCAATCCACCGGCGTGCGCAACGCCTTGAGGATGTTCTCCGCCAGCACGGCCAGCTCGGCCGGATCGCGGCAGCCGGCCTTGACGATGGCAAACTCGTCGCCTCCGAGCCGCGCGACGAGGTCGTTGCCGGAAACGCAGGCGCGCAGGCGGTTCGCCACCTGGCGCAGCAGCTCGTCGCCGACCTCGTGTCCGAGCGAATCGTTGACGCCCTTGAATTCGTCGACGTCGATATAGAGGATGGCGAACGGCTTGCCCTCGCCGAGCTCGGCGACGCGCCGCTCCAGATGCCCGCGCATCGTCACGCGGTTGGGCAGGTCGGTCAGCGCGTCGTAATGCGCCATATGCGCGATGCGCTCGTCGGCGCGGATGCGCGCGGTGACGTCGTCATGGGTCGCGAGCCAGCCGCCGGCGGCGCCGGGCTGGTTCTTGATCTCGATCAGGCGGCCGTCGGCGGTCTCCACGATGGTGTTCTGGAAGCGCCCGACATTGCCGAGGATGTCGTCGCAATAGGATTCGACGTCGCCGTGGAAGGAGCCGGTGTCATGACGATGCTGGATCACGTCGCGGAAATGGACGCCGGGCTTCACCACGTCGGCGGACAGGCCGTACATCTCGATGTAGCGCCGGTTGCAGACGATCAGCCGCTCGTCCTGATCGAACATCAGCAGGCCTTGCGTCATCGTGTTCATCGCGGTGTCGAGCCGCTGCTTTTCGAGCGAGAGCCGGTTCGTCACCTGGCGGAAGATCAGGAACAGCGTCAGCACCAGAAGGCCGATCGAGAGAACGGCGATGGTGACGAAGAACTTCGTTTGCGTGCGCCAGGTCGCCAGCGTTGCGTCCAGCGACTTGGTCGCGACCACGACCAGCGGTTCGCCGGCGAGCAGGCGCGAGGCCACGATGCGGTCCTTGCCGTCGATCGGGCTTGCGAGCTGCATGGAGACGAAGGTGCGCTCGAACACCGCCATCTGCTCCGGCGTGCCGTTGCGGAAGTTCTGGCCGATCATCGCATCGACATGCGGGATGCGGGCGAGCAACTGGCCGTTCTGATGATGCATCGCGATCGACGAGCCCTCGCCGAGCCCGGTCGAGGCGAAGAAGGATTCGAGCTGTTCGGGCGCGATCGCGCGGGAGACCAGCCCGAGGAATTCGCCGTGCGGGCCGGAGACGCGCCGCGCGAACACGATCGCCGGTCCGTTGCCGAACCGGCCGGACACGACCTCCACCTCCTCCTGCGCGGCCGGATCGTTCTTGAGGCGGTTGAAATAGGACCGGTCGGCGACCGAGATGTCGGCGACCGGCCAGCGCCGCGACGAGTTGATCAGCATGCCCCTGGAATCGAACAGATTGGCGCCGGCAACGTCAGACCAGCCGCGAGCTTTCGCGCGCAGCACCTCGTGCATGGCCAGCGTGCCCATCTCGCTGCGGAAGACGTCGGGGGATTCGATGCCGCGACTCTCGAGTTCGGTGATGATGCTCTTCTGGAGCACCGCAAAGTCCTCGAACTCGCGGTCGAAATGCCGGGCCAGCAGGCGCACGGAGCTTTCGAGGCTGTCGCGGCCGCTCTCGATCGCGTTCTGCCGGAAGCGGTCGACGGTGAGCGCGGTGCCGACGGCGGTTGCGGCCATCAGCACGAAGCCGCCGACGATCAGCCATGTCAGTGGCGCTCCCCGCCAGCGACGGAGCAGCGCGCGCATGCGCGCGGTCCATCGGATCGATGTGCCCATGCAGCCCTCCCGTGGGATGCAAGATGCAGCAAAACCTGAAAGACCCCGTTACCATCGAGGGTTAGTGAACGATGAATCGGAGTGAAATCAGAGGGTTGGTTCCGCTGCGCCGGAAGGTCCCGTGGGATGGGCAAAGGCGCGACAGCGCCGTGCCCACGATCTGCTTGAGATGGATAGAGGCGGCGGGCACGCGACGCTTTGCCCACCCGACGAGGCCAGCTGCGAAGCCGTCCTCACCGCTTGATCTCCCAGTTCAGCGCCTCCGCATTGCCCTTGGCGAACATCTTGGGGACGTCGAATGTGCCGGTCTTGAGGTCGTAGCGGCATTTCCAGTCGGCGAGTCCCTTCACGGCGACGTTCTTCGGATGCTTGTCCATTTCGCCCGACAGCGAGATCACGAGGTAGCGGTTGTTGGGCCAGTCGACGCCGAGCCAGCGATAGGCGTCCTCGGTGCCCTTCAGCAGATTGGCCGTGATGTGGTAGTCGAGCTTCATATTCTTCGTGTCGGGCCGGCTATGGAAATAGGCCCAGGCGAGGTCGCTGAGCGACTTCTGCGTCGCGTTCACGAAGGCGCCGTTCTCGACATGATAGAGAAAGAGATCCTGCGAGCCCGATCCGGTCTTCTGCATCCGCACCAGCCATTGCGAGTCGCTGGTGAAGCGGAAGCCGGCGCCATAGCCCTGCTCCGGCTTCAGCTCCGTCATCTGGTCGCCGCGCCGCGCCCAGACCTGCCATTTCACGTCGAACAGGTCTTCACTGTCCTTCATGTACTGCTCGAGCTTGGTGGTGCCGTCGGGCGAGGTGAAGGCGAATTCGGACCGCTCGGAGAGGACGAAGCCCGGCGGCGGGCCGGAGGCGGAAAGCGCGGGGGAAGCGGCGAGCGTCAGGACAAGCAGCCCAAGGGCTAGACGCTCGAGGGGCAGACTTGCGGCGGGACGGCGAAATGAGGTCACGGGAAAATTCCTCAAGAAAATGCCGCGGTGCGGCCTCGAGTGATTTGACGCCGGTGGGGTGGTGCCGGTTCATCCCCGATGGCGCCGGAACGGCGCTATCATCCCATCGGCCGTCTTGCTGCCGCAGCCAAATCAGCGCACCTTGCCGGCCTCGGTTGATTTGCCACCCAAGGTTCTTTTCCGATGATGACCGCATCCAAGGCCTTCATTGCTCTTTGCCTGCTCGCACTGGTCGGCACGGTGCTGGTGATCGGCCCGACCGAGCTGCGCCGCCTGCTGCCTGATGGGACCAAGACCGCCGTCGCCGCCAGGCCTGAGGCCAAGCCCGAGATCAAGGCCGAACCCAAGGTCGAGGCCAAGGTCGAGCCCAAGCCCGAGCCGAAACCGGAAGAGCCCAAACCGGACCCGTCAAAGCTGGCCGCCGTCACGCCGCCAGCGCCTGCATCTGCGCCAGCGGCGGTCGCGGCGCCCGAGCCCAAACCTGAGGCCAAACCTGAGTCCAAGCCGGGCGCGCTGGCCGACATCCAGAAGCAGGCCGCGGCGCTGCCCGATCTCGCGCCGGCCAAGCCGGCGGCGGCCGCCGACAGCGGCCCGCGTTTCGATGTTGCCCGCGTCGACGATCACGGCGAGGCGGCGGTGATTGCGGGCCAGGCCGCGCCGGGCTCCAGGGTCGAACTGCTGCGCGACGGTAAGCCGCTGGATACCGTGGTTGCCGACGCCTCGGGCCAGTTCGTGATGACCCCGCCGCAGCTTCCCGCCGGGTCTTATGAATTAACGCTGCGGGCCAAGGCGCCGGACGGCACGGTCACGCAGTCCAGCCGGACCATGCCGGTGACCATCGCCGAAGCGGCGCCGCCGCCCGCGCGTCCCGCACCGGTCGCCAAGCAAGAGACCAAGCAGGAGACCGGGCAACAGCCGAAGCAGGCAGAGAAGGTCGATGACAAATCCGATGTCGTGGCCGCCCTGCCGTCGCCGCGTCTGGCGTCGGCGCCCGAGAGGCTCGCTGCCCGGCCGAAATTCGTCGGCACGCCGAAGCCCAGGGTCATGGCGCGGACCCCTGCCGCCACGACGGTCGCATCGGCCTCGCCGGCCGACGTGCTCCACACCGCACCGGCGGAAGCTGGCGGCAGCCGGGTGATCTCCCGCGGCGACAGCCTGTGGGCACTCAGCCGCCTCGCCTATGGCGATGGTGCCCGCTATGCGGTGATCTTCAACGCCAACCGCGACAAGATCCACAATCCCAATCTGATCTATCCCGGCCAGACCTTTGTGATGCCGCAGAAGACGGAGTGAGGAGTTTTCCTCGCGCCTCATTGCGGGCCATCGTCCTTTCGACAGCTTCCCTGCAGCCATCCTTCGAGACGCCCGCCTTCGGCGGGCCCTCAGGATGAGGACGGAGCGCGTGGCTAGAGCTTCAATGAGCACAGACGCTGCTTAGCCTCATCCTGAGGAGGCGCGAAGCGCCGTCTCGAAGGACGAGGCGCGCGCTCCGCTCGCCGCCAAAGACACGATATGCGCAGTCCCGGGACAGGCGCCGCCAGCGACCGCGACGCTTTGCCCTGTCTCGCCTGGGAACAATTGGTTCCCCCGCGCGTCATCTCGATGCGACGCAGTGCGCGCGTGGCAGCCGGGAGGAGGCCGAATTGGTCAGGTCAGCGGTCATGTCGGGACGCATCGGACTGGCGCTGACCGGCGCGACCATCCTGATCGCGACGGTGCTGCTGCCCGTGAAGGCCGAGGCTCAGTTCGGGTTGCGCGGCGGCCCGCTCGGCGTGGCACGTTTCGCCGTCGGCCACGTCATCGGCCTGTCGCGCCTGCGCCACTCCCGCATGGCGGTACGCGGCAGCCGCTATCGCGCGGCTGCATTGCGATCGCAGGACCCGCGTGGGACCGAGCGCCCCCAGCCTGCCAACCCGTACGTGTTGCGTGCGGCGCTCACGGCGCAAGCCGCGCTTGTCGGCTGGCGCGGCGGCCGCCGCCCGCAGGGCTGGTGGCGTCATCCCGACGGCAGCTATGGCTGGGTCGGCCCGGTGTTCTGGCCGTTCGCACATGACGATCTCACCTCCGCCGTGATCCTCGGCGATGCGACCAGCCTCTCGCTCTACGGCTATGGCGATATCTATGCGGCGATCTTCGCGCCTTACGCGGTGACCGAGCTCGCGGCCTACGCCGCGCCGGCCGGCCGGCGCGCGCGGCGAATTCCGGCTGCCGAGACCCTTTGCGATGCCAGCGACACCGGCGGCCTGCCGGTCGAACGCATCGCTGCGGCCGTCTCCCCGAACGAATTACAACGGACCGCGCTGGACGAGCTCGCATCCGCCTGGAGCAGTGCGCGCGACACCATTCGCGTGGCCTGTCCGGCGCAGGCGCCCGTCACCGCGGCGGAGCGCCTCGGCCTGATGCGCGAGCGGCTCGAGGCCATGATCAAGGCGATCGACGCGGTCGCGCCGCCGCTGGCGAAATTCACCGATCTGCTCGACGACGACCAGAAGGCAAGGCTCGAGGCGCTCGGCAAGGACCGCCGCGCCGTGCTTGCGGCGATGCAGCGCAAAGATGCGGGCAAGGATACTGGCAAGGACGCGCAGGCGTCGAACGCCTGCGATCCCGACAGCGATCCACGCTACGACCAGAAGCTGCAGCGCCAATATGAGCAGCTCGTGCAGCAGCAATGGCCGGCGGGCGAGATCGCCACCACGCTCCGCCTCGACGAGGTCGCCCGCGCCCGCTTCGAGGTGCTTCAGGACACCGCCCTGCGCACCATGCAGACGCTCAGCGCCTGCCCGACACCGCCGGCCGCGACACCACAAGCGCGCCTCACTGCCGCAAAGGCTCGGCTGGAGACGATGCTTGCCGCCGTGAACGGCGTCACCGACGCGCTCGATGATTTCGAGGCGGATCTGAGCGACGAGCAGAAGGCCGGCTTCGAAGCGATCGGGCCGAAGCGCGGGGCGTGATCACCCGCACGCCCAGTCGAACTTCATGTCCCTGAAGTCGAGCTGCGCATTGCCGCCGCCGAAATTGTAGCCGCCGAAGTATTCCTCGAACTCGATGTAGAACGGGCTCATCTCCGGCACCGCCTGGCACGGCCGCATGGTGCCGCCGAGATGGTTGTGGGCGTGATCCCTGGCCCAGTCGTGCAGGAGGAAATTGTCGCGGCCCGGCTTGCCGCCGACATAATAGTAATAGGGCTGATAGCCGGTCGGCGGTTTGCTGCGCGTGTGCTCGTCCTGCGGCCCCTTGCCGGCGTTGGGATCGTCAGGGCGCGGCGTCATCGCGATCGCGCGCGTTTCGCCGAGATCGGTGCGCGGCGGAGCGGCGAACATCTTTTTGGCGAAAGTCGGAGCAGCCTCGAAGAAGGCGCTGGCGCCGCCGACATCGAGCCAGCGCGGCCGCTCCGCCGTCGCCAGCGCCAGCGCCGCGGGCGGCGCCGCGAACGGTCCTTCGTACTCGGCCCGCGTCAGCAGCAGCGCGGCATATTCGTAGTCGAGAATGTCGGTCATGCGCGCCAGCCGCGGATGCGCCGGCAGCGCCTTCACGGCCTCGCGGATTTCAGGATCATCGGGCGCGCCGCCGTCATTGTGATCGGGCGCGGTGGCAAAGAACGACACCGCGACGATGTCCGCGCCATGCACGCGATAATCCTCCGGCAGCAGAAGCGTGAAGCCGTGCATCAGCGGAAAGCCGGTGACAGGATCGAGCGGCCATTGCTCGCTGGCGATGCCCGGCGGCAGCCCAAACACCCAGCCCTGGTCGCGCGCGCGGTCAGCGGGACGGTCCAGCATCTGCAGATCATAAGCACGCGAAGGCAAGGCAAGCGCCACGGGCCGTCTCCCATAGAAATTGCCTCGCCGTTGAGGCGAGGGTTAGTCGCGGGGAGGAGAGATGTGGTTCGGGGCAAATGGACACAGCGAGATCATCCATGGCGAGTCAAAGGAACCCGGTCGCCTCTGCTTAGACCTCTCGTAACCCATCGACCGGCTGGTCTGTCTACGGTGCATGGGGTGTTTCGACGTTTGGGACTCTCGGCTTCGTCTTCGAATAATCAAAATTTCTCTTTACCCGAACCGCGACACACCCTATGCTCTCTCCCAACTCATCCCATGGTAAGGGACGGATCGCGATCGTCAGGGTTCGTGGGGTGAGGGGCGGTGGACGCGGGCGGCGTTGGTGCCAGATGCGGTCGCAGGGCGGGGTAGTCCCCCGTGAGCGATCGGCGGGCGCGTGTACGACGGCGCTGGCTTGCGTACGGCAAAATCGTGTGGTCGTGACGCCCGAACTTCTGGCGTCAAGTCTTGCGGCGGTGCGCGTGTCCGACCGGACATCGCATCCAATGAAAGCCGCAAGGCGACGGTGGCAACAGAGAATCGACTCACCGGCGAGAGCGCGACATAAGCCGTTTCAACCACTGCGCAGGGAAGGCCGGGCATTCGGCTGCACCTGTTTCTCCCCTGTGAGCGACTATCACGCACTCATGCACAGGGGTCTTGCGGGTGCCATCCGGTGCCCGGTCTTCCCTGCGCCCTTCCACTTCGAAGGGTGCCGTGACCCAAAGCAAAACCCGGGCGGAAGATGCCGCGGGATCGCGACAGGCTGCTTGTGAGGGATACAAGGGCCGGTAGCCCGGATGGAGCGGAGCGCAATCCGGGACCGCCTTCGCTTGTGGCACGCCCCTGGATTTCGCTCCGCTCCATCCGGGCTACGGCGCGCACGCAGGCGAGGACATCATCCCCGCCGCCGCACGGCGGAGGCGTCCACCACGTTCTCGACCTCCTCGCGCCAGCTCAGGATCTCCATCGCCAGCACGGGGTGGTTAAAACCCTTGAGCTGGAGATCGTCGAGGGCGCGGGCCTCGACCCAGGGCTCGACCATGCCGTAGACGCGGCGGCTCACCACGATCTGGTTGGGCTTGGCCTCGCCGCACAGGCGCGAGGCGAGGTTGGTGACGCTGCCGATCGCGGCATATTCCAGCCGCTGCTCGAAGCCGACCTGGCCGAGCGTGGCATAGCCGAGCGCAATGCCGATGCCGAATCCCAGGCTGTGGCCGCGGTTGCGCCAGCGCTCGGTCAGCGGGCCGATGGTCTCGCGCATCTCCACCGCCATCTTCACGGCGCGGCGGGTGTGGTCCTCGAACTGGATCGGCGCGTTGAACAGGATCATCACGCCGTCGCCGGCATATTTGTCGAGCGTGCCCTCGTATTTGAAGATCAGCTCGCCGAGCGCGGCGTGATATTCGCGCAGCACGTTCATCGCCTCTTCCGGCTCGGTCGCTTCCGTGAACGCGGTGAAGCCGCGCAGGTCGCAGAACACCACGGTGACCTCGCGGCGCTGGCTGGTGAGCAGCCCTTCCGGGCTGTCGGACGAGGCGATCAGCTGCGCCACCTGCGGCGCCAGGAAACGTTCGAGCTTGCGGATGCGCTCGATCTCGCCGAGCTGGGTCTTGACGCGCTCCTCCAGCGACTTGTTCCAGTCCTTGAGCTGCTCGGTCTGCATCCGCAGCTTGTCGGCCTGGGCGCGCACGGTCTCGTTCGCCGCCTCCAGCTCGCGGCCCTTGGCGTCGACCTCGGTGAACAGGCGCGCATTGCGCATCGCCAGCACGGCCTGGTTGGCGAAGGTGCGCATCAGGCCGATGATGCCGGGTGCGAACTCGCCATCGGCGCGGCGCAGCACCACCAGCGCGCCGAGCGTGCCCTGCTGGTCGATCAGCGGCACCACCAGCACCGAATGGAAGCCGGCCGCGAGCGCGGCCTCGCGCAGCGGCTGCTCGGCGGCCTGGTCGAGATCGGCAAGTGCGATCGGCTCGCCGCTGCGGGCGGCATCGCTCAGGATGTTGTCGCCTTCCGCGATGGTGACATGGGCGCCGTCGGCGGATCGGTCGATGCCGCCGGCCTCGACCAGGTTGAAGCGGCGCCGCTCGGCGTCGAAGCCGTAGATCAGCACGGCATCGGCATGGGTGATCTCGATCGCGCGCGCGGCGATCGTCGGCAGCACGGCATTGAGATCGAGCGAGGACGCGAGCGCGCGGCCGACCTCTTCCAGCACCTTCAATTCGTTGATCGACTGCGCGAGGTCGCGCGTGCGCTCCTCGACCTTGGTCTCCAGGTTCGAATAGGTCTCCTGGATCTGGCCGGCCATGCGGTTGAACTGGCCGGCGAGGTCTTCCAGCTCGTCCGACGTGTGGACGTCGATGCGATGGCTGAAATCGCCCTCGCCGAGCAGCTGCGCGCCGTCGCGCAGCGCCGTGATCGGGATGATCATGCGGCGCGCGAGCAGCGTGCCGGCGAGGATCGCGACCAAGAGGCCCATGCCGATCAGCAGCGCGATGCGCACCAGCTGGTCGCGGATCGGCATCAGGGCCTGCGTGGTCGGCTGCTCGAACAGCACGCTCCAGCCGAGCTTCGGCACGGTGCTCGCGGCGCTCATCACCGATTGGCCGTTGAAGTCGGTGCCCGATGTGTCGGGCTCCCGGCCGGGCGCGATCGCGGCCGCGACCTGCGGCAGCTTCGACAGATCCTTGCCGACATCGGGTCCCTTCGACGACGTCGCCAGCACGCGGCCGCGCGGGTCGACCACATAGGCGAAGGCGGCCTTGCCGACCTGGGCATCGGACAGGAAGTCGGAGAGGAAGCTGAGGTCGATCTCGGCGACGGTGACGCCGGCATTGAAGCCGGAATGCGCCACCGAGATCGACATCAACGGCGTCCGGTCGGCGAACCAGGCCGGCGCATAGCTCACGCCGCGGGCGACGGTCTCGGTGAAACGTGCGTCGCGGGAGAGGTCGGCATTGCTGCCGGTCGTGGTCGACTGGCGCGAGACGCGCAGCACCTCGCGGCCCTCGCCGTTGAGCTGGAACAGCTGGTTGACGACCGCGACCTGGTGCAGCAGCGAGGCGTAGTCGGCGCGGCGCTTTTCGAGCGTATCCTGGCTCGCCCGCGTCACCCAGCTGATCTGGCGGTCGAGCTCGGAGATCGACTGTTCGATTCTTCGGGCCGTTCCTTGCGCCTTGTCCTCGAGGCCGTCGGTCAGCTGGGTCCTCGTGGCGCGGTAGGAGATCCAGGTCTCCATCGCGCCGTTGACGGCGAGGACGAACACGACGAGGCCGACGAGGGAGACGACGTATTTGGCGAACAGGCCCTCGCGCAGAAACCGTGTCTTGTCGTTCGCTCCTGCCATCCCGATCCTCTCGCGCCGCCATCGACGCCGACGCTACGGGCCGTCAAGCCCTCGCGGGGCCGTTCTATCACAATTTGGGCCAGAGGACCGCCGCACGGGCCTAAGGACCGCCCGGCTTGGTTTACCCCCTGTGGACGCGGGTGGACGGCGCGCGAATTGCCGCCGCCTCATCCGTTCGGAGGAAGCCGGGGGCGGGGAGGTTGGGTTAAGGGGATTGCCGTGCAGTTCAGCCCGCCCGTCCGCCCATTACCGGTTGAAGAGTTGCCGCAGCACGTCGTTCATTGGCTGACTGTCCTGCTGCGCGACCGGCGGGTCGTCCAGGGTCGGGGCCGCGGGCGAGGCCTGCGGCGCCGGTGTGGAGGACGTTGCCGGCAGGCTGCGGCTGCGGCCACTGCCCGGCGCGGCGCCGGTGCTGCTTCCCGCGCCATTGGACAGTCCCTGCTGAATCAAATTGCCGATTGCCTGGCCCAGCGGACCACCGAGCAGATTGTTCTGCCCCGGCTGCTGGGCCTGCGGAGTGGCGTTGCCGGCCGCATTGCCGCCGGGTGCAGCGGCTCCGCCCAGACCAAGGCTTCCCAGAATGTTGCCGAGCCCGGCGCCATCAGGGCCGAACAGGCCCTTGCCCATCTCGCGCAGCTTGGCATAGGCGGCATCCGGATTGTCCAGCATGCCGGCCATATCGGGGTAGATCTTCGGCTGCGACCAGGAGCCCTGGATCATCACGGGGATGCCGAAGCCGACCGGCTCATTGCTGCGGCCCTGGCCTTCGGTCGTCATCACGAGCTTCGGTTCGACGCGAAAACCCATCATCTTGGTGTCGAGCGCGATGGTGCCGGCGCCGGTAACGCGCACCAGCGGTCCGATCAGATTGAGATCGGTCGTCACAGCCTGGCCCTTGTCGATACGGAACGAGGCCGAGAGCTGCGACAGGTCGGTGCTCTGCTCCTGGCTGGGGCTCTGGTTGTCCTGCCAGCCGGACAGCGTGCCGGTCGTCAGCGAGCGGATCATCTGCGCGACATTGATGCCGCGGATGGCACCGTCCTGGAAATTGACGAAGGCGGTGCCTTGCATGTTCGCCATCAGCGCGCGCTGGCTGGTGCCGGCGCTGCGCAGAGCGAGCTTGGCCTGCAGCTTGCCGTCGATGCGGTCGAATTCGGCGAGGCCCTGCAGCAGCGGCAGTGCGCGCACGCCGACGAGGTCGGAGTGCATGGCAAAGCTCGGCGCGCCCGTGGTCGCGTCCAGGATCACTTCCCCCGAGACCTGGCCGCCATAGGCGCCGAGATTGGCCGTGCCGGCCTTCAACACGCCGCCGGCGAGCTTGGCATCGAGCGCCAGCGGCGCGATGCGGGCGTCGCCGATCACGGCCTCGTTCGCGGAGATTCTCACCTGCGCATCGACGTAATTGAGCCCGGACACGTCGATCGGCGCATTGCTCCAGGGTTGCCCGGCCGCGCCCTCCGGCGTTTTCGCCAGCGGAATCGTCAGCCGCTGGAAGTCGAGGTCGAGCTTGACCAGCGGCTTGCTGGCGATGTCGACCGAAGCCCAGCCGTTGAAGCTGCCGTCGCCGAGCCGGCCGTTGACACCGTTGATCATGACGATGTCGCCGTTCATCCGCATCTCGGCATGACCGGTGAGCTGGGACTTCAGCACGTCGGGCATGTCGATGGCGAAATCCACCGGGATCGTCGGCCGGTCGGCCGGCGGCGCCGGCGTGGTCGCCTTGATGTCGAACTTGGTCGGGTGGTCGCCGATGCGCGCGGTGCCGGTGAGATTGACCTTGCGGTCGGGGCCAACGACCGCGTCGGCGTTGATGGCGCTGATGCGGCCTTCGACACGGTCGCGCAGGCGCGAGAACGCGACTTCGCCGTCGGTGATCCTGACGCGATCGACCGAGGCGCCGTCGACATCGAGCGCGATCGGCGGCTTCGACGAGCCTCCCGCATTCGGCAGGCGTTCACGCAGCAGCGGCTGGTAGAGCACGGGATGGGTGACGACGAGCTCGGTGATCTTCGGGCGGCCCGACCACACGCTGGACAGCGACATGTCGGCCTGCACGCTGTCGACCGTCAGCCGCGTGATGCCGCTGCGGTCCTTCGGGTCGGACAGCGTGAGATCGTTGAGGGTGACATTGAGTGTCGGCCACAGGCTGATCTTGGTGGTGCCGTCGATCGCCAGGCGATAGCCGGTCGCACTCTCGACGCGCGAGGCGATCGTCGAGCTCAGGAAGCCCGATGGGATCCCGACCACCAGAACGACTGCGATCAAGATGATGACAACGGCCAAAGCCGCGCCGGCGAATTTCAGAGCTCTCATGTCGACTTTCCAACGACGGACAATCGGCGTCGAATCCCGCAGAATGCCGTCCTACGCACCATCCTTCACGCCCTGAGTTTATCCCCGGACGGGAAGTGGCTCCAAGCGTGTAAAAATAGTCAGGGGGTGCTGCAAAGTTATGTGACTTATGACACACTTCCCCGGCGCGGTTTTACGCGATCCTGACGGCGATGGTTTCAAGCGATTTCCCAACAAGACTGACCAGGACGTTCACAAGGACATTGAAATGAGCAAGCAGGCCGAATTTGCGGTCATTCTGAAGATGAACGCAATGTTCGCGGATCTCGGGACGGACGAGCTCCAGCGGCTGTCCAATCTCTGCCACACCCAGCATCTGGGGAATGGCGAGGTGCTGTTCCAGAAGGGCGATCCCGGCGACGCGCTGTTCGGGGTGCGTCGCGGCCAGGTCCGCATCGAGACCGGCGCCTCCGACGGCAGCCGGCTGACCCTGAACTTCATGGGACCGGGTGACCTGTTCGGCGAAGTCGCGGTGCTGGACGGCCAGAATCGCACGGCGGATGCGACCGCGGGCGAGGCCAGCGAATTGTTCGTGCTGCGGCGCGAGGATTTCCTCAGCTTCCTCGAACGCGAGCCGAAGGTCGCGATCAAGATCATCGCACTGCTCTGCCAGCGCATCCGCTGGCAGAGCGAGCGCATGGAAGAATCCATGCTGCAGCCGCTGCCGGTGCGGCTGGCGCGGCGGCTGTGCGCGCTCGCCGCCGATTTCGGCTCCGAGGTGCACATCTCGCAGGAACAGCTCGGTGTCTTCGTCGGCGCCGCCCGCGAGAGCGTCAACCGTCAGCTCCAGGCCTGGCGCAAGGAAGCGATCCTCGATCTGCAGCGCGGCCGTATCCTGCTCAGGAACATGACCAAGCTGACGGCGATCGCGCGGAACGAGTGAAGTCGCCAGCTCCGTACATCGATCGCGTCGGGGCCTGGTAGCTCGTCAGAAGAGCCCCGACTGGAGGTCCACGCTTTGACGGCCTCCAGCGGTCCGGCTTGCCCTGTCCGCTTGAACATTTCGCAGCGAAGAACGTTTTCCGCGACGTCAGCCTCGCGCAGTCACGTCCCGCGCTTCCGACATCGCGGCTACTCCGCCGCGGGGTGCACGATGTTCTTCGGTGCCGGCCCTGCTTCTGCCGGGGCCGCGCCGTGATGCCCGGCCGTCTCGGCATCCTCGCTGTGGACGATCAGCCGCTTGGCGAAGCGCCAGATCAGGGCGCCGAGATCGTCCATCACCATGAACATCGCGGGCACGAACACCAGCGACAGGATGGTCGAGAAGATCAGGCCGCCGATCACGGCGAGGGCCATCGGCGAGCGGAACTCGCCGCCGGCGCCGACCGCGAGCGCGCTCGGCATCATGCCGGCGGCCATCGCGATCGTGGTCATCACGATCGGGCGGGCGCGCTTCATGCCGGCGTCGATCATCGCCTCGTCGCGCGGCTTGCCGGCGTGAATGGCTTCGATGGCGAACTCCACCAGCATGATCGCGTTCTTGGTGACGATGCCCATCAGCATCAGAATGCCGATCCACACCGGCGTGGTGAGCTGCTTGCCGGTGAGGAGTAGGGCCGCGATGGCGCCGCCGATCGAGAGCGGCAGCGAGAACAGGATGGTGATCGGCTGCAGGAAGGTGCCGAACAGCAGCACCAGCACGGCGTAGACCATCATCAGGCCCGCGGTGATCGCGGTGGCGAAGCCGTCGGACAGCTCGTTCAGGCTTTCGGCGTCGCCGGAGGGCGAGACCTTCACGCCCTTCGGCCGGCTCTTCATCACCGGCAGGTCGTAGATCTTCTTGGTGGCGTCGCCGAGCGCGGCGGAGCCGACGAGGTCGGCGGCGACGGTCGCCTGCCGCTCGCGGTCATAGCGGTTGATGCTGGTCGGACCCTGGTCGAGCTTGACGTCGGCGATGACCGAGAGCGGCACGCCGCCCTTTTCGCCGTGCTCGCCGAGCGGCACGCGCAGCTGCTCCAGCGTCTTCAGATTGCCGCGCGCGGCATCCTCGAGCTGGACGCGGATCGGCACCAGGCGGTCGCCGACGTCGAACTTGGCCAGCGCGGGTCCGACGTCGCCGATGGTGGCGACGCGGATGGTCTGCGACAGGCTTTCGGTCGAGACGCCGAGCCGTGCGGCGAGATCCGCGCGCGGTTCGACGCGCAGCTCGGGCCGTTCCAGCGTGGTTTCCGAGATCACGTTGGAGATGGTCGGAATCCGCTTCATCTGCGTCGCGAGCTCGCTCGCGAAATTGTTGACGATGTTGGCGTCGACGCCGGTCACGACCAGCGAGATGGCGCGCAGGCCGTTCTCGTCGAGGAACCAGAAGCGGATGTCCGGGATGTTCTCCAATTCCTGGCTGATCGAGAATTCGAGCTCGCGCTGGGTGATGTCGCGGGCATCCTTGGGCGTGTAATTGATGATCAGCGAGGCGCGCCGGACTTCCTGGGTGCCGGGCGGGACGCGCCCGCCGTCGACGAAGATGCTCTTCACCTCGGGCCGCTTGCGCAGGCGCGCGACGATGTCCTCGGTGACCTTTTCGGTGTAGGCGAGCTGGGTGCCTGGCGGCAGCTCGAGGGCGAGCAGCGAACGCGCGCTGTCCTGCGCCGGCAGGAAGCCCTGCGGCAGCAGCGTGATGCTCCAGATCGAGGCCGCGAACACGCCGAAGCCGATCAGCACCGTGATGAAATAATGTCTCACCGACCAGGCCACGATGCGGTGATAGGACCGCAAGATGCGCCCGGGCGGCGGCTCCTCGTGATTGCCGTGCTTGAGGAAGTAGGCGGCCAGCACCGGCGTGACGAAGCGCGCCGCGAGCAGCGAGAAGAACACCTGCACCGAGACGGTGATGCCGAACTGCTTGAAGAACTGTCCGGCGATGCCCGACATGAAGCTCGCGGGAGCGAAGATCGCGATGATGGTCAGCGAGATCGCGATCACCGCCAGGCCGATCTCGTCGGCGGCCTCGAGCGCGGCACGATAGGGCGATTTGCCCATGTTCATGTGCCGGACGATGTTCTCGATCTCGACGATGGCGTCGTCGACCAGGATGCCTGTCGACAGCGTGATCGCGAGGAAGCTGACGAGGTTCAGCGAGAAGCCGAGCAGGTCCATCGCCCAGAACGCCGGGAAGATCGACAGCGGCAGCGAGATCGCGGCGATGATGGTGGCGCGCAGGTCTCGCAGGAACAAGAGCACGATGACGACGGCGAGGATGGCGCCTTCGAACAGGGTCGAGATCGCCGCGTGGTAATTGCCGTTGGTGTATTCGACCGAGGTGTCGATCACCTTGAGGTCGACGTCGGGGTAGGCGGCCTTGAGCGCGTCGACCCGCTTCTGCACGGCCTCGGCCACCTTCACGTCGCTGGCGCCCTTGGAGCGCTTGATGCCGAGCGCGACGATGGGCTCGCCATTGAAGCGGGCGAAGGTGCGGCGGTCGGCGATGGTGTCGGTGACGGTGCCGAGATCGTCGAGCCGGACCTCACCGCCGCCGAACAGCGGGATCATGGTGCCGGCGAGGTCGCCCAGCGTTTTGGCGCCGGCGAGCGTGCGGATCGCCTGGTCGTTCTTGCCGATCTCGGCGCGGCCGCCAGCGACGTCGACGTTGGTGCCGCGCAGGCTCTGGCTGACATTGACGGCGGTCAGGCCCATCGCCTGCAGGCGATCGGGATCGAGCGAGACCAGGATCTCGCGCTCGACACCGCCGATGCGCTCGACCTGGGCGACGCCGCGGACGCCTTGCAGGGCGCGCTTGACCACGTCGTCGACGAAGTAGGAGAGCTGCTCCGGCGTCTTGCCGGGCGAGATCGCGGCATAGGTGACGATCGGCAGGCCGATCACGTCGACGCGCTGGATCAGCGGCTCGGTGACGTTCTGCGGCAGGTTGGAGCGCACGCGCGTCACCGCGTCCTTGACGTCGTTGAGGGCGCGGTCGGTGTTGGTCTCCAGCGCGAACTGGATCGTGGTCACGGACACGCCGTCGGTGATCTGCGAGGTGATGTGCCGCACGCCCTCGACGCCGGAGACCGCGTCTTCGACCGTCTTGGTGACCTGCGATTCGAGCTCGGCGGGCGCCGCACCGAATTGCGAGACCACGACCGAGATCACGGGAATGTCGGCCGACGGCAGCCGCGTCACCGCGAGCTTGGTGAAGGAGACCCAGCCGAGAACCAGGAGGATGATCGAGAAGACGACCGACGGCAGCGGATTGCGGATCGACCAAGCCGAGATATTGAGAGCCATCAGCGTACCCGCGTGCGATCGAGTTCATCGGCGAACATGGTCTTGATCTGGTCGCCGTCATGGAGTGAAGAGCCGGCATCGGCCACGACGATTTCGCCGACGTCGAGGCCTTCCAGGATTTCCGTGGCGCTGTCGGACGACAGTCCGACCCGCACCTTGCGCGTCTCGATCGTGTTGCCCTTGACGACCTGAATCGTGAGATGGTCGATCGCGGTCTTGGGAATCGAGACGCCGCAGCTTCGCTTGGCGTCGATCGAGGCGCGCGCGAACACGCCGACCTTGAGCGAGGGATTGTTGGTGACGCTGATGCGAACGCGGCCGAGCTGCGTGGCGCGGTCGATCTCGGGCGCAACCAGCCTGACACGGCCGATCAGATCGGGCGCGTCGTCGCGGCTGATGCGCACGGTGGCGCCGGAGCTGAGCTTGGGCATGTGCACCGCCGGGACCTGAGCATCGAGCTCGATCTCGTTGTTGACCGCGATGCGGAACATCGGGCCGGCCTGCGGAGATGCGGGCGCGCCGACGATGGTGCGGACTTCGGTGACGAGGCCCGGCGCGGGTGCCTTCAGCGAGACCGGACCTTGCGGGCCCGGCCGTTGCGGCTGGCCCGGGATCTGCGGCGGCGCGGTCAGCCGCGCCAGCTCCTGATTGTCGGCGACGACGGCGCCTTCGGTGACCAGGAGGTCGGTGACCCTGGAGCCTTCCTGGTCGGGGATGACCACGGCCTCGCGGCGCGGCACGAAGAAGCCGGTGACCCGCACGAGGTCGGAGAAGCAGGCATTGGTCGACTTCGTCACGATGACGAGCGCCTCGCTTTGCGTCTCCTTTGGCTCGGGACGCTTGCGATGTTCGAACAGGTAATAGCCGACGCCGAGCGCGACGACGAACACCACGGTTCCGGCAGGCTTGAGATATTCGGAGAGATTCATCGCCGGATCATCCTCGCCTGGCTCACGGCCATCCGCGCGAGGCCCATGAAAAGCGTTTCCCTGAAACAAAGCGGCGTCCCGCAAGGCTGCGGGACGCGCTTTGGAAGCGAGACTTTACACCACATCACGACTGGTCATTCCAAGGGATTGCGTCGTGCTTACTTCGATGCGGTGGTCTTGTTTTCCATGTTGACGACCTGCACGCGGCGATTGACCTCCGCCATCGGCTGGCCCGGATCCTTCAGCTTGCTCTTGCCGTAGCCGACGGTGACGAGGTCGGTCGCGGAGATCTTGTACTTGTCGACGAGGTAGCGCTTGATCGAATCCGCGCGGCGCTCCGACAGGTCCTGGTTGTAGCCCTCGCCGCCGGCGGCGTCGGTGTGGCCGGCGACCACGAAGGTCGAGCCCTTGAGGTCGGGACTGGTCAGCGCACGGCCGAGCGCCTGCACGGAGGGCATCGACTTGGCGCTGATATTGGCCGAGTTGTAGTCGAAGGTGATTTCGAGATCGATGTTGGGCTTGTCCTTGGCGACGGACGCGATTTCCTCGCGCTCGGTCGACGACAGCGAACGCGTCGAGCGGCCGCGCACCGACTGGATCAGCTTGGTCTCCGCCGCGTTCGGCGCGGGATCGGCTTGCGGGGCGCCGATCGACAGGCCGCGGGTCAGCGGCTTTTTCGGCGCCGGCGCCAGTGCGCGGAGGATCTCTTCCTCGGTGACGTTCTTGCTGTTGCCGTCGTCGCCGGCGAAAGCGGGCGAGACCGGCAGCGACAGGGCGCCAAGCGTGACGCTGAGAGTGACGACAGACAGGAGCGTGGTAAGTCCCTTTGCAGCCGATTTCATAGCCAGTCCCTCCTGCGCAGCGAGCTCGCGCGGTTCGAAAATTCCTGCAATGCGCCTCCCGGAGAAGGCCGCCTGCGGCATCCGTTTGTTAGTCTTTCCTGAGCCGCCAAGGTTCGAGGCGCCGCCTGCCTCAACCCAAAAAAATACTAGCGTACTCCGTAGCTTGCGAATTCCTGAACGATGTTCGGATCCATCGCCTTGGCATTGGCGATATCGAGCGCCCCTTCCTGGGCGGAGCCGTTGCGTTGCTTGGCGAGGCCGCGTCCGTAGAGCGAGGAGGTCAGGCGCGGGTTGATCTTCAGGGCCGCGTCGAAATCGGCGATGGCATTCTTGACCGCGCCTGACTTCAGATTGACGAGCCCGCGGCTGTCCAGCGCATCGACGAAGTTCGGCCTCAGCCGCAGCGCCTCGTTGCAATCCTTCAATGCGCCCTGGAGATCGCCGACCACGGTGCGGGTCCAGCAGCGGTTGTTCAGCGCCTCGACGTCCTTCGAATTGATCCGGAGCGTGTCGTCGAAATCCTTGATGGCGAGGTTATAGGCGCCCTTGCTGGCGTAGACCTGGCCGCGCCGGTACAGCGCGTTCACGTCGTCCGGGTTGGCGGCGATCTTGGAGGTGAGGCTCTTGATCGTCGGGTCGTCAGCCAGCGCGGCCGCGCTCGGCCCGCTGTCCGGGCTCGGAGCCGGAGCGGTCTCGATCGGTTTCACCGGCGGGGGCGGCGGAGGCGGCGGTAGGGCGGCCTCGACCTGCGGTTTCGGCGTGGGGGCCGGTGCGGACGCAGGCGGTGGAGCAGGTGCAGGGGCCGGTGCGGCAGCGGTGTCGGCCGGCTTCGGCGGCGGAGCTGGTGTCGGCGGCGCGGGCGGGGCCGGCGGCGGGTTGTTGGCGACGACCGGCGGCGGCGCGGGAGGCGCAGGCGGCGCGCCAGGTGCCGGACGTGATCCGCCGGCTCCCGGGCTGAACGAGAAATCTTCGGCGAGTGAAGAGGATATCCACGGCACCTGCTCGCCGCGCGAGGCCCTTGTGACGCCCATCTTGGTGCGGTTGAGGGTCTCCTCGGCCATCAGGTCGGGGACGCGGATCTCCTTCAGCAGCTCCTGGACGAACAGGCTGTGATCGCCGCCGGCGTCCGAGACCACGGAGGCGAGCGCCGCCGAATACATCACCAGCGTGCCATTCGGCGCGATGACCGGGGTCAGGCCGGCCGAGAAGCTGCGGAACCGGCGCTCGAACGGATTGCGCCTGGAGGCGTCGATCAGCGCGATCTTGACGCCGGCGCCGCGGGTGTTGAGCTCGCCCAGGATGGTCTCGAGGCTGAAACCGTCGCGGCGGACGTCCGATTCCGTCCAGATCTGCGCATCGATCGGTAGCATGTAGCTCTGGCGCGCCGACTGGATGCCGAAGCCGCTGAAGAACACCAGCGCCACCGATCCCGGCTTGATCTTGCCGTAGAGCTTGTCGAGGGCGCGGCGCATGCCGTCGCCGGTCAGATTTTCGCCGATCTCGACCGCAAAGCCGTCGCGCTTGAGCTCGTCGGCGACGTCGCGCGCATCGTTGATCGGTTCCTTCAGCGGGGCATCCGCATCCGGATATTTGGCATTGCCGATCACCAGCGCAAAGCGGTCACCGGCCGCCAGCGAGGGCGCCGTCGGGACGAATGAGATGAGCAGGGGCAGAAGAAAAAAGAAGCGAATTTTCATAATCAGCGCGGTCCAGCCAAAAAGGCGCCGTTCCAGCTTGCGCCGCGGCGACCTTAACTTACGCTCCCAGCATTATCAAACCGAGGACGGGAGGCGTCAACCGCTTGGAGTTTCGGCGTTATCGCGGCGATTGACCGCAACGCCGGGGCGCGGTGCAAGGGGAATAAACGGGTTCTCATGATTGTGCTCGACGCGATGCAGCTCGATCCTGTCGGCAGCACGTTAGGGCAGGCATGGCGAGGAAAATGTGATTGGTCTCACATTGAAGGCCTGCTCGGGGCGCGCCGCGCGGCGTTTGACCTTTGCCGCGGACAATGGCTTGGTGCGCAGGATCGTCCCCAAAAGATCCACTCAGAAAAGCAAAGCCAAAAGCAAGAGCCATGGGAAACGCCTACGAAATCTACGCCCTGCGCTATGCGACGATGTCGCCGCGCACCCCCAGCATGAACTTCCTTCAGCCCGATCCGCATGACAGCGCGGCGCAGGACCTCGACTATTTCGTCTGGCTGATCCGAGGGCACGGCCGCGACATCCTGGTCGATACCGGCTTCAATGCCGAGGAGGCGAGCGCGCGGGCGCGCAAGCTGACGCTCAATCCGGTCGACGCGCTGGAGCGCTTTGGCGTTGCGGCGTCGAGCATTCCCGACGTCATCGTGACGCATCTGCATTACGACCATGCCGGCAATCTCGATCGCTTCCCGAACGCGCGCTTCCATCTCCAGGAACGCGAGATGGCCTATGCGACGGGGCGCTGCATGTGTAACGGCCTGCTGCGACATCCGTTCTCGGTCGAGCACGTCACCCAGATGGTGCGCCATGTCTATGGCGAGCGCGTCAATTTCTATTCGGGCGACGGCGAGGTCGCGCCCGGCGTCACCGTGCATCGTGTCGGTGGCCATTCTGACGGATTGCAGGTGGTCAAGGTCGAGACTGCGCGCGGGCCGGTGGTGCTGGCATCCGATGCCGCACATTACTACGCCAATCTGCAGCGGCGCAGCCCGTTTCCGATCGTCTACAATGTCGGCGACATGGCGGTCGGCTGGGAAACCATCGAGCGCCTCGCCGGCCATCCCGATCGATTCATTCCCGGCCACGATCCTGTTGTGACGGAGATCTATCCGCGTGCCAGCGACAAGGTCGACGCCTGGGCGCTGCACCTGCCGCCGTCGCGGTCGTTTGCGAGATAGCGGCTGGGCCGTCATTCCGGGGCGCGCGTAGCGCGAACCCGGAATCCATCGATCGACGTAACCGGTGGCACGATAGATTCCGGGTTCGCCGCTTTGCGGCACCCCGGAATGACAGCGGAAATCAATACGCCTGCTTGGCGTCCGCTTCCTTGCTGGTCTGGATCAGGTCGAGACTCTCCTCGATCTTGCCGAGCAGCATTGAGAGCTGCTTGCGCTCCTGCGTGGAGAGGCAGGCGAGGATATCATCTTCCCGCCGCAGCAGGCGCGGGAACAGCTCTTCGTAGAGCGCGCGGCCCTTCTTGCTGAGCTGCAGGCGGAATTCGCGGCGGTCGGCCTCGTTCTCGACGCGCTCGATCAGGGCTTCGGTGAGCAGCATGGTCACCGCGCGGCTGATGGTGGATTTGTGCGTGCGGGTGCATTGCGCGATGTACTGCGCGCTGCAGGCGTCGTTGCGGAACCCGAGCGTGGCGATCACGCGCCAGGCCGGAATGTCGAGACCATGCCGATCTTCATATTCGACCGAGAGCGCGGAACTGACCTCGGCTGCGAGCCGGTTGAGGCGGAACGGCACGAACTTGAACAGGTCGAGCCTTGCTTTTAGCCGCGGTGAAGCCTCATCGGCCTCGCGCGTCTTCAGTGCGGTGTCGCTGGATGTCCTTGCCAAGGGGCGCTCCGAATTCCAGTTGACGGCCGGCCGGCTCCGGTCCAAAATGGTTGCACGTGAGACTATCTAGCAGATCAGTGCTCTCCTGACCATAGCCGAGGTTCGTGTATGGCGCAGGCCAAGACACATCAGGTCAACACACACCAAGCCAAAACCCAGTTCGGCTATCGCCGCCATCCCGATCAGGACCGCACCGGCCACGGCACGGCCGAGCATCCGGTCGTGGTTGTCGGCGCCGGCCCGGTCGGTTTGTCGCTGGCGATCGATCTCGCCCAACGCGGCCAGCGCGTCGTCCTTCTGGATGACGCCGACCGCATCGGCGAGGGCTCGCGCGCGATCTGCTTCTCGAAGCGGTCGCTGGAATATTGGGACCGGCTCGGCGTCGGCGACCGCATGGTCGCCAAGGGCGTGGTGTGGAGCGTCGGCCGCATCTTCCACGGCGACTCCCAGCTCTATCAGTTCAACCTCCTGCCCGAGGACGGCCACAAGCGGCCGGCCTTCATCAACCTCCAGCAATATTACGCCGAGGCCTATCTGGTCGATCGCATCCAGGATCTGCCCGAGGTCGACCTGCGCTGGCGTAACAAGGTGACGGCGCTGGAGCAGCGCAACGACGGCGTGGCGCTGACGATCGAGACGCCGGAGGGCGCCTATCGCCTGCATGCGCAGTATGTCATCGCCTGCGACGGCGCACGCTCCTCGCTGCGGCAGATGGTCGGCGCCGAGTTTGCCGGCCAGGTGTTCGAGGACCAGTTCCTGATCGCCGACGTCAAGATGACCGCGGAATTCCCGACCGAGCGCTGGTTCTGGTTCGATCCGCCATTTCATGCCGGCCGCTCCGCGCTGCTGCACCGGCAGCCCGACGACGTCTGGCGCATCGATCTTCAGCTCAATCGCCACGCCGATCCCGTGATCGAGAGGAAGCCGGAGAATGTGCGGCCCCGGATCGCGCGCATGCTCGGTCACGACAAGTTCGAGTTCGAGTGGATCTCGCTCTACAAATTCCAGTGCCGGCGGATGGACCGCTTCATCCATGGCCGCGTGATCTTCGCGGGCGATTCGGCGCATCAGGTCTCGCCGTTCGGGGCACGTGGCGCGAATTCGGGGTTAGAGGACGCGGAAAATCTTTCCTGGAAGCTCGACCGCGTGCTGCGCGGCACCTCACCCGCGAGCCTGCTGGAGAGCTACCACACCGAGCGCAGCATGGCGGCCGACGAGAACATCCGCGAATCCACCCGCTCGACCGACTTCATGGCGCCGAACTCGCACCAGGAAGCGCGGCTGCGCAAGGCCGTGCTGTCGCTCGCCAAGGAGACCGAGTTCGGCAAGCGCATGGTCAATGGCGGGCGGCTGTCGGTGCCGTGCAGCTACGACTCGCCGCTGTCATCGCGCGATGCAGATTCCTGGCGCGGCGGTCCGCCTCCGGGCTGCTCCATGCTCGATGCCCCGATCGCCGAGCCGGCCTACCTGACGGATGCCTTCCGCAAGGGTGGAACGGACTTCACCCTGCTGTCGTTCAGCAATGGCGCCGCGCTCGATCCGCCCGGGGGCGTCAGGAATATTCGGATCGGTGGCAGCGGACTTGCCGATCCCTCGGGCCTCGTCACGAAACGTTATGATGCCGAGCCCGGCACGGCCTACCTGCTCAGGCCCGACGGCTATGTCGCGGCGCGCTTCCGCCATCCGACGCGCGAAGCCGTCGTCGCGGCGCTGTCGCGTGCACAAGGCCTGAACTGAAGGATTCGAATCGAGGTTTCGCATGCCCTTGTCCACCAGCTCCAATTTCGCGCGACCCGACGATGCCTTTCGCGCCATCGTCGAAGCGCATCGTGGCCTCACCGGGGAGCAGAGCGCCGATTTCGACTCGGCGCTGGTGCTGATCCTCGCCAACCATATCGGTGATATCGACGTGCTGCGTGAGGCGATCGGGCTCGCCAAGCGCCGCATGATCGACGGCCAGCAGCAGCAACAGCAACAACAATAACCTCAGGACTCAAAGGACGAATTGATGGCGAAGAACTTCGCATCCACCGGCGATCTCGCGGAGAAGAAGATCACCTTCTCCGAGATCGGCACCGATCTCTATGCCTTCACCGCCGAGGGCGATCCGAACACGGCCGTGATCGTCGGCGACGACGGCTGCCTGGTGTTCGACGCGCAGGCGACGCCCGCGATGGCGAACAAGGTGATCGAGCGCGTGCGCACCGTCACCGACAAGCCGATCAAATATGTCGTGCTGTCGCATTATCACGCCGTGCGCGTGCTGGGCGCCTCGGCCTATCACGCGCAAGGCATCGTCGCCTCGCAGGAGACCTATCGTCTCATCGAGGAGCGCGGCAAGCAGGATTGGGACTCCGAATATGGCCGCTTCCCGCGTCTGTTCCAGGATGCGCAGAGCATTCCGGGCCTGACCTGGCCGACGCTGACCTTCGAGGGCGAGATGTCGATCTATCTCGGCAAGCGCGAGGTGCGCCTGATGCAGCTTGGCGCCGGCCACACCTCCGGCGACATCGTCGCCTGGGTGCCGGATGCGGAAGTGATGTTCTCCGGCGACCTCATCGAATATCACTCGGCCTGCTATTGCGGCGATGCGCACTTACGCGAATGGCCGATGACGCTGACCGAGATCCGCAACTTCAATCCCAAGGCAATCGCGCCGGGCCGCGGCGACGCGCTCAAGGGCACCGCCACGGTGCGCGAGGCCATCGCGATGACGCGCGACTTCGTCACCTCGCTCTATGGCGCCGCCGAAATCTCGGTCGCGAAGGGCCGCAGCTTGAAGGACTCGATGGCGGCGACGCGCGAGGTGATGGATCCGAAGTTCTCCAGCTTCGCCATCTACGAGCACTGCCTGCCGTTCAACGTGTCGCGCGCCTATGACGAGGCGTCGGGCATCGACGATCCCGTGATCTGGACCGACAAGCGCGACCAGGAGATGTGGGCGAACTTGCAAGGAGGAGGATAGTCATGAACATCAACACCTCGCCTGACCAGATCATCCGCAGTTCGGCGCAGGTGACGCCGGGCTACATGTCCGGCTTCGGCAACAGTTTTGAAACCGAGGCGCTGCCGGGTGCGCTGCCGATCGGGCGCAACTCGCCGCAGCGCTGCGCGTACGGGCTTTACGCCGAGCAATTGTCCGGCTCGCCCTTCACCGCGCCGCGCGGCACCAACGAGCGCTCGTGGCTCTATCGCATCCGTCCCTCGGTGAAGCATTCCGGTCGCTTCGAGAAGGTCGATGCCGGGCTGTGGCGTTCGGCGCCATGCCATGAATACGACCTGCCGATCGCGCAGATGCGCTGGGATCCGACGCCGTTGCCGAAGGATGACGTCACCTTCGTTCATGGCGTGCAGACGATGACGACGGCGGGTGACGTCAACACGCAGGCCGGCATGGCCGCGCATGTCTACCTCATCACCAGGTCGATGGTGGATCAGCATTTCTACAATGCGGATGGCGAGCTGATGTTCGTGCTGCAGCAGGGCAATCTGCGTCTCGTCACCGAATTCGGCCGTATCGATGCCGAGCCCGGCGAGATCGTGGTGATCCCGCGCGGCGTCAAGTTCCGCGTCGAAATTCCGAACGGGCCGGCGCGCGGCTATCTCTGCGAGAATTACGGCGGCGCCTTCACGCTGCCGGAGCGCGGTCCGATCGGCGCCAACTGCCTTGCCAACGCGCGCGACTTCCTCACCCCCGTCGCGCATTACGAGGACAAGGACACGCCGAGCGAGCTGTTCGTGAAATGGGGCGGGTCGCTGTTCAAGACGACCTTGCCGCATTCGCCGATCGACGTCGTCGCCTGGCACGGCAATTACGCGCCTTACAAATACGATCTGCGCACCTTCTCGCCGGTCGGCGCGATCGGCTTCGACCATCCCGATCCCTCGATCTTCACGGTGCTGACCTCGCCGTCGGAGACCGCGGGCACCGCGAATATCGACTTCGTCATCTTCCCCGAGCGCTGGATGGTGGCCGACAACACCTTCCGTCCGCCCTGGTACCACATGAACATCATGAGCGAGTTCATGGGCCTGATCTACGGCGTCTACGACGCCAAGCCGCAGGGCTTCGTGCCCGGCGGCATGAGCCTGCACAATTGCATGCTGCCGCACGGTCCCGATCGCGACGCGTTCGAGCATGCCAGCAATGGCGAGTTGAAGCCGGTGAAGCTCACGGGCACCATGGCCTTCATGTTCGAGACCCGCTATCCGCAGCGCGTCACCGCGCATGCGGCGAATGCGCCCACGCTCCAGGACGATTACGCGGATTGCTGGAAAGGTCTGGAGAAGCGGTTCGATCCGAGCAAGCCGTGAGGCCTCTTACCCTCCCCTGGAAGGGGAGGGTCGCTACGCATGCAGCGAAGCGGAATGCGTAGCGGGGTGGGGTGACATCTTTCCGCAGGGAACACTGCCCGTGTTGAGAGATCACCCCACCCCGTCTCATATTTCGCTGCGCTCAATATGAGCCGACCCTCCCCCTCCAGGGGAGGGTGACACCGTCACCGCCGTGCCACGGGAAACCAATGCCCCACCCCAACGACCCCAGCCTCCGCTCCTTCATCGAGGTCGATCCTTCTTCCGACTTCCCGATCCAGAACCTGCCCTATGGCGTGTTCTCGACCCCCGGCAATCCGACGCCTCGCATCGGTGTCGCGATCGGCGAATATGTGCTCGATCTCTGGGAGCTGGAGCAGGATTGTCGGCTCGAGGTCGGTCCGCTCGGCGTGTTCTCGGGAGGCTCGCTCAATCCATTCATGGCGCTGGGGCCGAAGGTGTGGACCAGGACGCGCGCGCGGATCAGCGAATTGTTGCGCCATGATCATCCGGAGCTGCGCGACAACGAGGAGCTGCGCAGCCGCGCGCTGGTGCCGATGCGCGACGCCAGGCTGCACCTGCCGTTCGCCGTCTCCGGCTACACCGATTTCTATTCGTCGAAGGAGCACGCCACCAATGTCGGCGTGATGTTCCGCGGCAAGGACAATGCGCTGCAGCCGAACTGGCTGCACATGCCGATCGCCTATAACGGCCGCGCCTCCACGGTCGTGGTGTCGGGCACGAAGGTGAAGCGCCCGCGCGGACAGCTCAAGCCGCCGAATGTGGAGGTGCCGAGCTTCGGTCCCTGCAAGCGACTCGATTTCGAGCTGGAGATCGGTGTTGTCATCGGTCAGCCCTCGCCGATGGGCGGCATGCTGACGGAGAGCCAGGCCGAGGAGATGATCTTCGGCTTCGTGCTGCTCAACGACTGGAGCGCGCGCGACATCCAGCAATGGGAATATGTGCCGCTCGGGCCGTTCCTCGCCAAGGCCTTTGCGACCTCGATCAGCCCGTGGGTGGTGACGCGCGAGGCGCTGGAGCCGTTCCGGCTGAAGGGACCGGAGCAGGAGCCGGTGCCGCTCGATTATCTCAGGCAGACCAGGCCGCAGAACTATGATGTCGAGCTGGATGTGTCCTTGCGTGCGGCCGGGGCCAACGCGCCTGCGAGCATCAGCCGCACCAGTTTCAAATACATGTATTGGTCGTCAGTGCAGCAGCTGATGCACCACGCCTCCTCCGGCTGCGCCATGAATGTCGGCGATCTCCTCGGCAGCGGCACGATCTCCGGCCCGGAGAAGAATCAGCGCGGCAGCCTGCTCGAGATCAGCTGGAACGGTACCGAGCCGGTCGAGCTCCCCGGTGGCGCCAAGCGTTCGTTCCTGGAAGACGGCGACAGCCTCGTGATGCGCGGCTGGTGCCAGGGCAACGGCTATCGCGTCGGGTTCGGTGAGGTCGAGGGGACGATTCTCGCGGCGGAGTAGGATCACTGTCATTCCAGGGCGATGCGAAGCATCGAACCCGGAATCTCGAGGTTCCGGGTTCGCGCTTTGCGCGCCCCGGAACGACGGCCTCGAACCTACCGCCTCTCCGGCGGCACGTCGCGGACCCGCGCGCAATGCGCTGCGACGTCCTCGACGCTGTATTTCAAATGCACCCGCTTGTCCGACGGCGCCTGCCTGCTCGTGCAGACGCCCGCGCGCCATTCCTGCGTCGGCCGGATCGGGCGCGGCGCAAAACCGCCGCCGCAGTTCGGGCAGACGTTGAAGAGTTTTGTCTCGACGCAGTCCGCGCAGAACGTGCATTCATAGGAGCAGATCCGCGCGTTCGTCGCATCCGGCGGCAGGTCGCAATCGCAATATTCGCAGTTCGGTCGAAGCTGCAGGGCCATGGTTGAATCTCCGGATTGGTTGGGATCATCGCAGACCGCGCGGGGAGCGCGAATGACGTAGTTCCCTCGATTTCAGCCGGGCTTGATTTCCTTCAGCGGCAATCGCGAACTTTCCTTCAGCCTGTCGAGCACGATCGAGGAGCGCACATGCGCCACGCTCTGGTGCGGCATCAGCACGTCGTTGACGAGGTTGGAGAGGCCCTTGAGATCGCGCAGCACCGCCTTCAGCACGTAATCGGCATCACCTGTGAGCGAATAGGCCTCCTGGATCTCGTCGATGCGGTTCACCAGCGCGCGGAAGCGCTTGGAATTATCGGGCGAATGGGTCGCAAGCCCGACCTGGATGAAGGCGATCACGCCGAAGCCCAGCGCCTCGCTGGAGAGATCGGCGTGGTAGCCCGCGATCACCTTGTCCTCCTCCAGCCGCATCCGCCGGCGCGAGCATTGCGAGGCGGACAGCCCGGCGAGGTCGGCGAGCTCCTGGTTGGTGAGGCGGCCGTCGTCCTGGAGCGCACCGAGGATCTTGAGGTCGAAGGCGTCAACCGGAATCATGCGTTATTGGTCCAATCCATGCACAGATCGTGCATACGATAGCGAAAATGCATCCCGTTTGCACGCTCCTTGCGCGTCCCATGAAGGATAGTTCTTCCCAGCAACCTTTCGGGAGAACACCATGGGACCGTTTCCGCACGATGCACCGCCGGCCACTGTCAGCGCCGACAATCCGATGGGCACCGACGGGTTCGAGTTCGTGGAATATGCGCATCCCCATCCGGAGGAGTTGCACGCGCTGTTCAAGCTGATGGGCTATGCCCCTGTCGCGCGCCACAGGACCAAGAACATCACGGTCTATCGCCAGGGCGACATCAACTACCTCGTCAACGAGGAGCCCGGCACCCATGGCTACGAGTTCGTCGCCGCGCACGGCCCCTGTGCGCCGTCGATGGCGTTCCGCGTCGTCGATGCCAAGGCGGCCTATGACCGCGCGATTTCGCTCGGCGCGGAGCCGGCGGATGTCTCGTCCGCCCAGAAGACGCTCGATGTGCCCGCGATCAAGGGCATCGGCGGCAGCCTGCTGTATCTGGTCGATCGCTACGGCGCCAAGGGCTCCGCCTATGATGCGGAGTACGAATGGCTGGGTGCGCGCGATCCCAAGCCGGTCGGGGCCGGCCTGTTCTATCTCGACCATCTCACCCACAACGTCCATCGCGGCCGCATGGATGTCTGGGCGGGCTTCTACGAAAAACTGTTCAACTTCCGCCAGATCCGTTTCTTCGACATCGAGGGCCGCGCCTCCGGCCTGTTCTCGCGCGCGCTGACCAGCCCGGACGGCAAGATCCGGATTCCGATCAACGAGGACGCCGGCGATTCCGGACAGATCGAGGAATATCTGAAGACCTATCGCGGCGAGGGCATCCAGCACATCGCCTGCGGCTGCCGCGACATCTACCGCACCATCGAGGGCCTGCGCGAGGCCGGCCTGCCGTTCATGCCGTTGCCGCCGAACACCTATTTCGAGAAGGTCGACACACGCTTGCCCAGGCACGGCGAGGATCTCGCGCGCCTGCAGAAGAACGGCATCCTGATCGACGGCGAGGGCGTGGTCGAAGGCGGCCAGACCAAGGTGCTGCTGCAGATCTTCTCGGCGAATGCGATCGGCCCGATCTTCTTCGAGTTCATCCAGCGCAAGGGTGACGACGGATTTGGCGAGGGCAATTTCAAGGCCCTGTTCGAATCGATCGAGGAAGATCAGATCCGCCGCGGTGTGCTGAAGGTGGATAACGCGGCGTAGGCGCGTGCATCACGCACACTGCCGTAGGGCGGGCAAAGCGCAGCGTGCCCACGTTCCGTTGCAATCACGAATAGGTGGTGGGCACGGCGCTTCGCGCCTTTGCCCACCCTACGAGATCTCTGCCGGGGTTGGATTTATCGCTTCCACGCAGCCGTCACTGCGCCGATCTCCGCGCCTTCCGGCTCGCGCACGGTCGAGGGCGTGCGCGAGAAGCGCGGGGCGGGTGCGGGCTGCTTGACGCCGTGGCGCTCGATGAAGACTTCGCGCGCGACCATGTGCGGATGCTTTGTCGCCTCCGACATGGTCAGCACCGGCGCGAAACAGATGTCGGTGCCTTCCATGATCTTGCACCAGTCCTCGCGCGTCTTGCTCTTGAACACCGCCTTCAGCTTTTCCTTCAGCGCCGGCCAGGCCTTGGGGTTCATCTGCGCGTCGAAATCGGCATCCGTCAGGCCCGCATGCTCGCGCAGCAGCGCGTAGAATTGCGGCTCGATCGAGCCGATCGAAACGAAGTGCCCGCAGGCGCATTCATAGACGCCGTAGAAATGCGCGCCGCCGTCGAGGAAGTTCTGGTCGCGCCCTTCGGTCCAGCGTCCCAGCGTGGTCATGTCGAAGAAGAACGACATCAGCGATGCCGCGCCGTCGCACATCGCGGCATCGACCACCTGGCCCTTGCCGGACTTCTGCGCTTCCAGCAGCGCTGCGAGCACGCCGACGACGAGGTAGAGCGCGCCGCCGCCGAAATCGCCGACGAGATTGAGCGGCGGCACCGGCGCTTCCTTGGTGCCGATCGCGGCGAGCGCGCCGGTGATGGAGATGTAATTGATGTCGTGGCCGGCGGCGTTGGCGAGCGGGCCTTCCTGGCCCCAGCCGGTCATGCGGCCATAGACGAGCTTCGGATTGCGCGCGAGCACGACGTCCGGCCCGAGGCCGAGCCGCTCCATCACGCCGGGACGAAAGCCTTCGACCAGCGCATCGGCGCTGGCGAGCAGGTCGAGCACCTGCGCGATTGCCGCCTTGTCCTTCAGGTCGAGCTCGATCACCTTGCGGCCGCGGCCCGCCACCGACTTCATGCTCTTCTTCGCGCCGACACGGTCGAGCGTGACGACGTCTGCGCCCATGTCCGCGAGCATCATGCAGGCGAACGGGCCTGGCCCGATGCCGGCGAATTCGACGATGCGGAAGCCCGAGAGCGGGCCGGAGGCGCGGCCGGAGGAGCCTTCTGGTTTTTCTTGGGCTGATTTGTCGAGCACGTTGTTGTTTCCTCGGGGCGCGGACAGGTGCCGGTGATCCGGCAATCATCTCTGACAGTTCTTCGGTGGGGCGAGTTAATCGCCCGATTAACTTTTCTCGCCTTCACGCTGGCGAGGCAAGCGGTTTTCATGCCGCATGGTCAAAATAAAACGGCGCGCACCGAAGTGCGCGCCGCGGAAAATTTGTGTCGAGACGCTGGCGGAGCGCCGCGCTGTCGCGCTTGATTGCTATTTGAGCATGATCTTGTCGGAAAACCGCTTCGCACTTTTCCCGATCATGCTCAGCCCGCAGCCTTCACCGCGCGCTGCGCCATCACCTTGACGAGGTTGGCACGGTACTCCGCCGAGCCGTGGATATCGGCCAGCAGTCCATTCGCCGAAATCGTCACGCCATCGATCGCCGATGGCGACCAGTTCGCCTTCAGCGCGGCCTCGATCGCAGGAACCCGCATCACACCGGATTGCGAGGCGCCGGTGGCGGCGACGCGCACCTCGCCCGACTTGGCCTGCGCGACGAACACGCCGGTCAGCGCAAAGCGCGAGGCCGGATGCCGCATCTTCTCGTAGCCCGCCTTCGCGGGCACCGGGAACGACACGGCGGTGATGATCTCGCCGTCTTCCAGTGCCGTGGTGAACAGGCCCTTGAAGAAGTCATCGGCTACAATCGACCGCTTGTTGGTCTTCACGGTGGCGCCGAGCGCGAGCAGCGCAGCCGGGAAATCCGCGGCGGGATCGTTGTTGGCGATCGAGCCGCCGATCGTGCCACGATAGCGCACGGCGGGATCGCCGAGCACCGAGGTGAGATGGGCGATCGCGGGGATCGCCTTCTTCACATCGGCATTGGTCATGATGTCGTAATAGATCGTGCCCGCCTTGATGGTCAGCGTGTCGCCCGCCAATTCGACGCCCTGCAGCTCCTTGATCTTGCCGAGGTCGATCACGTCGGAGGGGCTGGCGAGGCGCTGCTTCATCACCGGCAGCAGCGTCTGGCCGCCGGCGAGGAACTTGGCTTCGCTGCTCTTGCCGAACAAGCTCACGGCTTCGTCGACGGAGGAGGCGCGATGATAAGTGGTCTGGTACATCTTGGTTGCTCCTGAAATCTTTTCTCTGTCATTCCGGGATGCGCCAAAGGCGCAGACCCGGAATCTCGAGGTTGAATTCGTGGCTCCAGATTCCGGGTTCAACGCTGGGCGTCGCCCCGGAATGACGATGATGAGGTGTTAAGCCGCGTGGATCGTGCGCCACACCCGGTCCGGGGTTGCGGGCATTTCCAGATTGTTCTTGCCGATCGCATCCGTGATCGCGTTGATCACGGCCGCCGATGCGCCGATCGCGCCGGCCTCACCGCAACCCTTGATGCCCAGGGGATTGCCCGGGCACAGCGTCGTGGTGTGGGAGAGGTTGAAGGACGGCACATCGTCGGCGCGCGGCATGGCGTAGTCCATGAACGAGGCCGTGACCGGCTGGCCGTTGGCATCGTAGATGGCGTGCTCGAGCAGCGCCTGCCCGATGCCCTGGACCAGGCCGCCATGGACCTGGCCCTCGACGATCATCGGGTTGATCAGCCGGCCGAAATCGTCGGCCGCGACGAAGTTGACGAAGGAGGTCTTGCCCGTGCCGGGATCGACCTCGAGCTCGCAGATATAGGTGCCGGCCGGGAAGGTGAAGTTGGTCGGATCGTAGAAGGCGCTTTCCTTCAGGCCCGGCTCCATTCCGTCAGGCAGATTGTGCGCGGTATAGGCCGCGAGCGCGACCATCGGCAGGGCGATCGCCTTGTCGGTCCCGGTCACCTTGAACTCGCCGTTCTCGATGACGATGTCGGCCTCGGAAGCTTCCAGCGCATGCGCTGCAATCTTCTTGGCCTTCGATTCCATCTTCTCCATCGCCTTCAGGATCGCGGTGAGGCCGACGGCCGCCGAGCGCGAGCCGTAGGTGCCCATGCCGAACTGCACCTTGTCGGTGTCGCCATGGACGATCGAGACCTGGCTGATGGGAACGCCGAGACGCTCGGCGACGAGCTGGCAGAACGTGGTTTCGTGGCCCTGGCCGTGGCTATGCGAGCCCGTGAGGATCTCGATGGTGCCGACCGGGTTGACGCGCACCTCGGCCGATTCCCACAGGCCGACGCCGGCACCCAGGCTGCCGACCGCCTTGGACGGGGCGATGCCGCAGGCCTCGATGTAGCAGGACACGCCGATTCCGCGCAGCTTGCCGTCGGCTTTCGCCTTGGCTTTGCGTCCGGCAAAGCCGGCATAGTCGATCGCCTTCATCGCCGCGTCGAGCGAGGCGTTAAAGTCGCCGGTGTCATAGGCCATGATCACGGGCGTCTGGTGCGGGAACTGGGTGATGAAGTTGGTCCGGCGCAGCTGGGCCGGATCGACCTTGAGCTGCCGCGCCGCCGTCTCCATCAGACGTTCGATGAGATAGCTCGCCTCGGGGCGGCCCGCGCCGCGATAGGCGTCGACCGGCGTGGTGTTGGTGTAGACGCCGACCACCTCGGCGTGGATCGCCGGGATGTTGTACTGGCCCGACAGCAGCGTCGCGTAGAGATAGGTCGGCACCGACGACGAGAACAGCGACATATAGGCGCCGAAATTGGCGTAGGTCTTCACCTTGAGGCCGGTGATCTTGTTGTTGGCGTCGAACGCCATCTCGGCATGCGTGACATGGTCGCGGCCATGCGCGTCGGTGAGGAAGGCCTCGGTGCGGTCGCCGGTCCATTTCACGGGACGACCGACCTTCTTGGAGGCCCACAGCGCCACCATCTCTTCGGGATAGATGAAGATCTTGGAGCCGAAGCCGCCACCGACGTCGGGGGCGATCACGCGCAGCTTGTGCTCGGGCGCGATGTTGTAGAACGCCGACAGCACGAGGCGGGCGACGTGCGGGTTCTGCGAGGTGGTGTAGAGCGTGAAATGCTCCTCCGCCGCGTCGTAGTCGGCGATCGCCGCGCGCGGCTCCATCGCATTCGGCGCCAGGCGGTTGTTGGTGACGTCGAGCTTGACGACGTTAGCGGCCTTGGCGAAGGCGGCATCAGTGGCGCCCTCGTCGCCGATCACCCAGTCATAGACCTGGTTGCCGGGCGCTTCGGGATGCAGCTGCGGCGCGCCTGACTTGATCGCGGCGTGGACGTCGGCGACCGCGGGAAGCTCTTCGTAATTGACGACGACCGCTTCTGCGGCGTCGCGCGCCAGATTCTTGCTCTCGGCGATCACGACCGCGACGGCCTGGCCGACGAAGCGCACCGTCTCCGGCGCCATTGCCGGCCATGCGCCCATCTTCATCGGGCTGCCGTCCTTGGACGTGATGGCCCAGCCGCAAATGAGGTTGCCGACCTTGTCGTCGACGATCTGCTGGCCCGTGAGCACCGCGACGACACCCGGCATCTTCAGCGCGGCGGAGGAGTCGATCCCCTTGACCTTGGCGTGGGCGTGGGGGCTGCGGACGAAATGGGCATGGGTCATGCCCGTCAGCTTGATATCGTCGACGTAACGGCCCTTGCCGGTAATGAAACGCTTGTCTTCCTTACGCACGACGCGTGCGCCGATGCCTTCAACACCCATGTCTGGTCCTCCCGACCGGAAATTTTATGGCTGCGCTTTCCTTCGAGAGCGGCAGCGGTGATTTGTTCTATCGAGGCGCGCCGCTTTACTCGGCCGCCTGCGAGACCTTCATGCGCCCGGCCGCATCCAGCACGGCTTTGACGATGTTGTGGTAGCCGGTGCAGCGGCAGATATTGCCTTCCAGCTCGGCGCGGACGGTCGTCTCGTCGAGCTGACCACCATGGCGATGCACGATGTCGATCGCCGACATGATCATGCCCGGCGTGCAATAGCCGCACTGAAGGCCGTGATTGTCGCGGAAGGCGGCCTGCATCGGGTGCAGCTCGTCGCCCTTGGCGATGCCCTCGATGGTGGTGATGCTGGCGCCGTCGGCCTGGCCCGCCAGCATGGTGCAGGATTTCACCGCGCGGCCGTCCATGTGCACGACACAGGCGCCGCACTGGCTGGTGTCGCAGCCGACATGGGTCCCGGTGAGATTGAGGTGTTCGCGCAGCAACTGGACCAGCAGCGTGCGGTCCTCGACCTCGACAGCAACGGCCTTGCCGTTCACCGTCAGTTTGACTGTAGACACGTGACGTCCTCCCAAAGTGATTTTGATTGGTTCTAATTAGAGACAGCGCAACGAAACTTTGCAACTGGCATTTTGGTGACCTCGCGTCATGGAAAGGTCATCGGGGCGGCCGTCACGGCGCGCGAATCGATCATGATGCTCCGGCCCGTCGCCAACATCTGGCGCGGCTGTCGGGCAAATCTGGAAAGTCCGGCATATCGTCCGCAGCGAACGTCGCATCGTCGCTGCCGCGCAGCGCCGCATTGGCTCGCGGGTTCAGCCCTGTCGCACGTCGTTCTCCCCTTGATGTCTCGTTCGTTGGCGCGAATTGGAGCACGTGCCTGCGGCTTTGTAACCGCGATCTTGGTAGTATGAAAAAGGAAGCTAAGCCTTTGATTTCGTTGTGGTCGCGTGCCGACATCCTCGCTCGCGGGCGCCGCGCGCGCGAGACTTCGGCCCGTCTCCTACTTCCTGGCGATTGATCGACGGCGCATGCCGCCCTATCCGCGCTGAACAAACACAACGGAGGGTGGAAGCGATGCAGATGAACGACAGCCAGCGCATTCCGGCGTCGAAAGCCAAGGTATGGGCCGCGCTCAACGATCCCGAGATTCTCAGGCGCTGCATTCCCGGCTGCCAATCGCTCGAGATGGCCTCGCCGACGGAGATGACGGCGACGGTGGTGCTGAAGGTCGGTCCGGTGAAGGCGACGTTCAGCGGCAAGGTGACGCTGGCCGATATCGATGCGCCGAACGGCTACCGCATCATCGGCGAAGGCGCCGGCGGCGTCGCGGGCTTTGCCAAGGGCGGCGCGAAGGTCAGGCTGGAAGAGGAATCGCCCGATGTCACCATCCTGCACTACGAGGCCGACGCGCAGATCGGCGGCAAGCTCGCACAGCTCGGCGCGCGCCTGATCGACTCGACGTCGCGAAAACTCGCCACGAGCTTCTTCGACAACTTCGCGGCCGTGGTAGCGCCATCATCGTGATCGTGTCGCGGTGTCGCCGGAATCCGAATGCGCATTTCGAGCTGTAAAACAAGGCCAAGACGCGAGGCGGCACAACGACATGAGCGGCGAAAGCCGCCAATGATTTGCACTACTACCTTCCGCCTATACTAAGCGCGAAACGGCGATGCTGTAATTTCGAACGATGGCTCGCAGACGAACTGCGCATCACGGCGCAACGCGCTCCGACGCCCAACGTGGCGTGCACAACAACATCGTGGAGGGAATACATGACCTTTGGAACGAAGGGATTCTTGGCTGGCATTTCGATGATTGCGATGCTCGCCGCCGTCACGTCGGGCGTTCGCGCCAACGACTCGCTGATCAAGGCGCAATCCGACCAGAACCAGTGGGCCGTCGCCGGCCACGACTACGGCAATACGCGCTACAGCCCGCTGAAGCAGATCAACACCGAGAACGCCGGCAAGCTGACGCTCGCCTACTCGTTCTCGCTGGCCTCGCTGCGCTCGAACGAATCCTCGCCGATCGTCGTCGGCAACACGCTGTACGTGTCGAGCTCCTGGGGACCGAAATACGTCTACGCGCTCGATGCCGCGACCGGTGTCCGCAAGTGGACCTGGGAGCCCGAGATTCCCGAGGACGTGCTGCAATATGCCTGCTGCGACGTGAACAATCGCGGCGTCTCCTATGCGGATGGAAAGATCTTCGTCGGCCGTCTCGACGGCAAGCTGACGGCGCTCGATGCCGCGACCGGCAAGTCGCTCTGGACGACCAAGGTCGTCGACTACAAGCAGGGCTCGGTCATCACCTCGCCTCCGCTGGTCGTGCGCGACAAGGTCATCACCGGCTTCGGCGGCGGCGAGTACGGCGTGCGCGGCTCGCTTCAGGCCTTCGACATCAACACCGGCAAGCAATTGTGGCAGACCTTCACCGTTCCGAGTCCGGACGAGCCCGGCGGCGACACCTGGAAGGGCGATTCTGCCCAGCATGGCGGCGGTGCGGCCTGGCTGGTCGGCTCCTACGATCCCAAGACCGATACCGTCTATTGGGGCACCAGCAATCCCGGTCCGTGGAACACCGGCGTGCGTTCGACCGGCGACGGCAATTTCGGCAAGCTGACCAATCTCTACACGGCGTCGACCCTCGCGCTCGATCCCAACACCGGCAAGATCAAATGGCACATCCAGACCACGCCGGCCGATGCCTGGGATTATGACGGCGTCAACGAGGCCGTGCTCGCGGACCTGAAGATCGGCGGCAGCACCGTGCCGACGCTGATGAAGGCGGATCGCAACGGCTACTTCTTCGTCGCCAACCGCGAGACCGGCAAGGTGCTCTCGGCGGAGAAATACGTCTTCTCGAACTGGGCGAAGAAGTGGGACGTCAACACGATGCGCGCGGAAGAGGATCCGGACAAGCGTCCGGGACCGAACCATCCCGCCAAGGACATCTGCCCGAACCTGATCGGCGGCAAGAACTGGCAGCCGATGTCGTTCAACCCGCAGACCGGCCTCGTCTACATCCCTTCGAATAACGTCTGCATGGACTGGTCGGTCTCCGACATCGCCTACAAGCGCGGCGTGTTCTATCTCGGCGCCGAGTTCCCGACCAAGGAAGGCCCCGGCGGCTTCCTCGGCGAGCTCGTGGCCTGGGATCCGGTGGCGCAGAAGAAGGTCTGGTCGATCAAGGAAGACCTGCCGTTCAACGGCGGCACGCTGACCACCGGTGGTGGCCTCGTGTTCGCCGGCAACATCCACGGCGACTTCCGCGCCATCGATGCGAAGTCAGGCAAGGTGCTCTGGAGCAAGAATCTCGGCTCCGGCATCGGCGCAGGCCCGGTGACCTACAGTGTCGACGGCAAGCAATACGTCGCCATCGTCGTCGGCCGCACGGCAGCATTGCCCGCGTTCCTGGGCGAGGTTGGAAAGAAGATGACGGCCGCAGCCCCCGAGGGCGGCTCGCTCTTCGTGTTCTCCGTCCAGTGACAACTCGCGCGCGTATCCCGAAGGAGACGGGATACGCGCGTGCTTTCTCGACATCGCGCGGCGGCGGCACCAGCCAGATCCTGGGCCGCAACGCCTGGTCCAACCATTCCCAAATGCCGGAGATGAGGATGCGTCCGATCAATCCAGGTAACGGCAAGCGCCGACATCGCACCATCGCGGGACGACTCGCATGGCTCGCCGCGTCCGCGGTGATCGCGTCGGTCGCAGCCGTCCATGCCGACGAGACCAAGCCGTTCCGCCTGTGCGCCGATCCGACCAACCTGCCATTCTCGAGCGATGATCCGTCGCAGCCGGGCTTCTATGTCGAGATCGGTCAGGCGCTGGCGCAGGCGCTCGGCCAGCCCATCACCTACGACTGGTACAAATCCTATTTCGGCAAACGGACCGTGCGGGTCACGCTGCTCGGCAAGCAATGCGACGCCATGATCGGCTTGCCGCGCTCGGAGGATTTCATGGGGCCGGCCGTGATCTTCTCCAGCACGTTTGCAAAGGAGGGTTATGCCCTGGTTGCGGCGAGGGGGCAGGCGATCGGCAGCGTGGACGATCTCAGGAGCAAGCGCGTCGCCGTCCAGTACGCCTCGACGCCGCAAAATCTTCTGGCGACCCGTGACGACATCCAGAAGGTGACGGTGCTGTCGCCCGAGGAAGCGATGCAGGCGCTCGACCAGGGCAGGGCGGACATCGCCTTCATCTGGGGGCCGGTCGCCGGCTGGCTAAACATGACCGCCTACGGCGATCGCTATCAGATCCGGCTGACCGAAGGTGAGGGCCTGTCATGGGATGCCGCGATCGGCTTCGCAAAGGGATCGAGCGAGCTGCGCAATCGGGTCGATGCGATCCTGCCGACGCTTCAGCGCACGATCGCCGATCTTGCGGTGAAATACGGCTTGCCGGCCGGACAACCGGTCCGCTTCGGCGCTGCCGAAGCCGTGCCGGCGGGAACCGCGACCGGGACCGGTCCTGGGCCGGGCGTGGCGCAAGTCGCAAATGTGGTGGCGACCGAGACCAAGGGCGATGCGGCTGCGCCGAATGCGGAAGTTGCCGGTGCGGGCAAGGAGATCTTCAACGGAACCTGCGCGCATTGCCACGGCCCCGACGCCATCCAGAGCGAACGGAAGATCGACCTGCGGCTCTTGCGGCACCGCTATGGCGACGACATGCGCGCCACGTTCTGGCGGACCGTGCATGAGGGGCGTCCCGCCAAGGGCATGCCGGCATGGAAGGAGGTCTTCACCGACAACCAGTTCGACAGCATCTATTCCTTCCTGCTGTCGGTTCAGGTCGAATCGAACGACTGAACGGCCTTGACCGGACGGGGTCGGGAAGATGTGGTAGAGTCCATCCTGCATCCTTCCGACGCCGAACCGGCCAGGAGGGATGCGCTGCTGCCGCTGCTGCGGTGGATCTTTTGGAAGGCGCCATGGCCAGCTTCCTGATCATCGACGATCATCCGCTGTTTCGCGAAGCCCTGGGCAATGCGGTGCGGCTGGCCCTGCCGGAGGCCCGTATCCTGGAGGCGATGTCGATCGAGGACGCACTGGAAATCCTGTCGGCCGAGCAGGGGATCGACCTCGCGCTGCTCGATCTGTCGCTGCCGGATGCGACCGGCTTCTCCGGCTTCCTCCGCTTGCGCGAGACATATCCACGTCTGCCGGTCGCCATCGTGTCGAGCGAGGAGGACCAGCACGTGGTCCGCGAGGCGCTGGCGCTCGGCGCGGCTGGCTATCTGCCGAAATCGACGTCGAAGCGCGAGCTGGCGCAGTCGATCGAGGGCGTGCTGTCCGGATCGGTGTCGGTGCCGCGAGATTTCGTGGCAACGCCGCAGCGGCGGAAAGCCGAGACCAGCAAGGCCCTCGAGGTCAAGCTCCGCGAGCTCACGCCGCAGCAGCTCAGGGTTCTGGACCTGCTGCGCCGCGGCTATCCGAACCGGCAGATCGCGCAGGAGCTGCAGCTCGCCGAATCCACGATCAAGGCGCACATCACCGAGATCCTGCGCAAGCTCGGGCTGTTCAGCCGAAACAAGGCGATCATCGAGATCGGCAAGATGGACCTGCCCGATCCCAGGAACCGGCCCTATGCGCGGGTCGACCGCGGGAGACCGCAATGATCGGCGCCGCCATTGTTGACCTCGATCAAGCCGGTACGCGCCGGCTGAGACATGCTCGGGCAAGCTCGAAATCCGGCAACGAATTGGAAATGGCTGACGCGTGACGCGATTTCTGATTGTCGAAGACCATCCATTGTTCCGCGAGGCGCTCGAAGGCGCGCTGCAAATGGTGGCGCCCGCGGCCGAGATCCTGCAGGCGATTTCGGTCGACGGCGCGCTCGAGCAGCTGTCCGCGGGCGCCGAACTCGACCTGCTTCTGCTCGATCTGTCGATGCCGGGCACGACCGGCCTTTCGGGCATCGTTCGCATCCGCAAGGCGTTTCCGAAGGTCCCGGTCGTCATCGTGTCGGGGCATCAGGATTCCAGGATCATCTCGAGCGCCTTGTCGCTCGGTGTGGCCGGCTACATCTTCAAATCCTCGTCCAAGCAGGAGCTCGCCCGGTCGATCGGCGAGGCGCTGCAGGGGATCGTCTGTCTTCCCAATGCCTATCGCGCACCCCGGCCGCAGCGCGCTCCGAGTCCTGCCCATGATCTGCTGAAGCGGCTGCATGATCTGACGCCGCAGCAATTGCGTGTCCTCGACATGCTCAAGCGCGGCCTCCAGAACAAGCAGATCGCCTATGAGCTGAAGATTTCCGAAACGACGGTGAAGGTCCATGTCTCCGACATCCTGCGCAAGCTGAACGTCGTCAGCCGCACCAAGGCGATCGTCGAGATGTCGAAGATCGATTTTGCGACGCTGGCAAGCGACGAGAGCCGGGCGAAGCACGATCGCGCACAGTCGGAATAGATGGCCGTCACGTCAGCAGGAACGAGAGCAGTGCGCGCATCTCGGCGGGCTTGATCGGCTTCTTCAGCACTTCGAGGCCGGAGAGGCTCGCCTGCTTGGCGGCCTGCTCGGAGTAGTCGGCGGTGATGATCATCGCGGGCACGTCGAGCTTCAGATGCTGCCGGATGTCGGCAATCGCCGACAATCCGCTCTCGCCGTGATCGAGATGAAGATCGGCGATGACGGCATCGGGCGCGCCGCCGAGCTCGCTCAGACGCAGCAGCGCGTCCGCGGCCGATGGCGTGGTCGCGACGTCGCAGCCCCACCCTTCCAGCAGGGCGGCCATGGCCTCGGAGCCTGACGGATCGTTCTCGACCAGCAGGATCTTGGCGCCTTCGAGGCCGCCATATCGACGTTCGCTGAGCTTGGTCTCGTGCACCTCGTCGCTGACTTCGGCGGGATCGGCCGGTTCGAGCGCCAGGATGAAGGTCGATCCCTTGCCGACCTGCGACGACAATTGCACCTCATGACCGAGCACCGTCGCGAAGCGGCGAACGATGGAGAGACCGAGCCCGAACCCGGCCTGGTCGGTCGCGCTGGCCTCACCGCGCTGGAATTCGCGAAAGATCGCCTCTTGCTGCGCCTGCGCAATTCCTGGTCCGGTATCGGAAACCTGGACGCAGATTCGGTCGTTGCGGCGCCTGCATCCCATCACGACGCCGCCGCTGCGGGTGTAGCGGATGGCATTGGCGAGCAGATTTTGCAGGATGCGCCGGAGCATCATCGCGTCCGACGAAACGGCGAGCGGCGACGTGCGGATACGCAAGGACAGGCCCTGCCGCGCCGCAATCGGCGCGAATTCGTTGCGAAGCTGCTCGAACAGCGGCGCCAGTGCCAACGGACGCACGTCGGGCCTGAGCGCGCCGGCGTCGAGCTTGGCGATCTCCAGCAACGACCGCAGCAGATCCTCCAGCGTCACCAGCGAGCGATCGACCTGGTCGACCAGCAGGCCCGACTCCTGCGTTTCCATCATCTCGGCCAGCGCCGAGAGCGTCAGCCGCGCCGCGTTCAGCGGCTGTAGCAGGTCGTGGGTGACGGAGATCAGAACGGACGATTTGAGCGAGCTTGCCGCCTCGGCCTGCTGCTTGGCGCGATAAAGACCCTCATTGGCGCGTTCGATCGAATGCAGGGCTTCGCGCAGCTGGGTGGTCCGGTCCCGGACCTGGCGGTCGAGCGCGATGGCGGTCTCGAACAGCGAGAAGGCGTTGAGCTGCTGGTCCATCGAGCGCTCGACGCGGGACATCAGCGCGGCATTGATCTTCTTCAGCTTCGCGGTTTCCCGCTGCAGCTGCGCGACCGTGTCGGGGTCCTGCCACAGCTCGGTCACGACGGGCGCCTGCCGATCGCGACGCCCGTGAAGGTCTGGTTCACATGCATCGAGCCGAACTGCTCGCCATAGGTATGAAAGCCGACCACGCGATTCTGCCGGTAGAGCTCGGACATGTCGCGGGCGAGCTGGTGCTGCTCGGCGTCGAGCCGGCGCAGCAGGCACTCGAAACCGATATAGAGCGAGACGTCGCCGATCTGCTCGCGCGTCTCCGCGAAGGCCGCGCGCGTCGTGCCGACGAGGCTGCGCGATGTGGCCGCCGTCAGCACCATGCCTTCGTCGATGGCGCAAAAGAAGTGCAGCGACCCGTCCGGTTCGACGCGCTGGATCGAGCGGGCATAATAGGAGCCGCCGACGCGGACCAGAACGGGATGCGAGGCGAAGGAGAACGGATCGAGCTTGGCATCCATGATCCCGACGACGCGGGAATACTCCTGGGCGGCAGGCTCGGCGTTCAGCTCCCTGACGGTGCGATTCTCGACGTCGGCCTCGGTGACCACCATCTTCTGGGGCCGCGGTTCGAAATTGTCACATTTGAAAACCCGGAACGGTAGCGACGTGCTCAGGAGGATGAGGAGAGCGGCGTTGGTGTGCGCCTTGCCGTCGAGGAACACCCAGGTCCGCTCGAACCGCATGCCGTCGCCCGCCGAGCCGCCGACGATGGGGATGTCGTCCAGCGAGGCATAGAGCGCGGACATCACCGCTTCTTCCCGGCGGCACAGACCGTCGATCAGGACCAGGCCAAACGGATTTCTGCGCTCGACCTGGGAGGACCCCCGCAGCAATTCCTGCCGGGCCTCGGCGCTGATCCTGCGGCCGTCCTCGACGTGAAAGCTGTCGAGATTGAGAATCGGGCGTACCACGGCCGAGAAATCGGCGCTGCTGAAGGCGAGCGCGACGACGCTGTTCTCGTCCCAGCCGTCGGGAGCCAGCTCGCCGGCCGTGGTGCAACCGCAGACCGGGATCCCGTCGAATTGGCGGCTGATCCCGGCGATGAACTGGTGGGGATCGTAGCTCGGGGAGACGAAGAGCAGAACGAGCGCCAGCTCGTCGGACGGAAGCTGAGCGGCGAGGTCGGCAACGGCTTGCTCGGCGCCCGCAGCCTTCGACTTCGCGACGGCAACGCCAGACGCACCGCCAAACCGAAAGTCGGTTTGCCCCACTCCGTTTCTCCCCTCAAAGGCCCGTTCGGTCTCATGCCGCGTGCCTGACAAGTGTCCAGAGAATATGGTCTTTTTTGTCTGGTCGCAACACGGCGGCCAGTTCCGCGGAACGTGTGCTCCGTGGCAGGTGACGGCGGGTTGGAGGAATTTACCGCCCCTTGACGTTTCTGCCCTAATTTTCATCGCCGGTCGGGGAAGGGCTGCTCCCGGGCCGTGCTGCACGTGCAAGAACTGATCTATTGGGGGTGGGAATGTCCGGGCGTATCGCGTCGCCGTCTAAGCGCACAATATTTCCGACCCTGAGATTCCGCGCCAAGATCATCCTTGGATTCGCTGCCGTGCTGGTGATCTCCGCCGGCAGCATGGCCTTCTCCTATTTCGGCTTCGAGCGGGTCTCGGCCGGGGTCGGCTCCTACCGCAGCAGCGTTTCGGAGGCCGATCTCGCCCGCAACATCGATCGCGAGCTGCTCGCCTACCGTTCGGCCGTCAAATATTTCGTCGTCACCGGCAAGGAAGATGACGCCAAGGCGGCGCTTGATACCGAGGCCAGCCTGAAGAACGCCATCGACCAGGCCGTCAAGAGCGCCAAGAGCCCGGCGCGGAAGGAGAGCCTCGACAAGCTCGCCAAGGAGTTCTCGAATTTCTCCGCCACCTTCGCCAAGGTTCTCCAGGCCAAGCGTGACAGCACGCTGCTGGTGCAGAACCAGCTGCAGCGCCAGGCCAATCTCCTGAAGTACAAGCTCGACGACGTCGGCAACAACGCGTCCGATTCCGAGGCGCAGGCGATCGAGTTCGGCACCAAGCAGGTCAACGCCCAGTTCCAGACCGCGAGCGCCGCGGCCACCAATTTCGTGCTGACGTCCGACCAGGCGATCGCAACCAGCGCGCTGGCCCGCCTGAAATTCGTCGAGAACTCGCTCGGCGCGGTCTATTCCATGGACGAGAAGATCGTTGCCGGCCTGAAGGATGCCAAGACCATCCTCGGCGCCTACCGCGAAGCGCTGGAGAAGCTGATCGCCAACGCCAAGCTGGTCGACGAGCTCGTCACCGAGATGAGCGGCTCGGCCGGTGCGATCCTGCAAGGCGCGACCGCCATGAAGGCGGACCTCGTCGCCGAGCAGCAGCGGCTGGATTTGGAATCCGAAGCCACGATCGGGAAGACCGAGCAACTGGTTCTGATGCTGGCCATCGGCGGTACGCTGCTGGGTGCGGTTCTCGCCTTCCTGCTTGGCACG
>NZ_NWTI01000030.1 GCF_002531575.1 Bradyrhizobium sp. Y36 | reverse complement strand
CGGCCAAGACGCTGTCGTCCGAAAGCACCCGCCTGCGCGCCGAGCTCGATCGCTTCATGGGCAATATCAGGGCGGCGTAAGGCCCTGAGGCGCTCGCTGTCGCTCCATCCTCTGCTGTCGTCCCGCGCATGCGGGGACCCACTACAGGAAGCGGCTATGGAGCGACGCCTGCAACTCCGAGTCTTCGGCAGATTTCTCCCCGTGGACGCGACGAGCGCAAGCGCTCGCGCGGGGGGGGGGCGGATCTTCGCTCCGCTCGTCCGGGACGACAGCGAGGATGGGCGGAGCACTCAATTGCCAACAGCGCGGGAAAGCGCGCCTTAACAATTCCCTGCGTCACCTGACCGCCAGTTGCGGCGCCACAAATTTACCACAGCTTATCCTTTGCCGATTACCGTGCAGACGAGTCAGGAAGCGGGCTGCTTCCGGACTGCGCCTGGTTTTCCGCGAATGGAATGGGGTGGGGGAATGTCGGTCACGTCGAAGTCGAGCCAATCGAAGCTGCCAACGCTGCGTTTTCGTGCAAAAATCATCCTCGGCTTCGTGGCAGTGCTAGCCATCCTCGCCGTCAGCATGGGTTTCGCCTATTTCGGCTTCGAGCGGATTGCAGGTGCCGTGGCCTCCTATCGCACCAGCGTCTCGGAAGCCGATCTGGCGCGGACGGTCGATCGCGAGCTGATTGCCTATCAAGGGCTGGCACGGGCCTACACCCTGACCGGGGCGAACGATGACGAGACCGCAGCCAAGGCAGCCGAAGAGAATCTGAAGAGCGCCATCGCCAAGTCGATGTCGGCCACCACCGGCGCTGCACGCCGTGAGCAGGTCGGCAAGCTCGAGGCCGAGTTCCAGCGCTTCACGAAGGTGTTCGGGGAGATCATTACCCTGACGCGCGAGAACAACAAGATCGCGGCCGATGAGCTCAACAGTGTCGGCAACAAGATCCGCTTCAAGTTCGACGATCTCGCCGATACGGCCGCGCTGGCGGGACTGGCGTCGGTCCAGACCACGGCCAAGGACATCACCTCGCAATATCTGGCGGTCTCCACCTCGGTCAGCGCCTTCGTCGCAAAGCCGGAGCCCAAGACCGCCGACGGCGTGATCGCCCGTATCAAGTTCCTGGAGACACTGCTGGTCTCGATCTATGCCAGCGACCAGAAGATCACCGACCGCGTCAAGGAGATCGGCGATCTCCTGAAGCAGTACCGCACCTCCTTCGCAAAGCTGACCGAGAACGTGAAGGTCATCGTCAAGTCGAATGGCGAGATGACCAAGACGGCGGCGACCATTCTCAAGCTCTCGGGCGAGCTGCGTTCGGATCTCACCGCCGACCAGCAGCGCATCGAGGCGAGCGCCAATGCGACCATCGGCGAGACCGAGCAGTTGATGCTGATGATGGCCCTGGGCGGGCTGGCCGTGGGCGCCGTTCTGGCCTTGTGGCTCGGCAACGGCATCTCGCGTCCGATGATCGCGATGTGCAAGGCGATGCGCGAGCTGGCGTCGGGCAATTTCGACGTGGTGCTGCCGGGCCTCGGCCGCAAGGACGAGATCGGCGAGATGGCCGGCGCGGTCGAGGAGTTCAAGGTTCAGGCGGTCGCCAAGGCCGAGCGCGATGCCGCCGCCAGCGAAGTCCAGAACCGCGAGCAGGCCGCAAGCCGCCGCGCCGAGCTGATCCGCTTCGCCGACGATTTCGAAAGCGCGGTCGGCGCCATCGTCTCCAACGTCTCGGCCTCGGCCGTGCAGCTGGAATCGGCGGCGTCCACGCTGACGCGTACCGCCGAGACCACCCAGAGCCTGTCGAGCCAGGTCGCCGGGGTGTCCGAGCAGGCCTCTTCCAACATGCAGTCCGTCGCCACCGCGACCGAAGAGCTCTCGGCCTCGGTCGAGGAGATCGGCCGCCAGGTCCGCGACTCCAACCGTATTGCGGAAGCTGCCGTGGTGCAGGCCAGGGAGACCGACGGCCGGATCGGCAAGCTCTCGCATGCGGCCCAGCAGATCGGCGAGGTGGTCAAGCTGATCACGGCGATCGCCGAGCAGACCAATCTTCTGGCGCTC
>NZ_NWTI01000002.1 GCF_002531575.1 Bradyrhizobium sp. Y36 | reverse complement strand
AGCCTCCATTGGGAAGCCTTGAATCACTCCGGCTCAGCGGCGACAAGGGGGTTTGAGTACAGAACCTAGTGCGGCAACTCGCTACCTGACCGCGAACGGCGCCTGATAAGGCCGGCCGAAGGGCACCCCGTTGATGACGGTCTGGATCGGCTTGAGATAGGCCTTCCCCTCCCTCTTGTTGTTGCGGGTGTCGAGGAAACTGACCGGCCCCTCCACCAGCTCCATGATGGCGACGTCGCCGGGCGCACCGACTTGCAGCGTGCCGATCTTCGGGGCGCGATCGATGATCTTCGCCGGCGCTGTGGTCGCCATCGCGACCACCTGCTCCAGCGTGAAGCCCAGCGTCATGAACTTGCTCATCACGTTGGGCAGGAACGGAATGCCGGGCGAATTGCCGGAGAAGACGTGGATGTCGGAGGAGATCGTGTCCGGCGTGCATCCGCCGGGGATCGCCACTTCCGCCACGGTGAAATCGAAGCTGCCGCCGCCATGACCGACGTCGAACATGACGCCACGCTGCTTGGCCGCCAGGGCCGCAGGCAGCAGCTTGCCCTCCTGGACGATATTGGTGAACACGTTCGACATGTTCGGGGCGCCGGAATAGGCATGCGTCAGCACGTCGCCGGGGCGAAGCAGGTCGAGGATCTCAGACATCAGCTCCTTGGTTTCGACGCCGCCGATATGCACCATCATCTTCGCCGGCCAGCCGCACATCTCGCACGCCTGGATGCCGCGCTTCAGCGGCTCGAGCCCGTGCTTGTAGATCACGTTCTCCGACATCCGCACCTTGACCCCGAGCAGGAAGTCGGCGTTCTCGGCGAGCGCCATCGCGCAGGCTTCGGTCTGCGCGACGTCGATATTGTACAGCTCGGCGGCCGGGAACGCCGACAGGCCGTTGTTGGCGATATGGACGAAGGCGTACATCCGCGCCCGCGTCTGGGCCACGATGAACCGGCGCAGCGCCGCCAGATTGTTGACCCCGGCATCCCCCGCCGAGACGACGGTCGTCGTCGCCTGGAATTGCACCAGCTCGTCGGCGGGAATGCCGATCGCCGAGCCGTAAGGATAGACGTGACTATGCAGATCGATCAGACCGGGCATCACGAGCTTGCCTGACGCGTCGATGCTCTTCAGCGCCCGCTCGGCGGGGATCGTCTCCTGCACCGTCTCGATCGTGCCCCAGCGGATGCCGATATCGCGTTTGGCGCGCAGCGACTGGCTGGGGTCGAGGACCTCGCCGCCGCGGATCACCAGATCGTACTTGTCGTTCGGGCCCATCGCGGCGCGCACCGGCGCGGCGAGGCCAAGGGCTGCAGCGGATGCGGAAAGCGTCAGAAAATCGCGGCGTGACAACGCGGACATGATGATCCCCCCTGTGTTTCTCGTTTGCGGCTTCGACGAGCAGCTTTCCCCTCCGGCGCCAGGGCCGGTGTTCGGAGCGAAGGCGGCGCCAAAGCCGGTTCGCCCGAAGATCCGATCCTAAGGCCGCCTTCGCAAGCTGAGGAGCCACGAAATTTTCTAGAAGCAAATGAACCTTCCGAGACAGGCAACGACTAAATCGCCTGCGTTCACGGCGCCGCCTGGGTCAGGCGCCGGGATCGCCGGCGCCTACTCGATGACTTCGTCGGCGGACGCCAGCAGAGAACCCGGCAAGTCCAGCCCGAGTGCCTTGGCGGTCCGCAAATTGAGGACGGTCTCAAACTTCGTGGGCCGTTCGACCGGCAATTGCTCCGGCCGCGCCCCTTTCAGGATACGATCGACGTATGATGCAAGTCGGCGGTAGGAGTCGTTCAGCTTCGGTCCATAGGTGCAGAGCGCCCCGCTTCTGGCAAAGATCGGCCAGCCCGATATCAAGGGCGCCCGATGCTGCATCGCGAACGCGATGATCTCTTTCCGGTATTGGATGGCAAAGCCGTCCGCGAAAAGCGAGATCGCCTGTGGAGGGTTCTGGCTCATGACCGAGAATGCCGACGTGAGCTGATCCTGGCTCGCCGTGGCGAAGAAATCGGTCGCGATGCCGAGCTTGCTGGCTGTCTCCTCCGAAGTGGCGCGCTCGACCTGCGAGCCCGGATGATCGGGATTGCCGATGATCGCGACACGCTGCAGGCCAGGCACCACGTCCCGCAGGATCTGCAGGCGCTTGGCGTTCAGTTCGGCTGCCATGAAGGTCAGTCCCGTCATGCTGCCGCCGGGATGCGACAGGCTGCTCGCGAAGCCTGCAATCACGGGATCTCCGCTGAACACATACACCGCAGGGACCGGCAGCTTGAGCTGATGCACGACGGCGACGGCAGACCCCTGCACCACCAGGAGCTCCACGGGTTTGCTAACCAGCTCGGACGCAAGCTGCGGCACCCGCGCCAGATCATCATCGCCATAGCGATAAGCGATCTCCAGATTGGTGTTCTCGACATAACCGAGCTCTCTCAGCCCATCCCTGAACACGTCGAGAAACGGCGCAAGGCTCGGTTCGCGCTGCGCCGTGAGAAATCCGATCCGAGAGATTCTGCCCGCCGCCTGTACTCGCTGCCCCGCAGCAAGCACGAAACCAACACCTGAAGACAGAAAGGTACGTCGATCCATTTGGCTGCCCTGCCTGGGAGACCGTCAGCTTAGCCGGGTTTGACGGTGCCATCCAGCAACCGCCGAGCGATCACCGCGCGTGTACGCCCTCTCGATCTGCGCATTCCGGTCGACTGGCGTCAGGTTCGCGGCGTCGGAGGCGACGGCACTGCGGGTTGATCCGGCGATGTCCCTGGCGGCTTCTGTTGCTGCGGCGGCGCATTGACGGGATCTCCGCCGCCATGCGGCACACACGTCCCTACGTTGCTCAGCAGTCGTTTTGCCTCGACATCGCGAGCCTTCTTGTAGTCCCTGCGCCGATCAATTCGGGTCGCCGCCATGCGATCCCACGCCTCGAACGCGTCGGAGTAATGCTGTCGCATCTGCTCCTCTGCGGCGAGACAGTCACTGAACTTGTCGAATACCAGATCGGTATTGACGGGTGAGACACCGCCGACCAGAACCACCAGCATCCATTTCATATTGTCCGCCTACGTTCGCCCGCTCAGCGGGAACGGTGATGCGCCGTCAAAGTTCCGATGCGCGCTGCGAGCCAGCTCAAGCATTCTGGAACCGGGATATAGCGGCAGAATGGCAAGACAGACCAGTGCAACGCATCATCACGCCGGCGGCTATGAGAGCGATGCGGTCCCGCTGGGGAGTTCGAAAACAGCCATTTCTGCTTGTCAATTGCGGTCGGGGCCAACCGCGGGAGAAGAAGATCGCAGCTCGTGGGGTATCGGAGGCATTCGAGCTGGGGCCATTCCGAGGCCACCGCTTTGGCGCAGGACATCGGGAAAATTTAGCAATCTCCGGAATGTGCCGCTTCGTCTCCGGCGGACGACTGAACTCGGAAGACGACTCAGGCCCCCTTCCACAACGCGGCGGATAGGCGCCCTCGCGCCCGCTTGATTTGCGCAATTACTCCCGCTGCTGGAACAAAAGAGCCTTTGTGCACTTTGTAACATTGGGCTCGGCAAGGGGGAATATGGCGGTGACGGAACTTCCAACCATTTTGGTCATCGAAGACGACGAAGCAATCCAGGCGATCGTCGAGGATGCCCTGACCGAGGGAGGTTTCGCAGTCGCGACCGCCCAGACAGGCGAGGAAGCCATCGCCTTGCTAAGGGGCGAGATCGTATCCTATCGAGCTCTCGTCACCGACGTCAATTTGCTCGGGCGCCTCGACGGCTGGGATGTCGCAAGAGCTGCCAGGGAGATCGATCCGCTTTTCCCCGTGGTCTACATGACCGGCGGCGCCGCCGATAAATGGCCCGTCCTCGGTGTCCCCTACAGCGTTTTGCTGCAAAAGCCATTTGCGCCTGCGCAAGTCATTTCTGCCGTGTCCCAGCTCTTGAACGCGGGCCAGCAGCCGACCGGTCCAACGTGAGCCGTTCGCGGATGATGCTGGCCGAGACGATCGAAGATGCGGGCTAGCCGGTCGTTGCGGAAGGCGAACGAGGTCACGAGAAACGCCGCACGTGCGAGTGCCAATGAATTCGGCCCCACGATCTCCAGGCATCAACATCGGGGACCGGACGGTGGATGTTCGCCAACGCGCCGATCTCGACGACCCCAACGATCGAGACCGAAGTTACGACAGCGACGTCTCCAGATTGCGGAAAGGCGCCGTCAAACGACAAACCAGACCGGTCGATCCGTAAGAGACTTCGACCGAGCCGCCGAAATCATCCTTCAGCACCCTCGAAATAAGACGCGAACCAAAGCCCACATCATGGGGCGCCGAAACTGGCGGCCCACCCATCTCTTGCCAAATGAAAACAAACTGAGGCTCCGCAGCCTCGTCTTCGCGGGCCCATGTGATCGACACCCGACCATTTGCGTCACTCAAACAGCCGTACTTTAAGGCGTTCGTCGCGAGTTCATGCACCGCCAGGCATAGAGCCAGCGCCTGTCGCGATTTTACGAACAGAGGTGGACCCGAGATCGAAATCTGACCTTCGCTGGTTCGATAGGGCTTCAGCGCGGAGCTGACGACATCATGCAAGGGGGCGGCCGCCCAATTTGCCGCAGTCAGCAAGTCATGGGCTCGCCCGAAAGCGCCAATCCTATCCTGGTATTTCGCCAGTTCAGCCTTGCTCGAGACATTGCGGAAGGTCTGGCTGGCCACAGCCCCCAACACCGTCAGAGTATTCTTGACGCGGTGTTTCAGCTCTTCGTTTATGAGCTTTATGGTTTCCGTTGCTCTGTGCTCGGACGTCACGTCCCTGCAGACAACGAGAACTCCGCCAACCTCGTTTTCCAGGTCAATTGGGCTGAAGCTGTAGGTCCACCAGACATCTTCAAGCCGGCCATGTCGCGTTACAGGCACCAATTGGTCCTCGTGCCAAGTCGCGCCCTTGCCTGCCATGACATATTCGATTTGGGGACCGATGATATGCCAGATCTCATCCCAGCACTGACGACCCGGCGCGCCCAGTGCGCTCGGATGCCGTTCGGGTCCCATCGTCTCCCGATAAGCATCATTGTAGAATTGAATGAACTCTTGGCCCCACCAGATGAACATCGGATGCCGCGAGTTCAGAACGAGACGCACCGTGACCCGAAGGCTTTGAGGCCATGTCTCCGGCAGGCCAAGAGAGGTTTTCGACCAGTCGAAGGCTCTCGTTAACTCGCCCATCTCTCCACCGCCTGCCAAGAAGCGATGGCCTGACTCATCCACCATTGGGGAATCCTAGTGTCTTCTTGCTCAGCTCGCTGACCCGAGTTTCATCAAACTACGGGGCGCGCGGCTGGATGCGACGGTAGCTAATTACGGACCGAGAAATATCCTGCCGAATGTCGGCTTGGCACTTCACGAGCGCGGACGATTTGGACTTTGGATATCCAGTTTGTGCCAATGCTGGCCGCTTTGCGCCACAGCCTCCCTGTCTCAGCCGCCCTGCGGGTCGGGATTTTGCCACCTCCTTGTAGGGATGAAATCCGGTTCTCTCACCGTGCTGAATCGAACGGTCCATTGCCAGCCGCGCGGAGCACTGGTCCAGACAATCTCTATCTGAGCGCCCCGATACTCCGTCGATGCCTGCGTGCTGCTCGGTACCTTCGACGATGGCACTCCGTAACTTTACGGTTTTGATCTAGATCAAATTTCAAGGGATCAGGCGCGTACGTCCGTGTGCTCGCTTCTGCGATTTCGACCCGAACAAGCAATTCAGGAGGCTTGCAAGGCTTTCGATCAAATCGATCGCCCTCAACCTCAAAGCCGGCATCGCGAGATCGATGCGGCCGTGACCGAAGATGCGCCCGCTGTCGGTCCCTTCAGCGGACAAATGACGAAAGGCTCTTCTCCTACGCCGCCTTCAACACCGGCGTGGGCGGCTGCGACGGCCTCACAAGCGCGAACGCGACCTGCACGATGCCGCCGGCAAGACCGAGCGCGACGCCGATGCGCCAAGCCATGGTGTAGGAGCCGAGCGCGTCGTAGAGCACCCCGCCTCCGTAGGCGCCGAGGAAGCTGCCGATCTGGTGGCTCATGAAGGCGAGGCCCTGGATCATCGCCTGCCAGCGCAGGCCGAACATCTCGGCGACCGCGCCTGCGACCAGCGGGCCGACGCCCATCCAGAGGAAGCCCATGATCGCGCCGAACAGCAGCGTCGAGAACGGCGTCGCCGGCAGCATGAAGTACCAGGCGAGCGCCAGCGAGCGCAGGATGTAGATGCCGCCCAGCAGCGCCAGCTTGTTCCAGCGCTGGCCGGCCCAGCCGAAGAACAGCGAGCCCAGCACGTTGAAGCCGCCGATCATGCCGAGCGTCTGCGCGCTCAGCATCGGGTCGAGGCCGCAGATCGCCAGATACGAGGGCAGATGCGTGGTGAGGAAGACGAGCTGCATGCCGCAGACGAGATAGGCGCAGGTCATCACCGCAAAGGAGGCGTTGCCGAACGCCGCCCGCGCCACGGACGCCGCGGTGGCGTCGCCGATGTCGTCGGCGGCCGGCTTGGGCAGCGGGACCTGATCGACCCGGCCGGCATACCAGGCCGCGGGAATCATCAGCACGGACATCACGACGAAGCCGGCAAGTCCGACGCGCCAGCCGAAGCCCTCGTTGAGCATCTGCCCGATCGGCGCCGACAGCAGCGCGCCGAGCGAGCCCGCGCCGGAGACGATGCCGAGCACGGTGGAGCGCACCGTTGCGGGCACCGCGCGCGCGGCCACTGACATCGCGATCGCAGCCGCAGTGCAGGCCATCGACGTCCCGATCAAAACGCCGCCGCCGATGATGATGCTGACGAGGCCGCCGGCGGTCGCCATCAGTGCGAGCCCTGCGATGTACATCAGCGATCCCACGATCATGATGGGACGGAAGCCGTAGCGCACCGTCATCGCGCCGGCGAGCGGCTGCAGGAAGCCCCAGGCGAGGTTCTGCACCGCCAGCGCCAGCGTGAAATCCGAGATCGAGATGTGGATGTCGTGCGTCAGCGGCTGCATGAAGATGCCGAGGCTCTGCCGCAGCCCCATGCTCAGCGTCAGCATGATCGAGGCGCCGATCAGGATGGGCAATGTCGGACGCAGGACCTGCAACAGGGGCATTTTCTTCTCCCTCGTGGGCACGGCGCCAACGCCGTCGTCCGCTTTTGCCGCTGATTTTGGTTACACAGACCTGTGTACTTAGGCTATGAATGGCTGTTGCTGTCAAGCGAACAGGATGCATTCCGCTGCATGGCTCCCCCGCCCGCCCCACAGACGATGAAAGAGCGGATTCTTCAGACCGCCGACAAGCTGTTCTATCTGCAGGGCATTCGCGCCATCGGCGTCGACACCATCGCCGCCGAGATCGGCATCTCCAAGCGAACGCTGTACAACCACTTCCCCTCCAAGGACGCCCTGATCGCAGCCTACCTCGAGCGTCGCTTCGTCCACGCCCGCCCCTCCGACAAGCCGCCGGCCGAGCAGATTCTCGCGACCTTCGATTCGCTGGAGCGACGCTTTGCCGCCAAGGATTTTCGCGGCTGCCCGTTCGTCAACGCCGTCGCCGAGCTGGGCCGGTCGGACCGCGCCGTGAAGAAGATCGCGATCGCCTTCAAGGAAAGCCGCCGCCTCTGGTTTCGCGATCGGCTGACCGAGCTCGGTGTTGCCGATGCCGAGGCGCTGGCGACGCAGCTCGTGCTGCTGGTCGATGGCTCGATCGCGCAGGACCTCGTGCGCGACGATCCGGCGATGGCGCGGGCGGCAAAGGAAGCGGCGAAAGTGCTGCTAAGGAATGCGGGGGTGGATGTGGCAGGGGATGCGACGCCGGTGAAGGGACGCAGGAGAGTTGTCCGGCACCCCTGAGGGAGTGGATGGGACCGGTTCTGCCTCAATAGCGGACCTTCGTCGGACGCCGTGGCCCTGACGGCTTTTTGACCCGAAGCGGACTTCGCAACACAGTGGTGCTATGAAAAGTCCATGACCCGAGAAGCCACCCTGAGACGACGCCTTGCCCTTGGTCTTCCTGACCTCACAGCAGAGGTCTACCTCTATCCAACTTATGCAGGAGGGAGGAAGTCACCTGTCGGGCTGGGGTGGGGGTGTCCCTGCAGCAGCACGAACAAAGCTCCAGTCGACGGTTGGGACGGCTATCTGCTGCTCAAAAGCGAAATGATGCCGGGCGAACGGCGAACGCTTGGCTTCGTCTTTCTATCAGGCGCGGAGGCGACTTCGGCACTCATGGCGAACGACAAGTTTTATCTTTGGGAGGCCGGCGTTATCGGAGAAGCCAACATCATTCGATAGGGTGGTTCACGTCGCCGATTGGCCCATTGCGACAATCTCGACCCAGCGCCTTGTTGTCGGCCATGACCCAACTTTCAAACCGAAAAGGACTCCAGTTGTTTCCTGATCCCACTATCAAATGGCGGCCCTACCCTTCGATAATCGATGGCATCGAACGCCCACCTTTTGTTTTCGATCAAGGCCTTTGGCGTGGCGTTCTCTATCTCATCGTGGTGGCACCGAACCCCGGCCTTCGCCGCTTACGGCATCGAAATGTCCTGCCAGATCTATTCGGGCATCGAAGAAATGATCTATTCGATCGCCGATCACGGGGACAAAACAACTGGCCGCTACGACGGCGGAGTCTACATTAAAGAAGCTGAGAACTCGGCATTGCTGAAAGCCTACGCTGCGACCGATCCGGTCGGTCGGAAGCCGCGGCACTTCTCCTTTGTCGGAAGCGACTACTGCTACGAAGTGCTTGGTTTCTCCGACCCGATGATACGAGCGTTTAGCGGCCCCGAAGAGGCATATGCTTGGGGACCTTCTAGGTCCGAGGAGAACGTAAACTAGGTCAGTAGCAACGCAGAGCCAGCACTTCCGCGTTTGGCCCTTAACTGACTCCTGCCGAAGCACCCCGCCAAGTCCGCTCCTGGCCCGGAATCAGACTTCCGTGCACTGACCTGAGAGAAGTGACGGTAGTCCCTGAGGGAGTGGACGGGGATCGAGGGGCCCGGTTAAGCTCGCATATCTCAACTCATAGGGACGTTGAATGAGTTCACGCGCGCTTGGATCCCTGGTGACCTCCTGCATGACTTCCCTCCTCTTGGCGACCTCGGCATTCGCCGAAGACGCACTAAGCAAGTGCGTCGCCTCTCGTTCGGAGGAAGCCCTAACGATTGTAAAGCAGACGGCAGGGCTGACGCAGAAGTCACAGCTCGATGGCCTTCGTGGCATGGTCAAGCATATTTGCGTGGACCAGCATCAACTCGCCGCCAGCCTGAATGAGAAGGAAGTTGAATCTACGATCGCGCGAGGAGCGTTGGCGGCTGTGCATCGGGTATTTGGCCCCGACTATCTCGACGCACACCCCCTCAAGTAACGAAGGCGCTGCTTTGCGAGCCGGCGCCCTTGAGGGCGCGGTGTTGCGAAATCGAGGCAGCGCGTAGGATGGGTTGAGCCCTTGCGAAACCCATCTCTTCCCGATCACCGCTCCACGCAACCGCAGCCATCACCCGACTGATCGCCCGCGCAATCGGCTGAATGGCGCGGATCGGTGGAGCGGAAGCGAAACCAATCGATTTGTCTTGTGATAGTGATGGGTTTCGCGAAGAGCTCAACCCATCCTACGAGCGGAACGTGAAGCTCGGTAGTGGGATAGCTGGCACTCCCCCAAGGAGACCGAGATATCAGCTACCAGACTACTGATCCCACCATGAAGGAGAGCGGAAGCCCCAAGGCTTGCGCGAACAGCTTATGGCTTCGTCAAGCCCAGCCGCAGCATAGTTTGCGCGCGATCCTGTTTTGCCCGACGTCGTCAAACGATGCGGTCCGCAGGCGCCATTTTCAATGGGCCTAACCCATTGATTCCGCTAGCAGCTTCTACTGTGCATGGGGTTGTTTTCGCACTTTTTGGTGCCCCCTCGCCTCACGCCGCCTGCGATACCACCCGATTACGCCCGTCGTGTTTGGCCCGGTAGAGCGCGGTGTCGGCGCGCTTGAGGACGTCGGCGACGGCCTCGCCCTTCTGCTCCAGCGTGGTGAGGCCGATCGAGATGGTGACCTCGATGCGCTTGGTGCCCTTGTGGATCGCGAACGGCTCGCCCGCGATCGAGCGGCGCAGGCGCTCGGCGACCATGCCGGCGACGTGGAGATCGGTCTCGGGCATCACGATGACAAACTCCTCGCCGCCGTAGCGGCAGGCGAGATCGATGCCGCGGATCGACTTGCGCACCCGCACCGCGAATTCGCGCAGCACGTCGTCGCCGGCATCGTGGCCGTAATTGTCGTTGATCGACTTGAAGAAGTCGATGTCCAGGATCATCAGCGCCAGCGGCTTGCCGCGGGCCGCGGCCTGGTCGGCGAGCGTGGCCAGATGGCTCTCCATGTAACGGCGATTGTGCAGGCCGGTGAGCGCGTCAGTGATCGCCATCTCGATCGAGTTCTGGACGTTGTCGCGCAAATGATCGGTGTAGCGGCGGCGGCGGATCTGGGTGCGGGCGCGGGCCAACAGCTCGGTCTTGTCGATCGGGCGCAGCAGATAGTCGTTGACGCCGATCTCGAGCCCGCGGAGCAGCCGCGTCGAGTTCTCGGGGTCGGCGATGGCGAGGATCGGCACGTGCCGCGTGCGCTCCAGCGAGCGCGCCTGGCTGCACAGGCGCAGGCCGTCGAAATTGTTGAGGTCGAGCGAGACGATCAGGAGATCGTAATTACCCTCCGCGGCGTGGAACAGCGCCTCCGTCGGGTTCGGCTCGACGTCGATGGTGTGCTCGGCGGCGAGGATCGTCGCCAGCCGCTCGTAGGAGGACTCGCGGTCGTCGACCAGCAGGATGCGGCCGCCCTTGCCGGTGTCGGCGACGGCGCTGCGCTCGGGCGCCTGCATGCCGATCTCGAGCGAAGTGATGGCGCGCATGCGCAGCTCGTCGGTCATCATCTTCAGTCGCGTCAGCGAGCGCACGCGCGCGATCAGCACGACGTCGGAGACCGGTTTTGTGAGGAAGTCGTCGGCGCCCGCCTCGAGCCCGCGGTTGCGGTCCGAGGGGCTGTCGAGCGCGGTGACCATGACGACGGGAATGTGATGCGTGGCCGGATCGGTCTTCAGGCGCCGGCAGACTTCGAAACCGTCCATGTCGGGCATCATCACGTCGAGCAGGATGATGTCGCATTCCGCGCGCTGACACATGGCCAGCGCCTCGGTGCCGTTCGAGGCGGTCATCACGTCGAAATATTCGGCGGACAGGCGGGCTTCGAGGAGTTTGACGTTGGCAGGAACGTCATCGACAACCAGGATACGCGCGGACACTGTGAACTCACTTCCTATCCGATAAAACGCCGGACCGTCTCAATGAATTTGCCGACCGAGATCGGCTTGGACAAATAGGCCTCGCAGCCGCCCTCGCGGATGCGCTCTTCGTCGCCCTTCATCGCGAACGCCGTGACCGCGACGACGGGTATGGCGCGCAGCTCCGGATCGTCCTTGATCCAGCGCGTCACCTCGAGGCCCGAGACCTGCGGCAATTGGATGTCCATCAGCACGAGGTCGGGCCGCATCTTGCGAACGAGGTCAAGCGCCTCGTAGCCGTTGCTGGTGCCGGTGGTCTGGTAGCCGTGCGCCTCCAACAGGTCGCGGAAGAGCTTCATGTTGAGCTCGTTGTCTTCCACGATCAGGACGGTCTTAGCCATCCCGCCCTCCTGATTGGTCCGAAGGACCGGTACATGTGACGCCTCAGACGCCGCTTTCCGGCGTTTCGAAAACTGGATTCAAACTAGCCTCAGATTCGCTTGAGTTTCGTTAAACCCGAGGGTCGACTTTCGCGATGTGGTTTCCAGTTGCTTGTCTGGGGTCGGAAGACTTGAGGCCGAGACTCGGGCATGATGACTCCAAAGTAGACACCGAAAGTTAACGGAAAGGCAAACCGTCCCCTTGAAAAAGCCTGTTCACAACCCCCGCGAAGTCGCTGAAATCGTTGCGATTCAGGCGCTGTCCTTCGTTGCCGGCGAGCCCGAGCGGCTGGGCCTGTTCCTGGCCGAGACGGGGGTCGGTCCGGAGACCCTGCGCAACGCCGCCGCGGACCCCAATTTCCTGCTCAGCGTGCTCGATTTCGTGCTGCGCGACGACGCCACAGTGAAGGCCTTTGCCAGCTCGGCGGACCTACATCCCACCAACGTCGCCGCAGCGCGGCAGGTCCTCGGCGACGCGCTGGGCGATTCCTCCTGGGAGCGCGACGTGCCGTGACCCTCCCCGACCCGGCCGGGCCCCGCTGCTTCTGCCGGGATTGTCTGGCCGATCTGGATATGGGCGTGCGGCGCTGCTCGGCCTGCGGTTCCCCCCGCCTCGTCCGCCACCGGGCGCTCGCCTCGCTGACCATCGCCCATATCGACTGCGACGCCTTCTACGCGACGGTCGAGAAGCGGGACAACCCTGACATCGCCGACAAGCCCGTCATCATCGGCGGGGGCAAGCGTGGCGTGGTGTCGGCCGCCTGCTACATCGCCCGCACCTATGGTGTGCGCTCGGCCATGCCGATGTTCAAGGCGCTCGAGGCCTGCCCGCACGCGACCGTGATCCCGCCCGACATGGCGAAGTATGTCCGCGTCGGCCGCGAGGTGCGCCAGGCCATGCAGGCGCTGACGCCGCTGGTCGAGCCGCTCTCGATCGACGAGGCGTTCCTCGACCTCTCCGGCACCGAGCGGGTGCACGGCATGATCCCGGCAAAGGTGCTCGCGCGCTTTGCCGGCGAGGTCGAGCGCGACATCGGCATCTCCGTCTCGGTCGGCCTGTCCTGCAACAAGTTCCTGGCCAAGATCGCCTCCGATCTCGACAAGCCCCGCGGCTTCGCCGCGCTCGACCAGGAGGAAGCGCGCATCATGCTCGCGGACAAGCCGGTCGGCTTCATCTTCGGCGTCGGCCCGGCCACGCAGGAGCGCCTCGTGCAGCGCGGCTTCCGCATCATCGCCGACCTGCAAAAGGCCGACGAGATCGAGATGATGCGGCAGTTTCCGAGCGACGGCCGCAGGCTGTGGCGGCTCGCGCGCGGCATCGACGACCGCCGCGTCGAGCCTGACCGGGGCGCCAAGACGATTTCCAGCGAAACCACCTTCGAGACCGACATCCGCGATTTCGCGACGCTGGAGAAGATCCTGTGGCGCCTCTGCGAGAAGACCTCGTCGCGGCTCAAGAGCAGCGAGCTTGCCGGCTCGACCGTCACGTTGAAGCTGAAGACCGCCGATTTCCGCCAGCGCACCCGCTCGCAGTCGATCGCGGCGCCCACCCAGCTCGCCGCCAAGATCTTCTCGATCTGCCGCGAGATGCTGGCGAAGGAGATCGACGGCACCGCCTTCCGCCTGATGGGCGCCGGCGTCAGCGCGCTGCGCGACGGCTCCCCCGCCGACGACACCGACATGCTCGATCGCCGCGCCGCTCATGCCGAGCGCGCGGTGGACAGTCTGCGCAAGAAGTTCGGCAGCGCCGCGGTGATCCGCGGCATCGCCTATGAGGGCCCGGAGAAGGCGCAGGAGTGATGAGCGGTGAACGCGATCTCACAGCGCTGCTGAGGCACATGAAGCCGGAGCTCCGGCCGGGCACATTCGTGTTCTGCACGATCGCTGCAGGCGAGACTATTCCAGCAGACCTCCATCCGCTCATGACATTCCGCGAGCTGGAAGGAACCACGCTGGTCATCCGTCGCGAGGAGGCCGAAGCGGCAGGGCTACGCCACGCGTTCGCCTCGCGTCTGATCACGTTGAGCGTTCACTCGGCGCTCGATGCCGTCGGCTTCCTGGCCGCGATCACGACGCGCCTGGCCGAAGCCGGCATCAGCGTGAATGCCGTGTCGGCCTTTCACCACGACCATCTCTTCGTGCCCATTAACCGGGCGGACGAGGCGATGGCGCTGCTGCGAGAGATGTCGGAGGCGAAGCACCCGTAGCCCGGATCGAGCGCAGCGCAATCCGGGGCAGTGCATCCGCAGCGGCAGGCTCTCCGGATTACGCTGCGCTCCATCCGGGCTACAAGATCTTCAATCCGCGACCGCGATCGCCTCGATCTCGATCAGCCATTCGGGCGCGGCGAGCGCGGAGACGCCGACCAGCGTCGAGGCCGGCGGCTCCATGCCTTCGAAGAAGGCCGAGCGGGCCTTGCCGATGATCGGGCGCAGCTCCGGCTTGTAGTTCACCACGAAGGTCGTGATCTTCACGATGTTGGAATAGCTCGCGCCGGCCGCCTTCAGCGCGTGCCCGAGATTCTGCATCACCTGCGTGGTCTGCGCGGCGATGTCGCCCTCGCCGACGATCCGCCCCTCCTCGTCGGTCGAGACCTGACCCGAAATGTAGATCGTGCGCGCGCCCGTGGCGGTGACGACGTGGGAATAAGCGGGATTGTGATGCAGGCCGCTGGGGCGGAGATGATCGAGCTTGGGCATGGGCTGGCTCCCTGAGGTTTCTGGTTGGGAGCGAGCGTAGCCGGAGAGTGTGACGAGAGCTAGTCTGTCACCCGCCAGGAGCAAAGCGGCGAAGAGAGGTCCCGTAGGGTGGGCAAAGGCGCGTCAGCGCCGTGCCCACGATCTTTCTGCCCGCTTGGGACGTGGTGGGCACGCTACGCTTTGCCCACCCTACGGCCCTTCCCGCGCGGAGGGGCTTCCCCTCAATTGCAGGGCTTGCTGTCCTTGACGTCGAACTTGCCCATCGCGCCGGAAATGACGAAGTCGTTGTAGTCGAGCACGAGCTGGCGCGAGACGCCGTTCTCGTAGAGCTCGAACGCCATCGCATAGACCGGCGTCTGCTCGCCCTCTTTCTGCTGGGCGTCGCGGTCGAAATAGCTGACGGTGACGGGCCAGCGCTTGAGCGACTTCATGTGCTCGTCGGACGTCGACGGATCGGACGAGGTGGCGCGGTCGGCGGCGATCGGCTGGCCGATCACGGTCAGCGTGTTGTAGACCTTTTGGCCGTCGTCGGAGCCGTCATAGACCGAGAGCTCGAGCAGCGACTTGCCGTCCTTGGCGGCGGCGATGATGCGCTGGATCTGCTCGGTCGGAAACACGATCTTGCCGTCGAGGGTGAAGCTCTTCGGCGACGGCAGCTTCAGCTTGACGTTGATGTGGTCGCCGTCGCGCTCGGCCGAACCGTCGACCCGGCCGGCATCCGCCTCGTTCATCCGCGTCTCGATCTTGAAGCGGTAGCTTTTTCCCGCGGCGTCTTCCCAGGAGTTGGAGCGGAGATCGCTGAGCGTAACCTTGCCCTCGCCGCTGTCGAGCTCGGACACCTGGCGGAATTCGGAGGTGTAGCCCTCGCAGGAGCTGCCGGTGAAGTTGTAGAGGATGCGGCCGCGCGCGCTGTTGACCGAATTCGAGCGCGACTTCACCAGGCTGAGGTCATAGAGCGCCTGGTGCGACAGGAACGGACCGCTGGCGGCCTGTGCGCCCTCGCCAAGGCCTAAATCACCAAGGCCGAAACCGGCGGCCGCGAGCGCCATCACACCGAGCGAAGTCCGGAAAAGGTGCACCATGTCTATTCCTTGGGGACGCATCCCTGGGAAGCGCAGATTCGACATTTTAATGACCGTTCCATTGCGTCGCAACTGAGGCCGTTTCACGTAAAGTTGCGGCTCTGCCGTTGAACCGGCCGCCGCGCCTCGACAAAAGGCGGCCCCCTGCGGGTTGCTTGCATGTGGCCGCCCGATGGGCGAAACAGGGCGCGCCCGGCTCCTCGCGGACGCGCCGGGGCGAATGGTTTTTGGACAACGAGGTCGGACATGGCGGGCACGGTCGAGCAGAAGCTGGCGGAACAGGGCATCAAGCTGCACGAGGCCCCCACGCCCGTCGCCAATTACGTCCCGTTCGTGCGCACCGGTAATCTGCTCTTCGTCTCCGGCCAGGTCTGCTTCGATCCCACCGGCAAGCTGATCGCCAAGGGCAAGCTGGGCGCCGGCGTCTCCATCGAGGACGGCGCCGCGGCGGCTCGGGGTTGCGCGGTCAATCTGCTGGCCCAAGTCAAGGCGGCGCTCGGGGATCTCGACAAGGTGGTGCGCGTGGTGCGCCTCGGCGGCTTCATCAACTCGGCGCCGGACTTCCTGGACGGGCCGAAGGTGCTGAACGGCGCCTCCGATCTGATGGTCGCCGCCTTCGGCGACAAGGGCCGCCATGCCCGTACCACCGTCGGCGTCGCCTCCCTGCCCGCGGATGCTGCGGTCGAGGTCGAAGGCGTGTTCGAGGTCGCCTGACCGACAATGCGCGCTCCAGATTGGCTGACAGCCCGGCCGGTCGCCCATCGCGGCCTGCATGACATCTCCCGCGGCATCGTCGAGAACATGCCGGGCGCGGTGCAGGCGGCGGTCGCAGGCAATTTCTCGATCGAGGTCGATATCCAGCTCTCCGCCGATGGCGAGGCGATGGTGCATCACGACCACGCGCTGGGCCGCCTCACCGAGGCCACCGGCGAGGTCGTGTCGAAGACCGCCGCGGAGCTGAAAGCAGTCAAATTCAAGGACACGGACGAGCGGATGATGTCGCTGTCCGACCTCTGCGCCATGGTCGCAGGTCGCGTGCCGCTGGTGATCGAGGTGAAAAGCCGTTTTGACGGCGACCGCAAGCTGGTGAAGCGGATGGCCGCGGTGCTGGCGTCCTACCAGGGCCCGGCCGTCGGCATGTCCTTCGACCCCGACCAGGTGCTGGCGCTGCGCCAGCTCCTACCCAACCGCCCGCGCGGCATCGTCGCGCAGCGCACCTACGAGGACGATTACTGGGCCAAGCTCACCCAGGCGCAGCGCGACAGCATGCTGTACCTTCGCCATGGTTTTCAGACCCAGCCCCACTTCGTCGCCTTCAAGGTCGATCATCTCCCGGCCCCGGCGCCCTGGATCGCCCGCAACGTGTTCGGCTGCGCCCTGCTCGGCTGGACCGTGCGCACCCCGGAACAACGGGCACGGGTCGGTCAGTACGCAGATCAGATGATCTTCGAGGGGTTCGTGCCGTAGGGCTCTCGTGTCCCGGACGCGCTGCAACGCGTAGCGTTGCTGCGCAGAGCCGGGACCCAGGAGGCGTCACACTGCGCGGCTAGATGGGCCCCGGCTCAGCAGCGCACCACTACGTGCTGCGCTGCGTCCGGGGCACGAGAGCTGTGTTCCCCACCCCTTGAAGTCGCTGCTGCAATGCACGATCTTGGGCACGATGGCATCATCCGAAATCACGCTCGAGGCCGTACCTTCGATTGGCGAAGTGTCACCGGAGGATTGGGACGCCTGCGCCAATCCCGGCAGACGATGCAATGGGGCTGGCAACGGCTCCTCATCCGCCCTGCCAGGCGATTCCCTCGATCTCTCAAAACCCGCCTATAACCCCTTCGTCTCCCACGCATTTCTCTCCGCCATTGAGACATCGGGTTCGGCGACGATCCGCACCGGCTGGGGCCCGCGGCATCTCGTGGCCAAGGCCGATGGCCGCGTCGCCGGAATCGTGCCCTGTTATTTGAAATCGCATTCCCAGGGTGAGTACGTTTTCGACCGCGGCTGGGCCGATGCCTATGAGCGTGCCGGCGGGCACTATTATCCGAAGCTCCAGGTCTCGGTTCCCTTCACCCCGGCGACGGGTCCGCGGCTGCTGGTCCGCGACGGCGTCGATCGCGAGCGGATCATGGACGCGCTGGCGAGCGGCCTCGTGGCGCTGTGCGGCGTCAGCAAGGCTTCCTCGGTCCACGTCACCTTCGCGCGCGAGAGCGAGTGGAAGCTGCTCGCCGAGTACGGTTTCCTGCAGCGCACCGACCAGCAGTTCCACTGGCACAATGAGGGCTTTGCCGGCTTCGACGACTTCCTGGCGACGCTGAACTCGCGCCACCGCAAATCGATCAAGCGCGAGCGGCGCGATGCGCTGGCCGCGGGCATCACCATCCACTGGCTCACGGGCAAGGACATCACCGAGGACGCCTGGGACGCCTTCTTCGAATTCTACATGGAGACCGGCTCGCGCAAATGGGGCCGGCCCTATTTGACGCGCGAATTCTTCTCGCTGATCGGCGAGACCATGGCAGAGGACGTGCTGCTGGTGATGGCCCGCCGCAACGATCGCTGGATTGCGGGCGCGATCAACTTCATCGGCTCTGACACGCTGTTCGGCCGCAACTGGGGCGCGGTCGAGCATCATCCGTTCCTGCACTTCGAGGTCTGCTACTACCAGGCGATCGACTTCGCCATCAAACGCGGCCTCAGGCATGTCGAGGCGGGCGCGCAAGGCGAGCACAAGATCGCGCGCGGCTACCTGCCGCGAACCACGCATTCCGCCCACTTCATCGCCGATCCCGGCCTGCGCCGCGCCATCAGCGATTACCTCAAGCGCGAGCGCGCCTACGTCGCCGAGGCCGGACGGGAGCTCGCCGAGCTCGGCCCGTTCCGCAAAGGCGCCGACGAGGCGCCTTGACGGCCTGCGGTGGCTGGTGACAGTAGGCGAAAAATGAGAGCGCAAAGTTTCCCGGAGCCGTCATGACCAGCTACGACACCAACAACATCTTCGCGAAGATCCTGCGCGGCGAGCTGCCCTGCAGCAAGGTCTATGAGGACGAGCACGTCTTCGCCTTCCTCGACATCATGCCGCGCGTTCCCGGCCACACGCTGGTGATCCCGAAGGCCCCTGCCCGCAACATCCTCGACATCAAGCCCGACGACTACGCCCATGTCGCCCGCGGCGCGCACAAGATCGCGGCCGCCGCCATGAAGGCCTTCAAGGCCGATGGCATCACCATCCAGCAGTTCAACGAGCCCGCCGGCGGACAGGTGGTGTTTCACCTGCACATGCACGTGATGCCGCGCCACGATGGCGTGGCGATGCTGCCGCCTGCCAGCCGCAAGGAAGACGTCAAGGTGCTGGAAGAGCACGCGGCGAAGCTGATCGCGGCGCTGAAGGCCTGACCGTCACTCCGTCTGAAAATCGCCAGCCTGCGGCGCGGCCAGCGGCGTGAACTCGCAGCGGTCCGGCTTGATGTCGATCAGCGGCGTGTTGTCGATGCAGTCGAGCCCGCGCACCAGGATCGTGCTGCCCTCGATGCCGACCAGCTTCACGATCGACGTGCCGATCGGGTTGGGCCGCACCGGCGAGCGCAGCGAAAACGTGCCGCGGGTCTTCTCGTTGTTCTTCGGGCTCTGCAGGAGGATGTCGCGGCGCGACTGATCGAGCCAGTAGAGCACTTCGAGATTGCTGTAGAAATCCACGCCCTTGATGGCCGGCACGAACGGCTCGAAGATCTCGAGCCGGCAGATCGGGCCGTCCTGACGCCCCTGCCGCGGCGTCTCCAGCCGCGACGTCCAGGGCGTGCGGATGCGGCCGATGAAGACGAGGCCGGCATCCTGCGTCGGTGGCAGCTCGATGGCGACCTCGCCCTCGCGGAGCTCCTGTTCGCGAACCATGTGTCCTGTTCCTTGGCTGTTCGCCGGCGGTTTTAACCCAACCACCACTTGCCGGCCAGCATGAAGACTTCACCGGTCACGACGCCCGCAAAAATCGAGCGGTGGGTCAGCAGGAACACGACGAGGCCGGCGGCCACCGCGCCGTAGCGCAAGGCATCAGGCACGCTGGCGAGCGCGCCCGGCGGCTGGACCACGATCTGGGCGATGACGCCGGCGAGGATCGCGGTCGCGACCGCCCGCACCCAGACCAGCAGTTCGGAGCCTTCGTCGATGCCGCCGCCGAACCACAGGCCCAGCATGCGCCAGATCTGGTTGGGAACGACGCCGGCGACGAACAGCACGACGAGCGCCTGCCAGTCGCCGATGAGCTGCGCGTAGCTCATGCGCGCACCTCCCGCCACCAATGCACGCCATAGGCGATCGTGCCGGCCACGAGCCCGCTGACCAGGATGTCGAGCCCGGAGTTCATCTTTGCCGCCAGCGGATAGAGCAAGACGCCGAGCGCCAGCGCGACCACGTCGGCGGCCTCGCGGCTGTTGCGCGCGGTCGAGAACAGGAACGACAGCGGCGTCAGCATCAGGATCGCGGCACCAAGCGTCTGCGTCAGGTTGGCGGCGAGGAAATAGCCGACCGTGTTGGCGGTGAGGCACACCGAGACGAGGCCGAAGCCGAGCCCGTTGACGAAGGCGATGCGCCGCTCGCGCGGCACTTGCGGCAGGAAGCGATGGCATTCGACCCACAGCGTCACGGCTGTAAGATGCGCGGCGAAGAACAGCTCGCGCCGCCTGGTGGTCGGCGTCCGCATCAAGGGCAGCACCGAGACCACCATCGGAAACAGCCTGATGGCGCTGACGGTGACCGCAATCGCCGACTGGATGATGGTGGCGCCCGAGCCGAGCGTGGTGATCAGGATGATCTGCGCCGGGCCGGCCCAGACGAACAGTGTCGAGCACAACGCCCAGAGCAGGCTGAAATGGGTGTCATGGGCCAGCGCGCCGATGCCGAGATAGGTCGCGAACAGGACGAGCGTGAGGATCGTCTGCGTGATCGAGCGCAAGCCCCAGCCGAAGGCAAGCCAAGAGCTATTCCATTGCGGTGAATCGAGCGGGGGAAGCGCCACGGGAGTGCTGGTCGGAGTTACGGAATCGTGGCTGCATAACGGGCAATGCGGCGGCTCGCGTCAAGGAAGCGCGCGGCGGGGCTGGCATGCGTGACGCCCCCACCGCCGTCATTCCGGGGCGGCTCGAAGAGCCGAACCCGGAATCCATCAGGCCACAGAGATCGCTGCACGATGGATTCCGGGCTCGCGCCCAAGCGGGCGCGCCCCGGAATGACGAGGAGAGAGAGAGACGCGCCCCTACCCCGCCACACCCCGGTTTTTCAGCACGAAGCAGGCCCCGCCCGCTTTCCGGATCCGGTTGCAGAGATCATCCGCCTCGCCCCGCGTATCCGCACCGATACGCACCTGGTAGAACGCGCGCGTGCCGCGGCTGCGCATCACCGAGCTGATCAGGCTCGGATCGCGCTCACCGATTGCGGTGCTGAGCCGCGTCACCGCGCGGGAGTACATCGCCAGCGCCTTGTTGCGGTCGAAGCCGGCGGCGAGCTGCACGCCCCAGGCCTTTGCAGCCGCCAGCTCGACATGCTGCTCGAGCTCGGCGACGAAGGCATTCGGCGCGCGCTTGAGCAGCGCCATCAGATCGCGGCAGCTCGTCGGCGGCGAGCTCGGCGGGCCCTTGCCGGTCGCTCCTGCCTTGGCCCAGGCATCGACGCTCGTGCCCGTGATGGCGTAGACGTAGTTGCGGGTCTGCTCGGGCATTCCGCCGGTGCCGGCGAGCCATTCCTGCACGCGCCGCGGGCCGGCATTGTAGGCGGCCGCGGCAAGGCCGAGATTGCCGAACTGATGGCGCAGCTCGTTCAAGAACTCCGCCGATTTCGGCAGCGCCTGTACCGGATTGAACGGGTCGAGCAGTCCGCGCTCGCTCGCCGTGCCCGGCATGAACTGCGCGATCCCCTGCGCATGCTCGCCGCTGCGTGTCGTGGGGCCGACCGCGTCAGCCTGGAAGCGGCTTTCCTGCCAGATCACCCGGGCGAAGAATTCCAGCGGCAGATTGGCATCGCGCGCGGCGGCCTCGACGATCAGGCAGATCGACTCCCGCGTATCGCTCTCGCGCGCGGCGGGGGATTTCTCCTGAGAGTTTTCTTTGGATTTCTCTTGGGAGTTTTCTTGGGAGTTTTCTCGAGATTTTTCCTGGGATTTTTCCTGGGACTTCTCCGGTGGCTTTGCGGGCTCCTCGGCGCTCGGCACCGCGGCGTCGGGCTTTGCGGGCGGGTCATCCGCCGCCGGCGCCAGCGTCGTCGAAACGAGCAGCGCGGCGATCACAGGCAATGCAATCCGCCTCAACCATGGGCAGGCACGGATGTGGCGCGCGCCGGTGCGGCGTGCAACAAGGTGACCTGCCCAGTTATGGCATCCTGCCATGGTTCGATGAGTTGCCAATATGCTGCCTGACCTGTCTCTCCCAATGCGTCACCCCGCCAAACGGATCCGCGTCATCTTCGCCTTTGTCGCGCTCGCGCTGAGCCTCGCGCCAGCCGCCGCGGAGGAGACCCCGCGCGTCCCGTCTCAAGTCACGTCACAGGTCACTTCTCAAGTCACTTGGCGGATGACCACGGAATACCCTGAGAATAACATCTCCGGGATCGGCCTCACCACCTTCGCCGGTCGCGTGGCGGCGCACACAAACGGTTTCGTGACCGTGGCGAACGCCTTCGACAACAGCCTCAAGATCAATTCGGGCGAGATGCCGCGCGCCGCGCTCGATGGCCGGATCGTCGGCGGCGATGCCTTCGCGGGCGCGCTCTCCGGCGTCGATCCGGTACTCGGATTGTCCACCCTGCCCTTCCTCGTGCAATCGGCCGAACTCGCCCGCGCCATCAATTCGCGGGCGCGCCCGCTCTACGAGAAGGCACTGGCGGCGCGCGGCCTCAAGCTGCTTTATCTGACGATCTGGCCCGCCACGGGGCTTTGGTCGGAACGTGCGCTGGAAGGTGCCGACGACCTGCCGAAACTGAATTTGCGGGCCTATGATTCCAATTCGAGCGAGGTCATGCGCGCGGCCGGCGCCAATGCGCAGTTCCTGCCGATGGACGCCGCGCTCGCCGGATTGAAGGAGCATCGGCTGAACGCATTCCTCACCTCCGGCGACGGCGGCGCGGGACGCAAGCTCTGGGACTTCCTGCCGCACTTCACCGCCGTCAACTACGCGATGCCGGTCTCGATCGCTTTCGTCCGCAACGACGCTTTTGCCGAACTGCCCGAGCCGATGCAGCGCGAGGTGCTGGCCGCCGCCGCCGAGACCGAGCAAAGCCAGTTCGCGCTATTGGCCCATCGCACCACCGAGAATTACGCGCGCATGCGCGACAACGGCGTACGCATCGTCGAACCGGCGCCGGCCTCCCTGGTCGCCGCGCTCCGGAAAGCGGCGACGCCCGCGATCATCGCGTGGGAGACACAGGCCGGCGCGGAGGCCGCCGCGATCGTCGCGTGGGCGAGACAGCAATAGAACGAGCCGCGGCGGTCCTGCAAAGGGGGCCGCCTTTCGCACCTATCGGCCTTATGCCGAGCCGGGATGTTCTGCCCTGATTGCGCGGTCCAGGGCATCAATCAACGTCTGGAGCTCGACAAATTTGTTCCGTGCGCGCTCGGCGTTGTCACGATCGAAGGGAGCGGCCAGCACCTTCGCATGGGTGTCTCTGTCCTCGATCATGCGATCGCGGGCCTTCTTCAATGTTTCAAGTCGCTCGTTCATCTGTGCTCCTGACGTCAACGTCCGAGAAAGCCGCGCTCAGCGGCGCATCGCCTCGATGAGCTCCGAAATCCTCATCGTTGCAAAACTGGAGAAGGTGTCCGACACGGCATATGGCAGGATGATCTGGTCATTATGCCTCATCGCGCCGCAGGTATAGACGACGTTGGGGACATACCCTTCGCGCTCAGACGGTTCAGGCCGCAACAGCGGCTCCGCCGAACGTGCCAGCACCCTGGACGGGTCGCGCTTGTCGAGCAGCGCCGCTCCGATCGAGTATTTCCGGACCGGCCCGACACCGTGCGTCAGCAGCAGCCAACCTTCGTCCAGTTCGATGGGCGCTCCACAATTGCCGATCTGGACGAACTCCCATGGAAACTGCGGTTTCAGGAGAACCCGGCCGCCCTCCCATGTGTAGAGGTCGTCCGAATAGACCAGATACAGGTTCTCGTTGTCCTGTCGCGCGATCATGGCATAGCTGCCGCCGATCTTGCGGGGGAACAGCGCCATGCCCTTGTTGCTTGCGGCGACGCCTCGCAAAGGCGTCATTTGAAACGACACGAAGTCGCTGGTCTCGATCAACTCGGACCGGATCGCCCGTCCGCTATAGGCCGTATAGGTCGCATAGTAGGTGTCTCGACCGCCGTCGCTGAATTTGACAAAGCGCGCATCCTCGATGCCGTTGGATTGGGAAGCGGTCACGGGAAAGATGACCCGCTCGCTGAGGTCCTCTTCCGGAGCGAACATCAGTTCCACACGATCGCCGTCCGGCCCGGATGCGCGATGGCTGATGCGGGGAACCGAGGCAAGGCGCGCCGTCGGATCGACGGCCAGGCGTCCGTCAGCCGCAATCGTTCCGGTTCGAAACGTCAGTGACGACACATGGCCCTCGCCGATGGCCCGGAGACTGATTATGAAGCGCACGCCTCCCTTCGACACTCCCGATTGATCGGGATGCGGGACGATGCTGGGGTTGAACAAGGCGGAGGCTTCGAACGAATACTCACTGAGAAAATAGGCGCCGATCAGCTGACGCTGCGTCTTCGAGAAGAGGCCGTGCGTCGCGAAAGCATCCTCCATTTCATCCGCGCGGGCCTCGAACCGCTCCAGGAGGTTACGATGTCGCCCCTGGAAATTGTCCAGGACATCCGCGAGCTGATCCGCAACTGCTTCCGGACTGAGCGCAAGAACCCGGTCGACGATGTGATTTGCACGCATCTTGTCGGTCGGATTCAGGTCGCGGGGTTCGGTTGCCGGCTTGAATGGCCGCACGATCACTCGCGCTGGATCGGGGCGCAGATAAAGCCCCTGCCGGTTCAGGAAAGACACGTGTGACACGGGATCCCGGCCTCGCTGAATGAGAAAATCAGGTTCGGGCGCTCACGGCGCGCAACGCCGTAGGCCGCGTCAGGCCCGGATTGACGCGCGCAAGCTGGCGCATCTCCGCAAGTCCGAGGAGATAGCAAACCACGGACTCGCCCCCGCGGTTTTCGTTGGCGCGATCGGGGTGCAAGCCATCCCGGCAACTGCCGGTGAGCGGATCGACCAGCGCCACCGAGAGATCGTTGCTGCCCAGGAACCAGGCGAAGGCCCGCGTTGCCATGGCCTTCCATTCGGCATCGCCCTCGGCGCGCCAGGCGGTGAGGCAGGCAGCGATCGTTGCCGTAGCCTCCACGGGCTGCTGATCGAAGGCACGGGGATGTTGCCGCCGCTCGCCGAAGCCGGCGGTGCCGACCGGTCGGAAATGCCCTGCCGCTGTCGTCTGTTGCGTCATGAGCCAGCGCAGAGACCTCAACCCGGCATCGAGATATTGAGGCGCCTGCGTCGCCATGCCCGTGAGCATCAGCGCCTGCGGCAGTCGCGCGTTGTCATAGGCCAGCCCGTCCTCGAACCACACCCAATCCGGCGTCTCGACCGACGCCAGACAGGCCATCAACTTGTCGGCAAGGGAATGCCGAATTTCCCTGGCATGGAGATCGTCCGGAGTTACCGCGCAATAGGCGTCCAGGCCCAGCAACATGAACGCCCACGCGCGGGGCGAACGAAAGCTCGCCGCGATCGACAATGCCTTGGCGAACAAGGCAGCGGCCCACAGGCGCCGGGCCGGGCTCGCGTCTCTGCGTGCAGCCTCGCCCAAAGCCCATAACGTCCGCCCGTGACTGTCTTCGGACCCTCTGTCTTCAAGCCAGGTTCGATTGAAGCCCATGAAGTTGCGAAATTGCTTTGTGTCGGGGTTCCATGCGTGCTGCACGAAGGCTGCAAACCGGCTCGTCAAGACCTCCGACAGCGGCTGTTCGCCTGGACCATTGAGGACGCAGGCCAGCAGCAGTGCTCTAGCATTGTCGTCGACGCAATAACCGTGCGCGCGATCCGGTACCGAATGTACCGCGTGCTGGAACAGGCCGACATCGTCGCACATCGACAGGAAATGGCCGATCTGCATATCGGGCGGCGCGGGACTACGAGGCTCCGACGAGATCACCTCGGAGCGCGCGAGAACCTTCGACCGATGACCGTGCCGCGCATTCTCGAAGACGGACACGTAGCGCTCGGCCACCCGCTCCCATGTCATCGTCCGGCTCGCCGCATAGGCGCGCCGGGACATCGCCTGCCGGCGGGCGTCGTCGGTCAGCAAGTCTGCGATCTCGTTGCCGATCGCCGTGGCGTCGCTGAAAGGCACCAGGACGCCGTACCCATCGGCAAGCAGCTCGCGGGCATGCCAGTAAGGCGTCGAGACGACCGGCTTCCCCAGTCCGAAGCTGTAGGCCAGGGTTCCCGAGGTCATCTGAGCCTCGTTGAGATAGGGCGTTACATAGACGTCGCACATCGAGATGAATTCGAGCAGCGTCGCCAGATCGGCGAACCGGTCGAAGAACACCACGTGGTCGTCAATTCCGAGTTCCCGCACCCGAGCCATCAGGCTCTCTCGATAGGCCTCGCCCTGGTTGCGGACCAGGTTGGGATGTGTTGCGCCGAGCACGACGTACACCGCATTCTTGCAGCGCTTCAGAATCGACGGCATGGCGTCGATCATGATCTCGATGCCCTTGTTCGGTGACAACAGGCCGAAAGTCAGGATGACCGATTTCTGCTCGAATCCAAGCTTGGCTTTCGCTGCATCGGGCGCGACGAAGGCGACATCGGGAATGCCGTGGGCGATGACCTCGATCTTGTCGTCGGGCACGAGGTAGACCTCGCGCAGCAGTTCGCGGCCCTTGTTGGCCATCACCACGACCTTCGACGACGCCTCAACGACGCGCTCGAGGACCGTCCGTTGCGCAGGTGTCGGATCGGCCAGCACGGTATGGAACGTCGTCACCACCGGCATGGCAAGGCGAGACAACAACACGAGGATATGGGCCCCGGCTTCACCACCGAAAATCCCGAACTCGTGCTGCAGACACACGGTGTCGAACCGGCCGGCATTGAGGAAATCCGCGGCCCGGATGTAATCCTCGATATCGCCATCCTTGATTTGAAACGCGACCGCTGGAGGATAATCATAGGCTTGACCGCGATCGGTCATTGCCACGATGCACGTCTCGAGATCCTGGCGTGAAATCGATATCGCGTTCTTCAGGTCGGTCGTATAGGTCGCAATTCCGCACCGGCGAGGCAGCGAGTTGCCTATGATGGCGATACGGCGGAGCGGCGTCATGTCGGCACCTCGATGATTTCGCTTGATGTCGGAGCTATCGCTGTCGGCGGAGAAGCAGCATCGTGACGGGCGAGCCCGCCGCTCGTGCTCTCGATCGCGCCGCAGTCCGGCTCGTTCGCGGCAGCACCTTGCGGGAAGGTGCCAAGCACCAATGCGACAACAAGCATCTTCATGAAGTCATCTTTCCTCGCGGCAAATCCGGGGACGCCATTTGGCGCCTCACGCTCCTCATGCTTCGAACTGGTCAAACTCGTCAGACAGCAAAATCCGGCCCTGCGGCGTGCATATCCGCACGTCGATATAGCCTTCCTGCAATAGCTCTCTCGCCTTCTTCAGCGCTGCGGCCGTCGTGGCGCGCGCCAAGCTGACGTAGCCGCTCTGATCGCGCCCGCTCACCAGATATTGGAGTGGCGTCCTATCCATTCAGAAAGGCCGCAGCGGTCACCAGGCGCGATGGAAACGGCGGGGCGACCACCGGCGGCAAGCTTGAACCGGTCAGTCGAGATCGAGACATACTCGCTCCTCCTCGTTCGGCGGGAGCGCGAGTGACCCTCAGTCACCGATGGATGCCATGGGAAGGGCGGTGATGGCGCGATACTACGCCCACACCCCGCCAATAGCGAGCTTTAAAACGGTACCTGGAATCGACGAGGCGGCGTTGCCTTGGCCTTCGGCCTCGTTTAGTTCAGGCCATCGGCGGCAATATCGACACGGGCACGGCCAGCATGGTTACAATCTTCTTTGATCTCGACGGCACGCTCACCAACCCGAAGCCGGGGATCACGCGCTCGATCCAGTACGCGCTGGAGCGGCTGGACGTCGCGGTGCCGAGCGAGGACGAACTGACCTGGTGCATCGGCCCGCCGCTGCATGCCAGCCTGAAAAAGCTCACCGGAACCGACGAGCTCGCCGACCGCGCGCTGCTGCTCTATCGCGAGCGCTTCAGCGATATCGGCCTGTTCGAGAACGAGGCCTATGCCGGCATCGTCGACACCCTGACGACGCTCGCCGCGACCAGCCAGCGCATGTTCGTCGCGACCAGCAAGCCCGCGGTCTACGCCACCCGCATCGTCGATCATTTCGGCCTGAAGCCCTATTTCGAGCGCGTGTTTGGTTCCGAGCTCGACGGCACGCGCGTCGACAAGCGGGACCTGCTGCGCTACGCGCTCGACGAGACCAGCGTCGATGCCGGCGGCGCGATCATGATCGGCGACCGCAGCCACGACGTCGTAGGCGCCCGCACCAACGGCATGACCGCGATCGGCGTGCTCTATGGCTATGGCAGCGAGGCCGAGCTCAGGGACGCCGGCGCGCACCACATCTGCGCCGCCCATCCCGAATTGCTCGGCCATTGCGTCGTCTAGGCTGCCCCGGCGTGCACGCTCCCGAGGCCGACGTGACGACGCACGCCTGACGTTGCGACGGACTTTTGGTTGGAGGTATGCGCACGGTTGCTCGCCTTACAATTCCCGTATAGATTGCACGATCTAAGCTCCACGCATCGATTGCTTGCTGAACCTCCATTGCCGCGCACCATTTTTTGTTCCGGAAGTCAGCCATGTCCGTTACGGATTCGACCGAGGAGGCAGTCCACACAGCAGCGTCCGGAAGGTCGCCCTTGTTCGATCGCATCGGCATTCTGGTTCTGTCGATCGAATGGATCGTGTTCGGCTCGATGCATTTTTCGATGACCGCTGAAACGATCCGGATGATCCCGAACTGGGTCCCGGACGCCTACAAGCCGATGGTCGGCATCACCAGCGGCATGCTCGAAGTCACGATCGGCGTGCTCGTGCTGGTGCCCTTGACCCGGAAGTGGGCCGCCGCCGTGTCGCTGTTCCTGCTGATCGCCTATATCCCTGCAGTCTATCAGATCCTGGCTCATGATGCCGATTTTGCGGGCGGTACTTTGCTGCAAACCAGCTTCCGCGTCGCCATCGTGCCCAACAACGTCTTTCTCGGAATCTGCTCGGTGTATCTTCTGATGCATCCCGAGGCATCACTGACGTCGCCTGCGACGACCCGCAGGCCCTCAATAGACTTTGGTCAGGCCGGACTGGCAATCCTCCTGATAGCTATCCTCTTGTTGATGTCAAACTGCGCCGGCTTTCTTGCCATTACGTTCGGCCCGCAGGGAAACCGAGGCACGGCTTATTTGTGGGCCATGATGTGCATCGCGACTGGTGCCCTCGTCGGATTTCTCTTCGCAGTTCCGAGGGTCAACCCCTCAGTCCCGTCCAGGTCCGCTCTGGTCGCAAACACCAATATCGAACAGGTCTCCGACTGGCTGACGAAGATTCTCGTGGGCGTTGGACTGATCAATTTCAGACAAATCGGCGGATTCATTGACGGGCTCGCAGTCGACCTTGCGCAATCGCTCGGGACGCAGGCTGCGCCCGTCGGCAAACCCTTTGCGCTCTCGCTGATCGTCTATTTTTTCGTCGTAGGCCTCATCCAGGGATATCTCCTGACGCGCCTTTTTCTATCCAGGCAATTTGGCCCACCCGAAGGGGTTACACCTTGAGCGTCTCGACCGTGGCCAACATGCCGGTTCGCGGATGACAGTCGCGGTATTCGAAGAACTGCTCGTCGGCCTCCGCGACGGTGACCTCATGATACAGCCGCAGCTTCGCTGACGGACCAAGCGTCGAGAGATACTTCATCGCTGCACCGAAGATCTTCACGTGGGTCGGATGCGACTCCGCCCAGCGCTCCAGCGCGGCCAGACTTTTCCACCAGCTCTGCCCGTAGGACTTTTCGCCCACGCTGCCGTCGGCCTGGAGCACCTGCATGTAGCGGTTGGCATAGCAGCCGATCGCAAGGCCGTCGTCGCGCAGAAAGTCCATGCCCTCGCGCAGCACCGGCTCGACGTCGTCGAGATAGAGCTTTCGCTCGGACGCCTCGGTATCGCTCCAGTCCTGGCCGGATCGGATCAGGCAGAGATTGTCCTGCGCCTTCACCCGTAGCCGCGCGCCGTCGCGGATCAGCTCGGGATGGCCGCCCGGCGACATCGGATCGGTTTGCGACAGCGGGATGCGGTCGCGCATGCCGCCCCAATAGGCGTGCTCCTGCACCTCGCCGCTCATGCCGCCCGCGATGGCGGCGACGCCCTCGGCACGGTCGGGTGAGGAGAACAGCGTCTCGTGCCGCGCCACGGTGGGGCGCAGCACCTCGATGAAGGTGCCGATGCCTTCCCGTGCTTTGCCGGTCCAGCTCTCGCGCACCGGTTCGAACCAGGCATCGAAGCGCGCGATATCGTCCCAATAGCCAACCGAGACGATGGTCTCGTGGCCGGCCTGGTCGAGGTAGCGGGCGCGGTCCCAATGCGACGGCCCACCTGCCGCGGCGAACCGCTCCGCAATTTCGGCGAGCGCCTCTGTTGCGGCCACCGGCGCCGTGCCGCGATATTGCACGCCGAAATAGGCCATCACGACGCGTCTCACGCCGGGCCTGTAGCGCGCCACGAAGGACGGATAAGGCGGCTGGTAATCATCGGGCACGCGCTTGTGCCGCGTACGCGCGGTTGCGAGATGCGCAGGAATTGCGGATTCCATGATCTTGCCCTCCTCTCGATCCCGGAGATCAGCTCGCCGCCGCGGCGATGTCCGTAGGCTCGACGGTGTCCACCGGCAACGCGAATTGCTCGACGCGTTGATATCGCTTCTTGTTGAGCAGCAGCCGCGTCACGTCGGGACGCGAATAATGGCCGGCCGGATCGGCGGCGTTCTTGGCGACGCCGATGGCGCCGAGGTCGATCTCGGCAATCAGGAGGCCTTCCTGGTCCGGCGCGAGCTTGTCGCCGATCTGGCTGCCGTCGGGGCCGTAGATGGCGGCAAAGCCGCCGCCGGCATGCAGCAGCGCGTGCTTGTCCGGCCGGTCGCAGAGTTCGTCGATCATGGCTTGCGATACCGTCGCGCAAGGTGCGAGCACGAAGCAGGAGCCCTCCACCGCATAGACGCGCGAGGCGGCGTTGTTGACCTCGGCGCCAAGCGCCGGTGCGAAGGGATCGTAAAGCGAGAAGCTCGGCCAGGCCGCGACGTGCACCTGCTCGTTCTGGGCGTACATCGCGTATTTCGACAGCGGCTGCAGATGCTCCCAGCAGCACAGCGCGCCGAGCCGGCCGATGTCGGCGCGCGCATGCACGGCAAGATCGCTGCCGTCGCCTTCGCCATAGACCGTGCGCTCGGCATGGGTCGGCCGCAGCTTGCGGCGCTTGGCGATGGTCTCGCCATCCGGGCCGATCAGCCATTGCGCCAGATAGAGGCTGCCGCCGTCGCGCTCGGACAGGCCGATCACCGCCGTCAGCTTCGCCTTGCGCACTGCATCGCGCAGCCGTTCGGCCTGCGGACTGTCATAGGATAGCGAATTGTCGAAATAGCGCTGCACGAAGCCGCGGCCAATCGCCCAGGCCGGGGAATCCATCCAGATATGCCAGGGGTAGCCGGGGATGAAGGCTTCCGGGAAGGCGATCAGCTTGGCGCCCTTCTCGGCGGCCTCCCGGATCAGCGCGACCGATTTGTCGATCGAGGCGTCGAGGTCGAGCCAGGCCGGCGCCGCCTGCACCACCGCCACCTTGTATTTCGGATGTTCGATGCCCATTGCCGCCTCCCTTGCCGGTTGATCGGAAGCCATCTCCGATGCAGTCTATCTGGCCAAGCCGGGCGGCCGGGTGCTCGACCACGGCGGAACGAAAACTCGACTGGAAGGGATCGACGCCCGGTACGGGATTTGCCTCCGTCGGGCTGGATCTGCGCCAACATGCGGTTTTGCGGGATGTGAAAGGGAGGCTGTCCCAATGACGATCCAGTTCACGACGGACGGCAGCCCCGGCTATCGGCGGCTCGCGCTCTGGCAGGATATCGTCTGCGACGTCTTCGTCGGGCTCGACTGCAAGTCCGATCTCGGCAGCGCCTTTCGCGGGTCGGTGACGCAGGCCTCGCTCGGCAAGGCCGTCTGCTCCGAGGTCTGCTCCGATCGTCAGCACGTCTTCCGCACGCCCTCCCGCATTGCGCGCTCGGACCAGGACTTCGTTCTGGTCGCGCTCGGCCATCGCGGTGACGGCGGCGTCGTGCAGGACGGCCGCGAGACGGTGATCCGTCCCGGCGAGTTCGCGCTTTACGACACCACGCGACCCTATGAGCTGAAGTTCAACGATCCCTTCACGCAGTCCATCTTCAAGGTGCCGCGCGAGATGTTGCAGCGCCGGCTCGGCGGCACCGAGACGTTGACCGCGATGTCGTTCGGCGCCGACGTACCGCTCGAACGGCTCGCCTATGATTTCATCTTCCGGCTTTGCCAGAGCGCCGACCGGCTTGCGCCCGACAACGCCGCCGCATTGTCGGAGCAGGCCGTCGATCTGCTCGCGATGGCGCTGAGCGAACGGCTCGGCAAGACCTCGCTGCCGTCCTCGACCCACCGCTCCGCGCTGATCTACCGGCTCAAGGCGCACGTCCGCGCTCATCTCGCCGATCCCGACCTTTCATTATCGGAGACCGCAGCCGCACTCGGCATCTCGCCGCGCTACGTGAACGACCTTCTCGCCGACGAGCAGATGTCGTTCCAGCGCTACCTCCTTGCCGAGCGCCTGGCCCAATGCCGGCGCGACCTCGCCTCGCCCGTGCTCGCCCGCCGCCACATCAGCGAGATCGCCTTCGCCTGGGGCTTCAACGACCTCTCGCATTTCGGCCGCGTCTTCCGCGAGCAATTCGGCATGTCGCCCCGCGATTTCCGGCAGAGTCAGCTCCGGCACTGAGGCAGCCATCTCTCCGAGCCTTCGTCGGCGGCGAAGGCTCTGCTCGCCAATTCCAGATTGTCTTGCCGGGCCGCGTGCATCAGGCTGCGCGCATGAGAACTCACGCGACGATCGGCGGAACGGAGCTGTTGCTGAGCGTCATCGCGATCCGTCTCGCCGTGCTGGTCGTGGTGGGCTGGGGTTTGACGCTGCTGCCGCAGCCGGCGCGCAACCGAGAGCTCGGCTGCGCTCCCTTGTCCGTCGCAAGCGACGAGGCGGGACTCTCGGCAAGGGCCGCCAGCCCGCGCATCGTCGATGCCGCGCTCGACGATATGCTGCGGCACGATTAGGCCATTCCCGAGCAAGGCCGGTATGTGAGCGCGTGATAGGACAAGGTGCTCGCTTGCGCTAACCTCGGGACCAAGGCCGCAACGATCATTCAGCGGCCAGCCGAGGGAGCATATCGATGGAATTCCGACGCTTGGGCCGGTCAGGCCTCATGGTGCCCGCCCTGAGCCTTGGCACCGGCACGTTCGGCGGCGTCGGCCGCCTCGCCGCCTGGGGCACGACGGACGCGACCGAGGCGCGGCGTCTGCTCGACATCTGTCTCGAGGCGGGGGTGTCGATGTTCGACACCGCCAACGTCTATTCGCTCGGCGAGTCCGAGCGCGTGCTCGGCGAGGCCATCAAGGGCCGCCGCGACAAGGTGCTGATCTCGACCAAGGCGACCTTCCGCTTCGGCGACGGCCCCAACGACATCGGCTCGTCGCGGCAGCATCTGCTCAAGGCGATCGATGCCTCGCTGAGCCGGCTCGGCACCGACTACATCGACCTGTTCCAGCTCCATGGCTTCGACGCCTTCACCCCGCCCGAAGAGGTGCTCTCGACCCTCGACACGCTCGTGCGCGCCGGCAAGATCCGCTATGTCGGCGTCTCGAATTTCTCGGGCTGGCACCTCATGAAGTCGCTCGGCGTTGCCGACAAGCACGGCTACCCGCGCTACGTCGCCAACCAGACCTACTATTCACTGATCGGGCGCGACTACGAATGGGAGTTGATGCCGCTCGGCCTCGACCAGGGGCTTGGCGCGGTGGTGTGGTCGCCGCTTGGATGGGGACGCCTCACCGGCAAGATCCGCCGGGGCCAGCCGAAGCCCGAGGTGAGCCGCCTGCCGAAGACGGCCGAGTTCGGCCCGCCCGTGCCCGACGAGCACGTCTATCGCGTCGTCGATACCATCGACGAGATCGCGAAGGAGACCGGCAAGAGCGTGTCGCAGATCGCGCTGAACTGGCTGCTGCAGCGCCCGACCGTGTCGACGCTGATTATCGGCGCGCGCAACGAGGCGCAGCTGCGTGAAAATCTCGGCGCGGTCGGCTGGTCGCTGACCACAGACCAGATCGCCAAGCTCGACGCGGCGAGCAAGGTGACGCTGCCCTATCCCTACTGGCACCAACGTACGACCTTCACCGACAGGAACCCGCCGGCGGTCTGAGCCCTTGAGCTGCATCAAACCTGCTTGCGCCGGCCGTGACATTCTGCGGCCGTCGCGAGGCTGCAGATGCGCCGATTTGCCATGAAGGCCCTGTTCGTGGTTCTCAACTTCAACCGCGCCGAGGGGCAGCGGATCGATTGGGACCGCGCCGTCATCATCGCCTCGACATCGGTGACGTTCGGCCTCATCGCACTCTACATCTTCGGAAAGTCGACAGCCCGCTGGTAGGGTTGCGGAAGGCCCTTGCAGGCCATGTTTGCCGTGCCGATACGGGAACTGCCGGTATCCTGACGGGTTGCCGTCGATCCGGCAATTTCCTATTCGGAGATGAATCACGGCCCGAATCAACCGCGCCTCCATCATGTCGTCCGCCCCCATCGAGCATGCCGACGGCCTGCCGCAGCCACAGCGCAACCAGGCGGTGCTGACCATTGCGCTCGGCATCATCATGGCCGTGGTCGACAGCGCCATCGCCAATGTCGCGCTGCCGACGATCGCGGCCGATCTCGACGCAAGCCCGGCCTTCTCGATCTGGATCGTCAATGGCTACCAGCTCGCCATCACGATCTCGCTGCTACCCCTGGCCTCGCTCGGCGAGATCGTCGGCTATCGCCGCGTCTATCTGGTCGGGCTCGTGCTGTTCACGCTGGCCTCGGCCTTCTGCGCGCTGGCGCATACGCTGCCGCTGCTGACCATCGCGCGCATCATCCAGGGCTTTGGCGCCGCCGGCATCATGAGCGTCAATTCGGCGCTGGTGCGCTTCACCTATCCACGCAGCCAGCTTGGCCGCGGCATCGGGCTCAACGCGCTCGTCGTCGCCTTCTCGGCCGCAATCGGCCCGACGCTCGCCGCAGGCATCCTTGCGGTCGGAAGCTGGCCCTGGCTGTTCGCCATCAACGTGCCGCTCGGCGCGGTGACGCTGCTGGTCGGCTTGCGCAGCCTGCCCCACACCAGGCCTGCCAGCCATCCGTTCGACTGGCAGAGCGCGGGGCTGTCCGCGATCACCTTCGGCGTCGGAATCGCCGCGGTCGACAGCGTCGGTCATGGCGAAGCAGCGATCACCTGTCTGATCCAGTTCGTCATCGCCATCGTCGCCGGCGCGCTGCTGATCTATCGCGAGACGCACATGACCTCGCCGCTGCTGCCGGTCGACCTGTTGCGCATCCCGGTGTTCGCGCTGTCGATCGCGACCTCGATCGCCTCGTTCTGCGGGCAGATGCTGGCCTTCGTCGCGATCCCCTTCTACCTGCAGAGCCGCTTCGGCTATTCGGCGGTGCATATGGGCCTGTTGATCACGCCATGGCCGATCGCGGTGGCGTTCGCGGCGCCGCTGGCCGGTCGGCTGGTCGAGCATTACCCGGCCGGCCTGCTCGGCGGCATCGGGCTCACGCTGTTCGCCTGCGGCCTTGCCGCGCTCGCGCTGCTGCCTGCAGTGCCAACACCGCTCGACGTGATCTGGCGCATGGCGCTGGCCGGCGCCGGGTTCGGCCTGTTCCAGACCCCCAACAACCGCACCATGATCGCAGCCGCCCCGCGCGAGCGCGCCGGCGGTGCCAGCGGCATGCTGGGCACGGCGCGCCTGCTTGGCCAGACCACCGGCGCGGCACTGGTGGCACTGTTCCTGGGTCTCTACCCGACCGAGGGAACCCGAGTCGCGCTCCTTGCCGGCGTCGGGTTTGCGCTCTGCGGCGCCGTCCTGAGCATGCTGCGACTGTCTCCGGCCGGCGCGCGCGGTGCCGAGCACGTCCGCGTGCAGGACGATCAGCGCCTGCGCGGCGACTGACCGAGCCGCCCCAGCCTCCGGTACCTCCTATTCCCGTGCACAACCCTTGCGTGGCTTAACTATCCGGACCAATGACCTCTTGCCCTCGCGCTCCGGTTGCGCTTGATTGTCGCGGGGAATTAGGGGCACTTCATGCGTTTATTGGGAATTGCGGCGCTCAGCGTCATGCTGGGCGGCTGCGCGTCTGTCACGCGCGGCACGACTGAAAATATCAGCATCTCATCGACACCTTCAGGCGTGGAAGCCGTCGTCAGCGGAATGGAAGTTCCGACCACCTGCACGACGCCCTGTTCGGTCGTGGTCAAGCGGAACGCCGACATCTCGATCACCTTCCAGAAGGAAGGCTATGAGCCGCAGATCGTGCCGCTCAGCCGGGATATCCCGACGTCAGGGGCCGCCGGCTTCGCCGGCAATCTCCTGCTCGGCGGCGTCGTCGGCATGGGCGTCGATGCCGCGACCGGCGCAGCCACCGATCACAAGCCCAATCCGGTCATCGTGACGATGCAGCCGACGGTCCGCGCGCGGCCGGCGGCGCCGAAGAAGCCACGGGCTCCGGCGGCACCACCGCCCGATACCGGGACGTAAGCGGTCCTGCACGGCCTCACAGACAAAAAGGCCGGCTCTTCAGCCGGCCTTTCGATTCATGTTGCGCGCCTGATCAAGCCTTGACCAGCGGCCCCTTGGAGGTCGGCCCCTTCGAGCCGCCGGGGCCACCCGGCTTGGACTTGCCGGGACGCTTGCGGGCGCCCGGCAGCTTCTCCTGCTTCGGGGTAACCGGGCCCTCGACGAATTCGAAGCCGATCTTGTCTTTGGTCTCGTCGGCCTCGTCCTTGACGAGAACGACGCGGACGTGACCGCCGCCCTTGAGCTTGCCGAACAGCACCTCGTCGGCCAGCGGCTTCTTGATGTGCTCCTGGATCACGCGGGCCATGGGCCGCGCGCCCATCTGCTCGTCGTAACCATGCTGAACCAGCCAGACCTTGGCCGGCTCGGACAGCTCGATGGTGACGTCGCGATCGCCGAGCTGCGCCTCGAGCTGAAGCACGAACTTCTCGACCACGGTGCCGATCACCTCGACGCTGAGATGGCCGAACGAAACGATGGCATCGAGACGGTTGCGGAATTCCGGCGCGAACTGCCGGTTGATCGCCTCGTGGTCGTCGCCTTCCCGCTTCGAGCGCGTGAAGCCGAACGCCTGCTTGGCGAGATCCGAAGCGCCCGCATTCGTCGTCATGATCAGGATCACGTTGCGAAAGTTGACCTGCTTGCCGTTGTGGTCGGTGAGCCGGCCGTGATCCATGATCTGGAGCAGCACGTTGTAGAGGTCGGGATGCGCCTTCTCGATTTCGTCGAGCAGCACCACACAATGCGGATGCTGGTCCACGCCGTCGGTGAGCAGTCCGCCCTGGTCGAAGCCGACATAACCGGGAGGCGCGCCGATCAGGCGCGACACGGTGTGCCGCTCCATGTATTCGGACATGTCGAAGCGCAGCAGCTCGACGCCGAGCGACGCCGCGAGCTGCTTTGCGACCTCGGTCTTGCCGACGCCGGTCGGACCGGAGAACAGATAGCAGCCGATCGGCTTTTCCGGCTCGCGCAGGCCGGCACGCGCCAGCTTGATCGATGCCGCAAGCGACTCGATTGCCCTGTCCTGGCCGAACACCGTGCGCTTCAGCGTCGTTTCGAGATGCTTGAGCACCTCGGCGTCGTCCTTCGACACGCTCTTCGGCGGGATCCGCGCCATCGAAGCGATCGTGGTCTCGATCTCCTTGATGCCGATGGTCTTCTTGCGCTTGTTCTCGGCGACCAGCATCTGCGCCGCACCGGACTCGTCGATCACGTCGATCGCCTTGTCGGGCAGCTTGCGGTCGTGGATGTAGCGCGAGGAGAGCTGCACCGCAGCCTCGATCGCCTCATTGGTGTATTTCAGCCGGTGATAGTCCTCGAAATAGGGCTTGAGGCCCTTGAGGATCGCGATGGCGTCTTCGACCGTCGGCTCGTTGATGTCGATTTTCTGGAAGCGCCGCACCAGCGCGCGGTCCTTCTCGAAGTGCTGGCGATATTCCTTGTACGTCGTCGAGCCCATGCAACGGATCGTGCCCGAGGCAAGCGCCGGCTTGAGCAGGTTCGAGGCATCCATCGCCCCGCCCGACGTCGCGCCCGCACCGATCACGGTGTGGATCTCATCGATGAACAGGATGGCGTTGGGATGCGCCTCGAGCTCCTTCAGCACCTGCTTCAGGCGCTCCTCGAAGTCGCCGCGATAGCGCGTGCCCGCGAGCAGCGTGCCCATGTCGAGCGAGAACACCGTTGCTGCAGCCAGCACCTCCGGCACTTCGCTGTCGACGATGCGCTTGGCGAGGCCCTCCGCGATCGCGGTCTTGCCGACGCCGGCTTCGCCGACGAACAGCGGGTTGTTCTTCTGCCGGCGGCACAGCACCTGGATCGCACGGTTGATCTCGGAATTGCGCCCGATCACCGGGTCGATCTTGCCGTCGCGCGCCTTCTTGTTGAGGTTGACGCAATAGGTCTCGAGCGCCTCGCCCTTCTTCTTGGCGTCCTCGGTGCCCTTGGCCTCGGTCTCCTCGTCGACGCCGCGAACGGGGCGCGCCTCGGAGACACCCGGCCGCTTGGCGATACCGTGGCTGATATAGTTGACGGCGTCGTAGCGCGTCATGTCCTGCTCCTGCAGGAAATACGCAGCATGGCTCTCGCGCTCGGCGAAGATCGCGATCAGCACGTTGGCGCCGGTGACCTCTTCGCGACCGGACGACTGGACGTGGATCACCGCGCGCTGGATCACGCGCTGGAAGCCGGCGGTCGGCTTGGCGTCGTCGGCGCCATCCGTCACCAAATTCTCGAATTCGGTTTCAAGGTAATTGACGAGGCTCGTGCGGAGCTTGTCGAGATCGACGCTACAGGCGCGCATGACGGCGGCTGCATCGGAGTCGTCGATCAGGGAGAGCAAGAGATGCTCGAGCGTCGCGTATTGGTGATGACGCTCGTTTGCGATCGCCAGCGCACGATGCAGGGATTGTTCAAGGCTTTGAGAAAAAGTCGGCATTCGCGTCCTCTATGGCCCCCACCATCATGGTCGTGATCGCCCGGTCAGGCAACAACAACCTTTGTCACATATAGTTATACAAGACCGCGGCGAAAGACCGGTTCCGCGACTCGGCGGCGACACGCCCGCGGTATTTTCGATGCAAAACCCGTTCCGATTTGGGCAGAACTACCCATATGGCCAGGATTGACGCCGGCGCCGATGTTTTGCCGGATCACGCAGCAACATGCGCTGCTGCCACACGCCACGCGAACAGAACCGCTCTAAAGAACGCGAACGCGCGATTACTTCTTTTCCATCACGCATTGCAGCGGATGCTGGTGCTTGCGGGCGAAATCCATCACCTGCGTCACCTTGGTCTCGGCGATCTCGTAGGTGAACACGCCGCACTCCCCGATGCCATGATGATGGACGTGGAGCATGATCTTGGTCGCGGCCTCGATGTCCTTGTTGAAGAACTTCTCCAGCACGTGGACGACGAATTCCATCGGCGTGTAGTCGTCGTTCAGGATCAGCACGCGGTAGAGGTTCGGCCGCTTGGTCTTGGGCTTGACCTTGGTGATGACCGAAGTGTTCGGACCCGACGGGTTGCCCGAACGGTTCTCGTCATTGCTCATGCGAGGAGCGTAGGCAGCGGCTGGCGCGGACGGGTCGAGTCTGGAAGTCAATTGCGGCATGGCTCAGGCGTTCAAAATCCCCACGGAAGCGAATGGCGGTCGCCGCACGACCCCGCCCTTCGGAGCCTGGCGCAGGCGCGCCGCCTTGTTGGATCGCCGCTCCCGACAAATCCGGCCGAGCCGGATTGTTCGCCAGCAATATGGGCCTGCCCCCGGCTCGCCGCAAGCGCGCAAAAATCCGGCCGCTGCGGCCACAGGGCGGACCCGATTCCCGGTCCGGTCGATCCTGCCAACGTTAATCAATCCGGACCGATTTGACAAAAACTTATGCTGCTCCGCTCAGGGCTTGTTGACCAGGAACCCGGTGATTTTACACGATTGCGACGTTTCGTCCGGAATCCCCCGGACTTCTACGGTGCGATTTACCAAGCATTCAATGGCAAGGCGCGAAATCGGGCGAAACCACGGATCTCGGGGGATCGTCATGTTTCGCTCGCCGCTTGTCAGCCTGATCGGTCGACGGCTTGCCCGCTTCGCGGCGGCCGAGCAAGGCAATATTGCCGTGATCTTCGCCATCGCCCTGGTCCCGGTGCTGGGCTTCATCGGCGCCGCGGTGGACTACAGCCGCGCCGCCCAGGCCCGCACGTCTATGCAGGCGGCCCTCGACTCCGCCGCCCTGATGCTCTCGAAGGATCTGTCGGCCGGCACCATCACCCCGTCGCAGATCAGCACGAAGGCGCAGGCCTATTTCAACGGGCTGTTTACCGGCACCGCCACCCTGCCCTCGGTCAGCGTCGCCGCCACCTATACGCCGAGCACCAGCATGGGCTCGACGATCCAGCTCAACGGCACCGGCACCTACACCACCAGCTTCATGAAGATCGCCGGCTTCCCGACGCTCGGCATCGGCACCACGTCCACCAGCGCGTGGGGCAATGTCCGCATGCGCGTGGCCCTGGTGCTCGACAACACCGGCTCCATGGCCCAGGACGGCAAGATGCCGGCGATGCAGACGGCCGCGAAGAACCTGGTCGACCAGCTCAGCGCGCTCGCGAAGGCCGATGGCGACGTCTACATCTCGATCGTTCCGTTCGCCAAGGACGTCAACGTCGGCGCCAGCAACTACAACAAGGACTGGGTCGATTTCAGCGATTGGGATGCCGCCCACGGCAGCTGGACTTGCACCGCAGGTAACGACTGGAACTGCAACAAGTGGAAGTGGGTGCCGGCCAGCCACAGCACCTGGACCGGTTGCGTGGTCGATCGCGACCAGGACTACGACATCAAGAACACCACGCCGACGAGCGGCAATGTGGGGACGCTCTTCCCCGCCGAGCAGTATTCCTACTGCGACTCCGGCAGCTCGTCCTATCTGCAACCGATCATGCCGCTGAGCTACGCCTGGAGCTCGCTCAAGGGCCGCATCGATGCCATGAAGCCGACCGGCAACACCAACCAGGGTATCGGCCTCGCCTGGGGCTGGATGACGTTGTCGACCGGCAATCCCATGAACGCGCCGGCCAAGGACCCGAACTACACCTACAAGGACGCGATCGTTCTGCTCTCCGACGGTCTGAACACGCAGAACCGCTGGTACAGCAACGCCTCGCAGATCGACGCGCGCCAGAAGAAGCTGTGCGACAACGCCAAGGCCGAGAACATCACGATCTACACGGTGCAGGTGAACACCGGCAGCGATCCGACCTCGACCGTGCTGCAATATTGCGCCAGCAGCAGCGACAAGTTCTACCTCGTCACGTCGGCCAGCCAGACCGTCTCGGTTTTCAAGGACATCGGCACCTCGCTGTCGAAGCTGCGCGTGGCGCGCTGAGGGATCGCCAGCAACCCAACAAAAAAGCCCGGCTGGTTCAGCCGGGCTTTTCGATTCCAGAATGTCGAAGAAACGTTACTGGGCGGCCGGGGTGAACTTCGACACGATGGTCTCGACCGGCTTGAACGCCTGCTTGGCGAGGTCGCTGTAGAGGCCGGCGATCTTCTGCGATTCCGCAACGAAGGTCTCGTAGGCGGAACGGGCGAAATCGGTCTGCGCTTCCATGGCCTTGTCCAGCGACTTCACGCCGGAAAGCTTCTCGACGAAGGACTTGGTGTCTTCGAACGACTTCTTCGTGTAGTCGCCATAGGCGCTGGCGATCGCCTGGAGGCCGTGCTGCACCGAGGTCGCGGAGGCGACGTACTGCTCGAAGTGCTCTTTGCCGTAGTTCTGAAAGTCTTCAACCTTGAACATTTCGGAATCCTTTTCCCTGGCTCGTCGGGAAGCCCCGGCTCCCTGACCTGCCTCCAATTAGTGCAACGCACAAAAAAAGTCAAGAATCTTGTGCGCCGCACAAAATAAGGGGCAAAGGACGCAAATCGCGGAGATTTCCGGGGTTTCCCGCAAGGGTTCCTTAAGCTTTTGGAAACCGCAGCGCCCTACCTTGATTCCCTGGACGTGTTCAGCTTCCGCAAGCGGTCAAAAGCCGTTTGAGAACATCACCTTAGCCAGAATAGCGGCTCGGGCCGAACGTCCCCCGCGGCGAACACCAGCGGAGGGACAGCCTGAGCAGGTAATGATCCCGGGTCCATTGGGCACAATTTCGCCTCACGAGCCGGTGATCAGTTGAGAAACGGGGACGGGGTTCCATGCTTCGTAAAAACTTGTCTTCCTCGCGCTTGGCGCGGGTTGGCGTTTTCGGGCTTCTTACGGTCACCACCGCGGTCATCTTCACGACCGATGCCGCCGAGGCACGGCGCCACCGCCGGCACTACGCGCACCACCGGGTGCAGCGCGATGTGTCCGACAGCTCAAGCCCGAAATTCGCGTCCATCATCGTCGACGGCAATTCCGGCGCGGTGCTGCAGGCAACGAGCCCCGACGGCATCCGCCACCCCGCCTCGCTGACCAAGATCATGACGCTCTACCTGCTGTTCGAGCGCCTCGAGTCCGGCAAGATGAAGCTCGACACCGAGATGCCGGTGTCCCAGCACGCCGCCGACCAGGATCCGACCAAGCTAAACCTGCGTGCCGGCCAGACCATCCGTGTCGAGGACGCGATCAAGGGTCTCGTCACGCGCTCCGCCAATGACGCCGCCGTCGTGATCGCCGAAGCGATCGCCGGCGACGAGGACGACTTTGCCCAGATGATGACGCGCAAGGCGCGTGCGCTCGGCATGTCCCGGACCGTCTATCGCAACGCCAACGGTCTTCCCAACGACGAGCAGGTCACGACCGCGCGCGACCAGGCCACGCTCGGCCGCGCCATCCAGGAGCGCTTCCCGCGCTACTATCGCTATTTCGCGACCTCGACCTTCAACTGGCGCGGCCAGTCGATCCGCAACCACAATCACCTGCTCGGCAGCGTGGAAGGCGTGGACGGCATCAAGACCGGCTACACTCGCGCCTCCGGCTTCAACCTCGTCAGCTCGATGCGCCGCGGCAACCGTCACCTGATCGGCGTCGTGCTCGGCGGCCGCAGCGGCGGCTCGCGCGATGCCATCATGCGCAACCTGCTCGCCGAGAACCTCGACAAGGGCGCGACCACGCACACCGTTGCCGCGGTCACCGAGCGCAACGGCGCCGACACCGCCACCGATGTTGCCGACGCCTCGGATACGCCGCCGGCTCGTCCTGCCGCACCGGTCCAGGCTGCGGCTTCTGCCCCCGAACCAGCCCCGTCTCGTCTCGCGGCCCGCCTGTCGACGCTGGCTGCCGCCACGGCCGCGGTGCCGCCGGCCCCGATCAAGCCGGAAGCCAGCAAGCCCGAGGCTCGGCAGACGGAATCCAAGATCGAGCCAGCGCCGCTCACCAATGGCGTGATCTCGAGCCAGCCGCTCTCCATCATCCCCGGCTCGTCCGAGCCGATGAAGCCGGTCCGGGTCAAGACGGTTCAAGTCAAGGCCGGTGCCGTGAAGGTCGCCTCCGCCGCTCCCGCCCAGGTCCCGGTCACCAATGCCATTCCGTCCCGTTCCGACGTTGCGGAAACCTCCGGCGCCGTCGTCGCCCGCGCCGATCTCATCAACAAGCCCGAGGTTGTCAGCCAGCCGGAAGCGCCGAAGGCCGAGATCGCCCGCAGCGAGCTGCCGCGCCAGCCGGCGGGCTTCGGCACCGGCAACGGCATTCTCGGCGTGCTGCCGGCGGCAACGGCCGCAGCGCCCGCCCCGGCTGCGCCGAAGCTTGCCTCCGCCGATCCGGCGCCGATCCAGATGAGCGCCACCACCAAGCCGGTCGTCACCCACAGCGGCTGGATCGTCCAGGTCGGGGCACTCGAGAGCGAGAACGAAGCCCAGCAGCGCATCGACGCCGCGCGCAGCTCGGCCCGCGGCCTGCTCAGCAAGGCTGATCCGTTCACCGAAGTCGTCGCCAAGGACAATCGCAAGCTCTACCGCGCTCGCTTCGCCGGCCTCGAGCGCGACCAGGCCGAAGCGGTCTGCCGCACCCTGAAGCGCGCCGAGATCTCCTGCATCACCGTCCGCAACTGATCCTCGCCACATCGCTCCGATCAAAAGCCCGCGCCTTCGGCGCGGGCTTTTTTCGTTTCGCCGATGCGATGATGCGAAGTCTGTTCCGCGACAACCTCTCGTCAACAATTTACGGTTAAATTTTTACGCAAGAGATCGACCACGCCGACAATGGCGGGCATCGGGGCGACGACAGACAGAGCAAAGCGGAGCTCACGCGGGTACGGGCGTTTGTAGCGTGGTGCCGGAGTTAGCCGTTATGCGTGCGAAGCAGAGTATCCTTGGCCTCGTTTACCCGGGCAGCGAGATAGTTCGAGCCCCCCTGGTCGGGATGGAGTTTCTTCATCAGGGACTTGTGCGCCCGGCTGATGTCGTCACGCCCCGCTCCCGGCTGCAGGCCAAGGATCTGATAGGCCTCCTCCGCCGTCATTTTGCCGCTCGCCGCCGTGCGGCGCTGCCCCCCTGCCGCATCGCCCTGCGCGTGCTGTCGCCAAGCGGGAAACCGGCGGTCCAGATAGCTTTCAAGTAAGGCCACGCTCTCGGCGTCGAACGTCGGGACCATGGCCAGCAGGCTCGGAAGATCGAACTCGCCGAGATCGCGCCCGGCCTGTGGCCCGGCCACGATCTGCCCGCCCAGCTGACCGGAATCGTGGTCGAGCCGCATATCCAGGAATTGCGAGCGCACCCGCGAGGTCTGTCCTGACGCGGGCGCTGCACCGCCGCCGAACAGTCCGCCGATATTGCCGAAGCCGGCATTTGCCAGCGGTGTCCAGCCCAGCAGCCCGGCCCCGAAGAATCCGAGCGGGATCGCCACCACCAGCTCGCCGCGCAAGCCCGTGAAGGCTGCGATCGCCAGCGCCAGCACGCCGCCGCCGAATCTGATGGCGCGCGCCAGCGCCGCCGGATTGGCGGCGCGGAACATCTGGAGCAGGAGATAAAGCGTGATAACAGCCACGGCGCCGGCGATCAGGGTCATGGCCGGAATATAGTCGCCCTCACGGCAAAATGCATGGCATAGGCCGGTGCGAGCTGCGAGGTCCGGCGCTACTTCATTTGACCGATCAGCCTGGCCGCTCCGCTTGCGGTCTTCGCCAATTTCAACAGCGCCTCGCGGCCGCCGGCGGCATAGGCCGCGGCCGCCCGCAGCAGCTCGCGCAATTGCGCCGCAGCGCCCGGATCGAACCGGCACCAGGCACCGCCGGTCAGGCGCGCGATCTCGCGAAAGGCCTGCTCGGCGACGGCGTCATGACCTTCCTGAAACACGAACACCGGCACCTTGAGCATGCCGAGCTCGCCGGCCTTGGCGCAGAGCTCGTCGACCTTCTCCTCCATGGCATCGCCGACGAACACGACGGCCCGCACGCCCGATGCGACCGCTTCGCGCCGCGCCTCCGTCAGCACCTTGCCGATCTGGGTATCGCCGCCGCGACAATCGATCTTGCTCATCAGCGCCGCGAGCTTGGCGCTGTCGGAAATCCACCCCGTGGCGCGGCACTCGTTGAAGCCGCGATAATAGACCAGCCTTATGTCGAGGCTGCCGAGCGCGGCGGTCTCGCGAAACATGTCGGCCTGCAGCGCGCAGGCCATGTCCCAGGTCGGCTGCCGGCTCATCGTCGCATCCAACGCGAAGATCAGCCGCCCCTTCGCGCCCGGCGCATGGGGTGACAGTGCCCGCGCCTTGGCGACGAAGGCGGCAATGTCGTCCGCGGTCGACGTTCCCGCCTGTGGCACCGCGCTACCGGCTTGCGCCGTCACGGCGTCGGCGCCGCGCGTCTTGATGGGTTCGCCCGACATCACTTGCCCCTTGCGTGAGCGGCTAATGTGGTCAGCGCGGGCAGCCTGGTCAATGCGCAAAGCCCCCGCCGGCGGAGGCCGGCGGGGGCTTTGGAAATCAGTCCGGTCGATCTCGCGAACGTAAGCTTGGGATCTCAGAAGCCCTCGGACTCAGCTCTTGGCAGGCGCCATCAGCGCGACCGGGCCCGGCTCGAGGATGCTGGGCGGCGACGATTGCGTGTCGACCGGCGCGATCTCGCTGTCGGTTGCGCTCAGGAATTTGTCGAGCATGCTCTGGATCGAATTCTTGGCGGCATCCGGGCCGGTGTCGCGCATGTCGTTGTGCTGGAATTCGGTCTTCACGACCTGAATGCCCGCCTTCTCGCATTCCTCGTCGGTCGGGATCACGCCGGCATCGGTCTTGAACTGCGGATCCTGCGAGCGGAACGACAGGATCTTGAACTTGCCGGCGGTGACGAAGGGCACGCGCAGATTGTCGAGCGTGACGACCTTCTTGACCTCATCCGGATACTGCTTGGCGAAATACATGGTGATGTCGCCGCCCATGGAATGGCCGACCATCGTCACCTTCTCGTAGTCGGCGTTGGGCTGAACCTTCTTCATCTCCTGCATCGCCAGATGGATGTTGGCGACGCCGCGCAGAATCTGCGGCAGGCGACCGACATAGAGCTCGCCGGGCTTGGTCACCATCGGAGGATCGGTCGGCAAATCATGCTGCGGGCTCACGACCATGTAGCCGCGGGCCGCGAAGATGTTGGCGAGGAAGCCGTATTCGGTGTTCTTGACGGTGTTGCCGTGATTGATCACCGCGACCGGCAGTTTGATCATGCCGGCATTGGCCTGCATTTCCTTGTCGCGGCGCACTGCGATATGGACCGGGACAGGACGGTTGTCGCGCGAGGCGTCGTAGAAGGTAATGGTCTCGTGCTTGATCGCCCACTTGCTCGCCGTGAAATAGGCGATGCCGCAGAGGGCACTGACCGAAACCAGAACGGCAATTCCACGCTTCATTTTCGTCCTCAGCCTCAGGCTCTTGCGGCCTGAATCCCTGTTGAAAATCGTGTTCTTCCGAGGCTCTTCGGCCTCTGGTCGCCTATTCGCTAATATATGTCACAGGCGCGTGACAGGAAGGCCAAATATTGTGAACCGGCAGCCCTTTCATTGTGCGTCGCACACGTTTTCTGGGCACCCCGTTCTCCGGTCGCGACGTCAGGGTGCATCCGACCATCCGACGCAACCGATCTCGATTGGGTTCAATTTCGCGGTAAACGCAGGATGAAAACGGCCGAAGTCCGCCGGCGTTCCCTTGGGAACCCCTTCGCGTGGATCGATCGGAAGTAGCGATATACCGCCTCAGGCGCCCAGGATGTCGTGGACTTCGAGCGGCTTGTCGACCTGGTTGAACCACTCGGCCCGGTTGGCGGCGCGGCGGCGGCCGCGCTCGTCGAGCGGCAGCTTGAGCTGGCGGAGCAGGCTCGTCACCTCCTCCCGCGCGGTGAGGTGGCCGAGATTGGGCCGCATCCCGAGCGTGGCCTCGTCGATCTCGTCGAGGGCGGTCAGGCCGCGCGGGAAGAACTCGCGATAGACCACGCGTTCGGCGAAGCCGTCGACGTAACGGAAGCCGAGCCGCAGCGACAAATCCTTCAGCCCTTCGGCGACGAGCTGCTTGTTGCGCGAGCCGAGCATCGACAGGCGGTTGCGCACGACGATCCAGTCGGTGGTCGAGCCGTCGAGCTGGCGGCGCTTGCGGCGGACGTCGCGCACCATCTCGGCGTAATGGCTCTCGCCCGTCACCGCGTAGCTGGCGGGGTCGACGGTGCCGAGCACGTCGAAATCGAGGAAGCTGTCGTTGATCGGCGTCACCAGCGTGTCGGCCATCGAGTGCGCGAGGCGCATCAGGTAGCTGTCGGTGCCGGGCGTATCGATGACGATGAAGTCGAAGCTGCTTTCGACCGCCGAGACCGCCTCCATGAACTGCTGGAACTCGGAATTCTCGTTCTCGGCGATCTGCATGGTCTCGCCGAGCTTGATGCAGCGATGCACCGGCAGCTCGAGGTCGAGCTTGGTGCGGCGGGCCCAGGCGGAACGGTTGTTGATGTAGTGGGTGAAGCTCTGCTGGCGGCAGTCGAGATCGATGGTGGCGACGCGCTGGCCGGCCTTCAGGAGCGCAACTGCGATGTGCAGGGCGGTCGTCGACTTGCCGGAGCCGCCCTTCTCGTTGCCGAGCACGACCACATGCGCCGCGCCGGATTGGCCTTGGCTAGCCTGCACAAGCATGGCGATCCTCAACACCCCTGATGAATATCTTCGAGTTGGCCGCGCCTGCGGTCAAGTGAAATGCGTGACAGGTAATGCAAATCGTACTGCGCCGATCTTCACCATGAATCGCGGCGCCAATGTTCGTCTGTGATCCCGCCCACAATGTCGCGATGTCGTGCGCGACGTTGTGCGGGATGCTGTGCCGCATCCGGGTGCATGGCGTCCACGATCGCCGCTTGTTAAGGTTAGCCGTCCCGGGCGCCAAACCACGCCGCGCCGATTCCCAACCCTGTCGAGTCCTGATGTCATCAAGCCCCCTGATCGCCCGCACGGTCCCGGCCTTGCGCCGCGCCGTCGACAATCTTCGCAAGCGAAAGGCCACGATCGCGATGGTCCCGACCATGGGGGCCCTCCATGACGGGCATGTGTCCCTCGTCCGCCTCGCCAAGCGGCGCGCCAGCCGCGTCGTGGTCTCGATCTTCGTCAACCCGACTCAGTTCGCCCCGACCGAGGATTTTGGCGCCTATCCGCGCACCTGGAAGGCCGACATCGCCAAGCTCGCCGCCGAGGATGTCGACATCGTCTGGCATCCGGAGGTCAAGGCCATGTATCCCGACGGCTTTGCCACGCGCATCGTGCCGGAGGGGCCGGCGCTCGCCGGCCTCGAAGACCGCTTCCGCCCGCATTTCTTCGGCGGCGTCGCCACCGTCGTCGGCAAGCTGTTCACGCAAGTCCGGCCGGACTTTGCGATCTTCGGCGAAAAGGACTTCCAGCAGTTGCGGGTGGTGACGCAGATGGCGCGCGACCTCGACCTCGGCGTCAAGGTGATCGGCTCGCGCACCGTGCGCGAACGCGACGGGCTCGCGATGTCCTCGCGCAATGTCTACCTGTCGCCCGAGGAGCGGCAGACCGCCCCCACCCTCTACCGCGCCATGAAGGAGAGCGCGCAGCGGATCAAGGCCGGCGATGCGATCGCGCCTGCGATGGCCGGCGGCGCCGAGATGATCAAGGCGGCGGGCTTTGCGCTCGACTATTACGAAGTCCGCCACGCCGAGACGCTGGCGGAGGTCACCTCGCGCAAGGACGGCCCGTTGCGGATCCTGGTCGCGGCCAAGCTCGGCAGCACCCGGCTGATCGACAATATCGCGGTTTAGAGCAGACCGAGATCGCGCAGCTCGCGCCGCATCGGCTCCGGCATCGCCGCAATCGAGCCGGCGGCGGACTTGCCGAGATCGGGCGGCACGGAATCATCGGTCAGATAGCGCCAGCCCTGGAACGGGCGCATCGGCCGCGGCGACACCGAGATCACCTTGGGCTGCATCACGATGCGGCAGCGCCCGATGCCGTCCTTGTCGCGGAACGGCTCGATGCCGATGATCTTTTCCCGCGCGGCGACCTCGCCCTTGATGACCCAATAGAGCGAGCCGCCCGCGAGAATCTCGGCGTCGCGCTTCGGCACCATGCGGGTGATGTGGATGTGATGTTGCGGCAGACCCTTCTTCTTGGCGGTCTGCATCCGTTCGGCGACCCACTCCTTCAATTCCTTGACGGAGTCGCAGCCGACGGCGAGCTTGATCAGGTGTAGCGGCATGCCCAAGCATTAGCCGGGCAGCATCGCATTTGGAATGCCGATCTACTCGTTATCCGCAGCTGCGGGAGCGGCCACCGACGCCGGCGGGGGCGCCAGCGGAACCGGTGCTGCGGGGGCGCGCGCAGCCTTCGGTGCCGGCGGCTTCTTCGCGGCCGATGGTGCCGCAGTCGCCGCGGCCTGGGCCGAGGCGGCCGCCGGTGCGCGCGGCGCTGCCGGTGCGTTGGCGGCAGGCGACGCCTGCCGCGTCGTCGCCGTGGGCTCGGGATTCATGATGCTCACCGGCGGCGTCGAGGCGGCGCTCGGAAACTCCGCACTGGTCGGCTTGCCCGTCGGCATCGAGGGCGGGAGCCCCGCAAGCGCCGCGGTCGGTGGCAGCGCCGCCGGTGCCATGGCCATCGCGGATGCGGGCGCATTCCAGGTCGGCGCATGCCGCGCGACCAGTTGGTCGTAGAGATGCGAATCCATGTTGGCGGCGACCTGCTGCTGGTCGGTCAGCGAGCGGAACGCGGCGCAGTCGAACTGGGTGCAGCCATCGCGCGCCACCAGCACCTGCGCCACGAGACCGTAGCGGTCGTGCTCCAGCGCCTTGCGCAGCGCCTTCATGTCCGCCGTCAGGCTCTTCTCCGCCGTCGCGGCATCACCGAGCGCCGTCAGCCGGTCGATCCGGACGGCGGTGTAGGACACGGCTGCGGCCGCGGCATCGGGCGAACCGAACAGCGCCTTCTCGCAGCCGACGGCGACCGCATCGCCGGCGAGATCATCGAGGCAGGACAGCGCCGGCAGGCTTGCGATGATCGCACCTTGCGCGCGCGCCTCGCTCGGCGCGTCCTGCAGCAGCGGTCCATAGACGCGCACGGTGGCGGCGCCGGCGATCGCGATGGAGAGCAGCGTGATCACCGTCAGCGCGCCGTTGGCGACCGATCTCTCGGCGCGCAGCAGCGTGATCAGCAGGATCAATCCGAAGAATCCGGCAGCGGCCAGCGTCATCCACATCGGAAAGGCCGGCGAGCGCCAGATTTGGTCGAGCGAAGTGGCCCATGCCCAGTTCATGCGCGACGTCCCCTCACGCGAGCAGAGAGCGAATGGTCAAGCGAGCACCGCGAGTCGGCAACTGCCCCCAACCTCACCTTGTGAAGGCGAAGCGGGCCTTTTGACGGCGGCAGGACCCAATTCCCTGATGGCACCAATGCGCTGGCACCGTCAGCCTTCGAGAGCACGAGCCGGCTTCAGGAGAGCGCGAGCTGACTTTCCTTGGCAACGCGCTCGAAAGCTTCGGTCGAGCTCTTGATCCGGTACTGGCAGTCGTCGCCTTCGGTCGGCAGTAGACGGATGACCTCATACGAGCCGCTGGCAGCGGGGCGCGCAATGTTGCTGGCCGTGAACAATACGCGCGCTCCAACGGGGAATTTGTGCTTCAACACCCTCTCCATTACTCAAACAGCGCCTGCCTCGCCCAGTGTCCCACTGCGATGGCTGGCCGGAAACCCGGACGATTATATAGCACGCGCCCCGCCGTTTTGGCCAGCGCCATGCCAGCATGGCAAACGCGTGAATTTTGCAGTCTTTTCAGAATGATAGAGGCGGAACCGGCGGGCCGATGATACCGTCGGCGTGGCGTATTCCGATACAGCTGTCGCAGGCAGGTCGCAGCCCCCCACGGATGATCCGTGAGTCGTCAGGTTCCGCAGCCCAAGCGCCGCCGGCCGACACGCTGCCAGCGGCCCCGGCCAGCCCCCGCGATCAGGCGTCCTCGAACTTGGCGATGACGAGCGTTTCGGCCAGCCCGTCGCGGGTCCATTCCTGGAACGCCGGCAGCGCCATCATCGTCTCCATGTAGGCCTTGGTGTCCGGCGCGACGTCGATGGCATAGGTGCGCAGTCGGTGCACCACCGGCGCGTACATGGCGTCTGCCGCGCCGAAGCGGCCGAACAGGAACGGCCCCTTCGCCCCGTGGCGGGTGCGGCACTCGCGCCAGATCTCCTCGATACGCGCGACGTTGGCCCTGGCGTCCGCCGAGAGCGCCACGGGACGGATCGGTCGATGCAGATTCATGCCGCATTCGCTGCGCAGCGCCACGAATCCGGAATGCATCTCGGCACACACCGACCGGGCATGCGCGCGCGCGGCGACGTCGTCGGGCCACAGCTTCTTTTCCGGATAGCGCTCGGCGATGTACTCGATGATGGCGAGCGAATCCCACACCGTGACGTCGCCGTCGACCAGCACCGGCACCTTGCCGGCGCGGCTGAAGGACAGGATCTGCTCCTTGTCCGCGGGATTGTCGGTGTAGAGCGGGATCAGCGTCTCCACGAACGGGATGTCGTTGGCGCGAAGCGCGAGCCAGGGCCGCATCGACCATGACGAGTAGTTCTTGTTGCCAATCGCGAGTTTCAGCGCAGCCATGTCACAGTCCTTCCCGAGACGCTTTGAAACGAGCCGCTTTTAACGCCATCGCCTGCCGCCAATCAATCGTTGCCGCATCCCGCCATGCGTGCCAATCGTGGCCGCTGCGAAGGAGACAGAGATGAGCAGGCATTGGGTCGACATCACCGCGGTCGGCTTCTTCATCGTCGAATGGCTGGTCTACGCCCTGACGCTGGAGCACTCGGCCTACGGTCGCGACAGCCTGTCGGCGCGCATGAACCGTTATCGCGAGGTCTGGGTGCGCCGGCTGCTCGACCGCGAGACGCGGATGGTGGACATGCAGATCATGGCCTCGCTCCAGAACGGCACGGCCTTCTTCGCCTCCACCAGCCTGATCGCGCTCGGCGGCGCGCTGGCGCTGCTGCACGCCACCAACGACGCCATCACCATCCTGAGCAAGCTGCCGATCGACCTCAGCACCTCTCCGGCGATGTGGGAGCTGAAATGCGTCGGCCTCGTGCTGATCTGCGTCTATGCGTTCTTCAAGTTCGCCTGGGCCTATCGCCTGTTCAACTATGTCGCGATCCTGTTCGGCGGCATGCCGCCCGCCGACCGGCGCGACACGCCCGAAGCCGAAGCCCATGTCATCCGCACCACGCGCCTGTTCGAATCCGCCGGCCGCCATTTCAACCGCGGCCAGCGCGCCTTCTTCTTCGCGCTCGGCTATCTCGGCTGGTTCGTCAGCCCCTGGGTGCTGTTCGTGACCACCGCGGCCGTGGTGGTGGTGACCTGGCGCCGGCAATTCGCGTCGAGTGCCTGGGCGGCGATGGCGCCGGAGGTTGGCGAAGGTGATGGGGGGATCAGGCGCGGTCAATGAGCTCGTGTCCGGACAAGCTGCAACGCGCCAGCGTTGCGGTGCAGAGCCGGGACCGAGGGGCGACATGCGCCATGCGAATAGCCGGCCCGGACGCAGCGGAGTGTGGGGCGCACCGTCTCAGTCGTCATTGCGAGCGCAGCGAAGCAACCCTCCGCGGAAAGACTGTGGATTGCTTCGCTGCGCTCGCAATGACGGAGTATGAGGTGACAGCCAGCTTCTCCAGCCGACGCTGTCATGCCCCGGCTTGACCGGGGCATCCAGTACGCCGCGGCCTCTCGGTTCGATCACTGCGGCCTCTGGAATACTGGATCGCCCGCTTTCGCGGGCGATGACACCGAATGTGCGGCTGCAGACATGGCTTCTCGTCCTCGCGACTGATTTTGCCCGAGCTTTGCTTCAGCTTTCACCCCCCTAAATCCAAGAGGGCGCAGGGAAGACCGGGTGCCGGCTCGCACCCGCGGTCCGCTGCGCGAAAAGTGCACGCAGGAAGAACCGCACAGCAGCATACAGGTGTCGCCGATCACTCGGCCTTCCCTGCGCAGTGGCTGGACGGCTTATGCCGTGATCTCCCGGGAGCCGACCATTCCTTTTGGCCTCCCTCGCCCCGCGAATTTGGATGATGCAGTCCGCCCGGTTGGGCTCGCTCGCACCTTCGCGAAAGACTTGACCGTAGCAACGACGGCCAGGACCACACGGTTTTGCCGTACGCACGGCCCGCCATGTCGCCGCAGTATTCCCGGCCCTGTCGACGAAGCCGGAAACTTACAGGCGAGACGAGACCTAGCAGCGCCGTCGTCCGCACGAAGCCTCGGGCTCACAGGGACTACCCGCCCTGCCCGCACCTCTCGCGCCGCCGCTGCCGCGTCCACCGCAACCCCGGCTCGCGAACATGACGACGACAAGTCGCCCCTCTTGGGTGAGCCGGGATGAGCGAGACATACGACAAAACCGAATTTCGGTAAAGCGGAATGTTTTTGACAACGGGGATTGACAGAGGGCGACACAGGCACGGTCGTGCAGCCGGGATCAGCGAGAGCTATCCCCCGAAATCCCGCGGGCTGAACGGCAGATCCATGATCTTCCATTCCTCGTACAGATTGGGCGGCAGCATCTTGTAGGGCTGGCAATTCCGGATCGCGCTCATCGCGGACTTCATGAGCGCCACACCCTTCGCGGACGGCGGGGCCTCGATCAGGATCGGCTCGCGCGCCAGCGTGCCGTCGGTCGCGAACACCGTGCGCAGCTTGATGTGAACGTTGTCGGTCGGGCTGAGGCCAGCCGGCAATTTCGCGCAGCTCCGCAAATGACGGCGCAGCTCGGCGACGATCTCGGCCGGCAGCTTGGCCGCGATCGAATCCTTGGCGTCGCCGCCATCGTCCTTGGGGGCGTCTTTGGGCAGCGGCGCCGGCAATTCAGGCGGCAGGCCCAGCATGACGCCGTATCTGACGGTGACGTCAGGCTGCGGAGCCTGATAGGCCGGTGGCGGCGCGGCCTGTGGCGGCGGTTGCTGCGGCGGCGTTGGCTGCGGCATCGCCTGAGGCTGCGGCGCCGGCTGAGGCGGCTGCGGCTGTTGTTGCGGCGGGGGCTGCTGCGGTGGAGGTTGCTGCGGTGGAGGTTGTTGCGGCTGCGCGTTGGCCTCGCGCGGTTTCGGCGCGGATTGCTGCTGGGGCTGTTGCGGTTCGGACGAAGGCTGCGGTGATGGCGACGGCGCCTGCTGCTTGGCCGCAGACTTCGACGCCTCGGGCGCCTTGTCGGTGAAATCCAGCTTCGGCAGCTTCAGCTCGGGCTCCGGCGGTTTCTCCTTCGCCTCCTCCTGAGCCTTCTCCTCCGCTTTGGCCTCCTCCTGCTTCACCTGCTCCGGCGTGACGATATCGACCGTCACCGTCTCCGGCTGCTGGGTGCGGAACGGATGGACTTCGCTGATCACGATGATCAGCGCCACCAGCGTCAGATGCGCAAGCGCCGACGCTGCAATGTCCGTCCGTATGAAGGTCCGCAGTTCCATCGCACGATCTTGGATTTCCGTCCTGCTGTTAGCATACCGCGGCCTCCCCTCAATCCCATTTCGGGGCGAAGCCGAAATCGGTCAGGCGGCCCTTCGCACTGGCGAGTGCGGCGATCCGGCTCATCTCGTCCTCCGACAGCTCGAAATCGAAGATCTCGATGTTTTCGGACAGGCGTTCGATGCGCGAGGTGCGCGGGATCGCAGCGACATTCTGTTGCACCAGCCAGCGCAGGCAGACCTGCGCCGGCGACTTGTGGTGGGCGCGCCCGATCTCGCCCAGTGTCTGGTCGGTCTTGATGCGCCCCTTGGCGATCGGGCTGTAGGCGACGAGCGCAAGGCCGTGCTGGTCGCAGGCCGCCCTCACCTTCGCCTGGTCGAGATAAGGGTGATACTCGACCTGGTTGCAGACGAGCGGCTCCGGCGAGGCCGCCACCGCCTGCTCGAGCAACGCCACCGTGAAATTGGAGACGCCGATATGGCGGGTCAGCCCCATCGTCTTCGCATGCGACAACGCGCCCAGCGTTTCCGCCAGCGGCACGTGCGGGTTGGGCCAGTGCAGCAACAACAGATCGACACTGGGAAGCCGCAAGCGAGCCAGGCTCTCCTTGACCGAGCGCTCCAGATCATGGGGCGCGAAATGGTTGGTCCAGACCTTGGTGGTGAGGAACACGTCGTCGCGGCGCACGCCCGAGGAGCGCAGGCCGTCGCCGATCTCGCGCTCATTCTCGTAGACCTGCGCGGTATCGATGTGGCGGTAGCCGAGCCGCAGCGCCTGCTCGACCACGCGCGCGGCGGGCCTTCCGCTCAGCTCCCAGGTCCCGAGCCCGATCGCCGGAATTCTTGCGCCATTGGCCTCGACGAACAGCATGAGGACTCCTCTTCCGTTGCGGCAGCCCCTGACGTCATCAGGCCCCATTATGGACCCGGCCCCTGACGCTGCCAACGGAGGCGGCGACAGTTCGGCTGGGATATTCGGCGCAGTGCTAACGGGAGGTTCGCCTCAGGCCGCGGCGGCGCTCGACGTCCGGCCCGTGACGCGTCAGGCTTTGGCGAGCGCCTGGAAGACGGTATCGGGCGCATGCGCGATCACCGCGAGCAGCGCGCGGGCGGGCCCCCGCGGAGCCCGCTTGCCCTGCTCCCAGTTGCGGATGGTCTCGACGGGAACGCCGAGCTTGGCGGCGAACTCCATCTGGGTCAGGCAGGCGCGGCGGCGCAGGTCGCGCACCGCGTGCGACGAGGTATCGGCGGGCGCGACCGGGGCCGTGGGCGCGACCGCGGACGGCTGGACCGGAAGCTCCTGTCCGTCCCGCAACTCAACGACCCGTCCGTCAGCCTTCAGCCGCAACCGCATGTCCAGTCCCCCAAGCGTGGGCGATGATGCGGCAGGTCACTTAAGTTCGGATTAAAGATGATTGTCATTCCGGGCGCGCGAAGCGCGAGCCCGGAATCCGTCAGGCTGCGAGCGATGCGGAAAAACGGATTCCGGGCTCGTGCCAGGAGGCGCGCCCAGCAATGACGTTGGGGGGAAACCTAACTCAGCCCGAACCAGAGCGTCGCAATCCCGAGGAAGGAGAAGAAGCCGACCACGTCCGTCACCGTCGTCACGAACGTCCCTGACGCCACCGCCGGGTCGGCCCTGACGCGTTCGAGCGCCATCGGGATCAGGATGCCGCCGAGCGCGCCGGCGACGAGGTTGCAGATGATGGCAAGCCCGATGACGATGCCGAGGCCGGGAATCCTGAACCAGGCCACCGCCGCGATGCCCGTGATCACGGCGAAGGCGAGCCCGTTGACGAGACCGACCAGCGCTTCGCGCATCACCACGCGCCAGGCGTTGGACGAGCCGAGCTCGCGCGTCGCCAGCGCCCGCACGGCCACCGTCATGGTCTGGGTCGCCGCGTTGCCGCCCTGGCTCGCCACGATCGGCGCCAGCACGGCGAGCGCGACCATCTTCTCGAGCTGGCCCTCGAACAGGCCGAGCACGGAGGACGCCAGGAAGGCGGTGGCGAGATTGACCAGCAGCCAGTTGAAGCGGCCGCGCGCGATGGTCAGGAACGTATCCGACAGCTCTTCGTCGCTGGTGACGCCGCCGAGCGCCTTGAGGTCCTCGTCCGCCTCTTCCTCGATGACGTCGACGACGTCGTCGACGGTGATGACGCCGACCAGGCGGTCCTGGGTGTCGAGCACGGGAGCTGCGACCAGATTGTATTTGCCGAACATGCGCGCGACCTCCTCCTGGTCCTCCAGGACGGAGACGCGGCGGCGATCCTCGTCGGTCAACTCGGCCAGCGCCACCGGCCGGCGCGCGCGCAAGAGCACGTCGAGGGAGACCGCGCCCTGCCAGTGCTGGTCCTTGTCGACGACGTAGATCTCGTAGAAGCGGTCGGGCAGATCCGGCGTCTCGCGCATGTAGTCGATCGCCTGGCCCACGGTAAAATCCTGGGGCACCGCGATGAACTCGGTCTGCATGCGGCGGCCGGCGGAATTTTCCGGATACAGCAGGCTGCGCTCCAGCGCGACGCGCTCCTGCAGCGGCAGCTTTTCGAGGATCTCCTCCTGCTCGGCCTCGTCGAGCGTCTCCAGCAGCTCGACCGCGTCGTCGGATTCCAGCTCGCGGACACCCTCGGCCACCGTCTCCGGCGGCAGTTCCTCCAGGATCTCCTCGCGGACGCCCTCGTCGACCTCGTTCAAGGCGGAGAAGTCGAAGTCGCGCCCGGTCAGCTCGACCAGACGGACGCGATCGTCGGGCTCGAGCGCGCCGATGAGATCGCCGAGATCGGCCTCGTGCAGTTCCGCGACACAGGCGCGCAGTGCGGCGCTGTCGCCGGCTTCGATGGCACGGGCAATTTCCTCGACGAATTCGTGACGAATTTCGCCGTCTTCATTGCGCATCGGCACGTGGTCGAGTACCGAATCCGCAGCGGTCGGGGCACCGTCCATATGTTCATCCATGGTGCGCCTCGCCGTTTGACAGGTTGGAACGAATGGTCTGGGCTGACGGTCAGGCAATACCCACAAGGCGACTCCGAGCGCAATGACAAAGATGCTTCGACCGAGGTGGACCTCGATGTCATCAGGTGTGATCCTCGCGGCCCTCGCCGGCATCGCCTCGACCGATGCGGCCGAGTGTCCACGCAAGGACGCGCTCGGCACCTTCCGCGTGCTGAGCGTCGATGCCAAGACCACGCCGCGCGTCGGCCTGAAGAGCTTTCCGCAGACGCTGCCGCTCGCCGACCGCGAGGTCGTGCTGACCTTCGACGACGGGCCGAACCCGCCGACGACGTCGAAGGTGCTGGCGGCGCTGGCACAGGAATGCGTGCGCGCGACCTTCTTCCTGATCGGCCTGCACGCCTCCCAGCATCCCGATATGGTCAAGCGCATCGCCCGTGAGGGCCATACCATCGGCCACCACACCTTCTCGCATCCGTTCATGGCACGAATCCCGTTCGACAAGGCGAAGGGCGAGATCGACCGCGGCATCGCGGCGGTCGAGACGGCGCTGCACGGGGTCTCGACCACGACGCCCTCGACGCCGTTCTTCCGCTTCCCCTATTTCGAGGCCACGCAGGCCGAGCTCGATCTGCTGCAGTCGCGCGGCATCGTCGTGTTCGGGGCCGATCTGTGGGCCAGCGACTGGAACGAGATGACGCCGGAGCAGGAACTGAAGCTCGTCACCGAGCGCCTCGCTGCCAGCGGCAAGGGCATCGTCCTCTTCCACGACCCCAAGGCCCGCACCGCCGCGATCATGCCGGCCTTCCTGCGCTATTTGCGCGAGAACGGCTACCGGATCGTCCACATCGTACCGTCGGGCACGTCACAGAAGAACGCCGACGCGCGCTGATGCCGGAATGTCACGCCGGTGCAAAATGGGGTGATTTGGGCCCTATTAACATTCTGTTCATGCTACGCCCTGCAAATGGACGGGGACTTTGTATCGGGAAAGGCTTTTGGCGCCTGAACCGTTTCCTGATGTCTCCGACCTACTATGGCGGCAATCGCATATGAGGGCAGACCGGGTTCATGATCGGAAGTAGCGTTGTTTTGCGGACGCGATCGTGGATCGTCCTTTGCCTCGGTGGTTTCCTCGGATGTTCGGCCCTGGGAGCGCCGGCGGCGCGCGCGGCCGACTGTCCGGGCCACCCGGATGCGCTCGGGACGTCCCGCACTCTCGTGGTCGATCCGCGCGAGCATCCGCGCATCGGCACCATGCAGTACCGCGAGACGCTGCCGCTGAAGGACCATGAAGTCGTCCTGACCTTCGACGACGGTCCCTTGCCGAAATATTCCAACCAGGTCCTCAAGATGCTCGACGACGAGTGCATCAAGGCGACCTTCTTCATCATCGGCAGCCAGGCCAAGGCGAACCCGGAAGGCGTGCGCAAGCTGGTGGCGGCGGGGCACACCGTTGGCACCCACAGCATGAACCATCCGCTGACCTTCGACCGGATGCCGGTCGAGAAATTCGAGCCCGAGATCAACGGCGGCATCGAGTGGACCTCGGCCGCGATGACCGATCCGTCAAAACTCGCGCCGTTCTTCCGCATTCCCGGCCTGATGCGCGCCGAGGGCGTCGAGAACTATCTGATCTCGCGCGGCATCCAGGTCTGGAGCGCCGACTTCCCGGCCGACGATTGGCGCCACGTGTCGTCCGACCGCGTCTATCAGCTCGCGATCCAGCGCCTGGAGGCCAAGGGCAAGGGTATCTTGCTGCTGCACGACATCCAGGCCCGCACGGTGGCGGCGCTGCCGAAGATCATCCGCGACCTCAAGGCGCGCGGCTATCGCATCGTGCATGTGGTGCCGGCGACCGCCGAGCGGCCGGCGACGCCGACCACGCCGGTGGAATGGCTGCTGCATCCGCCGACCGAGACCGTGCCGATCGCGCGCTGGCCGCGCGTCCCGAACTTCGTGTTCACGCAGACCAGGACGCTTCCGGCGCCCTCGCTCGCCGACCTCAATGCGCAGACCGAGCATCAGCCGCTGCTGCCGCGCCGGACCAGGGGGCAGATGGATATCGCATCCACCCTGCCCGTGCCCGGCAGCGCGCTCTTTGCGATCCCGGAAGGCTCGGTAGAGGTGCTGCTGTCGACGACGTTGTCGCGGCGCGCCGCGACGCGGCTGGCGATGGCGGCCGAGACGCCGCATGCGGCCAGAGGCAAGACCGCAAAGGGCAAGGCAGCCAAGCCCCAGGCTCGGCACGCGCATGCAGCTCCGGCCGCACCGAAGCATGCCGCGCAGGTCAAGAGCGGTACGCCGCGCCCGACCCGCGTCGCCAGTCTGAAGAAACGCGCTTAAGCCCCTATTGCCGCATGATCGCGGCGACGCAAAGCAGCACGATCAGGGCGAGGAAGAACAGGTCCATGTAGGACTTGATCTCGCCGTCGCGCCGCAGCCGGGCGACATCGGCGACGACCTGCTTGCGCGCGTTCGTGCCTCCGGAGCCGTCGTTGATCGGGCCCTGCAGGCGCCTCGTCTCGGCTTCGAGCTTCTCGATCTTCTGGAAAAAGTAGAACGCGCGCAGCGTCGAGACCGCGCGCATCGCGGCATAGACCAGCACCAGGATCGCCAGGATCGCCCGGTTCGGATATTTCTCCATGAAGTTCAGGCTGAAATAGACCACCGCCATGAACGCGAAATTGGTGATGAAGCGGTAGACGAAGCTGAGAAAGACCATGCTGGCTCGGGCCTTGAGAGAGCGCAACCGGGATCGTGTTGCGACATGCGGGATCGGGGGAACCAGACCGGAACGGCCGGCTGGGTGCCGTGCTGGCCCGTCTATGCCAACTTTGTTTCAACAATGATACTGCAAGTCGCCGCCTTTTAGCCACACGCCGCCATAATGCAAGCCGGCCATCGCCCGGCCCCCGCGCATCGCGCCCGCAACGGCTCAATGGCGATTTGGCGGAAGTCGCGATAGACTGCGCCGTGCCGCCACACCCGGGGTCTTGCCGATGCCGAAGAAGGGAATCACCGGCCACGACGAATGGGTTCTGACCGAGGCCCTCGCGACCGCGCTGGTCGCGCTGGAGCAGCTCGAACCCAAGCACCAGCCGAACGCGCATATGGACGACATCCGCAAGATGCTCGCGAGCGGCAAGGAGCCGGCGGCGGTGAGCCTGCACCTCGCCCAGGCCAAATGCCGCCTGTTTCCAGACCTCGATCCGCTGGAGATCTACCGGGAGTACGGCATCGGCGAGGAATATGGCTGAGGCGGCGGCCCAAGGGCCGGCCACGGCGTCGCCCGCAGACCGCCGGGGCGACGATGTCCGGCAAGGGCTTTGGTTACCCCGATGCAGGCGGATCTGGAGCTCGCTCCGCGTGGCTACGCCGGCATTGCGGCCGGCGGCACGTCGAGGCGCACCGCGACGCCGTCGAGGTCCGGGCGCGGCGCCGGGTAGAGCTTCATGACGAGCGGATCATGGCCGGGAACGATGTGGTCCGCGTCCGGCGCTGCGGCGCGCAGCCTGTCGAAGCCGACCAGCATGTCGCCGACATGAAACGCCGTCGTGAACGGACGCTCGCTGGCCATGTTCTCGTAGAAATGGCTGACGTCGGAGGCGAGCACGACAGGACCGCGGCGCGTGTTGACGCGGACGAATTGCAGGCCGGCGGAATGTCCGCCCGCCGCATGGACCGTCAGCCCGGGCGCGATCTCGGCGTCTCCGTCGTAGAACAGCACCCGGCGCGCGTAGTTGAGCCGCACGATGCCGCAGATATCCTCGACCTCGAAGGAATGCGACAGCCTCGGATATTGCATGTAGCGGCCGGTGGCATAGGCGAGCTCGCGCTCCTGGAGATGAAATCGCGCGCCCGGAAACCGGTCGAAATTGCCGGCGTGATCGTAATGCAGATGCGTGAGGATCACATCCCTGACCTCGGCAGGGTCGATGTCGAACGCGCGAAGCGTCTCCACCGGGCAGCGCAGGAAGTTCCGCCTGCGCTGCCCAGCAATCTCCGCGTTGAACCCGGTGTCGATGACAAAGGTGCGCCCGCCTCCCCGCGCCAGCCACATGAAATAGTCCATCGGCATCGGCCCGTCATGCGGGTCGCCGCCGATGAAGTGCTCGCTGCGCTGCGCATCGCGCGTGGCGTAGCGGATGGCGAACAGCTCGTAGTCCGGGTCAGCCATGGCGTCTTCCGATCGGGGATGCGCGGTCACGAACCGGCCGCGTCGACCTCGTTGAAGGCCTCGCGCGCATTGCGGAAGGCGTCGATGCCCGCGGGCACGCCGCAATAGACCGCGACCTGGAGCAGGATCTCCTTGATCTCCTCCTTGGTCAGGCCGTTCTTCAGCGCGCCCTTGACATGCAACTTCAATTCGTGCGGCCGGTTCAGCGCGCCGAGCATCGCCAGATTGACGATCGAGCGCGTGCGCCGATCGACGCCGGGCCGCGTCCACAAGGCGCCCCAGCAGAACTCGGTGGACCATTCCGCCATGGTACGCGTGAACTCGTCGGCCCCCGCGATCGACTTGTTGACGTAATCCTCGCCCAGCACCTCTTTACGAACCTTGAGGCCCTTTTCGAACAGTTCGGTCTTGCTCATGATCGTCCCTTTCAGGTCTTGAGAGTTGCTGGTTGGTGGTTGTTCAGCGCGAGGCCATCGGTGGCCGTAGCGATTGCAGGAGATTGCCGACGTCATCCGCCGCCTCGAGCCGCCAGACGGCGTCGATGACGCGGTCCGCATTCCAATCGCTTCGGCCTGTGCGTATGCCGTCGCGCAACTTCGCTTCGATGTCGCTGTCCGACAGCGGCGCAGCCTGGCTGCCGCGCGGCGACGTGACGGTTTCCGTGAGCAGATCGCCGGAGGCCAGACGCAAGCTGACGCGCGCGGCGCCGTCGGGCATCTCGCGGTCGAGCTCCGCCCTCACCTTCTGCCGCAGCTGCGCGATGTCGGGCCGAACGACGGTCTCCTGCTCGAACTCGGTCACGCCCGCCGCGCCGAGCAAGAGACCGCACGCCGCGCAATGATGAATGCTGACCCGCGCATCGCGCGCGTTGTCGACGGGGCGGTCGCCGCGGGCGAGCAGCAAGGCCGAGCCCTGCACCACCACCTGCTCGATCTGGTCGACGCGTCCGGCGATCCGCTCGCGCAGCAGAAGACAGGCATCGATGACCGCGTGAAAGACGATTCCGGCAGGATACGGCTTGTAGGTATTCTTCGCGATCTCCCAGGTCTTGCCGAGACCGTCGAGCAGGCGAGTCATATCGGGCTCGTCGCCCATGGTACGCGCCCAGCCGAGCGGCCCCTCGATGGCGCGCGGCGCCGCCTCATAGCCCTGCTGCGCCAGCAGCGCGGCGAACAATCCGTTCCGCGCCGCGTTGCCGACGCTGACATTCTTGGCGGCACTGGGCAGGTTCTCGACATTGCCGGCCGACTGGCTCGCCGCCAGCCCGATGGCGTTCGCAATCCCCTCCGCCGGCAGGCCGAGCAGCTTGGCGCAGGCCGCCGCCGCGCCAAAGATCCCGCAGGTCGAGGTGATGTGCCAGCCGCGCGCATAATGGTGCGGCGAGACCGCATTGCCGATGCGGCACTCCACATCCACGCCGAGGATGAAGGCCGTCAGCACCTCGCGCCCCGACGTCTTGCGCGTCTCCGCCAGCGCCAGCACGGGAGCGGCGACGGGCGCGGCCGGATGAATGATCGTGTCGGGGTGGGTGTCGTCGAAGTCGAGCAGATTCGCCGAGACGGCATTGAGAAACGCAGCGCATAGCGCGTCCGTCGGCTGCGAGTGCCCAATGACCGTCGATGTCGCGGCGCCGCTGAACGGCGACAAGGTGCGCATCGCGGCCAACACCACCGGATCGCGCGCGGAGCCGAGCGCCGTTGCGAAGACATTGAGGAGCGAGCGCCGCGCCTCGAGGCTCTGCGCCTGCATGTCTGCCCATGACGACGCCGCGACGAAGTCGGCGAGCGTTCTGCTCACGCTTGGAATCGGGTCTTGCGGCACGCGGGGCGTCTTCCTCGTTTTGTCCGGACCTTATGCCGATCCGCGGCAAACTGTCGACCCCAAATGTTATGCTTGACAGCTTGTCTGACAATCATAACAATCCCGGCCGCTGGCGCGGGGTCCCCTCGCCGCAGCGATTGCGGCCGACACGGCCCGCGATCGGCACGAGATCAACGACCACAAGATCAAGAAGGCGCGCCCCGTTGGGGGCCGCGCGACAGGGAGTGAACGATGGCAGGAGAAACGCTCGGCGTGATCGGCACGGGCCGCATGGGCGGTCCCATGGCGGGACGATTGATGGACGCGGGCTATTCGCTCGTCATCTACGACACGCAGGCCGAGGCCACCCAGCCGCTGGTCAAGCGCGGCGCGCTGCTCGGCAAATCGCCGGCCGACGTCGCCTCTCGCGCCGACATCGTGCTCGCCAGCCTGCCGACGCCCGACATCGTCAAGGCGGTCACGCTCGGCCAGGACGGCATCAGCAGCGGCAATCGCGCGAAGATCGTGGTTGACCTGTCGACCTCGGGGCCCGGCGCGGCAAAGCTCGTCGCCGAAGGCCTGAAGGCCAAGGGCATGACGCTGGTCGATGCGCCCGTGAGCGGCGGCATCAAGGGCGCCGTCAACGGCACGCTGGCCGTGATGGTCTCGTGCCCGCAGGCGACCTACGAGACCGTGCAGCCGATCCTGAAGAACTTTGGCAAGCTGTTCTACACCGGCGACAAGCCCGGCGTGGCGCAGACCGCCAAGCTCGCCAACAACCTGATGGCGGCGGCGGCGCTGGTGATCACCTCGGAAGCCGTCGCGATGGGCGTCAAGGGCGGCGTCAACGCCAAGGTGCTGATCGACATCATCAACGCGTCGAGCGGCCGCAACAGCGCCTCCGAGGACAAATTCCCGCGCGCGGTGCTGCCCGGCACGTTCGATTTCGGCTTCACCACCGGCCTCTCCTACAAGGACGTCCGCCTCTGCGTGGACGAAGCCGAGGCCATGGGCGTGCCGATGGTCTGCGGCGCGGTGGTGCGGCAGATGCTCGCGATCACCAACGCCAAATACGGCGCCTCATCCGACTTCACCTCGATCGCGAAGGTGCTCGAGGAGTGGGCCGGGATCGAGATGCGCGGCTAAGCGCACGAACGTTCAGGGAGAGCTGCCCGCGATGACGATCGGCCCGACCGGATCAGGCAAGCCATCGCTCGCGCGCCAGATGGCGCGGAGCGTGCTTGCGCTCGGTCTCGGCGATTTCGGACCTGAAGTCGTCGCGAAGGCAAAACTCTGCCTGCTCGACTTCTTGTCCTGCGCCTTCGAGGCGGGCCATCATCCCTGGAGCCGCCAGGCGGTCGCGATTGCGCAAGGCGGCGGCCATGCAACGATCGTCGGAACGTCGCAGCTGTCCTCGCCGGCCGACGCGGCCTTCGCCAATGCCGTCATGGGGCATGGCCTCGTGCGCGAAGACATGCATGCGGCCAGCATCGCGCACCACGGCGTCGTGATCTGGCCGGCCCTGCTCGCGCTGTCGGAGCAGGCGCCGCTGCGCGGGGACAGGCTGCTCGCGGCCGCCATCATCGGCTACGAGACCGGCGCACGGATCGGCCGCGCGCTGCTGACGTCCGACCTCGCGCGCCTCTATCGGCCGACCGGCCTCGTGGCGCCCCCGGGCGCGGCGCTCGCAGGCAGCTTTGCGCTTGGGCTATCCGAGGACCAGGCGACCAGCGCCATCGCGATCGCGGCCAACACCTCCAGCGGACTCAATGAATGGCCGCATGCCGGCGGCTCCGACATGTATTTCCATCCGGGCTTTGCGGCCGGCAACGCGATCAGGGCGGTCGGCCTCGCCGCGGCCGGCGCGTTCGGCTCGGAAACCATCCTCGAAGGCGAGGCCGGCCTGTTCGCCGCCTATCGCCGGCAGGCCGCCCCCGAGAGCATCGCGCTGTTTCCGGACGGCGAATGCGAGATCATGGCCGTCTACAACAAGCCGGTCCCGGCCTGCAATTTCGCGCAGACAGCGGCCCAGGCGGCGCTTCGCGTCTCGCACGAGCTTGGCAGCACCGAGGAGATCGACCGCGTCGTCATCCGCACGCCCGACGCAGCAGTGCGCTATCCCGGCTGCGACTCCATGGGACCGTATCGCAACGCGCTCCAGGCCAAGATGAGCATTCCGTTCAGCGTCGCGGCAACGCTGGCGCGGGGCGACATCGAGGAAGACAACTACGCCGAGCTCGACGATGCCGACATCGTCCGTCTCGTTGCGATCACCGAGCTCAAGGCCGACGCCGGTTTCACCGCCGCCTTCCCGGCCAAGCAGGGCGCGGAGGTCACCGTGCGACTGCGTGACGGCCGGAGCATCCGGCACGCATTGCCCGACGTCATCGCGGCAACGCCGTCAGATATTCGCACACGCTTTCGCGGCGCGGCAGCCGCAGTCCTCGGTGAGGACCGCGGCTGCCTGCTCGAGCAACTCATCGACGATTGCGAGCGGCTCGGCAATGCCGGCGACATCGCCGCGCAGTGCCGCCTCAACGCAACGGAACGGACTTTACGATCGGCATCATGAGAAATGCCGGAGAGTACGGGGGAGACATGTTTGGCTCGGAGACCAGCCTAGAATCGCCGGCTGCGCGGAGACAGGGCTGATGGAGGGATTCTTTCAAGCGCTCGCCGCGGGCCTTCTGATCGGCGCCGTTTACGGCCTGATGTGCGTCGGGCTCGGCCTGATCTTCGGCGTCATGCGCGTCATCAACTTCGCCCATGGCGATTTCATGATGCTCGGCATGTACACCGCCTTCTATCTCTTCACGGCCGCCGGCGTTCAGACGGTGTTCGGCAACACGGTCGGGCCGTTCGTCGCCATCCTCCTGGCCGGCCCCGTGCTCGCCCTGTTCGGCTATTTCGTGCATCGGACGCTGATCTCGCACGTCTCAGGGACGCGCACCGCTTCGCTCGAGGGCGAAGGCCATTACGCCCAGCTCATCCTCACGCTCGGCATCGCGCTGATCCTGCAGAACGGCGGCCTCATCGTGTTCGGCTCGGTGCTGGCCTCGATCCGCACGCCGCTGTCGAGCTCGGCCTGGGAGCTCGGCCCCTTCTTCGACATGAGCATCTTCCTCAACAAGGCGCGCAGCATCGATATGATCGTGTCGCTGGCGCTCATGATCCTGCTCTCGCTCTTGATCACGCGGACTCGGATCGGCAAGTCGCTCCGCGCCGCCGCGGACAATCCGACCGCCGCGACCTATATGGGCATCGACGTCGACCGCGCGCACCGCACCGCCTTCGCGCTCGGCTGCGGCATCACTGCCATTGCCGGCGGCCTGCTCGCCACCAACTACCCGTTCCATCCCTTCGTCGGCCTCGAATACGTCATCGTGATGTATGCCGGCGTCGTGCTCGGCGGCATGGGCAGCATCATCGGCGCGTTCTGGGGCGGCATGACGATCGGCCTCGTGCAGCAGATGTCGACGCTGATCCTGCCGACGCAGCTGCAGAACGCGGCGATCTTCGCCGTCTTCCTCCTCATCATCTTCTTCCGTCCGCAAGGCTTCTTCGGACGCATGGTCGAGAGGACGTGACCATGCTCCGGATGCGATCCCTGCTGCCTCCCCTGCTCTTCACGCTCGCCTACGCGCTCGTATCGCTCGGCGTCACCAACTCCTACTACCAGCTCATCCTGACGCTGGTGCCGGTGTGGGCGGTGTTCGGGCTGTCGTGGAATTTGCTCAGCGGCTACACCGGGCTGATCTCGTTCGGCCACGCCGCCTTCTTCGGCATCGGCGCCTATGCGACCGCGCTCGGCCAGATCTATTTCGACATCTCGCCCTGGCTGCTGATCCCGGTCGCGGCCATGCTCGGCGGCGTCGCCGGGCTCCTGATCGGCTTTCCGACCTTCCGTTTGCAGGGCCATTACTTCGCGCTGGCGATGCTCGCCTACCCGCTCGCCATCCTCTACGTGTTCGAGTGGCTCGGCTTCCAGGAGGTGACGCTTCCGATCAAGCGCGACGCGCCGGTCGCCTATATGCAGTTCGCCGATCCCCGCTTCTACACCCTGTTGGGGCTCGCCATCATGCTCGCCACCATCGTGCTGACGCAGGTGATCGAGCGATCCCGTTTCGGCATGGCGCTGCTCGCGATCAAGCAGAACGAGGCCGCCGCCGAGGCTGCCGGAATCAACACGCTGGCCTGGAAGCTGCGCGCGATCACCTTGAGCGGAGCGATCGCGGCCGCCATCGGCGGGTTCTACGCGCAGGTGCTGCTGGTCGTGACGCCGCAATCGGTGTTCGGCATGCTGGTGTCGGCACAGGCGTTGACGGTCGCGATGTTCGGCGGCGTCGGCACGGTGTGGGGGCCGGTGATCGGCTCGGTGATCCTGATCCCCCTTGCCGAGATCCTGCACGCCGAAGCCGGCGCGCGCATCCCCGGCATTCAGGGCGTGATCTTCGGCATTGCCATCGTCTGCGTCATCCTGATGGCGCCGGAAGGATTATTCTGGAAGCTGCGCGATCTCCTGCGCAAGCGCAGCGCGCCCAAGCCGACGGTCGACGTCACGCCGGAAGCAGCTGCCGCCAACATCACGGCGCTGAAGCCCGTGGCGCGGCAGCGCGCCGCCAAGGGCGACGTGATGCTCGAGGTGAAGAACCTCTCGCGTTCGTTCGGCGGCCTCAAGGCCGTGCAGGACGTCAGCTTCAAGCTGCACAAGAACGAGATCCTCGGCATCATCGGGCCCAACGGTGCCGGCAAGACCACGCTGTTCAACCTGCTCAACGGCTTCCTGAAGCCGAGCCAGGGCGAGGTGCTGATCGACGGCCGCGACATGTCGGGCCAGCGGCCGCATGTGATCTGCGAGGCCGGCGTCGGCCGCACCTTCCAGGTGATGCGGCCGTTCCTTCGCATGTCGATCCTCGACAACGTCGTCGTCGGCGCCTATGTCCGCGCCCGCACCGACGACCAGGCGCGCAAGTTCGCGGCCGACGCGGTTGCCCGCGTCGGGCTCTCCGCGGTCGCCGATCGTGTCGCCGGTGAGCTCTCGACCAAGGAGCTGCGGCTGATGGAGCTGGCCCGCGCGATCGCCGGCCAGCCGCGCATCCTGCTGCTCGACGAGACGCTCGCGGGTCTTGGCCACGGCGAGGCCGACGAGGTCGTCGCCGTGATCCAGCAGCTCGCGCGCGACGGCATGACCATCGCCATCATCGAGCACACCATGCAGGCGATGGTGCGCCTCGTCGATCGCTTCCTCGTGCTCGACCACGGCGCCGTCATTACCGAAGGGCTGCCGGAGGTGGTGACGCGCGACAGCCGTGTCGTCGAGGCCTATCTCGGCAAGAAGTGGGCGGGCCATGCTGCGAATTGAGGGATTGAGCGCGGGCTACTCCGCAAAACCCGTTTTGAACGACGTCTCGATCGAGGTCGGCGCCGGCCAGTTCGTCGCCATCGTCGGCCCGAACGGGGCCGGCAAGACCACGCTGTTCAAGACGATCTCCGGCATCGTCAAGCCGAGCGGCGGCACGATCATTTTCGACGGCGTCGATTTGCTCGCGGTGCCGCCACCGCAGCGCGCCCATCTCGGCATCGCCCACGTCCCGGAGGGACGCCAGGTCTTCCCGTCGCTGACCGTGATGGAGAACCTGGAAATGGGCGCGATGACCGAGAGCGGCCGGCGCGACTGGCAGAGCAACATCGAGCGGATCTTCGAATGGCTGCCGGTGCTGAAGGAGCGCCGCGATCAATTCGCGGGCACGATGTCCGGCGGCCAACAGCAGATGCTGGCGATCGGCCGCGGCCTCGCCTCCTCGCCGAAGCTCCTGATGCTGGACGAGCCCTCGATGGGGCTGGCGCCCTCGACCGCGGACTTCATCTTCGAGCGGCTGATCGAGATCCGGCGCCAGTCCGGGCTGACCATGCTGCTGGTCGAGCAGCGCGTCGCAGAAGCGCTGGAATCGGCCGATCACGGCTACGTCCTCGAAGCCGGCCATGTCGTGCTCCAAGGCAACAACGCCACGCTGCGCGCCGACGATCGCGTGCGGAAAGCCTATCTCGGCATGTGACGAACATAAAAACAGAGATCAGGGAGAAACAAGATGAACGAGACTTCAAAAGGACTGAGTCGTCGCACCGTGCTGTCAGGCGCTGCCGCCGTCGGCCTTGCCGGCGTGGCCCGTGCGCAGACACCGGCCGAGGTGAAGGTCGGGCTGATCGTGCCGCTGTCGGGCATCTACACCCGCCCCGGCCAGGTGATGAAGATGGGCGCCGAGATGGGCATCGAGCACATCAACGCGCAAGGCGGCATCAAGGCGCTCGGCGGCGCCAAGCTGAAGCTCGTCGTGATCGACTGCGGCGACACCACCGAGAAGGCCAAGAACGCCGCGCAGCGCATGGTGGCGCAGGAGCCCGATCTCGTCGCCGCCACCGGCGCCTACCTTTCTTCCTTCACGCTCGCGGTCACCGAGGTGACCGAGCGCGCCGAACTGCCGGTGCTGACGCTGTCCTATTCGGACCTTTTGACCGATCGCGGCTTCAAATACATCTTCCAGACCGCCGCGACCGCGAGCCGACAGTCCGAGCTCGGCCTGCCGACGCTGATGAAGCTCGCCGAGAACGCCTCGGGCAAGAGGCCGAAGACCGTGGCGATGCTGATGGACAACACCGCGACCTCGGTCGCGACGGCCAAGGCGCTGAAGGACAAGCTGTTCGCGCAGGAAGGCCTCCAGCTCGTGGTCGAGGAAGTCTGGACCCCGCCGCTGTCGGATGCGACGCCGCTGATCCAGAAGGTTCGCTCGGCCAAGCCCGACCTGTTGCTGTTCATGCCGAATGCGGTGTCGGACGCCAAGCTCGGCCTGGAGAAGATCAGCGAGTTCGGCCTCGGCCAGGGCAAGATCCCGACCGTGTCCTTCAGCATCACCATCGCCGAGCCCGACATGCTGCAGAGCGTGAGCCCGGAGACGGTGCAAGGCATCATGACCATCGTCGCCAATTGGGGCTCGAAAGGCCACGAGGCGCTGATCGCCGAGCTCAAGGCCAAATACAAGGAGCCCTGGATGACGCAGAACGTCATCTCGACCTATGGCGACATGTGGCTGATGAAGGAAGCGTTGGAGAAGGCCGGCAAGGCCGACCGCAACGCGGTCGCGCAGGCCTTCCGCACCATGGATGCCGGCCCGTCGAAATACTATCCGGGCGGCCAGCTCAAGTTCGACGAGAAGGGCCGCCGCGTCGGCGCCGGCGTCGTCATCGTGCAATGGCAATCGGGCGTGCCTGTCACCGTTTACCCGCCCGAGCTCGCGCAGGCGCAGCCGTTCTGGCCGAAGAAATCCTAAAGCATCGCGCGATTTTCAGGGAGGAGGATTGTCATGACTGCAAAAAGCAAGATCACGATATCGCGGCGAACCCTGCTGGCCGGCGCATCCGGCACGCTGATCGCATCCCGCGCGGCCTGGGCGCAGCAGCCATCGGAGGTGAAGGTCGGCCTGCTGGTGCCGATCTCCGGCCTCTATGCCCGTCCGGGAACGGTGATGCGCGAAGGTGCCGAGATGGCGATCGACCACATCAACGCGCAAGGCGGCGTCAAGGCGCTCGGCGGCGCCAAGCTGAAGCTCGTGGTGCTCGACTCCGGCGACACCACCGAGAAGGCCAAGAACGCCGCGCAGCGGATGGTGGCGCAGGAGACCGATCTGGTCGCGGCCAGCGGCGCCTATCTGTCCTCGTTCACGCTCGCCGTGACCGAGGTGACCGAGCGCGCCAACCTGCCCATGCTCACCCTCTCCTATTCCGACCTGATCACCGAGCGCGGGTTCAAGTATGTGTTCCAGACCGCGGCCACCGCGGGCTCGCAGGCGAAGCAGGCGTTGCCCCAGCTCATCAAGCTGGCGGAGACGGCCTCCGGCAAGCGGCCGAAGACGGTCGCGATCCTGACCGACAACACCGGCGCCTCGATCGCCTCCGCCAAGGCGATGCGGGAGGGCCTGCTGGCCGAGAACCAGCTGCAGCTGATCGTGGACGAGACCTTCACGCCGCCGCTCGCCGACGCGACGTCGCTGGTGCAGAAAATCCGCTCGGCCAAGCCCGACCTGCTGTTCTTCCTGCCGACCGTGATCTCGGACGCCAAGCTGCTGCTGGAAAAGATGAACGAGTTCGGCCTCGGCCAGGGCAAGATTCCGACGATCTCGTTCGGCATCGCGATCGCCGAGCCGGACATGCTGCAGACCGTCAGCCCCGAGCTGCTCCAGGGCGTGTTGACCTGCGTCGCAAGCTGGGGCGCCAAGGGCCATGAGGCACTGATCGCCGAATTGAAGACCCGCTACAAGGAGCCGTGGATGACGCAGAACGCGATCTCCACCTATGGCGACATGTGGGTGATCAAGGACGCGCTGGAGAAGGCCGGCAAGGCCGATCGCGTCGCCGTCGGCGAAGCGTTGCGCACCATGGATGGCGGTCCTTCGAAATATTACCCGCTGGGCGAAATCAAGTTCGACGAGAAGGGCCGCCGTGTCGGCGCCGGCATGACCATCGTGCAATGGCAGGCCGGCGTGCCGGTGACGGTGTTCCCGCCCGAGCTCGCGCTGGCAAAGCCGTTCTGGCCCAAGAGCTGACCCAGGAGCTGACCCAGGAGCTGATAGCGCCCGAACAGGAAACGGAGACCACAATGGACAAGGCGACTTACGACCGCGGCCTCGAAATCCGCAAGAGCGTGCTCGGCAACGAATTCGTTGACAAGGCGATCGCATCCGCGGACGAGTTCAACCGCCCGATGCAGGACCTGACCACGGAATATTGCTGGGGCTACGTCTGGGGCCGCGAAGGCCTGACACGAAAGACCCGCAGCTTCCTCAATCTGGCGATGCTCTGCGCGCTCAACCGTCCGCACGAGCTGAAGACGCACGTCCGCGGCGCCCTCGCCAATGGCGCGACACGCGAGGAAATCCGCGAGGTCTTCATGCAGGTCGCGATCTATTGCGGCGTGCCGGCCGGTGTCGATGCGTTCCGCAACGCGAAGGAAGTCTTCGCCGAGCTCGACAAGACGTAGCGGGAGCGTGGCTGTGATGAAGGGCAAATGGGCACTCGTGACCGGCGCAACCGCGGGCCTGGGCTTCGGCATCGCGGAAGGCCTCGCCGGTGCCGGCGCCAACATTGTCCTTCACGATCTCGTCGCGCCGCAGCAGGCCGCTGATGATCTCAGTGCCCGCTTCGGCGTCGAGGTCGTCGCGGCCGGCGCCGATCTGTCCCGGCGCGAGTCGATCGCGGCCATGATGGCGGACCTGCTCGACCGCTGCGGCGCCATCGACATTCTCGTCAACAACGCGGTCGTCAGGCATTTCTCCGCGATCGAGCAGTTTCCGCCCGATCGCTGGGACGAGGCGCTCGCCGTCAATGTGTCGGCGCCGTTCCACCTCATCCGCCTGGCGCTGCCGGCGATGAAGCGGCGCGGCTGGGGCCGGATCGTCAACCTGGGCTCGATCTATTCGAGCCGTGCGGTCGAGAACCGCATCGACTACGTCACCACCAAGACGGCGATTCTGGGCCTGACCCGCGCCGTCGCCATCGAGACGGCGCGCAGCGGCATCACCTGCAACACGCTCTGCCCCGGCACGCTGCCGACGCCCGCGATCCTGAACAAGATCGCGACGTTGGCGGAGACCAGCGGCCGTCCCGTCGAGGACGAGACGGCCGACTATCTCGGCGCGCGCCAGCCGACGCAGCGCTTCATCAAGCTGGAGGCCGTCGCGGCCATGGTCGTCTTCCTCTGCGGTCCGGCCGCAAACGACATCACCGGCGCCAGCCTGCCGATCGACGGAGGCTGGTCGGTGGCATGAGCACTTGGAAATGGGAGTGTTGCGATGACTGAACGATCAGGCCAGACCGCCGTGCTGACCGGTGCTGCCGGCGGCATGGGGCGCGCCATCACCAGGGCGTTGCTGGACAGCGGCCGCCGCGTCGTGCTGGTCGACCGCGACGCCAAGGCGCTTGAAGAGCTGGCGGCCACAGCGGGCGATGCGGTGTTTCCGGTCCAGCTCGACGTCAGCGACGCCAAGGCCGTCGATCGCCTCCCCGATGCCATTCCCGGTCATTTCAAGCCGGTCGACATCCTCATCAACAATGCCGGTCACGACATCGGCGGGCGGACGCGGTTCGACATCGGCGCCGCGGACGACTGGTCCAACATCATCCAGACCAATCTGATCGGCCTGATGCGCGTCACGCGGGCGATCCTGCCCGGCATGGTCCAGCGCAATGCCGGCCATGTCGTCAACATCAGCTCCATCAACGCGGTGCGGATCGTGCCCGACATGGCGGCCTACAGCACCAGCAAGGCGGGCGTGCACATGTTCACCGAGACCCTGCGGGGCGAGCTGGCGGACACCGCGATCCGGGTCACCGAGCTGCAGCCCGGCCTGACCCGGACCAACATCATCCTGACCCGCTACCGCGGCGATCAGCAGAAGGAGAAAGACTATTTCGACCAGTTCAGGATGGCGCTCGATCCGGCCGATATCGCGCGGTCGATCGTCTTCGCCCTTGACCAGCCCGCCCACGTACAAATTGCCGAAATGATGATTCTGCCTGTAAACCGGTACTGATTTTTCCCAACCAGGACCAGGACATGGAAAGACGTCGCGAATTGCAGTCGACCCTCCGCATCGAGGACGTCCCGACCGTCCGGGCGATGGTGGCGCAGAAGCTGCGTGCGGCGATCATGTCCGGAACGCTGAAGCCGGGCCAGCGCCTGGTCGAGCGCGAGCTGTGCGAGATGATGGGCGTCAGCCGCCCCTCGATCCGCGAAGCGCTGCGTGCGCTGGAGGCCGATGGGCTGGTCAACACGGTGCCGCACCGCGGCCCCGTGGTGTCCACGATCAGCCTCGAGGAGGCACGGCAGCTCTACGCCGCACGCGCGGTGCTCGAAGGTTTTGCCGGCCGCGAATGCGCCAGGCTGCACGATCCCGAGGTCGCGCGCCGGATCGGGGAAGCGCTGACGCGGTTGAAGGCGGCCGCGGCCAAGCAGGATCTCGTCGGCAGCCTCGAAGCCAAGACCGATTTCTATGCGGCCTTGATCGGCGGCTGCCGCAATACCTTCATCGAGCGCATGCTCAAGCCGCTGCACGACCGCATCCAGCTGCTGCGGATCACCTCGATGTCGCAGCCGAAGCGGATCAACAAGAGCCTGCGCGAGGTCACCGCGATCTGGCGCGCGATCCAGAACGGCGACCCTGACCTCGCCGAGCGTTGCTGCGTCGACCACATCAACGCGGCTGCGGTGGCCGCGCTCGACATGATCGAAAAATCGTCGGCAGCCAAGGAGGCGGCGCCTTCCGACGACTAGAACAATGCCGCCAGGGAGTGTTCGATGAAGTTTCTCGTACGATCGCTGTTCCTGCTCCTTCTGCTCTGCCCTCGTGACGCGGCGATCGCGGACGAGTATCCGGCCCGCCCGGTCACGGTCATCGTGCCGTTCTCTGCCGGCGGTCCCGGCGACGTCATCGCACGCATCCTCGGCAGCGCCATGAGCGCGACGCTGAAACAGTCCGTCGTCATCGAGAACGTCGTCGGCGCCGGCGGCACGCTCGGCACCAACCGCGTCGCCAAGGCGGCCCCCGACGGCTACACGCTGCTGCTGATGCATGTCGGCCAGGCCACCGCCCCTGCCCTCTATGCCAAGCTTCCGTTCGACCCGGTCGGCGACTTCGCCACGATCGGGCTCGTCACCGACGTGCCGATGATCCTGGTGGCGCGGCCGAACTTTCCCGCCAAGAATCTCGGCGAGCTGATCACGCAGATCCGAGGCGCCGGCGACAAGATCACCTTCGGCAATGTCGGTCTCGGCTCGGCCTCGCAGCTCTGCGGCCTGATGTTCATGAGCGCCACCGACACCAAGCTCACGCCGATCTACTACAAAGGCGGCGGACCGGCGCTGAACGACGTCATCGCGGGCCACATCGACGTCTATTGCGATCCCGCGACCGGACCGACGCCCTATATCCAGTCGAGCACGATCAAGGGCTACGCGATCACCAGCAAGACGCGCGTGGCGACGCTGCCTGACGTGCCGACCTCGACCGAAGCCGGCGTTCCCGCGTTCGACGTGACGACGTGGTACGGTCTCTACGCACCGAAGGGCACGCCGAAACAAGTGGTCGACCATCTCGTCGGCGCGCTGCAGACGGCGCTGAAGGACCCTGCCTTGATCAGCCGCTTTGCCGAGCTCAGCATGGCGCCGGTCGAGCCCGAGCGCGCCACGCCGGAGGCGCTGGAGGCCTTCCTGAAAGCCGAGATCGTCAAATGGGGGCGGATCATCAAGGCGGCTGGAATCGAGCCGCAGTAGCCATCGGCCTGAACGGCGCGATGGCGCAAGGCCGATCGCGCGCGATGCAGCCAAGCTCGAAGCCGTGAACGAGCGAGCCCGCACGCTCACGTCCTCGAGCACGGCGCCGAGCCGCGGGGCGACGGAGACACCGCCGGCGCACGGATGCCCCAGCACCCAATAGACGGCGCTTCAAACCTGTCGGCGGCCGCCCGCAACGGCGGCTGCATTCCCCGGCGATGCCTCAAAGCAGCTTGACAGACGGCCGCCTGTCGCATGTTATGTTATAACATAACATATTCGATCCAGATGCCCAAGTCCCAGCGCCGTCGTCCTATCCCATTGAAAAGGCTGTTCGATCTCCATGCGGAAACTCCCCGTCACCGTCTTGTCCGGCTTCCTCGGGGCTGGAAAGACCACTTTGTTGAACCACGTCCTGAACAACCGGCACGGCTTGAAGGTGGCGGTGATCGTCAACGACATGAGCGAGGTGAACATCGATGCGGATCTGGTCCGCGATGGTGGTGCGAACCTGTCCCGGACCGATGAGAAGCTCGTCGAGATGACGAACGGCTGCATCTGCTGCACGCTACGTGATGATCTCCTGAAGGAGGTGCGCGCCCTCGCCGAACATGGCCGCTTTGATTATCTGCTGATCGAGTCGACGGGTATCTCCGAGCCGCTGCCGGTCGCGGCGACCTTCGATTTCCGCAACGAAGACGGCGACAGCCTCTCCGACGTCGCGCGGCTCGACACCATGGTCACCGTGGTCGACGCGGTGAACCTGCTCAAGGACTATTCATCGACCGACTTTCTCGAACAACGCGGACAGGCGCTCGAGAACGACAACCGCGCGCTGGTCGATCTGCTGGTCGAGCAGATCGAGTTCGCCGACGTGATCGTGCTCAACAAGGTCGATGACGCCGCGCCGGAGCAGCGCGAGGCGGCACGAAAGATCATCCGCGCGCTCAATCCGGACGCCGACCTCATCGAGGCCAATGACGGCCACGTGGCCTTCGACCGCATCCTCGACACCGGCCGCTTCGAGTTCGAAAAGGCGCAAGCGCATCCGCTCTGGTTCAAGGAGCTCTACGGCTTCACCGATCATGTGCCGGAGACCGAGGAATACGGCGTGAAGCACTTCGTCTATCACGCCCGCCGCCCGTTCGATCCCACCAGATTCGACCAGTTCATCAAGCAACCCTGGCCGGGCGTTATCCGCGCCAAGGGTCATTTCTGGCTGGCGACGCGGCCGCAATGGCTCGGCGAGATCAGTCAGGCCGGCTCGATCATCCGCACGCAGGCTCTCGGTTTCTGGTGGGCGAGCGTGCCCGCGGAACGATGGCCGGACGACGCGTCGTGGCGGGCGCGGCTGCGCACGAACTGGAGCGACGTCTATGGCGATCGTCGTCAGGAGATCGTGTTCATCGGCACCGGCATGGACGAGGGCTCGATCCGTTCGCGTCTCGATGCATGCCTCGTATCGGGGGCGCCCGCCATGCAGGTCGCGGATTGGGCAAAGCTTGCGGATCCGTTCCCGATCTGGCGGCGCGCAGATGAAGCCGCCTAGGCGGGAAACCGAGATGGAAAACGTCGTTCGTTTCGTCCCGAAATCCGAGCTCGAACGCGAGCGTCTGATCCGCGAGGCCCGCGCCATCTACGACAGCATCTTCCCCCCGGTCACGGTGGCCGGCAGGCAAGTCGATGATCGTCCCGAACGGAGGACGCCAGCCCGCCCCGTGGCCGATACGGATTCGTGACAGCACGCACGCAGACATCGGGGTGGAATCGGCTTGCGGCGCTGACTGACGAGGCGTAATTTTCAATCCTACGCAGCTCATTCGAAAGCTCCTATCGGGTTCGGCCAAGCGGGAGAGAGCAATGGCGGATGTCCCATGGCACCTTTCCGGTGACTATTTCGAGAATTGCAGCTGCAGCATCGTGTGTCCCTGCCTGGTGTCGGCCGCGCCCCCGTTGACCGCCCGACCGACCGAGGGCTTCTGCAACGTACCGCTGATCTTCCATATCGAGAGCGGCCGCTATGGCGATATCGCGCTCGATGGATTGAATGTGCTCGTCATCCTCCATGCGCCTGGGGTCATGGCAGACGGAGATTGGTCGGTGGCCGCCTATATCGATCAGCGCGCCGATGACGAGCAGACCGAGGCCCTCGCTGCGATCTTCACCGGCGGTGCCGGCGGTCCGATGGCCGCGTTCTCGCCGCTCATCAGCAAGAACCTCGGCGTACGCAAGGTCCCGATCACGTTCCGGATCGACGGCAAGACGCGGTCCGCGGAAATCCCTGGCATCCTGCACATGTCCGTCGACCCCTTGCCAACCATGCATCCGAGCGGGGAGATGTGGGCGAACATCGGCCATCCGGTCAGCCCCGATGCCATGGTGATGGCCGTCGGCGCCCCGGGCAATACCTTCAGCGATCATGGCATGCGCTGGGATAATTTCGGCAGAAACGGCCTCTATGCGCCGATCCGCTGGTCGAACCAGCCGTGATGTAAACATCCGACACCGGCCAGCTTCAGGGCCGGCAATTTCGATCACAAATGACGGACAGCCCATTCGAAACCGTGCTGCGGCGCGATCGCTGGATCGTCAGCGGGGCGATCACCCTCATTGTCGTGCTGGCATGGAGCTATGTGGTCTGGCTCGCCAACGACATGGACATGGGCGGCATGGACATGACCGACTTCCGCATGATCCCGGCCGGGACCGGAATCATGCTGCCGGCCACCGAGCCGTGGCGGGCGATCGAGTTCGCTTACGTGTTCCTGATGTGGGCGGTGATGATGGTCGGAATGATGGCGCCCTCGGCTGCGCCCATGATTCTGATGTACGCCCGCGTGGGCCGACAGGGCAAAGCGCGGGGCAAGCCGTTCGCCGCGACCGGATGGTTTGCCGCCGGTTATCTCCTCGCCTGGTGCGGCTTCTCGCTGGCAGCCACCTGTCTGCAATGGGCGATCGAGCGGGCAGCCCTGCTGGATTCACGGATGACGATCGCGAGCAACCTGTTCGGCGCCATCGTGCTGATCGCGGCGGGTCTCTATCAATGGACACCGCTCAAGGACGTCTGTCTCGCCCAATGCCAATCGCCGTTTCTGTTCCTGATGCGTCACGGCGGCTTTCGCAGCGATCCGCGCGGCTGCCTGCTGCTGGGACTTCGGCACGGAGGCTATTGTGTCGGCTGCTGCTGGATCTTGATGACGCTGCTGTTCGTGGGCGGGGTGATGAACGTGCTCTGGATTGCGCTTTTGGCGCTGCTTGTCCTGTTGGAGAAACTCACGCCGGTCGGACGTTGGATCGCGCGCGCCGCCGGCATTGCATCTGTGGCCGCGGGCGCTTGGCTGCTGGCGTCGGGGCCGCGATGAGCGAGGAACGCGGCAATCTCCGGGCTCAAGCCCGGAAAACTCAATGATCTTAAATGGATAATGAGCCTTGGTGCGCTCGGAGGGACTCGAACCCCCACGATTTTACTCACTGCCACCTCAAGGCAGCGCGTCTACCAGTTCCGCCACGAGCGCTTTGGGGATGCCGGCTTGAGGCTTGAGGGCCGGCCGGATCAACGGCGCCGATCTAACAAATCCATCAGAGGGGTACAAGCCTGCAAAGCCCCTGAATTCCACAAGCTTTGCAGGAAAATTCTGGCCGCTCGCCCGAATCGGCCCGGCTGGACGCCCAGCCCCTACCGCGTGCCGGGGTCGCTACAGCGTACCCGGGTCGCTACCGCGTGCCCGGCGAACGCGGCAGCATCTGCTTGACCTCGACCGCGATGCGGTTGCGATCGACCAGCACGACGCCGGAGGCGACGGGGAGATTATTGGCCAAAACCTTGACCTCGTCGGCCTCGGTCGCGTCGAGCTCGATGATGGCGCCGCGGGAAAGACGTAATACCTGATGGATCGGCATCGTGGTCGTCCCGAGGACGACCATGAGATCCACGGTGACTTTATCGAGGGTGGGCACTGTCAGGACCGCCGCAACTTGGGACTGGGACTTGAATTCTGGGGCTTGGCCGAAGGACTTGGCATTTGCTCCCGAGATCATCACCACGTTATGGTTAGCCAATGGTTAATTCGCCTCAAAACCCGCGCCAACAGCTCGATTTGACGCCGTTTTCCGCCGCAGGCGGCGCGCCCGTCGAGTGGCGAATCTCGGATGCGCCGGTGCCCTACCCGGAAGCGGTGGCCGCCATGGAAGCCCGGGTTGCCGCCATCGCGGCGGGCGACGCCCCCGAGCTGGTCTGGCTGCTCGAACACCCCCCGCTCTACACCTCCGGCACCTCGGGCAAGGAAGGCGACCTGCGCGATCCCCGATTCCCGATCTTCGCCACGGGGCGCGGCGGCCAGCTCACCTATCACGGGCCCGGCCAGCGCGTGGCCTACATCATGCTCGACCTCAAGCGCCGCCGGCCGGACGTCCGGGCCTATGTCGCGAGCCTGGAGGAGCTGATCCTGCGGACGCTCGCCGCCTTCAACATCCGCGGCGAGCGGCGCGAGGACCGGGTCGGCGTCTGGGTCAGGCGGCCCGACAAAGGCGAAGGCTTTGAGGACAAGATCGCGGCGATCGGCGTGCGGCTGAAGCGCTGGGTCTCGTTCCACGGCATCGCCATCAATGTCGAGCCGGAGCTGGCGCATTTCGCCGGCATCGTGCCGTGCGGCGTCGTCGATCCCCGCTACGGCGTCACCTCGCTGGTCGATCTCGGCCAGCTCGTGAGCATGGAAGATGTCGACATCGCGCTGCGCCAGGCGTTCGAGGAGCTGTTCGGACCAACCCGCGCGCTGCTGCCGGAAGCAGCCGCCTGACATTTTCCTGTTCGAGCCTCGTCGCGCGAGCTCTCCGCTTCTCGCGGAATCGGCTATGCTCGTCTCAGGCGCCGCCCACGCCTCCCCCCTCCACCGGGAAAGCAGACCTCATGCCGGGCGATGAGATCACCGGCCGACTGTTCGAGCGCTGGGCATAAGGAGGGATTGCATTTCAGCTCGCAACGGGAGGTTTGGACGATGAGACTCTCTGCGCCGATCTATCATCTGAAACGACAAGCAAAGCGCCTGTCCCGCGAAGCGGGCATTCCCCTGCACGACGCGCTCGATCGCATCGCCGAGACGGAAGGCTTTTCCGCCTGGAGCATGCTGGCAGCAAAGGCCGCCGCGCTGACGCCCGCGAGCAGGCTGTTCCCACAATTCCACGCGGGCGACCTCGTGCTGGTCGGCGCGCGGCCCGGTCAGGGCAAGACGCTGATGAGCCTCGAGCTTGCGGTGGAAGCCATGAGGTCGGGTCATCGTGCGGCGTTCTTCTCGCTCGAATACACCGAGAAAGACGTGCTGGATCGGCTGCGCGCGATCGGCGTGGAGCCGGCGCAGTTCGACAGATCATTCGAGATCGATTGCTCCGACGCCGTCAGCGCCGACCATGTCGTTAAGCAGATGGCCACAGCGCCCCGCGGCACGTTCGTGGTGATCGACTATCTGCAACTGCTCGACCAGAGACGCGAAAACCCCGATCTGACCGTTCAAGTGCGCGCATTGAAATCGTTCGCACGCGACCAGGGGCTGATCGTCGTCTGCATCTCGCAGATCGATCGATCCTACGATCCCGCGGTCAAGCCCTGCCCTGATATCACCGACGTCCGCTTGCCGAACCCGCTGGACCTGACGCTGTTCGACAAGACGTGCTTCCTGAACAATTGCGAAGTTCAGTTCAGAGCGGCGGGCTGACTGCAACAGGCCGCGGGTGAGACCACCCGCGGCCTCCTGCATCACGCGGCCTTCAGCGCGACGTCGAGCTTGCCGGCGATGTAACGACGCTCCTGGGTCAGGCCGCCGAAGCCATAGGCATCGCCCTTGACCTCGTCGACATGGGCATAGGTCTCGGGATGCAGCGGTCCCAGGATCTCGGCCATGCGCTTGAACATGGCGGCGAGATAGGCCGCCTTCTCGTCCTTGGTGTTGGTGCCTTCGGTGACGTGAATGTCGAGCCAGTAGCTGGCAAGCTTCTGCTCGGCGAGCGACCGGCCGCCGGCGAACCAGTCATCGGCGTCGACCGACTTCACGATGATCGCAGTCACCTTTGGATCCTTGTGCAGGATGTTTGCCGTGAGCTCGGACACCGCGCTCGCGATCTCGGCCTTCAGCGCGGGCGACTGGCGGGAGGTGGTGTAGGACACGGTGATCAGGGGCATGGTCGTTCTCCTCAAGATGCTGCGCGGGTGTTGCGCGGCGTTGAGGAGAAGCTAGACCTTCGGCCTCCATTTTGGTATCTTATCTTTATTGATACCAGTGATAACGATCATTAATGACAACAACGCTCGACATCGCCACGGTCCAGGCCTTTCTGCTGGTCGCCGACCTCCAGAGTTTTACGCGTGCGGCCGAAGCGCTCGGCACGACACAGGCGGCGGTCAGTCTCAAGCTGCAGCGGCTGGAGACGCTGCTCGGAAAACGTCTGGTCGAACGCTCGCCCCGCGCGGTCCGGCTCACGGCAGATGGCGCCAGCTTCCTCGACCGCGCCCGCGCCCTGATGGCGGCACACGACCTTGCGCTATCGGGCGAGGCTTCCGCCACGCAGTCGCTCTCGCTCGGCATTTCCGATCACGCAGCGGGTCCGGAGCTGGTGCCGCTGCTCGAACGCCTGCACGCGATGTCGGCGAATCTCACCCTCGCCGTCACCATCGGCTTCTCGCGCGAAATGCAGGACGCTTACGACGCGGGCGAGCTCGATGCCGTGATCGTCCGCCAGGAAGGCAGCCGCCGCGGCGGCGAGAAGCTGGCCGAGGACGAATTTGGCTGGTTCGCATCACGGCGCTTCGCCCTGCCGAAGGGCGAAGCGCTGCCGCTTGCGACCCTCGCTCCGCCCTGCGGCGTCCGCGCCGTCGCCGTGCGCGCGCTCGACAAGGCTGGCCTGCCCTGGCGCGAGCGCTTTGTCGGCGGCGGTGTCACGGCGGTGGTCGCCGCCGCGCTCGCGGGACTGGCCATCGCGCCGCTGGCGCGGCGGATTGCACCGCCGGGACTGATCGACATCGGGCCTGCGCACAAGCTGCCGAAACTCGGCAGCTCGAAAGTGATGCTGCATTCGAAGGTCAGCGACCCCGCCAAGCTCGCGGCGCTGCGTGCGGTGGCGGCGACGTTCCGGAGTGCCGCCGCCTGACGTCCCTCACAAGATCGCGTCGAACGCACTGCGCAGCGTCTCGTGCCGGAATACAAAGCCGCGGCTCAGCGCCTTGTTGGGCAGCACGCGCTGGCCGCCAAGCAGAAGCTCGTCGGCAAAGCCGCCGCCGATGCGGCGGAGCAGGCCGCCGGGAATGCGGAACACGGCGGGCCGGCGCAGCCGGCGGCCGAGCTCCTCGGTGAACTTTGCATTGGTGACGGGGATCGGCGCGGTCGCATTGACCGGGCCGGCGAGATCCGGCGTCGCCAAGACATAGGCGATGAGGCGAATGAGATCGTCGCGCTCGATCCAGGACATCCACTGCCGCCCGGTGCCGAGCGGACCGCCGAGGCCGAACTCGAACGGCGTCAGCATGCGCGTGATGAATCCGCCTTCGGTGCCGAGCACGAGGCCGACGCGCAAATAGACCACGCGCACGCCGAGCTCCTCCGCTGGCCGCGCCGCCGTCTCCCAGGCTGCGCACAGTTCATGGCTGAAGCAGGCATGCGACTTCGCCGATTCCGTCAGCACCTGATCGGCCCACAGCCCGTACCAGCCGATCGCCGAGCCGCTGATCAGCACCTCTGGCTTGCGCGTGAGCCGCGCGATCAGCTTGACGACCTCGCCGGTCATGTCCGTGCGCGATCGCAGAATCTTCGCCCGCTTTGCCTCGGTCCACAGGCCGTTGCCGATCGGCTCGCCGGCGAGATTGACGATGGCGTCGATGTGCGTGTCTGCGGCGAGCTGATCGAGGCTGGTGATCAGCGTCACCGGCGGCGGCAGCATCTCGGCCCTGGCGGGATTGCGGATCAGCGCAATGACATTGTGCCCGGCGCCGCTGAGGCTCGCCGCAAGGCGGCTGCCGATGAAGCCGGTGGCGCCCGTGATCAGCACGGTCTTGCTAGCCGGCAGCTTCTCGACGAGCCCGGCCGCCGGCACACTGCGCATGCGGCCAAGCCGGCGCATCGCCGCAAAATCCCTGATACCGCAGAGCGACGCGCCGACCGCGCAGGCCGTGGCGGCGATGCTGAGCAAACCCTGATTGACGACGATCACGCCGAACGGCTGCATCGCCCAGTCGATCAGCACCGGCAGCAGCAGCACCAGGATGGCGCCGTAATTGATCGCGAGCAGCGTGTGATTGATGCGCTCGCTCGGCGGCAGCTTCCGGCTCAGATCCTCCTCGACGAAATCCATCAGCGTGATGACGATCTCGGCGACCAGAACGGCGACGATCAAGAGCGCCAGCACGCCATGGACCTCGAGCCAGCCGAGCAGCAGGAACAGCAGCGCATAAAGCATGTTGCGGATGCCGTGCAGCTTCAGCTCGAAGCGCTGCGACGGGCGCCAGGCCAGGCGCTCGGTGAATTCGTGGTGATAGAAGGTGTCGAACACGCCCATCGCGATCTGGATGGCGATGAGCGTCCACAACAGCGGCGTCATGACACGGTCTCCCTGAACAATGCGGACTGGTGGATCAGCGCGCCGTAACGCGGATGGATGACATCGAGGGTGAAGCGGAAGGCGCCTGCGCCGAGATCGCGGTGCGTCACGGCGAGATCGCCCGGCGTGAGCCATTGCGGCAGCGGGAGCCACAGGCGTCCGAGCTGGAGGCCGTAACCGGCGCTGCGGAAGGTCAACGTCTCGCCTTCGACCGCGATCCGCAGCGCCATGGAAATGCCGAAGCCGACATACTCTTCGAGCCCGGTCGGGCCGGCAAAACGCTTGGCGGAATGGATGACTTGCGGAAAGCCGCGCTTGCGCGCGCAGATGCGGGTCCAGGTCTGGCCACCCGTTGCCGCGTCCTCAGTGACCGTCACGATCATGGGAACGCCGATGTCGCGGCCGGTCGGCAGCGGCCCGCCGATCATGCGCACGGCTTGCGCGAACCACCAGCCGATCTCGCTGAACGAGACCTCGTCGACGACGCCGACATAGACCACGCTGTCGCCATCCGCGACACGCTTGGAAAAGCGCCGCCAGGTCGCAAGCGGCAGGCGGCCCCAATCCTCGTCCGGCAGCAACACGTGGAAGCGGCGGTCGTCGAGCAGTTTTGTGTGGGCGGATGTCGATGCGCTGGTGCCTGGTAGTCGAGCCGACGTCATCGCACCCTCCTCGAACCTATTTGACCTTGCCCAGCGGCAGCAGGTTGGCGATCTTCTCGCCAAGCTTCATCAGCGCGACCAGCCGCGGCCGCGGCACCTTCAGCATCTGCATGAACCAGTGGTCGGCGAGCTCGGTGAAGGCGAGCATCTCGTTCAACCGCTTACTCGCGACCGGATTGATGGTGGAATCGCCGGCGGCGTCGGATACGCAGGCCCTGAGCGCCGCGATCGCCGGATCGAGCTCCCGCTCCTTGCGGCGCGCGGCGATGCGGGCTGCGACCTCCCAGATGTCGGTCTCGGCCTCGTAATGGTCGCGGCGGTCGCCGAGGATCGGCACGCGCCGGATCAGGTTCCAGGCCAGCAGCTCCTTCAGCGAGTTGGAAACGTTGGAGCGCGCCATGCCGAGCACCTCGGCAATGTCCTCCGCCGTCATCGGCGCCTCCGCCAGATAGAGCAGCCCGTGGATCTGGCTGACTGAGCGGTTGACGCCCCACTGATCCCCCATGTCGCCCCAATGCAGGATGAAGCGCTCGACGGCGGCGGGGAGTTTCTTCTTTCCGGTTATTTCTGTCATAACAGAAATGTCTGACGGGACCGCTCCCCTGTCAAGGGGGTGCGATCGGCATACGCGGCGGGAGATTTGCCTAAAAATATCCCATTTGCCGGGAACCATTTGACCTTTCCGGCGTTTGCCCCGGTCGAGGCGGGGTCCCGGAATGGTCGAAAAGTTCAGTCAACAGAGAGACTTGTTCGAGAGCGAACGCAGTTTCCGGCTGTTGGTTGAGGGAGTCGCGGACTACGCGCTCTACATGCTCGATCCCCAGGGGATCATCACCAGCTGGAACATTGGCGGCGAGCGTATCAAGGGTTATTCGCCCGAGGAGATCCTCGGCCAGCATTTTTCCCGCTTCTACACCGACACCGACCGCGCCAACGGCAGGCCGGCGCGTGCGCTCGGCATCGCCAGGGAAAAGGGCCGCTACGAGGAGGAAGGCTGGCGCGTCCGCAAGGACGGCACGTTCTTCTGGGCGAGCGTCGTGATCGACCCGATCTACGAGGACGGCGAGTTGGTCGGATTCGCCAAGATCACGCGCGACATCACCGAACGCCGCAACGCGCAGATCAAGCTCGAGGCGATGCACAAGCAGCTCGCCGAATCCCAGAAGTTCGACGCGCTCGGGCAACTCACCGGCGGGGTCGCGCACGACTTCAACAACCTGCTGATGATCATCAGCGGCAGCCTCCACATGCTGAAGCGGAGCGCCGACGACGAGACCAAGGTCCAGCGCGCCATCTCGGCCATCGAGACCGCCGCCAAGCGAGGCGCGGCGCTGACCAACCAGCTCCTCACCTTCGCGCGGCGGCAGAGCGTCAATCCGCAGGCGATCGACTTTGCCGAACGCATCGCGGCGATCCGCGAGGTGCTCGATGCCGGTGTCGGCAGCTCCGTCCGCCTGACCCTCGACGTCGGCCGCGACATTTGGCCGATCACGACCGACGTCTCCGAGCTCGAGACCGCCCTGCTCAACCTCGTGATCAATGCCCGCGACGCCATGCCCGACGGGGGCACGGTGACGATCGGCGCACGCAATGTCGTGCTGGACGAGGCGCCCTTTGCCGGCGACTACGTTGCGATCGACGTCGTCGACACCGGGCTCGGCATTCCCTCCGACGTTCTCGACAAGGTCTTCGAGCCGTTCTTCACGACCAAGCCGATTGGAAAGGGCACGGGCCTCGGCCTTTCCCAGGTGCACGGTTTCGCCCATCAGGCTGGCGGCACGGTCAGGGTCGCAAGCGAGCTCGGCAAGGGCACGACGTTCACCATCCTGCTGCCGCGCGGCGAAGACACTCCTCTGCCCGAGGCGCCGGGGGCGGCGGCGTTCCACGGCAGCGGCACGGTGCTGCTGGTGGAGGACAATCCGGACGTCGCTCTCGTCAGCACCGGCCTTCTGGAGCAGCTCGGCTACCAGGTGCGCCGGGTCGCGGACGCCGAAGCCGCCTTGCGCGAGATCGAGAAGAACGGCGTCGACTTCGTGTTCTCGGACATCGTCATGCCCGGCAAGATGGACGGCCTCACCCTCGCCCATCATCTCCGCCAGCTTCGCCCCGGTCTGCCGATCCTGCTCGCCACCGGTTACAGCGACGTCGCCGCCGGCGTGCTCGGCGACTTCCCGATCCTGCGCAAGCCGTACGAGATCCACGAGCTGAGCGAGGCAATCGCCAAGCTGCCGAGGTGAGTTTCTCTTCGCCTCTCCCCGCGTGCGGCAGCGCAATCGCCCATGAGCGGTCCCGCCTGTGGCCATTCTTCGAGACGCCCGCCCTTGGCGGGCCCTCGGGATGCGGACCGAATGCTCGGCCGTCGTTTCAACGCGCAACAATTGCTTCTTAGCCTCATCCCGAGGAGACCGCGAAGCGGTCGTCTCGAAGGACGAGGCGCGCTCAGCTCTGCGCAAGCGTGGGGAGCGAGACGGCTCACCTACACCGTCGGCAACACCGAGAACGCCTGCCCTGCCATGCGCAGGTTCAGCTCATCCACACTTGCCGTCTCGCTGGTCACGCTGTCGACGCGCGAGGACGGCGGGCCGTGACGGCAGAGCGCGACCATGTCGGCGACATGCTTCGGCGCTCCCGCGAACAGCGCTTCCACGCTGCCGTCGCGGCGGTTGCGAACCCAGCCTTCGAGCCCGCTCGCCGTCGCCTGGTACTCGACCCAGGCCCGATAACCGACGCCCTGCACGCGCCCGCGGATCACGACCTGAAGGATCGCCCGGCTCATTTTTTCAGTCCGAGAAGATCGGCGCTGCGCGCCTTGACGTCGGCCTCGCGCATGACGCGGGCCGTCAGCTCCGAGGATGCGAGGCCCTTGAGGTTCTTCGGCGGCGTGCCTTCGCGCAGCGCGGTCAGCGTCGCGTAGACGGCCTGCGTCGCCGCGGCGATCGGCGCATGCCCCTGGAGCGCGATGCGGACGCGCTGGCGGGCGAGATATTCGAGCGCGCTCAAATCCTCCGGCGCCCCGCCGAGCACGATCGGCAGGCGCGTCGCGGCGGTGACCGCCTCGAGTTCGGCGCGCGACTTGATGCCGGTGAAGAACAGCGCATCGACGCCGGTGGCCTCATAGGCCTTCGCACGCGTGATCGCATCCTCGATCGAGGTGATCGAGGCAGCGCCCGTGCGGCCCATGATGACCAGCGAGGGATCGCTGCGGCCGTCAAGCGCCGCCTTCACCTTGCCGACGCCCTCCTCCAGCGAGACCAGCTGCGTCTTCGCCTCGCCGAAGGCTGCCGGCAGCAGCGTGTCCTCGATGGTGAGACCGGCGGCGCCCGCCGCCTCCAGCTCCTGCACCGTGCGGCGGACATTGAGCGCGTTGCCATAGCCGTGATCGGCATCAACCAGCACGGGGAGCGCGGAGGCACGCGACATCCGGCGCATCTGCTCGGCAAGCTCGGTAAGCGTGATCAACGTGATGTCGGGATCGCCAAGCACCGCGAGCGAGGCGACCGAGCCGCCAAACATGCCGATGGGAAAGCCGAGATCCTCGGCGATGCGGATCGAGATCGCGTCATAGACAGAGCCCGGATGGATGCAGGCGGGGCCCGACAGGACGGAGCGAAGTTTCTCGCGGCGGGAACGAAAGGCCATGGTGCTGTCTCGATTGGGTCACGGAGGCCGCAACATACTCCGTCATTGCGGGCAACGGAAATATGGCACTCTCGTGCCCCGGACGCAGCGCAGCGCCCCTTCAGCGATGCGCTGCAGAGCCGGGGCCCATGCTGCTGAGTGATCCGCTAACGATCTGGGTCCCGGCTCTGCGAAGCAACGCTAATGCGTTGCATCGCGTCCGGGACACGAGTGTGGGCTTACTTACGCAAACTCCAGGATCAGCGCGTCCACCGCGAGCGTCGCGCCGGCGCTGGCGTGGATCTTCTTCACGGTGCCGTCCTGCTCGGCGCGCAGCACGTTCTGCATCTTCATGGCTTCGACCACGGCGAGCGTCTCGCCGGCCTTGACCTCCTGCCCCTCGCTCACCGCGATCGAGACCACGAGGCCGGGCATCGGACACAGCAGCTTCTTGCCGGTGTCGGCGGCCGTCGTCACCGGCATCAGCCGCGCGGAGGTCGCTTCCGTCTCGGTCCAGACATAGACCGGCACCTCGACGCCCTGATGCGCCAGACGAATGCCGTTCGGGATCGGCCGCGCCTGCACCGCGACGAAGTGGCCGTCGATGGTGCCCTGCCAGACCGGATCGCCCGGCTTCCATGGCGAGGCCAGCAGATGCACGTTGCCGGCCTTGCCCTCGGCGTCGACGAAGCGGATCGCGATGGCCTCGCCCTCGCGTCCGACCTCGAGCTGGATTTCCTGGCGGTCGAGCCAGACCGCGCGACGCCGCTCGCGCTGCACGACGCGGCCGCCCATCTGGCCGGAGATCTGCCGCTTGCGCTCACCGAGCACATGATCGATGGCGGCGCCGACCGCGGCGATGCGCCGGGCGACCTCGCCTTCGGGCACGCGCACCGCAAAGCCCTTGGGAAACTCCTCGGCGATGAAGCCGGTCGACAGCCGGCCCTCGCGCCAGCGCGGATGATGCATCAGCGCCGACAGGAACGGGATGTTGTGCCTGATGCCGTCGACATAGAACGAGTCCAGCGCGGTCGACTGCGCCTCGATCGCAGCGGCACGCGAAGGCGCATGGGTGACGAGCTTGGCGATCATCGGATCGTAATGGATCGAGATCTCGCCGCCCTCCTGCACGCCGGTGTCGTTGCGGATGGTAATGCCGTCCTTGCTGGCTTCCGCCGGCGGGCGATACTTCACGAGCCGCCCGATCGAGGGCAGGAAGTTGCGGAACGGGTCTTCGGCGTAGAGTCGCGATTCTACCGCCCACCCCGTGAGCGTGACGTCCTTCTGCGCAATGGCGAGTTTCTCGCCGGCGGCAACGCGCAGCATCTGCTCGACGAGATCGACACCGGTGACGAGCTCGGTGACGGGATGCTCGACCTGCAGGCGCGTGTTCATCTCGAGGAAGAAGAAGCTCTTGTCCTGGCCGGCGACGAACTCGACGGTCCCGGCGGAATCGTAATTGACCGCCTTGGCCAGCGCGACGGCCTGCTCGCCCATCTTGCGGCGGGTGGCCTCGTCGAGCAGCGGCGACGGCGCCTCCTCGATGACCTTCTGGTTGCGACGCTGGATCGAGCATTCGCGCTCGCCGAGATAGATCACGTTGCCGTGCTTGTCGCCGAGCACCTGGATCTCGATGTGGCGGGGATCGACGATGAATTTCTCGACGAAGACGCGATCGTCGCCGAACGAGGCCTTGGCCTCGGCCTTGGCGAGGTTGAAGCCTTCGGCGACCTCGGCCTTGGAATGCGCGATGCGCATGCCCTTGCCGCCGCCGCCGGCGGAAGCCTTGATCATCACGGGATAGCCGATCTCGTCGGCGATCTTGACGGCGTGCTTGTCGTCCTCGATGACGCCGAGATAGCCCGGCACGGTCGAGACCTTGGCCTTGGCGGCCGCCTTCTTGGATTCGATCTTGTCGCCCATCGCCGCGATCGCGCCGGGGTTCGGACCGATGAAGACGATGCCGGCCGCCTCCAGCGCGCGCGGAAACGCCTCGCGCTCGGACAGGAAGCCGTAGCCGGGATGCACGGCCTGCGCGCCGGTCTTGCGGCAGGCCTCGACGATCTTCTCGATCACCAGATAGCTCTCGGCCGCCGCGGGCGGGCCGATCAGCACGGCCTCGTCGGCCATCTCGACATGGAGGGCATCGCGATCGGCCTCGGAGTAGACCGCAACCGTCTCGATTCCCATGCGGCGAGCGGTCTTGATGACCCGGCAGGCGATTTCGCCGCGATTGGCGATCAGAATGCGTTTGAACATGCTTTTCTTGAGTCTCGACCTTGGGCGGGACCCTTCCCTGGCCGTTGGGGCCTTTGGGACGGGCCGTGTGGCTCCCGTGGTACAACAAAATGGGCCGGAGGCAACGGTCTAAATCCGGCCGGTCTGGCGTACCAGCGCAAGACCGAAACCGGCCTGACGAGCCCACGGGCGACCTACGGCTTCCCGGGCCTCGACAGGGACTTGGCGACGTCCCGCACCAGGCCGTGGATGAACCCCAGCTTGCCGACCACCGCGGGCGACAGGATGAAGGGATAGAGGTCGCGCAGACCCATGGCGCGGTTGACGCTGTTCATGGCGAAGGTGAAGGGCAGCCATGCGTCGATCAGCGCCTGAACGTCCCTGGCCTCGTAGGGGTTGAAACGGATACGTGCCGTCAACTCCCCGTCGCGGTCGACCTTGGGCCGCACCTCCATGCCGAACTCGCTGGCCATCTCCAGGGTGTCGACGATGTGGAGGTAGTGCGCCCAGGTCTCGGCGAAGTCTTCCCAGGGGTGCATGGTGGCATAGGCCGAGACGTAGCTCTGCTGCCAGTCCGGCGGCGCGCCTTCGGCATAGTGACGCTGCAGGGCCTGGCCGTAATCGATGGAATCGTCGCCAAATACCGCGCGGCATTCATCGAGCTTGCCGCCGCCCTGCACCAGCACATCCCAGAAATAGTGCCCGACCTCGTGGCGGAAATGCCCGAGCAGCGTCCGATAGGGCTCGCCCATCTCGAGCCGGCGCCGCTCGCGCTCGATGTCGTCGGTCTCGGTGAGAGCGATCGTGATCAGGCCGTTGTCGTGGCCGGTCATGACCCTCTCGCCGCTCTGCGGATCGTCGGCGAGGAAATTGAAGATCAGACCGTGCTCGGGGTCGTCTTGCCGGGTCCGGAGCGGCAGCTTCCAGCGGATCAGGGAATACAACAGACGGTGTTTCGCCACCTCCAGCTCGCGCCAACCGGCAAGCTGGGCGGGGTCCGACAGATCCGGCACGATGCCGTTGTGGCGGCAGGCGCGGCAATAGCCGTTGCCTTCGCCCGGATCCGTCAGCCAGTTGCAGGCATCGTACTCGGCATTCCGGCACAGCATGCGGCTTTCGCCCTTGTCGGCCAGGACCCTCCAGGCCTCGCCGTCGGGCTCGATGGCCGACATCGTCTCCTTCTCGGGCAGGAAGGCGACGCGGTGGCCGCACCGTTCGCAGGCGCGGTTCTCGAAATAGAGGACGTTGCCGCAGGACTGGCAGACAAACAGCTTCAAGATTTATCCTCTTCGAAAAGAGAGTCTTATCGATGGGCGCCGGGGCGCCTCGCGAAGACGCGTCCGCCGGTGCATCGTTCCAATGTCCGGAACAAAATGCCAGACCGGGCATTGCCTGACTGCAGTTTTCCTCGTTTCGGCTCGCCGCCGGCCTTTCCTGACAGCCTATTTTCTCTAAGCAATGGTCATCACGCCCCGTCTGTGTGAATATCGGTCCGGCACGTGCGCTCCCGCATCACAACGGCCGATGCCTTGAACGATCCCTTGCCCGAGACCATTGCCGCCGAAAGGCTGCGCCAACACCTCGAAGACGTTGCGCGCGAGCGCGACAACGCCTATCGCGCGCTCCAGGAGCGCGAGGCCGAGCTGGCGCGCATCCAGCGCATCGGCAAGGTCGGCGGCCTCGAGGTCGACTTCCGCGAAGGCTTCAAGAACCACCGTTCGCCCGAATATCTGATGCTCCACGGCCTGCCGCCGGAAGCGGCCGGAGAGTCGCACGAGGACTGGGTCAACCGTATCCATCCCGACGACCGCGAAGCCACCGTCCAGCACTTCATCGACGCGCTCGCCGGCACCAGCGAAGACTACACCGCCGAATACCGCATCATCCGCCCCAATGACGGCGAGACCCGCTGGATCCGGGTCGTCGCCAAGATCGAACGCGGCACGGATGGCCGCGCCATCCGCCTCGTCGGCGCCCATATCGACATCACCGACCAGATGCTCGCGCGCGAGACCCTGCGCGAGAGCGAGGAGCGCTTCCGGCTGATCGCCGACAGCGCGCCGGTGCCGATCTGGGTGACCAAGCTCGACCGCACGCGATCCTTCGCCAACCAGGCCTATGTCGACTTCGTCGGCCTGCCCTACGACCAGGCCATCGCCTTCGACTGGCGCAAGGTGCTGCACCCCGACGACCTGCCGCACGTGCTGCAGCAATCCGTGCAGGGCGAAGCGTCCCTCAAGCCCTTCGTGCTGGAAGCGCGTTACAAGAACGCCAGCGGCGAATGGCGCTGGCTGCGCTCGGAATCGCAGCCGCGCTGGGACCCCACCGGCAAGCATATCGGCTTCATCGGCGTCGCCCACGACATCACCGTCGCCAAGCAGGCCGAGATCGAGCTGAGGCGGCTCAACGAGACGCTGGAAGAGCGCATCGCCGAGCGCACCGCCGAGCTCGAATCCAACGAGGCGCGGCTGCGCGCGATCCTGGAGACCAGCAACCAGTATCAGGGCCTGGTCAATCTCGAGGGCGAACTGCTTTACGCCAACAAGACCGCGCTCGACGGCATCAAGGCGAGCTTTTCGGACGTGATCGGCAAGCCGCTGTGGCAGACGCCCTGGTTCAGCGCGACGGAGGGCATGAGCGCGCTGGTGCACGAGGCCTTCCGCACCGTGCTCAAGGGCGAGGCCGTGCGGCTGGAGATGCGCCTGCGCCTTCCCATCGGCGAGCGCGATTTCGACTTCGGCATGCGCCCCGTGCTCGACCGCCACGGCAACATCACCGGCGCCGTCCCTGAAGCCGTCGACATCACCGAGCGCCGCCGCGGCGAGGAAGCGCTGCGGCAATCGCAGAAGATGGAAGCGATCGGCCAGCTCACCGGCGGTGTCGCGCACGACTTCAACAATCTCCTCACCATCATCCGCTCGGCCACCGATTTCCTGCGCCGCCGCGAGTTGCCGGAAGAGCGCCGCCGCCGCTATGTCGACGCGATCTCCGAGACGGTCGAGCGCGCCTCAAAGCTGACGGCCCAGCTCCTGGCATTCGCGCGCCGGCAGCCGCTGAAACCCCAGATATTCAACGTCGGCAGCCAGGTCGAGGGCGTCGCGCAACTGGTCCGTCCGCTGGTCGGCGGCCGGATCGAAATAGCGGTGGAGATCCACGATGCCGACTGCTTCACCGTCGCCGACATCGCCCAGTTCGAGACCGCGCTGATCAACCTCGCCATCAACGCCCGCGATGCCATGGACGGCGAAGGCCGCCTCACCATCGCCGTGCGCAAGGTGCAGGGCATCCCGAGCCTGCGCGCACAGTCGGCCCGCGGCGGCGACTATGTCGCCATCTCCGTCACCGACACCGGCAGCGGCATCGCCCCCGACCATCTCGATTCCATCTTCGAGCCGTTCTTCACCACCAAGGAGGTCGGCAAGGGCACCGGCCTCGGCCTCAGCCAGGCGTTCGGCTTCGCGAAACAGTCCGAGGGCGACATCGCGGTGACGAGCACGCAAGGCGAAGGCGCGACCTTCACCATCTACCTGCCGCAGGCCCAGAGCCCGGCCGCCGAGACGGAGGCCGCGGCGCTGACCAGCGAGGCCGCCACCACCGGGCGCGGCTACCGCGTGCTCGTGGTCGAGGACAATGACGATGTCGGCCAGTTCTCGACCGAGCTGCTGGAAGATCTCGGCTACGTCGTCCGCCGCGTCGCCAACGCCAATGCGGCGCTTGCCATCCTCGGCGAGAACGAATTCGCCGTCGACCTCGTGTTCTCCGACGTGATCATGCCCGGCATGAACGGCGTCGAGCTTGCCGGCATCATCCGTGAGCGCTATCCCGGCCTGCCCGTCGTGCTCACCTCCGGCTACAGCAACGTGCTCGCCGAAAACGCCCATCGTGGCTTCGAGCTGATCCAGAAGCCGTATTCGGTGGAATCGCTCTCGCGCATCCTGCGCAAGGCGATCACGGAGAAGCTGTCGGTGGCGCGGTGAGCATTGAAGCGGCACGATGCTGGTCACAAACTCCGTGATTGCAACGGACAGGACGACATGAAACCTGCCCTCCTCTCCGCCTGGCAGACCTGGGCGTTGCTGTCTGCGTGCTTCGCCGCACTGACCGCGATCTTCGCCAAGGTCGGCGTCGAGAACATCAATCCGGACCTCGCGACATTCATCCGCACCATCGTGGTGCTCATCGCCTTCTCGGTGCTGCTGTTCTTCACCGGCCAGTTCGCGGTGCCGTCGGCGGTCTCATCGAGGACGTGGCTGTTCCTGGTCCTGTCCGGACTCGCGACCGGAGCGTCCTGGCTGTGTTACTTCCGGGCCCTGAAGCTCGGGCCCGCCACGCTGGTGGCGCCGATCGACAAGCTCAGCGTCGTGCTGGTCGCCCTGTTCGCCTTCGCCTTCCTCGGCGAGCGTCCGACCGGCCAGGGCTGGCTCGGCATCGCCATGATCGGTGCCGGCGCGGTGCTGCTGGCGGTGAAGCTGTGAGGCCCCGATTCTCGATCTGGCGCGTTCACTAGCGCATGCGCTCGCTTCGCTCCCGACTGCTTGCATTGTGGATCATGCTGGTGGTGTCCGGCATTGCCACCGGCTATCTGCTGTTCGAATCCTTCCAGCAGACCGCGAATGCGCGGCTGGCGCGCTCCGAGGAACTCGCCGCGCGGGCCTGCCGCGAACTCGCCGATCGCTACCAATTCTTCGTCACGGGCTGGAGCGGCGGCGAGATCGACGATCCCTTGAAGCAGCAGCTTGCGGCGGTGGTCCAGAGCGCGCTCTCCGGTGCGGCCGGCGTCGAGGGCGGCATCTGGCAGGCAGATGCGGGCTCCCTCGCCTACGCATTTCCGACCTATGAAGGCACCGGACCGAAGACCGACCTGCCCGCGGCCGAGCTCAACACCATTCGCGACGTCAATGCCGAAGCGCAGCGATCCGGCCGGCCCTCCTCGATCCGGCAAAGCGGCCGCTCACAAGTGCTGATCGTTCATGCCTGCCCGCTGCGCGGCCCGCTGACCGGCGTGACCGGATGGACCATGACGCGGGCCTTCACGGCGGAGGGGCCGGCCTACAATCAGCTGCTGGCCGGACTTCTCTTGCTTGCCTTCACGATTTTTGGCTCGGCCGCGTGGCTGGCGCGCGTGCTCTATGTCTGGTCGCGCAAGATCAACCGGATCGAGGCAGCTCTGGACAACCCCCATGCAGGCACAATCGACCTGCCGACATTGCCGCGGACCGGCGCCCCCGAGCTGGATCGCCTGGTCGATGCGCTCAACGGCACCGGCGAACGCCTGTCCCTGGAGCGACGCCGCGCTGCCGCCGCCGAGCGGCTCGCGGCGCTTGGCCGTATGTCGGCAGGGCTGGCGCACGAAATCCGCAATCCCATCGCCGCAATGCGGCTGAAGGCGGAGAATGCGCTGGCAGTCGCCGACGGCTCGCGCAGCGAGGCGGCCCTGACCTCGATCCTGGAGCAGGTCGACCGCCTCGACATCCTCCTGCGTGACCTCCTGGAGATGACCCAGGCGCGTGAGCCCCGGCATGCGGAGGTCGATCTCGAAACTTTTCTGGCGCGCACGGTCGAAACTCATCGCGACCTCGCCGGGGCCCGGAACATCGCGCTGACGGCCGGAACCGGGCCCGCTTCGTCGCCGTTACCGCAGTTCGATCCGCTCCAGATGCAGCGGGCCCTGGATAATTTGATCATCAACGCCATTCAGAATACGCCGGCAGGCGGCAAGATCAGCGTGGACGCGCGCCGGAGAGACGACATGTTGCTGCTTCAGGTGTCAGACAGCGGTCCCGGCATCCCCGACGAGCTGCGCGAGCGCCTGTTCGAGCCGTTCGTCACCGGGCGTGCCGACGGGACCGGCCTCGGGCTCGCCATCGTCCGCGAGATCGCGCGCAATCATCGCGGCCAAGTCCGCCTGGTCCGCTCCGTCGGCGGCGCCGAATTCGAGATCGAGGTGCCATGGCAACCGTCCTGATCATCGACGACGACCGCGCCCTGCGCGAAGGTCTCGCCGAGGCGCTCGGCGATCTCGGCCATACACCTCGTCTCGCTGCGTCCGGCCGCGAAGGTCTGGCGGCGCTGGACGAGGACATCGATGTGGTCCTGCTCGACCTGCGCATGCCGGGCGGCATGGATGGGATCGAGGTCCTGCGCCGGATCCGTGCGAACGCAGGCGGGCCGCTTGTCGTCGTGCTGACCGCGTTTGCCAGTGCCACCAACACGATCGAAGCGATGCGGCTCGGCGCCTTCGACCACCTCAGCAAGCCGATCAGTCGCGCGGAGCTGCAAGCCCTGCTGGAGCGCCTGCCCCAGCGCCTGCCGGCACCCGTGGCTCCGCAAGACGATGGCGAGGACGGCCTGATCGGATCGAGTGAGCCGATGCGCAGCGTGCAGAAGGCGATCGGTCTTGCTGCCGACAGCGACGTCATCGTGCTGATCCGCGGCGAGACCGGCACCGGCAAGGAGCTGGCGGCGCGCGCGCTTCACAATCACGGCAAGCGCAAAGACGGTCCCTTCGTCGCGGTCAATTGTGCGGCGATTCCCGAAGACCTGCTGGAAAGCGAGCTGTTCGGGCATGTCAGGGGATCCTTCACCGGCGCGACGGCGGACCGCTCCGGCGCCTTCCGCGACGCCGCTGGCGGTACGCTGTTTCTCGACGAGATCGGTGACATGCCGCTGCCGATGCAGGCGAAGATCCTTCGTGCCCTGCAGGAACGGGTGGTCACGCCGGTCGGAGGCAAGCCCGTGCGCACCAATGCGCGCGTCATTGCCGCCACCCACCGCGATCTCGCCAGGCTCGCAGCAGCCGGAGACTTCCGGGAGGATCTCTATTACCGGCTCGATGTGGTGCAGATCCCGCTTCCTCCGCTACGCGATCGCGTGGCGGACATCGTGCCGCTCGCCCGGCACTTCCTCGCGCGCGCGGGAGCGAGCAACGGCCGTCACAAGCAGCTCAGCGAAGCCGCGATCGAAAAGTTGCAGCGCCATCCCTGGCCCGGCAACGTCCGCGAGCTGCGCAACGCAATCGAACGCGCCTGCATCATGACACGCGGGGACGTGATCGAAGCGGAGGACATCGACACCGCCGCGAATTCGGCAGCGGCAGCAGGCCCAGCCCCGGACGATGCCGATCTGCCTGCGGCGGTCGCCCAGCTCGAGAAGCAGATGATCGAGCGCGCACTGGCAACCTGCGCCGGCAATCGCACGGAGGCGGCGCGTCGTCTCAACATCAACCGCCAGCTGCTCTACACCAAGATGCAGCGCTACGGTCTTGCCGAGGCGTCAGAAAAGCTGACGGACCGTGTCGGCAAAGACGACGCCTGATTGCGCAGGCGCGGCCAAAACTCCTTTCGGATCAATCATCGTGCGACTGGCACATCGCTTGCTGAACCCAGCGTAAGCGACGAGGTCGCGATATCGACAGGAGTTGTTCCATGAAAACGACACGCATGCGCGCGCTGTTCTGGGTGCTGCTGGCCACCACGGCGATCGGCAGCGGGGCCGCCGCCTATTCGCAGGCCCGGGATCCCATGTGGGATTCATCGCAGCTTCCGGAATCTCGCGGGACCGTGAAGCAGTACACGTTGACGCCGCGCGGCGACGTCGACGGCGTCATTCTCACCGACGGCACCGAAGTGAAGCTGCCGCCGCATCTCAGTGCCCAGACGGTGTTTGCGATCCGCCCTGGCGACCAGGTTTCGGTGCGCGGCTTGCGCGCCCGCGCCATCCCGCTGGTCGACGCGGCGTCGATCACCAATGTGGCGACAGGCAAGAGCGTCGTCGACAACGGCCCGCCGGACCGGCGCGGTGCCAATGACGACCAGACCATCAGCGGCCGCATCGCCCTGCAATTGCACGGCAAGCGCGGCGAGGTGAATGGTGTCGTGCTCGATGACGGCACCACGCTGCGCCTGCCGCCTCCGGAGGCGGAGCGCGTGCAGGACCAGCTCGCTCAGGGCCGGAGCATCTCGGTACGCGGCGACGTCCTCGATACCCCCCTCGGCAAGGTCGTCGACGTGCGCGCGATCGGCGCCTCGCCGGAGCAGATGACGGAGGTGCGCGGCCCTCGCCCGCCCGGACCGAAGGACGGTCCGGATCGTCGCGGTCCTCCGCCGCCGCCGCCCCCGGGCTTCGGTCCGCCGCCCCGCGGCTAATTCGCGATTGACGTCAACACGAAGAGGTACACCATGCACTGGATCGATCCCGACAGCCTGCCGGAGACCGCAGGCACCTTTGAGCGCTTCGTGCTCAACCCCCACGGCGAGGTCGACGGCTTCGTCTTGAGGGACAAGAAGACGGCCGTCCTCGTTCATACGCCGCCGCATATGGACGCGGAACTCACCCGCCATCTCAAGCAAGGCGAGACGGTTCGCGTCCGCGGCGTGCGGCCGCGCGTCGCGGCCCTGCTGGCCGCCGTCGCGGTGATCACCGCGAGCGGACGCGAGATCGTGGACAACGGCCCGGACCACGACCGCGAGCATCCCAAGGTGAAGCGCGCCCCGATGGCGGCGGAGGGCACGGTCGAGCTGTCGCTGTTCGGCCCCAAGGGCGAGCTGCGCGGCGCGCTCCTCTCGGACGGCACCGTGCTCCGGATCGGGCCGAAGGAAGCCGAGCACGTTGCAGTTCTGCTTGCGCCCGGTGCCGTGGTCGCGGCGCGCGGCGACGGCGTTCAGAGCAAGCATGGACGCGTGATCCATGTCGACGAGATCGGACCGGATGAAGACCAACTGAAGCGGATCAAGAAGAAGGACAAGAAACCCGGGCCCGGCCACCCGCACGCCCGCGCGGCCTGACGGGACGCTTCAAGGACGCCTGGCGAGGAAGGAGGGATTCATGTCGGACACGCATGAGAAGGCTCGGGCCGGCCGCGCGCTCGATGCCGCCAATTTCTTCCTCGCCGACGTCCGCGACGGGCTCGGCCCTTATCTTGCCGTCTATCTTCTCACCGAGCAGCATTGGGACGAGGCGCGGATCGGCCTCGTGATGTCGATCGCGACCATCGCCGGCATCGTGGCGCAGACGCCGGCCGGCGCGCTGGTCGATGCGACCCGCGCGAAGCGAACGGTGATGGCGGTTGCCGCGATGCTCGTGACTCTCGCCTCGTTGTCGCTGCCCCTATTCCCGAGCTTCCTGCCGGTCGCGATCTCGCAAGGCATTGCGCAGGCGGCCGGCGTCGTTTTTCCGCCGGCGATTGCCGCCGTTTCGCTCGGCATCTTCGGACATCGCGCCTTCACCAGACGGATCGGCCGCAACGAAACCTTCAACCATGCCGGCAACGCCGTCGCGGCGGGCCTGGCCGGACTATCGGCCTACTGGTTCGGACCGACGGTCGTGTTCTATTTGCTCGGCGGCATGGCTATCGCAAGTCTCGTCAGCATCCTCGCCATTCCCGAACGGGCGATCGACCACGATCTCGCGCGCGGGCTGGACGGAGCGAATGACGCCGAGCAACACGAACAGCCTTCGGGGCTGAAGGTGCTGCTGACCTGCCGCCCGCTGCTCGTCTTCGCCATCTGCGCGCTCCTGTTTCACCTCTCCAACGCGGCGATGCTGCCGCTGGTCGGGCAGAAGCTGGCATTGCAGGACAAGAATCTCGGCACCAGCCTGATGTCCGCCTGCATCGTCGCCGCGCAATTGGTGATGGTGCCGTTCGCCATGCTGGTTGGCGCCAAGGCCGACACGTGGGGACACAAGCGCTTCTTCCTTGCTGCCTTGCTGATCCTGCCGATCCGCGGCGCGCTCTACACGCTCTCGGACAATCCGTTCTGGCTGGTCGGCGTGCAGCTGCTCGACGGCGTCGGCGCCGGCATCTTTGGCGCGATCTTTCCCGTCATCGTCGCCGATCTCATGCGCAACACCGGCCGCTTCAACGTCGCGCAGGGCGCGGTCATCACCGCCCAGAGCATCGGCGCGGCACTGTCGACGACGCTGTCCGGCTTCGTCGTGGTCGGCGCGGGCTACAGCGCGGCGTTCATCAGCCTCGGCGCCGTCGCTGCGATCGGCGCCGTCATCTGTCTCGTTGCCCTGCCGGAAACGCGGCATGGCGCACGGGGGGAGACAGCGGCGCCGGCATCCGCTATCGCTGCCGAATGAACTCATCTCACGTCAAGGACTGAACGTGCCGTCTGACGCCATCTGGGCCTGGAGCATCATCGTCGTCGCCACCGCAGGCGTCATCATCCGCCCCTTTCGCCTGCCCGAAGCGATCTGGGCCGTGATCGGCGCGGTCGCCCTGGTGCTCGCAGGCCTGCTTCCGTGGCAGGATGCGCTTGCCGGCGTCGAGAAAGGCATCGACGTCTATCTCTTCCTGATCGGCATGATGCTGATCGCCGAGCTGGCGCGGCTGGAGGGCCTGTTCGATTATCTCGCCGCGCTCGCGGTGGAATATGCGGCCGGGTCACCGCAGCGGCTGTTCCTGCTGATCTATCTCGTCGGCACGCTCGTCACCGTGCTGCTCTCCAACGACGCCACCGCCATCGTGCTGACGCCCGCCGTCTATGCGGCGACGCGCGCAGCCGGCGCCAAGCCGCTGCCCTATCTCTTCGTCTGCGCCTTCATCGCCAATGCCGCGAGCTTCGTGCTGCCGATCTCCAACCCCGCCAATCTCGTCGTGTTCGGCGCGCGCATGCCGCAACTGACGGAATGGCTGCGGCTGTTCGCCCTGCCCTCGGCGGCTTCGATCCTGCTGACCTATGTCGTGCTGCGCCTGACCCAGCACCGCGCGCTGAAGCAGGAGACGATTGCGCGCAGCGTGCCGCATCCCAGGCTCGGCCGCGGCGGCAAGCTGACCGCCGTCGGCATCGTCGCGATCGGCATCGTGCTCGTTACGGCGTCGGCGCTGGACCGGCAGCTCGGTCTGCCGACCTTCATCTGCGGCAGCGTGACGGCCGTGATCGTGCTGCTGCTCAGCCGGCAATCGCCATGGCCGGTGCTGCGGGGCGTGTCCTGGAGCGTGCTGCCGCTGGTCGGCGGACTCTTCGTCATGGTGGAGGCGCTGATCAAGACCGGCGTGATCGCGCAGCTCAGCGCACTGCTGCACCAGGCGGTGGCCCACTCGGTGCCGCAGGCGGCCTGGAGCGTCGGCATCGCCACCGCGCTCGCCGACAACATCGCCAACAACCTCCCCGTCGGCCTCGTCGCCGGCTCGGTCGCCGCCAGCGATCATCTGCCGGCGCCCGTCGTCAGCGCCATCCTGATCGGCGTCGATCTCGGCCCCAACCTGTCGGTAACCGGATCGCTCGCCACCATCCTCTGGCTGGTCGCGCTCCGCCGGGAAAGGATCGAGGTCGGCGCCTGGCCCTTCCTCAAGCTCGGTATGCTGGTAACCCCGCCGGCCCTGATCGCGGCTTTGGCGGCGGCGATCCGATAAACGTGCGCTCTTTGCGGCGCATCAATGTCGCTGCGGTGGCAGGAGCTATACTTCAACTTGTCGCGCGGCCTCATTGGGCGCGGCAAGGAGGTTCATCATGCAGTTCCAGTCAAAGGCGTTGCCACAGAGTTCTTTCCTGCGTCGCTCGTATCAGAGCTTCATCGCACCCAGCCAGAGCGGGGCTGAAACGTCCCACCCGTTGCTGCTTCTCACCGTCGTGGTGCTGGTGACCCTGTTTGCGATGGTCGAGATCGACCTGCACAGCGCCCAGCTTCAGGCGCTCGGCCTGCTCGGCCATGGCACTGGAATCGACCCGGTCTTCCTGAGCCCGTAGTCACCGGCGCCGAACCTCCCGAGGCGGGACCCGATCGCGGCCGGAGCCGCGACCGGGCAGCGCTTCATCAGTCGTTCTCGTAGCCGTAGACTTCCGGCAGGATGAAGATTGCGGCGAGCAATCCGATCACCGGGAAGATCGCGACGAACAGCGTGGCGTTGGCCTGCCCGATCGCGGCGAACAGCGTCGGGAACAGGAAGATCGCCAGGAACGACGGCAGCTTCACGAACATGTAGGCGAAGCCGCTGGCAGTGCCGCGGTATTGCGGCCGGGCGACCATGGTCGGGATGGTCATGCAGTTCGACGCGTCCCAATAGTGGCCCCAGAGCATGCCGGCGGCGGCGAACGGCAGCAGCATCTTGTTGTCGGTGTAGAGCGCAAACGCGGCAACCAGCAGCGACACCAGCACGATCGAGAAGCCCGCGATCGCGATGCCGCGATGGCCGATCTTCGGCGTCAGCAAGGGTCCGACCCAGCCCGACAGGGCCGCGAAGGAGAACAGCGCCATCGTCACCAGATTGATGCCGAGCACGCTCGACACACCGACCATCACGAACAGCACCGGCAAATAGAACGCGAAGGTCGAGAACTCGCTCGCCTGGGCGAAGCAGGCGATCCAGCCATACAGCGTGGCGCGCCAGCGGATCGGATCTTTCTTGAGGTCGGCGAGGAAGGCACGGGTGCTGGTCTTGGGAACCGCGACATCCTGGTCCGGCAGCATGTCGAGATTGTCGTTGAACATCTCGCGCGCGACCTGCTTGGCCTCGCGGTAGCGCCCCTTCTGCACCAGCCACACCGCCGTCTCCGGCACGTCGTGGCGCATCAGAAGGATGATCAGCGCCGGCAGCGCACCGAGGCCGAGCGTCACGCGCCACAGCGTCTCGTGGTGGATGTCGAGCAGCAGGAAGATCACGATGACGCCGATGGTCAGCACCTCGCCGACGGCGAACATGAACTGCCAGCGGTTGCCCATGACCTCGCGCTCACCCTTGGCCATGGATTCCATGATGTAGGTGTAGCCGGTCGAGATGTCCGAGCCGAGCGGGATGCCGAGCAGGAAGCGGATCACGATGAGCCAGGTGACGTCGGGCACGAAAGCCTGCGCCAGCGCCAGCACGATGAACATCACCATCGTGACCAGGAACATGACGCGGCGACCGATCTTGTCGGACAGCCAGCCGCCGAGCAGTGCGCCGATCAGCGCGCCGCCCTGCGTGCCCGCCGCGGCAAGGCCGAGCATCAGCGGATCGGGATTGTACTGCTCCTTGATGAAGATCAGCACGAAGGCGATCGAATAGAGGTCCCAGGCCTCGACCAGGATCGAGGCCATCATCAGCCAGCCGACCTTGTTGCCCTTGGGACTGTAGTTGGTGATGAGGTAGCGGACCGCGGCTTCGCTCGCGGTCGGTTGTGGCATCGCCATCGTTGTCATGCTTGGTCCTCTCTTCAAAACTCTACGTGCCGAGCAGCGGCTCGATGCTGCAATCGAGCAGGCGCGGGTCGATCCCCGCCTCCATGCCCGTGAATATCTCGCCCATGTAGTCGATCAGCCCGTCGCTCGCCTTCACCGCGTCCTCGACGCGCCGGCTGGCCACCGCGGCGAGAATGGCGAGATGTCGATCGATCGTGCCCGACAGATCGGCCTGCCCCGGCATGAAGCGGTGGTGGATGTAGCCGATGCGCCGGTACAGCGTGTGCAGCGGCCGCAGCGTGTGCACCAGGAACGGCTCGCCAGCGGCTTCCAGCACCAGCGCGTCGATGCGGCGGTCGATGTGGTTGAATTCGTCGAGGGTCAGGCTGGCGCGGCGCTCGCGCAAGAGACGCTCGATATGCAGGGCCTGATTGCGATGCGAGAGGCTGGCGCGATCGGCCGCAAGGCGGATCACGAAACGCTCCATGTCGCGGCGCAGACCGAGCAGCATGCGCTCGCGCGCAAGATCGATCGGCGCGATGTGCAGACCGTGACGCGGGCGAATGATGATGAGCGTATCTGCGGAGAGACGATTGACCGCGTGATGCACCGGCGTGCGCCCGAAGCCGGTGATCTGCTGCAATTCCAGCATCGTCATGAACTGGCCGGGCTTGAGCTCGCAATGAACGAGGAGCTCTTCGATCCTCAGGTAGGCCAGCTCGAAGAAGTTGAGACGGTTGCGGCGGGAGGGCTTGCCCTCGCCGTCGTCCTCGTTTCTCACCACCTCGAGCGTGCGCTTGCGCCGTGCCATGTTGTCCTCCCCGTCGGCCTGCGTTGTCCCCCCCGCAGGGCGGCGCCTTATTTGTGACTGGCTTAAAACATGTTGTGATATATTACAAGCAGGCGTAAGACTTTCGCGCGACTTGCAACATGTTGCAGCGCAAAATGAGACGTCAGGCGCGAGGCGCCGGTGATGGGAGGATTGTTGCCGTGAAGATCACGTCGATCGAGACGCTGCGCACCGAGGAATTTTCCAACGTCATCTGGGTGCGCGTCCACACCGATACCGGCGTGATCGGGCTTGGCGAAACCTTCTACGGCGCAGGCGCCGTCGAGGCGCAGATCCACGACACCTTTGCCGGCCGCCTGCTCGGCCGCAATCCCCTGCACATCGAGGCCATCCATCGTGACATGCTGAACCTGCCGATGGCGCAGTCCTCCACCGGCGTCGAATATCGCGCGGCCTCCGCGATCGACATTGCGCTGTGGGACCTGTTCGGCAAGGTCTGCAATCAGCCGGTGCACCAGATGCTCGGGGGCCTGTGCCGCGACAAGCAGCGCATCTACAACACCTGCGCCGGCACCCAATATGTCCGCTCCACCAATATCAGCCCGGTCTCGAACTGGAATCTCGGGGCGTCCAAGGGGCCTTATGAGGATCTCGACGGCTTCATGAACCGCGCCGACGCGCTGGCCGAGAGCCTGTTGGAGAGCGGCATCTCCGCGATGAAGATCTGGCCGTTCGATCCGGCGGCGCAGGAAAACAAGGGCCTCTACATCACCGCCGCCCAGATGAAGCAGGCGATCGAGCCGTTCGAGAAGATCCGAAAAGCCGTCGGCGACAAGATGGAGATCATGGTCGAGCTCCACTCGCTGTGGAATCTGCCGACCGCCAAGCAGATCGCGCGCGCGCTCGAGCCGTACAAGCCGACCTGGTACGAAGATCCGATCCGGATGAACTCGCCGCAGGCGCTCGCCGAATACGCCCGCTCGACCGACGTCTGGGTCTGCGCCAGCGAGACGCTGGGCTCGCGCTTCCCCTACAAGGACATGCTCGACCGCGACGCCATGCACGTCGTGATGGCGGATCTGTGCTGGACCGGCGGCCTCACCGAGGGCCGCAAGATCGCGGCGATGGCCGAGACCTATCACCGTCCCTTCGCCCCGCATGATTGCATCGGGCCGATCGGCTTCATCGCCGCCATCCACATGTCGTTCAGCCAGCCCAACACGCTGATCCAGGAATCGGTGCGCGCGTTCTACAAAGGCTGGTACAACGAGCTGGTCACCACGATGCCGACCATCAAGGACGGCTACGTCTTCCCGATGGAAGGTCCCGGCCTCGGCGTCGACCTTCTGCCCGCCGTCTTCGACCGCTCCGATCTGATCGTGCGCCGCACCAACGTCTAAGGATTCTCGCGATGAGCACCTCCCTCTTCGATCTCTCCGGCCGTACCGCGCTCGTGACCGGCTCCTCGCGCGGGCTCGGCCGCGCCATCGCCGAGGGCATGGCGAAGGCAGGCGCGAAGATCATCATCAACGGCGTCGATCCCAAGCGGGTCGAACAGGCCGTCGCCGAGTTTCGCGCCGCCGGGCATCAGGCCGAAGGCGCCGCCTTCAACGTCACCGACGAGCCCGCGATCGTTGCCGCCTTCGACGATTTCGACAAGAAGGGCCTCGCCGTCGACATCCTCGTCAACAATGCCGGCATCCAGCACCGCAAGCCGCTGGTCGAGTTCACCACCGACGAATGGCGCAAGGTGATCGAGACCGACCTCACCAGCGCCTTCGTGATCGGCCGCGAGGCTGGCAAGCGCATGATCCCGCGCAAGCGCGGCAAGATCATCAATATCGGCTCGCTCGGCAGCGAGCTCGCCCGCCCCACCATCGCGCCCTACACCGCGGCCAAGGGCGGCATCAAGAATCTGACCCGCTCGATGGCGGTGGAATGGGCCCAGCACGGCATCCAGGCCAACGCGATCGGTCCCGGCTACATGCTGACCGACATGAACGAGGCGCTGGTCAACAACACCGATTTCAACAACTGGCTGATGGGCCGCATCCCCTCCAAGCGCTGGGGCAAGCCGGACGAGCTGGTGGGCGCGGCAATCTTCCTCGCCTCCGACGCCTCCACCTACGTCAACGGCCAGATCATCTATGTCGATGGCGGCATGATCGCCGCGATGTGATCGCAGACTAAGGAGCAGACCATGCGCGCCGTCGTCATTCACGCCCCGAAAGACCTGCGGATCGACAGCTATCCCGATCCGGCGCCCGGCCCGGGCGAGGTCCGCGTCAAGATCGCAAATGGCGGCATCTGTGGCTCCGACCTGCACTACTACCACCACGGCGGCTTCGGCGTCGTGCGCATACAGCAGCCGATGGCGCTGGGGCACGAGATCGCCGGCGTCGTGGCTGATGTCGGCGACGGCGTCAGCAGCGTGAAGGCTGGCACGCGCGTGGCGGTCAATCCGAGCAAGCCGTGCGGGCACTGCCAGCATTGCCAGGAGGGCATGCGCAACCAGTGCCTCGACATGCGCTTCCTCGGCAGCGCGATGCGCTTTCCCCATGTGCAAGGCGGCTTTCGCGAGTTCATCACGGTCGACGCCTCGCAGGCGGTGCCGATCGCCGACAGGCTGTCGCTGGCGGAAGCTGCGGTCGCCGAGCCGCTGGCGGTGTGCCTGCATGCCGGCAAGCAGGCCGGCCCCCTGCTCGGCAAGCGCGTGCTGATCACCGGCTGCGGCCCGATCGGTGCGCTGATGATTCTGGTCTCGCGCTTCGGCGGTGCATCCGAGATCGTGGTGACGGATGTGGCCGAAGCGCCGCTCGCGGTCGCCAGGAAGCTCGGCGCGGCGCATGCCATCAACGTCGCGACCCATGCTTCGGCGCTCGACCCGTGGCGTGCCGGCAAGGGCGTGTTCGACACCCTGTTCGAAGCCTCCGGCAACCAGGCCGCGATCCGCACCGCGCTCGACGTGCTCCGCCCCGGCGCGACGCTGGTCCAGCTCGGACTCGGCGGCGAGATGACGCTGCCGATCAACTCCATCGTCGCCAAGGAATTGCAGCTCCGCGGCACCTTCCGCTTCGATCCCGAGTTCGAGCTGGCGGTGCGGCTGATGGGCGAAGGCCTGATCGACGTGAAGCCGCTGATCACGGCCGCCATGCCGTTCGAGAACGCGGTCGCCGCCTTCGAGCTCGCCAGCGACCGCTCGCAGTCGATGAAGGTTCAGCTCACCTTTTAGCCGCGTCAGCGGCCTGCTGACTCTCGATCAGCCGGTCACTGACCAGGCGAACCGCGCCGCGCTTCCAGGAATAGTCGGCGCCCATGCGCAGGCCGCTGTCGCCGCGCGCCAGCACCGCGCCGGTGCTGGCATCGCGCAGCTGGAAGCCGAGCGTATATTCGGTGCGGCTGACCCGCCGCACCACGCCGATCAGCGATTGATCCGCGCCGAGCTTTTTCGCGATCGCAGCCTCGCAACCGCCGCAGTCCCGCAAGCCGCCCGCCGTCGCCGCCTCCCGGCCGACCGCGACGATCCGGTAGCGGCCGGACTGGCCAAGCACGTCACGCACACTCCCGGTGGTCTCGGCGAGGTATGACGCATCTGAAGCGGCCAAGGTGCTCCCTGATGCCGCCGTCATGTCCTCGAGCTCGAAATCAAACACGGCGAGCGCGACCGGCACAGGCATGCCGAGCGCTGCGATGACCTCGCGGGCGAGGAACGCTTCGGCGCGGTCCCAGGCCTCGTCGTTGTCGCCGCGGAATGTGTAGAGCTTCTCGAACAGGACCTTCCTGGCCGCGGTATCGATCACGGCGACGCGCGCCCATTGCACCAGCGTGCTCGTTTTCTGGACGCCGCCGACGACCTTGAATTTCGCATCGTCCTGCCCGGCGGGCGTGAGCTGATAGCGCTTGTCCGCCCCGACATCCCGCCGCAGCGCGACCATGAATGCGCCCAGCCGCTTCTCGTGGACGGCGGTCTGGTCGACCGGCTCGCCGGACGTGTCCAGATACTGGAAATCCTCGATCGACACGCCGACCGGTGCTGCGGCCGCCGCCTCGGTCCCCGCGCCGGCAGGCCGGACACCCACGAGGACAGCCAGGAGAAAAGCAGGGAGGATCAACCGGGACAGGTGCATGAGCAGGGCCTCGCTGGATCGAGCGGCTCGCAAATCTCGGTGGCAGCCCGCGGCCCTGCAACGGGGACGATCCCGGCGCGCGCCGGGAAAATTTCACGCCATTGCACTGCGGTAACGCGTAGCGCTTTCCGCCGCTGGCGTTCTGCCGTTTAATGCGGAGGCGACAAACCCGTTCGCGCAAGGCACCCTTCGTATGCGGAACCGCCCCAAATTCGATCTCAAGGTCCGGCTGACGTTGCGCGTGGCCGCGATCACGGCCGCCTGCTTCGCCGCAATCTCCGCCTATTTTCTGATCGCCGCCGACCGCGAGGCCCATGCGCGCCTCGACGGCATCGCCGCGATCGTGGCGAAGTCGCTGGAGCTGCAGCAAGGCAAGATCCAGTGGGCGGCCAGCCCGCGCGACTTTCCCAACCTCGACCCCGTCGCCGCCTATGTGATGACCCCGGGCCTTTGTCTGGCGTTCCGTGGCGAGAGCGGCGAGATGCTGCAGCGGTTCTGCAGCGGTGCGCCTGCCCCGGCGAGCCCGCCGCCGCAGGCCTTTACGGCCTTCTATCGCAGCCTGTTCGACCCCGGCCGCGAGGCGGCACGGCCTGTGATCGTGCGCGGCACCAGGCTCGGCGAGACCGTGGTCTCGGTCGATCCGGCGGTGCAGACGGCGGAGGCCTGGCACGAGGCCGGCCGCCTGATGATCGCGCTTGCGATCGCGCTGCCGCTGTTGTGCCTCTTGGTCTACGCCGCGCTGGCGCGCGCGCTGCGCCCGACCCGCCTGATCTGCACCGGTCTCGAGCGGATCGCGGCCAACGACCTCTCGGCACGGCTGCCGCCATTCGATCTCGCCGAACTCTCCGCGATCCGCGACGGCTTCAACCATCTCGCCGAAAGCCTCGACACCGCGCTTGCCGAACGCAGCGAGCTGACGCGCAAGCTGATCGCGCTGCAGGACGACGAGCGCCGCCATCTCGCACGCGAGCTGCACGACGAGTTCGGCCAGTCGCTGGCCGCGATCCGCGCGCTGGCCTCGTCCGCCCGCCAGACCGCCGTGCAGGACTGCCCTGCTCTGTTGTCGGAATGTGACGGCATCGCGCGGACCGCGACGGGCATGATGGAGACGCTGCGCGGCGCGCTGTTCCGGCTGCGCCCGCCCGATGTCGAGGAGCTCGGCCTCGTTGCCAGCCTCGAAGGCCTGGTCGCGGGCTGGAACGGCCGCAGCCGCGGCGAGACGCGTTTCACGATCCAGTTCGACGGCGCCTTCGCGAGCCTGCCCGCCGCGATCAGCGCCAATCTCTACCGCATCGTGCAGGAGGCGCTGACCAATGCCGCCAAGCACGCCGGCGCCACCAGGGTCGGCCTGCAATTGACGATGGCCGCGGACCAGATCGCCCTCGCCATCGACGACGACGGCCGGCCGAGCGATGCCGCGGGCAAATCCGGTATGGGCCTGCTCGGCATGCGCGAGCGCGTCGCGGCCTTGCGCGGCCGGATGAGCTTCGAGGTCGATCCCCACGGCGGCTCGGCGCTGCGCGTGGTCATTCCGCTCGCCGCCGGCGAGCGGCAGCTGCTGGAGCATGCGGCATGAGCGCGGCCGATGCGTCCATCCTGCTGGTCGACGACCATTCGGTGGTCCGCGAGGGTTATCGTTCCGTGCTGCAGAAGCAGCCCGGCCTTCGCGTCGTCGCCGAGGCCGCCGACGGCGCGGAGGCCTACCGGCTGTACAAATCCGAGGCGCCCGATCTCGTCATCATGGATCTGAGCATGCCCGGCATCGGCGGCATCGAGGCCGTCCGGCGCATCAGGCAATGGGACAAGGGCGCAAGGATCCTCATCTTCACCATGCACCAGAATGCGGGCTTTGCCGTGCAGGCGATCCGCGCCGGCGCCAGGGGTTACGTCACCAAGACGAGCCCGCCCGAGACGCTGGTGCGGGCGGTGATGGACGTGCTCGCCGGCAAGATCGCGATCAGCCCCGACATCGACCACGAGCTGGCGCTGAGCCGGCTCGGCGGCGAGAGCTCGGCCGCCGACGTCCTCACCGCGCGTGAGTTCGAGGTGCTGCGGCTGCTGCTCGCCGAGAGGACGACGGACGAGATCGCCGAAACACTGCATGTCAGCCCGAAGACGGTGGCGAACCTGCACTCCCTGATCAAGGACAAGCTCGGCGTCGGCTCCGACATCGAGCTGGTCCGCCTCGCCTTGCGCCAGGGACTGTTGACGGAGCCGGATCTCGGCGAGGCGTGATCATCGCCTGCCGCTAGGGCGCAAGCTTCGTTCCGTCAGGCGCAAATGCCTCGACCGTGTCGCCGATCACAAATGACATCATGTCGCGACCGACGAGCAGAGGTCCCTTGTAGCCTGTACGCGTGCGCAGGATTAGCGGCTCCTCCGGAATGTCAGGCACGGGCTTCACGGTGCCGAACACGATGTGGGAGTAAACCGCAAGCTTCGGTTTGGCGGCCGCGAAGATCTGGCCCGCCTCTTCCGGCGACGTGTGGTGCGCCTGAACGTCCTTGTAGACCGGGCTCTTGATCAACAACTCCGGCTCGATGACCGCGACCTCGTGGATCAGCAGATCGGCCCCCTCCGCCGCCTTCGCCACCCGCTCGTCATACTTGGTGTCGCCGGACAGCACCACCTTGTGGCCGCCATACTCAACGACGTAACCGAACGACGGCTTGATCTTCTCGCCGTGATTGACCTCGATCGCGGTGACTTTGACGCCATTGTTGTCGTAGACCGGCCCGGCCTCGATATCCTTTGCGGCAAATTTGATCGTCTCGGGATCGAGGTGCTCGTCATCGATACGAATGCGGATGTCGTCGGCAAAGGCCTTCGTCAGATTCTCCGTCATCGCGACTGTGCCCTTGGGCCCGTAGAGCTTCATCGGTCCCTTGCGGGATGCCCACGGCGTGGCGAGCCAGCCGGTCAACCACATGTCGGGAAGACCGACGAGGTGGTCGGAATGCATGTGGGTGATGAAATTTGCGGTGATCGCGCCGAGCGGGATCTTCAGTCTGTAGAGCTGCATGGTCGAGCCGCGGCCGAGGTCGAACAGCAGCTTCTCGTTCCCCGCCTCCACCAGCGTCGAGGCGCTGAAGCTGGTCGGCCGCGGGGTCGGCACGCCGGTGCCGAGCAGCGTCACCTTGACCGGTTCGGCCGAGGCAGCCGTCGTCAGCGCGAGCAGCGCGAAGCCTGCCCGCAAAACAGTCTTGAGCATAGTATCCTTCCCTGATCGTCAGATTCTTGTCGCGTGGCCGCCGATCATTCGCGCGCGATCACCTGGTCCAGCCATGCGCAGTTCAGCGGCGGCACGCGCGGGTCGGCGACACGCACACCGCGGGCGGCTGCATCCATCCGCATGTCGCGCAAGCGCTTGCGCTGTTCCTCCGGCATGTGGAGCCGTTCGTGGCCCCAGAGCGACGGGCCATCAAAGGTCTCGTGCGGCTGCCAGGTCTGGGGATCGATGATGCGCCCGCCCCAGCCGTATTCGATGAAGAAGCCGGACGGCGTGTTCACGTAGAACGACGTCATATGGTCGTTGGTATGCCGGCCCAGCGTATAGACGACGCGGCCATCTTCGAGCTGCGCGAGGTCATAGCCCTGCCCGACATCGTCGAGGCTGCCGAGCTCCACCATGAAATGATGCATCGCCTTCCGCCCCGAGCCGACCATGGCAAAGGAATGGTGGCGGCCGTTGACGTGGAAGAAATAGAGCCCGTAAGGCTTGAGTCCGAAGTCCGAGACGTGGAAGCCGAGCACGTCGCGGTAGAACGGCAATAGTGGCTCGACGTCCTCGACGTTGAGCACGACGTGCCCCATGCCGAGCGCGCCGGTGCGGAAACCCGAGATTGGCCGACCCGGCTTGAACGGCTCGCTCGCAAGCTCCGGCTTGCAGAACGCCTCGAGGCGGTTGCCGGCGGGGTCGGCGAACGTGATCAGCTCGGCCACATGGCGTTCATCGGCCAGCGCGCGCGCGCCGCGTGTGACCTTGACGCCGTGGTTTTCCAGCCGGGCCGCCAGCTGATCCAGCTCAACGGTCGATGCGACCTCCCAGCCCATCACCGCCAGCCCGGCGTCGCTGCTGCCGTCGACGATCAGCCGCTGCTTGCGATCGTCCATGCGGAAGGCGCGCGTCTTGCCGCCGCGATCAACCTGCTGCATGCCGAGCAGCCCCGTCGCCATCTGCCCCCACTGGTCGAGCTGCGATGAATTGATTCCGATATAACCGAGCGCAGTGATTTCCATCGACGACCTCCCGAAGGCATCGCGTGTGCCGCAATACGGCAAACTTGATACCGGCCGCGCGCGATCCTACGGTAGCCTTCCGCAATCGCTTCGCGTTCGCAACGATAATCGCGGGACCGTGCGCCACAAGGGAGGAAATGCGAAGTGTCCAAGGAGCGGACGGGCAAGGCTGCGCCCCGGCAGTCGGAAGGCGTTCGTGCCTTCAAGCGCGGGCTCGACGTGCTGCGCGAGGTCAACCGCTCCGGCGGCATCCGCGCCGGCGACGTTGCCCGCGCCCTCGACCTGCCCCGGCCCACCGTCTACCGCCTGCTCGAAACCCTCGAGGAACTCGGCTATATCGCCCGCAGCGCCAGCGACGACCGTTTTCGCGTCACCCGGCGCGCGCTGAGCCTCGGCGACGGCTACGATCCCGGCGTGGTGATCTGCCAGGCGGCGGCGCCTTATCTCGCCGAGCTCAGCAAGACCCTGGTCTGGCCGGTCGATCTCTCCACTTACGAGAACGCCGCGATGGTCGTGCAGGAGACCACCCACGCGCGCAGCCCGCTCTCGATCGACCGCGGCATGATCGGCAAGCGCCTGCCAATGCTGCGCACCTCCGCAGGCCGCGCCTATCTCGCCGCCTGCTCCGCGCACGAGCGCGACCTCATCGTCAATCATCTCCGTCGCATCGACGAGGCCGACGACCGCCCGTTCCTCGACGCAGCCCATCTCGATCGCATGATCACCGAGACGCAGGCGCGCGGCTACGCCATCCGCAGCGAGGGCGAGTACAATCCCAAGACGGCTTCGATTGCCGTCCCCATTGTGCGGGACGGAGCCGTATTCGGCTGCATCTCCATCATCTGGATTCGCTCGGCGCTGGGGCTCGACGAGGCCATCGCCAGCTTCGTCGATCCGATACGCAGCGCCGCAGCAGCCATCGACGTCGGCGCCTGACTCCAAGCCTCACGCTGGTTACGGGTGCGACAACGGCGCCCGCCGGCAGCTACGCGCGCGTCACCCGGACCGGGAGCGACGCCAGACCGCGCAGCACGTTGTTGAGCGCGAGCACGGGCTCGCCAAGCTCGAAACCGGCGACGCGTTCAACGAGCCCTTCCAGCAGCGCCGTCATCTCCAGCCGGGCCAGATGCAGGCCTGCGCACATATGCGTGCCGTTGCCGAAACCGAGATGATCGTTGGCGCGGCGTTTCACGTCGAACCGCTCGGGATCCTGCCATTTTCGCTCGTCGCGGTTGGCCGAGGCGTAGAGCAGCAGCAGCCGGCTGTCGCGCGGGACGGCCAGATCGCCGATCGTGGCATCCGCCACGAGGTGTCGCGTGAAGCCACGGACCGGCGATTCCAGCCGCAACGCCTCGTTGATCGCGTTAGGGATCAGGGCGGGATCGTTGCGGACGAGCTCCCATTGGTCGGGATGCCGACCGAACAGCAGGATGAGGTTGGCCGTTGCGAAGATGGTCGTATCAAGGCTCGGTCCGAGATAATCCCGCATCAACACCGGACAGCGCTCAGCCTCGACCTCGCCCCGATCCGCCGCTGCGAATATCCGGTCACCCCAACTGCCGGGCCGCAGCCGCGTCCTGATCTCCTCGCCGCCGAGATAGGCTCGCATTTCCTGAACGTCTTTCAGCGCCGCGCACGCCCTTGCATTCATGCCGCCCAGCACGTTGAAGGTCGCCGCAGCCCATCGCAACATGCTGCCGCGGCCGTAATCCTCCAGACCCACGAGCTTGGAGACGATCGTCAGGGGAAGATACTGAGCCAGGTCGGTGACCGCGTCGAACTCGCCTCGGGCGACGAGATCGTCGATCAGCAGGCCGGCCTCCGCCCGGATCTGCGGTGCGATGTCCTGCAGCGCCCGCGGCAGCAAGGGGGCCGCGATGATCGCACGCAGCCGATCGTGCAGGGGCGCATCGCTCGCCAGCGTCGTGCCTCGCGAGATCTCGTTGACGTGATCGTTCGCGGCGACCCCGTGGGCCGACGAGAACAATGCTGGATTCCGCAACGCTGCACGGACGTCGTCGAACCGCGCGACCGCATGGAGCCCGTTTCGAGGCAGCCAGACCACGGCGCCCAGTTCGCGCAAGGCGCGATAATGCGGGTATGGGTCACGCAAGACCTCGTCGCTGTAGAGATCGACGTCATAGACCGGTTGTCCGGGAGCGGCCGTCATCCTCTCTTCTCCGAATCCGCCAAGAGCACGCCCGCCCGCCTCAAGCGCACGGCTCAGGGCACGGCCACCCATTCGCCCTTCTCGAGCCGGCCGAGCGTCAGCGCGCTCTGGTCGAGGCCGGTGTGGTCGTTGGGACCGTAATTGTAGACGCCGCGCGAGCCGGCGACGCCCTTGAGCCCCTCGATGGCGCTCCGAAGTCCTTCCCGGAACTCAGCGGTCCCGGGCTCTCCTGACTTGAGCGCCACCGGCGCGGCGCGCGCGATGAGGAGCAGCGCGTCATAGGCGGAGCCCGCAAAGATGTTGCGGCTTCCAGCGCCAAATTTGGCCTCGTAGCGGCGAATGAATTCCAGCGCCGCTTGCTTGGCGGGATGCTCATCCGGCAACGAGGCCGCCCCGACAGCCGGGCTCAGCGGCACGAAGATCCCTTCGCCCTGAGCGCCGGTCAACTTGCGGAAATCCCCGAAGGTCGCACCGAGAGTGCCGTACACCTTGCCCGCATATCCCTTTTCGCGAAGTTGAAGCAGCGGCAGCGCCGCGGGCGCGCCGGAGGCGGCAACGAGGACGGCGTCGGGATTGGCGGCGAGGATCTTGAGGACCTGGCCACTGACGCTGGTGTCCGTCCGTGCATATTTCTCGTCGGCAACAAGCTTGATGCCGTTGGCCGCAGACATGTCCGCGCCGACCTTGCTCCAGGCATCGCCGTAGGAATCGCCAAAGCCGATCAGGGCGAGCGTCTTGACGCCGTTCGTCTTCATGTGCGCGAACAACGGCGTCGCCTCGTGGTCGTCGTTGGTGGTCGTCTTGAAGATCCAACGCTTGCGCGCATCGACCGGCGCGACCAGCGCGTTGACGGGCGCGAGAGTGATCACCGGAACATGGTACTCGACTGCCGGATCGATCACGGCAAAGGATCCCGGCGTCGTGGTCGGACCGACGAGAATATCAATCTGGCTGCCCTGGAACAGTTTCCGCAGCGCGGCGACCGCCGCGGTGCTGTCCGAGGCTTCGTCGAGAAACAGATAGTTGACCTTGTGGCCCGCAATCTCGGTCGCACCGAAGCTGGTCCCGTTGCGCTCGGCATTCCCGATCGCCGCCGCAGGGCCGGTGGCAGACAGCAGGATTCCGACGTTGATGTCTGCGGCCTGAGCCGGCATGACCAACAGTCGGATCGCAAGCAACGCCGCTCCCGCGTATTTCAGCATCGTCGTTCCTCCGCGGCTGCCTCGACCGACAACCTGCACTTTTTTTCCTGCACCTAAGTAGCCAGGCCGAACCTGTCCGAAACAGCGCAATTGCCGAAATGTCCGGCTGGCGGACAGGATGGGTGTGCAGCCCCGTCGTCGTCCGCTGGGCGGACACTTGGCGCGGCGGCGTTGAACGGATGGCATGGCTTGGGGAAGAGATGGCCGCATGCAAGATAAATCCACCTTCGACGAGTTCGACGTCGTGATCGTCGGCCGCGGCCCGGTCGGGGCCACGCTGGCCAACCTGCTCGGCCTGTGCGGCGTGAAGACGCTGGTGCTGGAGCGCGAGGCGCGGACCTATCATCTGCCGCGGGCGGTGCATTTCGACGACGAGTGCATGCGGGTGTTCCAGACCGTCGGCCTCGCCGACGCGATCCTGCCGCACGTCATCCTCAGCCCCGGCATGCTGTTTCTGGATGCCAACGGCAAGATGCTGCTGGACTGGTCGCGGCCGCAGACCCCCACGCCGATGGGCTGGAATCTCAGCTATCGCTTCCACCAGCCGGATCTGGAGGATGTCCTGATCGGCGGTCTCAGCCGCTTTCCCAGCGTCGTCCTGCGCAACCGCTGCGACGTGTTCGCGCTCGACCAGGACGAGCATGGCGTGCGCGTCCGCTACGAAGACCTCTCGAATGGACAGCTCACCGAAGTCCGCGCTGCTTACGTGATTGGCTGCGACGGCGCCCGCTCGCTGGTCCGCCGCTTCATCGGCTCCGGCATGGACGATCTCGGCTTCCACGAGCGCTGGCTGGTAATCGACGTGCTGCTCAAGCGCGCGCGCGACGATCTCGGCGACTACAGTCTCCAGCACTGCGATCCCCGGCGGCCGGCGACCTATGTGCGCGGCACCGGCACGCGGCGACGCTGGGAGATCACGGTTCTCCCGGACGAGGATTCTCAGCAGATCGCGCAACCGCCCAAGGTCTGGGACCTGCTGTCGCGCTGGATCACGCCCGAGGATGCCGAGCTCGAACGCGCTGCGGTCTACACCTTTCATTCCGTCATCGCACGGCAATGGCGGAACGGACGATTGCTGCTCGCGGGCGATTCCGCGCACCAGACCCCGCCCTTCCTCGGCCAGGGCATGTGCGCCGGGATCCGCGATGCCGCAAACCTCGCCTGGAAGCTCGCTGCGGTCATCCGGGGCGGCGCCGCACCCGGTCTGCTCGACACCTACCAGAGCGAGCGCCTGCCGCATGTCCGCGAATTCATCGAGCTCGCCATCCGTCTCGGCGGCGTGATCAACACCAAGGCGATCGAAGCGGGCCTTGCCGCCGGCCAAGCCCGCGAGAATGCTCCGGTGAAGCTCGAGGTGATGAAACCCCTGCTCGGCCCGGGGCTCGCGCTCGGCGATCTGCCCCTGGCCGGACATCTCGCGCCGCAATTCGCGCTGACGGACGGACGCCGCAGTGACGACCGGATCGGTTACCGCCACGTGCTGCTCGTCGCGCATGCGACGACGGACTCATCGCATCCCGCGCTGGCGCAAGCCGGAATCAAACTGCTGACCAGCGACGATGCCGGGGGCATCGGCGACTGGCTCCGCGAGCACGGCATCATCGCCGCACTGGTCCGCCCCGACCGCTACGTGCGCGGCACCGCCCGTAACGAGACCGAACTCGACCGGCTCATCGCCACCCTCTTGCCTCCAACCCCCGTGCCGTCCGCGGCCTGACCGAACCCTTCTCAAGGACATATCATGAAGCTGCTTTCTTTCGTCGCCGACGGCCGCGCCTCTTTCGGCGCCGTCAAGGACAATGGCGTGGTCGATCTCGGCGCGCGCATGGCGCCCTGCACCACGCTGCGGCAGTTGCTCGAGGCCGGCCGTCTTGCCGAGGCCGCGAAGCTCGCCGCGTCCGCAGCCGCCGATCATCCGCTCGACCGGATCAGCTTCGCCCCCGTGATCCCCGATCCCGGCAAGATCATCTGCGTCGGCCTGAACTACCGCGACCACGTCGCCGAAACCGGGCGCACCGTTACCGAGAAGCCGGCGCTGTTCGTTCGCTTCCCCTGCAGCCAGGTCGGCCATCTCCAGCCGATCGTGAAACCGAAGGTGAGCGACGATTTCGATTATGAAGGCGAGCTCGCGCTCGTCATCGGCAAGGCGGGCCGGCACATCCCGGCGAGCCGTGCGCTCGACCACATCGCCGGCTATGCCTGCTACAACGAGGGCAGCATCCGCGATTGGCAGCGCCACACCAGCCAGTTCCTCTCCGGCAAGACTTTTGCGGAAGGCGGCAGCTTCGGCCCGTGGCTGGTGACGGCGGACGAAATTCCGGACCCGTCGAAGCTCACCTTGCAGACGCGGCTCAACGGCGCCGTGGTGCAGGACACCACCACCGACCTGCTGATCACGGGCATCCCCGAGCTGATCGCCTACATTTCGACGATCTGCCCGCTCGTGCCCGGCGACGTCATCGTCACCGGCACACCCGGCGGCGTCGGCGCCAAGCGCACGCCGCCGCTGTGGATGCGCCCGGGCGACACCGTCGAGGTCGAGATCTCCGGCATCGGCACCTTGCGCAACACGGTCATCGCCGAGCCGGCCTGAGTCAAAGCGATCCCAAAAAGGGACGGATCCGGCATCGAGGGGAAGGAAACAACATGCATCGCTTTGCGGGCGCGTTCGCCGTGACGGCGGCGATCCTGGCGACCACGATCGCCCAGGCCCAGGTTTCGGACGACCAGGTCAAGATCGGCGTTTTGTCGGACATGACGGGGCCCTCCTCGACACCAACCGGTCAGGGCTCGGTGACAGCGGCGCAAATGGCCGTCGACGATTTCGGCGGCAGCGTGTTGGGCAAGCCGATCAAGCTGATCGTCGGAGACCATCAGATCAAGCCGGACATCGGCGCTGCCATCGCGCGGCGATGGTACGACACCGAACAGGTCGACCTCATCGTGGACGTTCCGGTGTCGGCGGTGGGGCTCGCGGCGCAGACGGTCGCGAGCGAGAAGAAGAAGCTGCTGATCGTGACCGCGACCGGAACGGCAGACTTTCACGGCAAGTTCTGCTCCCCCTACACCATGCAATGGGTATTCGACACGCACGCGCTCGCCGTCGGCACGGCGCAGGAAGTGGTCAAGCGCGGCGGCGATACCTGGTACTTCCTCACCGACGATATTGCGTTCGGCCACGCGCTGGAACGTGACGCCACCGCCGTGATCAAGCGCGAGGGCGGCAAAGTGCTGGGCTCGGCGCGGCCGCCATTCGGCACCACCGACATGTCGTCATTCGTGCTTCAGGCGCAGGCCTCGAAAGCGAAGATCATCGGAATAGCCGGCGGCCCGCCGAACAATGTGAACGAGATCAAGACCGGCGGCGAATTCGGCCTCTTCCAGGGCGGACAGCAGATGGCCGCTCTGCTTGCGCTGATCACGGACATCGACGCGCTTGGATTGCAAAGCGCGCAAGGCCTGCTGCTGACGACCGCCTTCTACTGGGACATGGACGACCAGACGCGGGCCTGGTCAAAGCGCTTCTTCTCCAGGATGCAGCGCATGCCCACCATGTGGCAGGCGGGCGTCTATTCCGCGGTCACACACTATCTCAATGCCGTCAAGGCAGCCGGGACCGACGATCCCGGTCAAGTCGCGAGCAGGATGCGCGATACGCCGATCGACGACTTCTTCGCGCACGGCGGCAAGCTGCGGGCCGACGGCCTCATGGTGCACGATCTCTGGCTTGCTCAGGTCAAAGCTCCCACGGAATCGAAATACCCCTGGGACTACTACAAGATCCTGACACGGATTCCCGGCGAGCAGGCCTTCGGCCCCGTGGACCCCGCCTGCAAGATCGTCAACTAGGCTTGCTTCACCGCGCCTTCGTCCACTGCGGCAATAGCCGCGTACCCGCCCCCATCAAGATCGAAACACGCCATGGCCGCCAACCGCACGACATCCATCACGACGTTGCTACTCACTCTCATTCTCGCGAACCCGCCTGCACATGCCCAGATCAAGGGCGATGCCATCCGCATCGGCGTGCTCACCGACATGAACGGCGTGTTCGCAACCGCGATGGGCCCAGGCTCGGTCGAGGCGGCGCGGATGGCCGCGGAGGAGTTCGGCGGCAGGATCAACGGCAAGCCGATCGAGATCCTGCAGGCCGATCACCAGAACAAGCCGGATCTTGCGGCATCGCTCGCGCGAAAGTGGTTCAGCGAAGGTGTCCAGGCGATCGCCGACGGGGGCAGCTCCGGCGCCGCCCTCGCCGTGCAGGAGCTCGTCCGCGGCAACGGAAAGATCTTCCTCGTCTCCGGCGCCGGCGCAAATCAGCTCACCGATGAAGCCTGCGCGCCGACCAGCGTGCAGTGGACCCAGGACGCCTATTCCACCGCGACCGCCGTGGTCTCGGGCATCATGCAAACCAGCAAGGAGCCGTGGTTCTTCATCACCGGCGACTATGCCTTCGGCCATTCGATCGAAGCGACGGCGCGCGAGCGTATCGCCGCGCTCGGCGGCAAGGTCGCCGGCAGCGTCAAGGCGCAGCTCGGCACGCCCGACTATTCTTCTTTCCTGCTCCAGGCCCAGTCCTCGGGCGCGAAGATCCTCGCCATCAACGTCGCCGGCGACAACACCACCGCGATCAAGCAGGCCGAAGAATTCGGCCTTGCCGACCAGGGCATCAAGATCGTCCCGATGTCGTTCCAGAACGTCGATATCCATTCCGTCGGCTTGAAGGCAACCCGCGGCGACCTCATCGTCACCTCGTTCTTCGAGGACGTCTCGCCGGCCGCGCGAAAATTCTCCGACGCCTTCTATGCGCGCCGCAAGGCCATGCCCTCGCAGATCCAGGCCGGCGTCTACTCCGCCGTGCGCCATTATCTGCAGGCGATCAAGGACAGCGATTCCGACGACGGCGCAACCGTGATGGCGAAGATGAAGGCGACGCCGGTGTCGGACGCCTACACGCCCAATGGCCGCATCCGCGAGGACCAGCGCATGGTGCACGACCTCTATCTCGTGCAGGTCAAGACGCCCGAGGAATCCAGGGGACCGTGGGATTTCGTCAAGCTGGTCGCGACGATCCCGCCCGACCAGGCCTTCCGTCCGCTCGACCGCAGCAAATGCGGTTTGGTGGGGAAGTAATCAGGCCAGATACTGCGCCAGATAGCCTTCCATCGCATAGAGCGCGCAGAGCGCCAGGCTCGACCAGACTGCGGCGCTGAAATACAGGAACATCCAGGTCAGCTCGCCCTTCCAATGCGCGATGTCGTGGGTCACCACCCAGCGCGTCGAGACGTCATGGAGGCCTTCGAGGAAGCCGAGAAAGGTGTTGCCTTCGGCGTGCCCTGCCCGCCAGCGGCTGAGATACATCGGCACGTCGACGGTGACGAGGAAGGCGAGGAAGCAGGCGATGCCGACGATGCCCGCGATCAGCGCCCAGCGCACCACGCCCTGGAATTCCGGCATCAGGCGGCACAATGCGATGCCGGCCAGGAAGAAGGTCACCGCCCACAGCGAGTTCTCGATCGCGTTGAAGAGGAAGTTGGTCGTCACCACCGCGTACCAGGAGAAACACTCCGCGATGATGATGATGGGCACGATCAAGAGCGCGATGTTCACCGCGGTCTCCGCGCCCGTCATCTTGCCGAGCTGGTGCAGGATGATGGCCCATTGCGCGACGAAGCAGAGCTCGGCCACGGTCGCCACCGTGCGGCCGACCACGACGCTCGACAGCCAGGTGTCGAACAGGCAGATGCGCTGCACGTCGGCGCGCGGCAGCACCGAGCGGAACGCGCAGCCGAACACGTAGCCGGCGCACAGCAGGAACATCAGGCCGATGTCCGAGCCGCCGCCGTGACTGCCCGCAACCGTCGGATAGAACTCGCGGTACAGCATGAACCAGACGAGGACATTGGCCGCGCTGACGAGCGTCAGGGAGCCCCACCACCACGCGAGGGGATTTGACCGCGCCTGCCACTGCAACATGAACCGCTCCGCTGTAATCGATCTGACATTTCGCCGTAACAATCCTGTCACAACACACCAGGAAATCGCGACAAAAATCCGTGTGGTCGGTCGTTTCGCTGCGCGGCCCACAGCAAAATGCTTCCCTTAAGTGCGTCCACATATTGGACAATTGCCCGCCTATTTGTGAATCTAATGGACAATCCTCTGCGGTTCGTCCGAATATGACGACATGGCTCGCCCTCCATCCAGATCGCCTCACCCCACGTCCGCCGCAGCAGTCCTCGCGGAAAGTGCTGACGATGCGGCCTTCGCCACGACGCTGGCCAAAGGTCTCGTGGTGCTCGAAGCCTTCAGGGCGGGCAGCACGTTGCTCGGCAACATGGAGCTGTCGACGCTGACCGGCATCCCGCGACCGACGGTGGCGCGGCTGACGCACACGCTCGCGGAACTCGGCTACCTCCGCTACGACCCCTCCCGAGCGAAGTATCTGGTCGGCGCGCGCGCCCTGCGGCTGGCGCACCCGCTGCTTGCCGACCTGCAATTCCGCCAGTTCGCGCGGCCCATGATGCAGGAGCTGGCGCAGAGCGTCCGCGGCACCGTCTCGATCGGACTGCTGGATGCGACGTCGATGATCTATGTGGAGACGGCGCGGTCCGGCGATGTCGGCCCGCACGCCCCCGACATCGGCATGCCCATTCCGGTCGTGATGACGGCCATGGGCCGCGCCGCGGCATCGACGTTGCCGCAAGCCGACGCGACGCGGCTGGAGCGGCGCATCGCCGCGGAAGATTCCGAGCTCTGGTCGGCCTTCCAGGACAAATACCGCGCCGGCCTTGCCCAATGCGTCAGCCGCGGCTTCTGCACCTGCTGGGGCGAGTACATGGCCTCGATCCACGCCGTCGCCGCGCCGCTGTTCCACGCCGCCGAAACCAGGCAATCGTTCTCGATCAATTGCGGGATTCCTGCTTTCCGGCTGCAGCCGGGGCAGCTGGAGAGTGAGATCGGTCCGCGCCTTGCGGCGCTGGCCGACAGCATCCGCGCCATCGTCGGACAGACGGCACCCGCGCTGCCCGCGCGCAAGACCAAGAAGATCAACACCGGGACGTGAGATGGCTGGGCCGCTGGACGGTTTGAGAGTTCTCGACATCGCGACCATCATCGCCGCGCCCTTTGCCGCGACGCTGCTCGCCGACTATGGCGCCGAGGTGCTCAAGGTCGAGATGCCCGGGACCGGCGACGGGGTGCGCTCGTTCCCTCCGTTCAAGGACGGCAAGCCGCTGTGGTGGAAGGCCGCCAACCGCAACAAGAAGTTCGCCACGCTCGATCTGCGCACGCCCGAGGGACTTGCGCTGTTCAAGCAGCTGCTGCCCCGCTTCGACGTGCTGATCGAGAATTTCCGGCCCGGCACGCTCGACCGCTGGGGCCTTTCGAAGGAAGTGCTGTGGTCGATCCAGCCGCGCCTCGTGATCCTGCGCGCCACCGCCTTCGGGCAGGATGGCCCCTATCGCGAGCGACCCGGATTTGCCCGCATCTTCGAGGCCATGGGCGGGCTCACCTACATCACGGGGGAAAGCGATGGCGAGCCGACCCATCCGGGCTACCCGATCGGGGATTCGATCGGCGGCCTGTTCGGCGCCGTCGGTGTGCTCGCGGCGCTGTGGAAACGGGCGCGCGATCCCGACGCGCCCGGCGAGGAGATCGATCTTTCGCTCACCGAGGCCACCTTCCGCCTGCTCGACGTGCTCGCCATCGAGCACGATCAGCTCGGCGTGGTGCGCAGCCGGATCGGCAATGCCAACGGCTATTCGGCGCCGGCCGCCGTGTTCCGCACCAGCGACGATCACTGGGTGACGCTGGCAGGGTCGACCAACGCGCTCTTTGCCGCGAACTGCCGGGCGATCGAACGCCCCGACCTGATCGACGATCCGCGCTTCGCCAGCAACGACCGGAGGGTCAAGCACGCTTCCGAGCTCAACGACATCTTCGCCGGTTGGTGCGCTGCGCATCCCCTCGACGAGGTCCTCGCCAGATTCAATGCCGCGCAGGGAACGCTCGCCCCGATCTATGCGATCGACCAGATCGCCGGCGACCCGCAAATGAAGGCGCGCGAGGTCATCACGCGCGTTGCCGACCGCGATTTCGGCACGGTTGCGATGGCCAATGTCGTGCCGCGCTTCACCAATGATCCCGCGCGATTGCGTCACGCCGCGGGCGATATCGGCCAGGACAACGACGAAGTCTTCCGGAATTGGCTCGGCCTTTCGGACCAGGAGATCGAACAGCTCACCGAGCGAAAGGTGATCTGAACCAACAACAAGAAGACCAACGAAAAGGGAGGAAGAAGATCGTGGCATCGCTTGAAGTCACGCGACGAACCCTGCTGGGCACCGTTGCAGGCGGCCTGGCCGCCATCGCCGGCCTGTCGGCACGCGCCGAGGATGCATGGCCCTCGCGCCTGGTGCGGCTGATCTCGCCCTACGGGCCCGGCGGCTCGAACGACATCTCTCTGCGCCTGCTGGCCGAAGAGTTCGGCCGCAGCCTTCATCAGCAATTCATCGTCGAGAACAAGCCCGGCGCCGGCACCCGCATCGCCAACGACATGGTCGCCCATGCACAGGGCGACGGCTACACCATCCTCTACGTCGCGGCGCCCTACGCCACCGCCGAGGCGCTGTTCGGCAAGCTGACCTACGACCGCAAGGATTTGCAGCCGGTCGCAATGGCGGTGATCGCGCCGCTATTTCTCATCATCAGCGCCGACGCGCCGTTCAAGACGCTGCCCGAGCTGATCGCCTACGGTAAATCAAAACCGGATGGGCTGACCTTTGCCTCGCCCGGCGCCGGCTCGCAACCGCACCTGGCCGGCGAACTGCTGTTCCGCGACGCCGGCGTCAAGGGTCTCAACATTCCGTTCCGGGGCGATGCCGCATCCTATACCGAGCTGCTCGCCGGCCGCGTCGATGCCACGCTGACGGCGCTGCCGACCGCCCTGCCCTACATCCAGAGCGGCAAGTTCATCGTGCTCGGGGTCGCCTCACCCGAACGCAGCGCGCTCTATCCGCAGGCGCCCACCTTGCGCGAGCAAGGCTTCCCCAACGTCGCTGCCGCCGGCTGGTACGGCTTCATGGCGCCGTCCGCGACGCCGCGCCCGATCGTCGACAAGCTACAGGCCGAAATCCTGCGCGCGCTCGCCGAGCCGGCGATCAAGGACAAGCTGACCGCGCAAGGCCTCGAAGTGCGCGCCGGCAATGCCGCCGAGTTCGGCCAGTTCATCGACGCCGAGACGCAGAAATGGACCAAGCTGATCCGCGATGCCGGGCTCAAGGGCGAATGAACGTTTGCGAACAGGGAATGAAAATGAAAAACCGTCTTCTCGAACGCGCCGCGGCCTCTGCGCTCGCTCTGGCGCTGTTGATCGTACCAGCCCACGCGCAGAAGAAATACGATTCCGGCGCCTCCGACAGCGCGATCAAGGTCGGGCAGACCGTGCCGCTCAGCGGTCCCGCCTCGGCCTATGCCGTGATCGGCAAGACCCAGGCGGCCTACATGAAGATGATCAACGACCAGGGCGGCGTGAACGGCCGCAAGGTCGAGCTGATCCAGTATGACGATGCCTATTCGCCGCCGAAAACCGTGGAGCAGACCCGCAAGCTGGTCGAGAGCGACGAGGTGCTGCTGACGTTCCAGATCATCGGCACCGCGCCGAACGTCGCCGTGCAGAAATATCTCAATGCCAAGAAGATCCCGCAGCTCTTCGCCGCCACCGGCGCGGCGCGCTTCACCGACCCGAAGAACTTTCCCTGGACCATGGGCTTCAACCCCTCCTACCTCGTCGAGGGGCGGATCTACGCGCAGTACCTGTTGAAGAACCACCCGAACGCGAAGATCGGCGTGCTCTACCAGAATGACGACCTCGGCAAGGACTATCTCGCCGGGCTCAAGGCGGGCCTCGGCGACAAGGCGAAGATGATCGTGGCCGAGACCTCCTATGAGATCACCGAACCGACCATCGATTCGCAGATCCTGCGGTTGAAGGACGCCGGCGCCGACGTGCTGTTCAGCGCCACGACGCCGAAACAGGCGGCGCAGGCGATCAAGAAGGTTGCCGAGATCGGCTGGAAGGCGCTGCACATCATCGACATCAACGCCTCCTCCCTCAGCGCCGTGCTGAAGCCGGCGGGGCTGGACAATTCCAAGGGCGTCATCAGCGTCGGCTACGTCAAGGACGCCGCCGATCCCGAATGGAAGGACGATCCCGGCATGAAGCGCTATCTCGCCTTCATGGCGAAATACTATCCCGACGGCGACAAGGATTCGAACCTGAACGTCTATGGCTACATCACCGCCCAGCTGCTGGTGCAGGTGCTGAAGCAATGCGGCGACGATCTGACCCGCGAGAACGTGATGCGGCAAGCCACCAGCCTGAAGGACGTCGTGCTCGATCTCACCCTTCCCGGGATCTCGGTCACGACCACGCCGACCGACTATCGCGTCAACAAGCAGTTCCAGATGGTGCAGTTCGACGGCCAGCGCTGGCAGAAGCTCGGAGACATCGTGACGGACGAGGCGAAGGAGTGAGTTTGCGGGTTAGGCGCCGGTCCCACTCCTCTCGTCATGGCCGGGCTTGTCCCGGCCATCCACGCCCGACCGCGCAGCACGAAGAACGTGGATGCCCGGGCCTTCGCCTCGCCGAAGCGGCTTCGGCCACGCAGGCGGGACAAGCCCGGACATGACGACCAAGACCTTGGCTTACCGCTTCAAGCCCGCCACATAGGCCGCCAGCTTGTCCAGCGTCTGGTAGCCGTATTCGACGGCGCCGAAGCCGATCATGCCGTCGCGCTGCTCGGTGCTCGAGGCCAGCTGGCGCATCATCAGCACGGTCTTGCCGTTGCTCTGCTCGGCAAAGGTGACCGTGAAGCGGAACATGCCGGGGTCTTCGTCCTGGTCGACGCCGTGGTCCATCTCCATCAAGGAGGGCCGCTCGATGCGGCGGAAGCGCATGCGGTTCGGATAGACCGTGCCGTCGGGACCGATCATGTTGAAGCGCCAGACGCCGCCGACGCGAACGTCGATCTCGAAGGTCTCGACCTTGAACCCTTTCGGCCCGAACCATTGCGGCAGATGCTTCGGGTCGGACCACGCCTCGAACACCAGATCGCGCGGTGCGTCGATCACGCGCGACATCACGATCTCGCGGTCGAGCGACCATTGCGACAGGGCGGGATTGGCAGAACTCGTCATCGTCAAGAACCTTTCTTCCTGGTTGTGCGAGACGGCCGTTTGGCGGCCGCCTGCTCCTTCTCTTTCTTGAGCTTCATCACATAGGCTTCGAACCGGTCGAGCCGCGCCTCCCAGATCGCACGCTGCTGCTGGAACCAGTCTTCCGCGCCGAGCAGCGCGTCCGGACTGAGGCGGCAGGTGCGCACGCGACCGGATTTCTCGGACTGAACGAGCCCGCTCGTCTCGAGCACGTGGATGTGTTTCATGAAGCTCGGCAGCGCCATGGCGAAGGGATCGGCGAGCTCGCCGACAGAGGCCTCGCCGGCACACAATCGCATCACGATAGCCCGTCGCGTGGGATCGGCGAGTGCTGCGAAAACCTGATCAAGAGGGGTCAATTGGTTAGCCATGTAGCTAACTATACACGCCGGGTGACGGTCGTCAACAATTGTTAGCCGAATAGCTAAGTTAAAGTGGAGAGCGCGGTAGCTCGGATGGAACCCACAACGCGCAATCGTGAATTGGGACCTCGTGCCCCTCCCGCTAAAGAATGTCCGGGGGCGCACCAGCATCGTTCATCAGAGCACGTGTCGCCTGTTGTCACCTCATCCCCGATCACCCGGCGATTTTTCACCCGGGCCGCACTCGTTCCGCTCGCGATCGCGCTGCGCCCGCGCCGCGCGTCGGCGGATTCCGACATGATCGCGCAGATGCGCGACGTCGTCGCGAACGAGCTGGCGCCGACCGCGACGCCCGATCATCCGGGCGGCCTCGCCGCTGCGCTCTATGCCGGCCGTCATGTCGAGTTCTTCACCTATGGTCTTGCCGACGGTGCGACCGGTCGAAAGGTGACGCCCGACACCCTGTTCAACCTCGCCTCGCTGAGAAAGCCGTTTGAAGCGACGCTCGTCGCAATCGGCGTGCTGCGCGGCGAGTTGCGGCTCGACGATCCCTTGCCGAAATACCTGCCCGAGCTGATGGGGAACTATATCCGCGACGTCACCGTCGGCCAGCTGGTCACGCACACATCCGGCCTGTTGCTGCCGACCGACCACCCGCCCTGGCCGAACGACGAGTACACGCGCGCGCAGTTCATCGCGATGCTGAACGCCTTCGCGCCGACGGAGAATATCGCGCCCGGCCGGCAGCGCATCTACAGCCATGCCGGTTATGTGCTGCTCCAGCTCGTGCTCGAGCGCTGCCATGGCAAGCCGATCCACGAGCTGATCCAGCGACGCATTCTCCGCCCGCTCACCATGGACGCGACCTTCGTCCCCGAGCGCGGCCCGGACGGCCGCGCCGTCATGGATGCCGCCTCGATGCAGCGTCTGGTCCAGGGCTATTCCGATCAGGGCATGGCGATCGGCCCGATCGGCAACCAGCAGAGCTATTTCGACTTTCCCGGCACGGGCCAGATGCTCTCCTCCGCGCGGGACCTTGCGACCTTCGTTGCGGCCTGCGTCGATGGCCGCGCGATCGATCCGCATCTGCGCGAGGCGCTGCGGATGACCCAGCACGAGGCCTTTCGCGTCGATGACAAATTCGGCCAGGCCATGGCCTGGGAAACGGTGCACCTGCCCGGCGTCACCGTCGTCGACAAGCCCGGCGGCCTCAACAACGCTTCCGGCTATATCGGCCTGGTGCCGGCGCGGCGGATCGCGGTCGTCCTGCTCGCCAATCGCGGCGACTATCCGCACGAGATCGCGCGCTACAGGATCCTGCCCGCGCTGGCCAGGCTCGTGGCTTCGCGCTGAACCGTCGCCGACAACAGAAAGCCCCGGCAGGCCGGGGCTTTCCACGCCAGATCGAGACCGGGATGACGCTCAGTATCTGGCGACGACGGGTCCGCCGAACTTGTAGTTCACACCGACGCGCACGATGTTGGACTTGAGATCGACCGAGTGGGTGAACGTCTGGGTCGGCAACGCCACGCCGACGTTCAGATTGTTGCTGGTCATGCTGCTGCGACCAAGATCGACATAGAGATATTCGGCCTTCAGCGACCAGCCGTTGCCGACCGCATACTCACCGCCGACGCCGGCGGTCCAGCCGACGCGGGTGTCTCGGATCGCTCCGGATTCGGTCGCGCCTGCAAAGGTGTCGGTGAAGCTGAAATTGCCCCTGACCTCCGCGATGGCGGCACCGCCGGTGGCGTAAACCAGCCAACTCGGCGTCGCGAGGAAGCCGATGCGGCCGCGAATGGTGGCGAGCCAATCGGCCGAGACCGATGAATTGACGGTGAAGCTGGTCGGCGCGCAGCACGGGTACACAGCCGTGCTGCTGGCGCTGCCCTTGAAGCCGAAATAGTTGATGTCGCCTTCGAGGCCGAGCACGGCGTTGTTGACCTGCCAGTTGTAGCCGGCGGTGAAGCCGCCAGTCACGCCGGAGCTGTTGATGTGTTGGGAGCCCACCGCCCCGATGGCGGTCACGCTCGAATCCGCGAAATAGGCGGCCACCGGAAACAGGGTGCTGGTGGCCGGGTTCGCGCTGCCCCACTGCCCGCCGACATTACCGCCGACGTAAAAGCCGGTCCAATTATAGACTGACGCCATCACCGGTGCCTTGGTGTAATGCGCTGCAAGGTCGGCCGCCCGGACGGGTGTGGCGCCGGGGACAAGCGACGGCACCACGACCGAGGCCAGCGCAAGCAAAAACTTCTTCATTCCAGTCTCCTAGCCCAACGCGATTGTTCGCGTTTCGAATGTGCGCGGGAGGCACCCGGCGCAGATCAGGCGTAGGACGTGCGGTAATATTCGTCTTGGGCTGGGACGAAGTTCATAGGGACTGTGACGTAGCGTGCGCCTCACATCATGCGATCGAAGGACAAGTGTGACCCGAGCGCCACGCATCAGCCGTCGCGAGCGGCGCGCAACGCGCACCGGTGACGCACCATGACAATGCAGCACCGGCGCGATCCGATTCCATCGCCTCAGACCGAGCGCGTCAGCCCGCCGTCGACGCGGATGTTCTGGCCGGTGATGTAGGCGGCGCCGTCGGAGGCCAGGAACGAAATCGTCGCCGCGATCTCCTCGACCTTGCCGTAGCGCTTCATCGGCACGCTGTCGCGGCGCGAATCCTGCTGCGGCAGGCTGTCGATCCAGCCCGGCAGCACGTTGTTCATGCGGATGTTGTCGGCCGCATGGGCGTCGGTGAAGATCTTGGTGAAGGCGGCAAGCCCTGCGCGGAACACCGCCGAGGTCGGGAACATCGCGCTCGGCTCGAACGCCCAGGCGGTCGAGATGTTGACGATGGCGCCGCCCTTCTGCGCCTGCATCAGCGGCGTCACCAGCCGGGTCGGACGGATCACGTTGAGCAGATAGGTGTCGAGGCCGGTGTGCCACTGCTCGTCGGTGATCTCCGTGATCGGCGCGCGCGGCCCGTGGCCGGCGCTGTTGACCAGCACGTCGATGCGTCCCCACTTCGTCATGGCGCCGTCGACCAGACGCTTCAGGTCGTCATTCGACTTGTTCGAGCCGGTGACGCCAAAGCCGCCGAGCTCGGCGGCGAGCGCCTCGCCCTTGCCGGAGGAGGACAGGATCGCGACACGAAACCCGTCCGCCGCCAGCCGCCGTGCAGCCCCCGCCCCCATGCCGCTGCCGCCCGCGGTGACGAGTGCGACCTTCTCTGTTGCCATGACCGATCATCCCTTGAGTTGAGGCGAGCCACGGGCTCGGCCTATCATGGGGCCTTCTACCGCCGGACCTGTCGGCTGGTCCATGGTCGAAGGGTTCCGTCATGAGTGATTTGCTGATCCGCAATCTGCGCCCCGGGGAGATCTCCCTCGCCATCGACTGGGCTGCGGCCGAGGGCTGGAATCCGGGACTCTGCGACGCCGCCTGCTTCGCGATGCCCGACCCGCAAGGCTTCTTCGTCGGCGAGATCGACGGCGAGCCGGTCGCGACCGTCTCCTGCGTCAATTACGACGACCGCTTCGCTTTCCTCGGCTTCTACATCGTGCGCGCTGATCTTCGCGGCTCCGGCCACGGCCTGCGGATCTGGAACGCGGCGATCGCGCATGCCGGCGCGCGCGTGATCGGGCTCGACGGCGTCGTCGCGCAGCAGGACAACTACAAGAAGTCCGGCTTCCGGCTGGCCTACGCCAATATCCGCTATGGCGGCATCGCCGCCGCGCCCCTGAGGCCGCCCGCCGCTGTCGTCGCGCTCGACACGATCCCGCTTGCGCGCGCGGAGGCCGACGACGCCACCGTCTTCCCGGCCCGGCGCAGCACCTTCCTGCGCGCCTGGATCGACACGTCGGGCCATGTCGGCCGCGCGCTTTTGCGTGACGGCAAGCTGATAGCTTGGGGCGTGATCCGGCCCTGCCGCACCGGCCATAAGATCGGCCCGCTCGTCGCCGACGACCGTGCGGCGGCGGAGGCGATCATGCAGGCCCTGCTGCCGAGTGCCGGCGGCGGCGAAGTCTTCCTCGATGTCCCCGCAATCAATCCCGAGGCCATCGCGCTCGCAACCTCGCTCGGGCTCAAGCCCGTGTTCGAGACGGCGCGCATGTACACCGGCGCGATCGCGCCGCTGCGCATCGACCGCGTCTTCGGCGTCGCCAGCTTTGAACTTGGCTAGATCTCAGTAGCAGCGTGTGATGTTGACGGTGTGCTCGACCCCGCCGCGGCCGGGCACCGTCACCTGCTCCGTCGGGCAGCTCGGCACATAGGGCCGGTCGGACGGCACCACGTTCGGCGGGAAGCGATGCGACCAGTCCCACGGGACGTCGTAGGTGTAGGTGTAGCGCACGTCGGTGGAGACCGGCGGCTGCGCATCGACGAAGGGCTGGCTGTAGCCGGCGCCGTCGTAATAGAAGCCGCCGCCCCCGGGCCAGTACACGAAGGGATTGTTGCGCCGGTGGAACCGGGCGCCTGGCGCGATGGTCGCACGCGCGGCAGTGCCGGACGGCGCAGCCGCGAGGCCTTGCGGTGTGGCACCCGCGGGTCTGGCAAAGCTGTGACCGGGGCTAAGAAGCAGCGCGGCTGCGCTGAACGAGGCGAGCAAGGCCCCATGCATTCGATAGGTCATGATACGCACCAACTCGTTTGGCTTAAGCGATCGCGGCTCCCCGCAACTACGCTAGGCCGGGCTGTCGCCCGCCCGCAAACCTATAATTAATTATTGGTTAAGGCACGGGATTAACGCGGGAACCGGTGCGGCAAGAACGCCCGCGACCGCCCCTCGCGTCGCTTCGTTCCGCAGCAGGCGCTTCATAACCAGTTGATCGGAGTTGATCGCCCCCGCAGGCCTGGTTCCGGAACGCTGCCGCAGTGCAACCGTTGGCCCCCGACACAAGCAAGGAGCATCTCGCATGCAGAACAAGTCAAAACTCCTCTGCCTGATCACGGCATCACTCGTCGCCGGCACGGCGGCAGCCTCGGCGCAGGGCTATGATTGGAACGGCCCACGCGCCGGCTGGGACCGCACCGCGCCCACCTACGAACCGGTTCAACCGCGCGCATACTATCCCGACGTCGCGGGGCCCTATGGCGCGCTCAATGGCACCAACCATCCGACCCCGAGCTCGACACAGGGCGATGTCGGCCCTGAGGGCAACAACAACGGCACGCTGACCGGCGGCTATCGCTGGTAAGGTCGCGTCATGCGAGGCCCACCGTCCATCACGGACGGTGGGCCTTCGCTTGTCAGCGGCCCTGCTGCTTGCGCAGCCAGTCGAGCATGTCCTGCGGGTTTCCGGTGCCCTGCCCAGTACCTTGCGTCACGATGGCGGTGTTGCCGCCGCTTCGCCGGTACACCGTCGTGCGCCCGGGCTCCTTCTCGATTCTGACCTCGGCCTCGGCGGGATCGCCGCTTTGCGTGATCACCGACGTGCCGTTCTCGTCCTGGACCACCGTGGTGTGACCGTCGGCAGCGCCGGCCGGCGCCGCTGCGATCACGCCCACGAGTCCCAGTCCGGATGCGAGCAGGAGCAATCTCATGTCACACCTCCATCATCGGCCGAACTGAAAGATCGCCAGCCAGTTGAAACGCCCGAACTGCCTCACCGCGCCACTGTTCATGTCGCCGATCTGAAGCAGGAGCGCGTTGGTCGAATTGCCGATCTGGGTGATGTCGGCGGTGTTGCTGATGCCGGACTGGCCGACCGCCACGTTGGTGGTGCCGCCCATCTGGATCACGTTGGCATAGTTGCGCGTGCCGTTCTGGATGATGGTCGCGTCCACCGTCCCGGTCCCGCCGATCTGGATCACCCGCGCGATATTGATGCGGCTGTTCTCCTCGATCGTGACGGGCTGGACGTCGTTGCCGAACTGAACGATCGTCTCGATACTGACGTTCCGGTTGGTCACGGTACGCTGGATCGACCCGGCGCTCGCCGGCGTCGCCGCGCCGATGGCGGCCAGCAACGCCGCCACGGCCAGAACCCGCTTCAAGATCTCCCTGTCACACCGCATCGCGCTTCCCCGCTGGTTCCCGACGCCGATGAGTTCGCGCGCGATTTACGGACCGGTCTGGAGAATCGTGGAATTGTTGACCGTGCCGAATTGCGCCACCGTGCCCGCGTTGATCGTGCCGAGCTGGGATATCGCGCTGCTCGCCGATTGCCCGGCCTGACCGACGAAGGCGAGATTGATCGCCCCGGTCTGCCCGACCGATGCGGAATTCGTGCCGCCGAATTGCAGGACGCCGGTGGCATTGCTGGTGCCGTTCTGCGTCACCGTCGCGCTGGTGCTGCCGCCGATCATGAACACGCCGGCCATGTTGAGCTGACTGTTCTGGTTCAGCACGACCGGCGGCCCCCCGACCGAGACGATGGTCCTGATGTCGGCGGTCTGGGCGCCGGCCGATCCCGCGCCGACCGGGCATAGAGCGAGCACGACGGCGCCCACATAGTTCAAATGACGTTTCATGACATGCCTCATCACTTCATGCCGCTCACGGAGCCTGCTGGAGAATGGTCGAGCCATTCAGGATTCCGAGCTGACCGACGCCCGCCGTATTGTTCGCACCGATCTGGCCGATCAGGCTCGAATTGGAGCCGCCGACCTGGCCGGCCAGCGCGGTATTGGTCGCCGTCGCGGTCGTGCCGCCCTGCCCGATCACCGAAGTGTTGACGGTGAGGAGCGAGCCGGTCTGCAACGTGGTGGCCGTGTTGGTCGCGCCGAACTGCAGCGTCGTGGCGTTGTTGCTGGTGCCGCCGCTCTGCGAAATGAACGAAGTGTTGGTGGTTCCGAATTGCAGCACGCTGGCGCTGTTGCCGGCATTTGCATCGGCGGCCGTCAGCGCGCCGAGCGCCGCGACCGTTGCAATGAAATAGGTGATCCGCATGTCATTTCCTCCGCGAGAATGAGCGAGCGTCGCAATTGATCGCCCTGCCCGGTTGCGGTGCTCTAGAGAATGGCGCGGACGCACCGCAACTGGATGCGTCCGGCCGAACGATACGTGGGTCAGTGCGCCGTCTGCGAGACGGTGCTGCCGTTGACGCCGAACACGCTGAGCTGGCCGACGGCGGCGGAGTTGTTCTGCAACGCGGGCGGCCCGAACGAATTCTGGGTGATCCCGCTGGTGTTGTTGCCGAACGCCACCTGGCCGGTGGTCGCCGAGTTCTGCACGCCGATCTGGTTGACCGTGCTGCCGTTGTTGAGCGAAGCCGAGCTGGTGCCCTGCATCGTCGACGCGCTGTTCACGAGGCCGAGCTGGCTGGTCGAGGACGTGTCGTTGGTGAGGCCCTGCTGCGAAACGGTCGAGCCGTTGACGACGCCGACCTGCACCGTGGTCGAAGTGTTGGCGGCTTGCGCGGCGGAGGACAGGGCGAACAATGCAACCGAAGCAAAAAACAATTTGCGCATGGAGAATTCCTTTCTAGCAAAAGTTGTCTGACTGAGTTCGGATGCCGTCCTGGAAGCGGCCGACATCGTAGGGACAACTCTGAACCGATCCTTGCCTGCGCGACAGACTGCAGTTCATGCTAATCGGTACGGACTAGACGTTGCGCGCAATCGCCCGCGCGTGAAAGCTCGCCAAGCTACTCCGCACCGGCTCGCGTCTCGGATTCGTGCCCCATGCTGGCGATCAGCCGCACCACCTCGATCGGCGTGCGCAGCTCCAGCTTCCGCATCATCCTGGCGCGATGCACCTTCGCCGTCACTTCGCTCACGCCAAGTCGCGCCGCGATCTGCTTGGCGACGAGCCCTTCGGCCATCAGCAGCATGATCTCGCGCTCCCGTGCCGTCAGCGTCTCGACGCGCTGGCGGGCTTCCCGCACGGCGTCCTCGCGTTCCATCCGCCTGCGATCGCGCTCGATGCCGTGCCTGATCGCATCGAGGATCTCCTGCTCGCGAAAGGGCTTCGGCAGAAACTCGACCGCGCCGCGCTTCATCGCCTCGACCGAGACGCGGACGTCGGAATGGCCGCTGATGAAGACGATCGGAATGGGTACGCCCGTCTCGGCGAGCCGGCGCTGCAGCTCGAGGCCGGTCGGCGAGGTGCCGGGAAAGCGGACATCGAGCACGAGGCACGACGGCCCGGGTGACATGGTCTCCGTGAGGAAGTCATCGGTCGACGCAAACAACTTCACCTGATGCCCGGTCTCCTCGCAGAGACTTCCGATCGCGGTGCGAATCTGGACTTCGTCGTCAACGATATAAACTGTGGCTTGACCTGAACTCATGGGCAACGGGCTCCCCCGGCTTGGGGCTCGATGAAAAAGCAACGAGCCGTCCATTCTTCTTGCAAACGAGATCAAGGTGCTTGGATAGAATCGCGAACACCGAACGCGGTGCGACGTTCCGCCGGTACGACCTCTTAGAGCCAACACGCGCCGGAGACGAGTGAAGGCGTTCACATATCGGGCTTCGTGATTGAACGGACCATGCCTCGCGATCGGCGGCATCGCGGCGGGCCGATATCGAGACTGCGGCAATCCTGCGTCGTGGCTTCGACGGCTGCGTCATGGCATCGCCACCCATCTGCCCGCTCGAACGCCAGCAGGTGGCCGTTTCGGCCAGACCAGACGGGACGTTCGATCGGCTTGTCGAGTTCGATACCGCGCGCTTCATACCGATACGCTCGGTATGCATTGTCTTCAAATCACGAATAGTCGCACTGCGCGGACTTTACTTCTGGATCACGAGGCGCGCCCGACCGTCGCCCCGGAAAGAAAGACATACTGACGATCGATACCGCTCTGGTCGATTTACAACCATGGCGCGATCTTTGTCCGTGCCGCCAACGAGCCATTTCAAAGAGGCGGGTATTTGATATGCGATTTGTGCCGATTATTGCCGTGCTTGGAACTGCCTGCAGCCTCGCCGCGGTCACAACCGCGGGGCCGGCGGTGATCGCCGCCGCCGGGGGCGCTGCCAACAAGGCGTCGCACGCCCTGGACTCGACCAGGCGCCTGCTCGTTCCCGCCGGGCGCAAGGCCGCGACGTTCGAGCCGGAATCGCCCGTGTTTCGCTACGCCTCGATCCAGCGCGGCAGCATCGAGCAGACTGTCACGGTCACCGGCGCCCTGCAGCCCGTCAAGACGATCGAGGTGGGTTCCCAACTGTCCGGGCAGCTCTCCCGGGTCTATGTCGATTTCAACGACACCGTCGCCAGGGATCAGCCGCTCGCCTTGATCGATCCGCGCAGCTTTGCCGCCAAGGTCGACGAAGCCCGTGCCTCCCTTGCCGTCGCAAATTCCCTGGTCGACATCGCCAGGGCCAAGCTCGATCGCGCCCGGATCGACCTGCAGAACGCCAGAGGCAGCCGCGACGTGCTCGCCGCCAAGCTCGAAAGCGCACAGGCGGTGAAATCCTCGGCGCAGAAAACCCTGCAGCGCAAGCTCGCGCTGCAGTCGCAGAACGTGGTGGCGACGACGACGGTCGACGACGCGCAGACCGAGTTCACCGCGCGCCTCGCCCAGGAGCGCGAGGCCGAAGTGCTGATGTCGCTTAACTCCTATTCGGTCGAGGGCGCGCAGGCCGATGTCCGCCGCATCGAGGCCGAGCTGCAGCAGGCCCGAATGGCCGTGCCGGAGAAGGCGGCCGTGCTCGCCGCAGCCCAGGCCGATCTCGACCGCACCGTGATCCGCTCGCCGATCGACGGCGTCGTCGTCGGCAGGTTCGTCAACGAAGGCCAGACGCTCGCGGTCGGACTGGAGTCGCGCACCACCTTCGTGGTGGCGCACCGCCTCGAAGACATGGAGATCCACGCCCAGGTCGACGAAGCCGATATCGGCCGCATCGCCCCCGGCCAGCGCGCCCATTTCACTGTGGACGCCTATCCCGACCGCCGCTTCGAGGCGGTGGTGCGGCAGGTGCGCAAGGCACCACAGACCCAGCAGCACGTCGTCACCTATACCGTCGTGCTGGCGACCTCCAATCTCGACGGCGCGCTGCTCCCGGGCATGACGGCCCTGGTCAAGATCGTGATCGAGCGACAGGACGACGTCCTGAAGGTGCCGCTCGCCGCGTTACGCTTCCAGCCCTCGGGCACACGGCAGGCGTCGGCCGGCACGCACAGCGGCGTGTGGGTGCGCAGCGCAAGCGGCTCGCTCCAGCGCGTCGCCGTGACGGTCGGCACCGCCGGCACCGAGCAGGTCGCACTCAAGAGCGGAGACCTCGACGAGGGCAGCCAGGTCGCAGTCGGCCAGGCCATCCGTCCGGCGGGCTTTGAGTTTCTCGGAATCAGGTTCGGATCATGACCGCCTCCCCGCCTCTCATCAGCCTCCGGTCGGTCAGCAGAACCTATCGCACCGACGGGGTTGCCGTGACTGCGGTGCGCAATGTCAGCTTCGACATCGCGCAAGGCGAGATCGCCGCCGTGATGGGACCGTCCGGCTCCGGCAAATCGACATTGATGAACATGATCGGGTTGCTCGACCTGCCAAGCGAAGGCGCGGTCTATCTCGAGGGCGCCGACGTCGCCGGCCTCTCGGAAGATCGGCGCTCGTCCTTGCGGGCCCGCAGCATCGGCTTCGTGTTCCAGTCCTACAATCTGCTGGCCCGCCACAACGCGATCGAGAACGTCGCGCTGCCGCTGGTCTATTGCGGCATCAGCCGCAAGGAGCGCCTGGCACGCGCGGAGCAGAGCCTTCAGGCCGTCGGCATGCTGCACCGGGCCCATCATTTCCCGCGGCAGCTCTCCGGCGGCGAGCAGCAGCGCGTCGCGATCGCGCGGGCCCTGATCGCCTCCCCGCTGATCGTGCTCGCCGACGAGCCGACCGGCGCGCTCGACAGCCGCACCGGGGCCGAGATCCTGGCGCTGTTCGCCGCGCTCAACCGGACCGGCCAGACCATCGTGATGATCACGCATGATCCCGGCATCGCGGCGCAATGCCGGCGCACCATCCGCCTGCACGACGGCGAGCTGGTCGCCGACGAAACGCCAGGTCCGATCCTGCCGAAACGGAGCGTTGCGCCATGACGATGCTCCAGGGCTTTCAGATCGCCCTGCACGCCCTGCGCCTCAATCCGCTGCGCAGCTTCCTCACCATGCTCGGCATCGTGATCGGCGTCGCCTCCATCGTGACGGTGTTTGCGATCGGCGCCGGCGCGCAGCTGCGCCTGCAGGAGCAGATCCGCTCGATCGGCGCCAACGTGCTGATGATCATCCCCGGCGCGGCCTACCAGGGCGGCGTGCGCCTCAAGGACGGCAGCAAGCTGACGATGACCGAGAGCGACGTGCAGGCCATCCTCGAGCAGATTCCGGAAATCCAGGCCGCTGCCGGTTCGATCGCAGGCACCGCGCAGGTGATCCACGAGGGCAAGAACTGGAACACGACCATCAACGGCACGACGACGGCGCATTTCATGGTGCGCGACTGGCAGCTGGCCGCGGGCCGCTATTTTTCCGGTGCCGAAGAGGCCGGAGCCGGCAAGGTCGTGATCCTCGGCAGCACGGTCGCACGCGAGCTGTTCCCGGCCGGCGACGATCCGGTCGGCGCGCAGATCCGGATCATGAAGGTCCCGCTCGAGGTGGTCGGCGTTCTCGATCGCAAGGATCCCGCGCAGGACGACGTCGCCTTCGTGCCGCTTGCCACCGCCAAGCTGCGCTTCCTCGGCAGTGCCAGCAACATCAACCGGGATTCGGTCGCCTACATCATCGCCAAGGTCGCCGGCGACGGGCAGATGGCAGGCGCGCGAGCGGAGATCGAGAACCTGCTGCGGCAGCGGCATCGTGTCCCCGCCGGCCAGGAAGACGACTTCAAGGTCCAGGATCCCGCCGCCGCGATGGAAGCGCAGCAGGGCGCGATCCGCACCGTCGCGCTGCTGCTGGTCGCCATCGCCTCGGTCTCGCTGCTGGTCGGCGGCATCAGCATCATGAATGTCATGATCGTGTCGGTCACCGAGCGCACGCGGGAGATTGGCATCCGCCGCGCGCTCGGCGGACGGATGCGCGACATCCGTTTGCAGTTTATCTGCGAAGCGCTGGTGCTCTGCCTGCTCGGAGGCGCCATCGGCGTTGCCGGCGGCGTCACGCTCTCGATGACGGTCGCCCGGATGGCCGGATGGGTCACCTCGATCGACGGCCAGGCGATCGGCCTTGCCCTCGGCTTCTCGATCGCCACCGGCCTCATCTTCGGTTTCTATCCCGCCCACAAGGCATCCAGGCTGAGCCCGATCGAGGCGCTCAAGACGGAGTGAGAAGATGCCGCAGGCGGCCCATTCAGCCCGAAGACCAGGGAGGAGTCCATCATGAGCCCGGATCATTCGAAGGATTCGATCACGCCGACACCGCGCGAGCGAGAGCTGATGATGTTGATCGCGCGGGGGATGCAGAACAAGAACATCGCCTACGAGCTCAAGATCTCGGAAAACACGGTGCGGGCGCATATCGGCAACATCATGCGCAAATACCGGCTTCAGAACCGAACCCAGATCGCGATCGCCTTCGCCCTGCACGCCGCGCCGCTCGCGCTGCGGCGCGATCTTGCCAAATCCGGCCGCCATCCGGCGGCGCCGAAGCCGGCGCAAGCCGTGACACAGACTCCCGGCGTACAGACCGCACCGGACTGAATGTTTCGACCCACAATACCTTGCGCTGCCCGCCGGGCAACACACCCAAGATAGCGGTCAATCCGCGCGGGCGAAAATATTCCACTTTACCGAAATTCGGAATTGACGTATCCATCGCCGCAACCCGGCCCACCGAAGAGGGGCGTATCGCGATCGTCACGAACGCGGGCCGGGTCGCGGTGGACGCAGGCCACATCGGCGCGACGGGTCTTGCAGGGCGGGTCACCGTGAGCAAAACGCCTCGCGCACACGACCGATGTGATCGGCGTACGGCAAAATCGTGTGGTCCTGGCGCCCGGGGTCTGTGCGCCAAGTCTTGCGGTGATGCGTGTCGTTCAACCGGACGCGCGCGTCAGTCATCCGAAAGGCGACGGGGGCAATAGTGCAACGCTCCCCGGGGAGAGCACGCCATAAGCCGTAGAGCCACCGCGCAGGGAAGGCCGGGATGTCTCCGGTTGCCCTGTTCTCCGCTATGCACGAAGCGCACGCAGTCTGCTCTTGGCATGGCGGTCGATGGGAGCCAACCGGCTCCCGGTCTTCCCTGCGCCCTCGTTCAATGGAGGGTGAGGCTTCGAAGCAGAGCTCGGGCGAAACGCGCCGCGAGGACGCGAAGGCGCGCCTGGACGTGGCGTCCCCTCCCACCCCTCGTGCATCGGCGGCAGGCCTTGTAACAAAACCGTCATGCAGCGAAACTAAACGAAGCGGGGGCCGCGGTTGGCGGCCAAGCCGTCTCACGATCAAGCCGCCTCACCGCCAGGAGACTTCCATGCGCCGTTCACTGCTGTTGCTGTCCGCCGGACTGACCGTGCTGTCCACCGGACTTGCTTCCGCTGAGAATAACACACCCCGCAACCTGATCCTGTTCATCCCGGACGGCCTGCGCGCGCTGAAGGTGAACCCCGACACGGCGCCCGCGATGGCCGAGGTCCGTGACAAGGGCGTCAATTTCAAGAATTCGCACTCGCTGTTCCCGACCTTCACCATGGCCAACGGCTCGGCGATGTCGACCGGCCATTATCTCGGCGACACCGGCGTGTTCTCCAACACGATCTGGACCAACTACACCTCAGTCCCCGCCGGCGACACCGTGGTCCCCTTCATCGAGAACGACGCCGTGCTCGGCGACATCGACGAGCATTTTAGGGGCAACTACCTCAACGAGGAGACCATCCTGAAGATGGCCCGCGACAAGGGCCTCAGCACCGCGGCGATCGGCAAGGTCGGCCCGACCTACCAGTTCGACCACACCGACAAGCCCGAAAAGGCGGGCTTGCATTCGGTCGTGTTCGACGACTCCACCGGCGGCAAGAACGGCGTCGCCCTGTCCGACGAGGTCAAGGATGCCCTGACCAAGGCCGGCCTGCCCACCGCCACCCCGCCGCGCGGCGACAATGCCAAGGCGGGCGATGCCAAGACGCCGGGCACGATTGTGGCCAACGTCGCGCAGCAGTCCTATTTCGCCGACGTCGCCGCCAAGGTGGTGCTGCCGATGTTCAAGGCACGCAACAAGCCGTTCGTGCTTGTGTTCTGGTCGCGCGATCCCGACGGCAGCCAGCACAACACAGGCGACAGCCTCAACCAGATCATGCCGGGCATCAACGGGCCGACCTCGATGGCCGGCATCAAGAACGCCGACAACAACCTCGCCCAGCTCCGCAAGGCGCTCGACGAGCTCGGCCTCGCCGCCTCGACCAACATCATCATCTCGGCCGACCACGGCTTCTCGACGATCTCCAAGGAAAGCAAGACCAGCCCATCGGCCAAGGTCAGCTATGACGACACGCCCAAGGATTTCCTCCCCATGGGATTCCTGGCGCTCGATCTTGCCAAGGCCCTGGACCTGCCGCTGTTCGACCCCAACGACAAGAACGCGAAGGTCGAAGGCAACAAGCATCCCAAGGCCGGCAACGGCGTGCTCGGCAAGGATCCGACCAAGCCCGATCTCGTCGTCGCCACCAATGGCGGCTCCGACCTCGTCTATCTCCCGAACAAGGACAAGAAGCTCGCCGCGAAGACCATCAAGGCGCTGCTGGCGCAGGACTATGTCTCCGGCCTGTTCGTCGAGGACTCGCTCGGCCGCTTCCCCGGTACGCTGCCGCTGTCGAGCATCAATCTGCGTGGCAGCGCGGCGACGCCGACGCCGTCGATCGTCGTCAACTTCCGCTCCTATGCCAGCGATTGCGGCGAGGCGCCGACCAACTGCTCGGTGCAGGTCGCCGATACCGTGCTGCGCCAGGGCCAGGGCATGCATGGCAGCTTCAGCCGCGGCGACACCATGAACTTCATGGCCGCCATCGGTCCGGACTTCAAAGCGGGCTATGTCAGCGAGATCCCGGTCAGCAATGCCGACGTCGGCATGACGGCCGCCCGGCTGATGGGCCTGCGCGCCTCGCAGAACGGCGGCCTCGTCGGCCGGGTGATGTCGGAGGCCCTGCCCAACGGCGTCGTACCGAAGGCGTATGCCGGCACGATGAAGTCCAAGCCCGCCGAGGGCGGCCTGACCACCGTGCTGAATTTCCAGCGCGTCGGCAGCCAGCGCTATTTTGATGCCGCCGGCTTCCCCGGCCGCACGCTGGGCCTCGAGCCGGACGCGGGCAAACAAAAAACGGCGGGGAAGTAACCCCGCCGTTCAAACGCCGCCTCGCGCGAGGCGCGGAATCTTACATGCCGATGTCGAAGACAGCAGGCAATTGGCCCGCCAGGGGCAGCGCGGTGGCGCCGAGGAAAGTCGCCACCATCGCCATCAGGCGACGGTTGTTGTGGCGCTTGCCGCGCATCTGGCCGGCGATCCACTCCAGCATCTCGCTGTTGACCTTGGAGGCGTAGGACGGCGCCCAGCTCTCGATCTCGGTCTCGGCCGACAGCGCGACGCTGCGCGGCGGCACCTTCAGTCCCGAGGCGCTGGCGGCATAATGGGCAACGGCCTTGGCGAGCAAATCGTCGAAGCGGCCGCCATCGGTCCGTTCGGTTGCGGCCTCGTTGATTTCGAACAGGGCTTCGGCCTCGGCACGGCTGACCGGCTGGTCGTTGACGGCGGTCGCCGTCAGGATGCGCGTGCACCAGGCGGTGTCGTCGGCGTCGAGCGATCGGGAGAAATGCACCCTTCCCTTGGTGGTCGGGCCTTCCCCGGTGATCACGCCATCACGCACGATGGAGAGTGCATGGGCCGCGGTATCGCGGCAGGACGGTTCGAGGGACGAGGACTCGATAGATTTAGGCGCAGCGGCGGACATAGTTCACTTCCAGACTTCTTCTGACCGGTCAGCATTTTCATGCCGACGTAAAGGGGTGGTTAACGATTCGATACGGGGATCGCGACTTTTCGAGATGGTTGCCAATTGGTCGCTGTCAGGACCGTTTTGGTTCTGGGACGCGCCGGGCGAGCGTGATGGAAGTCATAAAAGGCATAATCGGGGCGAGCGAGACCGTGTGAGCCCGGGTGGAGCTGTTTCGCCGCAGCTGCCGCCGTAACAATAAGTTGCTAGAAATTCGCCCCTTCAAGGAAGGAATTCACATTTTACTTCAACCGGTTCAGTTGGCGTTCACTTGGCCTTGCAAGACCCCTATATTGAGGCTGACGGCAAAAGACGAATTCTCCAATAAATTCAATGCGATGAGGTAACATCATGACACTTCCGATCGGCGCCACCGCACCCGACTTCGAAGCCGAGACCACCGAAGGGAAGATCAAGTTCCACGATTGGATCGGCAACAGCTGGGCGCTGTTGTTCTCGCACCCCAAGGACTTCACACCGGTTTGCACCACCGAGCTCGGCGCGCTCGCCAGGCTGAAGCCGGAATTCGACAAGCGCGGGGTCAAGCTGATGGGCCTCTCGGTCGATCCGGTCGAGAACCACGCAAGATGGTCGGAGGACATCAAGGAGACGCAGGGCGCCGCGCCCAACTATCCGATGATCGGCGACACCGATTACAACGTCTCGAAGCTGTACGGCATGCTGCCGGCCGCAATCTCGGGCGATCCCCTCAAGCGCACCGCCGCCGACAACCAGACCGTCCGCAACGTCTTCATCATCGGGCCGGACAAGAAGATCAAGCTGGTGCTGGTCTATCCGATGACCACGGGGCGGAACTTCCAGGAGATCCTGCGCGTCATCGACTCGCTCCAGCTCACCGCCAAGCATCGCGTCGCCACCCCGGCCGACTGGACGCAAGGACAGGACGTCATCATCGCGGGCTCGGTCTCCAACGACGAGGCCAAGACGATCTATCCGCAAGGCTGGAAGGAGCCGAAGCCCTACCTGCGCATCGTGCCGCAGCCGAAGTGACTTTGCGCGGTCGCGCATAACGACCGTCAAAAAGGGCGCGCGAAGCGCGATCTCCGGTGCGCGGTTGCGCACCAGAGGATCTCGAGATTCCGGGTTCGGCTCTGCGAGCCGCCCCGGAATGACGTCGTGAAAGCCTTGAGCCTCGCTCTAAGCCGCCCGCACGCGATCCAGAAAGCCGTCGACCTCTGCCTTCAGGTGCAGGCTCTCGCTCGACAGCGCCTGGGCCGAGGCAAACATCCGGTGCGAGGTTTCGCCGGTCTCGCTGGCGCCCTCGGCGGCATGGCGGACGTTGACGGCGACATCGGCCGTGCCGGAGACCGCGGCGCGGACGCTCGACACGATGTTGTGGGTCGCGCTTTTCTGCTGCTCGACCGCAGCCGAGATCGAGCCGGCGATGCCGCTGATGCGCTCGATGGTCTGGCTGATCGCCTTGATGGCAACGACGGATTCCTCGGTCGCAAGCTGCATGCTGGCGATGTGGTTCGAGATCTCGTCGGTCGCCTTCGCGGTCTGGCCGGCCAGCGTCTTGACCTCCTGAGCCACCACCGCGAAGCCGCGACCGGCGTCCCCCGCGCGCGCAGCCTCGATGGTGGCGTTCAGCGCCAGCAGATTGGTCTGCTCGGCGATCGAGGTGATCAGCTTGACGACGTCGCCGATCCGCGCGCCGGCTTCCGACAGCTGCGCGATGCGCTGGTCGGTGGCCTCGGCCTGCTGCACCGCCTCGGCGGAAATCTGGTTCGACTCCTGCACGCGCCGGGTGATCTCGGAGATCGATTGAGACAGCTCGTCGGAGGCCGAGGCCGCCGAACGCACGTGCTCGGAGGCATTTTCGGAGGCGCCGGCGGACTGTGCCGACAGGTCGGCGGTGGAGCGAGCGACGTCGGTCAGCTGCCGCGCCGCACGCTCGAACTCGCTAGAAGACGTCAGCACCTTGTCGAGGATGCCGCCGACGCTGCCGCGGAACTCCTCGACGAAGTTGCGCAGGTCGGATTTGCGCTGCTCGACGGCCGCGGCCGAGGCCGCCGCCTGCTCGCTGCGCATGCGCGCCCGCTCCAGCGAATTGCTCCTGAACACCGCGACCGTGCGGGCGATCTCGCCGATCTCGTCGGCGCGATCCTCGCATTCGATCGCGACGTCGCTCTGGCCGTCGGCAAGCGCGGTGAGCGAGCGCGTGACCGAGGTGAGCGGCCGGGTGACGCGGCGGACGATCAGCAGGGTCAGGACCAGCACCAGAAGCGCGGCAAGTCCCGCGGCCGCCGCCATGCTCTCGATGGCATGGGCCAGCATGCTCTCGTACTGGATCATGGGAATGCCGACATAGAGAATGCCGACGACCTTGCCGCTCGCGTCCGCGATCGGGAAATAGGCGGTCATGAACGACTTGCCGAACAGCATGGCCGGCCCCTTATAGGCCTCGCCACGGCGCAGCGACGCCTGCCCGGGGTGATCGGCGGCAAGCTGGGTGCCGACGGCGCGGTCGCCGTTTTCCTTTTTCACGTTGGTGGAGCGGCGGACGAACTGGCCGCTGGCATTGTCGTACACGAACAGCGTCGCATTGCCGCCGACATAGGACACCGCGCGATCGACGATGGCGTGGTCCGTGAAGTCGGGCATCTTGGGGATTTCGGCGCGCACCACCGCGCCGTCCCGCATCGTGATCTTGGCGGCCGGAACGATCTCGCTGAAGGCGAGCGCCAGGGTGCGCAGATTGACCTCGATGTCGCGCAGCGCGCGGTCATTGAAGGCCGACGTCAGCGACCAATAGCCGGCGCCGACCACCAGCGCCGTATTCACGCCGATCAGCAGTACGGCGCACAGCACGGCCTTGGTGCCGAGTTTGAACTGCGGCAGGATCTTTGCCGTTGAAAGGCTGGACATGAATGGGAATCTCTCCGTAATTCCTGCAAAATAATGCAGGCGGCTTACGGTGGCATTAACGCCGGTTCACGCCGCCGACCGCGGCATGCTTTCCAAATTGTAAACGAGGCCTCGCCTGACCAAGCCAAGCGCCCCACCCGTCATCGTCTGGTTCCGCGACGATCTTCGCCTGTCCGACCACCCCGCCCTCCATGCTGCCGGCAAGAGCGGCGCGCCGGTGGTCTGCCTTTACGTCCTCGACGACAGCATCGCCCGCCCATCCGGCGGCGCGGCGCGGTGGTGGCTGGCACAGTCGCTGCGCTCGCTCGAGGCCGAGATCGCCGCGCGCAGCGGGTCGCTGGTCCTGCGCAAGGGGCTGGCGGCCAAGATCATCCCTGAGCTGGCGCGCGAGATCGGCGCCCGCGCCGTCCACTGGAACACAATCGCGCAAGCGCCGCATCAGGCCGTTGAGAGACAGCTCCAAGCCGCGCTGGCAAAGCTCGGCGTGGACTCAGAGAGCTTCCCCGGCGACCTGCTGGTCCCGCCCTCCGCGATCCGCACCAAGGAAGGCCGGGGCCTTCGCGTGTTCACGCCGTTCTGGCGGCGGCTGCTCTCGCTCGGCGATCCGCCAAAGCCGCTGCCTGCGCCGAAGGAGCTGCGCCCGGGTCCGAAGGTCGCCAGCGACACCTTGGAGAGCTGGAGGCTCGAGCCGACGAGGCCGGATTGGGCCGGCGGCCTGCGCGAGACATGGACCCCGGGTGAAGCCTCGGCCCGTGCGCGCCTGCGCGACTTCCTCAAGCACACCTCGCGCGCCTATGTCGGTGACCGCGACCGCCCGGACCGGGAAGGCACGTCAGGCCTGTCGCCGCATCTAAGGTTCGGCGAGCTCAGCCCGCGCCAGGTCTGGCACGCCGCACGGTTCGCCGCCGACGAAGATCCGGCGCTCGGGCCGGGTGTCGAAAAATTCCTCAGCGAGCTCGGCTGGCGCGAGTTCTGCCGCCACCTCCTGCACGATCATCCCGACCTCGCCAGCGAAAACCTGCAAACCCAGTTCGACGGCTTCCCGTGGAAACCTGACAAGATCGCGCTCGCCGCCTGGCAGCGCGGGCGCACCGGCTATCCGATCGTCGATGCCGGGCTGCGCGAGCTCTGGCACACCGGCGTGATGCACAACCGCGTGCGGATGGTGGTGGCGTCCTTCCTGGTCAAGCACCTCCTGATCGACTGGCGCGACGGGGAAGCCTGGTTCTGGGACACGCTGGTCGACGCGGATGCCGGCAGCAATCCCGCCAATTGGCAATGGGTCGCCGGCTGCGGCGCCGACGCCGCGCCCTATTTCCGCGTGTTCAATCCGATCCTTCAGGGCGAGAAGTTCGACCCGGATGGAACCTACGTCCGGCGCTGGGTGGGGGAGCTGAGGGGCATGCCTGCCAAGCTGATCCACCAGCCGTGGCAGGCAACGCCGATCGAGCTTGCGAGCGCAGGCGTCACGCTCGGCAAAACCTATCCGCAGCCGATCGTCGATCATGCCAGGGGCCGCGAGCGTGCGCTCGCCGCCTACGCGAAGATCCGCAAAAGTTGAGCGCTGCTTTGACACGATTTCGAAACTCGCTATCGTCATCGCTCCAATCAACCACGGGGGACGATATGGACGACGACAAGCCGATCACCGAACAGGCGATGGAGACGATCACCAGCGCCGTCGACGCGACCAAGGACGCGGCGGTCACCGCCGTCAAGAAGGTCAGGAAAGCCGTCAAGAAGGTCGCGAAGAAAGTAGCGCCGAAGAAGGCTTCGAAGAAGAAGAAGGCCAAGAAGGCTCCGAAGAGCAGTTCGAAGAAAACCGCAAAGAAATCCTCGAAGAAATCGGCCAAGAAGACCGGGAAGAAGGCCGCAAAGAAAACTGCAAAGAAAGCGGCAAAGGCAAAGAAGGCAAAGAAGGCCAAGAAGACAAAGAAGGCGAAGCGCTGATCAGGGCGCCCAGACCGGGTTCTCCGGATGCGAGCGCGTCCGGAGACCTGTCTCGCCGCCGCTAAGCGCGCCGGTTGACGACGAACACCGCGCCTGCGCACATCGCCATGCCGGCGATCGCCAGCGCATCGAGCTTCTCGCCGAACAGCATGTAGGCCATCAGCGCGGTCACGGCGGGCACGAGGTAGAACAGGCTCGCAACCGAGGTCGCCGCGGCGTGGCGGATCAGCCAGTAGAGCAGCCCGATCGATCCGATCGAGAGCGCCACCGCGAGCCAGGCGAGCGCGAGCACGAACTCCTGCGTCCAGTGCACCACGCGGTCCTCGAACAGGAAGGCGCCGGTCGCGAAAAAGACGGTGACGGCGACATATTGCACGAGATTGCCGGCGCGCCAGTCGATCTGGTTGCAGTAGCGGCGCTGATAGAGCGTGCCCAGCGTGATGCTGATCAGCGAAACTACCGAGGCGAGCCAGCCGAGGCCGGCCTCCCCGGTCATGGGACGGTTGTGCAGGATCATGATCACGCCGCCGAGGCCGAGCGCGAGACCGGCCCATTGCACCGGCGTCACCCGCTCGCCGAGCCAGCGGTTGGCGATGGTCGAGGTCAGGATCGGCTGCAGGCCCGGGATCAGCGCAGAGAGCCCGGCCGGAATCGAATGGGCGATCGCGATCGCGGTGCCGCCGAGATAGAAGCCGTGGACGAGGATGCCGGCGACCGCGCTGTGCGCGATGCCGGTGCCATCGGGCCATTTCGGCCGCGCGACGCCGGCGATGATCGCCATCAGGACGACGACGATGGCCATGCGGATGGCCAGATAGGTCAAGGGATCGGCGTTGTTGACGACGTATTTGGTCCCGATGAATCCCGTGCTCCAGAGCAGCACGAACAGGATCGGCGCGGCGCGGGCGGTCAGGGCTTCCCGATTATGATTCATTGCCGCCCTCATTGCCCCAGCGGGGGCCATGCGGCAATGCGAATTTCGTTCGGGACGATGTTGCGCTGCGACGGGGGATTGCGGCTCGGCTCAGCCGCTCACCATTCTTCCGGACAGGGGTCGATGATCTTCCAGAGCTCGACGCCGTTCTTGATCTTCTTCATGTCGGTGGTGAGCCCGCCATTGCGGCGGATCCAGTCCTTCACCGTATCGGGGTAGTAGGACATCAGATCGGACGTGCCCTCGGAGCTGGTGACCTTGATGCCGAAGGTGAAGGCCTTGTCGTAATAGGCCTGGTGGAAGCCCAGGCTCGCGCGCGGCGTCACGCAGATCTTGTTCATCGGCACGATGCCGAGCACCAGCGTACAGGCCGAATTGCAGATGCCGTCGATGATAACGCGCTCGCCCTTCTCGCGAACGCGCTTGTACTTGGTCTTGTATTCCTCGACATAGCCACCGTGGTCGCGGGTAATACGCAGCTCGGCCCGCGCCGGCGTGACGGCGGCGAGGCAGAGCAACAGCAGGCTCAAAAGCGTGATGCGCATGGCGAGGTGACGGCGAAAGCCTTCAGGAATGCACCGGCCTCGAAGGAGCCCCAAAAGGCCGGCGACAGGATTCTTAACCGAATACTCTTTGGTCATACTTGTGTGGGGAATTCGTTAAGCATCCCGAAAAGGCCAAAAATGGGCAGACCTGGAGGGCGCCTCCGGCAATTCTGTCACACCCACCCGGGAATCTGCGGGATCGACCCGGATTTCCGGGGGCCGGACGGGTGCCCCGGGGGATCGAAATGGCTATAGATGGCGAACCAATTCGCGCGGGTTCCGGAGAATCGAGATGAGCAAGTTGACGCTTGTAGCCGCGGTTGCTGCCCTGTCGGCCGCAATCCTAGCCCCTGGCCTGGCGGAGGCGCGGGGCCATCACCGGTACCACCGCTCTTACGCCAATCCGCTGCCCTACCCGATCAGCTATGTCCACAATTACGGGCCTGGCATCACCCCCGGCACCTTCGCCTTTTACGATGGCCCGTCGACCAACCATTGCTACCAGAGCGCGGCCGGCTATGTCGGCCAGGACCGCCGCCGGCACCCCTGCTACTGAGGGCCGGCAGCGCGTCCTCTGCGGGCGTCCCTATTTGGCGGCGCCCGACATCAGCAATTGCTTCTCGATCTCGTAGACCGGCAGCTTGACGAGGTCCTTGCCGACCTCATGCTGGATCGCCTTGCGCACGACGTCCGAATAATCGGCGCGGATCATGCCGAGCGCGCGCGGTGAGGCCACCATGGTCAGGGCCGTGGTCTCGCCGGAACTGACGGCGGCATCGAGCCGGCCGGCCAGGCTCCGCAGAAAGGCGCGCTCGGCCTCGTCGTGCCAATCGGTCTGCTCGGCCGAGCTCCGCACCCCGCCGGCAGCGGCATGCAGGCGGCCCGGCGCGTCGGTCCCTTGCGCAGCAGTTGAGGGATTGGGCTGCTCATGCACCTCCCTGGCGTGAAGGTTCGGAAACATCTCGTCGCCGAGATTTTCCAGAATCAGCGCCTTGCGTCCGTCGCACACGACCAACCAGTCGCCCTTGTCGATTCTCATTTTTTCCATAGCAACTCTCCTTGAAACTTATCGACGCCCGTCCGGCATCAGAGATGTTCTTCGAATTCCTCGAAGGACTTGCCGAACTGCGCCATCGCCTCCTCCAGATAGTCGGCGAGCATTGGCGTGCCGATCAGATAGGAGGCGGTGCGCTGGTTGTGGGCCTGCGCGGCCTGGGCGTGCAATTCGCGCCAATTGGAGAGATCGCCATCGCCGCGACCGAGCCAGGTCAGCGTCACGAGGTCGATCTGCTCGTCGACATTGAGATCGCGGATGAAGCCCGCGAGCTCCGCACGATCGGTGGTCTCGCCGCGCCCGCCGCGGCCATAGCTGATGTCGTCGTCACCAAAGTCCAGGATGACGCCACCTCCGGCCGCCTCGCTGTCGGACCGGCGCGATTTCGAAATGACGAAGAAGACTTTCTCCGGCGAGATCGACAGATTTGGAATGACTCGCATCCAGTTCACCTTGTCCGGCAGCAGGCCCCACGCCGCTGCCACGCCAACAACACTACGAGCCGAGGCACGCCTGCGAATTGCGCAGGATCAAGGTCCAGGGCACGGCATTGGCGTGCAGCCAAAGCCGGCTACCTGGCCGTATTTGCTGAAGATTTGTTCATCAGCATTACATTTCGGTTCCGCCACAATTTGATCGGAACGAGTCCGATATCGTGGTTCGCGTCAGCGGAGGAAGACATCATGACTCGCAAGATCGGCCTCGTCGCCGCAGGCCTGTTCGGCGCCGTGTTCGGTGCCATGGCGGCATCGTCGGCGGCGTCCGCCATGCCTATCGCGCCCGCGCCTGCAACACCCGAGGTCGCCGGCGTCGAGCAGGTGCGCATGGTCTGCAACGCCTGGGGGCGCTGCTGGTGGCGCCCGAACTATTATGGGTATTACGGGCCGCGGCCGTATTACGGCCCCCGATATTATGGACCGCCGCGCTATTACGGCCCGCGCTATTATGGCTACGGCTATCGCCGATGGTGACATCTGAAGGGGCCTCCGGGCCCCTTCGCTTTTGCGAAATGAAGTCTGGCGCGATCGCCGCCGACTTGGTGCCAAGACTAGCTCTGATCGGGACTGATCCAGATCAAGGATGAGATCCGGCGACACCGCCATTCTACGGTGACGGTCAGGTTGATCGTTTTCGATGCTTGCAGGCGGGCGGCGAAGCAGCCCCGCAAGAGGGATGGGGCGTTGCGTCCTTTGCTTGTGCTCTCGGCGCGGCCGCGTTTCATCGACCTCGCCTCCGGCGCCAACCGCTGAGCCGAGCTCGTTGACGATGACATCGATCTGACGGACGTCATGGCATGATGTCCGCAATACTACGGCCTGAAATTCGATTTACTGCAGGGCGATGTTTCGCCATTGATGGCGGTACATCGACGTTCATTTGATTGTCACATTTCAGGGCCGGCCAGATCCATGTTGTTCGACGCCCTCGCTCCATCCTCCGCGCTTCAACTGACCGGCTTCGCCGACGTCGATGCGTTTCGACCGGTCGAGTCGATGGAGGACGCGAGAAGCATCCCGCTCGATGTCCCGAACTTCGCCGCGGCCCGCGCCGTCGTCTCCCTGCCCGCGAGCCGCATCATCGTGATGCGATCGTTCGCGCGCATCCTGGACACCGCTTACCGGATGCCGGGCGGCATGGTGCTCCTGTCCATGACCGACGATCTGCAGGTCAACTTCAAGGGCCTGGATCTCGACGCGCGTTTCTTCGTGACGCTCCGTGGCACCGAGGAATGCCATTTCGTCGAGCCCCAGACCAATCATCACGCGATGATCATCCTGTCCCCCGACCTGAAAGACCGGGGCTGGTTCGATCGCGCCGACGATTTGCGGGCCCATGTCGCCAACCGTCCCGCCCTGCTCCACATTCGGCAGCTTCTGCTCGACATCCTGCGAACCGCGTCGGTGCAGCCGCTCCTGTTCCAGACCAGCGAGGTGGCCGCCCATCTCCAGGAAGGTCTGCTGCTGGCGCTCGACGATTTGTTTCGGATCGATACGACGTCCGATCGCACCGCCTCGATGCAGGGCGAGCGGTCCATCAAGCTCGTGCAGCGAATCGACGATTTCGTTTCAGCCCATCCGACAGCGCCGATCTATACCGCCGATCTCGCCGGCGAGTTCGGCGTCTCGATCCGGACGCTCGGCGGTGCTGTCAGCAAGGTGCGGGGCATGAGCCTGCACCAGTATATTCGCCTCAAGAGACTGTGGGCGACCCGCGCCCGCCTGCTCAGGGGTGGCGGCGCCACCGTCGCCACATGCGCGCGTGCGCAAGGCTTCCATCACATGGGCGAGTTTGCCGCGGCCTACCGTGCGACCTTCCACGAGGCGCCCTCCGACACGCTGGCACGCGGGCGGCAAAGCGGTTTTCGGGCAGGCTGACGGACGCGCAAGCCGCTGCGAGGGCGCGCGCGCATCAGCGAGAATCGGAACATATCTCGAACAAGGAGGCTGGCGCGCTCGGAAGGATTCGAACCTCCGACCCTCGGAATCGAAATCCGATGCTCTATCCAGCTGAGCTACGAGCGCCCGGGCCCGGATACCGGGCCGTCAACCGAGATGTGCCCGACGCTCCTGCTGGCGAGCCAGCAGGCCGGACGGTCCCCGGATGGGTTCGATTAGCAGAGCGGCCGACCAATAAAAAGCCCTCCCCGCCGTGTTCGGGGCGGATCGAAGGCACTGTCACCAGGTCGTGTTGAAGAGCCCGAAATGCGGCTGCTGGGCGACCAGCATCATCGGCCGGCCCGGCTGCGGGGCTGGATGCGCCCTCACGACCTTGCGCCGGGGCTGAGCCTGCGGCGAAGCCGCGGGCGTCTGCGCCTGGATCGGCTGGGCCTGCGGCTTGCCGTCGCTCTTCCTGGCGGCCTCGGCCTTCGGGTCCGGCGTGAACTGGGCGAATGTCTCGCGCACCCGCGCCTTCGCCGACATCTCGGCGAGCGCCGCCGACGTGCCGTCCTGAACCGGCGGCTGCGGTGCGATCACGGCGGCAGTCTTCACCGCAGGCGGGACGATCGTGGGCTGGGTGGTATCGATCACGACACGCTCGGGCAGATGGCGGTCGGAGCGGATCCGGATCAGCGGCTGATCATTGCCTGCGGTGGCAACGGCCCGCGCAACCGGCTGCGATGGCAGACTGTAGTCCGCTGCGAATAGCAGTGCGAGCAAAGCTCCACCGACAAAGAGGAAATACCGAAAGATGGGCATGGACCGCGCTCCGCCCCCCGCATCCCCGCGTGGGCTCTTCGCCTCAACAGGCGATCTCTTAATTGGTTCCTGTCCCAGCCATCCGGTTCAAATGGCGATGCGAGGTTTTTTAGCCAAGGGTTACGGAGAGTAACTTTTCCGCTACCGGAACGCGCCGCCTTTACGCACGGCGTGCAGCAACCAGCGAACATTTCGCCTGGTCGGCGTTCACATTGACGAAGCCGACGGGGATTCGCGCAAAGGTCTTGCGGCTCTTCAAGGCGATTGAATCCGCCAGCACGCGACTGCGATCGGTGAGATGACTGCCGTCACGCCGCGCAAAGGCGCAGACGATCTCGACATCCTTTACGGCATAGTCGTTGTCGTTTCGGAGTGTGAACGTCACCAGGGCTTTGGAGCCGAGGCCGCCGCGCCGCCAGGTTTGTGATGAAATCCGCAAGCGGCCGAGCTCCGCCATCGCTGGCACCTGCGCCTCGGAAGCCGAAGAGCGTGCTGCTGCCGAATCGCCCGACGGCGCAGTCTCGACAACCGCCAGCTCCGCCCTCGCCGGCTCGGCACGGCTGCCTTTGGAGAGTGGCAACAGCATCCAGACACCGCATCCGACGAAGATGGCTGCCAGCAGCCACAGCAGGCTTCGGCCAAACGACACGCTCGCAATCATCGCCGCTGCCAGTCGCTCACCTGTTCCGGCGAAACGCCCCACCCCGATCCGGTCAAGCCTCGCGTTCATGACATCACCGATGGCGGCCGAAGCAACGTCGGACGACGGACTCGGCTGCAGCTTACTTCAATCCGGAAGACGACCTAAGGTTCCCACGCAATTGCGAATCGGCGCGGGCGGTGGCGGTCACCGGTTGGGGCCGCTAACATGCGCTGCAACATCAAGCCCCGTTGGGAGACCATGAAATGCCAATCGCCGTCACTTGGGATCACGTCCATCTGCGCAGCCCCGATCCAGAGGCGACCGCGACCTGGCTGCGGGACATCCTCGGTGGCGAGGTCGTCCGCGCGCCGGGGCGGATCGACGTGAACCTCGGCGGCGCCAGGATCTTCATCGCACCGCTCGAGGGCGACAGCGCCGTCAGCCCGCCGCCTCCGCACCCGCATCAAGGCCTCGACCATTTTGGCCTGACGGTGAAGGACATCGATGCCGTCGCGGCCGAGCTCGAGGCCAAGGGCGTCACCTTCACGCGCGAGCCGACCACGATCCGGCCCGGCGTGCGCATCTGCTTCATCCGCGGCCCCGAAGGCATCTCCATCGAGCTGCTCGAGCGCGACAAGAAATATACCTGAGGCGCGGCGCGAGCCTCGCCGGCCCTGCCGGCGAGCGCGGCTACGTCATGCTACCGGGCATAAAGCAGCGTACGGTGACACCCATGTAGCCGTAGATCGGCCACACCATGGTGCGCCCCACCCGGTTCGGCTCGGAGATCACGGCCTCGTCGGGGACCTCGACCCAGACGATCTCCTGGGGCTGGCCTTCGATCCCGGTGCCATAGCGCGGCAGGCGGACACGGTAGTGCCCGTCCTTGCTATCCCAATCGGTATCCGAGAGCGCCGAACCGTCGGCATCGGAGCAGCACGGTCCCTTGCCGCTGCGCAAGCCCTCGAACCAGGCTTTCAGGTCCGCATTGGTGCTGCCGAACTGGCCACGATCGCGCGCATGGCCGAAGGACGCTGCGAGCGCGACCAGAACCAGCGCGCCTGCCAGTCTTGTCACAATTCGCCGGCGTGTTCGTTCGTCATTGCGATTGGTGGGATGCGCCGAGTGCAGACACGGCTCATCGCCGCCGGAATCGATCCAGTCGCTCATCATCCAGCCCCCTGCGGCCAGTGTAGCAAGTGTTATGCATGTTGCGGGCCGATCCCGATTCGCCGCCGACCGGCCTCGCCACCACATCAGGCCGCCATAAGGGCTCACGCACAAGTCGGGACAACTACGGCTCGCGGCGGCAGTATCCGCGACCGGCCGGCAAACTGCCGCGTTGCGCGACTGGATCGGCTTTGGCATAAAAGCCGGACCGGTTACGCCATTGGGCGATGGCGGCCGGCCTACGGGACGTTATGAAGAACGGCCTCTATTCAATTCACGTGACCCTGCTCGATGGTCGAGCCGGCAAGGGCAGCGGCGTGATCCTTTTTCGCGACGGCAAGATTCTTGGCGGCGATGCCTACCTCTATTACACCGGCAGCTACGTGGTGAAGGACAGCACGACCTTCAAAGGCGAAGTGCTGGTGCAGCGGCACACCTCACCGCGGGGCGACGACAATCCGCTGTTCGGCGGCCCTGCTCCGGTCGGCATCGGTGTCAGCGGGACCTACACGGATACGCGCGCGGAGATGACCGGCACGGCGCTGGTCGGCAAGGCCAGCCTGATCTTCGGCGCCACCCTGCACAAGCTCGCTGAGGCCGACTAAAGCCTTTTCCGTTCCGATGGCATCGGAACGGGGCTCCAGATTCTGGTTTTGACGCGTTTTCTTGACGCGAACCGGTCCCCACTTCGCTCGAAAACGCTCTCGCTATTCCGCAGCTTGCTCGAGCGGCGCCGTGCGCGGCAGGATGATCTGGATGCGCGTGCCGCCGCCCGGTTCGGAATCGAGATCGAGCCGCCCGCCGAGCCGGTTGGTGACGATGCTGTAGACGATGTGCAGGCCGAGGCCGGTGCCGCCCTGGTCGCGCCGGGTCGTGAAAAACGGATCGAAGGCACGGCGGCGGACGTCGAGCGACATGCCGCAGCCATTGTCGGAGAACAGAATCTCGACATTGTCCTTGCCGGACTCGCGCACCTGGATGTCGATCGTCCCCGGCCGGCCGTCCGGGAAGGCGTGCGCCACCGAATTGAGAAACAGATTGGTCAGCACCTGGCCGTACGGGCCGGGATAGGAGTTCATGGTCAGATCCGGCTGGCACTCGACGTTGAGCGTCAGATTGTGCTTGCGCAAGCCCGGCCGCAGACTCATCACCACCTGCTCGGTGAGATCGCCGAGATCGAAGGTGCGCTGGTCAGAGTAGTTGCGGTCGGCAGCGACCTGCTTGAACGACTGGATCAGCTCGGCGGCGCGGTTGAGGTTGGAGACGAGCTGTGAGGATGCGTCGCGGCTGGTGTTGAGGAAATCGTTGAGCGTGGAGCGACGGAGCTCGCCGCGCTCGACCTCGGAAGTGAACAACGCGGTCTTGCGCTCAAGCGCGGAGGCGACCGTGAGGCTGATGCCGACGGGATTGTTGACCTCGTGCGCGACGCCGGCGACCAGCCGCCCGAGCGCGGCCAGCTTCTCGGCTTCGATCAACGAGGCCTGGGTCTCGCGCAGGTTGCGCAGCGCGGTCTCGGCCGATTCCTTGGCTTTGCGCATCTCCTGCTCGCCGCGCTTGCGCTCGCCGATGTCGAGCGCGACGGTGACGATCCGCTCGATCTCGCCCTCGGCATCGAGCAGCGGCAGCTTGTTGACCAGCCATTGCCGCATGTTGCCGGAAGCGTCCTTGTACTCCTCCTCGTAAAAGCCGAGCCCCTTGCGCAGATTGAGCACCCGCTTGTCGTTCTCGTCGGTCTTGGCCGCGCCATAGCGCGACATCAGGTCCGCGGTGGTGCGGCCGAGCGCGTCACTCGGCTCGATGCCGAAGATGCCGGCCATGTAGCGGTTCATCAGCACGTAGCGCAGGTCGCGGTCCTTGACGTTGATCACCGCGGGCACGGTGTCGATGACCTGCTGGAGCAGACGACGGCCTTCGGCGATGGCGTCTTCCGCCCGCTTCTGGTCGGTGATGTCGCGCAGCGTGCCTTCGTAACGAACGATGTTGCCGGCTTCGTCCCGCACGCCGGTGGCGCTGTCGGACAGCCAGAGAATGTCGCCGCTGCGCTGGCGCACCTGGTACTCGAACTCGCGCACCATGCCGTCACGCGCCATCAGCCGCTGGTATTCGGCGCGTGCCTCGGGATGGACGTAGATGGTGTGGGCGATGTCGTTGATGCTGTCGATCAGCTGCTGCGGGCTGTCATAGCCCATCATCCGCGCCAGCGCCGGATTGGCGTTGAGGAGATCGCCGGCCGGCGTCGTCACATAGATTCCGTCGATCGAGCCTTCGAACAGCTTGCGGTAGCTCTCCTCCGCCAGGCGCTGCTCGGTGAGCGCGCGCACCGCCGCCTCGCGCGCCGTGTCGGCCTCCTCCAGCGCGCGGCGGAACACTTCGGCGGCCCGCGCGATGTCGCCGATCTCGTTGTCGAGGTCGGCCGACGGGATCGAGGTGTCCTTCCGGCCCGCCGCGAGCGCGCGGATGGAGCGTGCGATCTGGGCGAGCGGGCGGACCGTCCTGCGCACCACGAACAACGCCGCGCCGATGCCGATCAGGACGCCGATGCTGCCGAGCACGATGCTCTGCCATCGCGCCTCCGTCAGCGTTCGGGCAAAGTCACGCGACAGCACGTGGCCGCGCCGGTCGCTGACCTCGCGCAGCAATTCGGTGACGCGGCCGATCAGCCGGCCCTCGGTCCCCAGCACCTCGCGGTCGATGTCGGCGATCTGCCGCTCGCGGACGGCCACGGCCATGATGGCCTCGGCATAATCGTTCACCGCCGACCTCAGGGAGGCATCGCCGATGTTCAGTGCCCGCATGCTCTGGGCGGCCTGCTCGGCCGCGGACGGATTGCGCGCGAGCAGCCCCAGTGCGATGCGGCTCTGGGCCTCCGACAGGCGCGAGGCCAGTTCGCGGTCGGCGGCGCCGGCGACGGCCCTATCGAACCGGTCGCGCAGCGGCGGCAGGCCGGCGAGCAGCTGGGCGCGGCGGTCGATCAGGGTGGAGATCCGTTCCAGGCCCGTGCGGTAGGTCGCAAGCCGCTCGGTGACCCCGTCGATCATGTCCTGCTGCTCGGGCGCGAGCTCGATGCGGGTCTTCTTCAGGATGTCGCTGAGCGTCGAGGCCGCCTCGCCCACCTGCTTGAACTGGATGCCGGCGCCGGGATCGGTGACGAAGTCGCGCGCGGCAAGCCGCAACTCGTTCATGCGGCGGTCGATGTCCTCGGCGAGGTCGCCGACGCTCTGGAGCCGCTGCAGCTCGGCGAAGGTCGTGTCGATGTGCCGGATCGCGATCACGCTCGCGGTCGAGGTGACGATGATCACGGCCAGCACCAACAGGAAGCTGCCGAAGGTGAGCTGGCCGATGGAGAGCGAGAAGGTTCGCTTTTTCTCAGGGATCGGCGTCAATTCGGCGGACATTGGTGATGAGAGGACCGGGCTACTGGGGGTCCAATATACGACGTATTGCCGCCCGGGGGGAACATGCCTCCGGGCGCGGAATATCCTTAATATGGCGGTCTTGGAGCCCCTTCGGCGGCTATGACGGTTTGACGCGCGGCTGCGGCCGGGCCGGGATCGTCATGGCAGCGACGCCGAGGACGACGCAGGCCAGCCCGATCCAGGCAGTCCGGCTCAGGGTCTCGCCGAGGAAGGCGACGCTGATGGCGACTCCGATCGGGACGCGCAAATAGGCCTGCGCCGTGGTGCCGACCGAGCCCAGGGTCTGGATCAGGCGGAAATAGATCGCGAACGCCGCGGCGGTCGAGAACACGGCGAGCGCGAGCAGCGCCAGCACGGAGCTGAGCGAGGGCGACAGCGTCCAGGGCTGCTCGACCGCGAGCGAGGCCGGGATCAGGACCGCGGCCCCGGCCAGCAGCGAGCCGGCGGCCGGCGCCATGGGATCGAGACCCCTGAAGCTGCGGCCGAAGATCGCAGCGCAGGCATAGCAGATGGTGGCGGCGACGATGGCCGCTTCCGCAAGCAGGCCGCTGCCGATGTCGTGGAGGGCATCGGTGCCGACGATCAGCAGGATGCCGGCCATGCCGGCGACCACGCCGAACAGCTTTCGCGGGATCGTCGCCTCGTGGCGGGTGACGATTGCGGTGAGCAGGAAGGTGAAGATCGGCCCGGCCGAGTTGAGGATAGTGGCGAGCGCGGCGTCGACATGGCGCTCGCCCCAGGCAATCAGCGTCCAGGGGATAACGCTGTTGAGCACGGCCTGGAACGCGAAGCGCTGCCAGGTCGCCGCATCGCTGGGCATCCTGATGCCCCGGGCCCACATCACGACGAGCAGCAGCAGCCCGGCGATTGTCGTGCGGGCCGCGATCAGGGTGATCGGCGGAATGGTGGCGACACCGAGCTTGATGAAGGTGTAGGAGCCGCCCCAGAGCGTCGCGAGCGCGACCAGCAGCGCCAGCTCGCCCGCGATGTTGGTGTCCTGCCTGGTGTCCATGGCCCGCTCCGTCCTTCGCGATGAACGGAACCTAGCGCGGCTGCGGCCGTCAACACTTCGCCAAGCGTCGAAGTGTCCTAGCCGACCGCCCCGACCTCGAACACCTCGCCGTCATAGCCGGCCTCGCGGGGGATGCGGAGCTGGCGGCCGGTCTCGGTCTTGGTCATGACCGGCATCACCGTGACGATCGACAGGCCCCTGGCATGCTCCAGCGCGTCTTTCACGCTGGCTTGCTTGGCGAGGCGGATCAGATTGCGCGTGGTCGGGAACGGCAGCTTGAAACGGCCGCTCTCGCCGCCCTCCACCGCCTCGCGCGCCGAGAGCCAGATCGAGTCGGTGGACTCGCGGCCGTCATGGGCGCCGAGCTGGTCGGGCGGCGCGGCCGCGAGGAAGAACCAGGTGTCGAAGCGCTTGGGCATGCCCTCCGGCGTGATCCAGTGCGCATACGGCACCAGCGTGTCGAGCGCGAGCTGGAGGCCGTTGTCCTCGAGGATTTTCAGGAAGCTGATCTTGTGCTCGTTGAGCGCAACGCGATGCGCGTCCGCGATCTCGCCGGCACGCCTGGCATCGACAGGCGTGCCCGTCCCCTTTGCGCGCGCCAGCAGGATGCCGCTCTCCTCGAAGGTCTCGCGGATCGCGGCGATGCGAAAGCCGCGATCCGATTCACTGAGGCCCTCGCCGCCCGAATACAGATCGGCGCGAGCGACGATCTCCTTGTCGCCGGCATCGACGCTGCCGCCGGGAAACACCAGCGCGCCCGAGTTGAACTCGATCTGATGATGGCGGACCATCATGAAGATCTCGACCTCGCCGCGGCTCTTGCCCTCGGCCTTGGCTCCGTCACGGAGCAGGAGGATGGTCGACGCCGGGCGTGATGCTGATGTCTCGGCCATGCGACTAGCCTGCGGCGCTGGATTGCGGGCCGAGATTGGCGCGCTTGTCGAAGCGGGCGACGCGCGACAGCAGGTACTCGACCTCCGCCTTCGCGGTCGCCGTGATCGTCGCACCCGGCTTGCGCTGCGCGCTGGATGCGATGATACCGCGCTTCTGCAGCACGTATTTGCGAATGGTCAGGCCGACGCCGGGCTGCTGCTCGTAGCGAATCAGCGGCAGATGCGCGTCGAACAGGTCGTGCGCGGCGTCGCGCTTGCCGGCCTTGGAGAGGTTGACGACGTCGATCAGGAGCTCCGGGAAGGCGTAGCCGGTCATGGCACCGTCCGCGCCGCGCTCCATCTCGAAGTCGAGGAACGTGCCGCCATTGCCGCAGAGGATCGAGAGCGGCCGAAGCGAGCCGTCCTTCTGGAAGCCGCGCAGCGTTGTGATCTTCTCCAGGCCCGGCCAGTCCTCGTGCTTGAGCATCACGCAATTCGGATTGTCCATGACGATCTTGCGGATCACGGCGGGAGTGAACACCACCGAGAGCGTCAGCGGGTAGTCCTGCAGCACCCAGGGAATGTCGGGGCCGATGGCTTCTGCCGCCTGCTTGAAATAACCGGTGATCTGGTCGTCGGTGCGAAGCGAAGGCGGCGGCGCGATCATGACGCCGGCCGCGCCCGCATCCATCGAGGCCTTCGCCAACGAGCGCATGGTCGCAAAGCCCGGCGCGGAGACGCCGACGATCACCTGCATCTTCTTGGCGCGCTTGACGAAGCGCACCGCGACCTGCTCGGCCTCGGTGGCATCGAGCTTGGGGGCTTCACCGAGGATGCCGAGCACCGTGACGCCGTCGCAGCCGACCTCCTCGTAGAAATCGGTCAGGCGGTCGATCGAACGCTCGTCGATCCGGCCGTCGTCGTGGAACGGCGTCGGCGCGATTGCGAAAGTGCCCTTGGCGTCGGCGGTGAGTTTCATCAGTCCTCGTCTCTCTCTGTTGTCATTCCGGGGCGATGCGCAGCATCGAACCCGGAATCTCGAGGTTCCGGGTTCTCGCTTCGCGAGCCCCGGAACGACAGTGAATCAGAACCTCCGCGCGCCCATCTTGATCTGCTCCTCGGAGAAGAAGATCTCCTTGGCATGCTCGACGACGTCCTGGGCCTTCCAGCCCGCGTGCGGCGGTTTCCAGCCTTCCATTTCCATCATCCGCATCTCGCGCACGCCGCGGGGCCCGGACACGCCCAGCACCTTGCCGGTCTGGTCGCCCGACAAGTCGCTGACCATGTATAGCACGGCCGGCGCGATGCCGTCCGGCCCCAGCGCCGCCCCCGGGTTCTCCTTATAGCGGGGCAGGTCTGCGGTCATGCGGGTCAGGGCGCCCGGGGCCAGCGTCCAGATCCGGATGTTGTACTTGCGGCCCTCGATGGCGAGCACGTTGGACAGGCCCCAGATGCCGCCCTTGGCCGCGCCGTAATTGGTCTGGCCGAAATTGCCGATCAGGCCCGATGTCGAGGAGGTGTTGACGATGACGCCGCCGCCGTTTTCCCGCATCCAGCGAAACACCGGCATGGTGCAACAAAAGGTACCCTTCAGGTGGACCTTGATGACCTTGTCCCAGTCGGACTCGGAGGCCTTGTGAAAGGTCTGGTCGCGCAAAATGCCGGCATTGTTGACCAGGATGTCGGCGCGGCCGAAATGCTTGATGGCGTCGTCGAACACCGACTGGCCGCCCTCCATGGTGGAGATGTCGGCGCCGTTGGCGACCGCCTTGCCGCCCTCGGCCTTGATCGCGTCCACGACCTGCTGTGCCATCGACGTGTCGGCGCCGGAACCATCGCGGGGCCCGCCGAGATCGTTGACCACGACCGCGGCCCCTTCCCGCGCAAACAGTTTGGCGTAGGCCTCACCGAGCCCCCCGCCCGCGCCGGTGATCAGCGCGACCTTGCCGTCGAGTAGTCCCATGGTGGCTTCTCCCTGTTTTATCATTGTCATTCCGGGGCAGCGCGCAGCGCTGAACCCGGAATCCAGAGGTTGTAGCTCGAGATTCTCAGGCGCGCGATTGCGCACCAGAGTTCGCGCTGCGCGCGCCCCGGAATGACGGAGGCAGCTAACCCAGCACCGTCTTGCCGTTCTTGATCACGGTGACGCCGCGCGACTTCACCTTGGCTTCGAACGAGATCGTGTTGCCGTCCTTCCAGAGGTCCATGGTCACGGTCTCGCCGGGATAGACGGGCGAAGAGAACCGCGCGACATGCTGGCGGAAGGCGCTGGCGTCGTAGTCGGCATAGGTCTGCAGCACGCCGCGGCAGGTGATGCCGTAGGTGCACATGCCGTGCAGGATCGGACGCGGAAAGCCGGCCTTCCTGGCAAACTCGGGATCAGAGTGCAGCGGGTTGCGGTCGCCGCAGAGGCGATAGACCAGCGCCTGGTCGGGGCGCGTGACGATGTCGATGGTCTTGTCGGGCGCGCGCGACGGGATCTTGTGCGGATCGGGCTGGGTCAGGTTCGGCCCGCCGAAGCCGCCGTCGCCGCGGGCGAAGCGCGAGGCCACAAGCGTTGCCAGCTTCTCGCCTTTCTCGTTCTTCAGCACGGTCTGGTGCGCGATGACGACGCCCTTGTCCTTGCCCTTGTCGTAGACCTCGACGACGGAGGAGTCGGCCGTGATGTTGGCGGCCACCGGCAGGGGCTGATGGAAGGTGATGTCGCGCTCGCCGTCCACCACCATGACGCGGTTGAGGTTCATCTCGCCCGGGCCCGAGCCCCACGCGGCGACGGAGGCGAAGGTCGGCACCACCTTCAGCGGCCGCGGCGTGAACGTGCCCTCGTTGACGAAGGCGAGCTCGTTCTCGTCCATGGGATCGGCGCCGAGGCCGATGCCGTAGGCATAGAGCATCACCTCGCGGTCGGTATAGGCGTATTTCTGGCCGAGGTTCTTGAGGGCTTTGAGCTCTTCGTATCTGGCGGACATTTTGTTTCCTCTGGTTCTCATCCTCATGGTGAGGAGGCGCTCTTGCGCCGTCTCGAACGATGAGGATGCCCGAAACGCTTCTTTGTTGTGGCCAACCTTCGAGACGCTTGCTTCGCAAGCTCCTCAGGATGAGGACCGTCCTACAAATTGAAGAACGGAGATTTCGTAGGATGGGCAGAGCGCAGCGAAACCCATCATGGCTGCGGCGGTGGGTTTCGCTTCGCTCTACCCACCCTACGCAACTTCGGCTCAGGCCGGCGTGAAGAACGGCAACGGTGCGCCGTCGGTCGGCTTGAACACCACCTTCACCTTCTGGCCGATCTTCAGCGACGTGAGATCGCAGTCGACGAAATTGGTCTGCACCGACGGCCCCTCCTTCAACGTGACGTAGCCGATGGCGTAAGGGCCAGTCGGCGACTTCCGCATCAGGCTCCAGGTGTAGATCGTGCCCTCGCCCGAGGCCTCCTCCCACACCGTCTTGTCGGAGTAGCAGAACGGGCAGATCGAGCGCGGAAAGTAATGCGCCTCGCCGCACGCGGTGCAGCGCTTGATCATGAACTTGCCCTCTTTGGCGGCGTCCCAGAACGCGGCGGTTTCGGGGTTCGTCACCGGTGCCGGATATTTCTTCGCTTCACTCATCACACGCGCTCCAGAATGGCCGTCGAGGCGGCGTGGCGGACACCCAGGAGGCCGCCGGTGCCATGGGCGATGGCGAGATCGCAATTCTTGACCTGCACCTTCGGATGCGCCTCGCCGCGCAGCTGCCTGACAGCCTCGATGATCTTGGTCATGCCGCCGCGGTTGACCGGATGGTTGCTGCAGAGGCCGCCGCCGTCGGTGTTGAACGGCAGCTTGCCGACGCCCGAGATCAGATTGCCGTCGGCGACGAACTTGCCGCCCTCGCCCTTCTTGCAGAAGCCGAGGTCCTCGAGCTGCATCAACACCGTGATGGTGAAGCTGTCGTAGATCGAGGCATATTTGATGTCCTTCGGCGTGATGCCGGCTTCCTCGAACGCGCGCGGGCCGGACCAGATTCCGGCCGAGTAAGTGAGATCGAGATCCTTGCCGCCGCGCGGGCCCTTCATCGCTTCGCCATGGCCGATCAGCTTCACGAGCGGCTTCTTCAGGCTCCTGGCGATTTCGGGCGTCGTCACGATCAGCGCGCCGCCGCCGTCGGAGACGACGCAGCAATCCATCCGATGCAGGGGATCGGAGATCATCGGCGAGTTCAGGACGTCCTCGACGGTGACGACGTCCTTGAGCATCGCATGCGGATTGTATTGCGCATGGTGCGAGGCCGCGACCTTGATCCAGGCGAGCTGTTCGCTGGTGGTGCCATAGTCGTGCATATGGCGCATGGCACACATGCCATAGGCATTGTGCGTGGTTGCGCCGTAGGCGGACTCGAAATCGACCTCGGCACCGGCCGCACGCGGCGGCATCACGCCGGTGCGCGGCTTGCCGGCGAGCGTGATCAGCGCGATCGAGCACTTGCCCGCGGCGATCGCCTCGGCGGCATGGCCGAGATGGATGATGTAGGAGCAGCCGCCGGTCTCGGTGGAATCGACGTGGCGCAGTTTCTTGGTGTTCAGGCCGAGGTAATCGACCATCGGCCAGGCGCCGCCGGGCGCATCGCCCGCGCAGAAATAGCCGTCGACATCGTCCTTGCTGATCCCGGCATCCTCGATCGCGCCCTTGGCGACCTCGGCGTGAAGCTGGGCGGTGGATTTGTCCGGCGCATGCCGGGTCGGGTGCTCATAGATCCCGGCAATGTAGGCCTTGCCCTTGATGGTCAAAACAGAGGTCTCCGCTCGCGTTTCTTCTTGGCTCTTTTTTCTGAACCGCACCGGGCGGATTGGCAAGCGGGGAAATATTCCGCCCTGCGAGAGGGCAGCGGGTTGGCGCAAGTGATGTGACGCTCTCGTGTCCAGGCTCTGCAGCGCACCGCCATAATGCCCGTAGGATGGGTAGAGCGAAGCGAAACCCATCAACTCGCCTTCGCATGCTGAAATGTGATGGGTTTCGCAAGTGCTCTACCCATCCTACGGCCTCGAACTCGCAGACACACCATCGCATCCTCGCGGCGCGTTCGCCCGAGTTTTGCGTCCGTCTTGCTTCCCTCCGGAAACAGAGGGCGCAGGGAAGACCGGGTGCCGGCCGGGCACCCACGGTCCACTGTGCGAAGGTTGCGCTAGAAGAGGCTGCACAGCGGCATACAGGTGAAGCCGAACATCCGGCCTTCCCTGCGCAGTGGCTTTACGGCTTATGTCGCGCTCTCCCCGGGGAGCGATGCACTATTGCCCCCGTCGCCTTGCGAGTGACCCGCAAGACTTGACGCCAGCCTGCGGGCGTCAGGACCACACGATTTTGCCGTACGCAAGACCACGTCCGTCGTGCACGAGACAATACCCCGCGCGACGCAGCCCGCGTCCACCGCCGCTCACCCCGCGTTTCGTGACGATCGCGATACGCCCCTCTGAGTGGGATGAGGTGGCGGAGAGATACGACAATTCCGAATTCCGGTAAAGCGAAATGTTTTTGCGCCAATGGATTGACCGGCCTATTGGGTGTTTTGCCCGACGGGCAGCACAAGGGATGGTGGTACGGCGTGGACTAGCGACCGAGTAACCACCATCTCCCTCGAGCGGGCCGTAAGCGGGGTTCTCCTATTGAAAGAAAATCACACGTCGTGAGGATGTGATCCACCACGCGATAATCATAAGGTTTGGGCGGACGCAACGCCAAAAAACATTTCCATCCTTCGATTGCTAGGCATGCGTTCACGTCGAATTCGTAGTCACCCAGCCCCCTATTGCACGAGGGACTCGGCCGCGTCTCAACCCAGAAACCTGCGCCACGCAAGACAAGCTCTGCGAAATCAAACGTACTCCCTTCAGGGACATACCATTTGATGACACCGTCGATGTTGATGAAATGATGCTTTAGATGGCGATCGTATCGGCGTGTCTTCGCGCAGAAGGCAACATGATCAGACAAATCGTAACGGAGGAGCCTCGCCTGTTTCTCAGGATCATCTGACCGCGGAAGCATTGTCTATTCCCTCAGTCTCGTAGGGTGGGCAAAGCAAAGCGTGCCCACGTCTTTTGCGCAATCATGGAGAGTCATGGGCACGGCGCGCTGCGCCTTTGCCCACTCTACGACACCTTTCGTAAGCCCGACCAGTTGCCTTCCGTCAAGTCGGGCTGCGCAGCGCGGAACTCATCGGATGCTTCCGCGGCCCACGGAAAATGCCCGTCGCGATCCGGATACACGAGTTGAAGACATTCGAACTCGTCATTGCCGTAGAACCACCTGCTCCAGCCAAGGTAGTTCGGGTATTGCCGCAACGATACCGGCGCAAAGACCGCGGCACCGTTCTCGAAGATCGCATCCGTCGGCTCGCCGATCGGCGGACGCCGCCCTGCATCGAGCTCGCGGTAGATCGTCCAGAACGTATCCTGAGCGGTTTGTCGTCGCATCGAGAACAGGATCACCTCCGGAAAGTTGAACTTCAGCCAGAGGCCGGTCGTGTAGATAAAGCCCGGCCCTTCGTTGTCCGGCATGACGTGCGTGCCGAACCAGCCGTGGTTGCGGATGTTCTCGACGAAGTTCTGCTCGTGCTTGTCGAGCCGATCCAGCGGAGCATCCAGGGCTGTAAACATCCTTCGCAGGTCTGGCATCCTACTCACCTATCAACCGCAGCCGGACGAGCGCGATAGCGAAACGCGGTCACGCCGGCCAGGATCAGTCCGAAGGCGAGGAACGCAGCGCCTGACTTTATGCCGATGCTGTCCTGGTATTGGCGTTCGGCCGCGTCGTCCACGATGAGAGGACGTGCATCCGGCTTGCCGGGGAGATAACGGATTTTGGTTTGCCTCACCGTCTGGACGTCGTTGCGTGTGATCTGCCGCCAGAAGGCCGAACTGATATGGGTCGGTCCGTAGGTTTGCCGTTGACCGCTCCGGTCGGCCCACGCGAGGATGACGAGATAGCTCGGAGCATCGCCGGCCTTGCTCACCTCGCCATAGGCACGGGTGATGTCCGCGGTGATCTCATTGCCGTGGTCAAGGATCTCCTTCAACGTGCTCTGTTCGAAATAGGAGGTCACCAGCATGTAGCCGCCGAACGGAAGCATCACGGCGGTCAGGACCCCGAGTATGACGGGAAAGGGCCGGGATGCGGCGGCGATTGCGGCACTCCCTGGCTCGCTTCGGCGCGCCGACCATGCCTGCCATCCCATCAAGAGCACCAGAAGCACGGCGCAGGCGCCTGCTCCCGCCAGCAAAAATCTGGACGTGGAGCGGATATGGCTCAGATGATCGTCGAGATCTTCGACAACGACCGGAAGCGATGAATCGTCGTCAACGGCCTGGATCGGGATAGTCACGAGCTTGAGCTGCTGGCCAACCGTAATCCGCGCCGCATAGACGGCACTGACCGCAATGCCGGTGCGCTCGCGCTGAACGCCATCCTTTCCGGTCCACTGCAGTCCGATCGAGAGACTTTCGTCGACATAGCGCGGCCAGCCGCCGTCAAACACGAACGGAAACCGTGACGAGGTGACTTCGGCCGAGACGATCTTCCCGGTGGTGCCGTAGCCATCGCGCATGACGCGCTCGATGGCATGCTGATTCCAGAACATTCCGAGCGCCGCCAGCACGCCGACGGCCACAAACAGAATCAACACAGTGCGCAATGACATCGAACGCCGTCCCGCAATAGCGCACGGTCTCATGTCCGGCGCGCTTCACTATCGAAGGTTGTTCGTATCGCGCGAGCGCAACTTCTGTCAAACGCGCCGATGGCGGGACGGCGTTCGGGACGGGGTCGATCGCCGGCCTCGTCACCCGGATGCAGCGAAGCGCAGTCCGGGTTCACCCGCGGATGCATTTATCCCGGATTACGCTTCGCTTCATCCGGGCTACGGGACCTGATTTGCCGATAGACCAAACTCAGCGCGGGGCGCACCAGGCATCCGAGGAATGCGCCGAGCAGGCAAAGGACGGCGATCTCGGTGTCCCAGCTGAAGCCGGCATGGGCCACTGCACGAAGCATCAGGAAACAGGTCGCAACGGCGAGGCCGCCGGCGAACAAGACCCTCTCCCAAAATCATTTGGTCAGCGAGCAGATGACCCCACACACCAAACCGAACGATAGTTCGGGCCAGTGGAGGGTCAGCCACCCGCTCAGTGGGAGCGTTCCTATTCCGCCGCGATCTGCCTCGGGGCCGGCGGCGGGTTGGCGAGATCCGCGGCAAGCTGGGCGTAGCGCACCTTCGCATCCTCCACCGCCTTCTCCTTCACCGGGCCGTAGCCGCGGATGTGATCGGGCAGCGAGAGCAGCTCCACCGCGGTGTCGATCGTGAGCGGCGACAACAGGCCGAGCACGGTCGTGACGTCCTTCTCGTAGCCGGCGATCAGGTCGCGCTCGAGCTTGCGGTCGGTGCTGCGGCCGAAAATGTCGAGCGCCGTGCCGCGGAGGAATTTGAGCTTTGCCAGGACACGCAGGACCTTGAGCATGCCGGGGCCGAAGGCGCGCTTCTTCGGGCGGCCGAGCGCATCCACGCCGCGGGCGAGAATTGGCGGGGCAAAATTGAAGTTGAACTTGAAGTCGCCCTCGAACTGGTCGCGAAGCTGCTTTTCGAAGGCGCCATCGCTGAACAGGCGTGCGACCTCGTATTCATCCTTGTAGGCCAGCAGCTTGGCGTAGTTCACCGCGACCGCGCGCGGCAGCGCATCGCCATAGCCGCCCTTCACCGCGGCATCGCGAACCTGGTCGACCAGCTTGCGATAGCGTTTTGCAAGACGGCCGTTCTGATAGGCCGTGAGGTGCCTGGCGCGGTGCTCGATGACCTCGTCGAGGCTCATCGCGTCCAGCGTCTTCGGCGCAACCACCTCGTCGGTCCCCTTCAGCATGTCGGCAAGACGTGCGGGATCGGCGACCGCGAGGCGGCCGAGGCGGAAGGCTTCCTTGTTCATCTTGATCGAGACGCCGTTGACCTCGATGGCCTGCTCGATCGATTCCGCCGACAGCGGGAACAGGCCCTTCTGATAGGCATAGCCCATCATCATCATGTTGGTGGCGATGGAGTCGCCGAGCAGCTGCTCGGCCGGCTTGGTGAAATCGAAGAACACGGAGTCCTTGTGCAGCGCCGTTTCCAGGAGCCCGTTCAGCTTGCGGGTCTGGAAGTTGAAGTCGCGGTTGAGGACGAAATCGGCGGTGGGAATGACGTGGCTGTTGATGATGCCGCGGGTGCGGCTGGTGTCGCAGAGCGAGATCGTGTCCTTGGCAACCGCGACCACCTCGTCGGCCGCGAGCACGAGATCGGCCGTGCCGGTGACGATGCGCGAGCAGGTCACCTCGGCCGGATGGTCCGACAGGCGGACGTGGCTGAGCACCGCGCCGCCCTTTTGCGCCAAGCCCGACATGTCGAGGATCATCGAGGCCTTGCCCTCGATATGGGCGGCCATGCCGAGCAGCGCGCCGATGGTGAGCACGCCAGTGCCGCCGACACCGCCGACCGCGATGTTGTAGGGTTTTTCAAGTGTCGGCCGCGAGGTCGGCTCGGGCAGCGCGCCGATATCGGCAAGCTCCGCCGGCGCGCGGTGGCGCGGCTTGCCGCCGTCGACGGTGACGAAGGACGGACAGAAGCCCTTCACGCAGGAATAGTCCTTGTTGCACGAGGACTGGTTGATCGCGCGCTTGCGGCCGAACTCGGTCTCCAGCGGCTCGACCGAGATGCAGTTCGACTGCACCGAGCAGTCGCCGCAGCCTTCGCAGACGGCCGGGTTGATCATGACGCGGCGCGCCGGGTCCTCCATCAGGCCGCGCTTGCGGCGGCGGCGCTTCTCGGCGGCGCAGGTCTGCACGAACACGATCGCGGACGTGCCCTTGTGCTCCCGGCACATCTTCATGACGTTCTGCAGCTCGTCGCGGTGATACAGCTTCACGCCCGGCGCGATGGTGTCGGCGGGATATGCATCGGGCGCCTCCGAGACCAGGTAGATCTCGCGGATGCCTTCGGCGTGGAGCTGATGGGTGATCTGCTGCGGCGAGAGATCGCCATCGTGGCGCTGGCCGCCGGTCATGGCGACGGCGTCGTTGTAGAGGATCTTGTAGGTGATGTTGGTCTTGGACGCCACCGCCTGCCGGATGGCAAGAAGGCCCGAGTGGAAATAGGTGCCGTCGCCGAGATTGGCGAAGATGTGGTTCTCGTTGGTGAAGGGCGCGATGCCGACCCACGGCACGCCCTCGCCGCCCATATGCGTGAAGGTCTCGGTCGAGCGGTCCATCCACAGCGCCATGAAATGGCAGCCGATGCCGGCGAGCGCGCGGCTGCCTTCGGGGACCTTGGTCGAGGTGTTGTGGGGGCAGCCGGAGCAGAAATACGGAGTGCGGGAGACAGGGGCGACCGCCTGCATCTGGGTCGCCTGGCGGCCGTTGAACCAGTCGGCCTTGGCGCGGAGCATCGAGGCGATCTCGGGGTTGAGATCGAGCTTGAGAAGTCGCTCGGTCAGCGAGGTCGCGAGCGAGGCGACGCTGAGCTCGGCGGCGAAGGTCAGGAAGCGCTTGTCGTGCTCGTCCATCTTGCCGACGATGCGCGGGCGCACGTCGTCGCGCCAGTTGAACAGCACCTGCTTGACCTGGTTCTCGACGATCTCGCGGCGCTCCTCGACGATGAAGATTTCCTCCAGGCCGACGGCGAACTCATGCACGCCTTCCGGCTCCAGCGGCCAGGGCATGCCGATCTTGTAGAGGCGAAGGCCGATTTTCGCGGCGACCTCTTCGGTGACCCCGAGCTCGCGCAGCGCCTGGCGGACGTCCTCGTAGCTCTTGCCGGAGGCCATGATGCCGAACCGCGCGTTCGGGGAATCCATGGTGACGCGGTTGACCCGGTTGGCGCGCGCAAAGGCGATCGCGGCAAAGCCCTTGTAGTCCTGCAGGCGGCGGTCCTGCTCGAAGCGGTCGTCGGGCCAGCGCAGATTGAGGCCGCCGGGCGGCAGCTCGAAATCGGCGGGGATGATGAAGGGCTTCATCTCGTCGGTGAGGTCGATCTCGGCGGTGGTCTCCACCGTCTCGGTGATCACCTTCATGCCGACCCAGCAGCCGGAGTAGCGCGACATCGCGATGCCGAGCAGGCCCATCTCGATCATCTCGTGGATGCTCGAGGGATAGAGGTAGGGCATCAGCGCCGACATGAAGGCATGGTCGGACTGATGCGGGACGGTGGAGGATTTCGCGCCGTGGTCGTCACCGGCGAGGCAGAGCACGCCGCCGTTCTTGGCCGAGCCTGCGGCGTTGCCGTGGCGGAACACGTCGCCGCAACGGTCGACGCCGGGGCCTTTGCCGTACCAGATGCCGACCACGCCGTCGTATTTGGCGCCGGGCGAGAGGTTGAGCTGCTGCGAGCCCCAGACCGCGGTCGCCGCCAGATCCTCGTTCACGCCAGGCTGGAACTTGATGTTGTACTGCTCCAGGTGCTTTCGCGCGGCGAAGAGCTGCTGGTCGTAGCCGCCGAGCGGCGAGCCGCGATAGCCGGAGATGAAGCCTGCAGTGTTCAGTCCCGCCGCGCGGTCGCGCCGGATCTGGGCCATGGGCAAGCGGACCAGGGCCTGGATGCCCGTGGTGAAGACGTGCCCGGTTTCCTGGGTGTATTTTTGATCGAGACTGATCGGACCCTGGTTGATGCCCATGCTGTCCTCTTTCCACGCCCTGTTCAGGTCTTGCTGACTTAAGCCGTTGCCTTCCCGTTGTTTTTAGCTAGGGCGCGCCGACCAATTCCGCCACTCTATGTCGGATATTTAACGCGGCGCATCACAAATCTGGACCAAAGGAAGGCTTGGGTAAAAATCGCAACTTCGTGGCCTGAAACACGCATGCCGTTTTCAATTTGTGTCACCCTACCCCCACTGTGGCGAAATGAATGACGCGCCCGCCATGCCGGATGCGGGCGATTGGTCGCAGGAGAGGCTTCGATGCGGACGATTCTGACTGGCTTGGCTGTTGCCGGTTTGGCGTTGTGCAGTGCGATTGCAAGCGCGGCCGAGCCGTCGCCGGAGCTGATCGCCTATGGCAAGACGCTGGTCGACGCAGGCGACTGCGCGGGCTGCCACACCGCGGATCCCGCAAAGCCGTTCGCCGGCGGCAAGCGTATCGACACGCCCTTCGGCGCGATCTATGCGCCGAACCTGACCCCGGACCGCGACACCGGGATCGGCGCGTGGACGGACGCGGACTTCGTGCGCGCGGTGCGCGGCGGCATCGCGCCCGACGGCTCGAACTATTACCCGGCCTTCCCCTATCCCTACTTCACGAAGATGACGAAGGACGACACGCTGGCGATCCGCGCCTATCTCGGCACGCTCGCGCCTGTCGCGAACCGCAACAAGCCGCCGGAGCTGCGCTGGCCGTTCGGCTATCGCGGCCTGATGCGGGTCTGGAACGCCATGTATTTCAAGCCCGGCCTGTTCGAGCCGGACCAGAGCAAGAGCGCGGCCTGGAACAGAGGCGGCTATCTCGTCACCGGGCTCGGTCATTGCGGCGCCTGCCACACGCCGAAGAATTATTTCGGCGCGGACAAGACCGCGCAGGCCCTCGCAGGCAGCCAGTTCGGCGGCTGGTACGCGCCGCGGCTCGATGGCGCGGTGCGCACCGGATTGCAGTCGTGGAGCGCACAGGACATCGCCGAATATCTGCAGAGCGGCCGCAACGCCAGGAGCCACGCCGGCGGGCCGATGGCCGAGGTGATCGTCAACTCGACCTCGAAGATGAGCGATGCCGACGTGCGCGCGATCGCGGTCTACCTGAAGAGCCTGCCGCCGGCGCGGCGCGAGACCATCGTCACACCGCCTGACGAAGCCGAGATGAAGGCCGGCCAGGCCGTCTACGCGAAGTTCTGCATCGCCTGCCACGAGGCCGACGGCTCGGGCGCGCCGCGAATCTATCCGCCGCTGCCCGGCAATGCGCTGCTGCAATCGATCAATCCGTCCTCCACCTTGCGCATCATCCTCGACGGCGCCCATACCGTGACCACAGCGCGTGCGCCCAACACCGGCGAGATGCCGGGCTATGCCAGGCAGCTGTCCAACGAGGACATCGCGGCGGTGACGAACTACATCCGCAACTCCTGGGGCAATGCCGGGCTGATGGTGACGCCGGCGCAAGTGGCGAAGGCAAGGAAGCAGGAGTAGCTCGCCGCGGCCTCCTCGTCAGCAGGGATAGAACGGGGCGAAATCACCGCTGCTTGTCCTCATCCTCCGTGAAGACAAATTTCGGCATCTCCCATTTGTAGCGCACCGCCAGCAGGCGGAGGCTGATGCCGAGCGCGAAAGTCAGGAGGGTCCAGAGCTCGGCATGGAGCTTGAGGCCGAACGCGGTGGCGTAGAACAGGCCCGTCACCACCGAGACGCTGGCGTAGAGCTCGGAGCGAAACAGCAGCGGCACGTCGTTGCAGAGCACGTCGCGCAAGACGCCGCCGGCGCAGCCCGTCACCATGCCGGAGACGATGACGATCGGCAGCGAGGCATCCATCTGCCAGGCGACGTCACAGCCGGCCATGGTGAAGACGACGAGCCCGATGGCGTCGAGCACCAGGAAGGCGACCTTCAGCCGGTGCACCAGACGCGCAAACAGGATGGTGAGGAAGGCCGCTCCGCCAGCCAGCGCCAGATAGATCGGATTGGCGACCCAAACCAGCGGATAGTGCCCGAGAAAGAGATCGCGCAACGTGCCGCCGCCGAGCGCGGTGATGCAGCCGAGGAAGCACACACCCAGCCAGTCCATGCTGCGGCGTCCGGCCGCGAGTGCAGCCGTCATGCCCTGAGCGGCGATCGCAACCAGCGACAGGAAATGCAGCACGGTATCGCTCGGCGGCAGAGTCCACATTGCCCTGTTCCCTTGTGCTTGTACCCTCGTCGCAACCATGGAACCCGGGTCCATTCCCGGAAACAAGAGGTTCCCGATTCCCGGCGGCAGGGCAACATGCGACGAAAGCATGAGGAGACGCGGAACAGAATCTCGCATCCACGGGTTGTCCGGGCGTCATAACCGAGGAGACCCAATCCATGGCTGACGACCGTTTTCCCAACGATCCGTACCGCGCCAACCTCGCCGACGATGAGTATCTTCGCGCGGCGCGCCGGGATGCAGACCTTCAGGTCGATCCCGAGCTTGGCGAAGGCCCCGCCTCCAGCGGCAAGGTTGCGTTATTCGCCGTTGCGATTGCACTGGTGCTGGGTGCCGTGTTCTACGGCCTGAACAATACGACCAACGGCAACCAGGCCAGCAACCCGCCGGCGACGCAGACCGCACAGCAGGCGCCTGCCACCAATCCGGCCGCGCCTCCCGGCATGCGCGACGTGACGCCGCGCGCCAACACCGAGCCGGGCGTGACCACGGGTGCAGCGCCGAGCAAGCCGGCAGCGCCGACGGATATGCCGGCAGCCAAGCCGGATCCGGCTCCGCCGACTGAGGGCGCCAAGTAACGATGCGCAAGTAACGACGCAACTGTCGTCGCAGAACACACAACTGTCATCGCCCGGCTTGACCGGGCGATCCAGTACTCCGAGGCAGCGGCTATCGAACAGAGACGCCGCGGCGTATTGGATGCCCCGCCTTCGCGGGGCATGACACCGAGGGATGAGAGAGCGGCGGGACTCAGGTCTCGCCGCTCTTCTTTTTGTTTTTATTATTTCGTCTTCTAGTTTGTCAGTCGCCTAGCTGAACATCTTGTTGAGCTCGCCGCCGGGATAGCCGCTGGCCATCTCGGTAAAGGTCCCCTTCTCCGCCATCTCCTTTGCCGCGCGCATGAAGCCGCCCCAGGCGGCGCGGGCGAGCGAGCCGCCGACGCTGATGCGGCGCACGCCGAGGTCCTCGGCTTCGCTCCGTGACAAACCGGACCCGCCGATCAGAAGGTTGAACGGCTTTGGTGCGACAGCCTTCACCACGGCGCCGATGTCCTCGCGGGTCTTCAGGCCCGGCGCATAAAGGCAGTCGGCGCCGGCATCCGCATAGGCGGTGAGCCGGTCGATGACCAGCTTGAGATCGGTCACGCCCCACAAATAGGCTTCGCAGCGCCCGACCAGCAACGTGCCGCTGTCACCGATCGCCTTGCGCGAGGCCTTGATCCGCTCGACCGCGAGCGCGCGGTCGTAGATCGGATTGTGTTTGTCGCCGGTGGAATCCTCGATCGACAGGCCGGCAACGCCGGTGCGCACGCAGCGCTCGACATTGTCCGCGACCCTGTCCGGCTCGACTGCAAAGCCGCCCTCGAAATCGGCGTTGACGGGAATGTCGACCGCCGAGCTCAATGCTGCCAGATGCTGACAGACGTCCTCGACGGTGACGTGATTATCGGCCTTGCCGATGGTCCAGGCAAAGCCCGCGCTCGATGAGGCGACCGCCTTGAAACCGAGATGCTGCAAGGCTTTCGCGCTGCCGACATCGACCGGATTGGGCAGGATGAAACATCCGCTCTCGTGCATCTTCTTGAAGGTCGCGCGCTTGTCGGCGGTTGTCACATGCATGTTGCTCTCCCTTGTTGGCCGCGCAGAGATAGGCATGCATGAAACCGAACGCTAGTGCGCATCATGCACCGCCCGGCTGTCCTTCGGCGCCTCGTCGCGATCGTTCATGCTGTAGTCCCTGACCACGCTGGCGATGCGCAGATGATAATCGGCGAAGATCTTCGCCCTGCCCTTGGCCTGGGTGCGGCGGTGCTCCATCGTGTTGCGCCAGGCCTGCACCGCGGCCTCGTCTCGCCAGAACGACACCGACAGGATCTTGCCCTTCTCGGTCAGGCTCTCGAAGCGCTCGACCGAGATGAAGCCGTCGATGGTTTGCAGCAGCGGCTTCAGATCGGCAGCGAGGTCGAAATAATCCTGACGGTGTTCCGGCTTGGGCCAGACCTCGAAGATCACGGCGATCATGGGCATCTCCTGCTGCTATCCCGCCTACAATACCACCTTGCGCAGGAAGGTGCGCTCTTCGGCGAGAATGAATTTGTGTTCCTCGGCGAAATGGAAGTTGGCCATGCCTTCCGCATCCTGCCGCAACCGGGCGCGGTAGGCTTCATAGGCGGCGAGGCTCTCGAAGGTGATCAGCGCGAACGCGATGTTGTTGGTGCCCTCGTGCGGCATGAAATAGCCGATCAGGTCGCCGCCGCATTTCGGGATGATGGTGAGCCAGCGCTTCGAATATGCCTCGAACTGCGCGCGCTTGAACGGATCGAGCTGGTAGCGGATGAAGACGGTGACGGACATGAGCGGCTCCTGTGTTTCCGTCATTGCGAGCGCAGGTCTCGTAGGGTGGGCAAAGAGAAGCGTGCCCACGTCCTTTGTCCGCAACGACGATTGGTGGGCACGTCGCTGCGCTCCTTTGCCCGCCCTACGGACGCGCGCCTCGCAATGACGTGTTTGCAGCAGCACGCTAGTCCCTTGCCCGACCACAATGCTTCGGCTACCATCGAAGCATGAAATCAGGACCCGACATCGCCCTGGTCGCCTCCCTGGTCGGCGACCCCGCCCGCGCCAACATGCTCACGGCGCTGATGAACGGCCGCGCGCTGACCGCGAGCGAGCTGGCGCAGGAGGCCGGCATCACGCCGCAGACGGCGAGCTCGCATCTGGCCAAGCTCGAGGCCGGCGGGCTGGTGGAGCCGGAAAAGCAGGGCCGCCACCGCTACTATCGCCTCACCGACGACGACGTCGCCGGCGTGCTCGAGGGCCTCGCAGGCCTCGCCGCGCGCACCGGCCACATGCGGGTGCGCACCGGGCCGAAGGATCCGGCGCTGCGGCGTGCGCGGATCTGTTACGATCATCTCGCCGGCGATCTCGGCGTGCAGATGCTGGATTCCTTGCGCGAGCGGAATCTAATTCGGCAGAAGAAGCAGGACATCGAGCTGACGGCCGAGGGCGAGCGCTTTCTCGCAAAACACCTGCAGATCTCATCCGACATGCTCACCCACCCGCGCCGTCCGGTGTGCAAGGCCTGCCTGGATTGGAGCGAGCGGCGGCATCACCTTGCCGGCACGCTCGGGGCTGCAATGATGCAGCGCTTCGCCGAGCTGAAATGGGCGGCGCGTGACACCACGCCCGGCAGCCGCGTGGTGAACTTCACCCGCACTGGCGAGAAGCAGTTTGCCGCACTGTTCGGCAACCGGAAGGACTGACCCGCGCGCCCGTGGCGTCCCGAAGCGCTGCAGTGGCCTCAGAGTTTGGCGCCTTCCCGGCCGCCCGCGCCATGTCTGTCGCCCCAGGCCGGATGCCAGGGGAACGTTCATGCCGCATTCAGGTCATGATTGGCAGGTTTGGATCGCGCCGTGTCGACATGTTGCAAGATTTGATATGTCGAATCGTGTCTTTTGATTCAGTGTGCGCCGCAAGCGCCGGATTTCCGAAGACTTGCCTCAAAGACTTGCCTCAAAGACTTGCCTCCAGAGACTTGCCCCCAAGGACGAGAAGGAAGACCAAATGAAATACCTGTTCGCCGCCGCCATGCTTGCCAGCGCGGTCGTCGGTTTCAGCGAAGCGGCCAGCGCCGCCGAGGGCTGCGGCCGTGGGTTCTATCGCGGCCCCTATGGGAATTGTCGCCCGATGCGCGGCGCGGTCGTCGTGCGCCCGGCTCCCGTGTATGTAGCCCCACCGGTCGTCGTCGTGCCGCGCGCGCGCGTGTGCCCCTACGGCTTCCGCTGGTACGCCGGCCGCTGCCGCCCGTTCTGATCTTCCGACATTGTCGAGATGGCCGCGCGGCGAAAGCCTGCGCGGCCATTTTCGTTTCGGCGGCTGCTGGCGACGATTCGCTCCTCCGTGAAAATTGCAGCACTCCGGAATCGAAACGGGGATCGCCGGCTGCGATCCCCGTCCAGTTCACGACTTTGCCGGGCTCACCAGCCGTGGCGGCGGTGCCAGCGCCGGTAATGCCGGCGCCAATGACGACGGCGCCAGCCCCAGTGGCGGTGATGGCCGTGCCAGTGCACCTGCTCGGGCGTGAGCTTGCCGGCTTCCTCGCTGGTGGTGACGGCGGGATGAGCGTCGGGATTGCCTTCCGGCATGCGCGCGGAATCGCCGAGCGGATGCGGTGACAGCGGCGCGGCCTGCGCAGTCGCGGCGAACGCGGCGGCACCCGCCGTCAGTCCCAATGCAAATTTCAAAAAGTTCCGGCGCTCCATGACATGTCCTCTGGGCTATCGGCTAAGTGATGCAGGGGAAGTGTCGCGGTCACGACATGAACCGAGGCTGAATCCCGTGTTCAGATTCCCTGGTGACGTGAGGCGAAATTGGTAGCCCGGATGAAGCGCAGCGCAATCCGGGATTCATGCCGGGATTCATGCATCGAATGACGCTCGCGCTCCATCCGGGCTACGCCATCTCCCTACCTGGAAAACTCCTGCGCCAGCACCAGCGTCTCGCGCGAGCGCTTGACGTCCGGCCAGTCGCGGATGAAATCGGCGACGAGCTTCTGCAAGGCATCGCCCTTCAGCATCGCCGCGAGCTTGGCCTCGTCGTCGAACTGATACATCGCCTGGTGCAGCGAGGGGTCGTCGAGGCTCCAGAACCGCCACGCCTTGGCTACGCCGAATGCCTTCACCGCGTCGGGCACATGTTCCGTCTCGTACCATCGATCGAAGGCGGCGCGCTGTTCGGCGTCGGGAACGACGGCACGAACGACGAAGAAGGCTGCTGGCATCGGGTTTCCTCCTGTTGCTTGGCACGAACCTAGCCGCTTCAGGCGCCGACGACAAAAAGAGTTGGCGGGGGTGTCGGAACGAACGCTCTTCGCTCGTCCTTGCTTTGAAACCGGACACGGAGACAGCACATGGCCGACCTCACCCTGACCACCTTCAACTGGGTTCCCGAAGCGCCGCGCGGTTTCGTGCGCGACCTGCGCGTGCGCTGGGCGCTCGAGGAGGCCGGTCTGCCCTATCGCGTCGCCAGCGCGCCGTTCGACGATCGCGGGCCCGCGCATCTCGCGCATCAGCCGTTCGGCCAGGTGCCGTGGCTGACCGACGGCGACATCTCGATCTTCGAGACCGGCGCGATCCTGCTGCATCTCGGCGGGCTCAGCGAGAAGCTGATGCCATCCGATCCGCGCGGCCGCAGCGAGACCACGGAATGGGTGTTCGCGGCGCTCAATTCGGTGGAGATGGCCAGCCTGCCCTGGGGCATGTCGAAGTTCATGGGACATCCGACCGACACCGCGGCGTGGAAATTCGTCGACGACTTCCTCAAGCTTCGCCTGAAGCATCTCGAGCCGGTGCTCGCCAGCCGCGAATGGCTGGCCGGCTCGTTCTCCGTCGCCGACATCCTGATGGCGGATGTGCTGCGCGTCATCGATGGTTTCGGCGCGCTGGCTGACAGTCCCGCCTGTCGCGCCTACGTCGCGCGCGCCACCGGCCGCCCGGCGTTCATCAAGGCCCACGCCGACCAGATGGCGCATTTCGCCGCGGCGGATCAGGCGCGCAAAACGTGATGCGCCTCACATAACCGATCCCGTGTCCGGGATACAGTCGCCAGCGAAAGGAAGCAGTTTCGAAAGGTGACCCATGGTCCGCATCGAATATCTCAAGCGACAGATCGCCCGCGCCGAGCGGCTGGCCAAGGCCATCCTCGACCGCCGGACCGCCGACCGGCTTCAGGCCTTCGCCGCCGAATGCCGTACCGAATTGTCTGAGCTGACGCTCAAGTCCGCCGCGTGAGGCGTGCTGGCGCCGGATGCGTCAGCTACGTAGGGCGGATTAGCGCCAGCGTAATCCGCCACTTCTCGATCCGGTGACGCAGACCTTGGTGGATTACGCTATCGCTAATCCACCCTACCCGTCACACCAGCTTCAGCGGCGCATCGGCGACGAGGCGCAAGTCGATATTGCCGATCAACGCCGCACGGCGCGCCTCCGCAGCGCTGATGGCATCGTCCGTCTGCCGCAATGTACTGACGTTCGAGCCGAGCGACACGATCCCGCCGAGCACCAGCGCAATCGATCCGAGCGCTGCGGTCTGACCGAAGCCGAATACACCGAGGATCGTCACCACCAGCAGCGCCGCCCCGCCCCCGATCGCGATCTTGGACGCAAGGATGTATTTGCGGCAGCGTTCGGCGATCTCGGCGAGCCGCTCGATGCGGTCTTCGATGTCGGAGATTTCGTCGGTAGGATTTGCTTTAGTCATTCTAGTATGTAAGGGGCTTGACCAACTCGTCTCCTAACCCACGCGCCTGTTGCTCAGTGGACGGACCCGCCGCTCTATTCATTTGCCACCCGCGGATCTTGCAGACATCCAAATCTTCTCAGCGAGATTTTCAACATAGTTGCGGTTATCGTCGAATATTGAACTCTCGCCCTTCTTCAAAATGAAGTTTCGCTCTGTCTTCGACAGACTGTCGACCAATTTCGCAACCGAGCCCTTTCTCTCAAGAGCGAGGCGAATACCTGCCTCCCTCGCGTCTAGGTTCGTCAACTCATTGTTGTAGTACTTTATGTCTACTTGGTTCTTCACATATAGTCGTAAGAAGAAGAACCCAACTGTTTGAAGCAGGAGAGCGAAGCCTAACCGATAGAGTAATTCGCGGCTAACAAACTCGTTAAGACTTTGCCCATTCTGAACAAAAGCAAAAACCCCAAGCGCGGAAAGGGAAAAAAGAGAGAAAGCCAATCCGTAAAGCAAGTGAGAACGTCCAGAATTTCTGAGTGATAAAATTTCGTCCGTAAGGCGCTCCCGGCTATCAGCAAGATTCGCCGCCCATGACGGCGGCCGCTCAGGTACCGGCGCCCTCAAGAGCTCAGCATCAATTCGTTTTACGACTTCCTCTCGATTTTTCTCCTCCAATGATAAGCTGTTTACAATTGTTTCTGAGAGCTCCTTCCTTTCAGACTCGAATTTAAGTCGCTCTCGTCGAAGTTTGATATATTGGCTGTAAAAGCGCGCCAGCGTCTGGATCAGAGCAAATGCAATCGCAATTGATCCTGCGATCGCCGGAGCCGCCCCCTTTATCAGTTCAACTAATACCTCCATGTCGCCCCCCGTCAGCATTGACTGGAGAGCAGACTACATAATCAATCTAAAGTAGCAACAGCGACGAACCGATCGACTACCCCTCACAACGGCAAATTGTCGTGCTTCTTCGCCGGCGTTTCCACCTTCTTGTCCTTCAGCATCGCCAGCGCCCGCGCGATCCGCTTCCTCGTCGAGTGCGGCATGATGACGTCGTCGATATAGCCGCGCTCGGCGGCGATGAAGGGTGACAGGAAGCGGTCTTCGTATTCCTTGGTGCGGGCGGCGATCTTGTCGGGGTCGCCGATGTCGCTGCGGAAGATGATCTCCACCGCGCCCTTGGCGCCCATCACCGCGATCTGGGCGGTCGGCCAGGCGTAATTCATGTCGGCGCCGATCTCCTTGGAGGCCATGACGTCGAAGGCGCCGCCATAGGCCTTGCGGGTGATGATGGTGACGAGCGGCACGGTGCACTGCGAATAGGCGAACAGGAGTTTCGCGCCGTGCTTGATCAGGCCGCCATATTCCTGCGCGGTGCCCGGCAGGAAGCCCGGCACGTCGACGAAGGTGACGATCGGGATGTTGAAGGCGTCGCAGAAGCGGACGAAGCGCGCCGCTTTCCTGGAGGCGTCAGAGTCGAGCACGCCGGCCAGCACCATCGGCTGGTTGGCGACGAAGCCGACGGTGCGCCCGGCGATGCGGCCGAAGCCGGTGACGATGTTCTTGGCGAACATGTCGGCGATCTCGAAGAAATCGCCCTCGTCCACGACCTTCAGGATCAGCTCCTTCATGTCGTAGGGCTTGTTCGGATTGTCGGGGATCAGCGTGTCGAGCGACATGTCGACGCGGCCGATGTCGTCGAAGCTCGGCCATTCCGGCACGCCGTCGGTGTTGTTGGACGGCAGGAAATCGATCAGGCGACGCATCTGCAGGAGCGTCTCGACGTCGTTCTCGAAGGCGCCGTCGGCGATCGAGGAGCGCGTGGCGTGCACCGAGGCGCCGCCGAGCTCTTCGGCGGTGACGACCTCGTTGGTGACGGTCTTCACGACGTCAGGGCCGGTGACGAACATGTAGCTGGTGTTCTTCACCATGAAGATGAAGTCGGTCATCGCAGGCGAATAGACGTCGCCGCCGGCGCAGGGGCCCATGATGACGGAGATCTGCGGGATCACGCCGGAGGCGAGCACGTTGCGGCGGAACACGTAGGAATAGCCGGCGAGCGCGGCGACGCCTTCCTGGATGCGGGCGCCGCCCGCGTCATAAAGGCCGATGATGGGCGCCCTCGCCTTCATCGCCATGTCCTGGAGTTTTGTGATCTTCAGCGCATGGGTTTCGGAGAGCGAGCCGCCGAACACGGTGAAGTCCTTGGCGAAGACGAACGTCTTGCGGCCGTTCACCGTGCCCCAGCCGGTGACGACGCCGTCGCCGGGCACCTTGCTCTTCTCCATGCCGAACTCGGTGGAGCGGTGCTCGACGAACATGTCGAACTCCTCGAACGATCCCTTGTCGAGCAGGAGCTCGATGCGCTCACGCGCGGTCAGCTTGCCGCGGGCGTGCTGCGCCTCGATGCGCTTCTCCCCGCCGCCGAGCTTGGCACCGGCACGACGATCTTCAAGGGCGTCCAGGATGTGTTTCATTTGCTCCCGCCAATTCTTAACTAAGTCACGCTTGCCGGGGGTTCTAACACGGCATTTTGCGAGCCGGGAAGCCGCTTTCGGCGCCGCAGGGCTGCCCTGAGGTAGCGTGAAAGCGCAAGGAATTACAAAGTTTTGCCTGGGAGACGTCGATGGACGACCGAACGACCGAAACAGGGGCTGCGACGGGCGGCGTCAGGATCCTGCTGCGCCTGGAGGGACTGACACTGTTCGCGGGCATGGTGATGCTCTACTGGGCCTGGGACGGCTCCTGGCTGGTGTTTGCCCTGCTGTTCTTCGTCCCCGATCTGAGCTTCCTGGCATACCTCGCCGACGCGCGCTTCGGCGCGATGGTCTACAACGCCGCCCACAGCTACATGGCGCCGGTGGCGCTGCTGACCCTCGGCTTTGGCCTCACCTCACCGCTCACCCTGTCCATCGCCTTGATCTGGCTCGCCCATATCGGCATCGACCGAGCGCTGGGCTATGGGCTGAAATATTCTGCCGGGTTCGGCTTCACCCATCTGGGTCGGATCGGCCGGCAGAAGGACGCCTGACGGCTTCAAGCTTCGGCCGGCTGCGTAGCCCCGACGGAGCCAACGGGTCGGCGCGGAGCGCCGCCCGATGACAGGCTCCGCGTCATCCGGGGTCGGGCCCCACGCTGCACCGTCCCGGATTTCGCTCCGCTCCATCCGGGCTACGCGATCGCATTTCGCGCGCCAGCCGGTTGACCGGGCTTGCCGATTCAGGCTTGCTCTGCCCTCGCGATCAGACGCCGAATGTTGCGTGAGCCCAGTCGGTACGGCGGCGGTCCCAAAGGCCTTGGCTCAGCATCACCTCATGTCCGCGACGGTCGTCCCCCTGCCGCCGAACTCATCGTCCGAAACCATCGACTTCCTGCGGCGGATGGCCAGCATGGTGTCGGGGCGGAATGGCGAGATGCTGCTGCGCGCCGCAAGCCTGATCGAGCAGCTCGGCCAGCGGGCGATGTCCGCCGAGCGGCTCTATCACGAGCAGCAGATCGAGAGCACCCGCAACGCCGAGCTGCGCGAGGCCGCCGAGCTCGCCTCCGATGCCATGGTCGGCCAGATCGAGACGCTGCGGGCGCAGCTTGCCGAGGTCACCGCGGCAGCCGCCGCCGAGCGCGCCGCGTTCGACGCCGAGCGTGGCAAGCTGATCAGCCTGATGCAGAATGCCGAGAGCCATATCGGCAAGCTCACGACCGAGCTCGACAGCTTGCGTGCCTCAGTCGACAGCTTCAACGAGACCGCGGTCTCGGTGCCGATCGAGGTGCTGCGGCTGGCGCGCACGCAGTTCGATTTCCTGTCCGCCGGCTTTGCCCGCAAGGGTGACGTGATCTCGCAGGCGATGAGCGAGATCGGCGGCTTTGCCATCGACCAGGCGCTCACGGCGAAGAAGGCCGACAAGGCCTGAGCCGGCCGACAGCCTGCGTCAAAATTGACAGCGCGCGGCTGCGTTGTTCTACTCGCTGAAAATATCAGGGAGGATCCGATGCCGACGGCATTCCGCGTCGCTGCAACGCTCATTGCGCTCTGCGCTTCGACCATGCTCGCCCAAGCGCAATCCCTGCCGAAGGAAGTCGCCACCCGCGCCGAGATCTACCCGATCCCCTCGCTCACCCTCTCCGACCAGCAATTCCTCAGCGGCGACGCCGCCGCCGGCAAGCCGGTGACGGTCGCCGGCGAATTCCGCGTCGCGCAAGGAACCGGCAAGCTTCCGGTCGTGGTGCTGATGCACGGCTCCAGCGGCGTCGGCGCCACCACCGAAGCCTGGGTGCACGCCTTCAACGCCATGGGCATCTCGACCTTCGTGATCGACGGCTTCACCGGCCGCGGGCTGACGGTGGTCGGGCCGAACCAGGCCCTGCTCGGCCGGCTCAACCTGATCATCGACATCTATCGTTCGCTGGAGATTTTGGCGAAACACCCGCGCGTCGATCCTGACCGCATCGTGCTGATGGGCTTTTCGCGCGGCGGACAGGCAACGCTCTATGCCAGCCTCGACCGCTTCAACAAGCTCTGGAACAAGTCCGGCATCCAGTTCGCGGCCTACATCCCGTTCTACCCGGATTGCTCGACGACCTATGTCGGCGACAGCGAGGTCGCCGCGCGCCCGATCCGCATCTTCCACGGCACGCCCGACGACTACAATCCCGTGAAGAGCTGCAAGGCCTTCGTCGAGCGGCTGAAGACGGCCGGGCGCGACGTGGTGCTGACCGAATACCCCGACAGCGCGCACGGCTTCGACAGCGGCCTGCTCGGCGTCAGCACCGTCAACGTGTCGACCAACGCGCAGACCGTCCGCAATTGCCGGATCAAGGAAGGCGACGGCGGCGTGCTGATGAACGGCGACACCAATGCGCCCTTCACCTACAAGGATGCCTGCGTCGAGCTGAACCCGCATGTCGGCGGCAATCCGAAGACGGCCGCGGAATCACGCAAGGCGGTGGAGGAGTTCCTGCAGGCGTTGTTCAAGCTGGGGTGAGCGCCTGCTCCGCAGCACAGTGCCGTAGGGTGGGCAAAGCGAAGCGTGCCCACGAACCGCCGATGACGGAGAGAGATCGTGGGCACGGCGCTGCGCGCCTTTGCCCACCCTACGGCACCGCAATTCTATCGCGGGCTTCTCGCGCTTCCTACGGCTCGCCCGGCTTGAACGGCTCCTCCTTGCCGGGCGGCACGGTCTCCTCCGCCATCGCCAGCAGCATCGCGACCATCACGTAATTGCCGGCGAGCGCGGTGAGATCGACGATCTGCTGATCGTTGAACACCTTCTTGGCCCGTGCAAAGGTCTCGTCGGAGACTTTCCTGGTCGCGGTCAGCTCGGTGACGAAGTCATAGACCACGGTCTCGTCCTCGGCCATCTTCGACGGCCGCTTGTTGGCCTTCAGCTCTGCGATGATGTCGGACGACAGCCCCGCCTTCGCCGCGAGCGGCGCGTGGGCAAACCACTCCACCTGCGAGCGCCATTGCCGTCCGATGATCAGGATCGCGAACTCGTTGAGCTTGGTCGGGACCGAGGTCTCCCAGCGCAGATAGTGAAACAGGTCGAACAGGCGCTGGCCGAGCACGGGGCTGCGGATCATCGGGTTGTAAGGACCGCCGATGCCGACGCTCGACACCTTCATGATCTGCTCGCCGAGCGGCTTCTGCTTGGCATCGAGCTGATCCATGGTCAGTTGCGGAAAGCGCGGCTCCTTGCTGGTCGCGGGTGCTGCAAACATCGTTGCGGCGAGCCAGCCGCCGGCGGCGGCAAGCGTGATCGACGACAGCCAGAGCGGTGTTGCGTTCATTGTTGTCCTCCCGATTTTTCCTGGTGGGAGGATGCTAGTCGAGCGGCGCCGGCGCGGTAGCGCTATATCGCGCCGATCTCGGCAAGGCAGGCTTGCGCCAACGGCATGCGCTCCCCGACGAGGCGCGACTCCCCGCAATCCATGTTGAGCGCGAACACGGTGTGCGCCTCGCCCTTCTCGGCCCAGCCGACCATCCACCCCAGCGACGGCTCGCCGCGCTCGGCACCCAAGAGGCCCGACTTGGCGCGGATGACGCTGTCGTCCACCTTCGTGACCGGCAGGATGTCGGCGACGAGATCCTGGCTGCGCTTGGAGATCGGGAGCGCACGACGGCGCAGCCGGTCGACGAAATCGATCTGCTCGACCGGATCGATGCGCAAATTCCCGGTGAGCCAGAACTGGTCGATACCGCCGCCGATGTCGCGATTGCCGTAGTCGAACTCGTCGACATATTTCTGCATGCGCTCCTGCCCGATCCGGCGCGCGATCTCCTGATAGACCGGCACCGCGCTGACCGCGATGGCGCTGCGCAGCGTGTGGTCCTTGTTCCAGGCCTCGATCGGACGCTTGACGCCGTCCCAGGGGAACACGTCCTTGTCGGGGTCAGTGACGACGCCCGTCTCCAGCGCGATCAGCGAGTTCGGGATCTTGAAGGTCGAGGCCGGCAGCTTACCCTCGCCCGAGCGCTCCTTGTCGCTGGCAACGATCAGATAGTCCTCGACCTTGTAGCCGACGAAGGTGCCCGACGTGCCGAGATCGGTGAAACGCTTTGCGAGACTGTCACGGATTTCGTTGCGCGGCGGCGCGACATGGGCGAGCGCGCGCTGCGGCAGCATGGCGGATGCGGCGAGAAGGCCGAGGGCGGAACGGCGGTTCAGCAAGAGAGATATCCGTCAAGCCGTGGAATGGGCCGCGACCATGCAGCTGCCATCGTGGTGAAACGATGACAGTCTGGTTCTAACGCCCTCGGCCCGACAGCCGCAGCACGAACACCAGCACCTCTGCGACGGCCTTGTAGAGATCCGGCGGGATCTCCTCGCCGAGCTCGACCTTGGAGAGCGCCCCGGCCAGGATCTCGTTTTCCTCGATCGGGATGTCGTTGGCTTTGGCGATCTCGACGATCTTTTCGCCGATCGAGCCCTTGCCCTTGGCGACGACGACCGGGGCGTTGGTGCCCTTCTCGTAATGCAGCGCGATCGCGAGCTTGGAGGGATCGCTCATGTGGCGCGATCCAGGAAGTGGCCGGCGCGGGCCGGCGCCGGTTGCGGCGGCGTGCCGTCGCGGACCAGGATGTCGCCGGGCTTGAGCTCGGCCCTCGTCAGCGCCTGGTTGAGCTCGCCGATGCCGGCACGAAGCTGCTGCGCGGTCGCCGGCCGCTCCGCCCACATCCGCACGAAAGTCTTGTCGCCGCTCAGCGTGATCAACGCATGCACCGGACCGGCCGGCTCGACATTGAGCGTGAAGCGCGCGCGCCAGGCCTGCCTGGCGGGATCGGCGGATTCGTTGCCGCCGTCGCGCGAGATCTCGAACTGCGCCATCGCGGTGCCCTGCGGCGTTGCAAACGGGATCTCGAAATTCCACTGCGGCACGGCCGGGTCGATCCGATGACCGCTGGGGTCGGTGCGATCGGGGAGCGAGGCGACCTGGAGCAGCGTTTGCCGCGCGATGGCGGCGTCGGTCTCGTCGAGCAGGCGATGCACGGTTGCGGGGAGCGGCGTACCGGGCGCGAGCGACGGCGAGGCGATGGGCTGCGGCGCCGGCAATGCGCCACGGAACGGCGGCGGTGTCGCGCGCGCGGCCGCTTCGAAGATATGGCCATCGGGCACGGCCTTGTTCGAACCCGGAACGTTGCCGGTCAGGCGCGGCAGGTTTTGCGTGACCTCCTGCAGCAGGGTCGCGGCAAGGCCCGCGGACATGGTCCTCGGCATCGCGGCCTGCGCTGGGCCGCCGGCGATGTCGGCGAGCACGGCAGCGGCGGGATTGGCGTTGCGCGGCGCTTGCGATGATTGGGCGACGTCGGAGCCGGATGGCGGCAACGCGCCCGGCGCGGCCTCGCCTGGGGTCTGCGCCGGCGCGGCGGCGACCTGCGCTGTCGCCGTGGCGCTCGTCGGAAGCGCGCCCTGGGTCTGCGGCACCGCGGTTTCAATCGTGGCCAGCGTCTGGCGCAGCACCAGCAATGCCGCCTTCAGATCCGGTGCGGTCCCGGAGGACGGCGTCATGCCGGCGGCGAGCGAGGCCTCGAGGAACAGGCCTGATTTCTGGAAGGCGGATTCGATATCGCCGCCATCGAGGGCGGTGTTGAGCGGCGTCTGCTGCGCCAGCACGTCCAGCACCGCCTGCTTCAGCCCCGCCGGCAGATCGCTGCCGGTGACGATAGAGGCCAGATTGGCGAACAGCGGCCCCTGGCTGCCCTGCTTGGTGACGGCCTCGGCGGAGGCGACGGTGACGGCGACCTGCTCCGCCGGCGTCAGCGTGGCACGTGCCGCACTCGCCGACGGCGCAAGCGGCGGGCTTTCCACCAGCGACGCCGCACGCGGCGTCAACGTGATCTGATCGGTGGCCGCCTCGCCCGCCCCGTTCATGACGGCAAGGCGAATGGTGCCGTCGTGCTGCGACACCGCGAGCTGGAGATTCTGCCCCTGCGTCAGCGGCACCTCCGACATCACGTCCATCGAGAGGTTGGCGATCGCAATCCGCACCAGATTGTCCGCCATCACGCTGAGGACCCTGGCGTCCACGACGCTGCCGGCCTGCAGCACGAGATCGGGCGTCGCCGCATCAGCCAAGGGGCTGGCGGCACTGACGGGAAGGATGGACGTGACCGGCGTCGGCATCTCAGGGGACCCAAGGGGAGCCCCCACCCTAACGCCCGCGTCGTAAACCTCTCGTTAAGGACCTTTGGCCGCGGAGGCCTTTGCCGCCGACAAGACCGTCACGGCAGCCTCGAAATCCCTGAGCCGCGTGGCCCGGCGGGCGGCCGCCTCCTCGTCCACGCCCCATTGCTCGCTGTTCCAGTCCTCATCGACATGGGCGGCATCCCAGATCTGCCCGGCATCGCGCACGCCATGGGCCAGAGCCAGGGCCAGCAGCGCGGAGCCGGTCAGGGTCGTCACCACATGGAGCGCGGCGACCGACCAGGCATCCTCCGGCAGCGCCGCGCGGGCGGCCCGAAGCGCCTCCTCCGGCTGCTTCACATGCATGACGCCCTCGGACAGGATGAAATGCGCCCCGAGCGTCTCCGCCGCCCAGAACAGGACGGGATCCCAATGCGCGGCCTCGCGGGCGACGAGCCCTTCCGGGTGGCCGGCGCGGTAGAACAGCAGATCGGACTCGAAATATTTTGCAAGATCGTCACTCACGAGCGCGACGCGGTCGACGACGCCCTCGACCACGCTGTTGGCAATGCGCGTCAGCGGCATGCTCACCGGATCAATGCTCTCGCCCTGAGCCGCCCATTCCGCGGCCACGGCATCGGCGAGCGCCCGCGCGGGGATCACCACCTGGCGGCCCGAGGGCGTGCGGATCGGCTTGCCGTCGAGCGTGATGGCAAAGCCGCCCTCGGCCTCCGCGACGCCGGCCTCCTTGTAGAAGCGCTTGCGCAGCGGGGTGCGCGCGGACGCACGCGCCGATTCCCGCGGATCCGGCGGAGGCTGGCTTGCGGCTTCTTCGAACAATTCGCGCATGTGAGTTTTCGGTCCCGGTCGCTGGATGCTAGGCTTCTAAGATAAATCCTGTGGCCGATAAAGCGAGCAGCGGCATGAGGGAACTTGCGGGGATCGTGGCCCTGCTCGCCGGGCTTTGGCCAACCGCGGCGGAGGCCGGCTTTCGCACTCCGGAATCGCTGGTGCGCAACGTCTATGCCCATTACGGCGAAGGGGCGCCGGAGCTGTCCGGGGGCCTGCCGCGCGATGCGGCCACCACCCGCCAGTTCTTCGATCCGAGCCTGCGCAAGGCGTGGAGCGCACCGCGGGCCGAGCCCTACGACTTCCTGGTGCAGAGCCGAAGCTGGAAGCTCGGGCCGGTCGCGATCGCGGTCGTCCGCAGACAATACGACAAGACCTATGTCGCCGCGAATTTCGACAATCGCGGCAGAGCCGTGGTGCTGAACTTCATCCTGGTCAACGGTCCCGAGGGCTGGCTGATCACGGATGTCGAGAGCCCGCACGATTCCTTGCGGATGTTTCTGGAGCAGTTCCGGAAGTGAGGGGGGCTGTCATGCCCCGGCTTGACCGGGGCATCCAGTACGCCGTGGCGGACATCGTGAGAGCAGGCTCTCAAACGCTGGCCTCTGGAATACTGGATCGCCCGCCTTCGCGGGCGATGACACCGAGTGTTTGGCGCGCCCCGCCGCCTACTCCTCCGGCGCGTTCTCGATCGGGTCGAACCTGCTCGCATCCAGCCCGAGCAGATTCCACGACTGCTGCATGTGCGGCGGCAAAGGCGCGGTGGCGTCGATCACGCCGCCGCGCGGATGCGGAATGACGATGCGGCGTGCCAGGAGATGCAACCGGTTCTGCAGGCCGCCCGGCAGCTGCCAGTTCTCGATGTTGAAATATTTGGGATCGCCGACGATGGGATGGCCGATATGGGCCATGTGGGCGCGGAGCTGGTGGGTGCGGCCCGTCACCGGCTTCAGCGACACCCAGGTCAGCTTGTTGCCGGCGGTCTCGACCACCGCGTAATAGGTCACCGCGTGGCTGGCGCCCTCGTCGCCGTGCTGGGCGATGCGCATGATGGTGTCGTCCTCGCTCTCTTCCTTGGCGAGGAAGGTCGAGATGCGGCCCTGCTTCGGCTTCGGCAGGCCCGGCACCAGCGCCCAATAGACCTTGCGCGCAGAGCGCGAGCGGAACGCGCCGGTCAGATGCGAGGCGGCAAAGCGCGTCTTGGCGATCAGCAGGCAGCCCGAGGTCTCGCGATCGATACGGTGCACGAGGCGCGGCTTCTGGCCCTTGGCATCCCGCATCACCTCCAGCATCTGGTCGATGTGGCGGGTCATGCCGGAGCCGCCCTGCACGGCTAGGCCGGCCGGCTTGTTGAGGACGAGGACGTCGTCATCCTCGTAGATCGTCATCTCCTTGAGCGCCTTGAGCGTCTTCTGCGCGGCGTCCGAGAGCTCGCCGACGACCTTGGGCGCATCGAGCTTGAGCGGCGGAATGCGGACGCTCTGGCCCTCCTCCAGGCGGTCCTTGCTGTCGACGCGCCTGCCGTCGACGCGCAGCTCGCCTTTGCGCACGACGCGCTGGATGTGGGAGAACGACAGGCCCGGAAAGCGCGCCTCGAGGAAACGGTCCACGCGCATGTTGTTCTCGTCGGCCGTCACCTTGACGGTCTGCACCTTGGTTGGCAGCAGCGCCTCGACCGGCTCTTTGGGCGCAGGCCTTTCGAACTCAGCCTTCTCCAGCCTGGCCTTGGGCGGACGCCGCTCGGCGCGCTCGCCGGCAAACCGCGGCGGCTTGCCGCCGGGTTTACCGCCCGGCTTGCCACCGGGACGCGGCCCGGCCTTCTTCGCGCTCCGCGCCTGATGCGGGCGTGAGTCGTCACGCTCGTCACGCGAACGCGGCTTTGGGTTCATTCTCTTGATACGGCGGCTCATGGCTGCCTGCCTACCCTAAAAGCCGGCGGCCGTCACGGTGAAACGGCCATTTCTAGCGCGAGCCGCCCCGCTCTTTGCGCAGCTTGGCCCAGTAATCCAGCCGCTTGCGGATCTCCCGCTCGAAGCCGCGCTCGGGCGGGTCGTAGAAGGTCTGGCGGCCCAGGGCTTCGGGAAAATAGTCCTGGCCGGAGAAGGCGTCGGGGGCGTCGTGGTCGTATTCGTAGGCGGCGCCGTAGCCTTCCGACTTCATCAGTTGCGTCGGCGAGTTGAGGATGTGCTTTGGCGGCAGCAACGAGCCTCCGTGTTTTGCGGTCTGCATCGCGGCCTTGAAGGCCGTGTAGACCGCGTTCGATTTCGGCGCGGTGGCGAGATAGACGACGGCCTGCGCGATCGCGAGCTCGCCCTCGGGATGGCCGAGGAAGTCGAAGGCGTCCTTGGCCGCATTGGCGATCACGAGTCCTTGCGGGTCCGCAAGGCCGATATCCTCGACCGCCATGCGCACGACGCGGCGCGCCAGGAACAGCGGGTCCTCGCCGGCATCCAGCATGCGGCAGAGATAATATAGCGCCGCATCGGGATCGGAGCCGCGCACCGATTTATGCAGTGCGGAGATCAGGTTGTAATGGCCGTCGGCCGACTTGTCGTAGATCGGCGCGCGCCGCTGCAGGATCTCCTGCAGCTGCGCGGCATTGAAAATCTCGTCCGCCCGCGCCGAGCGCCAGACTTCCTCGGCGAGCGTCAGCGAGGCGCGGCCATCGCCATCGGCCATGCGCACCAGAACGGCCCTCGCCTCGGCATCGAGCGGCAGCTTCCTGCCCTCGATCTCCTCGGCATGTGCGAACAGCTTTTCGATCGCGGCGGCGTCCAGCGAGCGAAACACCAGCACGCGCGCGCGAGACAACAACGCCGCGTTGAGCTCGAAGGACGGGTTCTCCGTGGTGGCGCCGACCATGACAACGGTGCCGTCTTCCATCACGGGCAGAAAGGAATCCTGCTGGGCGCGGTTGAACCTGTGCACCTCGTCGACGAACAGCAGCGTGCCCTTGCCCATCTCGCGGCGGGCGCGCGCGGCGTCGAATGCCTTCTTCAAATCGGCGACGCCGGAGAACACCGCGGAGATCTGCTCGAAGTGCAGGTCGGTCGCATCCGCCAGGAGCCGCGCCACCGTGGTCTTGCCGGTGCCGGGCGGACCCCAGAACACCAGCGAGCCCAGCGTGCGTGTCTCCAGCATGCGCGTCAGGGCACCGTCGGGACCGAGGATGTGATCCTGGCCGACGACCTCCGACAGCACGCGCGGGCGCAACCGATCCGGCAGCGGATGCGGCGCCTCGTGGTCGAGCCCCGCCGCCGCGAAGAGAGTTGGCGTCTGCTGTGGTCGCTTCGGACTCATCCGCCCAGCGTGACGTTGATCTGCTGGCCGTTACGCACCAGCGTGATGCGCCAGAGCCTCGGCCGCTCGCCGGCGGCCCTCTCGAGGTCTCCGGTCTTGCTGATCCTCTGGTTGTTGACGAGCAGGATGACGTCGCCCTTCTGGAAGCCGACATTTGCGGCCGCGCTGTCGCCGCCAAGATCGGTGATCACGACGCCTTCGGTGTCGGCGTCGAGGTGCAGCTCATCGGCAACCGCCGGCGTGATGGTCGAGACCTTCGCGCCCTGGAACGGCGAGCGCGCCGTGACGACAAGCTCGTTGCGTCCTGTATCGGGCGCGGCCTCCAACGCGATCGTCAGCTTCAGCGGCTTGCCGCTGCGTTGCACGTCGATCTGCGCGGTGCCACCGAGCGGACGGGTGGCGAAGCGATATTCAAAGGCGTTGGGATCATCCACGGCCTGGCCGTCGATGCCGGTGATGAGATCGGAAGACTTCAAGCCGGCCTTCGCCGCAGGACCATTCGACACGACGCTCGCGACCAGCGCACCGGTCGGCGAGCGCAGGCCGAGGCTCTCGGCGATCTCCGGCGTCACCGCCTGCAATTTTGCCCCGAGCCAGGGACGCTTCACCGCCTTGCCGCCGCCCTTGGCGGAGGCGACGACGACGCGCACCATGTTGGCGGGGATCGCGAAGCCAATGCCCTGCGAGCCGCCGGAGCGCGAATAGATCGCGGTGTTGATGCCGGCGAGCTTGCCGCTCATGTCGACCAGCGCGCCGCCGGAATTGCCGGGATTGATCGCAGCATCGGTCTGGATGAAGAACTGGTAGTCGGTGATGCCGACCTGTGTGCGCGCCAGCGCCGAGATGATGCCGTGCGTGACGGTCTGGCCGACGCCGAACGGATTGCCGATCGCCAGCACGACGTCGCCGACCAGGAGCTCGTCGGAATTGGTGAAGTCGAGGGTCGGGAACTTCTCCTTGGTGTCCTTCATCCGCAGCACGGCAAGGTCCGTGCGCGTGTCCTTCAGCAGGATCTCGGCCTCGAACTCGCGCTTGTCCGACAGCGACACCTTCACCTGGTCCGCGCCCTCGATGACGTGGACGTTGGTGACGACGAGACCGGAGGCGTCGACGATGACGCCCGAGCCGAGCGAGCGTTGCATCTGCTCCGGCTGCTGGCCGGGCACGCCGAAGAAGCGGCGGAAGATCGGGTCGTCCAGCAGCGGGTTGCGGTTCTGCACGACCTTCGCGGCGTAGACGTTGACCACCGCCGGCTGCACCCGCTGCACGATCGGCGCATAGGAGAGCCGCAATTCGGCCGGCGAGGACGGGACCCGACGGTCCTGCGCCGCAGCCGGATTGAACTGGGCGACAAAGGCTATGCACAAGGCCGTGACGACGGCGGTCCGGATCGATCGAAACATTCCTACCTCTTGGAAAAGACGACGGAATATAGGCGCGTTCGCTCCTCAATAGAAGGGCGCAAGGCGGCAATATTCGGCCCTCGTCTGACGCCGGAAGCCTGCAGGACAAGCGTGCGGAACGGCCGTTGGCCTTGCGCGAATGCTGACTGTGTCAGGCTGGCGCGGCCGGCCCTGCCCCGACGGCTGCGCCGGACTTCAAGCCGCGCGCTTGCGTTTCTTGATCGGCTCCACTTCGGGCGCTGGCGCGCAGGACAGAAGCTGCTGGTGGCTCTCGCCCCAGGCCTTCAGGATGTCGATCACCGGCTTGAGGCTCTCGCCGAGTTCGGAGAGGCAATACTCCACGCGTGGCGGCACTTCCGCGTAGACCTTGCGGATGACGAGCTTGTCCTCCTCCAGCGCGCGAAGCTGCTTCGTCAACATGCGCTGGGTGATGCCGGGCATTCGGCGGCGCAATTCGCCGAAGCGCTGGGTGCCGCTCTGCAGGTGATAGAGGATCACGCCCTTCCACTTGCCGTCGATGAGGTCCAATGTCGCCTCGACCGAGCAGCCGGGACGGCGGGCAAAATTGCGCCGTTTCATGCACGTTTTCCCAATAGTATCCAAACAGGGACTATATCCCCGAATTTACAGTACTTGCCAAATTGGAGCCACAGCGACAGTTAGGGCGGCAGGCGAGCACGCCATCTGATGGAGACAAGCCATGAAGGCCGTCGGCTACAAGAAATCGCTTCCGATCGAGGACGCGAATTCACTGTTCGATTTCGAGACCGCAAAGCCCGAGCCCAAAGGGCGCGACATCCGCGTCGCCGTGAAAGCGATCTCCGCCAATCCGGTCGATTACAAGGTGCGCAAGCGTGCCGCGCCGCCCGAGGGCGAGACCAAGATTCTGGGTTATGACGCGGCCGGCGTGGTCGATGCCGTCGGGCCCGAGGTCACGCTGTTCAAGCCGGGTGACGAGGTGTTTTACGCGGGCTCGATCCTGCGCCAGGGCACCAACGCCGAATTCCATCTGGTCGACGAGCGCATCGTCGGCAACAAGCCGAAGTCTCTCTCGTTTGCGCAGGCCGCCGCCCTTCCCCTCACCTCCATCACCGCCTGGGAATTGCTGTTCGACCGGCTCGGCGCGGTGCCGGGCAAGAGTGTCGATCCGCGCACGCTGCTGATCACGGGCGGCGCCGGCGGCGTCGGCTCGATCCTGATCCAGCTCGCGCGCCGCCTCACCGGCCTCACCGTGCTCGCGACCGCGACGCGGCCGGAGTCGCAAAAATGGTGCCTCGATCTCGGCGCGCACGCGGTGATCGACCACGGCAAGCCGATGAAGGAGCAGATCGAGAAGCTCAAGCTGCCGCCGATCGCGCTGGTGGCGAGCCTCACCTTCACCGACCAACACTACAAGAGCATCGCGGATTTCATGGCGCCGCAGGGCCGGTTCGGCCTGATCGACGATCCCCCGGAGTTCACGATTGCCGCATTCAAGGGCAAGGCCATCTCGGTGCACTGGGAATCGATGTTCACGCGCTCCTCGTTCCAGACACCGGACATGATCGCGCAGCATCACCTGCTCAATGACGTCGCCGACCTCATCGACAAGGGCGTGCTGCGCACCACGCTCGACCAGACGTTTGGCACCATCAACGCCGCCAACCTCAAGCGCGCGCATGCGCTGCTCGAGAGCGGCAAGTCGCGCGGCAAGATCGTGCTGGAGGGGTGGTAGCGGCGACAACGTCGGTGCGTAGGGTGGGCAAAGGCGCGCTTGCGCCGTGCCCACCATCTTTCTCCAATTCGCGACAAGGGTGGGCACGCTTCGCTTTGCTCATCCTGGGGCAGCTACGATTCCGTCGCCCCCTCGACGAACAGCAGCCGCCGCTCGAGCGCCGTCTGCCGCAGCTTGAGCGCCTCGGCATATTCCGGCGAGGCGTACCACTCCTTCAGCCGCGCCATCGATGCGAATTCGACGATGACGATGGCCTTCGGCGGCAAATTGCCTTCGGCAAGCTCGGCTTTGCCGCCGCGGACGAGATAACGCCCGCCGTACTGCGCGATCGTCGTGGCGGCGAGTGCGCGGTAGGCCTCGAAGCCATCGGGATCGCGCATCTCGACTTCGGAGATCACATAGGCTGCCATGCACGGCCTCAGGCGATGGTATTGACGATGCCGCCTTCCGCGCGCAGCGCCGCGCCGTTGGTGGCGGACGCCTGCTTCGAGGCGACATAGACCACTATGTTGGCGATCTCGTCCACGCTGGCGAAGCGTTGCAGCAGGGAGCTCGGACGATGCTGCTTGACGAAATTTGCGGCGGCTTCGTCGACCGACTGGCCGTTCTGCTTCGCCAGATCCTTCACAAAGGTCTCGACTCCCTCCGACATGGTCGGACCCGGCAGCACGGAATTGACGGTGACGCCGGTGCCGCGGGTGAGCTGGGCGAGACCGCGCGCGACCGAGAGCTGGGCCGTCTTGCTCATGCCGTAGTGGATCATCTCGACGGGAATGTTGAGCCCGGACTCCGATGAGATGAAGACGATGCGGCCCCAATTGCGCTTGAGCATGCCCTTCATGTAGGCCCGCGCCAGCCGAACGCCGCTCATCACGTTGACCTCGAAGAAGCGGCTCCAATCCTCGTCCGGAATCTCGAAGAAATCCTTGGGCTCGAAGATGCCGGCGTTGTTGATGAGGATGTCGACCTCGGGCAGCGCCGCGACCAGCGCCTTGCAGCCCGCAGCCGTCGAGACGTCGGCGGCGATGCCGCGGACCTTGGTGCCCGCCGCTTCCAGCTTGCCCACGGCCGCATCGACCTTGTCCTGGCCGCGGCCGTTGATCACGACGCTGGCCCCGGAGGCTGCCAGGCCCTTGGCGATGGCTTGGCCGATGCCGGCGGTCGAGCCGGTGACGAGGGCAGTCTTTCCGGAAAGGTCGATCTTCATGAATCATCTCCATTGAGGCTGACGGAGATATCGTGCGCTGCGTAGCAGCTTCAATCGTCCCTCACCGACGCGTGAGGAGCTAGCTCCGCGGCGGCAGCGTTCTGAGGAAGGCGACGATGGCATCGAGATCCTGCGCCGTCATGCCGGCATAGGCAGCATAGGCCATCGGCGGCTTCAGCTTGTGCCCGTCGCGCGCAACGCCCTGCGTAATCGCACGTTTGATTTCGTCGTCGCTCCACCGGCCAAGGCCGGCGGCGGGATCGGAGGTGATGTTGGCGGAGACGGATTCGCCCCACGGTCCCTTGAAGGTGCGGCCGCCCTTGCCGCTCGCGCCGGCGAAATCATGCACGGCGGATGCCCCCTCCGGCGTGTGGCACTCCAGGCAATGGGCAATGGTCAGCAGGTATCGGCCGCGCGCCAGCGTGTCGCTCAGCTCGGCCTCGCTGGCCTGCTTGCCGGCGTAGGTCGGCGTCTCCGGCTTCGACGCCATCCTGTACTCAGGCGCCGGCACCTCGTGGCGTACCGCCGGCACCGAGCGCAGGTAAGCCGTGAGCGCGTCGAGATCGCGTGCCGTGAGCACATCGTAGAACGACGTCGGCATGATCGGCGCCACCCTGGTGCCATCGGGCCTCATGCCGCTGACCAGAAACCGCTTCAGCTCGGCATCGCTCCAGCGGCCGATTCCAGTGTCCTTGTCCGGCGTGATGTTGGAGCCGGAGACCTTGAAGCGGGATTCTTCGAAGATCTGGCTGCCGCCCGAGAGCGCGCGCGAGAGATCGGGGCCCTGCGGCCCGCGCGGCGTGTGGCAATTATGGCAGACCATCACGTTGCCGACGAGATAGGCGCCGCGCTCGACCAGCGTCTCCCCGGAGGCCGGCGACGTCGCGAGCGCCAGCACGATCCCCCACACAATCCTCATCGAAAGGCCTCCGACCGGAATCGCGTTCATCAGACGATGCGCTGCATGAGATACCGCCGCGCCATACAAAAAAGCGGCGCCCAGGGGCGCCGCTTTCGAAAACCTCAGGCCGGTCGGCTCACGCCGCCTCGGCTTCCTTTTCCTGCACCGGACCGGAATCCTGGCCCTTGGCATCGACGTCGCGATCGACGAACTCGATCACGGCCATCGCGGCGTTGTCGCCGTAGCGGAAGCCGGCCTTGATGATGCGGGTGTAGCCGCCCTGGCGATCCTTGTAGCGGGGCGCCAGCACGTCAAACAGCTTCTTGACCTGGTCCTTGTCGCGCATCTCGGAGATGGCCTGGCGACGCATGGAGAGGCCGCCCTTCTTGCCGAGGGTGACGAGCTTCTCGACGATCGGACGAAGCTCCTTGGCCTTCGGCAGCGTGGTGACGATCTGCTCGTGCTTGATCAGCGCGGCGCACATGTTCGCGAACATCGCGCGGCGATGCTCGGCCGTGCGGTTGAGCTTCCGATGAACCTTGCCGTGACGCATGTAACTATTCCTTGTTTTAGAACTGCCGCGACGGTTCGTCGGACATGTTGCTCAGGTGGGCTGCCTGCGTTCGCCCTGTCAGTCATTCCGGACGGCGCGAAGCGACGATCCGGAATCTCGAGGTTCCGGGTTCGGCTCTCGCGAGCCGCCCCGGAACGACGATTTCTCAGTAGTGATCCTCGAAGCGCTTGGCGAGCTCGTCGATGTTCTCCGGCGGCCAGCCCGGCACTTCCATGCCGAGATGCAGACCCATCTGGGCCAGCACTTCCTTGATCTCGTTCAGCGACTTGCGGCCGAAGTTCGGGGTGCGGAGCATTTCCGCTTCGCTCTTCTGCACGAGGTCGCCGATGTAGACGATGTTGTCGTTCTTCAAGCAGTTGGCCGAACGCACCGACAGCTCGAGCTCGTCCACCTTCTTGAGGAAGGCCGGGTTGAAGGCGAGGTCCGGGATGATCTCCTGGGCGACTTCCTTGCGCGGCTCTTCGAAGTTGACGAACACGTTGAGCTGATCCTGGAGGATGCGGGCGGCATAAGCCACCGAGTCATCCGGCGAGATCGCGCCGTTGGTCTCGATCGTCATGGTCAGCTTGTCGTAGTCGAGGATCTGGCCCTCGCGGGTGTTCTCGACCTTGTAGGAGACCTTGCGGACCGGCGAGTACAGGCTGTCGACCGGGATCAGGCCGATCGGCGCGTCCTCGGGACGGTTGCGCTCGGCGGGCACGTAGCCCTTGCCGGTCGAGACCGTGAACTCCATGCGGATCTCGGCGCCCTCGTCGAGCGTGCAGATCTGCAGGTCCGGGTTCAGCACGACGACGTCGCCGACGGTCTGGATGTCACCGGCGGTGACAGTGCCCGGGCCCGACTTCTTCACGACCATGCGCTTGGGGCCTTCGCCCTGCATCTTGATCGCGATGTCCTTGATGTTGAGCACGATGTCGGTGACGTCCTCACGGACGCCCGCGATCGAGGAGAACTCGTGCAGCACGCCGTCGATGTGCACCGACTGCACCGCCGCGCCCTGGAGCGAGGAGAGCAGGATGCGGCGAAGCGCGTTGCCGAGGGTCTGGCCGAAACCACGCTCGAGCGGCTCGGCGACGATGGTCGCGAAACGCGAGGAATCGCTGCCGGGCTGCACCTGGAGCTTGTTCGGCCGAATCAGTTCTTGCCAATTTTTCTGGATCGTCACTGTTTCACCCATACAGGCCAGTCGAACTGCCATTGCAGACACTGGCGTTGGAGAAAGGCCGCAGGTCGCACCGGCGGCTTCTTGCAAAAGTCATTGCGGGCGTCGATGCACCCGCAACTCGGTATCAAACGCGCCGACGCTTGCGGGGACGGCAACCGTTGTGCGGGATCGTGGTCACGTCGCGGATCGAGGTGACGGTGAAGCCTGCGGCCTGGAGCGCACGGAGCGCCGACTCACGGCCCGAACCGGGGCCGGCGACTTCGACTTCCAGCGTGCGCATGCCGTGCTCCTGCGCCTTCTTCGACACGTCCTCGGCGGCGACCTGCGCCGCGTACGGGGTCGACTTGCGCGAGCCCTTGAAGCCCATCGTGCCGGCGGAGGACCAGGCAATCGTGTTGCCCTGCGCGTCGGTGATGGTGATGGTCGTGTTGTTGAACGACGAGTTCACGTGCGCAACGCCGGAGGCGATGTTCTTGCGCTCGCGACGGCGAACGCGGGTGGCTTCCTTGCCCATTGAGTCCCTTTCCTGAAGATCTCAAACGCCGCCGTAATGCCAGCGGCTACACCTGTGGAACGAAAAGCGCGTGGCGAACGGGTCATCCCCTTTCGCCACACGCCGCGATGAGATGCGAAAACTTACTTCTTCTTACCGGCGATGGCCTTCGCCGGACCCTTGCGCGTGCGCGCATTGGTGTGGGTACGCTGGCCGCGCACCGGCAGACCGCGACGATGACGCAGGCCGCGATAGCAGCCGAGGTCCATCAGACGCTTGATGTTGATGCCGACCTCGCGGCGCAGGTCGCCCTCGACGAGATAGTCGCGGTCGATCACTTCGCGGATCTGCAGCACTTCGGCATCGCTGAGCTGATTGACGCGACGATCCACGGGGATCTTCACCTTCTCCAGGATCTCACCAGCGATCTTCTGACCGATGCCATGGATGTACTGGAGCGCGATCAGCACGCGCTTGTTGGTGGGAATGTTCACGCCGGCAATACGGGCCACGGCCTTCTCTCCTGTCGCCGATCCTCGTCAGGACCGGGCTTTAAGTGCTTGTGTTCTCGGGCAGGTGTTCACAAACGCGAACACGACGCCCACCCCCGGTCTTCCTGGGGCCCGGCATCGTCTGAAACTATCCGACTTGGATGCGGGGCTTATTAGGGGATTCCGGGGGCTTTCGTCAACCGCTGCTAGCGCTTGGCTCGCTTTTTCGTGACCTTTTTTGCAGCTTTCCTGGCCCCCTTTTTGACCGCCTTCCCGGCGGTCTTCTTGGCTGCCTTCTTCGCCGCGTTCTTGACGGCTTTCTTGACGGTTTTCTTGGCCGCCTTCTTGGGCGCCTTCACGGCCTTCTTGGCCGCCTGTTTGGCGGTTTTAGCCGATTTAGCGGCCTTTTTGGCGGCTTTCGCCGGCTTTTTGGCCGATTTCTTCGCCGCCTTGGCTTTCTTGGCGGGGGCTTTCTTGGCCGCGCTCTTGGTCGTCCCCTTGGTCTGGGTTTTCGCCTCGGCCGCCCCCAGCGCCTGGAGCTGGCGGTCGATGGCGCGGGTGACCTCGTCGATGGCCATCATACCGTCGATGGTCGAAAGCTTCCGCCGCTCGGAATAGTAGTGAATCAGCGGTTCCGTCTGGCTGCGGTAGTTGGCTAACCGCTTGGTCAGGACCTCCGGGGTGTCATCGAGTCGGACCTCCTCCCCGCGCTCGCGCATCTGGGCAACGCGGGTCTCGACCCGACTCAGAAGCGCGCTCTCGTTGACGCGGAGCTCGATCACGGCGTCGAGCTTGAGGCGCTTGTTCTTGAGCAGCTCGTCCAGCGCTTCGGCCTGCGGCACGGTGCGCGGGAAGCCGTCGAGGATGAAACCGTTCTGGGCGTCCGGCTGGTCGATCCGATCGGAAATAATTCCGACCACGACCTCGTCGGGCACGAGGGCGCCGCTGGCCATGATCTCCTTGGCCTTCAGCCCGACCGGCGTGCCGGCCGCAACCGCGGCGCGCAGCATCTCGCCGGTCGAGAGCTGGACGATGCCATGGCGCTGCACCAAGAGCTGCGCCTGCGTCCCCTTGCCCGACCCCGGCGGTCCCAGAAGTATAATTCTCATCGGCGTACGCCCCCCGGATTGGTGAGCGATACGTCGCGCACCTGTGTTTGAAGTCCAAGAACAGTGCAAACCATAATCGGCGTTGCACCGCTACCCATATCATAGGGGAGCAGATGGGTGGACGCCAAGAAGGCTTTGAAATCAGTGATTGCGCTGCAGTGAAATCAGCCCTGCCGGTGCGATCGAGCAGTTGATCGATCGCCTTCGCGCGGCGCCGCGCGTTGTTCGCGCGGCGAATCGGCGGCGCGAAACGCGCCGCCTCATGACGCCGCAGCGCTAGCGACGGCGGCCGCGCAGCTTCGATTTGCGGATCAGGCCTTCATACTGGTGCGCCAGCAGATAGCCCTGCACCTGCGCCACGGTATCCATGGTGACGCTGACGACGATCAGCAGAGAGGTACCGCCGAAGTAGAACGGCACCGAGGCGTACGAGATCAGGATCTCCGGGATCAAGCAGACGATCGCGAGGTAAACCGCACCGAGCACGGTGATGCGCGACAGCACGTAGTCGATGTATTCCGCGGTGCGCTCGCCCGGACGGATGCCCGGAATGAAGCCGCCGTGCTTCTTCAGATTGTCCGCGGTCTCGGTCGGGTTGAACACGATCGCGGTGTAGAAGAAGGCGAAGAACACGATCAGCGCCAGATACATGATCAGGAACAGCGGACGGCCGTGGCCGAGCTGGGTGGTGATCCACTGGAACCACTCCGGCCCACTGCCCGCGTTGAAGTTCGCCACCGTGGTCGGCAGCAACAGCAGCGAGGACGCGAAGATCGGCGGGATCACGCCGGAGGTGTTGAGCTTGAGCGGCAGATGCGAGGACTGGCCTTCGAACATCTTGTTGCCGACCTGGCGCTTCGGATACTGGATCAGGAGGCGGCGCTGGGCGCGCTCCATGAACACGATGAAGGCGATCACGGCCACCGCCATGATGATCACGACCAGGATCAGTCCGGTCGACATCGCGCCCTGGCGGCCGAGCTCGAGCATGTTGGCGAGCGCGGCAGGCAGCTCGGCGACGATGCCGGCGAGGATGATCAGGGAGATGCCATTGCCGATGCCGCGCGAGGTGATCTGCTCGCCCAGCCACATCAGGAACATGGTGCCGCCGGTCAGCGTGATCGCGGTCGACAGGCGGAAGAACATGCCGGGATCGCTGACGACGTTGCCGGCGCCCTCGAGGCCCACGGCAATGCCGTAGGACTGGAACGCTGCCAGAATCACGGTGAGATAGCGCGTGTACTGGTTCAGCAGCTTGCGGCCGGACTCGCCTTCCTTCTTCAGCGCCTCGAGCTGCGGCGAGACGGTGGTGAGGAGCTGGATGATGATCGACGCCGAGATGTACGGCATGATGTTCAGCGCAAAGATCGCCATGCGGTGGATGCCGCCGCCGGCGAACATGTTGAACATGCCGAGGATGCCGCCCGCCTGCGAGCGGAACACCTGCTCCCAGATGTTGGGATCGATGCCGGGCAGCGGGATGTAGGTCCCGAGCCGATAAACGAGCAGCGCACCCAGGGTGAACCAGATGCGCTTCTTCAGTTCGTCAGCCTTGGCAAACGCACCGAAATTGAGATTGGCTGCCAGTTGTTCCGCTGCAGAGGCCATCTTGGACTTTCTCCCGCCGCCTATTGCGCCGTCATGCCCGCGGCCGGGCTACTATATAGCGGACGCCGGACATTATCTGGGGCTCGGCTTCGATAAGTCCACGTCCCGCATGCGTAAAGGCCCGCGAGCTGCGGGCCGATGACGCAGTTGTTACGCCGCCTCGCCTTCTTCCTTGGCAGGGGCGAGGATCTTCACCGAACCGCCGGCCTTCTCGACCGCGGCGATCGCGGTCTTGGTGGCGCCGTGCACTTCGATGTTGAGCTTGGACTTGAGCTCGCCGCGGCCGAGCAGCCGCACGCCCGCCTTGGCGCGGCGCAGCACGCCGGCCTTCACCAGGGCCTCGACGTTCACGACGCTGCCGGCGTCGATCTTCTTGGCATCGACAGCTTCCTGGAGCCGGTCGAGATTGATCTCGGCGAACTCGACGCGGAAGATGTTGTTGAAGCCGCGCTTGGGCAGACGGCGATGCATCGGCATCTGACCGCCTTCGAAGCCCTTGATGCGCACGCCCGAACGCGCGGTCTGGCCCTTGCCGCCGCGGCCGGACTGCTTGCCCTTGCCCGAACCGATGCCGCGGCCGACGCGCATACGCTTCTTGCGCGAGCCGGCGTTGTCGGCGATATCGCTGAGCTTCATCGCCCTTCTCCTTGTATCTTGCGCACGATCTTCACCGAAAACGGGTAGCCCGCGTTCGGGATCGCACGCCGCTTCTTACTTCTCGTCGACGATGCGGACGAGATGGTGAACCTTCAGGATCATGCCACGAACCGCGGGGGTATCCTGCAGTTCGCTGACGCGACCGATCTTGTTGAGCTTGAGCCCGATCAGCGTCGAGCGCTGCGAGTGATGGCGGCGGATTGCGCTGCCGATCTGCTCGAGCTTGATCGTCTTTGCGGCCTTGGCCATGGGAGTCTACTCCGAAAGCTTCCGTTAATCGGCAGCCGCCTCGGCATCACCGCCGATACGGCGCGACTGCAGAGTGGACACCTTGATGTTGCGGCGGGCTGCGACCGAACGCGGCGAATCCTGATGCTTCAGCGCGTCGAAGGTTGCGCGAACCATGTTGTAGGGGTTCGACGAGCCGATCGACTTGGCGACCACGTCCTGGACGCCCAGCGTCTCGAACACGGCGCGCATCGGGCCGCCGGCGATGATGCCGGTACCGGCGGGAGCTGCACGCAGATAGACGCGGCCCGCGCCATGACGGCCGGCGATGTCGTGATGGAGCGTGCGGCCCTCGCGCAGCGAGACGCGGGTCAGGTTGCGCTTGGCGGACTCGGTGGCCTTGCGGATCGCCTCGGGCACTTCGCGCGCCTTGCCGTGACCGAAACCGGCGCGGCCCTTCTGGTCGCCGATCACGACCAGCGCAGCGAAACCGAAGCGCTTGCCGCCCTTGACGACCTTGGCCACGCGATTGATGTGGACGAGCTTGTCGACGAACTCGCTGTCGCGCTCCTCGCGCTCCCTGCGTTCACGTCCGCCGCCGCGTTGATCGCGTCCACCACGTTGTTCGCGTTCTGCCATTTTTCCAATCCTTCAGAGGCTTGCGCCTCAATCCTCAAATTCTGTTAGAAGCTCAGCCCGCTCTCACGCGCGGCGTCGGCGAGAGCCTTGACGCGCCCGTGGTAGAGGTAGCTGCCGCGATCGAACACGACTTCCTTGACACCCTTCTCGGCGGCGCGCTCGGCCAGCAGCTTGCCGACCGCCTTCGCCGCATCGATGTCGGCGCCGGTCTTGCCGCCGTCGCGCATCGACTTCTCGAGCGAAGAGGCAGAGGCCAGCGTCTCGCCCTTCAGGTCGTCGATGACCTGGGCGTAGATGTGCTTGGACGAGCGGAACACAGACAGACGCGGACGGCCACCACCGGAGCGGCGCAGCTTCAGCCGCACACTCCGCTTGCGCCGGGCATTCGTAACCTTGGCTTTGGACATGACCGGCTCCGTTACTTCTTCTTGCCTTCCTTGCGGAAGATGAATTCGCCAACATACTTCACGCCTTTGCCCTTGTAGGGCTCTGGCGGGCGATAGCTGCGGATCTCGGCCGCGACCTGGCCGACGCGCTGGATGTCGCTGCCCGCCACCGTGATCTCGGTCGGCTTCGGCACGGTGATCGTGATCCCCTCAGGGATCGTGTAGATCACGTCGTGGCTGTAGCCGAGCGCGAGCTGCAGGTTCTTGCCCTGCATCGCGGCGCGGTAACCAACGCCGGTGATTTCGAGCTTCTTCTCGAAGCCCTTGGTGACGCCTTCGACCAGATTCGCGACCTGGGCGCGAGCGGTGCCGTACAGCGCCCGCGCGCGATTGGTCTCGGTCTTCGGCTTGACCTTGATCTGGCCGCTCTCGAGCTTCACCTCGACGTCGTCATGGACGACGAACTGAAGCTGGCCCTTCGGCCCCTTCATCTTGACGGTCTGCCCATCGACGGTCGCGGTCACACCCGACGGAACCGCCACAGGCCTTTTGCCAACACGTGACATGGATGAAAAATCCTTCTCAGAACACCGTGAAGAGGACTTCACCGCCCACATTCGCGTCGCGCGCGCTGTGGTCGGCCATGATCCCCTTCGGCGTCGACAACACCGAAATGCCGAGCCCGTTGTTGACCCGCGGCAGGTTCTTCACCGAGGCGTAGACACGACGCCCGGGCTTGGAAACACGTTCGATCTCGCGGATGACGGGCTCGCCGTCGAAATACTTCAGCTCGATCTCGATCTCGCTGCGGCCCGAGGAATGCTCGAGCGTGGCGTAGCCGCGGATGTAGCCCTCGCTCTTGAGGACCTCGAGCACGTTCTCGCGCATCTTCGAGCCAGGCGTGGAGACCTTGGTCTTGGAGCGCATCTGCGCGTTGCGGATACGGGTGATCAGATCGCTGATTGGATCGTGCGTAGACATCTAAACGACCCTCCTTACCAGCTCGACTTCACGAGGCCCGGGACCATGCCCTTGGAGCCAAGTTCGCGCAGCGCGATACGGGACAGCTTGTTCTTGCGGTAGTTCGAGCGCGGACGACCCGACAGCTCGCAACGCAGGCGGATGCGGGTCGCGGACGAGTTGCGCGGCATCTCGGCCAGCTTCAGCGTCGCGGCGAAACGCTCTTCCATCGGCAGCTTCTTGTCGGCGATGATCGCCTTCAACCGCTCGCGCTTGGCGGCGGCGTTCTTCACCATCCGCTTGCGCCGGTTGTTCTTCTCGACTGAACTCTTCTTTGCCATGCTTGGCTCCTGGGTATCCGCGTTTGAGAGGCTTGAGGTCAGCGTCTCACTGCCGGAACGGGAAATTGAAAGCGGTCAACAAGGCCCTCGCCTCTTCGTCGGTCTTGGCCGTGGTGCAGACGGTGATGTCCATACCGCGGGCTTCCGTGACCTTGTCGAAGTCGATCTCGGGGAAAATGATGTGTTCCTTGATGCCGAGCGAGTAGTTGCCGCGGCCGTCAAAGCTCTTCGGGTTCAGGCCGCGGAAGTCGCGGACGCGCGGCAGCGCGACCGTCACCAGGCGATCGATGAACTCGTACATGCGGGCCTTGCGCAGCGTGACCTTGCAGCCGATCGGCTGGTTCTCACGCAGCTTGAAGGTCGCGATCGCGATGCGCGAATAGGTCACGATCGCCTTCTGGCCGGCGATCTGGGTCAGCTCGGCAGCGGCGGTCTCGGCCTTCTTGCGGTCATTGACGCTGTCGCCAACGCCCATGTTCAGCACGACCTTGTCCAGGCGCGGAACCTGCATCACGTTCTCATAACCGAACTTCTCGGTCAGAGCCGTGCGGATCTTCGCGTCATATTCCGCGCGCAGGCGCGGGGTGTAAGCGGCCTCAGCCATCGATCTCAGCTCCCGAGCTCTTGGCGATGCGGACCTTCTTGCCGTCCGCCAGAATCTTGAATCCGATGCGGGTCGGCTTTCCGTCCTTGCCGACATACGCGATGTTGGACAGTTGGATCGGCGACTCCTTCGAGACGATGCCGCCCTCCTGGGCCTGCGTCTGCTTCTGGTGACGCTTGACCATGTTGATGCCGCGCACGAGCGCCGTGCCGGCGTCGGGACGCACTTCGAACACTTCGCCGGTGCGGCCCTTGTCGCGACCGGTCAGCACGACGACCTTGTCGCCCTTGCGGATCTTCGCAGCCATCACAGCACCTCCGGCGCGAGCGAGATGATCTTCATGTGGTTCTTGGCGCGCAGCTCGCGCGGCACGGGCCCGAAGATACGGGTGCCGACCGGCTCGGACTGATTGTTGATCAGAACGGCGGCGTTGCGGTCGAACCGGATGACCGAACCGTCGGCGCGGCGGATGTCCTTGCGGACGCGCACCACGACGGCCTTCATCACGTCGCCCTTCTTCACCTTGCCACGCGGAATTGCTTCCTTGATCGAGACGACGATGATGTCGCCGATCGTGGCGTAGCGGCGCTTGGAGCCCCCGAGCACCTTGATACACATGACACGGCGTGCGCCAGAATTGTCGGCCACGTCGAGGTTGGTCTGCATCTGAATCATTGATGCACCTCGTCCTCTTTCTCTTTGCGCCAGCCCAGCCGGCGCTCAACATTTCCCTGAAGTCAGCTGGCTAAAGCCAACAGATCAGGCGCTTTTCTTGTGTTCGCCCCGGATCACGACCCAGCGCTTCAACTTCGAAATCGGCTTCGATTCCTCGATCCACACCATGTCGCCCGGCTTGAACTGGTTGCTCTCGTCGTGCGCGTGGTAGTTCTTCGAACGGCGGATCGTCTTCTTGTAGATCGGGTGCGTGAAGCGGCGATCGACGCGCACCACGATGGTCTTGGCCTGCTTGTCGCTGACGACCACGCCCTGCAAAGTACGTTTCGGCATCTTCGTAAGCCTCTTACTTCTTCTTGGCGCGCGTCTGCGCGGCGACGGTCTTGATCCGGGCGATGTCACGGCGGGCCTCGCGCAAGCGCGAGGTGTTCTCGAGCTGCCCGGTGGCGCGCTGGAAGCGCAGGTTGAAGCGCTCCTTCTTCAGGTTCAGGATGGCGTCATCCTGCTGGTCGGGGCTCATCGCGCGGATGTCTTCGATCTTCATCTGGGCCATGGCCATTACTCCGCAATGCGCTCGACGAAGCGCGTCTTGATCGGCAGCTTGGCGGCCGCCAGGGTCAGCGCCTCACGCGCCGTCTGGGTGTTGACGCCGTCGATCTCGAACAGCACCCGGCCCGGCTTGACGCGGGCGACCCACAATTCCGGCGAACCCTTGCCGGAGCCCATGCGGACTTCGGCCGGCTTCTTCGACACCGGAACGTCGGGGAACACGCGGATCCAGACGCGGCCGGCGCGCTTCATGTGGCGGGTCAGCGCGCGGCGAGCGGCTTCGATCTGGCGCGCGGTGACGCGCTCAGGCTCGGTCGCCTTCAGGCCGAACTGGCCGAACGCCAACGTCGCGCCCGAAGAAGCAACGCCGTGGATGCGGCCCTTATGCGCCTTCCGGAACTTCGTTTTCTTAGGTTGCATCATGGCTTTAAGCCCTCAAATTCCTGTGCGGCTTTAGGCTGCGGCCGTATCGCGGCGCTGACGGCCACCACGATCACTGCTGCCACCCGTCTCGCCTTCGGCCATTCTCTTGTCCTGGGCCATCGGATCGTGCTCGAGGATCTCGCCCTTGAAGATCCAAACCTTGACGCCGCAGGTGCCGAAGGTCGTGAACGCGGTCGCAACGCCGTAGTCGATGTCGGCGCGCAGCGTGTGCAGCGGCACGCGACCTTCGCGGTACCACTCCATGCGCGCGATTTCCGCACCGCCCAGACGACCCGAGCAGTTGATGCGGATACCTTCCGCGCCGAGACGCATCGCCGACTGCACGGCGCGCTTCATGGCGCGGCGGAACGCCACGCGGCGCTCGAGCTGCTGCGCGATCGACTCGGCCACCAGCGTCGCATCGAGTTCCGGCTTGCGGATCTCGACGATGTTGATGACGACGTCGGACGAGGTGATGTCCGCGACCTTCTTGCGAAGCTTGTCGATGTCGGCGCCCTTCTTGCCGATCACCACGCCCGGACGAGCCGAGTGGATGGTGACGCGGCACTTCTTGTGCGGACGCTCGATCACGATGCGGGCGACGGCGGCCTGCTTGAGCTCCTTGTGCAGGATCTCACGGATCTTGACGTCTTCGTGCAGCAGCTTGCCGTATTCCTGCTTGCCGGCGAACCAGCGGGAATCCCAGGTGCGGTTGATGCCGAGACGCAGACCGATCGGATTGATCTTTTGACCCATCGTGTTCTCCTGCGCCCTTAAGCGGCGGCTTCAGCTTCGACCTGACGAACAATGATCGTCAGCTGCGAAAATGGTTTGTAGACACGGCCCGAGCGGCCGCGGCCGCGAGCGGCGAAGCGCTTCATCACGAGGCCGTTGCCGACGAAGGCCTGCGCCACGACGAGATCGTCGACGTCGAGGTCGTGGTTGTTCTCGGCGTTGGCGATAGCCGATTCCAGGCACTTCTTCACGTCGACCGCGATCCGCTTGCGCGAAAACTGCAGATCGGCGAGCGCAGCAGCAGCCTTCCGGCCGCGAATGAGCTGGGCGACCAGGTTGAGCTTCTGCGGGCTCACCCGCAGCATCCGGGCGACCGCCTTGGCCTCGTTCTCGGCGAGGCTCCGTTCGCGCTTAGGTTTGCTCATCGTTTAATCCTCAAGCCTTCTTGGCTTTCTTGTCGCCGGAGTGGCCATGGAAGGTCCGGGTCGGCGAGAACTCGCCGAACTTGTGACCGACCATTTCCTCGTTGACCGCCACCGGCACGTGCTTCTGACCGTTGTACACGCCGAAGGTCAGGCCGACGAACTGCGGCAGGATCGTCGAGCGACGGCTCCAGATCTTGATGACGTCGTGACGGCCGGACGCGCGCGCGGCATCTGCCTTCTTGAGCAGAGAACCCTCGACGAACGGGCCTTTCCAGACTGAACGAACCATGTCCGGCGTTCCTTACTTCTTCCGCTTGTGGCGGCTTAGGAGAATGAATTTGTTGGTCGACTTGTTGGTGCGGGTCTTCTTGCCCTTGGTCGGCTTGCCCCACGGAGTGACCGGGTGGCGACCGCCCGAGGTACGACCTTCACCACCGCCGTGCGGATGGTCGATCGGGTTCATCGAAACACCGCGGTTATGGGGCTTGCGGCCCAGCCAACGGTTGCGGCCGGCCTTGCCGATCGAGGTGTTCATGTGATCCGGGTTCGACACCGCGCCGATCGTGCCGCGGCAACGGCCGTGCACGAGACGCTGCTCGCCCGAGTTCAGGCGGATGATGACGTAGTCCTGGTCCCGGCCGACGAGCTGGGCGTAGGTGCCAGCCGAACGGGCGAGCTGACCGCCCTTCCCGATCTTGACCTCGATGTTGTGGATGATCGTGCCGACCGGCATGTTGCCGAGCGGCATGACGTTGCCCGGCCTCACGTCGACATAGTTGCCGGCAACCACGGAATCACCAACGGCCAGGCGCTGCGGCGCCAGGATATAAGCCTGGGTGCCGTCCTCGTACTTGACCAGCGCGATGAACGCGGTGCGGTTCGGATCATATTCCAGCCGCTCGACCGTCGCGGGCGCATCGACCTTGTCACGCTTGAAGTCGACAATGCGCAGGGTCTGCTTGTGACCGCCGCCGCGGAAGCGCACGGTGATGCGACCGGTGTTGTTGCGACCGCCCGAGGAGTGCTTACCTTCGGTGAGCGCCTTGACCGGCTTGCCCTTGTACAGGGCCGAACGATCGACCATGACCAGCTGGCGCTGGCCCGGCGTCGTGGGATTGAATTTCTTCAGTGCCATCGTCGTGCGACCCTACAGACCGGTGGTGACGTCGATCCGGTGACCCTCTTCGAGGGTCACGATCGCGCGCTTGCTGTTCGACTGCGAACCGAGATTGCCGCGGAAGATCTTGGTCTTGCCCTTGCGGACGAGCGTATTGACGCTCTTGACCTTGACGTCGAACAGCTTCTCGATCGCTTCCTTGATCTGCGGCTTGGTCGCCTTGGCGGCCACCTTGAACAGGACCTTGTTGTGCTCCGAGGCGATCGTGGCCTTTTCGGTCACGACCGGCGACAGGATCACGTCGTAGTGGCGAGGCTCGATGTTCTTGCTCATTTGAAGCGCGCCTCCAGCGCATCGATGGCGGCCTTGGTCAGAACGAGTTTCTGACGGCGCAGGATGTCATAGACGTTGATGCCCTGGATCGGCAGCACGTCCATGTTCGGGATGTTGCGAGCCGCAGCGGCGAAGCCGTTGTTGAGCTCGGCACCGTCGATGATCAGCGCGTTGGTCAGGCCCAGGCCCGAGAAGTGACCGAGCAGCGCCTTGGTCTTCGCGGCTTCCAGCGCGGCCTTGTCGATCACGACGAGATCGCCGTCCTTGGCCTTGGCCGAGAGCGCATGCTTCAGAGCGAGCGCGCGGACCTTCTTCGGCAGGTCGGTGGCGTGCGAACGCACCACCGGACCGAAGGCACGACCGCCGCCGCGGAACTGCGGCACGCGGGCCGAGCCGTGACGAGCACCGCCGGTGCCCTTCTGCTTGTACATCTTCTTGCCGGTGCGCCAGATCTCGGCGCGACCCTTGGCCTTGTGGGTACCAGCCTGACGCTTGTTGAGCTGCCACTGCACGCAGCGTGCAATGATGTCCTGGCGCGGCTCGAGACCGAAAATGGTGTCGGACAGCTGGACGGAGCCGGCTTCCTTACCTTCGAGGGTGGTGACCTTCAATTCCATCTCACGCCTCCTGCGCGGCCGGAGCGGCTTCGTCGCCAGCAACCTTGAACTTGCCGGGCTTCGGAGCTTCCTTCGGCAGCGGCTTCTTGACGGCGTCACGCACGCGGATCCAGCCGCCCTTGGAGCCGGGAACGGCGCCTTCGACGAGGATCAGGCCACGCTCGACGTCGAGCTGAACGACGCGGAGGTTGAGCGTGGTGATGCGATCGACGCCCATGTGACCGGGCATCTTCTTGTTCTTCCAGGTCTTGCCGGGGTCCTGACGGCCGCCGGTCGAACCGATCGAACGGTGCGAGACCGACACGCCGTGGGTGGCGCGCAGACCGCCGAAGTTCCAGCGCTTCATACCGCCGGCAAAGCCCTTACCGACCGAGGTGCCGGTGACGTCGACGAACTGGCCGACGACGAAGTGATCCGCGAGGATCTCGGCGCCAACCGGGATCATGGCGTCCGCAGTGACGCGGAACTCCTCGACCCGGCGCTTCGGCTCGACCTTGGCGACTGCGAACTGGCCGCGCTCCGCCTTGGGCATGTAAACGGTCTTGCGGGCGCCAGAACCGAGCTGGAGCGCGACGTAACCGTTCTTCTCTTCGGTGCGGTGGCCTACGACCTGGCAATTGCCGAGCTTCAGCACGGTCACGGGGATATGTTCGCCGGCCTCCGTAAAGACCCGCGTCATCCCGACCTTTTGTGCGATCACTCCGGAGCGCATCGGCTTGCTTCCTGTTCTCTTTGTCCGCTTACGCGAACGGGATCCAAAATCTTAGAGCTTGATCTCGACGTCGACACCGGCGGCCAGGTCGAGCTTCATCAAAGCATCGACGGTCTGCGGGGTCGGATCGACGATATCGAGCAGGCGCTTGTGAGTGCGCATCTCGAACTGCTCGCGGCTCTTCTTGTCGACGTGGGGCGAACGGTTGACGGTGAACTTCTCGATGCGGGTGGGCAGCGGAATGGGTCCGCGAACCTGCGCGCCGGTGCGCTTCGCCGTGTTCACGATCTCGCGGGTCGACGTATCGAGGATACGATGGTCGAACGCCTTGAGACGGATACGAATGTTTTGGCCGTTCATTGCCGTGGTCTCTCTTCCGTGGGTGGCGAATAGCGAATAGCGAATGTCACCATTCGCTACCCGCCGTCCCTATTCTCGCAATTACTCGATGATCGAGGCGACGACGCCGGCGCCGACGGTGCGGCCACCTTCGCGGATCGCGAAGCGGAGCTTCTCTTCCATCGCGATCGGCACGATCAGGTGCACTTCCATCGCGATGTTGTCGCCCGGCATCACCATCTCGGTGCCTTCCGGCAGATGCACGACACCGGTCACGTCGGTGGTGCGGAAGTAGAACTGCGGACGGTAGTTGGTGAAGAACGGGGTGTGGCGACCGCCCTCTTCCTTGGTGAGGATGTAAGCCTCAGCCTTGAACTTGGTGTGCGGCTTGACCGAACCCGGCTTGCACAGCACCTGGCCGCGCTCGACGTCTTCGCGCTTGGTGCCGCGGAGCAGCGCACCGATGTTGTCGCCCGCCTGACCCTGGTCGAGCAGCTTGCGGAACATTTCGACGCCGGTGACGGTCGTCTTCTGGGTGGCACGGAGACCGACGATCTCGATTTCCTCGCCGACCTTGACGATGCCGCGCTCGACACGGCCGGTCACGACGGTGCCGCGGCCCGAGATCGAGAACACGTCTTCGACCGGCATCAGGAACGGCTGGTCGATCGGACGCTCCGGCTGCGGGATGTACTCGTCGACGTTCTTCATCAGCTCGAGGATGGCGTCGTGGCCGAGCTTCTTGTCGGAATCTTCGAGAGCGGCGAGCGCCGAACCCTTGATGATCGGGATCTTGTCGCCGGGGAAGTCGTACTTCGAGAGCAGTTCGCGGACTTCGAGCTCGACGAGCTCGAGCAGCTCCGGATCGTCGACCATGTCGCACTTGTTGAGGAACACGACCAGCGCGGGCACGCCGACCTGGCGGGCGAGCAGGATGTGCTCGCGGGTCTGCGGCATCGGGCCGTCAGCGGCCGAAACGACCAGGATCGCACCGTCCATCTGGGCGGCGCCGGTGATCATGTTCTTGACGTAGTCGGCGTGGCCGGGGCAGTCGACGTGGGCGTAGTGGCGGTTCGGCGTCTCGTACTCGACGTGCGCGGTCGAGATCGTGATGCCGCGCGCCTTCTCTTCCGGCGCCTTGTCGATCTGGTCGTACGCGGTGAACGTCGCACCGCCGGCTTCGGCGAGAACCTTGGTGATCGCCGCCGTCAGCGACGTCTTGCCATGGTCGACGTGACCGATGGTGCCGATGTTGCAGTGCGGCTTGTTACGTTCAAACTTTGCTTTGGCCATTTGACTCTCCGTTCAATCGTCAGTTCGTGACCGACGACAATCAGGCAAACTTCTTCTGGACTTCTGCCGACACGTTGGCCGGCGCTTCTGCGTAGTGGTCGAACTGCATGGTGAAGGTTGCGCGCCCCTGGCTCATCGAGCGCAGGTTATTCACGTAACCAAACATGTTCATGAGCGGCACCATCGCGTTGATGACGTTGGCGTTGCCGCGCATGTCTTGACCCTGGATCTGACCGCGCCGGGAATTCAGGTCGCCGATGACCGAGCCGGTGTAGTCTTCCGGGGTCACCACTTCGACCTTCATGATCGGCTCGAGCAGGACGGACTTGCCCTTCTGCAGCGCTTCGCGGAAAGCCGCGCGCGATGCGATTTCGAAGGCCAGTGCCGACGAGTCGACGTCGTGGTACTTGCCGTCGACGAGCTGAACCTTGACGTCGACCACGGGGAAGCCCGCGACCACGCCAGAGCTCATCACGCTGTTGAGGCCCTTTTCGACGCCGGGGATGTATTCCTTCGGAACCGCACCGCCGACGATCTTGGACTCGAACTCGTAGCCCTTGCCGGGCTCGTTCGGCTCGACCACGATCGACACTTCCGCGAACTGACCGGTACCACCGGTCTGCTTCTTGTGGGTGTACTTGACCTCGGCCTTCTTGGTGACACGCTCACGGAACGCAACCTGCGGCGCGCCGATGTTGGCGTCGACCTTGTAGGTACGCTTGAGGATGTCGACCTTGATGTCGAGATGGAGCTCGCCCATGCCCTTGAGGATGGTCTGGCCGGACTCCTGGTCGGTCGACACGCGGAAGGACGGATCCTCCGCGGCGAGCTTGGCCAGCGCCACGCCCAGCTTTTCCTGGTCGGCCTTGGACTTCGGCTCGATCGCGATCTCGATGACCGGCTCGGGGAATTCCATCTTCTCCAGGATCACCTGCTTGTCGGGATCGCACAGCGTGTCACCGGTGCGCGCTTCCTTCAGGCCGGCCAGCGCGACGATGTCGCCGGCATAGGCTTCCTTGATGTCCTCGCGGTTGTTCGCATGCATCAACAGCATGCGCCCGATGCGCTCCTTCTTCTCGCGCGTCGAATTCACGACGCCGGTGCCGCTCTGCAGGACGCCGGAGTAGATGCGGCAGAAGGTGATGGTGCCGACGAACGGGTCGTCCATGATCTTGAACGCGAGCAGCGCCAGCGGCTCCTTGTCGTCCGCCTTGCGCACGACCTCTTCGCCACGGTCGTCGGTGCCCTTGATCGCGGGCACGTCGACCGGCGACGGCAGATAGTCGACGACGGCGTCGAGCAGCGGCTGCACGCCCTTGTTCTTGAAGGCCGAACCGCACAGCACGGGATAGAACGCACCGGTCAGCACCGCCTTGCGGATCAGGCGCTTCAGGGTCTCTTCGTCCGGCTCCTTGCCGTCGAGATAGGCGGCCATGGCGTCGTCGTCGAGCTCGACGGCGGCTTCCACCATCTTCTCGCGATATTCCTTGGCCTGCTCGACCAGATCTTCCGGGATGTCGACATAGTCGAACTTCGCGCCGAGCGATTCATCGTTCCAGATGATGCCCTGCATCTTCACGAGGTCGACGAGACCCTTGAAGTTGTTCTCGGCACCGATCGGCAGCTGGATCGCGATCGGCTTGGCGCCGAGGCGGTCGACGATGTCGGACAGACACTTGAAGAAGTCGGCGCCGGTCTTGTCCATCTTGTTGGCGAAGACGATGCGCGGAACCTTGTACTTGTCGCCCTGGCGCCAGACGGTCTCGGTCTGGGGTTCGACGCCCTGGTTGGAGTCGAGCACGCAGACGGCGCCGTCGAGCACGCGCAGCGAACGCTCGACCTCGATGGTGAAATCGACGTGGCCGGGGGTGTCGATGATGTTCAGGCGCTTGCCGGCCCAGAAGGCGGTGGTCGCAGCCGAGGTGATCGTGATGCCACGCTCCTGCTCCTGCTCCATCCAGTCCATCGTCGCGGCACCTTCGTGCACTTCGCCGATCTTGTGGCTCTTGCCGGTGTAATAGAGGATGCGCTCGGTCGTCGTGGTCTTGCCGGCATCAATATGCGCCATGATACCGAAGTTGCGGTAATTCTCTATGGCATGAACGCGGGGCATTGGATGTTCCTTAGATTCCGTGTTTCGCCGTTACCAGCGATAGTGCGAGAAGGCACGGTTGGCTTCCGCCATGCGGTGCACGTCTTCACGCTTCTTGACGGCGTTGCCACGGTTGTTCGAGGCGTCCAGCAGTTCGGCCGAGAGCCGCTCGGTCATGGTCTTCTCGTTGCGCTCGCGCGCGGCCGAGATCAGCCAGCGGATGCCCAGCGCCTGACGGCGGGTCGAACGAACCTCGACCGGAACCTGGTAGGTGGCGCCGCCGACGCGACGGGAGCGAACCTCGATCGTCGGCATGACGTTCTCAAGCGCCTGCTCGAACACGCCGAGCGGGTTCTGCTTGGTCTTGGATTCGATGATGCCGAACGCACCGTAGACGATGCCTTCCGCGACCGACTTCTTGCCGGCGTACATCACCGAGTTCATGAACTTCGTGACGATGATGTTCCCGAACTTCGGATCGGGAAGGACTTCGCGCTTTTCCGCTGAGTGGCGACGAGACATGGAGCTGGTTCCCGCTTACTTCGGACGCTTCGCGCCGTACTTCGAACGACGCTGCTTACGGTTCTTGACGCCCTGGGTATCCAGAACGCCGCGGAGGATGTGGTAGCGCACGCCGGGCAAGTCCTTGACGCGACCGCCGCGGATCATGACCACCGAGTGCTCCTGGAGGTTATGGCCTTCACCGGGGATGTAGCCGATCACCTCGAAGCCGTTGGTCAGGCGCACCTTGGCGACCTTACGAAGCGCCGAGTTCGGCTTCTTCGGGGTCGTGGTGTAGACGCGGGTGCAAACACCACGCTTCTGCGGCGACTGCTGCAGCGCCGGCACCTTCTTGCGCGACTTCTGCACTTCACGCGGTTGAGCGATCAGCTGGTTGATCGTCGGCATCCTGGCCTTACCCTTTGTTCTGTCGCGAACCCTGTCCGGATCCGCTGTCTTGCCGCAGCCCGTTGCCGGGACTGCAAATTCTTTCGAGCCACCCGCCCGACGAGGTCGCCTTCCGCGAAACAATCCGCGCAAAGCGAAATTGCGCCAACCGCCCCATCAACGGGCGGAAAGCGCTTCGACGCCACAGAGGACCGCAGTATCAAGGCCGGTCGGCGGAAAGCCGCGGCCCGCGCACTGAGGTCATGCATCCGAATTCGATCTCAAGAGAACGATCTCAAGAGAACTAGAATCGCACTGGCATTGCCTAGCTATGATCGACAGCGTTTGAGCGGCATTCGTCGAGGTTGGTGCCCGTCTTGAGCGACCCTCGTGGATCTAGTCCTTGCGGCTCTAGTCTTCGGAGGTCTGACGGGTGGCCCGTTCCGACGCTGGCGATGCTCACCGCCTGTCGTTAAGTGAGGCGCTTTCTATAAGTGGGAGTCGCTCAAGTCAAGGCGAAACGACAGTCACGAAGCGCTTCAGGAGCCTGTTAAAATCGCCGTTTGCCACCCTCCCCGCGTAACCTGGATATGGCAGCGCAACCGGCATTTCGCCAGCGCGCCGTCAATTTAAACCCGGGTGAAAAGTAATTTTATAATGCTCCGAGGGCCCTTTTTGCGCTCTCAATTCCTTAAGGCGCATTAATCTCTTCACTTCGACCGAAATTGGCGACGGCGATCTCACCACGACGGACGGCAGGCCGTCAGATTCGATCGACACCGCCCTGCCCGGCCCCGGCCAATCCGCATGCGAGCTATCCGGCTCAAGTCCTGGAATCGAAGCCCTGACGCGCCGACCGCGCGAGGCCGATGACGGGATTCGCAGAATCAGCGCGACTCACTCCTCGTCGTCGTCCTCGTCCTCGTCCTCATCGTCCTCGAGGTCGTCGTCGTCATCCTCGTCACTGCCGTCACCGGCGAGAGCCGCCGCGCCATGCGGCTGGTGCATCTGGTCGTTCCAGAGCTTGCGATAGGTCCCGTTCTTGGCGAGCAGCTGGGCATGCGAGCCGCGTTCGATCGCCCTGCCCCCGGAAATCACGATGATCTCGTCCATTTCGACCACCGACGTCAGGCGGTGGGTCGACCAGATCATGGTGCGGCCCTTGGCGACCTTGAGCAGGGTGCGGTTGATCGCAGCTTCCGTGGTCTGGTCCAGCGCCGAGGTGGCCTCGTCCAGCAGCAGCACCGAGGGGTTGCGGATGATCGCGCGCGCGATCGCGATGCGCTGGCGCTGGCCGCCCGAGAGCGTATCGCCGCGCTCGCCGACCGGCGTGTCGTAGCGCTGCGGCAGGCTCATGATGTAGCGGTGGATCTCGGCCTTCTTGGCGGCCTCCTCCACCTCCTCGTCGGTCGCCCCCTCCTTGCCGAGCCGGATGTTCTCGCGGATCGACATGTTGAACAGCATGTTCTCCTGGAACACCACCGCCATGCTCCGGCGCAGCGAATCCAGCGTCACCTTGCGGACGTCGACACCGTCGATGGCGACGCGCCCCTCGTCGGGCACGTAGAGCCGCAGGATCAGGTTGAGCAAGGTGCTCTTGCCGGAGCCGCTCGGACCGACGATCGCGATGCGCTTGCCTGCGTTGAGCTTGAGGCTGAGATTGTCCAGCACCGGCGTCTGGCTGCCCTCATACTGGAAGGTGACGTGATCGAAGGTGATGTCGTTGGTGATGCGTGGCAGATCGGGGGCGCCGGGGCGGTCGGCGCCGCGGGTCGGCTCGTCCAGCAGTTCCTGGATGTGCCGGATCGCGGCGGCCGAGGAGATCGACACCGGGATGAAATGCATCACATGGGCGATGTTGTAGGAGACCTCCCAGAACGCGCTCTCGAAGGTGACGAAGGTGCCGATGGTGATCTGGCCCTTGGTCGCCAGATACGCGCCGATCGCGAGCACCACGAGGTGCAGCATCAGCACCGAGATGGTGACGGTCCTCTCCACCATGGTCGACAGGAACGCGGCCGAGGCGATCTTGTCGCGCGTCGCGTCGTTGCGGAAGGTGAAGAAGCCGAACATCTTGCGCTGCAGGCTGAACGCCTTGATCACGGCCTGCGCCGCCACGTTCTCCTGCACCATGCCGAGCAGCGCGCTCTCGTTGAGCTTCTGCTCGTAATTGGCCTGCACCGCCTTGGGCGTCAGGATCCGCGGACCGATCAGCGTGATCGGGAACACCAGCAGCGCGACCACCGCAAGCTGCCAGTTCAAAAACACCATCAGGATGATGCCGGCGATCAATTCCAGAAACGGCAGCGCGGCGCTGTTGGCGAAGGTCTTCACAGAGCCTTCGAAGGCCGAGAGGTCGACCGAGAAGCGCGACAGGATCTCGCCGCGCTTGGTGCGGCCGAAATAGCCGGCCGGCAGGTCCTGAACGTGCTCGAACAGGCGCTTGCGGACGTCGGAGATGATGCAGGCCGCCAATCGCGCGTCCCAGCGCTCGTACCAGACTGCGACGATCGAGGTGAAGATGCCTGCGACGGCAAGTACGCCGAGGATCTTGTACAGCGCGTGAAAATCCTCCTCGCCGAGCGCGTCGTCGATCAGGAACTTGAGGCTGAGCGGCATGATGACGTTGAAAAGCGTCTCGACGAAGACGCCGAACCCCACGAAGGACAGCATCCGCTTGTAGTTCGAGAGGAACGGCTTGACGAAACCGACGATGGTCGCGAGCGCGCCGGCGGCCTCGCGGGCGGTAAAGACGACGAGATCCTCGTCCTCGTCGTCGTCGTCGTCGAGCTCCAGCTCGTCATCCGCCTCGTCTTCGGCATCCTCGTCGTCTTCGAGGTCCGGCTTGGCGGCGGAGGCGAGCTTGTCGTCGAGCTTGGCCGCCTCTTCGGCGGCGAGCTTCTGTTTGTCGGGCGAAAGAGGTTTTTCGTCGGGCGAGAGAGGCTTGGATGCCATGAAACCAACCGATGCTGACGGCCGGCATGACCGCAGAGAAAGCAGGAGATAGCGGAGGGCCGCTATCGCACCGATTCTATGCGATCAGGATGAATTCAGCAAAACAATTGGCGAATCGACGCGCCTTCCGGGGCTAGTCCTCGTCGTCGTCCTCGACCTTGTCGAAGAAGGAATAGCGCAAGCTGTCGGCGTCGGCGTACCACTGCCCCGGCCCCTTGTTGGCGGCGAGCGTCGCCTCCCAGAGCGCATCGGTGCAATCCTTGCGGTGCATCGAGAGGTCGAAACCGTTGCCGAAGAACAGCTCGGACCATTCCCACCAGGTGCCGAGCTTCTTGACCCCGCGCAAGAGGTCGTAGCGGTCGATCAGCGCCGGCGCCATGTCCGAGGTGATCGAGCCGAACACGAGGCCGGTCTTGACCACCCGGTTGAGCTCGCGGATCGCGCGGACCACCTGCTTGGGGGAAACGTGGCAGAGGCTGGTCTCGAACACGAAGTCGAAGCTGCCGTCCTTGAACGGCATGTCGGTGATCGAGCCGAGCTTGTTGTACTTTTTCAGCGCCTTCGGCGTCTTGGCATGGATGGCGCGGTTGTTCTCGATGCCGTAGGCATCGATGCCGCGCTCGCGCAGCGCGCCCACCAGCTCGCCGCTGGCCGAGCCCGCGACGAGCAGCCTGGCGCCCTTCGTCTTGCCCCAGACGATGCCGAGCAGCCTGGTGAGATAGTCGGGATCGCTGAAGTGACGCCACGCCTCGTGATAGGGACCGAGGCCACGATAGTTCTCGAAATAATCGCGGTCGATCTTGTCGGACAGCGGCTTGTCCTGCTGCGCGCGTTCGCGGCGCAGCCGCATCATCTCGGTCAGGATGATGTCGGTGGCGGCATCCGAGGAGTCGAGCAGGCCGTTCAGCGTCGAGTCGAACAGATAGTCGCCGACCACCACGATGCCCGGATGCTCCTTCGGCTCGGGACGGTGATTGGTCATGACGTCGCGCACCGGCAGACCGCCGGGTATCGCGTTCACCGACGACAGCCAGCGGTGGATCTTGCCTTCCATGAAATGCGCGCGAGCGTCGCCAAGCGAAGCCGGCAGCGATTTCAGCGCGGCGTCGATCAGTTCCTGGTCCGACAGGTTGGCGAAGGCGAGCGCATCGGAGCCGGGAATCAGCCAGTTCAGCACGCCGTGCTTGCCGACGTCGTGGCGCGCGCCCTCATTGTAGACGCAGCAGCCGCCGAAGGCTTCCGACATGAACCACGCGCCGGGAATCTTCTCGCCCCAGAACGGCGCGTCGAACAGGATCGAGACGCGCAGGTAATGCGCGGGACGATCGAAATAGGCGACGTGCTTGACCATCGACTTGCGCAGCTGCTCGCCTTCCCACCCCACGGTGGCGAGCCAGGAATGCGGCAGGCAGACCAGCACGAGATCGAAGTCGCGGGTCTCCGGTCCCTTGCCGTTCATCATCTTGAGCTGGTAGCGACCGGTCGGGGCCTTGCCCACGGCGAGGACGCGGTGGTTGAGCTGGATGTCGGCGTTGACCTCCGACTGCAGGCACTCGATCAGCTGCTCATTGCCGTTCTGGATGGAATAGAGGCCGATATAACCGTCGACGTCCATCAGATAGTTCTTGAGCGCGTTGAGGCCGTTGGTGTTGTGGCTCTCGGTCGCGATGTCGGAACGCGCCATCACCTTGAAGAAGCGCTTGGCGGTCTCGTCGTCGACCTCCTCGTCGAGCACCTGCTCGGCGGTCTTGTAGGCCCAGGGATTCTCGTTGTCGTGCGCGCCGACGCCCTCGTAATATTCGATCGGCGACATCACCTCGCTGCAGCGCTTGCGGAAGGCCTCGATCGCAGCGGCGGTCTTGGCCCCGTATCTGCGGCGCATGCCGGGAACGTCGTTCAACAGCTCGCCGCCGAGATGCACCTGCTCGGCATCCATCGGAATGGTCTGCAGCCCGAAATGCTGGATCAGCTCGCGCAGCGGATCGGGACCGGTCATCGAGTAGTCGTAGATCTCGGCGACGCCGGCTTCGTACATCGCGGGCGCGGAATCGAATTTGCGCGTGACCACCTTGCCGCCGAGCCGGTCGGAGGCCTCGTAGATTGTGACGCGGCAGAGGTCGCCGAGCTTGCGCTTCAGATACCAAGCGCTCATCAGCCCGCCCGGGCCGCCGCCTACGATTGCCAGATCAAGCATGTGAGTTCCGTGGTCTCCGGCCCTGCCCCCGTCACGGGATCCACCGGCCTAAACTCCCCTAGCAGAAGCGCTTTTGCGCCTGAAGGAAAGATGAACAAAGGTTGATCCCGCATCGCAGCAAGCAAAGAAAGCAGCAAAAAGGCCGGCTTGCGCCGGCCTTTTCAAGGTCCTCGGTATTCCTACGGATGAACGATCATTCCGCGGGCGGCAGCGCAGGAAGCTCCGCTTCCGGCGCGGGCGACACGACCGCCGCCTGCTTCTCGCGCTCGTCCAGAATCAGCTTGTCGCGCTTCATTGCGACTTCGCGGATCTTGGCCATGGAGGCGCCGGTGCCTGCCGGGATCAGCCGGCCGACGATGACGTTCTCCTTGAGGCCTTCGAGCGGATCGATCTTGCCGTTGACCGCCGCTTCCGTGAGGACGCGGGTGGTCTCCTGGAACGAGGCCGCCGAGAAGAACGAACGGGTCTGGAGGCTCGCCTTGGTGATGCCGAGCAGAACCGGCGTACCCGTGGCGACCTTCTTGCCCTCTTCCTTGGCCTTCTCGTTCAGCGCGTCGAACTCGATCTTGTCGACCTGCTCGCCGGAGATCATGTCCGTGTCGCCCTGGTCGGTGACTTCCACCTTCTGGAGCATCTGACGGACAATCACCTCGATGTGCTTGTCGTTGATGAGCACGCCCTGGAGCCGGTAGACTTCTTGGATTTCGTTGACCAGGTAGGCCGCGAGCTCCTCGATGCCCTTGACCGCAAGGATGTCGTGCGGCGCCGGGTTGCCTTCCACGATGAAGTCGCCCTTTTCGACGACGTCGCCGTCCTGAAGGTGGATGTGCTTGCCCTTCGGGATCAGGTACTCGCGCGGCTCGTCGGTCTTGTCCATCGGCTCGATCGAGATGCGACGCTTGTTCTTGTAGTCGCGCCCGAACCGGATGGTGCCCGCGATTTCGGCGATGATCGCCGCATCCTTCGGACGCCGTGCCTCGAACAGTTCCGCCACCCGCGGCAGACCGCCGGTGATGTCACGCGTCTTGGCGCTTTCGGTCGAGACACGGGCGAGGATGTCGCCCGGATTGACCTTGGCACCGACGTCGACCGAGAGAATGGCGTCGACCGACAGCATGTAGCGGGCATCGCCGCCACGGGCGAGCTTGAGCACCTTGCCGTCCTTGCCCTTGACCACGATGGCCGGACGCAAATCCGAGCCGCCGCGGGTCGAGCGCCAGTCGATGACCACGCGCTTGGCGATGCCGGTGGCCTCGTCGAGCGTTTCCGAGATCGACTGCCCCTCGACCAGATCCTCGAAGCCGATGGTACCTTCGACTTCGGTGAGCAGCGGACGGGTGTAGGGATCCCACTCGACGATGCGCTGGCCACGCTTGACCATGTCGCCCTCGTCGACGTGCAGGCGCGAGCCGTACTGGACGCGGTGCGTCGCACGCTCGGTGCCGTCGGCATCGACGATCGCCACGACCATGTTGCGCACCATCGCGATCAGGTGGCCTTCGCTGTTGCGGGCGATCGACTTGTTCCTGATCACGATCTTGCCGTCGAAATTGGCTTCGACGAAGGACTGCTCGTTGAGCTGCGCCGCACCGCCGATGTGGAAGGTGCGCATCGTGAGCTGGGTGCCCGGCTCGCCGATCGACTGCGCCGCGATGACGCCGACCGCTTCGCCGTGGTTGACCGGCGTGCCGCGGGCGAGGTCGCGGCCATAGCACTTGCCGCAGATGCCGTTGACGAGTTCGCAGGTCAGCGCCGAGCGGATCTTCACCTCCTGCACGCCACCCTGCTGGATGGCGTCCAGATGGCTCTCTTCCATCAGCGTGTCGCGCTTGATGATCACCTTGCCCGAGCTGTCGCGAATGTCTTCGCAAGCCGTGCGGCCCAGGATGCGCGAGCCGAGCGAGGCAACCACCGTGCCGGCGTCGACGATGGCGCGCATCTTGATGCCGAGCTTGGTGCCGCAGTCGGACTGCGTGATGATGCAGTCCTGCGCGACGTCGACGAGACGACGGGTCAGGTAGCCCGAGTTCGCGGTCTTCAACGCGGTGTCCGCGAGGCCCTTGCGGGCGCCGTGGGTCGAGTTGAAGTACTCGAGCACCGAGAGGCCTTCCTTGAAGTTCGAGATGATCGGCGTCTCGATGATCTCACCCGACGGCTTGGCCATCAGGCCGCGCATGCCGGCGAGCTGGCGCATCTGGGCCGGCGAACCGCGGGCACCGGAGTGGGCCATCATGTAGATCGAGTTGATGTCGGCATCCGCCCCGCTCGCCGTCTTCTTGGTCGAGGAGATCTCCTTCATCATCGCCTTGGCGATTTCTTCCGTGGCCTTCGACCAGGCGTCGACGACCTTGTTGTACTTCTCGCCATGGGTGATCAGACCGTCGTTGTACTGCTGCTCGAAATCCTTCGCCAGCGTACGGGTGGTGTCGACGATCTTCCATTTGCCGTGCGGCACGACCATGTCGTCCTTGCCGAACGAGATGCCGGCCTTGAACGCGTTGTAGAAGCCGAGCGCCATGATGCGGTCGCAGAAGATCACCGTCTCCTTCTGACCGCAGTGACGGTAGACCTGGTCGATGACGCCCGAGATCTCGCGCTTGGTCATCAGCTTGTTGATGATCTCGTAGGTGATGCGCGGGTTCTTCGGCAGCAGATTGCCGAGCATGACGCGGCCGGCGGTGGTCTCGATCCAGCGCGTCGAGACCTTGCCGGTCTCATCCATGCCCTGCCACCGGTACTTGATCTTGGTGTGGAGGTGAATGACCTTCGCATGCAGGGCGTGCTCGAGCTCGGCCATGTCGCCGAAGATCTTGCCCTCGCCGGGCAGACCTTCGCGCATGATCGAGACGTAGTAGAGACCGAGCACGATGTCCTGCGACGGCACGATGATCGGCTGGCCGTTGGCCGGATGCAGGATGTTGTTGGTCGACATCATCAGGACGCGCGCTTCCAGCTGCGCCTCGAGCGACAGCGGGACGTGCACGGCCATCTGGTCGCCGTCGAAGTCGGCGTTGAACGCCGAGCAGACCAGCGGGTGGAGCTGGATCGCCTTGCCTTCGATCAGCACGGGCTCGAACGCCTGAATGCCGAGGCGATGCAGCGTCGGCGCGCGGTTGAGCAGCACCGGATGCTCGCGGATGACCTCGTCCAGGATGTCCCAGACCTCGGGCCGCTCCTTCTCGACCAGCTTCTTGGCCTGCTTCACCGTGGTGGACAGGCCCTTGGCGTCAAGCCGCGAATAGATGAACGGCTTGAACAGCTCGAGCGCCATCTTCTTCGGCAGGCCGCACTGATGCAGGCGCAGCTCGGGACCGACCACGATCACCGAACGGCCCGAATAGTCGACGCGCTTGCCGAGCAGGTTCTGACGGAAGCGGCCCTGCTTGCCCTTGAGCATGTCGGCGAGCGACTTCAGCGGGCGCTTGTTGGCACCCGTGATGACGCGGCCGCGGCGGCCGTTGTCGAACAGCGCATCGACCGCTTCCTGAAGCATGCGCTTCTCGTTGCGGATGATGATGTCGGGCGCGCGCAGCTCCATCAGCCGCTTCAAGCGGTTGTTGCGGTTGATGACGCGGCGGTAGAGGTCGTTGAGGTCCGAGGTCGCGAAACGGCCGCCGTCGAGCGGCACCAGCGGACGCAGGTCCGGCGGGATCACCGGGACCACGGTCATGATCATCCATTCCGGCTTGTTGCCGGAGTGGCGGAACGCTTCCACGATCTTGAGGCGCTTGGCGAGCTTCTTGTGCTTGATGTCGGAGTCGGTCTCCTGCATCTCGACGCGCAAGCTGGCTTCCAGCTTCTCGAGGTCCATGCCCTTGAGCAGCTCGCGGATCGCTTCGGCGCCGATCATGGCGGTGAAGCTGTCCTGGCCGTACTCGTCCTGCGCCTTCAGATACTCGTCTTCAGACAGCAGCTGACGGTCCTTCAGCGCGGTGAGGCCCGGCTCGAGAACGACGTAGTATTCGAAGTACAGGATCCGCTCGAGATCCTTCAGCGTCATGTCCAGCAGGAGGCCGATGCGCGAGGGCAGCGACTTCAGGAACCAGATGTGGGCGACGGGAGCGGCGAGCTCGATATGGCCCATGCGCTCGCGCCGGACGCGCGACAGCGTGACCTCGACCGAGCACTTCTCGCAGATGATGCCCTTGTACTTCATGCGCTTGTACTTGCCGCACAAGCACTCGTAATCCTTGATCGGCCCGAAGATGCGGGCGCAGAACAGGCCGTCGCGCTCGGGCTTGAAGGTGCGGTAGTTGATGGTCTCCGGCTTCTTGATCTCGCCGTAGGACCAGGACAGAATCTTCTCTGGAGACGCGATCGAGATCCGGATCTGGTCGAAGACCTGAGCCGGCGTCGTCGGGTTGAAGAGATTCATAATTTCTTGGTTCATCGTCTTCTCCTCGCGTGCCGGTCGCCTCCGGCCGCAAATTCGAAAATCACTCGATCAGGCGCCCTGCCCTCAAGGCATCGGGAGGGGCGCCAATGCCCGGCCGTGAAGGCCGGGCATGAAAGGTCGTGTTACTCGGCCGCTTCCGACGTCGGCGCCGGTCCAACCTTGGAGTTGTGCAGGTCGACGTTGAGGCCGAGCGAGCGCATTTCCTTGACCAGCACGTTGAACGATTCCGGAATACCGGCCTCGAACGTGTCGTCGCCGCGCACGATCGCTTCGTAGACCTTGGTACGGCCGGCGACGTCGTCCGACTTCACCGTCAGCATCTCCTGGAGCGTGTACGCCGCGCCGTAAGCCTCGAGCGCCCACACCTCCATTTCGCCGAAGCGCTGGCCGCCGAACTGCGCCTTGCCGCCCAGCGGCTGCTGGGTGACGAGCGAGTACGGACCGATCGAACGCGCGTGGATCTTGTCGTCGACCAGATGGTGCAGCTTGAGCATGTAGATGTAGCCCACCGTCACCTTGCGATCGAAGGCATCGCCGGTGCGGCCGTCATAGACGGTCGACTGGCCCGACGCGTCGAGACCGGCAAGCTTCAGCATCTCCTCGATGTCGGCTTCCTTGGCGCCGTCGAACACCGGCGTTGCGATCGGCACGCCGCGGCTGAGGTTGTGGCCGAGCTCGATCAGTTCGTTGTCGTTGAGCGACTTGATCGTCTCGTCCTCGCCGTAGACCTTCTTCAAGGTTTCCTTCAGCGGCTTGATGTCCTGCTTCGACAAATAGGCATCGACCGTCTGGCCGATACGCTTGCCGAGGCCGGCGCAGGCCCAGCCGAGATGGGTCTCGAGGATCTGCCCGACGTTCATGCGCGAGGGCACGCCGAGCGGGTTGAGCACGATGTCGGCGTGCGTGCCGTCTTCGAGGAACGGCATGTCCTCGATCGGCACGATCTTCGACACCACGCCCTTGTTGCCGTGGCGGCCGGCCATCTTGTCGCCGGGCTGGATCTTGCGCTTCACCGCGACGAAGACCTTGACCATCTTCATCACGCCGGGCGGCAATTCGTCACCGCGCTGCAGCTTCTCGACCTTGTCGAGGAAGCGCTGTTCAAGCCCCTTCTTCGACTCGTCGTACTGCTTCCGCATGGCCTCGATCTCGGCCATCAGCTTGTCGTTCGGCGAGGCGAACAGCCACCACTGCGACTTCGGGTACTCCTCGAGCACCGCACGGGTGATCTTGGTGTCCTTCTTGAAGCCCTTGGGACCTGCAATGCCCTGCCGCCCCTCGAGCAGCTCGGCAAGACGGTTGTAGACGTTGCGGTCCAGGATCGCCTGCTCGTCGTCGCGGTCCTTGGCCAGACGCTCGATCTCTTCCCGCTCGATCGCCAGCGCACGCTCGTCCTTGTCGACGCCGTGACGGTTGAACACGCGCACTTCCACGATCGTGCCCTGCACGCCCGGAGGAACGCGCAGCGAGGTATCGCGAACGTCGGAGGCCTTCTCGCCGAAGATGGCGCGCAGGAGCTTTTCTTCCGGCGTCATCGGGCTCTCACCCTTCGGCGTGATCTTGCCGACCAGGATGTCGCCGGCGCGCACTTCCGCGCCGATGTAGACGATACCGGCTTCGTCGAGGTTCTTCAGCGCTTCTTCCGAGACGTTCGGAATGTCGCGGGTGATTTCCTCGGGTCCGAGCTTGGTGTCGCGGGCCATCACCTCGAACTCCTCGATGTGGATCGAGGTGAAGACGTCTTCCTTCACGATCCGCTCGGAGAGCAGGATCGAGTCTTCGAAGTTGTAACCGTTCCACGGCATGAACGCGACGAGCACGTTACGGCCGAGCGCGAGCTCACCGAGGTCGGTCGACGGACCGTCGGCGATGATGTCGCCCTTCTTGACGATGTCACCGACCTTCACCAGCGGACGCTGGTTGATGCAGGTCGACTGGTTGGAGCGCTGGTACTTCATCAGACGGTAGATATCGACGCCCGACTTGGTCGGATCGAGATCTTCCGTGGCGCGGATGACGACGCGGGTCGCGTCGATCTGGTCGATCACGCCCGAACGGCGCGCCGCGATCGCGGCACCCGAGTCACGCGCAACCACGCCTTCCATGCCGGTGCCGACGAACGGCGCCTCGGCGCGAACCAGCGGCACCGCCTGGCGCTGCATGTTCGAGCCCATCAGCGCGCGGTTGGCGTCGTCGTTCTCGAGGAACGGGATCAGCGCCGCGGCCACCGAAACCAGCTGCTTCGGCGACACGTCCATGTAGTCGACCTTGTCCGGCGTCACCGGCAAGACTTCGCCGGCGTGACGGCAGACCACGAGGTCTTCGGTGAAGCGGCCCTTCGGGTCGAGCGGCACGTTGGCCTGCGCGACCGTGTAGCGGCCCTCTTCCATCGCCGAGAGGTACACCACCTCGTCGGTGACGCGGCCGTCCTTGACCTTGCGGTACGGCGTCTCGACGAAGCCGTACTTGTTCACGCGCGCGAACGTCGCGAGCGAGTTGATCAGGCCGATGTTCGGGCCTTCCGGCGTCTCGATCGGGCAGATGCGCCCGTAATGGGTCGGATGCACGTCGCGGACTTCGAAGCCGGCGCGCTCGCGGGTCAGACCGCCCGGTCCAAGCGCCGACAGGCGGCGCTTGTGGGTGATCTCGCTGAGCGGGTTGGTCTGGTCCATGAACTGCGAGAGCTGCGAGGAGCCGAAGAACTCGCGCACGGCGGCAGCCGCGGGCTTGGCGTTGATCAGGTCCTGCGGCATGACCGTGTCGATGTCGACCGAGGACATGCGCTCCTTGATCGCGCGCTCCATGCGCAGCAGGCCGATGCGGTACTGGTTCTCCATGAGCTCGCCGACCGAGCGCACGCGGCGGTTGCCGAGATGGTCGATGTCGTCGATCTCGCCCTTGCCGTCGCGCAAATCCACCAGCGTCTTGATGACGGAGAGGATGTCTTCCTTGCGCAGCGTGCGCTGGGTGTCGGGCGCATCGAGGTCGAGGCGCATGTTCATCTTGACGCGGCCGACCGCGGAGAGGTCGTAACGCTCGGCGTCGAAGAACAGCGACTGGAACATGGCCTGCGCCGAATCCAGCGTCGGCGGCTCGCCCGGACGCATCACGCGGTAGATGTCGAACAGCGCGTCTTCACGCGTCATGTTCTTGTCGGCCGAGAGCGTGTTGCGGATGTAGGGGCCGACATTGACGTGGTCGATGTCGAGCAGCGGCAGTTCCTTGTAGCCGTGCTCGTTGAGCACCTTCATCGACTTGTCGGTGATTTCCTCGCCGGCTTCGGCGTGGATCTCACCCGTCTTCGGGTTGACGAGGTCCTCGGCGATGTAGTTGCCGACCAGTTCCTCATCGGCCAGGCGCAGTGCCTTCAGGCCCTTTTCCTGGAGCTGGCGGGCGGCGCGGACGGTGAGCTTCTTGCCGGCCTCGAGCACGACCTTGCCGGTGTCGGCGTCGATCAGGTCGTTGACGGTCGAATAGCCGCGGAAGCGGTTGGCGTCGAACGGAACGCGCCAGCCTTCCTTGGTCCGCTTATAGAGGATCTTCTTGTAGAACGTGGACAGGATCGCCTCGCCGTCGAGGCCGAGGGCGAACATCAGCGACGTCACCGGAATCTTGCGGCGACGGTCGATACGCGCATAGACGATGTCCTTGGCGTCGAACTCGATGTCGAGCCAGGAGCCGCGATACGGGATCACGCGGGCGGCGAACAGCAGCTTGCCCGAGGAATGGGTCTTGCCCTTGTCGTGGTCGAAGAACACGCCGGGCGAGCGGTGCATCTGCGAGACGATGACGCGCTCGGTGCCGTTCACGATGAAGGTGCCGTTCATCGTCATGAGCGGGATGTCGCCCATGTAGACGTCCTGCTCCTTGATGTCCTTCACCGACTTCGCGCCGGTTTCCTCGTCGATATCGAACACGATGAGGCGCAGCGTCACCTTGAGGGGCGCCGCGAAGGTCATGCCGCGCTGGCGGCACTCGTCGACGTCGTATTTCGGCTGCTCGAACTCGTAGCGGACGAACTCCAGCATCGAGGTGCCCGAGAAGTCGGAGATCGGGAACACCGAGCGGAACACCGCCTGCAGGCCCTCGTCGAGGCGACCACCCGTGGGTTCATCGACCATCAGGAACTGGTCATAGGACGCCTTTTGAACCTCGATGAGGTTCGGCATCTCGGCGACTTCCTTGATGTGTCCGAAGAACTTGCGAACGCGTTTGCGACCGGTGAATGTCTGCTGCGCCATCGTGGCCTCTCATTTCGTCGCCCGCTCTGGGCGCGCCGTCCGGAACGCGGCTGCCACCGCTCCCCGGGTTGAATTTTTCGAACCCGTTTTGGGGGTCGGAAACTCAGTTTCAGGCCGGAATGTCCTGAATCTGTTCTTCAGACCTTCAAAACGCAAAACGACGCGCGGGGCGCATAGGCGCGCCCGCCCGTCACAACGATCGTCTTCACGGACTGCAAAAGCCCGAAATAGCTTGCTCTCCCAACGGCTTACAGGGAAATCCGGCCTCCCTGCCCACCGCGCTTTCGTGCTGCCGACCCGATATGGGGCGACAATAGTGCAGATTCGAGGGTCAAGCCCGCAAATCCCCACACTTTTTCGTGTTCGGCTCGCGTCGGGACCTTCCGTCGCACGCCTTTTGCATCTGCCCGCCTCGAGAGCGGACTGGGATCCCGGGCGCTCCGCCCGGGATCCCGCGCCAGTAAGCAGTGCTTACTTGAGCTCGACCTTGGCGCCAGCCTTCTCGATCTGGGCCTTGATCTTCTCGGCTTCTTCCTTGTTCACGCCTTCCTTCAGCGGCTTCGGAGCACCCTCGACGAGGTCCTTTGCTTCCTTCAGGCCGAGACCGGTGATGGCGCGGACTTCCTTGATGACCTCGATCTTCTTGTCGCCAGCCGAGGCGAGAACGACCGTGAACTCGGTCTTCTCTTCCGCCGGAGCAGCGGCAGCGCCACCGCCAGCCGGGCCGGCCACGGCGACGGCCGCGGCAGCCGAAACGCCCCACTTCTCTTCGAGGAGCTTCGCGAGTTCAGCGGCTTCGAGCACGGTGAGGCTCGAGAGGTCGTCAACGATCTTCTGCAAGTCAGCCATTGTTCAGTTTCCTTGAGTGTAAGTCTGGTTCGGGTTTGAGTTTTGCGAAGGGCGTCAGGCCGCTTCGCCCTTTGAGGCATGAGCCTGGATGACGCGCGCGAGCTTGCCCGCGGGCGCATTGGCGAGCTGAGCCAGCTTGGTCGCCGGGGCCACGATGAGGCCGACGATCTTGCCGCGCAGTTCGTCAAGCGACGGCAGCGAGGCAAGCGCCTTCACGCCGTCGACATTCAGGACGGTCTTCCCCATCGAACCGCCAACGATGACGAACTTTTCGTTCGCCTTGGCGAATTCGACGGCGACCTTTGGCGCCGCTACCGGATCGTTCGAAGTGGCGATCACGGTCGGTCCCTTCAGCATGGGGCCGATGGCAACGACGTCAGTGCCTTCAAGAGCAATTTTGGCGAGACGGTTCTTCGAGACCTTCACCGAGGCGCCAGCCTGCTTCATCTGCGTCCGCAGCTTCTGCATCTGGGCAACGGTCAGGCCGGAATATTGAGCAACGATCGCGACGCTCGTGGTCTTGAAGACCCCATTGAGCTGTTCGACCGCGTCCTTTTTTGCCGCTCGTTCCACAGCAAGCTCTTTCCGGTTGGCGGTCATCGCAAAAAGCGGGACCGCCGGGTTGCACCCATCGCCCCACCCAAAACCTGAACCCCGGGGCCAAAACCCTGAGGACACGCGCCGGGCGAGACGACAATTCAAAGCCTGCCCTCCGAAAGCCCCTGAGGGCCCACGGCGTGTCGAGGTCCGAACCAGACCCGTTTCGCAGGCAGCCCTTAAAGCTGGATGCGAAGTGAAATCCGGTCTTCACCCGTCTATGCAGGCCATGCGATTAAGCCGTTGAGAAATCGAAATTTCCCGCGAGCGCCTGCAGTCTTGGACAGGACAAGGTCAGCCGGCGAACCGCCCGACCCTTGCCCGCACCCCACCAACCGACGGATCTTCCTTCCTTTTCGGGCAAATCCTTGCGGACGTCCTGAAAAGGAATGATCTCCTATCGTGTCGGGTTTTCGGAATGCGTGCACGAACGCGCCAGCCGAGGCCGGCACGTCCGGAAGCGGTTCTTTAACCGCTCCGTGCCTGCTTGCCAAGAGCAAAATTCACACCAGTTCCAATCCGTTGCCGGCGGGGCTTGAGGCGAGCCGATAAGGACCGATTCAGGCCGATTTGACCGCGTAAGGCAGCTGCTTGCCCGCGAAGAACGCCGTCAGGTTCGCCAGCACGCAAGTCTGCATGGCCACGTGCGATTCGAGGGTGTGGCCGCCGATATGCGGGGCGAACACCACGTTGGGGAGCGCGGTCAGGGCGTCGGGCGCGTGCGGCTCCGTCTCGAACACGTCGAGGCCGGCGCCGGCGATGGTCTTGTCTGTCAGGGCCGCGACCAGGGCCTTCTCGTCGATGACCGAGCCGCGGGAGATGTTGACGACATAGCCGTCCGCGCCGAGGCGCCCCAGGATATCAGCATTGACGGCATGCTGGGTGTCGGCCCCTGCCCGGACCGCGATCATCAGCACGCTGCACCACTCGGCGAGCGCCTCGAGGCTCGGGAAATACTGATACGGCAGGTCGTATTGGGTCCGGCTGAAATAGCCGACCTCGCTCTCGAAGGCGGCGCAGCGCGCGGCAATCTTGCGGCCGATCTCGCCCATGCCGTAGACGCCGATGCGGCGGCCGGGCATTCCGGCCTGCGGGCGCATCATCGGCGACTGTTTCGAGGCGGCCCAGTCGCCACTGCGGACATATTGGTCGGCGACCAGAATCCGCCGGGTCGTCGCCAGCATCAGCGTCATCGCGATATCGGCGACCGAGGCCGCATTGGCGCCGGGGCTGTGGCCGACCGCGATGTTGCGGGCGGCTGCGGCCTTCAGGTCGACGCCGTCATAGCCGGTGCCGTAGCAGACGATCGCGCCGAGCTTCGGAAACAGGTCCATCGCCTCCGGCCCCAGCGGCGAGCCGCCGGCGGTCAGCAGCGCGCGGATGCCGCCGAGCTCCTCCGCCGGAAAGGCGTCGCGCGCAGGCTTGCCGCCGGTGTCGAGCAGTTCGAACCGCTCGGCGAAGCGCGCCATCATGGTCTTGGGAAAGCGCGAATAGATCAGGACCTTGTCAGCCATTGTTGTTGTTTCCGGTGAGCGCCTTCACAAACGACGAGGGGCGGAATCGGTTGCCCAATTCCGCCCCTCGCCTCATGCAATTTCCAGACTTAGCCGAGAATGGTGCCCGGCTCGACCTTCACGCCGGGGCCCATCGTCGAGGACACCGCAACGCGCTGGATGTAGGTGCCCTTGGAGCCAGCCGGCTTCGCCTTCGAGACGGCATCGGCGAGCGCCTTGATGTTCTCGACCAGCTTCTCCTCGGTGAACGAGGCCTTGCCGACACCGGCCTGCAGGATGCCGGCCTTCTCGACGCGGAACTCGACCGAGCCGCCCTTGGCGCCCTTCACCGCACCGGTGACGTCCATGGTCACGGTGCCGATCTTCGGGTTCGGCATCAGGCCGCGCGGGCCGAGCACCTTACCGAGGCGGCCGACCAGCGGCATCATGTCGGGAGTGGCGATGCAGCGGTCGAAATCGATCGAACCGTTCTGCACCTTCTCGACCAGGTCTTCGGCACCGACGACGTCGGCACCGGCGGCCTTGGCTTCGTCAGCCTTGGCGCCGCGGGCGAACACGCCGACGCGGAGCGTACGGCCGGTGCCGTTCGGCAGGGTCACGACGCCGCGGACCATCTGGTCGGCGTGACGCGGATCGACGCCGAGATTGATCGCGACCTCGATGGTCTCGTCGAACTTCGCCTTGGCGCGTTCCTTGACCATCTTGATGGCTTCCGCGAGCGGGTAAAGCTTTTCGCGGTCAACACCTTCGCGGGCTTTGTTCAAACGCTTTCCGATTGCCATGACCGCTTACCCCGCCACTTCCAGACCCATCGAACGGGCAGAGCCCTCGACCATCTTCATGGCCGACTCGATCGAGTCGCAATTGAGATCCTTCATCTTCTTCTCGGCGATCTCGCGCACTTGCGCCTTGGTCACCTTGCCGGCCTTGTCACGGCCCGGCGCCTTCGAGCCGGACTGGATTTTTGCGGCCTGCTTGAGGAAGAAGGACATCGGGGGGGTCTTCATCTCGAACGTGAACGAACGATCGGCGTAGATCGTGATCACGACGGGAATCGGGGTGTTCTTCTCTTCCTTCTGGGTCTGCGCGTTGAACGCCTTGCAGAACTCCATGATGTTGAGACCGCGCTGACCGAGCGCGGGACCGATCGGGGGCGAAGGATTCGCCGCACCGGCCGGGACCTGAAGCTTCAGGTATCCGGTCACTTTCTTTGCCATGTATCACTCCTGTTGTGCCGGCGACCGCCGGCGGTTTCAGGTTCGTGGTGGGGACCTCAAGCAGCTGGCGACCGCCCGCGTCCTCCCACGGCCTCTCCTTGCGCGAAGCCCTTCGGCTTCACGCGCGACCCGATCAGACCTTCTCGACCTGACCGAATTCCAGTTCGACCGGCGTTGCGCGGCCGAAGATCGACACCGCGACCTTCACGCGCGAGCGCGCCTCGTCGATTTCCTCGACAACGCCCGAGAACGAGGCGAACGGGCCATCGGCCACGCGCACGTTCTCGCCGATCTCGAACGACACCGACGCCTTCGGCCGTTCCACGCCCTCCTGCACCTGGTGCAGGATCCGCATGGCTTCGGCTTCCGAGATCGGCATCGGCTTGTTTTCGGCGCCGAGGAAGCCCGTGACCTTCGGCGTGTTCTTGATCAGATGAAACGCCTCGTCGGTCAGCTTCATCTTCACCAGCACGTAGCCGGGGAAGAACTTGCGCTCGGCGTCGATCTTGCGGCCGCGGCGCACTTCCGTGACCTTCTCGGTCGGAACCAGCACCAGTTCGAACAGCTCCTCAAGCCCGCGCTGCTTGGCCTGCTCGCGAATGGATTCGGCGACCTTCTTCTCGAAGTTCGAATAGGCGTGGACGATGTACCAGCGCTTGTCGGACAGTTGAGCGGTTGCTGTAGCCATCAGTGAATGCCCAAAAGGAAGGTGATGAGGACGCGGATGATCTGGTCGGCGGCGAAGAAGAAGATCGAGGCCACGGCGACCATCACGAACACCATGATGGTGGTGATCGTGGTCTCACGACGGGTCGGCCAGGTGACCTTGGCGGTCTCCGAGCGCACTTCCTGCAAGAACTTGAACGGGCTGACTGCCATCGTGCGAATGTCCAACGTCCGTCGCCGGACGCGCATGAATTTCAGGGATCCGAACAGCCGCCGTTGGCCCAGCCCTCTGTCTCGAAGGATGAGCCGGAATCCGGGCTCGATTGTTCGGGGATTTCAAAGCCGCGCCGGAGATCCGCGTCTAACGGGCCGGCAGCGAGTGCGGGGTATCTACTGCGGATGAGGCCAAACGTCAAGGTAGCGGCGCGCTGGCCAAACCGCCCCTTACCCGCGACGGGCTCCGCCGGAGCCCATGCGAATCAACGGCTTAACGGGCCGGCCGCCCGGGCCGGAGCCGCCTGAACCGGCCGGGCCGCCCTGCCCGCGCGGACGGCGGCCCCGGACGGCCGTCAGTCGGCCCGGTCGACCATGGAAATGCCCGGCAGCGGCACCACGAACTTGCCGCCTTCGGCGAAATAGCGGGCGTGCTTGGCCCGGATTGGGTCGACATAGCGCCAAGCGAAAACGACGACGAAGGCCGGCTTGCGCTCGTAAAGGGCCGCCGGCGGCAGGATCGGGATGTCGTAGCCGGGACCCGCCATCACGTTGCCCTTCTTGGGGTCGTCGTCCACCAGGAAGTCGATCTTGTTCTCCAGGCCGAACTGCGGCAGCAGCGTCGTGGTGCCCACGGAGACGCCGTAGCCTGCGACCAGCTGACCGCGCGCGTGGGCGGCGTCGGCCATCGCGACCAGCTCGTCGCGGATGGCGGCGATCCGCTTCACGTAGGGCGCATAATAGGCCGGCTGATCGACACCGAGCCGCTCTTCCTCGGCGACGAAACGCGCGACCTCGGCCGAGGGTTTCTTGGCGCCGCCGGCGCGCTGCACGGTGACGCGGATCGAACCGCCCTTGGTCCAGATGTGCTGGACGTCGATCAGCTCCATGCCGAGCCGGGCAAAGAAACGGATCAGCGGCTTGATGTTAAAATAGGACAGATGCTCGTGATAGACGGTGTCGAGCAGGTTCTTCTCGGTGACGTCGACGCCGTATTGGGTTTCGAACACGAACAAGCCGTCAGGCGCCAGCACGTCGCGAACGCCGATCACGAGCGGATCGAGATTGTCGACATTGGCGATCATGTTGTTGGCGATCACGACGCTCGCCGGGCCGTGGCTCTGCAGGATGCGGTGACCGATCGCATCGGTGAAGAAATCGCCGATGGTCTCGATCCCCGCCTCGGTCGCGCGCTTGGCGATATCGACGGCGGGATCGACACCGAGCACCCGCATGCCGCGCTCCTTGAAGAAGCCGAGCAGCGATCCGTCGTTGCTGCCGAGCTCGACGACCAGCGAGCCAGGCGCGATGCCGAAGCGGCTGACGACGTCGTTGGCATAGCCGGCGAAATGCTCTCGCAATCCGAGCGAGAGCGAGGTCGTGTAGACGTAGTTGCGGTACTGGACCTCGGGATTGCCGACATGGAGAATCTGGAGGTGGCCGCAATCCCTGCACAGATGCAGCGCCATCGGCACCGCCGCGCGGAACACGGGATCGTCGACGCTGGCGTCGGGGACCTGGAAGTTCGGCGTGCCGATGGGCATGCCAGCCATCGGGACGACCAGCTCTTGCTTGTCCGAGTGACAGAGGCGGCAGGTATGGCGGACGTAGAACAGGTTTTTCATCGTGGAACCGAATAATGAGATACGCGATCGGGTGAGGCAATCCCACCCCGTGAAGTCCAGACCGGCAGCAACGCGCTGAAGCGGGTCATGGGTGGCTCGAAACTTCCTTGCCCAGCCCGTCGTAGCTGGGGGCTTCCTGCGCCGCCAGGGCGGCCTTGTCAGCTGAATACGATCCGCGCTCCGGACTTGCCAGCCAGATCGCGCCGCCGACGAGCCCGATGATCACGCTGATGGCGCCGAGCAGGAGCGACACCGACAGCGCTTCCTCGGAAGGGACACCCGCCAGACCGAGGCAGGCAACCATCGCCCCCTCGCGAACGCCCCAGCCGCTGATCGAGATCGGAACCGCCGTCAACAGCACCACGGGCGGAATCAGGATGCCGGCATCCACCACCGAGAGCTGCGCGCCGACGCCGCGCGCCAGGGCGAAACACGCCGCCGCGGTCACGAGATGGATGAGCAGCGCCGACCCGAACAGCAACGCGCGGCGCTCGGACTGCAGCAGAAGAAACCGGACCAGCGCCCCGAACCGAACGAAGCTTGCGATCGCCCGATGGGCGATGAGGCGCTGCGGCAGACGGTCGAGCGTCAACAACACCACGGTACCGGCGACGCCGGCGAGCGTCAGCCCGCCGATGGCCAGGATCGCGGCCTGATCGGACACGCGAGACAACAGGAACGGCAATCCGGCCACCATCAGCGCGATCAGCCCGATCAGCGCCGTGAAACGGTCGGCCGCGACGCCCTTGACCGCCTCCGGCCACTGCACGCCGCGCTGGCGCAGCAACCACATCCGCACCGCGTCGCCGCCGACCGAGGACGGCAACACCTGATTGAACCAGAGGCTGATCATGAGGATCCGCCAGCCCGCGAGCCAGTCCAGCGACACGCCGAGCGCGCGCATGATCAGCTCCCACCGGCCGTTGAGCACGAAGGTCTGGAAGAAGATCAGCGCAAGCGCGAGGACGAACAGCAAAGGATCGACCGAGACGAGATGGCTGCGCAACCGCTGCAGGTCGAGACCGCGCGCGATGTAGACCAGCACCGCGATCGACAGCAGCAGCTTTACCGAAAACAGGGCCGCCTGCTTGAACCGCGACTGCATCGGATGCCTCGCCTCAGGACGCCGGATATTCCGCACGACCGATGACGAGGTCGATCGCGGCCATCATCCAGAACTGGTGCGTCGTCTCGACAATGTTGTAGCTGCGGCTGTCGACGAAGAAATTGACGTCGCCGAGATTGCGCAGGGGATTGTCCGCATTCATCCCCGACAGCGTGATCACGTCGAGCTTCATCGACCGCGCCTGCGCAACCGCATTGAGGATGTTCTTCGAGCGCCCCGACGAGCTGATCGCGACCAGGCAATCGCCGGCACGGGCGTTCAGCCGCACGGCGTGTGCAATCCAATCCTCGAACCCGTAGTCGTTGGCGAGGCACGACATCATGCTCGCGTCGCTGAAGCAGAGCGCGGGCACCGATGCATTCTTGGCAAGATCGATCGCCAGATGTGAGGCGATGCCGGCGGAGCCGCCGTTGCCGATGAAGATGACGCGGCCGCCCTGCTCGCGCACGCGCAACCAGATCGCGCGCGTGGCGGAGATCTGAGCGAAAACACGATCGTCGACCGCCGTCGCGCGATGGAGGCGCCCCACGTAATCGTCGAGGAAAGCCTTGTGATCGGGATCGACGGACTCAACGGGCATGGACTGGCGGCTCTGCTGCAACATGAAGCCCTGATACCGGCTATTACTAGGGATTGCAAAGGTATATTGCTTGCAAAGTCGGCGAGCGGCTGATAGTCGGCTTTCGGGTTTCACTTACACATTGGCGGGCCTATTTCGCTGGGCATTCGCGTCACGGATGTTCCCCATGAAATGCATTGTTACTGGTGGCGCAGGTTTCATCGGCAGTCACCTCGTCGACCGCCTCCTCGACGATGGCCATGAAGTGGTCGCGCTCGATAATTTCGTGATCGGCCGCCCCGAAAATCTGGCCTCGCGCGCCAATTCGAGCCAGCTGAAGGTCGTGCGGGCTGACGTCACCGACCTCGAATCGATCAAACCGTATTTCCACGGGATCGACTGGGTTTTCCACCTCGCCGCGCTCGCCGACATCGTTCCCTCGATCGAGTCCCCGATCCCGTATCATCGCGCCAATGTCGACGGCACGGTCAACGTTCTCGAGGCGGCACGGCACGCCGGCGCCAAGCGCTTCGTCTACGCCGCATCGTCGTCCTGCTACGGCATTCCCGACGTCTATCCGACGCCGGAGAGCGCCGAGATCCGGCCGATGTATCCCTACGCGCTTACCAAGAATCTCGGCGAGCAGTGCGTCATGCACTGGTGCCAGGTCTACAAGCTGCCCGCGGTCGCGCTGCGCCTGTTCAACGTCTACGGGCCGCGCCATCGGACCACCGGCACGTACGGCGCCGTGTTCGGCGTGTTCATGGCGCAGAAGCTCGCCGGCAAGCCCTTCACGGTGGTCGGCGACGGCGAGCAGACGCGCGACTTCACCTTCGTCAGCGACGTCGCGGACGCCTTCGTCACCGCCGCCCGCTCCGACGTCTCGCACGAAATACTCAACGTCGGCTCGGACAACACCTACAGCGTCAACCGGCTGGTCGAACTTCTCGGCGGCGAAAAGGTCCACATTCCCAAGCGCCCCGGCGAGCCCGATTGCACCTACGCCGACATCGCCAAGATCAAGCGGGTCCTGAACTGGACGCCGAAGGTGAAATTCGAGGACGGCGTTGCGACGATGCTGAAATCGATGGATCAGTACAAGGACGCGCCGCTGTGGACGGTCGACAAGATCGCCGACGCCACCAAGGACTGGTTCAAATATCTCGGTGACGACAACGGCTCGCCCAAAGCAGGCTCTTGAACAGGGGCAAGCTCTTGAACAGGTTCGCCGGATAACGTTGCTTGCGATTCGATCATTTCCGGGCGGCCATCTGAGACCTACCGGCGCTTTGGGTAATTCACATGGGTAATGCTCCGAAAGACAAGCCGGCCGTCCATCCGGCCCCGCACGACAAGATCAGGACGATCGAGGAGCTCGGCGAGGTGGCGCGCGCCGCGCAGGCAAAAGGCCTGACGGTCGCGCTCTGTCACGGCGTGTTCGATCTGGTGCATCTCGGCCACGTCCGCCACATCCTGGCGGCGCGCAACGAGGCCGACGTGGTCATCGTGACCATCACCGCCGACCGTTTCGTCAACAAGGGCCCGGGACGGCCGATCTTTCCGGAGAACATGCGCGCCGAGATGCTGGCCGCGCTCGGCACGGTCGACTGGGTCGGCATCAACCTGACCTCCAGCGCCGAACCGGTCCTCGACACCGTGCGCCCCGACATCTACGTGAAGGGCTCGGACTACGAAAATCCCGAGGACGATGTCACCGGCAAGATCGCCGTCGAGCGCGAGGCCGTCGAGCGCCACGGCGGGCGCATCGTCTTCACGCGCGACGTGACCTTCTCTTCGTCCTCGCTGCTGAACCGCTATTTCGACATCTACGATCCGCCCCTGCGCGACTACCTGCAGAAGGTGCGCGAAGGCGGCGGCGCCGACCGCCTGCTGAAGCTGATCGACAAGATCCAGGACATGCACGTGGTGCTGGTCGGCGACACCATCATCGACGAATACCAGTACGTCACCGCGCTCGGGAAAGCCTCCAAGGAGAACATCGTCGCGACCCTGCTCAAGAACGGCGAGCAGTTTGCCGGCGGCGTCATCGCCGCGGCCAACCACGTCGCGAGCTTCTGCAAATCGGTCGAGATCGTCACGACGCTCGGCGGCAACGACTACCCCGAGGAGTTCATCCGCGCGCATGTCCGCCCGAACGTCACCCTGACGCCGATCCGCATCCAGGGCCGTCCCACGACCCGCAAATTGCGGTACGTCGAGATGGGCTATCTGCACAAGCTGTTCGAAGTCTACACGATGGACGACACGCCGCTCGACGAGACCGCGCGCAAGGAGATCGACAAGGTCACCGCCGAGCGCGTGCGCGGTGCGGATGTCGTCATCGTCACCGATTTCGGTCACGGCATGATCGCGTCCAGCACGATCGAGACGCTGATCGCGAACTCCAAGTTCCTGGCGGTCAACGCCCAGAGCAACAGCGGCAACCACGGCTACAATCTGATCACGAAGTATCCGAAGGCCGACTACATCTGCATCGACGCGCCGGAAGCGCGCCTCGCCGCCACCGACAAGTTCAACGACATAGCCTCGGTGATCGAGGACGGCCTGCACCGCAAGATCGATTGCGACAACATGATCATCACGCACGGCTCGTTCGGCTGCTACCCCTTCTCGTCGAAGACCGGCGTCGCGCGCGTGCCCGCCTTCACCAAGACCGTGGTCGACACGGTCGGCGCCGGCGACGCTTTCCTGACGATTACCGCGCCGCTGGTGGCGGCCGGCGGCAATATCGAGGACGTCGCCTTCATCGGCAACGCGGCGGGCGCGATCAAGGTCGGCATCGTCGGTCACCGCAGCTCGGTCGAGAAGGCGCCGCTGGTCAAGTTTGTCACCGCGTTGTTGAAGTAAGCGCGATCGAAAAAATCTGGAGAACGACAGTGATTGATCAGAAATGGAACGTGATGGTCACCGGTGGCGCCGGCTACGTCGGCAGCGTGCTGGTTCCGCAATTGCTGGCGGCGGGCCACAAGGTCACCGTGCTCGACCTCTTCATGTACGGCGAGGACGTCTTCAACGCCGTTCGCGACAATCCCAATCTTCGCCTGATCAAGGGCGACATCCGCGACGAGGCCGCGATCAACGAGGCGCTGCGCGGCAACAACGCGGTGATCCACCTCGCCTGCATCTCCAACGATCCCTCGTTCGAGCTGGATCCGGGGCTCGGCAAGTCCATCAACTACGACTGCTTCCGCCCCATGGTGCGCGCCGCCAAGAAGGCGGGCATCAAGCGCTTCATCTACGCCTCCTCCTCGAGCGTCTACGGCATCAAGGACGAGGCCGAGGTGACCGAGGAACTGTCCTGCGAGCCGCTCACGGACTATTCGAAGTTCAAGGCGATGTGCGAGACCGATCTCGCCGACGAGGCCGCCTCCGGCTTCGTCACCTGCACGGTTCGTCCCGCCACGGTGTGCGGCTACGCTCCGCGGCAGCGGCTCGACGTCGTCGTCAACATCCTGACCAATCTCGCGGTCAACACCGGCCGCATCCGCGTGTTCGGCGGAACGCAGAAGCGGCCGAATCTGCACATCCAGGACATGTCGGCGGCCTATCTGTTCCTGCTCCAGCAGGATGACGCCAAGATCGACGGCAAGACCTACAACATCGGCTACGAGAACCACGCGCTGATGAAGATCGCCGACATCGTCAAGTCGGTGGTCGGCAACAACGTCGAGGTCGCCGTCGAGCCGACCGACGATCTGCGCTCCTACCACGTCTCCTCCGAGAAGATCCGCCGCGAGCTCGGATTTGCGCCCACGCACACGATCGAGCAGGCCGTCTCCGGCCTCGTGGACGCCTTCAAGGCCGGCCGCCTGCCGAACTCGCTGAACGATCCCCGGTACTTCAACATCAAGATGATGCAGAACATCAGCCTGAAGTGAGCGGCGTGCGGATCGGCATCGATTTCGACAACACGATCATCTGCTACGACAAGGTCTTTGCCGCCGTCGCGCGCCAGCGCGGGCTGGTGCCCGAGGGCTGGGCGGGGCTGAAGACCGACGTTCGGGATTTCCTGCGATCCCGCCCCGGCGGCGAGCTGGCCTGGCAGGGTCTGCAGGGCTTCGTCTACGGCAAGGGCATCGGCGGCGCCGAGATCTATCCCGGGGTGCGCGAGTTTCTCGCAAGCTGCCGCAAAGCCGGCGCGAACGTCTACATCGTCAGCCACAAGACGCAGTTCGGCCACCAGGACCCCGACCACACCGACCTGCGCGAGGCCGCGCGCGGCTGGCTGCGGGGAGCCGGCCTGATCGACGCTGCGGATGCGGCCGTCGCCGCGGGCAACGTCTATTTCGAGGACACGATGGCCGCCAAGGTCGAGCGGCTCGCGAGCCTCGATCTCGATATCTTCATCGACGATCTCGTCGACGTCTTCGAGCAGCCGCATTATCCGAAGGCGACGCGATCGATCCTGTTCACGCAATCGCGGCCCCCTCATCCCGCTCATTGCGAGCCGCGCGCGACCTGGGCCGACATAAGCCGCGGAGTGTTCGCGCCATGAGCGAGCCGGACCTGAGCGCGCAGGATGCGATCTCGATCGGCAGCCGCCTGGCCGGAGCACGGGTCGCGGCCGCCCAACCGGCGCGGTCCGGCGGCAACAACAGGGTGTTTCGTCTGGAGATGGCGGCGGGCCCGCCCCTCGCCCTCAAGCACTACCCCTCCGACGGGCGCGACCGCCTCGGGCAGGAATATGACGCGCTGTCGTTTCTGTCGCGTCACGGCATGACATCGACGCCACGGCCGGTCGCAAAGGACGCGGACGCGTTCTGCGCGCTGTATCAATGGTTCGACGGTGAAGCGGCGGTGCTGCATCCCCAGGACGGCGATGCCGACCAGCTGGCTGATTTCCTGATCGAATTGCAGAAGCTGCGCGATGCCGAGGGCGCGCAGACCTTGCGGAACGCATCGGCCAGCATCTTTTCGCCCGAGGAAGCTATCGCCCAGTACGAGCAGCGCCTCGACGGACTGAGGCGCGCCTCCGGCGATCATCCGGATCTGCGCGCGTTCATCGATGGCAGCCTGGTTCCCAGCACTGCCGCCGCCGTTCGGCGGCTCCGCACGCGTTATGCGGAACTGGGACTGAATCCCGCAGCGGACCTGGCACCCGCGCATCGCGCGTTGAGTCCGTCGGATTTCGGACTGCACAACGCGCTGCGCGGCGAAGACGGCCGGCTGCGCTTCATCGACTTCGAATATTTCGGCTGGGACGATCCGGTCAAACTGCTGTCCGATACCGCGATCCACCCCGGCAGCGATCTGCCGGCAACGAGCGCGAATTGCCTCATCGAACGCCTCACGCAAGCCTTCGCGGCTAGGGATGACGCGTTTGCGATCCGCCGGGACGTACTGTATCCTGTGTTCGGGGCGATTTGGTGCCTGATTGTCCTGAATGCTTATTTGCCGGAAAGCCGCTCCCGGCGCGCCCTGGCTGCGCAAGGTGGCGATCTGACGGTCCGCCTTGCCGGCCAGCTCGACAAAGCCCGCCGGCTCCATCAAACGATTTGCCAACGTGATCCAGATCTCACCCCACGCTGAAGCCGCCCTCACCTGCACGCTGGACGAGCGCAGCCTTTACTTGCGCCGCCTGGTCCTCGGTTCTGTCCGCTCGGCCGGACGCGGCCATGTCGGTCCCGCCTTGTCGCTGATCGAGATGGTCCGCGTGCTCTACGACGACGTGCTGCGGATCGACCCGCAGAACCCGCAAGATCCCCATCGCGACCGCGCCATCCTCAGCAAGGGACACGGCTGTCTCGCGCTCTACGCGCTGCTCGCCGATCGCGGCTTCTTCCCGCTGTCGGAGCTGGACGGCTTTTGCGGCTCTGACAGCATTTTGGGCGGACATCCCGAATACGGCATGGTGCCGGGCGTCGAGGCCTCGACCGGCGCGCTCGGACACGGCCTGTCGATCGGCGTCGGCCTTGCCCTCGCCGCCCGCATGCGCGAGCGCAGCTACCGGACCTTCGTCCTGCTCGGCGACGGCGAGATCAACGAGGGATCGGTCTGGGAAGCCGCCATGGGCGCGGCCAAGCACGGCCTCGACAACCTCGTCGCGATGATCGACTACAACAAGCTGCAGAGCTACGGGCCCACCGATTACGTGCTGCCGCTGGAGCCGCTCGCGGATAAGTGGCGCAGCTTCGGTTTCGCCGTGCAGGAGGTGAACGGCCACGACGTCGCCGCGCTGCGCACCGTGCTGAAGCAGGTTCCGGCCGTTCCGGGCAAGCCCACCGCGGTGATCTGCCATACCGTCAAGGGCAAGGGTCTGCCGGCCGCGGAGTCCAACGCGGATTGGCATCACAAGAACAAGCTGTCCGACAGCGAGCTCGACGCCATTCGCGTCGCCGTCGGCGATTTTTGATCGGCATCCCATGCGCAACACAGCGATGAACATGGTCCACAAGCTCGCCGCGCGCGACGAGCGTGTGCTTTACATCGGCTCCGATCCCGGCGCCGGCACCCTGCGCGCGATGAGCAAGGAGTTTCCCAAGCGCCATCTGATCGAGGGCATTTCGGAAGCCCACATCATCGGCATGTCGGCTGGCCTGGCGATGGAAGGCTTCGTGCCCTACGTCAACACCATCGCGACCTTCCTCACCCGCCGCTGCTACGAGCAGGTGGCGGTCGATCTCTGCCTGCACAATCTGCCGGTGCGCCTGATCGCCAATGGCGGCGGGCTCGTCTACGCCCCGCTCGGCCCCACCCACCAGGCGATCGAGGACATCGCCATCATGCGGGCGCTGCCGAACATGACGGTGATCTGCCCGTGCGACGCCGACGAGGCGGCGCGCATGATGGAGCACACGCTAGACTGGAAGGGCCCGATCTACATTCGGCTCGGCAAGGGCGGCGACGCGATCGTCTCCAAGGCCGAGCACGGCTTCGAGATCGGCAAGGCCATCCTGATGCGCCCCCCGGGCGACGTCCTCATGGTGACCACCGGCATCATGCTGCAGCGGGCGCTGGCCGCAGCCGACCTGCTGGCGGCGCAAGGCGTGCGCGCCGGCATCCTGCACATGCACACGGTGAAGCCGCTCGACACCGAAGCGCTGCTGCAGGCGATCCGCGGCGTCAAGCTGCTGGCAACGCTGGAGGAGCACGTGCCCTCCGGCGGCCTCGGCAGCGCGGTCGCCGAGACGCTGATCGACAAGCTCGGCTCGGGCCTGCCCGCGATGCTGCGGCTGTCGCTGCCGGACCGCTTCATGCACAATTACGGCTCGCAGGATTCGCTGCTGAAGAAGCACGGCCTCTCCGCCAACGCCATTGCGACCTCGATCGAGCACGCGCTCGCGGCGTCGCGCACCTCCGCTCCTCAACTCCATTCCACCTGACGGGTCACATGTACGACGTTCGATATTCCTATCTGCTCGAGCAATTCTCCGACCCCGCTCCGATCCTGGCCGAGATCGGCCGGCTGGTTGCGACCGGTGACTTCACCCTTGGCAAGCCCGTTGCCGAATTCGAGAAGCGCTTCGCCGAACTGATCGGCGTCCGCCACGCGATCGGCGTCGGATCCGGCACCGACGCGCTCAAGCTGCCGCTCAAGGCGCTCGGCATCGGCCATGGCGACGAGGTCATCACCGCCGCCAACACCTTCATCGCGACCGTCGGCGCGATCGCCGAGACCGGCGCAACGCCCGTGCTGGTCGACTGCGACGATTCCTTCTGCATGAACGTCGATCAGGTCGAGGCTGCGATCACCAAAAAGACCAAGGCGATCATGCCGGTTCAGTTGACCGGCGAGGTCACCGACATGGGCAAGCTGATGCCGATCGCACAGCGCCACAACCTGCCCGTGGTGGAGGACGCCTGCCAGGGCATCCTGTCGGAGTTTTCCGGCAAGCGCTCCGGCACCCATGGCATCGCGGCCGGCTTCTCGCTGCATCCGCTCAAGAACCTCAACGTCTGGGGCGATGCCGGCGTCGTCGTCACCAATGACGACGGCATGAACGAGAAGCTCCGCCTGATCCGCAACCACGGCATGAAGAACCGGGACGAGATTTCGATCCTCGGCTGCAATTCGCGGCTCGACTCGCTGCAGGCGGTCGTCGGCAACTGGCTGATCGGCCAGACCAGCGAGATCACGCGGCGCCGGATCGAGAACGCGGCCTATTACGATGCGGGCCTTGCCGGCCTGCCCGGCCTGCGCGTTCCCACGCGCCGGGCCAACGTGAAGCACGTCTACCATCTCTACATGGTGTTCGCCGAACGCCGCGACGAACTCTACAAGTACTGCCTGGACAACGGCATCGAGGCCAAGATCCACTATCCGATCCCGCTGTATCAGCAGGAAGGTCTCAAGCATCTCGGCTACGCGCCCGGCACCTTCCCGGTCACCGATCGTCACGCCAAGGAAGTCATCAGCTTTCCCGTCGACCAGCATCTGACGCGCGCCCAGCAGGATCGCGTCATCGAGACCGTCAGGAAGTTCTGCCATGGACGCTGACACCGGCCGCCGGCGTATCGGCTACGTCAATCTTCCCGCGCAGTTCGAGGAAGAGCGCGCCGAGATCATGCAGGCGGTCGAGGGCGTCTTCCAGCGCGGCGACTTCATCGGCGGCGCAGCGGTCGGAAAGCTCGAAGAGGAGCTGTCCGCCTATCTCGGCTCGCCCCATGTCGTGACGCTGAATTCCGGCACCGACGCGTTGATCCTCGCCTTGCGGGCGCTCGACATCGGTCCCGGCGACGAGGTGATCACGCCGCCGAACTCGTTCGTGGCATCGACCGCCGCGGTCATCGCGGTCGGCGCCACGCCGGTCTTCGCGGACGTGCTGCCGGACCAGAACATCGACCCCGCCGCGGTCGAGGCCGCGGTCACGCCGCGCACCAAGGCGATCATGCCGGTACACCTGACCGGGCGCATGGCCGACATGACCCCGCTGATGGCCATCGCAGACAAGCACGCGCTCGCCGTGATCGAGGACAGCGCCCAGGCGATCGGTTCGACCTATGACGGCCGCATGAGCGGCACCATCGGCACGTTCGGCTGCTTCTCCGCCCACCCCTTGAAGAATCTCAACGCCGCGGGCGATGCCGGCTTCCTCGTCACAGGCGACGCCGAGATGGCTGCACGCATCCGCCGCCTGCGCAATCACGGCCTGATCAACCGCAGCGACGTCCAGGAATGGGGCATCGTCTCACGGCTCGACACGCTCCAGGCCGAAGTGCTGCGCATTCGCCTGCGTCACCTGCCCTCGGTGATCGAACGCCGGCGCCGCAACGCCGCGCAATACCGCGCCGAGCTCGCAGGGCTCCCCCTGTTCATTCCGCCCTGCCGCAACATCGAATTCAACACCTTCCACACCTTCGTGGTGCAGACCGACCGCCGCAACGACTTCCAGAAATATCTGGCCGACAAGGGCATCGAGACCGCCATCCACTATCCGGTCCCGATCCACCTGCAGCCGGCGGCAGCGCATCTCGGGCAAGGCCGCGGCGCGTTCCCGGTGACGGAACGGCAGGCGGACCAGATCCTCACGCTTCCCATCAACCAGTTCCTGTCGGCCGCAGACATCAGCTATATCTGCGCGACCGCCCGGGAGTATTTTGCATGACGGATACCGACTTCCTTCAGGCCGATGAGCAGGCGCTGGCGCAGCGCTTCATCGACAACGGCTTCGTCACCACGCCGGCCGACGATCGCGCAGGCCTCGACCGCATCCAGCGCCGCGCCGCCGAGCTCGCGGCTGATTATCTCAAGCTGCCGCACAGCAACGATCCCTATGCGATGCTCGACAGCATCCACACCCGGGTGAGCGTGGACGATCTCAACGGCCTGCGGCTGCACGTCTTCAACGGCCTCAACGCCGAGCCCTGGTTCCGGCCGACCTATTTCCGCCTGGCGCGCTCGACGATCGAAACCATCGTCGGCAACGAGCTTTGCATGCAGCGCCGCGTCAATCTCAGCATCCAGATGCCCGGCGACGATTCCTCGCTGCTCGCCACGCATTCCGACGTCTGGTCGGGCGACTCGCCGTTCGAGGTCGTGGTGTGGGTGCCGCTGGTGGACGTCCACCACACCAAGGCGATGTATTTGCTGCCGCCGTCGCTGAACGGCGACATGCAGGACCGGATGGCGAACCTGCGCAGCGCCGAGGAGCTCTACAAGACCATCAAGCCGCACGCGACCTTCATCGAGATTCCCTACGGTCACGTGATGCTGTTCAACCAGACCCTGATGCACGGCAATCGCGTCAACGAGGAGCCCGGCACGCGCTGGAGCATGAACTGCCGCTTCAAGAGCATCATGTCACCCTACGCGGACAAGCGCTTCGGCGAGTTCTTCGAGCCGATCCTGCTGCGCCCGGCGACGCGCGTCGGCATGCAATACAAGCTGCCGGGAGGCTTCCATGGCTGAGCGAGCCGGCCATCGCGGCTATATCGGCGCGCGGCCGCTGAACGGCAGCCGCACCCCGCAGCACGTCCAGAACATCGTGATCCGCGACTACGCGCGGCGGAAGAATTTGCAGTTCCTGCTCAGCGCCGTCGAGCACATCATGCCCGGCAGCTACATGGTGCTCGAGGACATCATGGACGAGTTGCCCCGCCTGAATGGCCTGATCCTCTACAGCATCTTCATGCTGCCGCCCGACGAGGCGCGGCGACGGGAGATCTACGACCGCGTGCTGCGCGAGGGCTGCGACCTGCACGCGGCCGTCGAGGAAATCACGCTGTCGTCGCCGAAGGACATCCAGGCCGTCGAGGACATCCTGCTGGTCAACAAATACGCCACCATCCTGTGACGATGCTGCGGACCGGTTGAGCCCCATGAGCGAGATCAACCTGCTCCAACCGATGCACGCCTCGACCAGGCGGAACTACGTTCAGCGCGTGGTCGAGCACGACAAGGCCGAATCCGCCACCGTCGCGCGGCAATGGGGACGCGACTACTGGGACGGCGACCGGCGCTACGGCTATGGCGGCTACCGCTACGACGGACGCTGGCGCCCCCTCGCCCAGACCCTGATCGACCGTTACGGCATCAAGCCAGGCATGAGCGTGCTCGACGTCGGCTGCGGCAAGGGCTACCTGCTCTACGAGTTCACCCAACTCGTCCCCGACCTGACGATCGCCGGCATCGACATCTCCGACTACGGCATCGCCAATGCCAAGGACGAGGTGCGACCGCAGCTCAAGGTCGGCAGTGCCGTCGAGCTGCCCTACCCCGATCACAGCTTCGATCTCGTGGTATCGCTCGGCGTGCTGCACAACCTTCCGCTCGAGGACGTGTTCCGTGCGGTGGCCGAGATCGAGCGCGTCGGTCGCGGCAGCTCGAAATATCTGATGGTGGAATCCTTCCGCAACGAGCGCGAGAAGGCGAACCTGCTCTACTGGCAGCTCACCTGCCTGAGCTTCCACGGCCCGGAAACCTGGGCGTGGATCTACGACAAATGCGGCTATCGGGGCGACCATGGGTTCATCTTCTTCGAATGAGGCGACGGGCCCGCGCCGGCCGACGTCACTGCGGGCGCAAAATCCCGAAGTCTATTATTCCGACGACGCGATCGTCACGGCGGATGACGCCACGATCGCGGAGCTGAAGCGCATCGCCGCGGGCAACCCGCGCCTGCGCAGCCGGCTGTGCACGCACCCCGACCCGTCGTCCGGCCTGCACGAGATGCTGATCGTGCATCACCGCGAGGCCTATGTGCGGCCCCACAAGCATCTCGGCAAACCTGAATCCTTTCACGTGATCGAGGGCACCGCGCAGGTTTTGATCTTCGAGGATGACGGCCGCATTCGCGACGTGCTCGAGATGGCGCCCTACGGCCATGGCAAGCGCTGCTATTACCGCATGCCGGAAAAGGTCTTCCACTCGATCCTGATCACGTCGGAGTGGCTGGTATTCCACGAAACCACGGCCGGCCCGTTCGATCCCTCGCGCACGGCATTTCCCGACTGGGCCCCCGATGGCGGCGACGCCGCCGAGGTCCAGGACTACGTCGCGAGGACTGGCGCGCTCGCCGCGGCGCATCTGGCGACACCGTAGACTTCCCCTATCGCGGCTCGACGATCCCACAGTGAATGATCGAGGACGAACACCAGCCGATGAAGCCGCCAGCAAAAGCAATGGTTACCCTGGTCAAGTTCGCAGTGTCGATCGGGATCCTGGTGTTGCTGTTGCGCAGCCAGGACCTTTCGTCCCTGAAAACGGATCTGCTTGCCGTCGATCCGAGCGTGCTGGCGCTTGCGGTGCTCTTGCTGTTTGCCCAGACTTTCGTCCTCTGCCACCGCTGGATATTGATCCTCCGCGCCATGAACGTGCCTCTGGGTTGGCTGCCCGGCTGGCGCATTCTCATCGTCAGCACCTTTTTCAATCAGGTGTTGCCCGCGGGCGGTGATGCGGTCCGGATCTGGATGCTGCGGCGTCAGGGCGTGCAATGGTCGCAAACCATCGGCAGCATCGTGGCCGATCGCTTTTTGGCCCTGCTGGCCCTCGGCCTCATCGTCCTCTCGGGAATGCCGTTCCTGCTGCCTCTCGTCCGAGACAGCTCGCTCCTTTTCGCGATCGTGACCATTCTGGCGGCTGCATGCCTCGGTGCAATCGCGCTCATTACGCTGGATTGGTGGCCACCGCGCCTGCTCTCGGCCGTGCCAGCCAAAGTCGTGCAATTCGTGATGCTGGTCAGAGCCCCGTTGCTGGCGGTGAAGGGGCGAGCCATGTTGATCGGATCCGCCATTGTCGTTCACCTGATCACCGTCACGACCTGCTACGTCCTTGCGGTCGGACTGCAAGCGCCACTCTCCCCACTCGGCGCCTTCGTGCTGATCCCGCTCGTCATCCTGTCTTCCGCCGTCCCCATCTCGATCGGAGGCTGGGGCGTGCGCGAAGGCGCCATGATCGGCGCGCTTGGTCTGGCTGGAATTGCATCCGACAAGGCGCTCGCGATATCGGTCCTGCTAGGCCTCGGCGGCCTGATCGTCGGGCTGTTCGGCGGACTGGTATGGCTGATCGCGCCCGAGCGCGCCGGCTTCACCCCCGACCAGGCGCGGGCCATCGCCGAACGAACGGATGCAGCGCCGGTTTAGCATGAGCACCTCTGGACAAGATCAAACGATGACGGCCGGCGAGATGCGTCTGCGTGCCCTGATCGAGACGTGGTGGCCGCGTGTCCTCATCTTCGTGCCCGCGGCGCTTTCGATCTGGTTCGTGAATCGAACCGGGACCTACCGTGCGCTGCTGTTCGATGGCGGTTGGACGACGCGATTTTACGTCCTCGCCTGGATCGTCCTGACGCCGTATCTCGGCTGGCTCATCATGGCGACCGGACGCCTGACGTTCTCGCTCATCAAGCACGAGCCCACTCAGCGCGTCGACGAGTTCTTTGTCGGCGCAGCCGCGCTCATTCTGACGGGATTTGGCTTCGGCGCACTTTCGATCCTGTACCCGCAAATCGTTCTCGGATGTGCGACCGTGGTGCTGCTGTGGGATAGCCGCAGCTTCGGCACGCCGCAGAAGCATGCGGTGACCCTGCCGCTGATCGCAACATCGCTGATGGGGCTTTGGCTACTGGCGACCGTGTTCCTCGACCGTGCGGTCATACCCGACGTCATTTCGACCGACGTCCAACAGCTCTACGCCCCGTATCTTGCAGAAGTCGCGAGAAATCACAGCATCTGGCTGGCGCCCGACAACCCCATCTTCTCCGACTTCGAGATCGGCCATGGCAACGGGCTGCATCTGTTGATGGCGACGTTCCTGCCGCCCCATGTCGCCCAGATCGTTTCGTTTCTCTACTTCGTCGGCATCGGCGCGGTGATTTTCGAGCTCGCCCGCCTCGTTCTGCCGTTGCAGGCGCTCGGACGCCGCTGGGAAGACGCGGCGATACCGATTGCGCTCGGCGTGGCGATCCTCGGGCTTGCTTGGCCCCGCACGATGCCGAGCGTCAAGGCTGGCCTCTACATCATGGAGTTCGGCAAGTACCATCTGCAGACGGCGGCATTCTTCGTCTATTTCCTGCTGGTCGTCATTCGATCGTCCCAAGCCCGCGACCGGCTGGCCGCCGGCATTTGCGGCCTTGCCGTCGCCGCCTCCTATCCGCTCTATGCGGCGTTCGTGTTCCTGATTTCGTCGCTGGGCGCCTTCACCAAGGTTCTTCAGCGCGACCGATCCGGCCTCGTCACCAGCCTGTTGCTCGGGTTTGGAGCGGTTGCCGGGTGCATCCTGGCCTTCTCCATCAACTATCTCTATCTCGGAATCCCCGCGACCAACCCGTACTCGCTCTTTCGAAAGATCGCATCGGTCGAGCGCTTCTCGCAGTTCGGCAGCCTGGATATTCTTGATTTCTTCGTGCTGGCGCAGTCGCTGGAGGTCAGCGATTTCCTCAGCAAGTCGGGAGTGGTCGCCTTCATCAGGCAGGCCAAATCCGTCGTGCTGGTTGCAGCTCTCATCGCGGCGACGACTTGCGCGATCTCTTTCCTCGATTCGAAGTTGTTTCCGGATCGCACCGGCGTCACGAAATCGCGCCCCCTGCCCAGTATCGCCGGCGTTTTCGTCGTTATCGCCTACGTCGCCAGCGTGCGGCTGCTGGACATGACGCTGAATATTCCGAGCCTGATCAGGCTATCCATTCACGTCAACGCGCTGTTCCCGCTCGCGGCCGCCGCGATCGCCTGCTGGGGACTGGTCATCGTGCGGCGGCTGGTCCCGGCCATATTCGCCGGGCGCTTTGCACCCAATGTCGCCATCCTGGCGCTGCTTGCCGCTTGCGCCTGGATGACGATCTGGTTTCCCTGGCAGAGCTTCAGGGATGACGGAGCCATCGCCTTTGCAGGCGGGCGCTCTCTCATCCAGATGCCCCGGGTCAGCCTGAACTGGCAGCGCTGTGACGAGCTGCAGCAATCCACGGGCTCCGATCGGATTCTCGCGCTGAACGGATACCGCGCGATGGTGCCCTGCTATTTCTCGCCGCTGCTCACGCGCGGCAAGATCATCCATACCTATCAGAGCGACGTCGCGCGCAATTTCAAGAACATCGCACTTGGGACTGCCGATACGGCCGAGGCCACCCTTCGATCACTTGGCGTCAAGCTGTTCTATGTTCAGAAGCAGAATTGCGATTTCTGGCTCAACGGCTTCTCCGACGTCTTTCAGAGCGCTGAGCTGGAGAAACGGTTCGCTTTGCATAGCGAGACCCCGAACTACTGGCTGTTGACGTGGAGGGATGGCGGACAGCCGCTGAGCCCCGAAGCCGAGGCCGGGATATCTGCGCTACGGACGAGATCGAAAGACATCTATCGCCGGGCCTATGGGATCGAGCCGTTCGAGGTGGTGAAGCACCGCCTGTCTCCCAACGGCCAGCGAGCGGACATCACGGCCCTCGATCAGCTCATGACCTGTCACTAGGTCCCAGCCGGTTCCGCGCATGTCGGGAAGCAAGAGCTCAAACGAAGGCCAAGAGGTACCAGCTCGAGAGTGGCGCCAGGCTTGTGAATGGCCTGCCCGGGCCAACTTAAGAATTGTGGCACGGCCTGCGGGGCTATATAGGCTTCAACTGCGCCGCGTATCGCCTCGGGGCGCCGACATTCCCCTGTTTTCCTGCAAAGAGCTGAAACCGTGACCGACCATTGCCGCCTTTGCCATTCGACCAACCTGCGTCCGGTGATCGACCTCGGACTGATGCCGATTGCGCATCGGCTTCGGCACAGCCGAGACGAGCAGGAGGAACGCTATCCATTCGACGTGCTGGCCTGCGGCGATTGCGGCCTGCCTCAGATCGTCAAGCCGATCGATCCCGAGATTCTGTACCGGCAGTTCAACTACAATTTCAGCAGCTGGAAGCCGGAGCCGCATCAGGCAGACGAGCTCGACACCATCGCGAAATTCTCCAAGCATCAATCCGTGTTCGAGATCGGATGCAATGACGGTCTGTTCATGGACAAGCTGCGCGAGCGCGGCACCAAGGTCATGGTCGGTGTCGAGCCCAATCCGGTGTCGGGCAAGATCGCCCGCGAGCGCGGCATCAAAGTCTATGCCGACATGCTCAGCCCGGAGATGGCTCACGATGCTGTCGCTCAGTCCGGCAAGTTCGACCTCGTCATATCGCGCCAGGTGCTGGAGCACATCGTCGATTTCGAGAACTTCTTCAATTGCGTGAAGATCGCGCTCAGCGACGACGGCCTGCTGTTCATCGACGTGCCCGATTTCGCCCCGGGCTCGGCGGTGGGAGACCTCTCCGTGCTCTGGGAAGAGCACGTCAGCTATTTCACCGAGCCGACCCTGCTCGCGCTGCTGGCGCGCCATGGCTTCGAGGCCGTGTCGGTGAAGAAATACAATTTCAGCGGCGGCACCCTCGCGATCGCAGCCCGCCGTGCCAAGGGCGCCGTGACGGCGCCACCCGCGCCGTCCGGCGTCGGCGAGAAATTCGGTCAGCGCGCGCGTGAGTACGGCGCGCGCTTGCGGCCTGTTCTGGCGAAGGCCCGCGCCAACGGCGCCGAGATCGCCATCTACGGCGCCGGCTGCCGCGCCTGCACCTTCACCAACGCCCACGAGCTGGCGGATCTCGTCGACCTCTCGGTCGATGACCAGAAGGAGCGCCAGGGGCTGTTCCTGCCCGGCACCGGCATCCCGATCCGCGCGCCAGAGGATCTCGCCGGCAAGTCCGGGCCGCTCGTCTGTCTTCTGGCAGTGAACGAAGAGAACGAGGCCAAGGTCTCCAGCCGGCTGCGCGAGAGCGTGAAGCGTCCGCTCGAGATCGTTTCGATCTTCGCGCCAAACGATATCTGGAGCGAGCTCGATCGCCTCGAGGCGTCGCTAAGGTCGCGGCATGGCTGAGGACAAGCTCTTCAACTATTACGAACGTCAGGACGTTCTGCCGACGTTCGGCAATTTCAAGTCGTCCGCCGAGCTCGAGGCCTACGCCAGCCAGCGGCGCGAATTGTTTTCGGACAAGCTCGTGCTGCCGCCCCGACTGTTCCGCGATGCCGAGGTGCTCGAATTCGGTCCCGATTCCGGCGAGAATGCGCTGGTGTTCGCCGGCTGGGGGGCGAACATGACGCTCGCCGAGCCGAACCGGCTCGCCCACCCGAAGATCGAAGCCTACTTCGCGCATTTCAGCCTCACTCAGCGTCTGCGCGAGCTTGCCTTGGCCGATGTCGAAGGCTTCCGCAGCGATCGCCGTTTCGACATCATCGATGCCGAGGGCTTCATCTACACCGTGCAGCCGAGCGAGAAATGGCTCGGCATCTTCCACCGCCTGCTCAATCCGGACGGCTACGCCGTCGTGTCCTATTACGAGCGCTATGGCGGCTTCTTCGAGCTCACGCTCAAGGCGATCCATGCAGCGGGCAAGGCATTGACCGGTCGCGCCGCGCTCGACACGGCCAAGATGCTGTTCGAGCCGAAGTGGAACAGCATCCCGCACACCCGCAGCTTCGAATCCTGGCTGATGGACGTGCTGGAAAATCCGTTCGTCCGGCATCGCTACTTCCTCGACGCGACTGCGTTGTGCACGGCGGCGCATGACCAGGGTTTCGACGTCCATTCGGCATGGCCGGCCTACCGCGACAGCCTGGACATCTACTGGCACAAGAAGATGCTGTCCGGTGACGACAAGCTGCATCGCGCCGCACGCCATCTCGACCGGAGCCGCCTGAGCTTCCTCGGCGGCCGAAAGCTTTATCTCGTCGGCAAGGCCGATGCAGTCCAGGCGATCTCGGCATCGATCGAGGCGCTGGTTCGCGACGTCGATGGCATGATCGACAATCCCTTCGGCGAGAGCCTGCCGCGCGTCATTGCGGGCCTCGCCTCGCTGCGCGAGACGATCCGGACCACGGACATTCTCGCCGACGATGTCGCCGACATCGATGCCATCATCGCCACGCTCGACGGTTTCCATCGTATCTTCGCCGCGATCGGGCGGCGGGACGCGGCCGCGATCACTGGCCTTACCCAGTCGGATCCGGCCTTCATCAATACGTGGGGACAGCCGGCGCATTTCCTCGTCGTCCGGAAGCGCTGAGGGATCATAGCCAGTGAGGCCAGGCATTGGCATCATCGGAACGGGCATGGTCGGCCAGATGTGCCACCTCGCCAATTTCGCTGCCAATCCCGCCTGCCGCGTCGTCGCGATCGCCGATCTCCGGCCGGACCTGGCCGCCGCCGCGGCGCAGAAATTCGGCATTCCCCGGGTTTACGGCACGCACCGGGAGCTGCTCGCAGACAGCGCGGTGTCCGCTGTCGTCGTCGTGACCAAGCGCCGGGCCACCGGCCCGATCGTGCTGGACGCGCTGAACAGCGGCCGGCACGTGCTCTCGGAAAAGCCGATGGCCTACACGACGGCCCAGGCCGCATTGCTGGTCGACGCCGCGCGGCGGCAAAACCTCGTCTACAGCATCGGCTACATGAAGCGTCACGATGCCGGCGTGGCGCGGGCGCTGGAGGTGCTGACGCGCTTGCGCCAGGACCGGTCGCTCGGACGCATCGTCCGGGCGAGAGGCTGGTGCTTCGGCGGCGAGACGGGCCGCGCGCAGGACAATTTCGTGATGACCGGCGAAGCGCGTCCGGACGGGCTCGAGCTCTGGCAGGATGGTCCCGACTGGATGCCGCGCGCGATACGTCCCGGCTACGACAACTTTCTGAATGTCTTCAGCCACATCATCAATCTGTCGCGCTATTTGCTCGGATCGTCGCCGACGGTCGCTGAAAGCGCGATCGAGGCTTCGGGTGCCGGGCGCATCACCCTCGACTTCGACGGCGTCGCCTGCGCGCTGGATCTCGTGAGCGGATCAGACGGCGCCTGGCGCGAGGGGCTGACGATCGACTTCGAGCGCGGCGCGGTGACTCTGGAATTGCCTCCCCCCTTTGCCGAGCAGGAGGCGGAGGTCATTATCGAGCACGATGGTCAAAGCACACGCCTGACCGGCGAAGCGAGCTGGGCATTCCGGCGCCAGGCCGACGCATTCGTGTCCGATGTCGCTGCGCGAGGCGCCCCGCTGGCCTCCGGCGCGGATTCGGTGACCGACATCGCGCTGGCGGAAGCCGTCTGGCAACGGCGGGCTAGCGGCTAGGCGCGGCATCCTTTTCGATCGGCAGGATGCCGGCGATCGGCCCGAGCTTGATCGTCACCTGCGCAAGCTGAGCCAGGAACTCTGCAACATCGCAGCGCGCCAGCAAGCGGCAAGCATAGTATCTCCGTACCAGGGTCTGGTTCGATGCGGCGCCCGCGCCCGGCTGAAACGAGATCGTCGCCTGCGGCCCCGTCGGATCGAAATGATGGAAGGCACTCCCCGGCGCCTTCCGCGCCTCGTCCATTCTCCGCAGGATGTCGGGCCGCTCGGCGCGCAGCGCAAATCCGAAGAACGGCTGATTGCCCCAGGCAAGGCGCAGCATGCCGGTGACCTCGGCGAGGCCGAACGGCACATGCCGCGACGGATAGTCGAAGAAACCGTCGTCGAGCGCATAGACGGTCGCAGCCGGCTGGACCCGGCCGGCAAGGTTGCGCTCCAGGGCCTCCTGCTTCAACGTTCTCGCCTGCATGAAGACGTAATCGCTCCACAGCATGCCGATCGACAGGATCAGGCCCGCTCCGAACACGACCGCAAAGGCGATGTTGGGACCGGTCCAGCGTTCGGCCACCCTCTTGAATGCGAGAAACACCAGCGCCGACGGCACGCCGAACATCAGCAGATGACGGCTCTCGTAGAAATGCGTGGACGACGGCCGCAGGCCGGCGATCAGATAGGGTGACGACAATGCGAGAAACAAGACCACGGCGAGCACGAGCGGCACGAGGATCGCAGGTCTGGATCTGGCCGGCTTCGTGTCGGAACGCAGCAGCAGCAGGACGATGCCGACGAGCACCGCCGCCAAAATGAAGAGCGTCGGAACCGTGATCGCCGCGCGCGCGGCATGGGCCAGGACGTCCCGGTAGCCCGTGACGAAAAACGCCCACCATCCCCTCGCCAATTCGCCGAGGGTCGGGAAATGCGCATCATAGTGCTGCGCATACACGCCGATCCGCTTGAACCAGAGATTGAGCGTGCCCCAGTAGATCAGCGGCAGCATCATCAATTCCGGATAGCCGAGGGCGCAGCGCCAGGATGCGAGCCACGTGCGGCGAACGAAGCCGTCCGCCGCGTTTCCACCCTGCCATATCGCAACGAAGAGACCCAGCATCACGAAGGCATAAAGCACGATCGTCGAGTTGAGCGCGAAGCCCAGCAGGAACACGAACGCACAAGCGAGGCGAAGCAGCACGCGCCGCAGACCGCAGGCCCTGAAGGCCAGCGTCAGCAGCCATGCACCGGTGAACAGGAGGCCGAAGCTGAAGACGTAGACCGCGTTCGCCTTGCCAGCCCAGAGCTGGTAGCCGGGATAGGTCCAGACGATCAGCGCCAAGCCGACCGCCTCGGAGCGGTCAAGCTGACCGAGACGCGTTGCGGTCAGCGCGAGCGATATTGCCCCGAAGACAATTCCGGCGATCGCGAGCGATACCATCACGACGACAGGGGCACCGGTCCAGTTCGCGAACGTGTCGTAGCTGTAAAATATCGGATGACCGGCGCCGTTCAGCAGGAAATCGATGTCGATGAAATAGTCCGGACGCGGCTTGAGCACGAGCCAGTCGTCCATGAAGAGACCGTCGTTGAGGAGCATCGGTGCATGCGCAGCCAACAGAACGACGAGGAGGACGACTATCGCACGCAGCAATGGAGACATCTCGGAGGGAGGAACGGCATCGCCGACAAGGATTCGCACGCCCGATTGAGGTCCGCAAGAGCGACCATGACGGGCTCCCTTGACCCGAAAAATGCGACCTCCTATAGACTCCTGCACTGGCAGGGCCTGAGAGGCGTCCGGGACGATTTTCCGCAATGAACATGCTACCGGGCCCCGCGCAAGCTGCTGCGATTGGTCTCAGTGCTGCGCTGCCGCTGCTGTTGCTGTGCTATGCGCGTATCGCCGCCACCGGCGGATCCGGCCGCCGCTTCCGGCTCGGCTGCGTCAGCATCCTGGCCCTCTACGCGATCGCCTGCGTCGCGCTTCCCGGTCAACGCCATCTCGACGACGTCGTTGGCGGCCTGTTCCTGCTGGCGACGGCGATGATGTTTTTCTACATCCTGTTCAGCCTGCTGGCCTGGGGCTTCACGCTGACGCTGCTCACGGCCCTCGATAAGGCCGGGCGTCCCCTCACCCTGGAGCAATGGGCCGTGGCCTACATGCAGGGCGGCGATCTCGGCACCTTCACGCACAATCGCCTGAAGCTCCTGGTCGGCGCGGGGATGTTGACCATCGCGGACGGCAAGCTGGCTCCGACGACGAAGGGCGTGGCGGTCGCGCGTCTCGTCAAATTCGTTCGTCTGTCGACGGGCCTCGGGTGAGCGGCCACGATGTCCTTCGTTGTCGGATTCCTCGCCGCCGTCACCTTCGCCCTGCTGTCGCCTGCCCTGCAGCTGACGGCCCGCGCGCGCGGATGGACCGTTGCACCCGTGACCCTGCTCGCGATCGCCGCGATCGTCACCCATGGTCTCGGCGTGATGCTCGGGGTTTTCGTCGTCGCGCAGTTTCAGTATTGGGACGCCGCGTCGATTTTCGGATTTTGCGTCATGGGCTATGTTTTCGCTTTTGGCGCAGTTTACAAATCGGTCTCGCTGGACATTCTGCTCAGCCTCGTCGGCCGGTCCGAGCGGAGAGCTCCGCTTTCCGACATCGTCGAACGGCAGGTTCCAGCTCTGTTCCAGGGGCGAATTGGAAACCTGGTCGACAGCGGCCTGGTCGAGCCGGTCGGTTCGCACTTCGCCGCGACGGCGGCAGGACGGAGCATGGCAGGCCGCGTCGGACAGCTGCGCCGCGCCTTCGGCATCGGCGACACCAGTCTTTACGATTTTTCCTCCGACTAGTTGCAGGGAACACACAGGTCGCCGGTTTCCTGCCGGTTGTGCAGGGCATATCTGCGGGCCCCTTATTGTTCGCCCCGCCCAGATGACCTAGAGTTGCGCCAGGGTTCCACCGGTAAAAGAGTGGCCTGCAGCGGGCGGCATAAGATGACACCTTCCAGGGCGGCAAAACGGCTTACGATCGTCATCCCTGCACTGAACGAGCAGGACAAGATCGCCGACACCATCGACGGCGTGCTGCCGCTTGCCCGCGACCTGCTTGACGATTTCGAGATTTTCCTGATCGACGACGGCAGCACCGACGCCACCGGCGCGATCATGGACGAGTTCGCGGCCGGCGAGCCGCGCATCATCGTGCAGCACAACGCCGAGCCCCGCGGTGTCGGTGCGGGCTTCGAATATGCCCTGTCGCGCGCGAAATTCGATGCCATCACGCTCATTCCCGGCGACCATGCCTTCCAGAACGAGGGTATTGCCCGGATGTTCAAGGCGGCGGGCGCCGCCGACCTCGTCATCACCTATCGCGACAACCAGTCGGACCGCTCGGTCAACCGCTCGTTGCAGTCGCATTCGCTGCGGTTCATCCTGAACTGCCTGTTCGGCTTCTGGCTGTCCGACTACCACAGCATGATCGTCTACCCCGTGAAATGGCTGCGCCAGATCGCGGTCAAGGCCGATGGCTATGGCTATCAGATCTGCGCCCTGATCTCGCTGCTCCAGCTCGGCCTCACCTACGTCCAGGTGCCCGTGAGCCTGAACGCGGAGCTGAAGGGCTCCTCCCGTGCGCTGCGGCTGCGCACCTATGTCGAGCTCGGCGGCACCATCGTCTCGCTGCTGCGCCGCGTTCCGATCCGGGACGTTGATCGTAGCCAGGTTCCGACCGACGGGGAACGGGCCACGGCGCGCTAGGCGACGCCTGGCCTGCTGACCCCGGATCTCAAGCGGATAGCCTACGCGTGGCGCCTCGCCCGCGGGACGCCTCGTCCCTATCCTGCCAGCATTTGACCTAAGTGATTGATTTTACTGGCAGGAGTGGCAGGGCTCGAACCTGCGACCCCCGGTTTTGGAGACCGGTGCTCTACCAATTGAGCTACACTCCTACGGACCCGGGGTCGCCCCCGGATCAGGGCCGCTTTCAAGCACAGAGCGCGGCCGGATTGCAAGAGCGAAGCGAGTGCCATGCCCGTACTTCGCGCTAGGCCCCGTCCTTCAACAGCCAGTTCCGGTAGATCTCCCCGTAGCGCACGCTCACCTTGTCCACCGGGGTTGGCCCCGCGCCATTGTCGATCGCAGCCTGCACCGCCGCCCCAACGATCCCCTGTCCGGTATCGAGCGAGGGCGGTGACGCAGCCCGCAAATTGTATTTCCGAGCGCAAGGCCCGATGCCGAGCGTTTGCTGCAGATGTCACCGCGCCGAATGCATCTGTTCTTCACGGGGCTTCTGAGCCACACTTTCCCGATCAACCAAGAACAAGAGTCCGGGAGGCTCCATGAACGCCCAAGCCGCCACGAAAGCCACCTCGACGCCGCTGACCCCGCCCTTGCCGGAGGCAAGGCCGGAGACGCTCGGCCTGTCGCGGCCGCGCCTGCAGGCCATGTCGGACGCCTTCAAGCGCGAGATCGACAAGGGAACCATTCCCGGCGCGACCGTGCTGGTGGCGAGGCGCGGCCAGGTCGGCTGGTTCGAGGCGCTCGGCAAGCAGAGCCCGGCGGCCGCCGCGTCGATGACGCGGGACTCGATCTTCCGGATCTTCTCGATGACCAAGCCCATCGTCTCGGTCGCCATCATGGCGCTGGTCGAGGACGGCCACCTCCTGCTCAGCGACGCCGTCGCCAAATTCATTCCGGAGTTTGCGCGCCAGCAGGTCGGAATCGTCAGGGACGGCAAGCTGGAGCTGGTGCCGCCGACGCGGCCGATGACCGTGCAGGACCTGCTGCGCCACACCTCGGGGCTCACCTACGAGCATCAGGGCGACGGCCCCGTGCACAAGCTCTACCAGGACTCCCGCGTCCGCAGCCGCAAGATCAGCAATGCCGAGCATGCCGCATTGGTGGCGAGCTTCCCGCTGGTCTGCCAGCCCGGCGCGGAGTTCAACTACAGCCGCTCCACCGACATCCTCGGCCGCATCATCGAGGTCGTCAGCGGCAAGTCGCTCGGCACGTTCCTCACCGAGCGCGTGCTCGCACCGCTGCAGATGGCCGAGACCGCTTTCTCGACCTCGGAGGCCAATGCCGGCCGGCTTGCCGAGCCGTTCGCGGCCGATCCCTGGACCGGCGACAAGGTCGCGCTCTTCAATATGCTCGAGCAGCCGGTGATGGAATCCGGCGGCGGCGGCCTGGTCTCGACCACGATGGACTATGCCCGCTTCTGCCTGATGCTGCGCAATGGCGGCACGCTCGACGGCAACAGGATCATCGGCCGCAAGACGCTGGAGCTGATGGCGTCCGATCACCTCGGGCCGCACGTTGTGACGAATGGCACCCTGCTCTCGCCCGGCCACGGTTTCGGCCTCGGCTTCGCCGTGCGCCGCGAGGCCGGCATCGCCCCCTTCCCCGGCAGCGTCGGCCAGTATTTCTGGAGCGGCATCGCCGGGACGTTCTTCTGGATCGATCCGAAGGAGGATCTGTGCGCAGTGTTCATGAGCCAGGGCCCCGGCCAGCGCGACTACACGCGCACCCTGGTGCGGGATCTGGTTTACGCGGCGGTGGAGTAGCGTTCAGGCGCGCGCCAACAGGGCAGGCTCCGCGACAGACGCGGAGCCCGCTTGGCCTTGTGCCATGGAGACGACAATCTGCGCCGCTTCGCGCAGCGAGGTGGCGAACAGATCGGCCTTGGCGGACTCCCCCAGTTCGTCGATGTTTGCGACACCCTCCGCCCAGCATCCAACCATGATGGATGCCTGCGGCAGCTTGCGGCGAAGCCGTCGCACCGCGTAGCGCAGATGCGCGGGACTGGTGATGCCGATATAGCTCAAGCAGACCAGCTTCACGCCTGTCGTATCGAGGCGGAAGATGTTGGCGGTCGACAACGCGTCCGGCCCTTCGACGCGGCTGCCCACCCCGTGCGCGCGGCACAATTGTGCCAGCATGATCGCGGCGGTCTCGTCCAGCATGGTTCGGCCTCCGATGCAGAGCACAGCGCTTTCGCCGCGGAACTGCTCTGCAAGAGCCGTCTCATCGAGGATGGGAATATCGGGCTGGTCTTTAGCAGGCGCGACACCTTCGACGGCATCGGCCGCTTCGGCATCCTCGGTCCGCTCAATTCCGACCGGGCGAACGTCGTCGAGGTCCGAGAGATCGTCGACGAATTCAACCACGGTATCGCGGATGCGCGCGAGCCGGACCTGATCGAGCGCGGCCCGGTCGAAATCGGACTGTGCGAGCTGCATGCCCTTGAGCGCGACCTCGTCGTAATAGGCAGCGAGCGACCTCTCCTTGAGGAATTCCTCGGCCTTCTCGGCAGCTTCCGTGGGATCGCCGGCCAGCATCCGCTGATAAAAGATCTCCGGGGGCGACAGCGCCGGACGATCGCCGAACATGACGTCCAGGAAGGACAGCCTTTCGACGTGGCGCCCCAGCACGACCAGACAGACGGTGAGAGGCGTGGCAAGGATGAGCCCGATCGGTCCCCACAGCGCCGTCCAGAAGGTCGCTGAGACGACGACGGCGACGGGCGAGAGGCCCGTGGTGCGACCGTACAACAGCGGTTCGACGACCTGCCCGACCAGCGGTTCAATGACGAAGAAAAGCGCCGCGGTCCAAGCCAGCATCCACCAGCCCGGGTCGACCGCCACCGCGAGCGCGAGCGGGAACGCCGCCGCTATGATCGAGCCGATATAGGGGACGAACCGCAGCACGGCAGCGAGGATGCCCCATAGCGCCGCGCTGGGAATCCCGATCAGCCACAGGCCGGTGCCGATCAGAACGCCGAAGCCCGTGTTGAGCATGAGTTGATTGAGGAACAGCCGGCTCAAGCGAGCCGCGGCGTCGTCGAGCGCCGCAGTCGTGCGTTGCAGATCGTGGGAGCCCGCCAGCCGGATCAGGCGATTTCGCAGATCCTCGCGCTGAATCAGGATGAAGATCACGAAGATGACGATGATCCCTGTCGTTGCCAGGGGCGATACCAGGGGGGCGATCAGGGAGCGCAGGCTCTCCAGTGCGCCGGGATCAGGCTGCAAGACCTCGACCGGGACCGGCTTGACGCCGGGGTGGGCCGGGGCGCCCGAGGTCAGCGGATTGGCGGGCGCCACCGATTTGGGCTTGTCGAGCTCCTTGCCGAGGTCCTGAAGCATCTCGGCGGCCCGCTCGAGCGTGGAGCTGCCCCCCGCCACGCCGCGCACCGACTGGATCTTGGACAGGATCGTGGCCTGGTACTTCGGCAGATCGCCCGCCAGGCCGTTGAGCTGGGTCGCGATCACACTGCCCAAGGCGAAAATGATCGCGAAAGCGAAGAGCACGACACCGACCACGGCGAGCGCACGCGGCACATGAAGGCGCTGCATCAGCGTGACGGGCCCTGCGAGCACGAAGCTCAGCAGGATCGCCAACGCCACAGGGACGAAAATCTCCCGCCCGAGATAAAGGGCCGCGATGATGATGATGCTCAGCACCGCCGCGCCCACCGTAAACACCATTGCGGAGACGTCGTCGGGAGATTGCGGCTTGATCACCGTGGGGATCATTTGTCTCGCTTTTCGCCCTCGCGAGCCATATGGGCCGGCGATGGATGCGCGGGCTAACGAGCCGGAAAGTGGTTGGTTCCTCGCCGCAGCGGCTCTCCCAACCACATCCTCGCACCTGCGTGCGCGTCAGCTGATGGTCGCGCCGCCGTCGATCACCATGGTCTGGCCGGTCATGAAGTCGCCGGCCTTCGATCCCAGGAACACGGCCGCGCCGGCGATCTCGTCGGGGATGCCGATGCGCAGCAGCGGCGAGCGCGCGGTCGAGGCTTTCAGGTTCTCCGGATTGTCCCACAGCGCCTTGGCGAAATCGGTCTTGATCAGGCCGGGCGCGATGCAGTTCACGCGGATGTTGTGCTTGCCGTACTCGCAGGCGAGGTTGCGCGCGAGCTGCATGTCCGCGGCTTTCGAGATCGCGTAGGCGCCGAGGATGGTCGAGCCTTTCAGGCCGCCGATCGAGGAGACGATGATGACCGAGCCGTCCTTGCGTTCGATCATCTGCGGCACCACCATCGAGATCAGCCAGTTGTTGGCGACGATGTTGTTGTCCAGGATCTTCCTGAACTGGTCGTCGGAGATGCCGGCGAGCGGACCGTAATACGGGTTCGAGGCGGCATTGCAGACCAGCACGTCGATCTTGCCGAAGGCGCGGTTGCTCTCGTCGACGAGGTTTTGCAGGTTCTCCTTCGAGGAGATGTTCGCGGCGATTGCGACCGCAGTGCCCTTGCCGAACTTGTCGTTGATGCCCTTGGCGACCTGCTCGCAGACGTCGGCCTTGCGCGAGGAGATCACGACCTTGGCGCCGTGCTCGGCCATGCGCTCGGCGATCGCAAGCCCGATGCCGCGCGTCGATCCCGTGATGACGGCAACTTTCCCCTTCATGTCGAACAAGGTCATGTTTCTCTCCCCTATGGATCTTCGTATTCAATGTCATTCCGGGGTGATGCGAAGCATCGAACCCGGAATGACAGCTTAACTCACGCCAGCTTCTTGACTTCCGGTCCCGCCAGCTGATGCATCGCCGCATGCGCATCATCGGCGATCCAGGGCTGCTGGTTGACCATCGGCAACCGCCAGACCGAGCGCTCGGGGCTTGCGAAATAATCGAGCCGCGTGATCGAGCAATTGTCGATGTCGAACGACAAAGCGCGCTCGACCTGGCCGTCCAGCGCGAGGCCGATCGCCGCCTTGATGGTGCCGCCATGCGCGACCGCGATGATGTCCTGCCCGCCGGCCTCGCCGTTGATCCGCTCGACGGTACGGCGGGTTCGGTTGTAAAGATCCATGAAGCTTTCGCCGCCGGGCGCGGGCTCGTTGATGTCGGCGAACCAGCTCGAACCGACCGGACGGCTGGCGATGAACTGCGCACGGTTCATGCCCTGCCATCTTCCGAGATTCTGCTCGGCGAGATCCGCTTCCCATGGCATCGACGCAGGCTTCGGATAGCCCGCCGCCCAGATCGCTTCCGCCGTCTGGTGCGTGCGCATCAGATTGCTCGAATACCAGACCGCCTTGCGTGGCAGCACCTTGGCAACAGCGCTGAAAACATAGGTATCGCTGGTGTCGCAGGGGAGATCGCTCTGACCGTAGATGTTGCCGCCGTCATTCCGCACCGGCGCGTGACGGACCCACCACCATCGTGTCGTGACCACATTCGGCTTGTCTGCGCCTGCCATCGAAACCCTTCCATCCCGTCTGATGTCGCTGTACGTCAGTAGGCAACGTGTCTCAAGACACTTTACCGTTTGAAATCTTGTTTGAAATTCCGTCGCGCGGCAAGCGTCGCGCGCGCACCAAAGGGAGAAACGCATGGGCCGCCTGCAAGGCAAATCCGTCATCATCACCGGCGCCGGCAGCGGCATCGGCCGTGCGGCTGCGCTGCTGTTCACCAGGGAGGGCGCAAAGCTCATCGCGGTCGATCGCACCGAGGCGGTGAAGGAGACGGTCGAGGAGGTGAAGAAGGCCGGCGGTGTTGCTGAAGCCATGATGGCAGATGCCGGCTCCGAAAAGGACGTCATCGCGGTCATCGACAAGGCGGTGAAGGCGCACGGCCGGCTCGACGTGATCTGGGCCAATGCCGGAATCTCCGGCGGGCTCGTCCCGCTCGGCGAGCAGACCGTCGAGCAGTGGCAGGAGGTCTTGCGCGTCAACCTGATCGGGCCGTTCCTCGCGGTGAAGCATGCGATGCCGCACATGGTGAAGCAGCAATCCGGTGCGATCGTGCTGACGGCGTCCGTCGCGGGTCTCAAGGCCGGTGCCAGCGGACATCCCTATGCCGCGAGCAAGGCGGGCGTGATCAGCCTGGTGCAGACCACGGCCTATTCGCTCACAGGCACCGGCGTGCGCATCAACGCGGTGTGCCCGGGCCTGATCGAGACAGGCATGACCAAGCCGATCTTCGACCGCGCCAAGGAGCGCGGCACCCAGGACAAGATCGGCCAGCTCAACCCGCTCAAGCGCCCCGGCCAGCCGCACGAGCTCGCGGCGATGGGCCTGTTTCTGGCCAGCGACGAGGCGTCGTACGTCAACGGCCAGGCCTTCCCGGTGGATGGCGGCCTGACGGCGTCGATGCCGTATACCGGCAAGCCGGTTTAGCAGCGGCGGTTCTCGTGTCCCGGACGCGGTGCGGCACGCAGTGACGCGCCGCAGAGCCGGGATCCAGCAGGCCACAGCACGTGCTGTGACATGGGCCCCGGCTCTGCAGCGAAGGGACGCTGCGCTGCGTCCGGGGCACGAGAGCGTGATCTTCGCGCACAGCCGCTTCCACGTCGCCATTGCGAGCGCAGCGACTTGTCCGCCGACGCCTTGGCGAAGGCGGAAGCAATCCAGAATCTTTTCGCGGAAGGACTCTGGATTGCTTCGTCGCAAGAGCTTCTCGCAATGACGTGGTGATGACGTCGATCCTTCAAACTCGCATGTCGCTCCGCAGAGAGTTCGTAGGATGGGTAGAGCACTTGCGAAACCCATCATGCTTCCCTGCAGACGAAAGGCGATGGGTTTCGCTTCGCTCTACCCATCCTACGGCTCCCAGACACGCCTTCGCGGCCTCGCGGCTTTTCTCGCCCGAGCTTTGCTTCGATGCCTCACCCTCTCATGAACGAGGGCGCAGGGAAGACCGGGAGCCGGTTGGCTCCCATCGACCGCCATGCCAAGGGCAGACTGCGTGCGCTTCGTGCATAGCGGAGAACAGGGCAACCGGAGACATCCCGGCCTTCCCTGCGCAGTGGCTTTACGGCTTATGGCGTGCTCTCCCCGGGGAGCGTTGCGCTATTGCCCCCGTCGCCTTTCGGATGACTGACGCGCGCGTCCGGTTGAACGACACGCATCACCGCAAGACTTGGCGCACAGACCCCGGGCGCCAGGACCACACGATTTTGCCGTACGCCGATCACATCGGTCGTGTGCGCGATGGCTTTGCTCACGGTGACCCGCCCTGCAAGATCCTTCGCGCCGATGTGACTGACGTCCACCGCCGCCCGGCCCGCGTTCGTGACGATCGCGATACGCCCCTCTTCGGTGGGCCGGGTTGCGGCGACACATACGCCCTTTCCGAATTTCGGTAAAGTGGAATATTTTCACCCGCGCGGATTGACCGCTATCTTGGGTGTTTTGCCCGGCGGGCGGCGCAACATCTCGCAGCCCGGACGGAGCGTCTCACTCCGGCGGGAGACTCCCGGCCTGCTCGCGCAGCGCTTTCGGCGTGATGTCATAGGCGGCGCGGAATGCGCGATAGAAGCTCGACACGTCGAGGAAGCCGCAGCGAAACGCGATGTCCGCGACCGAGAGGTCGGCATAGACGGGATCGAGCAGATAGACGCGGGCCCGCCGCAGCCGCGCCGCCATCACGATCTGCGAGAAGCTCTCACCGGCCTTCGCCAGCATGTGCTGCACGGTGCGGGAGGGCATGCCGAGCCGCCGCGCCACGCGATCGAGACTGATCTCGGGATCGAGCGCCTGCTTGCTGATCGTCTGCCGGATGAAGGCGAGCCGGGCGCGATAGACCGCCTCCTCGCCATTGGCACCCTGCACGCCGTCCTTCGCGCCGAGCCAGCGGCCGGTGAGCTTGATCAGGTGTTGCGTCGCATCCGCCGCACTGCCTTCGTCCAGCCCTGCCCCGCTCGCGATCAACAGCCGCGCATAGCCGGTCAGGAGCTGATAGTCGGCGCCGGTGCAATCGAGCGGACGACAGGCGAGATCGACCGGGGACAGGCCCCACTCCCTGAAGAGCGCGTTCGGCAGCTTCAGGCTGATGCAATGACCGTTGTTCGGGGCGATGGCCTCCGTGCTCGCGTCCAGCACGACCAGTCCCGCCTGCCCCGGCGCGATGTCGATCTCGCGCCCGAGCTGCCGACCGATCTGGTTGGTCTGACCGATGTTGAAGCTCAGATAGACGTGGTCCTCATCGTCGCGGTTGATGTGCTTCCTGGTCCGCGCGCCGACGAAGGAAGAGGAGAACATCTCTCCCAGCGCGACGGTCTCGTTCACGAGGAATTTGTGCGTTCCGATGATGCGGGCATCATCCTCGGCAAACCCCATGTCCATCCCGGTGACGATCTGCTCGAAGCACTCGGCCCACACCCGGGCCCGGACCGCGGGATCGGTCATCCCGTCAAGCATAGTCGTATCGAAAACCAGGCTCTGAAAGACCGACATCGACCCCGCCTCGTGGTTGTAGTCAAAAAAATATCCCGGGAAACGATGGACGCGTCTTCCGGCAATGATTTGCAATAGACGCAATGCGGTTGCGTGCCAAGCGGTAGAGCTTGCCCGGCCGGAGCAATAGACTCGGCAACCACAAATCGTTGCACGTCGCGGCTTCGGCCCGATGCAGCGCGGCGATCGCATCGCGATCGCGGGCAGTCACGAGGCAGATGCACCTCCTGCGGGCAAGGGCGAGAACGACGTGATGTTGAATTGGGCGGGACTCATATCTCGTCGACCAGCCGAGACGCGGCGCGTTTCCAATCGCCGGCCGTGCCTGGATGACATGGTGCGCCTGGTCGCGATCCTGGCCATGTCGTCCCTGTGTCTGCTGTCCGAAAACGGCCCCGCTGCGGCGCAATTCATCTGCGGCCAGGCCGGGACCGGATCGGATGCAGGAGCCAACGCGTCCGGCGGCACCAACACTTTCGCTTGCGGCATCAACGCCAATGCAAGCGGCACGCCCGGCTCCATCCCGAGGAACACGGCGATCGGCACGTCCAGCTCCGCGGCGGGAGACTCGGGACGAAACGTGGCGGTCGGTTTCTCGGCAAATGCCAACGGCGATCTGAGCTTCAACATCGCCGCGGGCGGCAACGCGAACGCACAGGGGAATTTCAGCAACAATATCGCGATCGGCCGCGGTGCCAACGCCAGCGGCGACTCCAACGCCAGCGTCGCGGTGGGCACACTTTCGGTCGCAACCGGCTTCATTGCCTCCGCCTTCGGCACCAACGCGCAGGCGCTCGGCAGCCGGAGCACCGCCCTCGGAAATCAGAGCGTCGCCGCCGGCACCAACAGCACGGCCGTAGGCTTCAACAACAATGTGACCGGTGACAACAGCGGCGCGTTCGGCACCGGGCAGACCGTCAACGGCAACGGCAGTTTCGCGATCGGCGATCCCAATACCGTCAACGGCAACGGCTCTTTCGTGCTCGGCGACAACAACGTTGTGAACGGGCCCGCCGTCGCCGGCAACGGCGACGACATCCAGCTCGTCGGCTCGAACAACGCCGTCGCAGCCACCGCGAGCGCCGCCGGCTCCTCGGTGTTCGGCAGCGGCAACGCCGTCAACGCGACCAATGCGATCGTGATGGGCAACAGCAGCACCGTCTCCGGCGCCTCCGCAGTCGCGATCGGCAACGGCACCACGGTGGCCGGCGTCAACGCGATCGCGATGGGCACCGGCGCGGCTGCGAATTTCGACAACTCGGTTGCGATCGGCAGCGGCGCAGCCACGACGCGCGCCAACCAGGTCGTAGTCGGCACCGCCGCCAGCACCTACACGATGAGCGGAATCAGCTCGGCCGCGAGCAAGGCCGCGCAGTCCGGGCCGACCCAGCTCGTGACGTCGGACGCCGCCGGCAATCTCGCGACGACGACGCTGGCCGGCCTCGGGCTCGCATCGGCAGCCGACATCCAGGGGATCAACGCCCAGCTGGCGACGCTGAGTAACCGCGTCGACAGCCTGACGCGGGAGGCGCGCGGCGGCGTGGCACTGGCGCTGGCGGCGTCCAGCCTGCAATTCGATCCGCGCCCGGGCAAGGTCTCGGTCTCAGGCGGTTTCGGCAATTTCCAGGGGCAATCCGGCCTCGCGGTCGGCCTCGGCTACTCCTATTCGGACGCCATGCGCTTCAACGCAGCGTTCACGGCAGCGCAGCAAGGCGCCATCGGCGTGCGGGCCGGCGCGTCGTGGACGCTGAACTAAGGACGGTGCCGCCCGACCGGGCGCGCTGCGGCTATTTCGAATGTCTGGATGTTGCCGGACAGTGACAGATTCCGTTCGATCGAACCGCTAGTGTCGTTGGGCTCGGATTGGTTTGAGGAATGGTGATGCACGATTTCATGGGCTCGCATGCGTGCGCCCGACCTGGATTGACAGGATTCGGCGCGCGGATCGGAGACCGGCTCGGATGGTGAGTTCGGATCTGGCCATGCGCTTGCGAAAATGTCTCGGCCCCGTTCTGGGCGTGATGCTCGCCCTGTCGCCGGTCGTGATGAACCCGATCAGCGCCGAGGACGACAAGGCTGCCACCAAGCAGCCGCCGCAACTCCCGGTCAGCCCCGAACAGGCGCTCTATCTGATCCGCTCGACACTGCTGACGCTCAACGACGCCAACCGCAGCGGAAACTATTCGGTGCTGCGCGACCTTGCCGCGCCCGATTTCCAGGCGAAGAACACCGCTGCGGATCTCGCGCTTGGATTCACCGACCTGCGCCGGCGGAATTTCGACCTGTTCTCGGTCGCCCTTGCCGCGCCGCAGTTGTCGACGCCGCCCTATCTCGATCCCAGCAAGATGCTGCGCCTGACGGGATTCTTTCCGACCCGTCCGCTCCAGATCAATTTCGACCTCACCTTCCAGAATGTCGGCAACCAGTGGCGGCCCTACGGCATTTCGGTGGCAACGCCGCAGGCGCCGCCGGAAGCCGCCGCCGCGCCCCCAGCCGCCCCGGCCAGGAAGAGCGCGGCCCCGAAGAACTGAGCGAGCCGGGCGGCATGAGGCCATGACCGCCCTCGCCGGGTGGGTTTGCATGCCAGGCCGATCCCTTGGTATGGTTCGTGCAGGCGGCAGAGCCGACCACACCCCTCCCATCACATGATCCCGAGAATGCTGGACTCAAGACCCGACCGGATTCGCAAGCTCCTCGCCGACCTCGTCTCGTTCGACACCGTCAGCGATCGCACCAACCTGCCGCTGATTGCCCATATCGAGAGCTACCTCGCCACGTTCGGCATCAAGGGCGAGCGCGTCGTCGACACGACGGGGCAAAAGGCCTCGCTGTGGGTCACGATCGGCCCCGAGGACCGGCCAGGCCTCGTGCTGTCGGGCCATACCGACGTCGTGCCCGTCGTGGGCCAGGACTGGAGCCACGACCCGTTCAAGCTCGTGGAGCGCGACGGCAAGCTCTACGGCCGTGGCACCACCGACATGAAGGGCTTTGTCGCGGTGTGCCTCGCCATGGTGCCGGAGATGGTGGAGGCAAAGCTCGCAACGCCGATTCATCTGGCGATCTCCTATGACGAGGAGATCGGCTGCGTCGGGGTACGGCCGATGCTCGGCGAGATCGCGAAGAAGAAAGTCAAGCCTCTGGGTGCCTTCATCGGCGAGCCGACCGAGATGAAGGTGATCATCGGCCACAAGGGCAAGCACGGCGTGCGCGCCACCTTCCACGGCCTCGCCCGCCATTCCTCGATCGCGCCCGACGGCGTCAACGCGATCGAATATGCCGCCGAGCTGATCGTCGAGATCCGCCGCCGCGCCGAGAAGCTTGCGCTCGCGCGGGCGAACGACAGCCTCTACGACGTGCCGCACTCGACGCTGCTCACCAGCATCGTGCATGGCGGCGCGGCGCTGAACATCGTGCCCGACACCTGCGCGGTGGATTTCGAATGCCGCGGCATCGGCATCACCGAGTCACGCGAGGTGACGGATGCGATCGTCGCCTGGGCCAGGGCCGAGCTCGAGCCGGCGATGAAGGCGCGGCATCCGGACTGCGGTATCGATTTCGAGGAGATCCTCGACTACCCCGCGCTCGACACCGCCGCCGATGCCGCGATCGTCACGCTCGCCAAGAGCCTTGCCGGGCGCAATGACCACGCCAAGGTCGCGTTCGGCACCGAGGCGAGCTTGTTCTCCGCCATCGCCGATATCCCGTCGGTGGTGATCGGACCGGGCTCGATCGCGCAGGCGCACACGCCGGACGAGTTCGTGGAGATGGCGGAGCTGGAGAAATGCGCAGGCTTCGTGGAGAAGCTGATCGCGCATTGTGCGAAGGGGTAATTGGAGCTTGCTGGGTCCCGGCTCTGCGGAGCAGCACTGCGTGCTGCACCGCGTCCGGGACACGAGAGCTGTGCAAGAACGCAAAAGAAAAAGGCGCAGCCATCGGCCGCGCCTTTTTCATTCCTACACCGCGCCCGCCTTCTGCGCGTACTCCCATGACGCCTTCGACAGCGGCACGGTGCGCTTGGCGGATTCCAGCGCCTTGGCGTTGGCGGCGGTGCCGTCGCGGACGCGGCCGGCGATTCCTTGCGTGATGCCGGCGAGGCGGAACAGATTGTAGGCGAAGTACCAGTTGAGATCGGGCACCGTCATCTTGGTGACGTTGCAATAGATCTGGGCGGCTTCCTCCACGCTCGGGATGTTGAGCGCCTTGAGGTCGGCGCCCTCGAGACCCGGCATAACCCACTGCATCAACAGATAAGTGAAGTCGGCCATGGGATCGCCGAGGGTCGACAGCTCCCAGTCCAGCACGGCCAGCACCCGCGGTTCCGTCGGATGGAAAATCATGTTGTCGAGACGGTAGTCGCCGTGGACGATCGAGACGCGCGCCTGCTCCGGCACGGTCCTGGGCAGCCATTCGGCGACCTTCTCGAACTCCGGAATGTGCTGGGTCTCGGACGCGCGATACTGCTTGGTCCAGCGGTCGATCTGGCGCGCAAAATAATTGCCGGGCTTGCCGAAGTCGCCGAGGCCGATCGCCGTGGGATCGTACATGTGGAGCTTCGCCAGCGTCTCGATCTTGCTGGTGAAGATCTTGCGACGTGCATCGCTGTCCTGGCTCGGCAGCGTCGGATCCCAGAACACACGCCCCTCCTCCATCGACATGATGTAGAAGGCAGCTCCAATCACGCTGTCGTCCTGGCACAGCGCATAGGCGCGCGCGACCGGAAAGCCCTGCTTGCCGAGGGCCGCGATGACGCGATACTCGCGGTCGACCGCATGCGCCGACGGCAGCAATTTGCCGAACGGCTTTCGACGCATCACGTAGGAGCGCTTCGGCGTGTTGAGGCGATAGGTCGGGTTGGACTGGCCGCCCTTGAATTGCAGGACGACCAGCGGGCCCTCGAAGCCTTCGACGTGCTCGCGCATCCAGGCCTCGAGCCGCATCTCGTCGAAGCGATGCCGCTCCTCGACGGGTTTGGTGCCCGAAAACTCTTCGTCTTTCCTGACGCCGTCGGCCATGACGCTCCCTCTTCAGTCCTGACCTTTTCAGGTCGAGCATGATCCTAATCGGTAACCGCTGACGCACTTGCGTCAAGCGGTCATTGCGAATGGGACCATGCCCTGTCGTTTCTTCAAGTCGGGAGCGCCGCCCGGCTCTCCCTCTTAGTGACTGGGAGAGTTGGCATACTTCCGAACCTCGAGCCTGGCAATGGCGCGATTGTGCACCTCGTCCGGACCGTCGGCGAGACGGAGCGTGCGGATGTGGGCGTAGTCCTTGGCGAGGCCCGCCTCGTCCGAGACGCCGGCGCCGCCGAAGGCCTGGATCGCCTCGTCGATGATCTTCAGCGCCATGTTGGGCGCTGCGACCTTGATCATGGCGATCTCGGCCTGCGCGGTCTTGTTGCCGACCTTGTCCATCATGTCGGCCGCCTTGAGGCACAGCAGACGCGTCATCTCGATGTTGGTGCGGGCTTCGCCGATGCGCTGCTCCCACACCGAGTGCTCGACGATCTTCTTGCCGAACGCGGTGCGCGAGGACAGCCGCTTCACCATCTTCTCCAGCGCCTCCTCGGCCTTGCCGATGGTGCGCATGCAGTGATGGATACGGCCCGGGCCGAGCCGGCCCTGCGCGATCTCGAAGCCGCGGCCTTCGCCGAGCAGGATGTTCTCCTTGGGCACGCGGACGTTATCGAGCAGCACCTGGGCGTGGCCGTGCGGCGCGTCGTCGAAGCCGAAGACGGGGAGCATCTTCTCGACCTTGATGCCGGGTGTGTCGAGCGGAACCAGGATCTGCGACTGCTGCTGGTGCTTGGCCGCCTTGAAATCGGTCTTGCCCATCAGGATCGCGATCTTGCAGCGGGGATCGCCGACGCCGGACGACCACCATTTGCGGCCGTTGATGACGTAATGGTCGCCGTCCTTCTCGATGCGGGTCTCGATGTTGGTGGCGTCGGACGACGCGACCGCCGGTTCCGTCATCAGGAAGGCCGAGCGGATCTCGCCGTCCATCAGCGGACGCAGCCATTTGCGCTTCTGCTCCTTGGAGCCGTAGCGGAGGAACACTTCCATGTTGCCGGTGTCGGGCGCGGAACAGTTGAAGACTTCCGAGGCCCAGGTGATGCGGCCCATCTCTTCGGACAGCAGCGCGTATTCGAGATTGGTCAATCCCGCGCCGCGGAATTCGTCATCCTCATGCTCGTTCGGCGGCATGAACATGTTCCAGAGGCCTTCGGCCTTGGCCTTCTTCTTGAGGTCCTCGAGGACCGGGATCACCTTCCAGCGCTCACCGCTGTGATCCTGCTGATCGTAGATCGGCACCGCCGGGCGCACATGCTTGGCCATGAAGGACCGCACGCGGTCGAGCCATTCCTTCTGCTTGGGGGACAGATCGAAATCCATGGGACGCTCCTCGTCTCTCTTTTGCGAACTCGTTTTGCCCGGACTGTCCTCCCGCATGGCACGGCCCGCAAGCGCGAACCCGCGCATTGCGAGGCGGCCCGAGCTGGCCCGCGAGTTGCGAACGAGTCCCGATTGCGGATTGACATTCTCCGGCCTTCAAACGATAGTTTCATACAACTGTTTGAATTGCAACTCCCCTCCCCGGGCGCCCTCATGGCCAGCGATCACACAAGGTCTGCCATTCTCGCCGCCGCCGAACGGCTCTATGCCGACCGCGGCTTCGGCGACGTGACGCTGCGCGACATCGTCGCGGAAGCCGGCGTCAACCTCGCGGCGGTGAACTATCATTTCGGCTCGAAGGACGAGCTGATCGCGGAATTATTCGTCACGCGTTCGGTTCAGACCAACCGCGAGCGCCTGCGCGAATTGAAGGCGGCTGAGGAGCAAGGCGGCGGCCGCGCGCCGATCGAGGTGATCCTGCGCGCGCTGGTCGGACCGACCTTGCGCGGCTGCCTCGGCCCCGAGAACCAGCGCTCGACCGCGGCGCGTTTCATGATCCGCGCCTCGATCGAATCCGTGCCGCCGATCCGCCGCATCAAGAACCGCGAGATCGACCATTTGCGGAAATTCGCCGGCGCGATGCGCCGCGCCCTGCCCGAGCGCTGCGACGTCGACATCTACTGGGGCCTGAACTTCGCGCTCGCGATGGCGCACCACACCATCCGCGAGAGCGAGCGGCTGACAAAGCTGTCGGAAGGCAAATGCGACCTCGACGACGTCGAGGACGTGGTGGAGCGCGTGGTCAGCGTGGCGACGATGGCGCTGACGGCGAGGAAGACCGAGACGAAGGCGCCGTCGCGGGTGGCGGCGCGCTAGTAACAGAAGAAATTCGTCGACCCTTGTCCGTGGTAGGCAACTAACGAATGCGCCCATATGACGGAAGAAGACTTTGCTAACTCTCGATGATCCACCAATTCTCCCATTAAGCCGGCGAGAATATCAGACATTCATGAAGTATCAGTTGGTTTTCAGAAATCGTGTCGATAAGGCCACTGACTCCGATTGAATCTCCTCGCTTGAGCTTGGCGCGAAAAGATTTCTCTTCTTGGGCATCACGATTTGCCGAATAGGTTCGTTCGCAAAGTATCGTCGGCTGAGAGTATTGTGACTGAGGTCCCCATTTTCCGACAACAGAGAAAAGGTGTCCATCGCGCTCGGGATCAGATCCATCCAGGAGGAAGCTCGTCTTAAATGTAAGGCGACGGCCTCGTTGACTTTCGACGAAGGCAGCCCGCATCTGCTCGCTGGTCCGGCTAAAAAAGCACTTCTCGACTTGATCGAAATTTAGATCTGGCGCCAGGCAATCTCGCGCCGGTTCCGAGCCTACTGCCCAAAGCACAAGAGAAGATATTGTACCCAGAGCAGCGATTGTGCTCACAGCTTTTTGGCCAAACCCGCTGAGCGAGCGCCACCACCTCCTGCCAAGTCGAATTGAACCCACCGCGAATTGCTTCCAAGAAATCCACCAACGGCTCATCAATTGAAAAAGTCTGTAAAACAATCAGGCCTCCGCTAAAATGCTCGCGAAGATTGTTCAATAGACTTGATGCGCGCGCAAGCAATTTTGCGGCGGATTCGGAAGATTTAGGATCACCATCGAAGACGGATAGGCCTCAACCCCGCCTCACACCATCGCGATGCAATCGATCTCGACGTCGAAGGGGCCGAACCATTCCGGCGTGCAGACGAAGATCCGCGCCGGCGGATCGATTGGGAAATAGCGGGCATAGACCGCGTTGAATGCGGCGAAGTGTTTGGTCGAGGTGCAGTAGACGTTGCACTTCATGACGTTGTCGAGCGAGGCGCCGGCCGCCTGAAGGCACAGCTTCATCTGCTCCATGACAATCTCGCTCTGCCGCTCGATCGCCATCCCGCCGATCTCGCCCGTATCAGGGTCGAACGGCGGCAGGCCGGCGACGAAGATCATGTTGCCGGCACGCGTCACCGGCGAGGTCGGCGCCTTCACGCGATCGAGAAAGGACGAGATCGGTTCGACGCGGAGCGCTTCGCGTTTCATGGCAGCCACCTTCGGCTCGAGCGAGACTGATCGCTGACTACGCTATTTCGTAGCCGATATGCTTCGCTTCTGATCGAAGTGTGGTGGCGGGGACTAGGCCTGCTGCGGCATCTCCTCGGCTTCTTCCTTGGCGAGCAGCAGCAGCATCTCGATGCCCATCTCGCCTTCCTGCGGCGAGCGGATGAACTTTATTTCGTCGGCGCTTTGCCGCAGCGCGGCAACGATGGCGACGGCCTGGTTGGCGGTGGCGGCCTCGGTCGCCAGAACCGACTTCTGGTTCTTGGCCTGGAATCCAATCGTGTAGGACATTCACTTCCCTCCCCGAACTCAAGTGGGGAGATCGAATCAGAGTCGGAGGCGAAGCGGAAGCCTGTGCGACTACGGACCGTGATTATCTGGGGATTGCCCGCAAGCCTCAGGCAAGGCTCAGCGCCGACACCCGTCACCCTGCGCAAATGAACCCTGCCAAGTCAGGATCGGCGACGATCGCCGACATCAGCACGCCTTGATTGACGAAGATGACGTCTCCCGCCACGTTCTTGGCCAGATCGCCTCCCTTGTGATGGATCGCAACCACCCGCCACTCGTCATTAAACACGGGAGACCCGCTCGATCCGGCCATCGTGTCAGTCGTATACTGGACGAAGTTTTCGAAGAGGTTCACAACCCCGTTGTCCGTCATGCAGATTTGCTTGATACCCGCCTGCGGGTGCTGAACGATGACAACGTGGTCTTGCACCTTCACGGATTTTCCGGCCTCGATGGTCAGCTGCCCCCATTTGCCGCCAAAATCCCGTATCTTGACCGCCGTGCAGTCGAGTGTCTCGCTCGTCTTGAACGTGGCGGCATCAAGGTAGAAGCGCTCCACTTCACAAAGACCGGCTTCATCATCCGCCTCGAAGTTGAACTCGACTACGGTATCGGCCGCCTCCGAAGCCGTTTCCAACACATGGTGGTTCGTGACCAGCGTGTTGGCATTTACGACGAAACCGGTGCCGCGCCGATTAGGGGTCACGACTCGACACACTGATTTCGCACAGTCCAAACCCCGCCGCAGCCAGGCAACACTCTTCAGCCGGCTGCGATCCGTCGTCAGAACCTCGGCATTGCCCATCGCTGCCGCGGAAATCGCGATTGGCTGCTCAACGATATACGTCCCAATGACCGCGTCGGACTGTTCCAGTTCGTCGATTAGCTCGAGGATGCCAATCGCGATCTCGTTCTGGCTGCGGTCATAGGCCCGGTCGTCGCTCGTTCCGCTCCGGCGATCACGGTCCGCCCTCGCGCGGCGAGACATCAGGTTCAGGACCAGGTTCCGCCAACTCGAACGATACTGCTTGCGATCAATCCCGCTGAGCAGGCTTCGGAGGTCTTCCAACGCCAGCTGAAGCTCTCCCTCCGCAACCAACATGCGCGCCCGATTCAGCCTGATGCCGCGCTCCGCGTTGCCCTGCACGCTCACGATCGTGGCCCCATGATGATACGATCTCCTCGGCGATAGATCTGATCAATCCCAAGCACCAGCAGCGATGCAACACCAATCATGACCGGGGCCGAGAGGTTCTTTTGAGAAGGGCCCGAGATCAATATCAGGGCCTGAGCCACAATTGCGCCCAACAGCACGGTCCGTCCCACTACGACGGACTGCATCCGACGGAGCCACGCAGAATTGCCGCTCTCTCTCGCGTCCTGCCAATACAACACGATGGTGATCGTTGAAGCGGCACATAGAACAAGTTCGACGAAGTAGAAGACAAGCACTGTCCTTTCCAACGGAAACACCGCGAACCTGCGAGCCAGGTCATATATCCATTCGAACGAATTCTTCTCCCACCAGGGGATCGACGAGGACGATGCCAATAAGCAGGCAATGAAGGTGACACCAAGAACAGCGACGTTCCGCGTAAAGACTCGAACTTCTGGAGAGAGAGAATCGAGATCGGCAAAAAACACATTGAACGACTCGGAAATCCTGACGTGGATCTGGATCGAAATGAGAATGACCAGAAGCCCAAGCATGACGGAAATCCCTGCAAGCACGTAAAGTCCTGACTCTTGCTGGATCGAGGCGGCGATGAGATCGAGGGCCAGAAAGGCGGGGAGCACTATCACTGCAGCAGCCAAGCAGAGCTGCCAGAACCCATAGTGACGTATTGAACGAAATACCGGCCTGATTTGATCAAATCTCAGGATTACCTGCATCGCCCAAATCAAAACTCCACAAACGTTGAGAAACACCAACAGCCCCAGGAAGGCCACATCCAACCCGATCGGATAGATAATCCGTATCAAGGCGCAGATGAAAACCACTGGCCAGGCAATTACCGCCATTCCCACGATCCAATCGCCCCGCAGTGCAAAGAGAAGTGGGGCATGCCTTCGTAGGTGAACGTCAAGCCGCCGCAACCGCTTGAGAAACGATATCCAGATCCGGACGATCCATAGTAATCCAGCCTTCAGCACCTCGCCCTCCCTCTCCCGCTCGAGAATACTTCGCGCCACGTCTTCACCCATCGCCGGTGCCGTCGACAGGACCGCTGTAGCCATCATTGAGCAAAATGCTCTTGGTGGACTCCGTAATATCGGTCACCGACACAATGTGCTCATTCTGGAGTACGCCCAACCGCTCGAAGAGTTGGGCTACGGTTAGAAAGTCGTCGAAATGTAGAGCAACGCCTCCCAGTATGGAGCTCACGTGACGAAGCCCGCGGATGGACACAGCACCGAAAGCCGCGCGAGTAAGATCCCCCACCAGATGAAATATCGAGCCGGGAGAACGCTGCCGGACGTCAGCTTTAGTTCCTGAAAAGATGCAGGCTCCTCGCTCCAAGATCAGAATCTTGTCCGCAACGAGTTCGGCTTCATCTAGGTGATGCGTGCTCAGAACGACAGACGTCGGCTTGGATATCGTTGTTGCGAGTTCGACGAGATCAGAGAGAAAAGACAGTCGAGCGACGATATCGAGATTTGCTAAAGGCTCGTCCAGAATCAGAAGTTCAGGGGATGAAACAAGAGCCCTCACTAATTCGAAACGCATGAGATAGCCGTCGGACAACTCGTTCCATTGGCGGCTTGCATAACGTTCGAGATCATAGCGCGCAAGGTAGTCGTCGACGAGGCGCTCGTTGTCGGACCCGAGCTTGCCGGCGGTCGAGGCTGCGAATTCCAGAGTCGGCCGAATCCCTGCACGCGTGCCGAAGAATCTGGATGAGAGGAATTGGACTTTCGACCGAATTTCGAACCAATCCTTGGTCGGGCTCAACGCTGGATAAGAAAGCGAGCCTGCGGTCGGCAGCAGGCGGCCCGCGACCAAACGCAACAAGGTGCTCTTTCCACTCCCGTTCTTTCCGATGACGACGCAAACTTCGCCGGTGCCCAGCTTGAAAGAGAGCGGGCCGAGACAAAATCTTCCATTTGGAAACTGTCTTTCCAGACCATCGGCTTCAACCAGGCTAGGCCCGGACGAGGATTTCCTGGATTGGATGAACTGACGTCGGAGCTGGTCACTGTCCGGGGCCGGCCGAGCACCTTGATATCCTTGTCCACGGCTCGGGTCTCGTGCGGTTGCTTCAGGCGACCAGACACCGTCGGACGAGATGAGCTGCGCAACGAGTTCAAGCGCGCTTTGGCTGACGTCGTTGACGTTGACCGTACTCGTACGCCCGCCACGCTCTTCACTCTTTGCGCGGTTCATGCTCCTTAGGAGGAGGGTCACCTGCGATCGTTGTTCAGTGTCGCCAAAATCGGCAACGAGAAGGCGCAACTTCTTTAGCGCCTCAAGAACTTCATCAGCGGCAATCAGATCCTCGATCTCCGCCGAGGCGGCGCGCTTGATCCGATCAGATTGCTGTTCTGGAATTTGATCGACCATTCTCGTCGGCAAAATCGTCAAGTTATGCAAAATGGATCAACCAAACTACTGTACACAACTCCAGATTACATTGAAAGGTGCATGGTTCGGCAAGGGCTCGCCGATCAGAGCCGGCGATCAACTTGCCGCCGGCAGCCCCAGCATCGCCCGCGCATCTTCCGCGCTCGCAACGCTCGCGCCCAGGCTCTTCAGGATGCCCGCGGCGTGCGCGACCAGCTCGGCATTGGTCTTCGCCAGCACGCCCTTGGACATATAGAGATTGTCCTCCATGCCGACGCGGACGTGGCCTCCCAGCAGCCAAGCTTGCGCCACCATCGGGAATTCGGCGCGGCCGATGCCGAAGCCGGACCAGATCGCGCCCGGCGGCAGCAGGCTGCGGGCGTAGAACATCGTCTCCGGCGTCGCCGAGAAGCCGTACTTCACCCCGAGCACGAGCGAGAACAACCCCGGCCCCTTCAGCGTGCCGTCGGCGAACAGGTCGCGCGCCAGATGGCAGTCGCCGCTGTCGAACAGCTCGATCTCCGGCAGCACGCCGGCCGCCTTCATCCGCTCGGCCATGATCCGGACGTTGCGCGGCGTGTTGATGACGACCTCGCCGCCGGAGTTCATGGTGTTGAGATCGAGCGTGCAGATGTCGGGCTTGAGCAGCTCGATGTGCGCGACGCGCTTTTCCGGCTGCAGCAGCGTGGTGCCGGGACCGGCGACGCGGGGATCCTCGATCGAGGGCACGAAGCGCCCGCCGGGACCGGTGGTGAGATTGATGACGAGGCTCTTGTTGCGGGCGCGGATGCGGTCCACGACGTCGCGGTAGAGGTCGATCTCCATCGAGGGGCGGCCAGTTGCGGGATCGCGCACATGGATGTGGGCGATGGCCGCCCCCGCTTCGGCCGCCTCCAGCGCGGAGGTCGCGATCTGCTCGGGCGTGATGGGGAGGTACGGCGACTGCTCGGGCTTGGTGAGATTGCCGGTGATGGCGCAGGTGATGATGGTTTTGGTCATGCGATGTTGTCCCGATCTCACCGTGACTTTGAAGCGCAACTCTATCTTACCCTCCCCTGGAGGGGGAGGGTCGGCGCGGAGCGCCGGGGTGGGGTGATCTCTCCACACCGGCACCATTCAACGCGGAGAGACTGTCACCCCACCCCGCTGCGCATTCCGCTTCGCTGCATGCGCGGCGACCCTCCCCCTCCAGGGGAGGGTAAGAAGCAAAGCCTAGATGATCCCCTGCGCCTTCAGCTCGTCGATCTTCCCGGCATCATAGCCGAGCTTGCCGCCGAGCACCTCCTGGGTGTGCTCGCCGAGCCGCGGCGGGGCGCGATATTCGGTGATGGGGGTGCCCGAGAGGGTCAGCGCGTTGCGGATCAGCGACAGCTCGGGCTCGAACTTGTGCTGCGTCTTCACCCGCATGCCGCGCGACTGGACGTGGGGATCGGAGAACACCTGCTCGAAATTGTTGATGGGACCCGAGGGCACGCCGGCCTCTTCCAGCTTCTCCAGCCAGTAGGCCACCGGCTGCTTCAGGAACAGGCCGGCGAAGATCGCCATGATCTCCTTGCCGTGCACGACACGGTCGTTGTTCTTGATGAAGCGCGGATCGTTTGCCAGCTCCGGCTCGCCGAGCACGGCGCAGGTCTTCCGGAACTGGCCGTCATTGCCGACCACCAGCATCAGCTCGCCGTCGGTGCAGCGGAACACGCCGGCCGGCATGCCGCCATTGCCCCAGGTGCCGCGCCGCGGCGGCGTCTTGCCGTTGACGAGATAGATCTGCAGCCAGTGCGACAGCGAGGCGATGACGGTGTCGAACAGGCAGACGTCGATGTGCTGCCCCTGGCCCTTGTTGGCGTCGCGATGGTAGAGCGCGGAGAGAATGCCGATCGAGGTGTTCATGCCGGTCATGTAGTCGACGATGGACGGGCCGACCTTCATCGGGCCCTCGCCCGGCTCGCCGTCCATGTGGCCGGTGACGCTCATCAGGCCGCCCATCGCCTGCAGGATGGCGTCATAGCCGGCACGCGGCGCGTAGGGTCCGGTCTGGCCGAAGCCGGTCACCGAGCAATAGATGATGCCGGGATTGATCGCCTTGATGGTCTCGTAGTCGAGGCCGTAGCGCTTGAGGTCGCCGACCTTGTAGTTCTCCATGAAGACGTCGACGTCCTTCGCGAGCTCGCGGATGATCGCCTGCCCTTCGGGCTTGGCGATGTTGACGGTGACCGACTTCTTGTTGCGGTTGGCGCAGAGGTAGAACGAGTTGTTGTTGTTTGCCTTGCCCTCGGGATCGGTCAGGTAAGGCGGGCCGAAGGCGCGCGCGTCGTCGCCGGTGCCCGGCCGCTCGATCTTGATCACCTCCGCGCCGAGATCGCCCAGCATCTGGGCCGACAAAGGCCCGGCGAGAACGCGGGTGAGGTCAAGGATCTTGATGCCTGAGAGCGGCAAGGCCGACATGTCGATTTCCTCCGGGGAACTGATCTTGGCACGGCGGCTCCACACCATTCCGTGCTCCCTGCGGATACACCATTTTGAGGCCCTGAGCACTGCACTGGCGGCATACGGCTATCCCCTGCCGGCCCGAAAGGCCCTCGCCGTCCGCGACTTTCCGCGCCGCGAATATTGCCCCAAGCGGCTCAGGTCGCGGCAGCCGCCACGCGCGGCCGGCGCCGTCCGAGCAGCACCAAAATCAGCACCGTCGCGCAGGAGCAGACGAAGGTGAGACCGAGCGCACCGCGACTGCCGAATGCGGCGAGCAGGCCGACCAGGAGCGGCGGCGAGATCGCGGAGGCGAGATTGAGCGGCAGCGCGATCATCGACATCGCCCTGGCGAATTCGGCCTGGTCGTAGAACACGAGCGGAATGGTGGCCCGCGCCACCGCCATCGCGCCGCTGCCGGCGCCATAGAGCAGGATGAAGGCCGCAACCGCCCAGGTTGCGCCCTCGCTCAGCATCAAGAGCAGCATCGCCACGGGCAGCGCCGTGCCCGCGACGAGCCCGGTCGTGATCCCGTCCCACCGACCGCCGCCGAGGAGATCGAGCCCGCGGGCGCTGACCTGGATCACGCCCAGCATGGAGCCGAAGAGGAGTGCCTGCGCCGGCGCCAGTCCCTCCGCCCGCAACAGTTCGATCATGATGGCGCTGATGCCGAAATTGACGAAGGCGTTGAGCGTGATCGCGGCGACCACGAGGCCGAAAGTGCTTCTTGGAACGACCGGCGGCGGCGCCGACCTCGCCGGCTCGCCGGCATCGCCCCCGGCGATCCTCCGGCGCGGTGCGAACGCATAGAGCGGGAGGCTGACGACGAGCATCATCGCGGCATAAACGAGGCACGTTCCCCGCCAGCCGAGGTGACCGCTCAGGAACGACGTCGTCGGCCAGAAGATGCTGCTGGAGAGGCCCGTCACCAGCATCAAGGCCCCGATCGCGTGCTTGGCCTGCCGCCCGGCGATCTCGTTCAGCATGATATAGGCGCCGGTCGACAGCGTGGCGCTGCCGGCGATGCCGAGCACGATCCAGGCCGCGAAATACAGCATCGGCTCGCGCGCGAGCGACAGCAGCACGAAGCCCGGCACGGTCACGACGGTGCCGACCATCATGACCGCCCGCGCGCCATGCCGCGCGAACGATTTGGCGAGCCAGGGCGCGCACAGGCCCATCGAGACATAGAGAACGGACGTGCCGGCGAACACGGCCGGCAGGCTCATGCCGAGATCGGCGGCGAGATCGCGCCCGACGATGGCAGGAAGCCCGATCGTACCCCAGCCGACCAGCTGGGTGATGGCGAGCACCAGCAGGACGCCGATCAACCTGCTGTCAGATTTCAAGAACCGCATTCCAGACGTCGCCTGCCCCGCAGGCGCAGATCGCGCCGGCACAGCCAGTCTTAGCCGGAGACTGGGCTCGAGGGCATGTCCGTTCCGAATGGCATGGCAGCGCTGGCCGCAGGGCGGCGTTCGATCGGGCGCTCATTCCGGCGGGTTGAATGTCCGCACGAAATAGACGGGCTCGCGGCCCTTCGTCAGGCGATAGAGCTGCGCCGGACGGTTGGGGCCGCGCCGCATCCTCGCCACCGGCTCGATCATGTCGGCCGACAGGATGCGGGTGCGGAAGGCGCTCTTCTCCAGCGGACGGTCGAGCACGATCTCGTAGACCCGCTGCAGATCCGGCAGCGTGAACTCGGCCGGCATCAGATAGGCCGGCAATGAGGTATACTCCACCTTGTTGCGCAGGCGCTGAATGGCGGTCGAAAGGATCTCGCCGTGATCGAAGGCGAGCTTCTCCTTCAGCCTGCCGCCGGACAACGGAAACCAGCGCGCATCCGCGGAGAGCTCGCCGGCCTCCTCCGGGATCAGCGCGAAATAGGCGTGCGTCGCCGACCAGCCGCGCGGATCGCGTGTCGCGCTGCCCCAGCTTCCGAGCTGCTCGAGGTACGGACTGGTGACGCCGGTCTTCTCTTTCAGCTTGCGGGCGGCGCAGGCCGCGAGATCGCGGTCCTTCGCGACATCGACGAAGCCGCCGGGCAGCGCCAGGCTTTCCGGAAACGGCTCGCCCTCGCCCGCCGGACGCCGCACCAGCAGCACCTGGAGGCGGTCGTCGCGGATCGTGAAGATCGCCACATCGACCGTGGTCAGCGGGCGCGGAAAGTCCAATTGTCCAGGTTTCCCAAGCCCTTTGCCAAGGTCTTTGCCAAGCGCCTCGCCTGCCATCGCCGAACTCCGCTGCTTTGGCCTTGACAGTAGCATAGTTAGTTGTACAGTCCAACTTACTTAGTTGCTCAGGCACACTTACAGACAGCGATCGGAGAAGGCCATGTTCGGCGTCAGATTCATCAAGGCTCAGCCCACCACCTATCTGATGAAGTACCGCGCCGGCGCCATCGTCGCCGAGGGCGCCGGTCTTTCCGCGCTGTATTACGCGCCGGTGACCATGCTGGTCGCCGTGCCCATCGGCAGCCGCGACGCCTCCTTCATCTTCGAGCAGACCGCGCGCGACTTTCAGACGCTGACCGTGCAGGGCCAGGTGACCTATCGCGTCAGCGACCCCAAGAAGGCGGCATCGATGCTCGACTTCACGCTGAAGGCCGACGGCAAGACCTATGCGAGCGACGATCCGGAGAAGCTGCCGGAACGGATTCTCGGCACGGTCGAGGTTCTCGCCCAGCAGGCAGTGAAGGAGCTGACGCTGAGGGAGGCGCTGCAGGCCTCCGACCGCATCGCCGACATCATCGCAGGCGGATTGAGGGCGCGCGCCGACATCGTTTCCCTCGGCCTCGAAATCCTCGGCGTGTCGATCCGCGGCATCAGGGCGACGCCGGACACCGCGAGGGCGCTGGAGGCGCAAGCGCGCGAAGCGATCCTGAAGAACGCGGACGAGGCCATCTTCGCCCGGCGCAACTTCGCCGTCGAGCAGGAGCGCGCCATTCGCGAGAGCGAGCTCGACACCGAGATCGCGGTCGAGCAGAAGAAGCGCTCGATCCGCGAGACCCAGATGGACGCCGAGGCAAGCGTTGCGGCCAAGCGCAACGAGCTGCGCGAGGCCGGCATGGCCGCGGACATCGTGCTGGAAGGCAAGCGCAAGGATTTCGTCGGGCTCAATGCCGAAAATACGAGAACGCTGGCCGACGCCGAGGCCTATCGCGTCGGCGCGCTGATGAAGATCTTCGAGGGCGTCGACACCCGCGTGATCCAGGCGCTCGCTGCGGCCGGCATGCAGCCGGGGCAGCTGATCGCGCAGGCCTTCTCCGGCATCGCCGAAAAGGCCGAGAAGATCGGCCAGCTCAACGTCTCGCCGGACCTGCTCAGCCAGCTGATGGAGAAGCCGAAGCCGACGGAGGCCGCCAATGCCCGCCGCCAATGACCGCAAGATCGTGCTGGTGACGCGCAAGACCAGGCTGGAGGACCTGATCGCGCGCCACCTCACGGCGGCGCAGGCGCGCTTCTACGTGGAGCGTCTCGGCGCCGACTTCTCCGACTATGAGCGCGAGCACGAGGTCTACCGGGCGCAGCGTCACACCACGTTGCAGGTCCTGGAGCAATGGGGGCGCTATCAGGTCATCGACCGCAGCTTCCTGCCGAACTTCATCTTTGCCCCCGACGACATCGTGGTCGCGCTCGGCCAGGACGGCGTCGTCGCCAACACGATGAAATATCTCAACGACCATCCGCTGATCGGGCTCAACCCGGACCCCGCCCGCCACGACGGCATCCTGCTGCCCTTCGCCCCTGGCGACCTTGCGAAGCTGCTGCCGGAAGTCGCCGCCGACAAGCGCGGCAGCCAGGCTGTGACGATGGCGGAGGCGCGGCTCAGCAATGGTCAGGTGCTCCACGCCGTCAACGACCTGTTCGTCGGCGCGCGCACGCATGTCTCGGCGATCTACGAGCTTGCGACCGGCGGCGCCACGGAACGGCAGTCCTCGAGCGGCCTGATCGTCTCGACCGGGCTCGGATCAACCGCCTGGTTCAAGAGCATAATCACGGGATCGCTGGCCATTGCCGGCAGCCTTGGCCGGCCTCCCCCGCTAACGCGTTACGAAGCCCTGCCCTGGGATGCGCCGGAGCTGCGCTTTGCCGTGCGCGAGCCCTTCCCGAGCCGTCATTCGCAGACCAATCTCGTCTGCGGCCGGCTGGCCCCGGCCGACCAATTGCGCATCCGCTCCTTGATGCCGGAGAACGGCGTCATCTTCAGTGACGGCATCGAGGCGGACCGTCTCGATTTCAATGCCGGCACCGAGGTTGCGATCGGCATCGCCGCGCGGCGCGGCCGGCTGATCGTGTGACGGCTAGATGCCGAGTGCGCTTTCTCCTGCTTCGCGGCCGGGCACGCTGACCTGGACTTCGTGCCCCTCACGAAGCGCGAGCGATGCGGCGGCGACCGCGGATTCGAACGCAGCTTCCTTGGTGGCATAGGTGTTCCTGACGTCGCCGTCGTGCAGCACGCCCCATTCGTTCCGCACCGGCACGATGGCATATTGAGCAAGGCCCATTGTCCCACTCCTGGCTTTGAGTTTCAGAAGAACGTCTGCCGGACAACGCGCACGCGAGCTTAACGTTGCGTCAGTTGCGGATGTGCGGCGGTGACGCGCCAGACCGTGTTGCCGCTGTCGTCGGCGACCAGCAATGCGCCTGATTTGTCGATGGCAACGCCGACGGGCCGGCCGCGCGCCTTGTTGTCGCTGTTGAGAAAGCCGGTCACGACGTCCTGCGCCGGGCCACTCGGCTTGCCATCGGTGAACGGCACGAACACCACCTTGTAGCCGTTGAGCACCTGCCTGTTCCAGCTGCCATGCTCGCCGACAAAGGCGCCGCCGCGATAGGCCGCCGGCAGGCTCGTCCCGGTGTTGAAGGCCATCCCGAGCGGCGCGACATGCGAGCTCAGGGCATAGTCCGGCGCAATCGCCCTGGCGACGAGATCCGGCCGCTGCGGCTTGACGCGGGGATCGACGTGCTGGCCGTAATAGCTGTAGGGCCAACCGTAGAAGCCGCCGTCCTTCACCGAGGTCATGTAATCGGGCACGAGATCGGGACCGAGCTCGTCGCGCTCGTTCACTACGGTCCATAGCGCGCCGGTCTGCGGCTCGAAGCTGAGGCCGTTGGGATTGCGCAGACCGCTCGCGAACACGCGCCAGCGCCCGCTGGCACGATCGACCTCGAGGATGGCAGCGCGGTTGTGCTCGGCCTCCATGCCGTTCTCGGTGATGTTGCTGTTGGAGCCGACGCCGGCGTAGAGTTTTGAGCCGTCGGGACTGGCGACCAGGCTCTTGGTCCAGTGATGGTTGATCGGTCCGCCCGGCAGCGATGTCAGCACCGTGCCCGGCGCGGTAATCTTCGTGTCGCCTTCCCCATAGGGATATCTGACGATCGCATCGGCATTGGCGACATAAAGATCGCTGCCGACCAGCGCGATGCCGAACGGCGAGTTGAGATGGTCGAGGAAGACGCTTTGCGTATCCGGCACACCGTCGCCATTGTTGTCGCGCAGCAGCGTGATGCGGTTGCCGGGCCCGGTGTCGTCGCCGCCCGAGGTCGCCCAGGACTCGACATAGCCCATGACGATCTCCTTGGGCCGCTTGATGCCTGCCCCCTTTGGCGCTTTGGATTCAGCCACCAGCACGTCGCCATTGGGCAGCACGTAGAGGAAACGCGGATGCTGCAGGCCGGTCGCGAACGCCTTGATCTGCAGGTCCTCGGCCACAGAAGGCGCCTCGTCCTTCTTCCAGCCGACGATGCGCGCGATGTGCATGGGCGGCAGCAGATATTGCTGGATGTCGGGAAGTTTCGGGTTGGCGCCGATCTGCGCCTTGGGATCGCCGCTGCCGTCATCGCAGCCGGCCAGCAGCAGCACCGAGGAGCACAGCAGCGCGCGTCCAATCGGGAAATTCATCGCGCAACTCCCACGCCGTGGCGATAGACCAGGGCCCAGCCGAGCCAGCCGGTGACCGGCAGGATCAGGACCGTGATCACGGACAGAACCAGCCCCGTCGGCCACACCGACGTCCAGGCATCGCGGGTGTGGATCAGCGCATTGACGATGCCAAGGATCAGCGCGACGGCGTTGCCGATCAGATGCGGCCAGGCCGGCGTCTGCGCCCGCACCAGGCGGTTGCCGAGAAAATCGGTGAGGCCCGCGATCGCCGCCAACACGCCGAAGACGACGCCGACGAGCAGGAGCCAGGCGGAAAAATCCGCCCACATGATCTCGGCACTGGCGACATAGGCGATGTCGGTGAAGAGCGCGCCGACGAAGCACGCGATCGGGATCGGCACCAGCATCGGATGAATCGGATGACCCGCGATCTGCGCGGTGGTGCGCACGCGCACGTCTTGCTGCACGGTTTGGCCTCGTGTGACTTTCGGTCCCGCCCGACCGGCCAACTCGTGCGCCGCGTGATGGTTCCTAGGCGATCCGCGTCGCTTCGTTCCGACGGGCGCGGCGGGCGCTCATCGCGAGCAGCGATCTCACGGACCGAGACGGCCCTAGATGCGCGTCAGACCCAGCTTTTCGCGGACCTCGTCATCCTCGATCACCTGATCGAGGCGCGCATCCCTGCTGGCTTGCTTGCCGGCTTCGAAATCTTCCGCGATCGTCTCGAGCGTCCGAAACGCCTCGCCGGCGCTCGCTGCGGTCTCGAGATGAGCAATCGACCGGCCGTTCACCGTAAGATCAGCCTCGCCCCAGGGCGTGGTGTCGATCTCCAGGCGGTCGCCGCCGGCGTTTGCGATGAAGTGCTGGACGGTGGATTTGGAGGTCGGCAAGGAGAGATCCGGCGTCCAGTCGATCGGCTTGTCGGTCATGTCTTTGTGTCCCGAAGTTGCGACCGATGGATAGACCATCCGGCGCCGGGGACATTGACCTGGATCAGGCTTGAATGCGCTTCTGAACGTCTGGAGCGGGTGAAGGGAATCGAACCCTCGTATTCAGCTTGGAAGGCTGCTGCTCTACCATTGAGCTACACCCGCGTCAGGGGCTCCCTAACACGGCCCGGCGGCGGTCTCAACTGTTCAGGACACGGCTTTCCGGCGTCATCGGCGGCTGTTACGGACCGCGCCGGTTCCTCCGGAAAGCGGCAGCCCCCTTAACAGCGGAGGCAATGCCGCCTATATTGAGGTCTTCCGAAACCAACGAAAGGAGGTGATCCAGTGTCTTTTACCAAGCGCTGTCACCTCGCTGGGATCGCCCGCTAAGTTCTGAACAAGGGCCTGGCATCGGGGCGCTCTCAGCCCTGGACCAGCGAGCAAGAAATCGGGCGCGACGGGGCCTCCCCGCCGCGCCTTTTTCGTGGCTCGTACAGCTCAGGCCGGCGGGTCGCCCGCAAGCACCTCGCGAATCTTCTCCGACAGCTCCGACTTCCGGTACGGCTTGCCGAGCAGCGCCACGCCGGGATCCAGATGCCCTTCGTGGACGATGGTATCGTCGGTGTAGCCGGACGTGAAGAGCACGCGCACGCCCGGCCGGCGCAGCCGGACCGCGTCGGCCAGCTCCCGGCCGTTCATGCCGCCGGGCATGATGATGTCGGTGAACAGGAGATCGAACCTGGCGCCCTGGTCGACCAGTGCCAGCGCGGACGCGCCGTCGCCGGCCACCAGCGTGCGATAGCCGAGGCTGCCGAGCTGGGCGATGACATAGCCCTGCACCAGCGGATCGTCCTCGACGACGAGGATCGTCTCGTGTCCGCGTGCCGTGGCGAGCGGCTGAACCGGGGCCGACTTGGCCGGCGCCTCGCCCTTCGACCGCGGCAGGAACAGCCGCATCACCGTGCCCTGCCCCTCCTCGCTCTCGATGGCGACCGTGCCGCCGGTCTGGCGGGCAAAGCCGTAGACCATGCTGAGCCCGAGCCCGGTGCCGCGACCGACATCCTTGGTGGTGAAGAAGGGCTCGAACACGCGCTCGCGGATGTCGGCCGGAATGCCGTGACCGGTGTCGCTGACCGCGACCATCACGAAGGCGCCGCGCAGGACGTCGCCATCGCCGGCGCGGCCCATGCCGTCGCCGGAGCTGCTCATGCCGTCAAGCTCGCGGTTCGCGGTCTCCAGGGTCAGCCTGCCGCCGCCCGGCATCGCGTCGCGCGCGTTGACCGCGAGGTTCACGATTGCGGATGACAGCTGCGAGGGATCGGCCATCGCGGACCAGACGTCGTCGGCGAGCCGGGTATCGATCTCGATATGCTCGCCGAGGATCGGCTTGAGCAGCTTCGCGGTCTCGACCACGAGGGCGTTGACGTCGATCTCGCGCGGCTCCAGCGGCTGGCGGCGCGCGAAGGTCAATAGCTGCGAGGTGATCTCCGCGCCGCGCGCGGCCGCATCGTCGATCAGCTGCGCGATCGCGGCGAGCTCGGGCTTGTCCGCAAGCTCGTCCCGGATGATCTCGATGGTGCCGGTGATGACCGTGAGCACGTTGTTAAAGTCGTGCGCGACGCCGCCGGTAAGCTGGCCGATCGCGTCCATCTTCTGAGCTTGACGCAGCCGCTCCTCGGTTTCGTGCTGCGAGGTGAGATCGGTCGCGGAGCCGCGGTAGCCCGTGAAGCGTCCGTCGGCGTCGAACACCGGCTTGCCGTTGACGCTGAAATGATGCATGCGCCCGGTGGTATCGCGCCCCCGATATTCGAACTTGCGGAACGGTTCGTGACGGTCCAGCGTCGCCAAATGCGCGCGCCATTTCTCGGGCTCGGTCTCGCGGTCGAGCGCGGTATCGACGCGGCGCGTGCCTATCCGTACCTTGGGATCCATGCCGAAGGCGATCACCCGGTCGGACAGGTAGGTGAAGCAGTGGTCCGGCCCGGTCTCCCAGAACCAGTCAGAGGCGGTCTCGGCATAATCGCGGAAGCGCTCCTCGCTCGCCCGCGCCTCCTCTTCCGCACGTCGGCGGATGATCAGGTCGCGCTCGAGGTTTGCATTGGCCTCGCGCAGCTCGCCATAGGCCCGCTCCAGGTTTGCGCACATGGCGTTGAAGGCCTCGATCACCTTGTCCAGCTCGTCGGCGTCGTAGGGCGGCCGGCGCTCCAGGCGCAAGGGCGGCGGCGGCCGCGCCAGGCTGTACTTGCTGACGAACTCGGCGATGGCAACCAGATGCCGCGTCACCAGCAGGTGAAACATGTAGATGATGAAGAGCGAGACGAGGAATGTCTTCGCCGCCTGGCTGGCCAGGATGACGAGCGTCCGGTTCAGCAAATGCTGATAGACCTCGCTCAGCGTCGCCTCGACATGGAGCACGCCGATCGGGCGCGAGGTCCCCTGCACATTGGTGTTCAAGGGATAGTCGCGCGTCACGATCGAACGCGTGCCCGGCTCGCCGACCGCGATGCGGATCGGATTGGGACGGTCGGCGATCTCGCGCACCTCGGCGGCGCGGATGTCGGGCAGCCGCAGGATACCGTCGAGCTGGAGCTTGAGCTGATTCTGGTCGAGATTCCACAGGCTTTCGCCGAGGCTGCCGGTGGTGCTGCGGCCGATCTCGTCGAGCCGCGTCTCGATCAGGGCGACCTCGCGGTCGTAGTCGAGATAGAGCTGGAGCCCGGTCAGCGTCAGCGTCACGACCGAGGAGAACAGCAGCACGGCGGCGAGAAGCCGCGGCCCGACGCCGCTGCGGGTCCAGTTGAACAGCCGCGACAGCAGCGATGCGGACATCGCAGGCGCGAGCGCGGCACCGATGCCGGACAGACCCGGCTTCGCGGCCGCCGGCGCAATGGCGCGGCTGCGCTTGGGACCCTCGTCACCTGCGTCGGCCATGCACCACGTCCCCCGAAATGGCGGCTCTCTGCTCCGGCCCGATGCGCAATCACCCTGCCGGCCCGTAGGCGGCTCGAGGTCGGCGGGTCATGTCTTCCGCCCGGCAGCAGGATTCCCGCGCAAACTAGCACTGTGCGTGCTAGAATGACATCGGTGAAAGTCCGGTCGGACTCGCAGGACGAGCGAGCGGTCATCGTTGCGGCCAGCGCCAAAGGCGCCAACTCCCGGTAGATCGTGCCGGAGTCCGAATCCAGGGGTAGCAATGCACGACCGAGGGAGACGCCTGATGTGGCGCCTAGCTGTCGCCTGCCTGTCGCTGCTCGCAGCCGGTCCCACCCAGGCGCAGGACACGATCCGGCTGGCGCGGATCGCCGACATCCCCGATCAATATGTCGGCGGCGAGATGCTGCGGGCCGTCTATGCCAAGCTGAACATCAGGCTGGAATTCGAGGACGTCCCCGGCAAGCGTGCGCTCGCGCTGTCGAGCGCCGGCGAGGTCGATGGCGAGGTCCAGCGGATCGGCACGCTCTCGCGCGACTACCCGACGCTGGTCCAGATCACGCCGGCGATCAACTACATCGAGCCGGCGGTGTTCGCGACCAGGATCCGGTTCGAGGTCGCTGGCTGGGATTCGATCAGGGACTACAGCATCGGCATCGTCCGCGGCGTCGGCTCCTCGGAAGCGGGCACGCGCGGCATGGCCCGCGTCACGGCGACCACCGGCCTCGACAACATGGTGCGGATGCTCGACGCCGACCGTTTCGACGTGATGGTCACCGACCTCTTCAGCGGGCTCGCCGCGGTGAGGAAGCTCAATCTGCAGGACAGGATCTATCCGCTCTCGCCGCCGCTGGAGCGCATCCACATCTACCATTACCTGCACGAACGCCATCGCGATCTGGTGCCGAAGGTTGGCAAGGTGATCGCGCAGATGGAGGCGAGCGGCGAGCTGGCAGCGCTGCGCGAGGCCCTGGTCAAGCAGGTCTTGAGCGGGAAGTGACGCCTGCCGTGTCAGCCCGCGCGAAGCCGCTCGCGTAGCGCAACGGCCGCAATCAGCATGCCGACGCACCAGGCCACGACGGCGCGATGAGGCTCCGCACCGAGCAGCACCGTGAAGATGCTCGTCAGCAGGCATGGCACGATGGCCTTGCCCATCCGGCTGGTCAGCGCGAGCAGGAACGGCATCGCCGCGATCGATATTTGCAGGACATTCATGTCGAACGACATTCGCCTTGAAGGCTTCAGAAGCCGCAGACATTGATGGCGCGAGGGCGCTTGCCGCGCCTGGTTTCCACGATGCGCTCGCCGCCATTCTCGGCCGAACTGCCGTAATAGCGGTGATGGCCGCTCTGGTCGTGCGGATCGGCCGTCTCCGATTGTCCGGTCCGACGCGCGTCGCAGATGATCTTGCAAACGGACTTGATGGTGTGACCCGACATTGCCGCCTCCAGCAGAAATCTTGTTGTTGTGGTCATCAGTCGCGACCGCTTTCGGCGGCGTTCACACGGCAAGCGCCCAATCGGGTTTCAGGACGGTTTCGTCGCGGCCGGACCACGCAATATTTTGTGCTTGAATCTCTCCCTGGGGATTGTCGGCACCGTCCGTGCTGCTACGTCCTTTGGATCTGTGCAGAAAAACAACGAGGGAAAGATGCTCTACGCGATCCTGGCCTACCACGTGGAAGACGAGATCCTGTCCTGGACGCCGGAGCAGGACGCCGCGGTCGTGGCCAAAGTCATCGAGGTTCAGGCGCCCCTGCGGGCCAGCGGGCAGTTCGGGCCGGCCGCCCGCCTGGATGAGACCCGAAAGGCCCGCACCTTGCGCGGCCCCGGCGCCGGCATGGTGCTGGACGGCCCGTTTGCAGAGACCAAGGAACAGCTCCTCGGCTTTCACCTGATGGAATGCGCCAGCGAGGAGGAGGCGATCGCGGCGGCGCGGAAGCTGCGTGCGGTCAATCCGACTGCGGTCTACGAAATCCGTCCGGTCAAGCTTTACGTGCCGGCCGATGGGTTCGGCGCGACGCCCGGGTGAGCTGTCGCCCTACGCATCGGGCCCGGTCCGCGCACCGTAGAAGCGCTGGATCAGGAGCCCGCCGAAGGCGACGAACCACAGGAAGGGCGCGACATGCGGCGCGAATGCCGCCACGATCGTGCCCGGAATGAACACGAGCAGCGGAAACAGCGAGGCCATGATCTCATGCCGCCAGCCGCCCAATATCCTCCACCATAGCCAGGCGTTGAGGCCGGCGATCGAGGTCAGATGCAGGCCGTAGAGCACGGCGACGGCGCTGCTCATGGGATAATTGGTGTAAAGGCCGTTGGTCACCGGCAGCAGCACGATCGAAAGAAGAAAGAACAGGTTGAGCATCACCGCGCCGCGGCTGCCCACCGGCTGGCGCGCCAGCCGCCGGTGATGGCTGATCCAGAACACACCGGCGATGATGAAGCTGAGCGCGAAGCCTATCAGCTTGCCGGAATAGACCCGGGCAAGATCGTTCCAGTCGGGCGCGCCGGCGAACACGGCCGCCTTGGGCAGGTCGTAAGCGAGCAGCGTCATGGCCACGCCAAAGATGGTGTTGCTGAGCGATTCCAGCCGCCGCATCTCGAACTGGTCGGGCGTAGGTTCGGTCATGCCGGGTACACTTTTCGGGCTGGAACTTGGGGGCCATCTTTCCCCTAGGTCTTAGCATCGGTTCCGTCCAGCCGCATTGCGATTCCCGCCGGGATCGCCGACTCTCGCCCTTTCACCGGGGCGATTCGTGGCGACATATCTGGACACGCTCAATGCGGAGCAGCGCCGCGCCGTCGAGCATGGCGTGGCTGATGGAGCGACCGTGGGCGCCCCCCTGCTCGTCATCGCCGGGGCCGGCTCCGGCAAGACCAACACGCTGGCCCATCGCGTCGCGCATCTGATCGTCGCAGGCAGCGACCCGCGCCGCATCCTCTTGATGACATTTTCCCGCCGCGCCGCCGCCGAGATGGCCGGCCGGGTCGAGCGCATCGCCCGCAAGGTGCTCGGCGAGAACAACGCCGCGATCATGCGCGACGCCCTCACCTGGGCCGGCACCTTCCACGGCATCGGCGCGCGGCTGCTGCGCGAATATGCCGAGCGGATCGGCGTCGATCCCGCCTTCACCATTCACGACCGCGAGGACTCTGCCGACCTGATGAACCTGGTCCGGCACGAGCGCGGCCTGTCGAAGACCGAGAGCCGCTTTCCCGCCAAGGGCACGTGTCTTTCGATCTACTCGCGCTGCGTCAACGCCGAGATGGAGATCGAGAAGGTGCTGGGGGCGCACTATCCCTGGTGCGCGGGCTGGGCCGCCGAGCTGAAGGGCCTGTTCGCGGCTTACGTCGAGGCCAAGCAGGCCCAGCACGTGCTCGATTACGACGACCTCCTGCTCTACTGGTCGCAGATGATGAGCGATGCGCTGATCGCCGAGGAGATCGGCGGCCGCTTCGATCACGTCCTGGTCGACGAATACCAGGACACCAACCGCCTGCAATCCTCGATCCTGCTGGCGCTGAAGCCTGACGGACGCGGGCTGACCGTGGTCGGCGACGACGCGCAGTCGATCTATTCGTTCCGCGCCGCCACCGTGCGCAACATCCTGGAGTTTCCGCAGAGCTTCTCGCCCCGCGCGGAGATGATCACGCTCGACCGCAATTATCGTTCGACGCAAGCGGTGCTGGCGGCGGCCAACGGCGTCATTGGCCTCGCCCGCGAACGCTTCACCAAGAATCTCTGGACCGACCGCAGCTCGGGACATAAGCCGCAGCTCGTCACCGTCCACGACGAGGCCGACCAGGCGCGCTACATCGTCGAGGAGGTTCTGGCGAACCGCGAGCAGGGCGCGCTGCTCAAGCACCAGGCGGTGCTGTTCCGCACGTCCTCGCATTCCGGCCCGCTGGAAATCGAGCTGACCCGCCGCAACATTCCCTTCGTCAAGTTCGGCGGGCTGAAGTTCCTCGACGCCGCCCACGTCAAGGACGTGCTGGCCTTGCTGCGCTTCGCCGAGAACCCGCGCGACCGCGTCGCCGGCTTCCGCATCCTGCATCTGCTCCCGGGCATCGGGCCTGCGACCGCGCAGCGCGTGCTCGACCAGATGTCGGAGAGCACCGATCCGCTGCATGCGCTCGGCCAGCTTCCCGTCCCGGCGCGCACGGGCGACGACTGGACTGCCTTCGTCCGCACGGTCGAGAATTTGCGCTATTCGGAATGGCCTGTCGATCTCGAGCGCGTGCGGCTCTGGTACGAGCCGCATCTGGATCGCCTGCACGAGGATTCCGAGACGCGCCGCGCCGATCTGATGCAGCTCGAGCAGATCGCGAGCGGCTATGCCAGCCGCGAGAAGTTCCTGACCGAGCTCACGCTCGATCCGCCCGATGCGACCAGCGACAAGTCAGGTCCACCTCTGCGCGACGAAGACTATCTGATCCTCTCCACCATCCACTCCGCCAAGGGCCAGGAGTGGAAATCCGTGTTCGTGCTCAACGTCGTCGACGGCTGCATGCCGTCCGATCTCGGCGCCGGCACCTCTGCCGAGCTCGAGGAGGAGCGCCGCCTGCTCTACGTCGCGATGACGCGCGCCAAGGACGATCTGCACCTCGTCGTGCCCCAGCGGTTCTTCACCCACGGCCAGGCCGCCAAGGGCGACCGCCACGTCTACGCCTCGCGCACCCGCTTCATCCCGGAGCCGCTCGTCCATCTGTTCGACCGCACCGCCTGGCCGAAAGCAGCAAGCGGCGCGGCCCGCACCGCGGCGCAGGGGCCGAAGATCGACATCGGGGCGCGGATGCGCGGAATGTGGCGGTAGACACAAGAGGCTGGCCTCGGGACCTGTCAGGATAGCTGCAACAACAGAGGTCCGACATGAAAGCCGTCGTCGTCGAGCAATACGCCCCCATCGATCAGATCGAGCTGAAGGACGTCCCGCCGCCGTCCATCGAACCCGGGCAATTGCGCGTTCGCGTGGAGGCTGCCGGAATCGGCTTCGTCGACGGTTTGAAGATCGAGGGACGCTACCAGACCAAAGATCCCCTGCCCTTCATTCCCGGGACGGAGTTCGCGGGCGTTGTGACGGACGCGCCCGGCGCACCCGGCGGCTATCAGCCCGGCATGCGCGTGATGGGCATGACGCGGTCGGGCGCGCTGGCCGAGGAGATCGTCGTCAGGCCCGAAGCGCTCCACCCCCTGCCCGACGGCGTCGCGGCCGAGATCGCCGCCTCGTTCCGCGCCAATTATCTGACCGCACTCTATGCGCTGAGCGCACGCGCCACGTTGCTCGCAGGCGAGCAGCTTCTGGTGCTGGGCGCGGCCGGCGGCACGGGCATCGCGGCCGTCCAGATCGGAAAGCTGCTCGGCGCCCGCGTGATCGCGGCGGCATCGACACCGGACAAGCGCGAATTCGCACAGGCGCATGGCGCGGATGCCGTGATCGACTACACGCAGGCCGGCTGGCGCGACACGCTGAAGGAACTGACGGCGGGACACGGCGCCGACGTGATCTTCGATCCAGTCGGCGGCGAGATCTCGGTGCAGGCGTTTCGCTCCATCGCCTGGCGCGGCCGTCATCTCGTGGTCGGCTTTGCCGCCGGCTCCATCCCCGCGCTGCCGTTCAACCTGCCGCTGCTGAAAGGCGGCGCGCTGCTCGGCGTCGATCTCGCGCAGATTCCGCTGCGCGAGCCCGAACTGCAGAAGCGCCTGATGTCGCAACTGACGGGCTGGCTCGCCGACGGCCAGCTGAAGCCCGTGGTCGGTCGCGTCTTCGCGCTGGAGGATTTCCGGGAGGCGTTCAGGACCATGCAGACGCGCGGGGCACTCGGCAAGATGGTGGTGCGGGTCACGCGATAGACCTCACGAACGGAAACCGAGCATTTCCGAAAGCCGCCTTGTGGGCCGGCGGTCGGCCATTAAATCTGGCCGATCCTTCCCGCAGAGACCTGATCGATGACCGCACCGCTCGAATTCGGACTGGACACCTTTGGCGACGTCACCAGGGACGCCTCCGGCGCCATGCTTGCCCATGCGCAGGTGATCCGCAACGTCGTCGACGAGGCCGTGCTTGCCGACGAGCTCGGCCTCGACTTCATCGGGCTCGGCGAGCATCACCGCGCCGACTTCGCGATCTCCTCGCCCGAGACCGTGCTCGCGGCGATCGCATCGCGCACCCGGCGCATCCATCTCGGCTCGGCCGCGACGGTGCTGTCGTCGGACGATCCCATCCGCGTGTTCCAGCGCTTTGCCACGCTCGATGCGCTCTCGAACGGACGCGCCGAGGTGATCCTCGGACGCGGCTCGTTCACCGAATCCTTTCCGCTGTTCGGCTTCGACCTGCGCAAATACGAAGAGCTGTTCGAGGAGAAGCTCGATCTGTTCGCCGCACTCTTGTCGCAACAGCCGGTGAACTGGGAAGGCAAGCTGCGCCCGCCGCTGCGGGACCAGCTGGTCTATCCCCCGGTCGAGAACGGCCGGCTCAAGACCTGGATCGGCGTCGGCGGCAGCCCGCAATCGGTGGTGCGCGCCGCACATTATGATTTGCCGCTGATGCTCGCGATCATCGGCGGCGATCCCGCGCGCTTTGCGCCCTTCGTCGATCTCCATCACCGCGCCGCCAAGGAATTCGGCCGCCCCGCGCAGCCGATCGGCGTGCATTCGCCCGGCTATGTCGCCGAGACGGATGCGGAGGCGCGCGAAGAGCTGTGGCCCGACTATAAGGCGATGCGCGACCGCATCGGCAAGGAGCGCGGCTGGCCGCCAATGGGCCGCGACGAGTTCGTGCATGAGGCCGAGCACGGCTCGCTCTATGTCGGCTCGCCGGAAACGGTCGCGCGCAAGATCGCCAAGACGGCGAAGACGCTCGGCATTTCGCGGTTTCAGTTGAAATATTCGGCGGGCCCCCTGCCGCACGAGAAGCTGATGAAGAGCATCGCGCTTTATGGACGGAAGGTGGTGCCGATGGTGAAGGAGATGCTTGCCGCTTGATCCACGTCAACTCGCCCGATCGGGCTTTCGCTCTAGAAGAGGGATTCCCAGTGCATCAGGACAAGCAAGGCGAATGGCACCTCTTTCCAGCAAGTCCCCTCAGGCGCGCCGCCGGAAGGCCCCCGGCAAACCGGCAGCGAAGGTCAAGTCGGCAAGCGCGCGGACGAGCGCGATCGAGCTGACGGCGGTCGAAAGGTCTTTTGCCGAGCAGTCGTCATCGGCCGCGCTGCAAACCGAGATGGCGGCGCTCGACAGCGTGCTGAAGGGGCCGCCGGCCCTTTCGCCGGACAGCGAGCCGGTGCAGGCCATACTGACCGGCGCGGCGCCTGATGATGCCAAGCGTCTCCAGGCGATGCTGGCGGGCAAGGAAGCCAAGCGTGCGAGGCGCATCACCAGCGACGAATTGGCCGACGATTGGCGGCTGGGCGGTTACCCCTACAAGTCGCGAATGTATCGCCGCGACTACGAGGAGCAGAAGTTCGTCCTTCAGACCGAGCTGCTGAAATTGCAGAACTGGATGAAGGAAGGCCGGCAGCGCCTCGTCCTGTTGTTCGAGGGCCGCGACGCCGCGGGCAAGGGTGGCGCGATCAAGCGCTTCATGGAACATCTCAATCCGCGTGGCGCGCGTGTCGTGGCTCTGGAAAAGCCGAGCGAGGTCGAGCGCGGCCAGTGGTACTTCCAGCGCTACGTGCAGCATCTGCCGACCGCCGGCGAGATCGTGCTGTTCGACCGCAGCTGGTACAACCGGGCCGGCGTCGAGCGGGTGATGAGCTTCTGCTCGCCTGGAGAGTACGACGAATTCCTGCGTCAGGTCCCCGAGTTCGAACGCAATCTCGTGCGCAGCGGCTTGCACCTCATCAAGTTCTGGTTCTCGGTCAGCCGCGAGGAGCAACGCCGCCGCTTCAAGGAGCGTGAGGGCCATCCGCTGAAGCAGTGGAAGCTGTCTCCGATCGACCTCGCCTCGCTCGACAAATGGGACGACTACACCCGCGCCAAGGAATCCATGTTCTTCCACACCGATACGGCGGACTGCCCCTGGATCGTCATCAAGTCCGACGACAAGAAGCGCGCCCGCCTCAACGCGATGCGCTACGTGCTGCACGCGATGCCCTATGCGGGCAAGGACAGCAAGCGCATCGGCATGGTCGACGATCTCCTGGTCGGGCGCGCGAACGTCATCCACGAGCGGGAAGAGCATGGGAAATAGGAGAGCGGCCGACTAACATTTGTCGACACAGTCCGCCTACGCCCTGACGGGCTACGGCGCGACAGCCTTCACTCGCTTCGCGCTACGAGTACTTGCGCTGGCTTGCCGAGCCGTAGCTCGCGAAGCGAGCGAAGGCTGGTGGGGGAGGCAGGACTCGAACCTGCGAAGCCATGAGGCGGCTGATTTACAGTCAGCTCCCTTTGCCACTCGGGACACTCCCCCGCTCGACGGCAGCACAATCGGGCCGGACCTTGCCGGCGGACCGAAGACGGCCATGGAACGTGAAGGCCGCGACAGCCCGGATGGGGGCGCGACCGGGCGCGTTTATGGGCGATGCGGTGGGGCAAAGTCAACCGACGCGTTCGGGGAAAATGGCCCATAATGGCCTCGGGAGATGGCCAAATTGCCATATTCCGGAACCCGTGACACAAGCGCAGCCATGAACGATCGAAAATTCGCACCCAAGGGCCGCCGCCGGGACGGTAAGCCCTTCAAAAAGGCCGAGAAATCGGCCGGCCGCCCGCCCTGGCGCGACCGCGATTCGGCAACCGACGGGCCGGTCATCCTCTATGGCTGGCACTCCGTTTCCATGGCGCTGGCCAACCCTCAGCGCCGGATCCGCAAGCTGACCTTGACCGAGAACGCGGCCAAGCGCCTGGCGGATGAGAACATCAAGACCCGCGTCACCCCCGAGATCGTCCGGCCTCAGGAGATCGACCGGCTGCTCTCGCCCGACGCCGTGCACCAGGGCCTGCTCGCCGAAGCCGATCCCCTGCCCTCGCCCGACATCGAGACCCTGAAGCAGGAAGGCATGGTGCTGGTGCTAGACCAGATCACCGATCCCCATAATGTCGGGGCGATCCTGCGCTCGGCGGCGGCGTTCGCGGTCAAGGCGATCGTCACCACCGCACGCCACAGTCCCGAAGCGACCGGCGTGCTCGCCAAGGCCGCCTCCGGCGCGCTGGAGCTGGTGCCCATGGTGACCGTTCAGAACCTCGCGCGCGCACTCACGGCGCTCAACGACCGCGGCTTTCAGACCGTCGGCCTCGACAGCGAAGGCAGCGAGGATCTCTCGGACGTCGCGCTGCGCGAGCCGCTCGCGCTGGTGTTGGGAGCGGAAGGCAAAGGCCTGCGGCAGTTGACGCGCGAGACCTGCAGCGTCGTGGCGCGGCTCGACATGCCCGGCGAGATCAAGAGCCTGAACGTGTCGAACGCGGCCGTGCTGTCGCTCTATGTTGGCGCCAGCCGGCTGGGGCTGATGAAGCGGTAGAAAAGCAAAACGCCCGTCCGCATTTTTGCGAACGGGCGTCTCGTCAGGTCAACCGATCAGAGATCAGTAATAGCGGCGCAGCACGCGATGGCCGCCGTAATACGGCGCGTGGCGGTGGGCGTAGCCATAGCGCGGACCGTAGCCGTAGTGCACGCGCGGCAGATAGCCCACGCGCGGGCCGTAGCCGTAGCGATACGGACGGTAGTACGGGCGATGATACGGCGCCACGGCGGCGCGATAGCCGTAGCCGTAGCCGTAATTGGCGGGCGCGACGACCGCGTCTTCACGGTAGGTCGGATACGGCGCGAAGGCGCCGGGGCCGGTGTAGGTCGGGCCCTGGTTGACGTGGTAATACTGCGTGGTGGGCTCGGCGAGACGCTCATAGGCGCCGTAGCCGGCGCCATAGCCGTAGCCGTAGCCGTAGCCGGCACCATAACCGTAGCCGCCGCAACCGGTGTTGCAGCCGGAATAGACCGGCGCGACCGGCTGGCACGGATTGAAGCCGCAGGCCGCGGCGGGTGCCACTCCGACGAACATCACGGCAGCCGCCGCGACCAGTCCCGAAATCATCTGACGCATTACTCTCTCCTGTTGATTTCCGTTTGTTGGATTTGGACGTTTCTTAACCCGGCGGTCTGCCGGGGACTTGGGCACGCGGCCGCGGCCGCGGCGGCCGCGGACGATCGTTGATCTCGGGCGCGTAGATCACCGGCGGCGGATCGACAGGCGGATCCATCTGCGCCGGCAGCGGCGCGGATTGCGCGCCCCAGCTCTGATGATAGCTCTCGGCAGGTTTCGGCAATTTGCGGTTCGCGGGCGGCTCGACCTCGAGCCGGCCGTAGCCGGGCCGCAGGCCCATCGTCGGATAATAATGACCGACATCGGACGGCTGCCGCTCGGCGATGTAGCGCCCGCCATAGATCGTGGGCTGCACCTGGATGTCCTTGCCGAGGCCCCAGGTCCCTTCGATGACAGTATAGGAGGCGTCGATATTGTTGATGATGATTGGCACGCCGGGCCGGCCGGGCACGACGATATCGAAGCCGCTGCCGGCAAATGCCGTCGCGGGCAGTCCGATCAGAAAGGCAGCGAGCGCCACAGCACGCATGAGGGGACCCCGGTTATGCGGCCGCAACCTAACCGATCCCTGGGAGGAGAGGGTTAAGGCCCGCTCACCAAATTCCGGTAAGCCTAATGTGTAAGGATTGCGCGCCGCTCAAATGCTGCCAGGCGAGCTAGCGAAGCGTTAACGGCGCTTGACGCCGCCAGCGGAACCGCAGTCTCACATTGGTTTGACCGTCACGTCTCGAAATCCACCGATTTCGTCGGAACGTCCGGCGCCGCCAGCGTTTAGCCCCCATCAACAAACTGGGAGCCAAACAACCATGACCTTCAAACTTCTCGGCGCCACGGCGATTGCGGCAACCATGCTGGCAGGCTCTGCCATGGCGCAGGCCGTCGTCAACGAACCCGGCCGCTGCGCGGCGCAATTCCCCAACGCCAATTGCCAGAATCTCGGTCCCGGCAATCCCTACACCGATCGCGGATACCGTCACCATCGCGCGTCCTATCGCCAGACCAATTCCTATCGTCAGGCCAATGGCGACTGGAATAACGACTGGAACAGGAGCCGCACCGGCTTCTGGCCGACCGACGTTGCGGCCGGCGTCGCCGGCGCCGCGATCGGCACTGCCGGCGCGATCGCCTCGGCGCCATTCCGCGCCTGGGACAATTCCTACGCCTACGACAATTCGTGGGACAACCGTGGCTGGGACAATCGCGGCTGGGACACCCGCACCTATGCCCAGCGTAACGGCTTCGTCTGCACGCCCGGCACCTGGTTCAAGGGCGAAGACGGCCGCCGGCATATCTGCCAGTAAGGCGATCGAGAGCGAGCATCGGATCAGGCGGCCTTCGGGCCGCCTGATCCATGCCCGCAACCATCATCGCGGGTTCTGGCACTTTCCAACCAAGTCTGATATTGCGACGCGCGGGCGGACAACCCGGCGCATCTGCCGAGCCCTGCCCTGCTTCCCCAGCGTCGCCGGCTTAGCTCAGCGGTAGAGCAGCGGTTTTGTAAACCGAAGGTCGGGGGTTCAATCCCCTCAGCCGGCACCAGCTTCTGATACCCTCAGCTCGAATTCTTCTTCGCCACGCTGCCCTGCTGAGAATGCTCGGCACCTGCGATCTCCACCCAGCCATGTTTCGACTGTTCGAACACCGATCTGATCGGTGGTGGAAAGTCCGGATCCGCGATGGCGCCAACGGCAACGCCGATCATCCCAGGCAGATTGTCGGCTTGCCAAAAGACCGTTGTGCCGCAGTCGGGACAAAAATGGCTACGGACCTTGCCGCCGCTTGCGGCTGTCCTGACGTATTCCTGTGACGGTCCTGAAATCGTGACGGCGTGCGCCGGATAGAAGGCGCCGACACCGAACGGCGCGCCGGTTCGGCGCTGGCAGTCGAGGCAATGACAGGCGACGACGAGCTGCGATGGTCCCGGCAGCGACAGTGAAAGCATACCGCAGCAGCATCTGGCATCGATCATTGAATGCGCTCTTCGTTCTGGACGGATGCGAAATTGAAGGGCGGCCCTTGCCCGGGCTCAGCGCAGCAACACCAGCATTGCAGCGCGTCCGGGACACGAGAGCGAACGCGTGACGCTCACTCCGTTCCGACCTCGAACGCCAGCAGCACGTTGCCGGCGACGCCGCTCCATTGGCCGTAGCCGGAATTGGTGTAGAGCATGCCGCCGGCGATGACGGGGCCGGGGCCGTCGATCGCGCCGCCATGGGCGGGGATGCCGTTCACCGCCTTGAAGTCCCGCGCGGTGTCGAACTCCCAGAGCAGCTTGCCGTCGGTGGCGTAGGCGCGCAGGAATCCGCTGACGCCGCCGGAGAACACGACGCCGGGGATCAGGCTCACCGCCGCGGAGAGCGCCGGGCTGCATTGAGGACGGTCGCCACAGGCGATGGGCGGCACCTCCATCACGACTTTCCCGCTGGCGAGATCGAGGCCGAACAGGCCGCCGCCTTGCGTGGAATCGAGCTGCCGCGTGCCATCACGCATGAAGCGCACGTCGGAGTTGGCGACATAGATGCGCTCGCCGTCCGCGGCCGAACCCCACTCGCTGCCGCCGAGCGAACCGCCCTTCCCGATCCTTGTCTGCCACAGGATCTTGCCGCCGTCGTCGGGATCGAGCGCGTGCACGACGCCGGACTTTTGCGCGATGGCCAGGATGCGCTTGCCATCGCGCAAGGTGACGAGGACCGGCGACTGGCCGAAATCGTGATCGGGCCCGGGCTCATCGGGACAATTGGTCTTGTCTGCCATGAAGCACGCCACGACGAAGGCGTCCTTCAGCGTTGCCTGCTGCTTCCACAGCAGCTTCCCGGTTGTCAGCTCGAACGCGAGGATGGAATCGGCGGTCGCAGCCGGCGGGTTCGAATAGGAATTGCTGGTCGCCACATAGACCGCGCCACGCTTCGCATCGATCGTCGGCGCCGACCAGATCGCAGCGCCCGAGGGCCCGAACAGCTGCGTGCCCCGGGCATTCCTGGTCGTGGGATGCGGGATCTCGGGAATCGTGTAGGCCTGCCAGATCGTCTTGCCGGTCGCAGCTTCCAGCGCCACCACGCTGCCGCGGAAGGTGCAGCATTCGTAGGAGGCTTGCGAGCCGGCGGCCTCCTCGAGCGAGGACACCGGCACGTAGAGCACGCCATCGTGCAGCGTCGGCGCACCGGTGATGCGCGCGGCCGCATGCTCCTCCACCTTCGTCTTCCAGATCAGCGCACCGGTCAGCGCGTTCACCGCATAGGCGTTGGCGCGCAGGTCGCCGAAGAAGATCGCGTCCTGATCGGAGCCCGGAAGCTTCGCAAAGCTGATTGCGGCGCGCACCGCTGCATCGATCGCCAAGGTCCACAGCGTGCAGCCGCTTCGCGCATCGAGCGCATGCACCTTGCGATCGGTGCCGCCGATGAACAGCATCCCGCCGACGATCGTCGGCGGCGCGAACGACACCGAGGCCCCGGGAAAGGCATAAGCCCATTTCAGCCGCAGGTGCGGCACCTGCTCCGCCGTCAGCCCGGCCATGTCTGCCGGCTGGAACCGGCTGTTGGCCGCGTCGACGCCCCATCCGTTCCAGCGCGGACCGTCGAGGGCTTGCGGGAAGCCGCTCGCCTGCTGCGCGCAGCGGCCGTCCGCGGCGGCGGCGGCGCCAGCCGGCATCTTGCCCGTGACGAAGGAAGCTATCGCGCGGCGATCGGCGTCGCTGCGGTCCTTCGCCATCGCCGCCATGCTGCCTGTGGTCAACGTCCCCAGCACATGGTCGAACGACATCGCCTGCAGGGCGCTGCGGCCGGGCACACGGGCCTGCGCATCGCTGTCGTGGCATTGCGCGCAATGCGCGGCATAGAGCGCGGCCCCGTCCTGCTGCGCCAGCGCCGGCGCGCTGCACCAGATCGACAACGCGACCAGGACGGCACGTAGATTCATGGTGGGCTCCGGCATGCGACGGGAGATCGCTCACACAACCCGAAGTCTATCGCCGGTGCGATCGAGTCCGCAATGGAGGTTGTGCCCGCAGCTGTCACACATCCGTGGCCATGCGGACGGGATCCGGCAGGGCGTCCAGCCGCCACAGCCCGAGACTCTTGTCGCGCCAGCCGCCGTCGCCCTCCTCGCAGCGCTCGTCGATCAACTCGCGCGGCGCGGGCCAATTGAACGGCGCCTTCGTCAGGTTGAGCGCACGCCAGTCGCCATCCTCGCAATCGCCGTTGTCCTCCCATTCCGGAAATGTCGTGGCGAGCAGGTATTGCGCGCCGCTGTCGCGAAAGCGGCTGATGACGCGCGCGATGTTCTGAAAGCTCAGATGCACCAGGCAGTCCCGGCACAGGATCAGATCGGCACGCGGCAGCGCATCACGCGTGACATCGGCAATGAGGAATCGGCCGGTCAGTTCGCCGTCCGCCACGCGCCTTTTGTTGGCGGCGATCAGCGAGGGCACGATGTCGACGCCGATATAGTCGAGGTCGAGCTTGACGCGGCCGATCCAGCCCGCATCTCCGCAGGGCGCATCGAGCAGCGAGCGCGCGCCGAGCCGCTGCAACAGCGAAGGAAGCGCGCCGCGGATCGCGGCGGTGGCCATGTCCTCCGAACCGAGCCCCGACACCGAGCCGGCAGCGCCCCAGAGGTTCGTCCGCTCGATCCGCTCGAACCTTGCGGCAAGATCCAGCCCTGAGAAATTGTCGCGATCGGCGACGAAGCGTTCGTGGGCGAGCACGGGGGGACGATTGGGATTCATCGAAGAGGGCTCGCGTCAAGATTCCGTCGCAAGCGCACTATACAGGCGAGAGATCGCGCCCGAAATCCCTGCCAGCGAGTTCACTGATGATCACGCGCCGAACCGCGTTGACCGGCCTCGCCGCAATACTGTCGCCCGTCACCGCGCGGGGAGCGACCATTGAACAATTCGACGTCACCTCCGGCCATGACAGCCTGACCGTGTCGCGTTATGCGGCGGCTACGGCCGGGAAGCGTCCTGCCGTGATCGTGCTGCATGGCTCCCGCGGCATCGAGCTCAGGCTCCGCGCTTATGAGCGATATGCCGATGCGCTGTCAGTCAAGGGCATCGACACCTATTTCCTTCGCTACATGACGCCGGCCGATACGGCGGAGTTGATGGCGAGGTCCAGCACGGCTGAGAGCCGGAAAGCCTATGACGCAGAGCGGTTCGACGGTTGGGCCGATACGGTCTCTGTCACCGTGACGACCATCGTTGGCCGACCCGACAGTTCCGGACGCATCGGCCTGCTCGGCTTCTCGCTGGGCGGCTACATCGCCGCCGACGCCGCCGCGCGTGACATGCGTATCGCCGCACTCGCGGTCCTCTATGGCGGCATGCCCGACGCTATGGCCGCCAACGTCAACCACCTGCCGCCCCTGATCGCACTGCACGGCGAGGCGGACAGGAACGTACCGGTTGCGAAGGGACGGCAACTGGTCGCGCTCGGCAAGTCGGTGGGCGCCGAGGCCGAATTCGTGCCCTATCCAGGCAAGGCCCACGGCTTTGATTTCTCTGACACCGACCCGATGACGTTCGATGCGATCGACCGCGTCACGCGGTTCTTCCAGGCGAGGCTCTTTGCCTGACCGAGGCGGGTTTCCGAAGACGGCCTGACCTCAGATTGGATCGGCGTTCAACATGATGTAGCATGCGCGTGCAATGCGCTCCACCACGCCCCGAGAAAAGGCCATGATCGCCGCCGGCGCGGTGACGGCCGTCGTCATGACGGCCATGCTGCTCGTGTTCGTGCTCGGTTTCCTGCTGGCTTGATCGCGCGCGCGGCGAACGTACGCCGCCATTATGCTCAGGCCGAGCGCACGGTCCGCAGGAATTTGCCGACCTCGTCCTTCAGCCGGTTGCTGTCGCTCGCCAGCATCTTGGCGGTCGAGAGCACCTGCGAGGAGGCCGAGCCGGTCTCGGCCGCGCCGCGCTGCACGTCGGTGATGTTGGTGGAGACCTGCTGGGTGCCGTGGGCGGCCTGCTGCACGTTGCGCGAGATCTCCTGGGTCGCAGCGCCCTGCTCCTCGACCGCGGCGGCAATCGTCGACGACACCTCCGACAGCCGCTCGATGGTCACGGAGATGTCGCGGATCGCGTTGACGGATTCCTGCGTCGCGGTCTGGATGCCGGTGATCTGCTGGCTGATCTCGCCGGTCGCTTTCGCGGTCTGCTCGGCCAGCGTCTTCACCTCGGAGGCGACCACGGCAAAGCCGCGGCCCGCCTCGCCGGCGCGCGCCGCCTCGATCGTGGCGTTCAGCGCCAGAAGGTTGGTCTGGCCCGCAATGGTGTTGATCAGCTCGACGACGTCGCCGATCCGCGTCGCCGCGACCGAGAGCTCGCTGACCCGTTCGGTCGTGGTGCGGGCCTGGGCGACGGCCTCACCCGCCATCCGCGCGGATTCCTGCACCTGACGGCTGATCTCGTTGACCGACGAGGACAGCTCTTCGGTGGCGGTCGCGACCGACTGCACGTTGCCGGTGGCCTCGCCCGAGGCGACCGCGACGACCGAGGTCAGCTCCTGCGCGCGCTGCGCGGTGGTGGCCAGCGTCGAGGACGAGGCTTCGAGCTCGGTGGACGCCGATCCGACGGTGTCGATGATCTCGCCGACCGCACGCTCGAAACCGTCGGCGAGGTTGACCATGTCGCGGCGGCGCTGCTCGGCGGCCTGCTTTTCCACTTCGAGCTGCGCGGCCTTGAGACGCTCGACCTCGAGCCCATTGGTCTTGAACACCTCGACCGTTCTCGCCATCTCGCCGATCTCGTCGCGACGCTCCTTCTCGGGCACGTCGGTGTTGAGATCGTTGCGGGCGAGCCCCTCCATGGCGCGCTTGAGCCGGGCGATCGGCTGCGACATCGCCTTGAGGCCGATGAACAGCGCGATCGCGATGCCCAGGATCAGGCCGCCGGCGCTGACGCCGACCGCGGTCCAGGTCGCGGCGCGCGCGTCGCGGTTGATGGCCTCCTTGCGCTTGGCGACGGCCTGACCGGTTTCGGTGGTGAACTGGGCAATGCGTGCCAGCGCCGCATCGAGCAGCGGATCGCACTCCTTGTGTGCGCGGTCGGCGGCTTTGGCATTCTCTTCCGTGCTGCTGGCCTGCGATCCCGCCTTCAGCACCGGGTCGCAGCCCGCGAACGCGGCCTTGAGCTGGTCGCCAATGCTCTTGATCTGGCTGGCGCGCTGCGGATCATCCTGCTCCGCCGCGTCCAGGTATTGACGGATCTCGTCGCGGTTCTGGTTGGCGGTCTTCAGGCGAGCCACATTGCCGGCCTCGGTTGCCTCGGTGAAGACGGCATAGAGCGCGGCATGGTATGTCTCGCTGCGGCGCTGCGCGCGCGCAAGGTTGAGCGCGGCGGATTGCGCGGCGGCCAGTTCGCCAAAGCCGTCGACGGTTGCGGAGAGTTCGCGCACGCCGAAGCCCGCGACCGCGATCATCGCGCAGCCCATCACCGCCACGATCAGCGCCACCTTCCAGACGATCTTCAGATTGTTCAAAAAGCTCATTTCCGCCGCCCACCAATGTCCTGCCAAGGCATAAGCCCTGCACCGTGCATTGGAACCCGGGGTCGTTAAGATTTAATGCAAATCGAATGCGTCCGCTTACGGGAAGATAACCCTTCCGCGTCCCGACGTAAGCTTCGCGCAAGCTTGACCCGCTGTCGCTCACGCGATCCGGAGCCTGGCGGCAGCGGAACCGCGGCGAGCCTTCAGCCGTTGTCGGCCCATGCGGATCAGAGAAGAAAACCGAAACATGTTTCTGCTGGCGACCGTGACGCTGTGCTGTGGCGCCGTGGCCGGCACGTTGACCCTGCTTGAGCCAGTGCTTCGACCACAGCCCGAAAGGCTGGTCGCCGAGAGATCGATGACCGATGTCCCCCGGACGTCGGATCTAACGCCGGTTCGGGTGGTGGGCGCCCCGTTCGAGCCCAACGTCAACCCGCGCCAGCGCTAGCGGGCTCACCTTGGCGACGCCTCCGTGCCCTCCTCGGGCCGGGTTTGCGCACGCGCCAATTCCTCCACGAACGCGATCACCTCTGCCCGCTTGTCGGGCGGCAGCGACAGGAACGCGCGGATGAGCCTCAGGCCCTCCGCTTCGTCCGAACGGTCTGTTCCGGAATCCATTTGTCCACTTTCGGGCGACCGGGAAAAATATGCAATCCCTTGTCAACCGTCTTGATTCGACGCAGCCGCTTTGCTGGAATGGGGGGTGGCTGAGGTGGATCATGAAATGGATCAGGGAACGCGACGCACTGATCGCGCAGACACTAGCCTTCGTCCAATCGGTAACCGGCAAAAAGGATGATGTCTTTCTGCCTGAGGGGACCCATGTCGCGTCGACGGTGACGACGGAGGTTGTCACTGTCGAGACCGTCACCGTCGCGGTCGAGAAAGCTCCCCCGCCGCCCCCGCCCGCGCCTCTCCCGCCAGCGCGGGCGATCGGCGACTTCCGCACCGAGATGCAGGCCCGCATCGCCAGTTTCCGCAAGCATCAGGAGCGGTTCGAGCGCGAGCGGGAGGAGTATTGTGCCGAAACCCTGACCAAACTGCGCGCCGCCATCCGCGACGCCTCCGGCCCATTGGTCAAGAAATAGGCCGACCGGCCCCTACAACCAGGACCAGACCAGGAAAAGATTGGCCGTGCAGGCGCCGAATAGCGCCAGCGTCAGCGGCAGGAGCATGTGCCCGCAGGAGGTTTTCAGGTCGCTCGTCATGGCCGGAAACATCCGCTGATTCCGCCAAACGAGTCCCAGGGATTCTTTTTTTCGCGATTCAGGACTCGTTAAGGACTCAGGGCCCGGCCCCCTGATCACGGCGCCGTGATCAACTTCCCCCTGGAACCTGTCAGCCCGCAAGGTCGTTAACGGGTTTTCCGGAGCGGGAAGAAATGCCCTACGCCCTGTTCTGCAACGACGCCCAGATCAGCAAGGCCTATCCGAGCGAGTCCGACGTCTGGAAGCTCGCGCAGCGGAGCGGCCTGGTCGTGGACGTCAGCGCCGACGACGACCGTCCAGGGCCGCGTCGGGTGCTCGACAATGATTACGAGATCAGGCCCTGCCGGGCCGCCCACGGCGAGGACCCCGCCAAGAACAAGGCCGAGGCCGAGCGCCAGTCCCGGACCGAGCTCCAGCTCAATACGTGAAGTTCGACCGGCGGATGCCGCTGGTTGTCAGGGCGTCGCCGCCGCAAGGGAGGCCTGCTCACCCGGCATGGCCACGCAGGCCTTGCGGCGATGCAGCCCGCGGATGGCGCCGGTGACCTTCAGAACCTTGCCCGACGGACAGGATGCGTCCTTGACGAAAGCCACCTCGTAAGGTGCCAGCATCAGAGGCTCGGATTTGAGGATTGTCTGTGCAGAGCACGGCATGGAAAAGAAGCACGAGAGCGCTACTGCCGACACCAAGATACGCATGTCCGTCGTCCCACCAGCCCGGTAATTCTCATATAACGCTTTCCGGAGCGCGAGTTCCGTAAGCGGCAAAAATTATTTTTGCTTTACCCGGATCCCATGACGCGCGTGAGAAGGCGCGCGCCGGAATGTTCGTTTGCAAATGACGCGCCAGATGGTTCACGCATTGCAAACGCGGGCGGGCTGACCGGAGACGGCGGACAAACGAAAGGCCGGCAGAGCCGGCCTTTGTCAGAGTTTGATCGCGGTGGAGGGTCAGTAGCGCGAGGCTGCCGGACCGCCCCAGCCGAAGCGATAGTTCACACCGACCTTGACGGTATGCTCGTCCTCTCGGCCGCGGACGCCGACGATGTCGGCCGGACCGGAGGTGAAGGTGGTGCTGCCGAAATTATAGTACTGGTATTCGGCCTTGGCCGACCAGTTCGGCGCGAACATGTATTCGAGGCCGGCACCGACGGTGTAGCCGTCCTTGCTGTTGCCGGTGGTGGTGAAGGCCTGCGGTACTCCGGCAACGTTGACGCCGAGACCGCCATTGCGCCAGGCGTAACCACCCTTGGCGTAGAGCAGCGTCGGACCCCAGGTGTAGCCGATGCGGCCCGTCACCGACCCGAGCTGGTCCGTGTTGGAGGTCACCTGCGTGCCCAGCGGGAACGTGACACCGTTATTGTTGGTCGGCAGCCAGGAATACTGGGCCTCGATACCCACCACCCAGTTGGGGGCGAACTGGTAGTCGAAGCCGCCCTGCACGCCGCCCAGGAAGCGGGCGTCGCTGGACTGGAAGCTGCTGTCGCCGGCAAACGCGCCGCCGACATGGCCGCCGATATAGAAACCGGTCCAGTTATAGATCACCGCCGGCGGCGTATAGGCCGGAGCCTTGGCGTAGGTGCGCGGTTGCATGTCCGCGGCTGCAGCCGGCGCCACCAGCGCAAGCAGGGCGGCTGCACCCAGCAAAATCGATTTCATGATCATCCCCGTTCTTTCATTTACGACACTCAGGAAACAACGTGGCGTGAATTGGGTTGCTTCGCGGCGATGCCGGAACGTTGATCGTTCGTTACTGTGACGGAGTGGCAACATCGCGATTTTGTTCCGTCACGAGGCCCCGCGCCGGCTGTTTTTATTGCCTGCGCGGCTCTCCGTAACGATTTGTCGCACGACGAAATCGCCCCGTTCAAAGCTCCCCGAAATGTGATCCGGCAGCTCCGGCGGCGATCCTTGTAACACCAGGCGATGAAGGCGGGCTTTGTGCTACCGCGCCATCTTTTCGAGTTCCGGAAAGGGTGCGTAAACCGCACCGGCGCAGAGCTCGTTGGTCCGGTCGACGACACGGTCCGCCCGTCCGTTGACGAAGATGACGGCGCGCTCGCGCATGGCCTTGTAGCTGCCGTCGCTCTCGCGCGGGGTGAAATGCAGGCAGCTGACGTAGAACTGCCGGCCGCCGACCTCGCGCTGGACCGGCTCGGCCATGCTGGCCTCGCGCACGCCGACCGGGTTGTTCAGATAGGTGCGCATCAGCGCCAGCGTGTCACTGCGGAAATTGTCCGGGAAGGGCTGCGGCCCGCCGGCCTGGGACCCGCCCATGAAGGTCGGACGGTCACTGTCGCTGCCGAAACAGGCGGCAAGCGCCAGCGGCAAGGCCAGGATCAACGCCAGCCGCACCGTATGTTTCGCCAATCGCCCCACAGGTCACGCGCTCCGCTCGAACAGACTCGAAAGCCGTTCTAGCCGCTCGGTTGCGCGAAGGGAATTCGCGTCCGCAAGGGCGGCATTGCGACCAACGCACCGTCCCGCCGCCGGCGTCTTGCGCTGTCGCGCAAGGCGCCGGGACGGGACGGGCCTGAAGCCCTGACGCGGCGGCGGGGCAATGCGATGCCGCCGCGTGCAGGATCAGTCGTTAGCTGCGCTTCTCGAGGGTCGCCGGCTTGGTGAGGTCCGGCTGCGCCTTCTGCGACTTCTTGGCCGACAGATGCTTGTGGTGATGGCGATGCTTGCGCACCGTCTTGTGCTCGTCCGGCGTGACGGCCGCGTTGGCATTCATCGCCTTCGACTTGGTATCCACCTTGGCGTCCGCCTTGACGTCGGGCGCCTTGGTGTCGGCCTTGACGGCGGCTTCGGGCTTCGCGGTGGTGGTCGAGGCCTTCGTCTGGGCCTGGTCCGCCTTGATCACCGGGGCGGTCGTGGTGGTCTTGCCGGTCTCGGCGGCGAAGGCCGGGGCTGCGATCACGGAAGCGGCGAGCAAGGCTGCGGAAATGGTCTTCAGCATGGTGGTCTCCTCTTGGAAGGATCTCGAGGCGGCGCCCTCTCGCTACCCCTTCGATCGTAGGTGGGAGCCTAGGGGGCGGGCGCTGAACCCGATCTGAAGCCGATTGCAGGCTTCCGTTCATCTCGATGACAAGTTTGTCATCTGCGCCGGGGGATCGTGCGATGCGGGAATGTTTTTGCCGGACGGGTGTTCCGGTCTTCGGGCAATCGTGTAGGATCGCCACGTTCCATACGGGAGAACTTCAATGCGCAAACTCTCAATGCTTGTCGTGCCGGGTCTCGTCGCCATGTCGCTGGCGGCCGCACCGGTGCTGTCCAGCGCCTATGCCGCCGGCAGTGACGAGCCCTCCTCGCCGCCGAAGTCGGACTCCTCGTCCAAGAAGGGCAAGAAGAAGAGCTCTTCCGTCAACGATCCGAAATTTCTCGCTGCCTATCGCACCGCCTACACCACGATCTACGACAACCACGACTACACCGGCGCGATCGGCCAGCTGAAGTCCCTCAAGCGCGACGACGTCGCCGACGTCGCCAACCTGATCGGCTACTCCTATCGCAAGCTCGGCGACTACCAGTCGTCGAAGGTCTATTACGAGCTGGCGCTGAAGGACGATCCGAACCATGTCCGCACCTGGCAGTATTACGGCCTCTGGCAGCTCGAGCAGGGCAACCGCGAACAGGCGCAGTACCACCTGAACAAGATCGCCTCGCTCGCCGGCACCGACAGCTCCGAGTATCGCTCGCTCGCCGCGGCGCTCGACAAGCCGACCGGCGCGACGCTCGTCTACTGAGACAATCGCATCTTCGAACGACGCGAACGGGCACCCCCCCAGGGGTTGTGCCCGTTCTGCTTTCTCGGCTAGCTTTGCGCACCAAATCTCCCCCAGCAAATTGGTAGCGCAATGGACCCGTGGCTGCGATCCGCGATCGACTACATTAGCTCCTGGATCGAATTCCAGCAGACCACAATCCAGCAGCCCGGCGTCTTGCTCGCTTTTGCCCATCGCGGCGAGGTCGTCGCCGAGCACGCATTCGGCCTCGCCAATCTCGACACCGGCGAAAAGCTCACCCCACGCCACCGCTTCCGCATCGCCTCGCATTCCAAGAGTTTCACCTCAGCCGGCATCATGAAGCTGCGCGAGCAACGCAAGCTCCGGCTCGATGATCCCGTCGGTCAATATGTCAGCGGACTGCATCCGCGCGTGGCCGAGACGACGATTGCGCAGGCGCTCTCGCACAGCGCCGGGCTGACGCGCGACGGCGTCGATTCCGGCCAGTTCACCGACAACCGCACCTATCTGAACGCGAAGGAGCTGATCGCGGAGCTGAAGCTGCCGACCACGATCGCATCAGGCACGCGCTTCAAATATTCCAATCACGGCTTTGGCCTGATGGGTCTCGTGATTGAAGCGATAACAAAGGAGCCCTACCCGGCCTGGATCAAGCGCGAGATCGTCGAGCCTGCGGGCCTGCGCGAGACCGAACCTGACGCGCCGCTCCCCAAGGGCGCGTTGCTTTCGCGCGGCCACACGCGACGCATGCCGTTGGGCCTGCGCGGCGTGATCCCCGGCGACAATCCCACCCATGCAATGGCGTCCGCCACCGGCTTTGCCGCCACCGCCGGCGACACCGCGCGCTTCTTCAATCAGCTTGCCCCCAACGCGAAAAAGAGCGTGCTGTCGGTTGCCAGCCGCCGCGAGATGACGCGGCATCACTGGCGCATTCCGCAGACCCTTGAGGCCTATTATGGCCTAGGCGTCAACGCCGGCAAGACCGACGGCTGGGACTGGTTCGGCCATGGCGGCGGCTTCCAGGGCTACGTCTCGCGGACCTGTTCGATCCCCGCCTGTGAGCTTTCGATCAGCATCCTCAGCAACTCGCTCGACGGCGCAGCGCCGTTCTGGATGGACGGCGCGATGCAGATCCTGCGCGTCTTCAAGAGCCGCGGCGCGCCCGACCGTCGCCTGCGCGACTGGACCGGCCGCTGGTGGACGATCTGGGGCGCGAGCGATTTCGTGCCAATGGGCAACCGCGTTCTCGTCGCCAATCCGCAGTTCAACAACCCGTTCATGGATGCCACCGAGATCGAGGTCACCGGCCGCGATACCGGCAAGATCGCCTGGGGCGCCGGCTACGCCAGTCACGGCGAGCCCGTCCGCCGCATCCGCAACGCCCGCGGCAAGGTCAGCGACGTCTGGGTCGCGGGCGCGCATGTGAAGCCGGGGAACGTTCTCGCCAAGGAAATTGAGCGCAGGTACAAGCCGCGCAAGCGCCGGCCTATTCCCTGATCATCCCCTCGACCTCGCTGCGAAACGCCTGGCGCGAGCCGCCTTGGGAATAGAACATGTGGCCGCCGGGATAGACGACGAACTTCACGCGCTGCGTCGCAAAGGCCGGCATCTGGTCGAGCACCCGCTTCGTTCCGAAATAGGGCGTGGCGAGATCGAACAGGCCGTGCGCGACCAGGACGTTCAGCTTGGCGTCGGTGGCGAGGATCTGGCGCAGCTCGGACACCGATTGCGGCGGGTTGATGCCGCGGCCGAAATCCCAATGGCCTTCCACCGCGCCGTTGAGCACTTCGTAGGAGCCGTCCGGCCGCCAATTGAGCTTGCGCGAGAGCACGTCGACCGCAGCGCTCGTCAGCGGCGCCTGGAGCGCATCGCCCGAGGGGTCGCCGAACCGCGAGCTGCTGGAATCCGGATAGGGATCGAAGCCGCGCACCGAAGCGTCGTAACGTCCGGTCACCTTGCCGTTCTTGCGGTCGAACTCGCGGCGGAATTCACCGACGTCGAAGCGGCCGGCAAGCCTGCGGCTCACCGCCTGGTCGATGCCGGTGAGCGCGGCGACCCTGTCGGCCAGACGATTGGTGGCCTCCTTGTCCGCCTCGCCCTTGACGAGGTCGGCCAGGAATTCACCGCGGGCGTAGGCTTCGACGTCGGCGAGATCGGCGCGCTTGACCGGTCCCTTGGCTTCACGGGCCACCGCCACGTAGCTCGGCAGCGTCGCGACATATTGCAGAAGGCTGGTGCCGGTGAACTCGCGGAAGTCCAATAGCGGCGACACCAGGATCAGGCCCTTGATGCCGACGCCATGCTGGATCTGCAACTGACGCACGACCTTGGGCCCGCGAATGCCGCCATAGCTTTCGCCCGCGACGTATTTCGGCGAGGTCAGGCGGTCGTGCTTCTCGAGCCAGCGGCGGATCACCAGCGCGATGGTGTTGACGTCGCCGTCGACGGAATAGAACGATTTTCGCGCATCCTCGCCGCTCGCCACGAAGCGGCTGTAGCCGGTGCTGACGGGATCGATGAAGACGAGGTCGGTGAAGTCGAGCCAGGTCTCCGCGTTCGGCTTCACCTCGGGCGAGGCGGACGGCGACAGCCCATCGCCATCAAGCGGCAGCCGCCACGGACCGGCTGCGCCGAACTGGAGCCACGCCGAGGACGCCCCGGGTCCGCCGTTGAACAGGAACGTGACCGGCCGCGTGGCGCGGTCAGCGCCGTCGAGCTGATAGGACGTATAGGCGATGTCGGCAAGCGGCTCGCCCTTGCCGTCGAACACGCGGATGGAGCCGGCGGTTGCGGCGAAGTTGAGGGTCCGGCCGGGCAGATCCAGCGTCTGCTGCGTGGTCGAATCTGGCGGAAGACGATGCAGCTCGGCCGCCGACGGCGCAGCCTGCATCGCGCTTTGTGCGTTGCCGGCGCGCCCACCCTTCTGTCCCGCGGGCGAGGCGGCCTCGGCGCGCGGCGGCTGCGGATCGTCCGCGCGCACGACGCTCGCGAGCGCGACCGTGGACACGGCCAGCACCAGCCCGGTTCGTCGCAGCGTCGGCAAGATCGTGAGCATGATTGGTCTCCCTGCCCGGCTGTCATAGCCGATGCACGGCAAAGCTAGCGAGGAATTGCGACGGTTTGCGGGATCATTGGTCGATGGCGCAGCCTCGGCTGGCTCAAATCAACCCGTTTTGTTCTCCGAGAACGACAATCGCCCGTTTGCCTTGAGGGGCGGTCGTCCTCGACAATGCAGGCCCACCTCGTATAGACGAGCGCGGCGGAACTTTCTCCAGCCAGCGGCCCTGCCCGACAAGCCATGACCAAGCCCCAGCGATACGACCGGATCGCCTTCGTCGCCAGCCCGAGCAGCGAAGCGCAGGCCGCCTATGTCCAGCTCACCAGGGACTATGGCAATTGCGCCCTCGAGGAGGCCGACATCGTGGTCGCTCTCGGCGGCGACGGGCTGATGTTGCAAACGCTGCACCAGAACATGCACACGGGAAAGCCGATCTACGGCATGCATCGCGGCACCGTCGGTTTCCTGATGAACGAATACGCGACGCACGATCTGCGCGCGCGGCTCGAAGCCGCGCACGAATCCGAGATCAATCCGCTTCTGATGCGCGCGACCGACGTCAACGACCGCGTCCATCTGCACCACGCCATCAACGAAGTCGCCCTGTTCCGGCAGACCTACCAGGCCGCGCGCCTGCGGATCATGATCGACGAGCGTGAGCGCATGCCGGAGCTGATCGCCGACGGCATCATGGTGGCAACGCCGGCCGGCTCGACCGCCTACAATCTGTCGGCGCAGGGACCGATCCTGCCGATCAACGCCGCTCTCCTGGCGTTGACCCCGATCAGCGCGTTTCGCCCGCGCCGCTGGCGCGGCGCGCTGCTGCCCAACACCGCCTATGTCGTGATCGAGGTGCTGGAGGGCGACAAGCGCCCCGTGGCGGCGGTCGCCGACCATGACGAGGTACGCGACGTCCGCCGCGTCGAGGTCTTGTCCGACAAGACCATCTCGATGCGGATGATGTTCGACCCCGGCCACAGTCTGGAAGAGCGTATCTTGCGCGAGCAGTTCGGCTACTGAGCGCAAGGCTGGATCGAGTCCAGGCCGCCCGCCAGAGCGGGATCGGAGAGCATGTCGAAATCCCTGACGACGGGGACGAAGCTCTGCGTCTCCGAGGTCATCAGATAGATCGTGACGGGCAGCGAGGCCTGCGGCGCCGCGTTCGCGCGACAGAATTCCTTCGCCGCCACGCCGAGCCCCATCGACCCGCGCCTGCCTTGCTTCCCCTGCTCGACCATGGCGGCGCGCAGCGCTTCGAAGCGGGCCGCATCGCCCGGTGACAAGCGATAGGCGTAGGTTGCCGAGCCCTGCGGCGGCGCTGGCAGGCCGGCACGATCTCGCGCCTCGCTCATCTCCACCATGGCAAAACTCGTCTTGGCCTCCGCCTCACCCGCCACCTTGGTGACGACGTCGAGCTTGACGCCGCCCGAACGCGGCCGCAGCGCCGCTGGCAGTTGCACGGCGACGCGCAGCATCGACAGGTCCGTCGTCTTGGCATCGATGCGCGCCAGCCGCGGGATCGATGTCAGCGGCACCGAGCTGCAACTGGCAAGCGCGAGCGCAGCCGCGCTCACAAGAACGCGCGCGAGGCGGTTCATCGCAGAGGTCTCCAGTCCAGAGTTGAACGGGGCTTGAGTTGAAACGGGGTTGGCTAGGCCGACTTGCGGCCGGCCGCGCGCGCGTCCTGCGCGTCGTCCGCGCTGTCGGGGACATATTCCAGGATGTCGCCGGGCTGGCAGTCGAGCACGGCGCAGATCCGCTCCAGCGTGTCGAAGCGGATGCCGCGCACCTTGCCCGACTTCAGCAGCGAGACGTTCGCCTCGGTGAGCTCGATGCGCATGGCGAGCTCGCGCGACCTGATCTTGCGCCGGGCGAGCATGACGTCGAGATTGACGATGATCGGCATGATCAGATGATCTCGCTGTTCTCGTGCCAGAGGCGGACGGCATCGGCCATCACGGTGGCGAAGGCGACGAGTGCGAGGCCACTCAGCACCGACAGCACCTGCGACTGTTCGATGCCGAACATGACCACGATCTGGCCCGGCTCGTTCGCTCGCGTCAAATTGATCGTGGTGAGCATCTGCACCAAGGGCGAGATCAAGGCATTGGCGATCAGCGCAAGGCCCATCCGACGGATACGCCAGGCGTTCCCGGTGACGAAGACCTCGCCGCGCGCAAACCGGGAGAACAACATCGAGAGCTGCCACAAGGCGTAGAGCACGGGTGCCAGGCCGACCAGGCTGATCAACGCGCCAACGAGGCGCGTGCCGGGATGGAGCGTGTAGGGCCGTGCACCGAGCGGGGACTGTGTCGCGATCCAGTGCCGCAACAGCTCGTCGCTCGACCACAGCAGCGGCACGGCGAGCACCGCCCCCGCAACGCAGACCAGCGCGCCGATGGCCACGATCCGCCCGATGCGGCGCAGCCGCGGCTCGACCGGTGCGGGGTAAGGAAACGCGATCACGCTCATTAGACTGGGTCTCCGTTCAATCGAGTATTTTTATTGTTTTACGATAAAAAATGGCGAAATTACGATATTGCAACGCCCCTCCCCAGAAGGCGTCTCGGAAGGCCGCAGCAACCCTTCGTTAACCGCCGCCACGATATGGTTAACGAAGGTTGACCGCTTTGGCCCAGGCCTCATGTTCCGTATCGACTTCAACAAGCTGCGCTTCCTCGTCTGCGACGACAATCCGCACATGCGCCGCATCCTGCGCACGCTGCTGCATTCGTTCGGCGCGCGCGAGGTCTATGAAGCCGAGGACGGCGCCACCGCGCTGGAAATGTACAGCCATTACGTGCCCGACATCGTCATCACCGACTGGGCGATGCCGATCTTCGACGGGCTCGAGCTCGCGCAGATGATCCGGCAACCGGAATCCAAGGGCAACCCTTACGCGCCCATCATCATGCTCACCGGCCACTCCGAGAAGCGCCGCGTCACCGTCGCGCGCGATGCCGGCGTCACCGAATTCCTGGCCAAGCCGATCTCGGCCAAGGGGCTCTATCAGCGCATCCTCAACGTCGTCGCCAATCCCCGGCCCTTCATCAAGACCAAGACCTATTTCGGTCCGGACCGGCGCCGCAACACCAACTCCGCCTATATGGGCCCCGAGCGCCGCGTCGGCGAAAAGCACGAGGTGCTGCAGCAGCCCTCGCTGCTCGACAAGGCCCGCTCCACCATCTAGCGCAGGCGTCTTCAGGCGAGGCAGGCATCATGGCGAAGAACAGCGCAAAGGACATCGAGGTCAAGGCCTTCGCCACGCATCAAATCATCACGCAGCCCAACCCGCTGCGCAAGGTGCTGCGCCGCGTCGACGAGAAGGACCTGGACGATCCGGTCGGCCGCGCCGAGCAGGCGCTCGCGGGCCTCTCCGGCGAGTTCAAGGACTGGATGACGATCGAGGTCAACCGCCTGTCGGCCGCCTATGTCGCCATCCGCAATGATGGGTTCACCAGGGAACGGCGCGACGAGCTGTTTCACGCTGCCCACGACATCAAGGGCGACGCCGCGACGTTCGGCTATCCGGCCGCGTCGGGAATCGCCGAGAGCCTGTGCCGCGTCATCGAGCATGCGCCTGATCTGGAGAGAGTCCCGGCCGAACTGTTCACGCACCACATCAACGCCATCCTCGCCATCGTGCACGAGAACACCAAGCTCGACACCATCAGCGTTTCCGCCGAGCTCAGCCGCCGCCTGCGCAAGGTCGCCGACGACTACCTGACCCAGGTCAACCGCGACCGCCCCGAGCATCTCGAGGTGATCCTGGCGCCGAGCATCGCGCCGGCGGAGTAAGGCCCCCGCTCTCTCCGCTCGTCGGTGCGAGGAGCTCTTGCGACGGTGTTGAAAGGCCCGGCTCTGTCGCCACGATCAGGATCGTAGGGTGGGCAAAGCGAAGCGTGCCCACGTCTCCTTACCTCGTCATCACTGAGAAATCGTGGGCACGGCGCTTGGCGCCTTTGCCCACCCTACGGCATCCCGTTACGCCGCGATCAGATCGTCGTAGGCGGGATCGATCGCCTCGTCCGCGACCAGCTCGTCGCAGAACATCCTGGCCTCTTCCCGCGCCGATTCCGTGGCGAAGCGGCGCAGCAGGACCATCAGCGGCTCGGTGGCGCCGCGGTCGGTCTCGCAATGGGTGAGCACGCGCTCGACCATGCGCCGGCGCAGCCGCACCGCGCCGTCGTCGCTGCCGACGAAGCCCTGCTCGTGGCAGGCATCGAGCGCGACCTGGAACGCGGCGAAGGTCGCCTCAGGCAACCCGGCACGGCGGAGCAGCGCGTGCAGGCTGTTGCCGCCGCGGTCATGCAGCAGCGCGGTGACGCGCGCCAGCGGCAGATCGGCAAGCTCGGCCAGCGCCGCGTCGAACAGGTCGAGATTGCTCGACAGCAGCGCGCGCAGGATCAGGCCGGCGGTCAGCTGGCCCGTGACGCGCAAATGATGCACCAGGCCCTGCATGTCCTCGCCGCGCGAGCGCGCCGCGATGTTGATGGTGGAGCGGTCGCGCGCCTCGATCGTGATGCGATCGGCGCGATCGGCGCTCAGCCAGTTCCGCGCCACGACGAATTGCGCCAGCGTCTCCGAGAGCTTTGCCACCAGCGCCGCGCGGGTTGCGGACGGCAGATCATCCAGCACCAGCATCGCCTCGCGGATCGCGGCCAGATGGCCATGGCGCTCGACGATGCGATTCCAGGAGAACGGCGCCAGCTCGGCATGGGGATTTTCGATCAGCTCCAGCGCGGCCGCCGCGCAGCCGACTTCGGCGATGGCGGCGCAGACCGAGACCGGCAGCGCGATGCGGCGGGCGACCGCGCATTGCACGTCGTCATTGCCGGTGGCGACGATGTCGACGAGATCGGCGTCGATCAGCAGCGGGGAATGTTCGAGCACGGGCAGCGCGACCGTCGGCTGGTCCGCCGACAGCGCCCGCACGATCGACGCCGGCGCCTCCGCGCTGCGCGCAAAAGCCTCGGCCATCGCCTGCCGCACCAGCGGCGAGGGATCGTCGAGCAGCATCAGAAGCGCGCCTTCGGCGGCGATGCGGTCGTCGACCGAAAGGTCCGAGATCAGCCAGGCCCGGGCCAACGCCCGTGTCGCCTCGGCCCGCTCGCCGGCGGGCGCAGTCCTGATCCAATTGATGAACTGCCGAACAATCATGCTGCTTCCGGCTTACACAACAAACGAAAATGGTGACGGCTCGTCACCTGCAACACAAAATAAACCACGACGCTTAACAAAGCGTTCACCATAACTGGCTGGTTTTGTTGATGATTTGTTAAGGGAACAAGGACCCTTAGCCGCCTGCCGCGGACCCAGCGCAGCGCGTCCGGGACGCGGGAAGCGTATCAGCTGCTGAACGTGCCGCTGCGATCGCTGAAGAGATCGAGCGGCTGCGGCGGACGCACGTCGGGCGTGGCCGATGCCACCGAGGTGAGCGAGGCGTTGTTGCCCCACAATTTCTGCACGGTGGCCGAGACCGGCTGGGTGGCATCGCCGGGCTGGTAGATCGAGCGGAAGGCCGGCGCGACGGGCGAATTGTCAGCGACCGTCGTCGATGACGTCGCGCTGACCGGCGTCACGGCGTTGGTGTTGGTGTTGGTGTTGGGAAAAGTCTGGAGATAAGCCGCGTTGTCGACAACAGGTGCGGTCGGCTGCACGCCATTCGCGCTCGCAACCTGCGTCGTCGACGGCGTGCCGCCATACATCGCCATCGCGCTGCGGGTGACTTTCGAATTGGCCGCGCTGGCATAGCGCGCGTCCAGCACCGAGTAGACCTCGGAGACGCTGCGGGCGCGGCCATCCTTGGCGTAGAAGATCGAGCGATTGGCGGAGGCCGCATTGGGAAACAGCCGCGCGCCGACCGCTTGCGGATTGTCCTCGGCATTGGCGATCAGCTTAGCGGCGCCGCCGACGCCCATGAAATGCGCCATATAGAGTTCGCTGTCGCTCGGCCTGCGGCCGAGCAGACCGGTGAGCTTGAAGCTGTTCGACTGCGTCAGCGCGGCCGCCATGCTGGAAGCCGCTTCCGGATCGTCGCGCAGCTTCATGATCGAGCGCTTCATCGCGGGATCGTCGACGGTGTAGCTGCCCGACGATGTCCGGGTGATGGCGTCGGAATAATTGCCGTAGCCGAGCTGGGTGCCGGCTTCCTTCACCGTGCCGAGCCAGGTCTGGTCGATGAACTGGTAGAGCCCATGCGCGGACGAGGTGGAGGCCCCTGCCGTCGGATCGAAATCCGATTCCATCTTGGCGGTGGTCAGCATGTACTGGAAGCTGACGCCGGCAACGTTCGAGGCCTGCTTGATCGCACCGGCGACGCGCGCGCGCGTCGGATCGAGAACCGCCGTCTGCGAGGCACTGGAGTTGTCGACCGACATGACGAAGGGCCCGCCTCGCGCGGCGTTGAGCGGCGCCGGCAATTCGGCGCCTGTCGTCTCACCGTGGGACAGGTATGGTTAATGCGGGGTTAATTCGGGCATCAGCCCCTCCCCGAGTCATTCCGGGGCGTCGCGAAGCGATGAGCCCGGAATCCATCGAGCCTCACATGATGCCGTCGGATGGATTCCGGGCTCGCACCTGCGGTGCGCCCCGGAATGACGCAGGCTACTTCTTGTAGACGTCGTTCGGATCAAACAGCCGCTCGGCATCGGCGAAGACCAGCGTCGCACCTCCGCCTTCGGCCTCGACCTTGCGGTAGAAGCACGAGCGCCGGCCGGTGTGGCAGGCGGCCCCGATCTGCTCGACGCGAATCCAGACCGCGTCCTGGTCGCAATCGGTGCGCATCTCGACCACGCGCTGGGTTTGACCTGAGGTCTCACCTTTTCGCCACAAGGCCTTGCGCGAGCGGCTGAAGTACCAGGCTTCGCCGGTCGCAATCGTCTTGCGCAGCGCCTCGTCATTCATGTGCGCGACCATCAAAACGTCACCGGTGGCGACGTCGGTCGCGACAACGGTCACGAGGCCGTTCGCATCGAAGCGCGGCAGGAAGGACAAGCCTTCCTCGATCTCATGGGAGTGAGCAGACACAGCAACTCTCGCCGTTCGTCCGCGAGGTCAGCGCTGCAGGCCTCGCACCAGGGACAGGAAGCGGGCCTGCTCCGCCGGATTGTCGCGGAACATGCCGGTGAAGCGGCTGGTGAAGGTGGAGGCGCCATGCTTGGCGACGCCGCGCACCGACATGCAGGTATGCTCGGCCTCGATCAGCACGGCGACGCCGCGGGGCTTGAGCACCTCGTCAATGGCCGCCGCGATCTGCGCCGTCAGGTGCTCCTGGGTCTGGAGCCGGCGGGCGAAGATGTCGGTCAGGCGGGCGAGCTTGGAGAGGCCGACGACGCGTTCCACCGGCGTGTAGGCGATGTGCGCCTTGCCGTAGAACGGCATCATGTGATGCTCGCACTGGGAGGTGAACTCGATGTCGCGCACCAGCACGAAATCGTCATAGCCGGCGGTCTCGCCGAAGGTGCGGTCGAGCACCTCGGCCGGGCACTGATGGTAGCCCTGATAGAGCTCGTCGAAAGCCTCGACCACGCGGCGCGGCGTGTCGAGCAGGCCCTCGCGCTCGGTGTTCTCGCCGATATAGGCGAGCAGCGTCTTCACCGCCGCCTCCGCCTCGGCACGTGCCGGGCGCGGCTGGTCGGCGCGGACGGCGGCCGCGAGGAATTCAGCGGGATCAAGCTCGGCCGGACGGGTCTCGGGCTGCTTGCTGGGGCGGATCGGCTTGATTGTCGCGTCCATGTCTACTCCGTTCGACGGCCTCGTGGCCGGAGTGTCACCGGCAGACGGGGCGGCAAGCCGCCGGACGCCTGAAGAGAACAGCTTTGGCGGAAAAGGGCCTCGCGTCAAAAACGCCGGACGCGCAGATCTGGATCACTGCCGCCGCACCGCTGGACTGTTTTTCCGCCAGTTCCGACCCTATATAGGACCCTGGACGGCGCCCGCCAAGGCCGATCCGGCTGGGAAGTGGGTGTGGAAGTGCTGGACTCCATCACATGCTGAACGACATTTACAACAAGCGGATCATCGAACTGGCCGGCAATATTCCGCGTCTCGGACGGCTGCCGGACCCTGATGCCTCCGCCACGGCCCACTCCAAGCTGTGCGGCTCGACCGTCAAGGTCGATCTGAAGATGGCCGGAGATACCGTCACCGACTTCGCCCACGACGTGAAAGCTTGTGCGCTGGGCCAAGCCTCTTCATCCATCATGGCAAGTCGGGTGGTGGGTTCGACTGCGAGCGAACTCCGCGAGTTACGCGAAACTGTTCGCAAGATGCTGAAGGAGAACGGTGCGCCTCCTGAAGGCAAATGGGAGGACATCAAGTTCCTCGAGCCGGTGCGCGACTACAAGGCACGCCACGCCTCCACCCTTCTGACCTTCGATGCCGTGGTCGATGCCATCGGCCAGATCGAAGCCAAGACGAAGTCCGACACCAAGCAGCCGGCCGCGGCGCAGGGCTGACCTCTCATGATCGTTCCGGGACGTCGCAAGCGACGAACCCGGAATCCAGAGATTGCGGCGCGAGATTCCCAGGATTTGAGAGCTTACTTCTGAGCGGCCGCCGCCGGCGCGGCCACGCCGCCGGTCGGCACCAGGGCCTCCGCCGTCTTGGTCGACTTGGAAGGCTGCTCCGGTTCCACGCCGAACCTTGCCTGCGTCTTCGGGGTGAGTTCCGCCATCGCCGGCGCGGAGATGTCCACGTGCGGCAGCACGTCGGCGACGAGATCGGTCGTCACGAGATTGGTGAGCTTGAGCTCGCCGGCATCCAGCTCGTGCAGATCTTCCCAGGGCGGAACACTGAGCGCGAGCGACAGCAAATCACCGGCGCCGCCCATATCGAAGGTGTATTTGGCGAGCCGACCGATGTCGCGCTCCACGATCATCAGATCCTGCGCGCTGTAGCTCGCCGCCTTGGCATCGTCGGCGCGGTCGCCCATCCAGATCTGGTGGACGCGGACATGGGCCGCTTCCGGCACGTAGCGCTTCTTGCCGGCCAGCAGCAGGAACACGCACATGGATTCGCAATAGGCCTCGGGCGCGACCGCCGGACGGGCCGACTGACCGCCGCGCAGGCTGACGCCGACCGTGGTCAGGAGACCGAGATTGCGGAAGCGACGACCGAGCGTGATCGCGTCATTGACGGAACCGCCGCTGGAATCCAGCACCACGGTGGCGCCGCCGAGCTGACGGCCGCGCGAGAACTCTTCGAAATCTTTCGGGGTATCGGCGGTGATGATGCCGACCGCGCTGACCCAGCCGCGGCAATTCGGCTCGCACGCAATCCAGTTGAATTTCATCGGAAGCTTGCGCTCTTCGAGCGCGCCGCCGGCCTTGGCCGATGACCCGAATGTCGCGATGGCGCCAGCCAGCGCAACTCCACAGACGGCGGTTCCCACCAGCAACCAGCCGCGAAGCTTAAGCGACTTCAGAACTTTCAAACTGGTCCCTTCCCCAAGCCCCGGAGGCGATTCAGGCAAGCCCCGTTTTCCGTCCGACGAGTGTACACATGGACGTCACAAAAATGGTATCCGGGGGAATACAGATCGTCCATAGGTACTTGCTGCACTGCTCCCCAAAAGCATGCAAAATATGGCGTACAAACAACACCTTACAGTTCCTTGGCGTTCCTTGCGTCGGAACCGGGCAACTCACCGCATAATCTGACGGCACCGCGCACATGAAGCATTCAGCCTGCGGACACTGTTCCAGTTCGGTCGAGGGGGCGCTTCGGCTCCCGCGCCGATTCGGCCGTGCGCTGATCTGGATTTACCGGCACACGCTCTCGCCCCTGGTCGGTTACAATTGCCGGCATCTGCCGACTTGCTCGGTGTATGGCGACGAGGCGATCGAACGCTTCGGCCTCTGGGCCGGCGGCTGGATGACGCTCGCGCGGCTGCTGCGCTGCAATCCTTTCGGCACGTCGGGTATCGACAATGTGCCGCTCGCCGCACCGCAAGGCGCGCGCTGGTATCTGCCCTGGCGCTACGGCCGCTGGCGCGGCGTCAACGCATCCTGAGATCGCGGCGTTGTCCTACGCTTCGGCGAGCTCTGCGGAACATTAGAGGTTCCTCCGGCGTTGTTTCGGCGCTCCCCCGGGAGGAAACAACAATGCGCTGGAAAATCAGCCCTCATCTGCACCTCAAGCCTGGGCCGGCCCCCAGCGCCAGGCGGCACCACGACCCCCGCACCATGGACCTGCTCGCGATCGTCGCCTTGCTGACGCTCGTGCTTGGTTCTGGCTGGTACCTGGCTTCGAGCCTTGCGACGGCGCCGAGCACGACGGCGTTCATCGTGCCGAGCCAGAGCGTGCACTGGTGATCAGCGGAACCAGTAGAATCGCCCCGGCGGCGGCGGGATTGGCTCAGGCGGCCGCAGCCGTTTTGGACGCGGTGGCTTTGGTGTCGGCTCCGCCGACGAAGTGGCCTCCCCGCCCGGTCCCGTCTCGGTGCCCGGCACCCTCACCGCCAGCAGCAAATTCGATTCACGCATGCGCCAGCGATAGCCGACGCCGAAATCGATCGGCTGGGCGCGCGTGAACAGCTCGGCGTAGCGCTCCTGGTAACGGCCGGGAAATTCGCCGATCGGCCCGAGATAACGGCCGAACGGGAAGAACCGCCACTGCCTTGCGCCATAGTTGGCAAGCGGAATGCCGGAATCGTCCTGGATGATGGTGGCGCTGTTGGCGAGCAGCCAGTCGCGGACCACCGCGAAGTCGCTCTTGTGCAGCAGGTAGGATGCGCTCTTGAGCAGGCTGTTGCCGGGCCCCAGCGTCTCGCAGAATTTCAGGAAGCCGGTGTTGCGCGCACCCGCATTGGAAAGGTCGGTCGAAAAATAATACAGCGTGCGCGCTTCGCCATCGCTGCCGGCAAAGGTGATGCGAGCGCCGTGCGTCGCGTTACGCCCCGGATTGTCCTCGCCGACATGGATCCCGCCCTTGTCGTCGAGCGCGACCATCTCGACGTTGCGGATGGTCTTGCCCGAGCGCGCCAGGAAGACATAGAGGATCGGCAAGGTGCCATTGACCTGGTTGGCGTGCAGGTCGACCTTCATCTGCTTGGTGATGAAGAACGAGAAGCTCAGGATCGAGCCGAGCGAGCGCTCGACATTGTAGAGCGCAGCGCCCACCGAGCCGCGCGGCAGCCGCGTCAGATCCGGCACCGCGCCGACCGGCTCCAGCGCGCCGAGCACGTAGGTGCTGGCCTTGGAATAGAAGGCATTGGCGTAGAGGAAATCGGGGCCGCTGAACATGTAGAACATGGTCGGCCGCGGCGCGGCCAGATTGACGTCGGCCCAGTCGCGGATCTTCGCGAGCTGGCGTTGTTCGAGCTGGGCGAAGGCGCCGTCGAAGAATTTTGCGTGGCGCTGCCAGCTGGGATCCCTGGTGAGCGGCACCAGCGGCGAATCTGCCGAAGGCTGCATGCCCGCAAGGAAGCGCGCGGTATCATCGAAGGTGACCTCGGCGGCGCTTGCGGACGAGACGGCCACGGCCAGCAGGGCAACAGCGGCGGCCGCAATTCTGAAGGCTCGGACCATGTCTATTCGCGAATGAGTGACGTATCAGCGGCGACCGGCCGCCTGCGGAAAACAGCATAAATCAACAGGCCGGAGAGCATGACCAGCATCCCCGAGAGCGACTGCACCGGCCGCTCGGTCAACAGGTAGTACATCATGAACCCTGTCACGAGCAGGAAAACCAGCGGGGTGAACGGGTATCCCCAGGCGCGATAGGGCCTGGGCAAATCGGGATCGGTGATGCGCAGCTTGATGACTCCGGCGACCGTGAAGAACGAGCAGAACAGCAGCGCGAACTGGATGAAGTCGAGCACCGCCTCGAAGCTGCGCGTGAACAGCAGGAGGTTGGCGACCGCGAGCTGAAACAGGATCGCATAGGCCGGCGCGCCGCTCGTCGATCGCTTCGAGAACACCCGCAAGGCCGGAATGTCCTCTCCCATCGTCATCATCACGCGCGGGCCGATCCACATCATCGCAGAGATCGAGGAGATCAGGCCGACGCAGATCATGGCGCCGACGATGCGCCCCCCGAGACTGCCGAAGATGGCGCTTCCGGCGACGCGGGCGACGTCGAGCTGGCCGGCGAGCGCGCCGACCGGCGTCGAATGCAGAAATACCGCGTTCAGCGCGACGTAGAGCACGAGCACGATCAGCGTGCCCGCCAGCAGCGCGCGCGGCAGGTCGCGCTGCGGCATGTTCATCTCGCCGATGATGTAGGTCGCGGCATTCCAGCCCGAGAACGAGTACATCACGAAGACGAGCCCGATCGCGAAGGGGGCGCTGACGATGTGGGCGAGATCGCCCGGCTGCGGCGTGAAGGCGATCGACTGCGGCACGCTGACGACGAAGCCGGCGACCAGGAAGGCGACGATCAGCACGACCTTGATGATGGTCGAGATCAGCTGGAAGGTCGAGGAGTGCCTGACGCCGGTCAGCTGCACAAGCGAGACCAGCCACACCACGGCGATGGCGAGCGGGATCGGCGGCAAATCAGGCACGACCGATTTGGCGTATTCGCCGAACGCCATCGCCGCGAGCGCCACCGGTGCGGCGAAGCCCACCGTCGCCGACACCCAGCCGGCGAGAAAGCCGAAAGCCGGGTGATAGGCCCGTCCCAGGAAATTGTACTCGCCGCTCGAGCGCGGAAACATCGCCCCGAGCTCGCTATAGGCGAACACGCCGCACAGCGCGACGATGCCGCCAACGGTCCACAGCAGCAGGATCGAGAAACCGGACGGGATATCCTTGACCTGGAAGCCGAGGCTGGTGAAGACGCCGACCCCGATCATGTCGGCCACGACGATGGCGGTTGCGACCAGAACCGAGACCCCGCTCCCGCCCCCGGTCAGCCGGCCAGTCCAGGGGGCAGTTCCCGCATCTGATGCCGTCATCGGGGTCCTTCGCTCAGGCGTCTTGCCTCGCGGGCGCATCGTGCACTTGGCCCAGTCAATTCAAGCAGGGTTAACAAGGGTTAAATGAGGCGGCGAAAACGGGTATTTCAGCACCGCCTCTCCCCGCTGCCAGGCAAAAAGCCTGCCGATACCCCGGGAAGCCCCGTTCCTTTTCCCCACAATCAGGACACGATTACATGGTCCCTTTGAGCGTTCCGGATGTGGGGAAGTCTGTCCGGACGCTTAACGTCGCCTAAACGCCAGTCGGCTCAATTGTCTTGATATGCCGATGGACGTGACTTTGGGGTCATGGGTGGATGGTCGGGGCCGTTCCGAAACTGAGAGCTGATGGTCGTGGCGACCGGACACCGTCCGGTCGGCGCGGTCGTGCGCTTCGGGTCGGCCTGATCTCAGCCTTGGTGCCGCTGTCGCTGACGCTGGTTCAATGCGGCAAGGCGCCGAACCCGGCGGCGCTTGCGGCGAACTCGCAGGCCAATGTTCAGGTCGTTGCGAAGACGAACCAGCAAGTCGCAAGCGGCGACACGTTCGAGGATCGCTTTCCCGCTCCGCAATTCAAGGAGCGCTTCCCCTCGGCGAGCGAGAGCCTCCTGCAACGGCAGATGTCGGACTTCTCGCCCAAGCGCGCCGTGCAGCAACAGCCGCCAGAGCAGGCGCCCTATAAGGTCGCGTCGCTGGAGCCGCAGGCCCCCTACAAGCGTCCTCCCCGCGACGACCTGACGACCCTCGTCAGCATGAAGTCGTCGGCCTTTCCCTATTTCGGCAACAACCCCGCCTCCGACGCGCCCTTCCTCAACATCAGCAAGGGCGACCGTCGCGGACATCGCAGCTATTCGGGGCGCGTGTTCTGGCAGGACGAGACCTACAATGACAGCCGCGTGCTGATGCACGTGCCCGAGCATTTCGACGTACGCAAGCCGGGCGTGATCGTGGTGTTCTTCCACGGCAATGGCGCGACGCTCGAACGCGACGTGCGCGATCGCCAGCTGGTGCCCAGGCAGATCACCGATTCCGGCGCCAATGCCGTGCTGCTTGCCCCGCAGATGGCGGTCGATGCCGCCGATTCCAGCGCCGGCAAGTTCTGGCAGCCGGGCGGCTTCAAGCGCTTCATGGCGGAATCGGCCGAGCACCTGGCCCGCGTCACCGGCGATCCCAACAGCGCGCGCGCCTTCGCCAACATGCCGATCGTCATCGTCGGCTATAGCGGCGGCTTCCTGCCGACGGCCTGGAGCCTCGAGGTCGGCGGCATCAGCGATCGCGTCCGCGGCGTCGTGCTGCTCGACGCCGTCTACGGCGAAATGGACAAGTTCGCCTCCTGGATCGAGAGCCACCGCTCCGGCTTCTTCGTCAGCGCCTATACCCGCGGCACGGCGCGGCGCGACCGCGAACTGATGAGCATGCTGCGGCAGAAGGGCATCAGCGTCGCCGAGGACATGGACGGCCCCTTGCGGCCCGGCAGCGTGGTATTCGTCGAGACCGCCGAGGGCATCACCCATCGCGACTATGTCACCCGCGCCTGGACGCGAGATCCGCTCAAGGACGTGCTGGTGAAGATGTCGGCGACGCCGGCACTGGCGCTGACGCGCGTGGCTTCCACCAACCCTTCAGCGCCGAGCCGCTGACGGATATTGCGCGAGCCGGCATTGGGCTGCACTGCCTGCAATTGCCTCAGGCGCTGATCAAAATGTGATGTTGATGGCCGACATCCCCGGAAGCGACCGGATTGCTTCCGCCGGCAACGGCCATAATTTGCCGACCACGTTGTGATCGGAATTCCGCGGGGACAGGGCAGTGCGTCAGGGATTGTACAAGGTCGACTTCCACACCGTCCACGGAACGGGCTGCGGCGTCGTTTATGTGATGGGTGGCAAGATGCGCGGCGGCAATTCGGCCTTCGCCTTCATCGGCACCTATACGGGCGAAGGCGACAGCATCAAGGTCAAGATCTCGACCCAGCGCTACAATGACGACCCGTCCTTCAAGGCGCTGTTCGGCCTCGACCGCATCACGCTGGCGCTCGCCGGCCGGGAGGACGGCGACACCGCGGAGTTCGAAGGCAACGCGCTGCAGGTGCCGGGCATCGCCTTCCGGGCCGTGCTCAGCCGGATCAGCGACTGAGCCTGGCGAGAATCAGCTCCGAGAATCAGGTCTTAGGCAGCTTCGGAATGCTCTCGGCAAAGCCGTTGAAGCAGGCCAGCCGCTCGTCTTCTTCCTTGAAGAATTTGCAATCGGCGTAGCCCTTGGCCTTCGCCGGCTTCGGCTTTGGCGTCGGCGGAATGATGGCGTCGTAGCAATTGAGCCGGTCCTTGGTGCCGTCATCAAGCTCGAGGCAGGCCTGAAGCCGGGCCGCGATCGATTGCGGCTTGCCCTTCGGTGCTGCCGCCGGCTTGGCCGCGGCCTCCTTGGCCCCCGCCTTGGTCCCCTTGGGCTTGACCTGCACCAAGGGCTTGTCCCCCACCATCGGTGGCTTGTCGGCCTGCGCGAACGCGGAGGCTGAATAGAGCACCGCGGCAACCGCCAGAATCATCCTCATTTCAGTCAACTCTCTTTGGTCCCCATGACCGGCCTTCTAGCGCTCCGGCGCGCGGTTTGCCAAGCACCTTGCGCATAGGAAAGCGCGGGAGTCAGGCCGCGGCAGCAGCCTGACGGGGCCGGGTCAGGACCACCAGCATCAAGGCCAGCATGACGAAGCCGACGGCGACGAAGCCGAGCGTATGCAGCAGCTCGCGGGCGAACAACACTCCGCCGATGGCGGAGCCGACGGCCTGGCCGATATAGAGGACCGACGTATTGAGCGCGACGGTCGCCGATGCAAGGGGCGGCGCGGCCGCAACCAGCCGCACCTGCTGCATCGAATTGGTCGAGGCGAACCCGAGCCCCCAGACCGCGACACCTGCCGTCATGAAGGCAAGCGTGCCCGCACCGAACGCCCAGCCGGCGATCCCTGACAGCAGCAGGCAGGTGAACAACAGCGAGGTGCGATAAGGGCCCCAGCCATCGACGATGCGGGTGGCGACGACGACGCCGAGAAAGCCGCAGACGCCGTAGAGCGCGAACACCGTGCCGATCGCATCGGGGCCGGCGCCGGTGAGCTTGCCAAGCAGCGGGCCCATGAAGGTGAACACCACGAACTGCCCCGACATCTGCAGCATGGTGACCGCAAGCAGCAGCAGGATTGTGCCGTTGCGGCCGACCTCGGCCCAGGTCTTCAGGTCCACCGGCGCGCCCTTCAGGCCTGCCGGCAGGCGCAGCAGCAACAGCAGGAAGCTGATGCAGCCGAGCACACCGATCTCGCCATAGGCGGCGCGCCAGCCATAGCGGCTGGCGATGAAGGTGATCAGCGGCAGGCCGACGGCGGCGGCCAGCGACCAGCCGAGGAAGATGTAAGCGATGGTGCTGCCGCGCCGCTCGGCCGGCACGATCAGTGCCGCCGTGCCCGCAGCCTGCGGTGTATAGAGTGCGCCGACGCCAAGCATGACGAGGCGGATGATGAGGAGAATGGTGTAGTCGGGCGCAAAGGCCGAGGCGAGATTGCCGAGCGCGAGCACCGCCAGCGTCGTGGTCAGCAGCGTCCGCCGGTCGATGCGGCTGGTCAGCCAGGCCGTCAGCGGCGAGCCGATGCACAGCGTCACCGCGCCGAAGGTGATGAGCAGCCCGGCCGCATGGATGCTGATCCCGAGCCCCGCCGACAATTCCGGCAGCATGCCCGCAGGGGCCAGCACCGAGCAGCCGGTGACGAGATTGCCGAGCATCAGGGCGGTCGGCGCAAAACGGCCGGCGGGCGAGCTTTCCATGCAAATGCATGTAGAGCGGTTATCCAGCCAGTTAAAGGGCCGATCCGAAATACTTCGCGCGCCCCCCGTTTTATGCGCCGATTTTCTTGGAAATGCCGGATTGCGCAGGCCGAATCGCCTGTTATATCGCTCGTTCCCGCTTACCTGCGCTCGTTCGCAGGAGTGAGCCTCAGGAGAAAAGCAATGACCGACCAGCCCAAATCCGAGTCCGGCTTCCAGTACAGCCTTTCCAATCTCAAGCCCGTGACCCCCGCAGCCAAAGTTACCCTCACCTTCCCCGACGGCGCCCGGCGCGAATACGACAAGGGCATCACCGGCCTCGACATCGCCAAGGGCATCTCGCCGTCGCTGGCCAAGCGCACGGTCGCCATGGCGCTCGACGGCGTACTCGCCGATCTCAACGATCCCATCGACGATGATGCCAAGATCAAGCTGGTCACCCGCGACGAGCCGGAAGCGCTCGAATTGATCCGCCACGACTGCGCGCACGTTCTCGCCGAGGCCGTGCAGACGCTGTGGCCGGGCACGCAGGTCACCATCGGCCCCGTGATCGAGAACGGCTTCTACTACGATTTCTTCCGCAACGAGCCTTTCACGCCGGAGGACTTCGCCGCGATCGAGAAGAAGATGCGCGAGCTCATCGCGCGCGACAAACCTTTCACGAAGGAGGTTTGGGATCGCGAGAAAACAAAACAGGTGTTCCGCGACAAGGGCGAGGCCTTCAAGGTCGAGCTGGTCGACGCCATTCCCGGCACCGAACCGATCAAGATCTACTACCAGGGCGACTGGTTCGACCTGTGCCGCGGCCCGCACATGACCTCGACCGGCAAGGTCGGTAACGCCTTCAAGCTGATGAAGGTGGCCGGCGCCTATTGGCGCGGCGACAGCAACAACCCGATGCTGACGCGCATCTACGGCACCGCCTTCGCCAAGCAGGAGGACCTCGACGCCTACCTCAAGCAGATCGAGGAGGCCGAGAAGCGCGACCATCGCAAGCTCGGGCGCGAGCTCGACCTCTTCCATTTCCAGGAGGAAGGTCCGGGCGTCGTGTTCTGGCATCCGAAGGGCTGGACCATCTTCCAGCAGCTGATCGCCTATATGCGCCGCCGCCTGACCGGCGACTACAGCGAGGTCAATGCGCCGCAGATCCTCGACAAGGTGCTGTGGGAGACCTCGGGCCATTGGGGCTGGTATCGCGAGAACATGTTCGCGGCGCAGTCGGCCGGCGACGAGGCCGAGGACAAGCGCTGGTTTGCGCTCAAGCCGATGAACTGCCCGGGTCACGTGCAGATCTTCAAGCACGGCCTGAAGAGCTATCGCGACCTGCCCTTGCGCCTCGCCGAGTTCGGCGTGGTGCATCGCTACGAGCCGTCCGGCGCCATGCACGGGCTGATGCGCGTGCGCGGCTTCACCCAGGACGACGCGCACATCTTCTGCACCGAGGACCAACTCGCCGAGGAGTGCCTGAAGATCAACGATCTGATCCTGTCGACCTACGCGGATTTCGGCTTCACCGGCGATCTCACCGTGAAGCTGTCGACGCGGCCGGAAAAGCGCGTCGGCACGGACGAGATGTGGGATCACGCCGAGCGCGTGATGGCCACCGTGCTGCGCGAGATCCAGTCGCAGAGCAATCACATCAAGACCGAGATCAACCCGGGCGAAGGCGCGTTCTACGGGCCGAAGTTCGAATACGTGCTGCGCGACGCCATCGGCCGCGACTGGCAGTGCGGCACGACGCAGGTCGACTTCAACCTGCCGGAGCGGTTCGGCGCGTTCTACATCGACCATGACGGCGGCAAGAAACCGCCTGTGATGGTGCACCGCGCGATCTGCGGCTCGATGGAGCGCTATATCGGCATCCTGATCGAGCACTATGCCGGCAACTTCCCGCTCTGGCTCTCGCCGGTCCAGGCGGTGGTCACGACCATCACCTCGGAAGGCGACGAATACGCCAAGGTGGTGCTGGAGCAGGCGCGGCGCGCAGGGCTTCGGGTCGAGATCGATCTGCGCAACGAGAAGATCAACTACAAGGTCCGCGAGCACTCGCTGGCCAAGATCCCGGCGCTGCTCGTGGTCGGCAAGAAAGAGGCCGAGACGCATTCGGTCTCGGTCCGCCGGCTCGGCAGCGACGGCCAGAAGGTGATGACGACCGAGGAAGCGATCGCCGCGCTGGTCGACGAGGCAACGCCACCGGACGTCAAGCGGATGCGCGGCACGGTCTGATCCCTGAAATCGATCTAAATTCGCTTCCGGTTGCGGGCGTGCATGCTTATCTCGGCATGGCACGCCCGCAGACCATTTGAAGAGGATATCGCAGTGCCCGACGCCATCGAACTCCTGAAGACCCGCCGCTCGGTCAAGCCGCGCGAGATGACCGGGCCCGGCCCTTCGGCGGCCGAGCTCGAGACCATCCTCACCATCGGCGCGCGCGTGCCCGACCACGGCAAGCTGGCGCCCTGGCGCTTCATCATTTTCGAGGGCGATGCCCGTGCACGCGCCGGCGAGGTGATCGCCAAGGTGTTTGCGCGGAAGAATCCCGGCGCGCCCGCGGCCGACGTCGAGACCGAGCGCAAGCGCCTGATGGATGCGCCGCTGGTGATCGGCATCGTCAGCTTCACCAAGCCGCATCCGAAGGTGCCGGCCTTCGAGCAGGAATTGTCGGCGGGCGCCAGCGCCATGAACATCGTCACGGCCGCGACCGCGCTCGGCTACGGCGCCTGCTGGCTGACCGGCTGGTTCTCGTTCGACCGCGACGTGCTCGACGGCCTCGGCCTCAAGCCGGATGAGAAGCTCGCCGGCTTCATCCACGTGGGCACGCCGACCAAGCCGAGCGAAGACCGTCCGCGACCGTTCCTTTCGGAAATCGTGACGCGTTTTTAATCGATGGCGTGTTGACGCCTTCGGCGTCTTGCGGCTTTGATCCCGCCGAGGGAGGAAGCCCGAATGAAGCGTCGTGATTTTCTGGTCGGAGCCGCGCTGCTCGCCGGCTCGATGGCGCGAGGCCGGGCCGCCGACATCCCCGCCCCCTCGCCCGACGGGCTGGAGCGCATCACGGCGTATTTCAACGACGAGGTCGGAAGCGGCCGCCTGCCGGGCGCGGTGATCCTGGTGCAGCAGCACGGCAAGCCGGTCTATCTCAAGACCTTCGGCGTGCGCGACACCCGGACGGGCCTTGCGATGACGCCCGACACGATCTTCGCCATCCACTCGATGACCAAGCCGATCACGTGCCTGGGGGCGATGATGCTGATCGACGAGGGCAAGCTCGCGCTCACCGACCCCGTGTCGAAATACGTTCCCCTGTTCGCCGGCACCAAGGTCGGCCTCGAGGTCACCCTGCCCGACGGCAAGCTCGAGCTCGACCTCGTGCCGCCGGTCCGCCCCGTCAACATCGAGGACCTGCTGCGGCACACCTCGGGCATCAGCTACGACTACATCGGCGGCAAATGGGTCGAGCAGGCCTACAAGGCCGCCAACATCTTCGAGGGACCGTTCAACAACAAGGAATTCGCCGACCGCATCGCCAAGCTGCCGCTGGCGCGGCAGCCGGGAACGCTGTGGCGCTACGGTCATTCCACCGACGTGCTCGGCGCCGTCATCGAGATCATCTCGGGCCAGACGCTGTACGAATTCCTGAAGGCGCGCATCTTCGATCCGCTCGGCATGACCAGCACCAAATTCGCGCTGGCGACCGAGGACGAGCTGGCGCGGATGGCGCGGCCGCTGCCGAACGATTTCATCCTGCTCGCGGCCGAGCGCGAGCGCCTCGACCATCCGGAATGGCAGTCCGGCGGCGGCGGCCTGCTCTCGACCATCACCGACTATCAGCGCTTCTCGCAGATGCTGCTCAATGGCGGCGAGTTCGAAGGCAGGCGCTATCTGAGCCCCGCCGCGTTCAAGGCGATGACGACCGATCATATCGGGCCCGGCTCCGGCGTCGGTCGCGACTATTTCTATTTTCCAGGCGACGGCTTTGGCTATGGCTACGGCCTTGCGGTGCGGACCGATCCCGGCAATGCGAAGCCGCCGCCGCCGGGCTCGCTCGGCGAATTGAAATGGGACAGTGGCAGCGGCACCTATTTCGGCGTCGATCCCAAGCTCGACATGGTCTACCTCATGATGCAGCAGACCCAGAACGAGCGCAGCCGCATCACGCCCGCCTTCAAGGCGCTGGTCTATGACAGCTACCCCGAAGGCCTACGCCGCCCGTGACGCGCGCTGGCCGAAATCGGCGAGCAGCTTCGCGATCTCAGCCGCAGGCCGCGCCGCGCTGAACAGAAAGCCCTGCACCTCGTTGCAGCCCTCGGCGCGCAGCCAGTCGAGCTGGTCCTCGGTCTCGACGCCCTCCGCGGTCGTCGTGATGTTGAGGCTGCGGCCGAGCCCGGAGATCGCGCGCACGATCGCGCCGCAATCGGGCCGCTCCGCCAGATCCTTGACGAAGGAACGGTCGATCTTGATCTTGTCGAACGGGAAGCTGCGCAAATAGCTGAGGCTGGAATAGCCGGTGCCGAAATCATCCATGGAGATGCCGACGCCGAGCTCGCGCAGCTGATGCAGGATGGCGAGATTGGCGTCGGTCTCGGCCAGGAAGATCGACTCGGTGATCTCGAGCTCGAGCCGCCGCGGCGACAGGCCGGACTGCGCCAGCGCCGAGATCACGATTTGAACCAGGTTGCGGCTGCGGAATTGCGCGGGCGACAAATTGACGGCGACCTTGACGTCGACGGGCCATTTCACCGCTTCGGCGCAGGCCTCGCGAAGCACCCACTCCCCGAGCTGCGTGATGAGGCCGATGTCCTCGGCGACGGGAATGAACTCCCCGGGCGAGATCATGCCCTTGTCCGGATGACGCCAGCGCAGCAAGGACTCGAAGCCGGAGATGCGATCGGAGGCGATCGACACCAGCGGCTGGTAGTGCAGCTCGAACTCGCCATTGGCGAAGGCACGGCGCAGATCGAGCTCCATGTCGCGGCGCTTCTGTGCCTGCAGGTCCATCTCGCGCTCGAAGAAATGGTGCACGCCGCCGCCCTCGGACTTCGCCCGATACAGCGCCATGTCGGCATTGCGCATCAGCTCTTCCGGAGTCACGCCGTCGCCGGGCGACAGCGCGATGCCGATGCTGGCGCCGATCACCATCTCCTGACCGTCGAGATCGTAGGGCGCCTTCAGCATGTCGATCAGCAGGCCAGCGCAGGCGCTGGCCTCGTTCGGCGAGATGTCGGCCCCCAGGATCACAGCGAATTCGTCGCCGCCGAGCCGGGCCGCGAGATTGCCGCCGCGGACGGCGGTGGTCAGGCGTCCGGCGACCTCCTTGAGCAGGCGATCGCCGACGGGATGACCAAAGGAATCGTTGATGTTCTTGAACAGATCGAGGTCGATGTAGAGCACGCCGACGCGCTTGTCTCCGGCCTGGTCCAGGGCCTGCTTCAGGCGCTCCTGGAAATATTGGCGGTTCGGCAGGTCGGTGAGTCCGTCGTGGTGCGCCATGTGCGCGATGCGCGCCTCCGCCTTGCGCCGCTCGGTGATGTCGACCACGGCGACCAGATAGCCGTCGCGATCGTCGAAGGCGACGCGACGGCCGAAGGTCAGCACCTCGATCTCGCTGCCGTCGGCGCGCAAATGCCGCCAGTTGCGCGAGGAATGATAGGTGTCGCCGATGCGCTCCAGCGCCTCGGCGTGGCTGTCCCACTCGTCCTCGGGCCAGATCTCGTGCAGCTTCATGCGCAGGAAAGTGGCGCGGCTGTAGCCGTAGTGCTGGACCGCGGCGTCGTTGACGCTGAGGAACTCCTTGCTCTCGGCGTCGAACACCCACATCGGCATCGGGTTGTTATCGAACAGCAGGCGGAACGAGGCGTCGCGCCGCTTCAACGCCGTGACATCGGAGATCGTCAGCGAAACAACGTCGGCGAAGGCGGTGGCGCTGAGGCGGAGGTGGCGATCCCCGTGCTCGATCTCGAGCTGCTCGCCGCGACTGCCCGCGACGGCCTTGAGCAGGAAGTCCATGATCTCGGGCAAGGCCAGCAACGTGTTGCCCTCGCCGATCCGCCGCCACAACAGGCTGCCGCTCGCGACATTCAGCAGCGCGCCTGCGCTGTTGTTGTGATGCACGACCTGCAAATCGAACGGCTTGCCGCCGGCATCGCGCATGATCACCAGCGAGATGACCGCATCGTCGGTCGCGGCGAAGATCGCGTCCAGCAGATTGTACTGCGCACCGCGCTCGTTGACATAGGCGCCGACCAGCATGGCGCCCCAGCGCGAGGCCGTCGGCAGCGCCAGCACATCGTAGGTCCTGACCATGCCGTCGCGCACGCAATGCGCGCTCGCGTGATGTGGCTGCCCCGTCGCGAGCGCGATGGAAGCAGCTTCCGACAGCGCCGTGGCGCAATCGGGCGACAGCTCCGCGACCGCAATGTCCCAGCGCTCCTCGCCGAGCCATTTCTGCACGTAACGTCCGCTGCGCGACAGTTCGAGCCTGCCGTCGTTCCTCAGAAGCGCGATGTGATCGGCGAGCCGTCCGAGACTGCCGAGCATGACGTCCTCGTAGCGCGGCAGCCGATCGCCCGGCTTCAACGCGGCGCGCCATTTTCGCTGAAGCACCGGGATGTCGTCGAACATTTCGGCGGCCGGTTTTCCCGGCATCTTCTTCGCGGCAGTCATCGCAGTCCCCAACGCACTTTCACGGCGCATCCAATGCAGGCGCACTTAACGACATGTAAATAACGCGCAGGCGCGGGTTCCGTTCGGCGATTATGACAGTTTTAAGTCAGGCGTTGGTTAGTGCGTGTTAGAGACTATGACGGTGATGCGAAGGCGATGCGTTCGGGCGCGCGCTCGAAGTTCGGGCCCGCGTCTCTCGTGTCCCGGACGCGCTGCAACGCTCTTGCGTTGCTGCGCAGAGCCGGGACCCAGCAAGCGCAGCGCGTGCTGCAACGTGGGCCCCGGCTCTGCAGCGCAACGCTGAAGTAGCGCTGCGCTACGTCCGGGGCACGAGAGCGTTGGTGAATGACTGAGTTGTTGAATAGCTGACATGGGATCGCATTCTCGCGGCTTGTTCGCCCGAGCTTTGCCTGATCGCTTCGCCCTCTTGAATGGAGTGCCGTAGGGTGGGCAAAGCGCAGCGTGCCCACGCCTTGTTGCTTGTCGAGAGAGATCGTGGGCGCGGCGCAATGCGCCTTTGCCCACCCTACGAGATCGAGCTTGCGGCACGCAGCTCATGTCGTAGACACACCACTGCATTCTCGCGGCTTTCCTCGCCCGAGTTTTGCTTCGTCTCTTCGCCCTCGCTTGAAAGAGGGCGCAGGGAAGACCGGGCGCCGGCTGGCACCCGCGGTCCACTGTGCGAATCCTGCGTAACAAGAAGCTGCACAGCGGCATACAGGTGTAGCCAGGACATCCCGGCCTTCCCTGCGCAGTGGGTTGACGGCTTATGGCGTGCTCTCCCCGGGGAGCGTTGCACTCTTGCCCCCGTCGCCTTTCGGATGACTGACGCGCGCGTCCGGTTGAACGACACGCATCACCGCAAGACTTGACGCACAGACCCCGGGCGTCAGGACCACACGATTTTGCCGTACGCCGATCACATCGGTCGTGTGCGCGATCGTCTTGCTCACGGTTGCCCGCCCTGCAAGACCCTTCGCGCCGATGTGACTGACGTCCACCGCCGCCCAGCCCGCGTTCGTGACGATCGCGATACGCCCCTCTTCCTTGGGCCGGGTTACCGCGATGGATACGCCATTCCCGAAATTCGGTAAAGTGGAATATTTTTGACGAAGGGCGTTGCCCTACCGCTCGCGTGTTTTGCCCGTCGGGCAACGCGATATCTGGTAGCCCGGATGGAGCGCAGCGCAATCCGGGAATCTATCCGAGCGGAAGGAGCGCCCCGGATTACGCTTTCGCTTCATCCGGGCTACGCAGCATCAGCTGCCAGCTTCTCGATCACGAGATCGAGCAACGCACGCAGGCGGGCGAGGCGCTTCATGTCGCGGTGATAGCCGAGATAAGTGTCGCGGCCGGGCGGCGCCGTGCCGATGTCGAGCGCGACCAGCCGCCGGTCGCCGTCGCCGAGCGGGCGGGGCAGCACGGCAAGGCCGCCGCCGCGCGCGCAAAGCTCGGCCTGCACCTGCCTGTTGTTGCTGCGCGAGGCGACCTCTGCATGCGGCAGCATGCGTTTCAGCCAGACCGCGTCCGGCATGTCGGCGAATTCCGCGTTCATGGTCACGACGCGAACGCCGCTGCCGTCACCGGCACGCGGCGGCTTGCTGCCCTTCTTGCCATAGAGCGCGTACGGAATGTGCAGCAGCTTGCGGGAGATCACCTCGGGCTCGCTGAAGGGCTTGATGCGGAAGACCAGATCGGCCTCGCGCCGCGGCAGGCTGTAGAGCCGCGCATCGGTCAGAAGCTCCACCGTCACGGCGGGGTGCCGCTTGCCGAACGCGGCGATCAGCGGCGAGAGCATCACCGTCCCGAACCAGTCGGACGACGACAGGCGCAGCGGCCCATCGAGCTGCGTCTTCGCTCCGGACACCTCGCGCTCCAGCGCGAGCGCCTCGTCCTCGATCCGCTCGGCGTGACGCAGCACGGCGGCGCCCTCATCGGTCAGCACGAAGCCGTCCGCCGTGCGCTGGAACAGCGTCTGTCCCAGCGATGTCTCGAGCGCGCGAAGCCGCCGCCCCATCGTCGGCTGGGTCTGGCCGATCCTGCGTGCGGCCGCGCCGAGCGTGCCTTCGCGCGCAATCGCCAGGAAGATGCGCAGATCGCTCCAATCCATCGGACAACCTCATACAAAAACGCACGGCAATCGTACAACCTTGTTCCTTCCCATGCAAAAATTCATGGACATATTGGAGGCCGACAACGGAGACAGACGATCATGACGACACAATCGACGATGCGCGCGGCCGTGCTGGAGGCTCACAACACGCCGCTGCGGCTCTCGACCATCTCCACGCCCGAGGTCGGTCCGCGCGAGGTGCTTGTCCGGGTGCGGGCCAGCGGGGTCAATCCGCTCGACACCAAGATCCATGCCGGCGCCGCCGCCCATGCGCGCCATCCGCTGCCGGCGATTCCCGGGATCGATCTTGCCGGGATCGTCGAGCGCACCGGGCGCGAGGTGACGCGGTTCAAGCCGGGCGACGAGGTCTACGGCATGACCGGAGGTGTCGGCGGCGTGCAGGGATCGCTCGCCGAGTTCGCCGCGGTCGATGCCGATCTCCTCGCCTTGAAGCCCGCCAATCTCAGCATGCGGGAAGCAGCGGCGCTGCCGCTGATCGTCATCACGGCCTGGGAAGGCCTGATCGACCGCGCGGGCCTGAAGGCGGGCCAAAAGGTGTTGATCCATGGCGGCGCCGGCGGCGTCGGCCATGTCGCGATCCAGATCGCGCGCGCCTTCGGGGCGGACGTGTTCGCCACCGGCTCCGTGTCGCAGCGCCCCACCGTCGAAGGTCTTGGCGCGGTGTTCATCGACCGCGACAGCGCGGTCGATGCCTATGTTGCCCAGCATACCGGCGGCCGCGGCTTCGACATCGTCTACGACACCGTCGGCGGCAAGGTGCTCGACGCATCCTTCCAGGCGGTGCGCCGCTTCGGCCATGTGGTGAGTGCACTCGGCTGGGGGACGCACGCGCTTGCCCCGCTGTCATTCCGTGCCGCCACCTATTCCGGCGTGTTCACCCTGCTGCCGCTGCTGTCGGGCGAAGGCCGCGCGCACCATGGCGAGATCATGATGGAGGCCACGCGCCTTGCCGAGGCCGGCAAGCTCGTGCCGATCCTCGATGCCAGGCGTTTCACGCTGGAGAATGTCGGCGGGGCCTATGCGCTGATCAGGGATCACGCCGCCAAGGGCAAGCTGGTCGTCGATGTGTGAGGCCGTAGCCCGTACCGCCGTTAGTCCTTGCTGGGCGCCGCCGAGCGGTTGTGCAGATGGGCCTGCGACAACAGGAAGAATAATGCGCGCTCGCCATGGTATTTGGCGGACGGCCGGGTGCGCTCGAAGCCGTCAGCAAAGATCTTGCCGGACTGGTCGCACACCTGCCATCGCCAACCAAACCGCTTGCGCCTGGTGAGGATCACTTCGAACATGCCGGCGAGTTGGTCCCCTGCTCCCGCCGGTCTCGCAGACGCACAAGCCTGCTCCGGCCTCCTCCGTTAGACGGATGCCCGACATATAACGCAGCAGGACGGAAAGAGAATAAAATTGATGATCGGAAATAGGTATCTTGCACCGGACTGTGATGAACGCGCGGAGCGCGGGAATAAGCGCTGATCAGCGGTGTTTGCTTGGCCCCGAGCGGCCAATTTCTTCGGTGCTGCCGGTATTCAACACCGTACACAGAGCGATCGACTCTCCCGGCCGCGCAATTGGCAAGCGGTAACAGGAGATGCACGATGATGCGTGCGATGAGAAGTCGGGCTCGACGTCAAGCCGGACTTGATACAGCAGGCAGCCGCGCCGCCCGGCTCTAGCGCGCGACGACTTCCACTTCGCCGTCGACGCCGTTCACGACATTGAAGCCGCGCTCGTAGACCTTGCCCTCGTTCTTGGCGATGGCGCGGTATTCGCCTTCGGAGAGCACCACGCGCGGGAAGGCGCCGATGGATTCCTTGATGACGTCGCCGCCGGGGGTCAGCACCGACCAGGCGGTGTTGGCGAGCGCCTCGCCGCCCTTGTCGCTGACCAGCTTGAGCGTGATCACGGCAGCGCGGTGGGTGATGGTGACGTCGGTGAGCTTGCCGGCCTGGACGCGGATGTCCGAGCGCACCACCGAGTTGGCGTCGCCATAGTTGGAGATGATGTAGTAGGTGCCTTCCGGGATCAGCACGACGTCGCCGGCGGCGACGTTCGGCACCAGGGAGGCGCGCTCGCCGGATTCGAACTGGCTGCCCTTGTAGATTGCGAACGAGATCTGGTTCTGCGGGATGCGGCTGGTGCCGACGCGGCCTTCGATGCGCAGGCCGCCGGCCGGCAGCACGAAGGATTCGCGGTCGGTCTCGGCCTTCAGGCTGACGGTGCGCACCGCGCTGACGAGGCCGAAGGCGACGTGCACGACGTAATTGCCGGGCGGCAGCACGATGTTCGGCGTCGCGTTGCGGTCTTCGCGGATCAGCTTGAAGGTGCCGTTCTCGTCGGGGCGGTCGGCGAACACGCGCCAGACCAGACCGCTGGTGATCGCCGGCGTGTCCTTGCCGTATTTGGCGGTCAGCGACAGCACGCCCTGCCCGGGCACGGCCGCATTGAGCGGCGCGGCCGGCGGCACGGTGGAGACCGCGGGCGGCGGCATGCTGGGCGTCGCCGGCTGCATCAGGGTCGGCGGCAGGCTCGGCGGGCCGGCACCCGGCCCGCCGGGCGGTGCCAGATTGATGGCGCCGCCGGGATCGGGCACCGAGGCGGGCGGCACCGGCGGCGGGCGATCGGAGAAAAGCTGCGCCTGGGCAGCATGTTGGCCCGAGGTAACGAGGCACGCAGCAAGGATCAGCGCCGGCAGCAGCCTGCCGCTGCGCCGCCATCCGATGATGCCGTCACCCCCGCGTGTCATGCTCCCTGCTTTTCACCGAAAACGCGGCAAATTCAAGCCTCTGAACCCCCAGGAAATACGGGTCCCCGGATTGATGGAACCCGGTTGACGCCTGCGTGATTAGTCCTGAGGCAACCGCCCCTCGCCATACTCCTGCCCGGTGCCCTCTCCAAAGCGGCATAAACCATGCTTCGCGCCCGGGATGGCGGAGTGCGAGTGCGGTACCTAGTCTGACGATACGGGCTCGGCCGCAGCCTTGGCTGCAGCGTTGGCCCCGGCGTAGGAGAGTTTCGGTGCTGGACATCTTGAAGGGGCGCAGCGCAAACGGGGCGAACGGTGAGAAGATCGGCCTTGGCCCCACCCGGCGGCCGGTCATCGGCCTCGCCCTCGGCGGCGGCGCGGCGCGCGGCTTTGCTCATATCGGTATCCTCCGGACCCTGATCGCCAACGGCATCGTGCCCGATGTCGTGGTCGGCACGTCCATCGGCGCCGTGGTCGGCGGCCTCCATGCGGCCGGGCGGCTCGAGACGTTCGAAGAATGGGGCCGCAGCCTGCAGGGCATGCGCAACATCATCGGCTATCTCGACATCCGCCTCAACGGCTCGGGCCTGCTTGGCGGCGAGAAGCTGGCAAGCCGCCTTGCGGATGCGGTTGGCCAGACCCTGATCGAGGATTTGCCGGTCAAGTTCGCGAGTGTCGCGACCGAGGTCCGCACCGGTCACGAGATCTGGCTGACGCATGGCCGCGTCGTCGATGCGATGCGCGCGTCCTACGCCCTGCCCGGCATCTTCCAGCCCATGCTGATCGGCGACCGCTGGCTGGTCGACGGCGCGCTGGTGAATCCGGTACCGGTCTCGGCGGCCCGTGCGCTCGGCGCCGAAATCGTCATCGCTGCAAATCTTTCCAGTGACATCTTCACCCATTCCACGACGATCTATTCGCACGGCGCGATGGCCGCGCCGGTCGCAGCCGAGCCGGAGGAGACGACCGCCAAGCGGCGTTTTCCGCGCTTGTTCTCACCCGAGAAGACGATGAAGCGCGAGTTCTTCGGCAGCGCCGGGCGCCCGGGCATCTCCTCGGTGATGGTCGATGCCTTCAACATCATGCAGGACCGCATCACTCGCGCCCGCCTCGCCGGCGATCCGCCGGACCTCTTGATCTCGCCCCGGGTCGGCCAGTTCGGCTGGTTCGACTTCCACCGCTCCGAGGACCTGATCGCCCACGGCGCGCGCGCCGCCGAACGCGCGCTGGAGTCGATCCAGGAGGCGATCGACGTGCTGGCCCCCGCGCCTGCGGGCCACGCGCCGAAGGCCGACGATCAGGCCTGAGACGAGCAGGCCTGATCAGGCCGTCTTGATGTAGTCGCGCAGGGCTTCCTGCTCGTTCTCGTATTCCTGGACCCGGCGCTTGACGATGTCGCCGATCGAGATCAGGCCGACCACCTTGCCGTTGTCGAGCACGGGCAGATGGCGGAACTTGCCCGATGTCATCATCTCCATGAGCTCGGCGACCGTGTCGGTCTCCTTGCAGGTGACGACCTTGCGGGTCATGACCTGAGAGACCGGCTCTTCCAGCACGCTGGCACCGCGCTCGCCGAGCACGCGCACGATGTCGCGCTCGGACAGGATGCCCTCGAGCCGGCTCTGGTTCATCACCAGCACCGCGCCGATCTTCTTTTCGCCGAGCAGTTTGACCGCGGCCGCCAGCTTGGCGTCGGGCTCGACGCTCATGATCTGGTGGCCCTTGGTATTGAGAATGGAACGTACCGTCATTGTCGCCTCCCTGAATCGGATCCGTCCGCGCTTTGGCGGTCCGGACTTGTTCGTCGAGTCTTCAACTAACAGTTTTGTTTGGCGCCAGTTTCACGCGCGGGCGCTTTGCGAAGCAGCGTCGCTACCGCTTTGTCGCTTCGAACATTCTTCGCGCAAATGATGGATGAATTCGGGCCGCGCCGCAAGCGCCGCTTCAGATACGGTCTGAAACGTCCTGTGATGACGCATCCGCAGCATCGCTTCGCACGCGCGGCACCGGATCGAAGAAGGTGAACAGCAACAGGCCGGCGAAGAAGCCGCCGATATGCGCCTGCCAGGCCACGCTGGTGGTTTCGGAATCGACGCCAATCGCGCCGACGCCGAAGATGATGTTGACGCCGAACCACACGGCGAGGAATCCGACCACCCGCCCGTCGCGCAGCGCGCGCGACAGCGGCAGCGCCGGAACCCTGGCGGCGGTATCGGCATCCGATCGGTTGAACGACAGGAAGCTGCCGCGGACGAAGGCAAAGCGGATGGCGGCGGCCATCGCGCCCGACACCGAGGCCGAGGCGCCGATCATCGGCGCCACCGCATGCTCGTGGGTGACGAGATGGGCGAGCGCACCGGCCGCCGCCGTCACTGCCAGGAACAGGAAGAACCTGACCGCGCCAAAGCGCCGCGCCAGCGCGCTGCCGAACGGCAGCAGCCAGAGCACGTTGAAGCCGAGATGGGTCAGGTTGGCGTGCAGCAGCGAATAGGTGACGAAGGTCCAGACCTTCGCGCCGGCGCCGCCGGGGATCTCAAGATTGAGCAGCGAGGAATCGTAGCGCTTCGGGATGAAGCCAAAGACGTCGATGGTCCAGTTCTCCAGCTCCGGCGGCAGCAGCACCCGCAGATGGATCACCGCCAGGAGGAGGATATAGGCAGTCAGCGCCACAGGCAGCGTCAGGATCGGCTCGCGCGGGGCCTCCTCATGGACGACCGGCAGGGCGGGCTGGGGATCTTGCGACGAATCTTGCGGCGGGGAATCCAAGGCAGCTTCGCTTTCAGGCGCGATCGGAGCGATATGCTTGCAGATAGTCGCCTTTGCCGGCCTTGCGCAAGTGCACAAAAGGAAAAGGCGGGGCCCTGGGAAAGCCCCGCCTGTCCGTGTCGGCCTTTTGGTGCCTCGGGAATGAAGGTGTATCCCCACCCCTCCCCGGCCCATGGCCAAACTGTTTGACGCCCTGTGTACAGACCCCGCCGAGAACCTGGAGAAAGCGGCGGGACTTGCGACTGCGATCACCATAGCAGCGCGGGGCGCGGCGCAAAGCGCATAGTTAACTTAACGTTAACGACGCAAAGGCGGCCTTAAGGGAGGCGAAAACGCCGCTGCGGCATGGACGCTGCAAATCCCCTCCTGCACAACAACACAAGGGATCGCGGGTGCACTGAAGCGGGACAGGTCTGTCCTTCCGAGGTCGCACCCCCGGGGTAAGCGTTCAGACATGAAACATTCGTCGAGCCGCGCGTTCTTCGCGTATTGGGACAAGAAGCGCGGCGCTGCGCGGGCCCCTGACAGGGCCGACATCGATCCGGCTGCGGTGCGCGGCCTGCTCGGCGACATTTTTGTCCTCTCCTGCGAGCCCCATCTCGGCTTTCCCTTCCGCGTCGCCGGCACGCGGGTCTGCGCGCTGGCGGGGCGTGACCTCAAGGACCAGAGCTTCGCGGCGCTGTTCGATGATGCGAGCCGCAGCGAGCTCGCGGAGATCACGACCATCGTCGCCGACGAGACGCTGGGCGCGATCGCCGGCGTCACCGCCGCGCGCGAGGACGGCAGCAAGGCCTATCTCGAGCTGTTGCTGCTGCCCTTCAACGCCCGCCCGCACACGCCGGTGAGCGTGACCGGCGTGCTCGCGCCGTTCGACGACGAGTGCGGCGCGCTTTCGACCTTCACCCTCACCTCCTGGCGCTATCTGCACCAGCCGGAGAAGCTGCTGCCACGCGCGATCCGCAAATTGCAGATCGCACGCGGGCTGATGGTGTATGAGGGACTGCGGTAGTTCCCACTGCGTGACGATTGATCGCGCCGGCGCACGCGACCGTTTTTGCGGGATCTGCGTCATTCCTGATCGTGCTGCGAACGAGTAGCTTCCGCGCGGCGTGAAGCAACGACGATCGGGTGGCATCTCATGAGCTGGCGCATTCTGGCATGGAGCGCTCTCGGCTGCGTGGCGTTGCTCGCAGTCATCGGCGGAACCTGGCTGTTGCTGCTGCCCGGCGCGCCGGCTCCGGGAACCGCGCCTGCGATATCCAAAGACGAAACCGAGGCGACGCTTGCGGCGCTGAAGCCGCCGAAGCGCAAGCGCCCCCTGATCGCCATCGTCGGCATCAACGACATGACCGAGACGACCGACTATCTGATGCCTTACGGCATTCTCGCGCGGGCCGATGTCGCCGACGTCCTCACATTGTCGACACAGCCTGGACCCGTCACACTCTTCCCCGCGCTGAAAGTGCAGCCGCACGCGACCATCGCCGAGTTCGACGCGGCCCATCCCGACGGCGCCGACTACGTGATCGTGCCCGCGATGAGCCGCGAAGACGATGCCGCGGCCTTGCAGTGGATCAGAAGCCAGGCCGGCAAGGGCGCGATCGTCGTCGGCGTCTGCGTCGGTGCCATGGTCGTTGCCAGCACCGGGCTGCTCGACGGCCGGCAGGCCACCACGCACTGGTATTCCGTGCGCGATCTGCAGAAGCATTCGGCGATCCGCTATGTCGCCGATCGCAGGCTGGTGGTCGACCGCGGCGTCGCGACGACGACCGGTATCACCGCATCCATGCCGATGGCCCTGACCCTGGTCGAGGCCATCGCCGGCCGCGCCAGGGCGGAGGCGGTCGCCCGCGAGATTGGCCTTGCGCACTGGGATGCGCGCCACCGCAGCGAGGCGTTCAGGTTCACCCGCCCCTTCGCGCTGACGGCGATCGCCAACACGCTCGCCTTCTGGAATCGCGAGCAGCTCGGAATTGCGCTCACGCCTGGTGTCGACGAGGTCTCGCTTGCGCTCGTCGCCGATGCGTGGTCGCGCACCTACCGCTCGCGCGCCCTCACCTTCGCCGCCACGGCAGAGCCGCAGACAAGCCGCGGCGGTCTTCGCATCCTGCCCGACAAGGTCGTGGCCGAATGGCCGGCAAAGCTGACGCCGCCGGCCGCGTTCGACCTGCCGCCGGCGCGCGCGCTGGACCGGACGCTGCACGACATCGACGCGCGCTACGGGGCGCGCACGGCCGACTTCGTCGCGATGCAGCTGGAATATCCGAGATGACGGCGCGGCCGTGCCGCCGGCTGTCGCCTGCAACAGCCGGCGCGCGATACGCCGCTACGGCGTCGCCAGATGCCAGGCGCCGTTCAGAAAACCGTCGCCGGTGATGTCGCCGGGCTTGGTGTCCTTGGCGAAAGTGTAGAGCGGCTTGCCCTTGTAGGCCCACTGCTTGGAGCCGTCGTCGCGGGTGATGATGGTGTAACCGTCGCCGGCAGCGTCGCTCGCCTCGGCCTTCAGCACCGGCCAGTTGGTCGCACACGGACCGTTGCAGGCGGACTTGCCGTCCATGTCCTTGTCGAAGGTGTAGAGCGTCATGCCCTTGGCATCGGTGAGCACGTTGCCCTTGTCGGTCTTGCCGGTCTTGGTCGGCGGCGCGGCGAAGGCGGCGGGAACGATCGCGAGCGAGAGTGCGAGCGCGAGCGCGAGGCGGATCGGGGACGTCATGATATCTCCTGTCATGCAATTGGCTTGCATGGATAGGACGCCGCGCGCGGTCTCGTATTCCCAAGACTGCGGCAAGGATATTTTTCGCTGCGCGCCACGACGCAGCGGAATAAACTGAGCCAACCGAAACGGAACGACGACACATGAGCAAGCCGCACTGGCGCCCGGCGCACGCAACCGACCTGCCCGCGATCAGCGCGATCGCCGCACGGATTCATCCCGACCTCCCCGAAAGCCCGGAGGTGTTCGCGGAGAAGATGCGGCTCTATCCCGACGGATGCCGCGTGCTCATCGCCGGCAGTGAGATCGCCGGCTACGGCCTTTCGCATCCCTGGACGCAGCACCGGATCCCGCCGCTCGACGGCCTGCTTGCACGATTGCCGGACGACGCGGATTGCCTCTACGTCCACGACGTCGCCGTATTGGCCGAGTTTCGCGGCGGCGTTCTGCGCGCCTATGTCGCCGATATCGAACGGCTGGCGCGCACCTCCGGCTTCGCAATGCTGGCACTGGTCTCGGTCTACGCCACGCGGCCGATGTGGCAGCGTCTCGGCTTCAAGCCCGTCGCGGCGGACGTGGAACTGCGGTCAAAGCTCGCCTCCTACGGCGATGGCGCGACCTATATGCTGCGCGACCTCACTGCGACGTAACGTCCCTCCCCGGCGGCCCCGGCTCACGCGGGCGTGACATCACGGCCTCGAACCGGATCAGAACAGGCTCCGTCGAAGGGATGTGCGAGCCGTTCCGGTCTCGCCGAACCGAGGCTGGAGAATATCCATGAAGCTCACATTGTCGAAACTTGTTTTTGCTGCATGCGTTGCGACGAGCGCATTCGCAACGACCGGCGCCAACGCGGCGTCGCACCGAACCGATGGCTGCCAATTCGGCTTCTTCGAAAGCTGCGGCATCGTTGCGGAATCGTCCACCCCGGGCCGCGCACGCCGCCTGGTCGGTCGCATCACGAACGACACTTCGCCGATCTACATGAAGCAGACTGACCCGCGCTACAGCTCGTCGATGCGTGACGGCGGCGGAGGTGGCGGTGGTGGCGGCGGAGGTGGTGGCGGTGGCGGTGGCGGCGGCGGTCGCTGAACGCACAGCTGACCCTTCAGATGATGCCGCCGGTGCCATCCGGCGGCATCATTGCTGTCTGCGCTGACCGAGGGCGGTTCAGCCGCGATGCTTTTTCTTCTTCGGCTTCTTTCCCGGCGCACCCTTCACCGGCCACGGCGTGACCGAGGGCTCCGCGCGGGCCTGCTTGTCGCGATTCTTCTTTTTCTTTCCGAACGGCGGCGCATCGTCGAAACGCGGTCCGCGCTCGCTCGAAGGTTTGCCGCGCGGCTTGAATTCACGTGGCTTGAATTCGCTTGGCTTGAAATCACGTGATTTGAATTCGCTTGGCTTGAAATCATTTGGCTCGCGCGGGCGCTCGTCGCGGCGTTCGCGATCGTCCCTCTCCCGGCGCGGCGCGTGCGGCCGCTCTTCCGCGGCCTCTTGTCGCTGCGGCACCTCCGCCATCGGCTCGATGCGGATGCTGTCTTCCTTGTCCGGGCGCTTGACCTTGGCGGCAAAGGATTCCGCGACCCGCTCGGAAATCTCGAACTCGGTGGTGGTGTCCATGACCTTGATGGCGCCGATGTCGCGCTTGTCGATGCCGCCGCGGCGGCAGATCATCGGCAACAGCCAGCGCGCCTCCGCATTCTTGCGCCGTCCGATCGCCGCGCGGAACCAGACGCTGCCTTCGGCCATGGTATGCTTCGCCGACGCCTTCCCCGATTTCGGCCGGGGCTTGTCGGCGCGGTCGTCGCCGCCCTCGCCGCGATCGCGGAATTTGTCGCGGCCGCGATCGTCACGCGACCGGGCGGGTCGCTCGCCGGGATCGATGATGTCCTCCGGCGACGGCAGCCGCGCGCGATAGAGCCGCGCCAGCGCGGCGGCGATGTCCTCGGCCGGCCGTTCGGCGAGCAAGGCCTGCGCCAGCGCCAGATCGTCGGGCGTGGTCTCCTCGGTGAACAGCACGTCCTTCATGCGATCGTGGTCGAGCTTGCGGATCTCCTCCGCCTGGGGCGCCGTGCCCCAGGCCGCGTCGATTCCGGAGAGATTGAGCAGCAGCTCGGCGCGCCGGCGCCGCGCCGGCGGCACCAGCAGGACGCTCGTGCCCTTGCGGCCCGCGCGCCCCGTGCGCCCCGAACGATGCTGCATCACCTCGGCGTCGTTGGGCAGGTCGGCGTGGATGACGAGGTCGAGGCTCGGCAGGTCGATGCCGCGCGCGGCGACGTCGGTCGCGACGCAGACGCGGGCGCGGCCGTCGCGCAGCGACTGCAGCGCCATGGTCCGCTCGTTCTGTGTCAATTCACCCGACAGCGCGACCACGGCAAAACCGCGCTCCAGCAACGCAGCCTGCAAGTGCCTGACGTTGTCGCGCGTGCTGCAGAAGACGAGCGCGCTCGGCGCCTCGTAGAAGCGCAGCACGTTGACGACGGCGTGCTCGACGTCGGCGGGCGCGATGCGGATCGCGCGATATTCGATGTCGGCGTGGCCGCCCTCGTCGCCGGCGACCTCGATCCGGAAGGCGTCGCGCTGATACTGCCGCGCCAGCGCGACGATGCCGCGCGGGAACGTCGCCGAGAACATCAGGGTGCGGCGCGTCTCCGGCGTGGTCTCGAGGATGAATTCCATGTCCTCGCGAAAGCCGAGATTGAGCATCTCGTCGGCCTCGTCGAGCACGACCGCGGCGAGCTCGGAGATATCGAGCCGGCCGCGGCGCAAATGATCGCACAGCCGGCCGGGTGTGCCGACGACGATGTGGGCGCCGGCCGCAAGCTCGCGCTGCTCGCGGCGCGGATCCATGCCGCCGACACAGGAGACGACGCGGCCCCCCGCCTGCCCATAGAGCCAGGCGAGCTCGCGCTGAACCTGAAGCGCCAGCTCGCGGGTCGGTGCCACGATCAGGGCGAGCGGGGCTGCGGCCTGCCCGAACTGCTCGTCGTCGCCGAGGAGATTCCTGGCGATGGCCAATCCGTAGGCGACGGTCTTGCCGGAGCCGGTCTGGGCCGAGACCAGGAGGTCGCGGCCGTTGGCTTCGTGGGCAAGCACGGCGAGCTGGACGGGGGTCAGTGAATCATAGTTCCGCTCAGCCAAAGCGCGGGCGAGCGGCGGGGTCAGGGCCGGAAGAGACACGGATGGAGAACCTTGGTTAATTCAGGCGCGGCAACAGCGAGCCGAGGGGCCTGAGGCTGGCGTGCGCGGCAATCGGCCCGGCCGCACGCTGGCGATTTGATCTGGGCGCTCTTTACGCCAAGCGCGCGGAAATCACCATGCCTATGTTGCATGGCTTGGCTGGGAGAACCGCGCCTGAAGGTTGCAGCGGATTTTTGTGCCGGCCTTTAACATCAGTGCAACCGGAGCCGGCAGTAACCGGCCGAGATCAATGGGGAGCATAAACCATGCGATTGGCCGTCATGTCCGATATCCACGGCAACCTTGCCGCGTTGGAGGCCGTGCTGGCCGACATCAAGGCGCGAGGCGTCGATCGCACCGTGAACCTCGGCGATTGCGTCACCAGCCCGTTGTGGCCGAAAGAGACCTTCGAGGCGCTGCAGGCGCTGGCGTTGCCGACCGTGCGCGGAAACCATGACCGCTGGATCGAGGAGTTTCCGGACGACAAGCTCTCGCCGGCAGGCCTGTTTGCACGTCGCGCATTGACTGCGGAGCAACGGCATGCGCTCCACAGCCTGCCCTCGCAATTGCGGCTCGACGACGGGATATTGGCTTGCCACGGCACGCCCGACGACGACACGACGTGCCTGCTGGAGGAATTGCTCGATGACGGCCGCTACGTGCCGGCACGCCGCGAGGTGCTGGCAACGCGTCTCGAGAGTGAGCCGACCGCCCGCGTGGTGCTGTGCGGCCATAGCCATCGTCAGGCGGTCGTCCAGGGCCCCGGCGAATGCCTGGTTCTCAATCCGGGAAGCGTCGGCTGCCCGGTGTTCGGCGACATTCCGTTTGCCGCCAACCTGGAGTATCGCTCGCCGCACGCCCGCTACGCGATCCTCACGAAGCAGAAACGGGGCTGGCAGGTCGAGCTCCTGGCCCTCGAATATGATTGGGACGCCGCTTCGGCACGCGCGCTCGCCAACAATCGCCCCGAATGGGCGCAGGCCATGTTGACCGGATGCGTCACATAGCCGGCTCTCGCGCGATCTCCGAGACAAAGCCGGCACGGCAGGATCGACCGGACAGATGACCACGATCTTGTCGCGCCCTTCACGCGATCCCACATCTTGCACGCAAGAGCAACAGGGGGAAACATGACAGATCGCATCTCGCTGGCCGACAAGCTCGCCACCTTCGAGGAGCATTGGTCGCCGCGCACCGTCACCACCTTCAACGATTGCGACGTGATGGTGGTGAAGGTGAAGGGCGAGTTCACCTGGCACAAGCACGACGACACCGACGATTTCTTTCTGGTTCTGAAAGGCCGCCTGGACATCGAATTGCGGGACCGCACTGTGACGCTCGGTCCCGGCGAGCTCTATGTCGTCCCCAAAGGGGTCGAGCACCGCCCCGTGGCGCGCGAGGAGGTTCACCTCATGCTGATCGAGCCGACCGGCACGCCGAACACCGGCGACAAGGCAACCGCGGCGAAGCGCAAGCTCGCGTAGGTATCGCGGGCTGACGGAGCTTTAGTCGGCAGGGACGAAGCGAAGGGTGCCTGCCTGACGCGTCGGCTTGCCGGTGTCATTGGTGTGATTGACGCCGTCCATGACCGGCACCTCGGCGAAATCGAACGGGCTCACCCCATCCAGGCAGGCGACATTGACGGCATAAAGCGATTGGTCGGACCGGCGCTGGTGGTGGGTGTAGATTCCGCAGCGGGAGCAGAAGAAGTGCTGCGCCGATCCGGTATGGAAGCGGTACGTCGTCAGCGCCTCCTCGCCCCGCAGGAACTTGATCCCGCCCATCGCCGCCATGGCAACGACGGCGCCTCGCATTCGACAATAGGAGCAGGTGCAGCGGCGGATCGATTTGAAGCCGTCGCTGAGTGTCACCTCGAAGCGCACCGCGCCACAATGGCACTGGCCGGCTCGAACGTTCGCGTCACGCGTCATGGTCCCTGTGTTCCCTGATCCAGATCATGTCCCCGCCGCTTCGGGCGCACTTGGATTGTCTTAGCGAGGATCGCGCGCGATGTAAGACAAATTCGCGCGACCCTTTCAGTCCCGGGAGGTCGCCAGCCTGCTGAAACCGTTGACCAGCCTTGCTCTTGCCCGCGCAACACTGTCCCTCACCGCGCGGCTCACGGCCCGGACGAAGCGCCAAGCGTCCGTCTCCTGCAGCCACGCCTTCGCCGCGGCGTATTTTCCGTAAGCCCAGGCAAAGGCTGGAATGCGCATCAGCTTGTCGCGCGTCAGATGAAACAGGCGTTCGACCAGCACCAGCTTGAGCAGCTCGCCCACGATCAAGACCACCGCTCCGCTCAGCACCTGACCGGTTGCGGTGAGATACGCAGCAACCGGCTTGACCGGCTCCAGAATGATGACGGGCACCAAGAACAGGGCGAGTGACGCATATGGCGAAAGTGATTCGATCCAGGCGCGCAACCGCTTGAATTGGACATACCGCCCGATCCAGCGGGCGACGGGTGCGGCCACGGCCATGAAGACCGCGTCCACCAGGAAGTAGATCGCCGCCAGGATATATGTGATCGGTTTCAGGATTCGCTTCACGCCATCACTCCCGTAGAGTGAAAGCCGGAACCTGGGCCTAAGTTTCACCTGTGCGTGCACAGTTCGAGGCAGCTGGAGGGAACTTTTGCGGAACGGCCGCTCAGATCTCCGCGTAGACCTCCAGCAAATTGCCGTCGGGGTCGCGGAAGAACAGCGTGCGGTGGCCGAAGGACTGGTTCGTCGGCGGCGACACCAGCGCCACACCCTGCCGGACGAGTTCCTCGGCGCAGGCATCGACCTCTGCCGCGGAGACCTTGAAGGCCAGCTGCAGCGCGGCGCTGCCCGCGGGCAGCAGCGCATCACCAGAAGTGCGGCTCGGCCGCGCCAGCGCCAGCGTGTTGTGGCCAAGGCCGTATTCGATCCAGTTCGGCGAGAGCTCCCGCAGCAGCGGAAACGCGAGCACGTCCTGGTAGAAGCGGCGCATCGCCGCCATGTCGCGCACGAAGATCACGGTGTAGTCGATCGCGCGGATGGCATTGAAGGGGGAACGGGGACGCGGGTGGGATTCGTTTGTCATCTCTTCCTTCATTCCAAACTCGACCTGTAGCCCGGATGGAGCGCAGCGCAATCCGGGAAAAGTCTTTCCGCCGCGAGCGGCCCCGGATTCCGCTGCGCTCCATCCGGGCTACAGGGTTATCGCAGCAGACCGCCACCATAGCGCAGCTCGTACAGCGGTGCGCCGTCACGCCGCGCTATCGTCTCGACACCGTGAAAGCGATCGAGCGCGCCGTCGACCTCGTTGCGATAGAGCATTCCCGCCTGCTCGAACCGGCGCGGTCCGCGGTACGGTTCTTCGATCGACACGGCCAGCAGCGCCTGGCGCAGGAACTGGTAGATCGCCAGAAAGGTGTCGCGATCCGTGATCTCGGCGCGGGCGCCGCCGCTATAGCTCATCGACCAGATCACGCGCTCGTCCCGCAACACCGTCTCCTGCCCGACGAAGAATCCCATCCCGAAATAGATATCGCGATAGGCGTAGGGCGGCGCGCGGTGCTCGAGCTGCTTTGAGCCCGCGAGCAGTGGCGCTGCCACCGTCGCGTCGTCGTCGAGGCCGGCATAGGTGCGCCGCTTGGCCCCGACCAGGAAGGCCGCAAGATCGTGCGGGATCGACGGCATCCGCTACTCCACCAGCTCCGGCCACGGCACGATGGTCGACTTCACCGTCTTCATCGCCATCGCGTCCTTCACGGCCTGCGAAACGCCCGCTTCCGTGAACGGGTAGATCGTCTGCATCTTCAGCCACGGATATTTGTTCGCGGTGCGGTAGAGCATGTCGACGCCGAGCGGCAAATCGTTGCCGGTGAAGCCCCAGGAGCCCAGCACGTTGAGATCCTTGGTGCAGATGCGGTGCCAGGACGTCTCGATCGAGCCGGCGTCGGTGAACTGGCCCATCTCGACATAGGTGCCGCCGTCGCGCAGCATCTCGATGCCTTCGGGGCCGGCGGTCGGATGGCCCGAGCAGTCCATGACGAGATCGGCGCCGAAGCCGCCGACGATCTCGCGGACGCGCGCGATGCGCTGCTGCGGCGATTTGAGCTCCTCGATATTCACGGTCGCTTCTGCGCCGAACTCGCGGGCGAGCTTGAGCCGCGGCTCCTCGGGCGCACCGACGCAGATCACGCGCCCTGCCCCCATCTCCCTGGCGGCCGCGACCGCGAGAATGCCGATCGGGCCCGAGCCCTGGATCACCACCGTGTCGCCCCAGGTAAAGCCGCCGGCACGGCTGGCGCGGTTGAAGGCACGGATGCAGGAGGTCAGCGGCTCCGACAGCGCGCCGAGCCGCAGCGACATGTCGTCGGGCAGCTTGTAGATCTTGGTGCCCGGCAGCATCTCGAGATCGACATAGACATATTCGGCCCAGCCGCCCCACATGTGCGGCGCCTTGTCGAAGCCGAGATAGCGGCCGTAATAGACCGGCGTCAGGCACTTGTTGGCGGTCTGCGGATAGTGGATGCAGTAATAGCAATGGCCGCAGGGCATCAGCGGCGGGATCATCACCTTCGAGCCGACCTTGAGCGGCTTGCTCATGAAGTCCTCGGTGAACTCCTCGCCGCATTCGACGATGACGCCGCCGAGCTCGTGCCCGAGCGTGAACGGCCAAGGCAGCGGTTTCGGCCAGTGACCTTTCAGGATGTGCAGATCGGTGCCGCAGACCCCGCAGGCGCCGACCTTGATCAGCGCGGCCTTCCTGCCGACCTTCGGCCACGGCACGGTCTTGATGACCGGCTCCGAGCCGGGACCGGCGTGCGTGCAGACGCGGATCTGTTGCATGGCTGTTTCCTCATTGCCCGTCTGTTATGATTGAAGGGTGCGGGCGTAAGTCGAAGCGTATGTGAGATGCGCGGCCGTGCCAAGCTGCGGCTTGCGGACCCCATGAGCGATCCCGAAAAATGACAATCCTCGGACGCCCGGCATTGATCGTCTTTGGCGGCCTTCCCGGCACCGGAAAGACGGCCCTTTCCCGCGAGCTGGCGATGCGGCTCACAGCGACGCATCTTCGCATCGATGCCATTGAGCAGGCCCTGCGGGACAATGGTCTCGCAGTCGGTGCGGCAGGCTACGCCATCGCCAACGCGATCGCGGCCGAAAATCTGAAGCTCCGCCGGCCCGTCATTGCCGATTGCGTCAATCCAGTCCACGTCAGCCGCGCGGCCTGGCGGCAGACCGCCTTGCAGAACTCTGCTCCAATCGTCGAGATCGAAGTTGTGTGCAGTGACCCGGTTTTGCACCGGCAACGCGTGGAAAGCCGCTCGGCCGACATCAGCGGCCATAAGCTGCCAAGCTGGGACGATGTCGTGAATCGTCACTATGAACCGTGGGACCGGGAGCATCTCGTGCTCGACACCGCCCGAGACGCGCTCGATCACCTCGTCGCACAGGCAGAGGCCTATGCGCGAGAGAAGATCGGTTAGCGGGTTCGTGGCGCCGCACGCCCAATTGTCTTGAGCGCTCGCCAGCGACCGTGTAAGGCCGCAAGGTTCCTACCCAGGTGCTCCCTTGAACCCCCTGCCCCAAAATCCTGCCGCCGCATCCGGCTCGTTCGCGGCGATGAAGTCGGGGCCGTACCGGCTCCAGTTCGCCTCCTACGTGCTGGCGATGATGGCCGACAATATCGAGCACGTGATCAGTTATTGGGTGGTGTTCCAGAAATTCCATTCGCCGGCGCTGGCGGGCTTTGCGGTGCTGTCGCACTGGCTGCCGTTCCTGCTGTTCTCGGTCGCGGTCGGCGGGCTCGCCGACCGGTTCGACCCGCGCCGCATCATCCAGTGCGGCATGCTGCTGTTCATCGTGGCATCGAGCGGATGGGGATTCTTCTTCCTCACCGACACGATCCAGATGTGGCACGCGATGCTGCTGCTGGTGATCCATGGCTGCGCCGGCGTGCTCTGGCAGACGCCGAACCAGCTGCTGCTCTACGACCTCGTCGGCCCCGCCGACCTGCCGAGCGCCGTGCGGCTCAACGCGATGGCGCGCTATCTCGGCATCCTGGTGGGACCTGCGGTCGGCGGCGTGATCATGCTGACGCTCGGCACCTCGCACGGCATCATCTTCAACACGCTGTTCTATCTGCCGATGCTGCTGTGGCTGTTCTGGGCGCCGGTGCGCGACAAGAGCGTGGCGGTGCGGCGCTTTGCGGTCCGCGGCCTTGCCGACATCGTGCTGACCATCCGCGCCATCGGCACCCAGCCGGTGCTGACGGCGATGACCTGGCTTGCCGGCCTCACCTCCTTCATGATCGGCAATGCCTACCACGCCCAGATGCCGGGCTTTGCCGGCGACCTCGGCCATGGCGATCCCGGCGTCTCCTACAGCGTGCTGCTCGCGGCCGATGCGGCCGGCGCAGTGCTCGCCGCGATCGCGCTGGAATCCTGGGGACGCCTGAAGGGCACGCCGAGCGCCGCGATCCTGCTCGCGATGCTCTGGAGCCTGGCGCTGCTCGGCTTCGCTTTGGTGCGGATCTATCCGGTCGCGATCATGCTGCTGTTCTGCGCCGGCTTCTTCGAGCTGTCGTTCAACACCATGGCGCAGGCGCTGGTGCAGCTGAACGCGCCGGCCGACATCCGCGGCCGCGTCGTCGGCCTTTATAATATGGCCGGGCTCGGCATGCGGGCGTTCAGCGGCATCACGGTCGGGCTGTTTGGCGCGGCGATCGGCATCCACTGGTCGCTCGGCCTGTCGGCCGCGCTGCTGCTGGCGCTGCTGGTGGTGCTGCAGCGTCGGGCGACGAGGCCGGCTTGAGCCCCCTTTCGGGTGTGGCTTTTGAAGCGCATTATGTCTGTCCGTGACTGCCGCGCCCAATCCTAACGCGGCATTAACCCTGTGCACCTTAGGGTCGTCCCGGACTCCGCCCGGGCGGGGGGTCGGGTGTTGAAAATGGCGTTGGCGAACAAAAAATTTCTTCCGGCCGCCGAGGAGCGCCGGCGCTTCCAGCGGGTGAAGGTGCACCTGCTCGGCCGCTACATGCTGCCCGACCGCCGGGAATTCCCCTGCCAGGTGATCAACATGTCACCCGGCGGCCTTGCCCTGCTCGCCCCCGGCATCGGCAATGTCGGTGACCGCGTGGTCGCCTATCTCGACCATATCGGCCGCGTCGAGGGCAAGATCACCCGCATCATCGACAACGGCTTTGCCATGACGATCGGAGCGACGCCCAGGAAGCGCGACAAGCTCGCGGCTCAGCTGACCTGGCTCGCCAACCGCGACATCCTCAATCTGCCGGAAGACCGCCGTCACGACCGTATCGTGCCGCGCAACCCGATTGCGGTGCTGACGCTCGAGGACGGCACCAAGATGACCTGCCGCATCATCGACCTCTCGCTGTCGGGCGCGGCCATTGCCGCGGAGAACCGGCCGCCGCTCAAATCGACGGTTCTGCTCGGCCGGGTCCAGGGCCGCGTGGTCCGAAACCTCGAAGACGGCTTCGCGCTGGAGTTCCTGCACGAGCAGCCGATCGAGACTCTCGAAGAGAGCGTTACCGCGCGGTAAAGCCCAAGCGCGCCAAAACCCCTGTATTTCCAGCCTCGAAGGCGGCCTCCGCGATGCGGACGCCGCCTTTTTCATGCCCCGCGACGGCTCCGGCGCGGGTTAACGCGCGCACCGTTTGCGGATGGAAATGGCGGTTCCAGCGGCATTTCCGGGTTAATCGATAAAATTTGAATCAATTGCTGTTGTTTCAAATTTTATGAGAATTCGATTCAAGTATAGATCGAATTCGCTCCAGCTTTTACTTGTATTCGTCTCGACTTGACTTGGCTGACTTAGCGGCAACTCAAAAGCTCCGTGCGAAATGTGGTCCCAACAAGAAACGGGGGCCGCAATGTTTGACTTCAGGGGACAGGGGAAGGGTCTGGCGCTGGCCGCCATGCTCTTCGGGATCAGCGCGGCAGCGCAGGCCGGCGAAGGCCGTCTGCTCTACGCGAGCCTCGGTGACACCACGCGTGCACCGATCGGCTGGGTCGAGTTCTGCGCGGACAATGCCGCCCAGTGCCAGGGCGCACCGACGCAGCCGCGCGACATCGTGATGTCGCAGGCTGCATGGCGCGACCTCGTCAAGGTCAATCGCTGGGTCAACGAGACCGTCAAGCCTTTGACCGACCAGGAGCACTGGGGCGTGATCGAGAAGTGGTCGCTGCCGACCGACGGTTACGGCGACTGTGAAGACTACGTGCTGTTGAAGCGCAAGATGCTGATCGATGCCGGATGGCCGCGCGAGGCCCTGCTCATCACCGTCGTGCGCGACAAGAAGGGCGAAGGACACGCGGTGCTGACGGTGAAGACCGACAAGGGCGAGTTCGTTCTCGACAATCAGAACGAGAACGTCGTCGCCTGGACGGAGACCGGCTACCGCTTCGTCAAGCGGCAGTCGCAGAGCGATCCCAACGTCTGGGTCTCGCTCGGCGATACCAGGCCGGCGGTCTCCACCGCCAGCGCAAGAGATTAGAAACGAGACAACAGGTTACGCGACCCGGTCACATCCCCACCCCTCCCCGTCCCAGACCGGTTCGCGCGCGGCCAGGCTTCCCCCAAAGCCTGGCCGCAACTTTTTTGGGGCTGCACTCAGCCCTGTGACGACCAGGGCACACGCGCGCGGGTGAAATCGCGCCAGCTGCCTTGCAAGACGGGCTGCACGCCGACCGATGCGCGCGCCTGCCAGCCGGCGATCGCCGCCGCGGCAATGGCGCTGTCGGCCTCGGGATCGAGCCCCTCCAGCAATGAGGCCGTGACCGCCATGTCGTTGAAGGCGCCGAGCTGCTCCTGCAGATCGGCAAGCCGGCGCGAGAAGCGTCTCGTGGACTTGCGGTCCTCATACAGCGGCAGCAGGAATTCGCCGAGATAACGCAGCCGCTTGGTCGCGAGCCGGACCCTGTGCAGCTCCTCGACCGTGAGCGACTTGAAGCGGCGGCCGCGCTTGAGCACCTTCGCGTGCTGCTCCGACAGGATACGCTGCGCGAAGTTGACGGCGGGCTCGGCGAGCTGGCCGAGATCCTCGGCGGCCACATCGTTGCGCCATCCCCGCGTCTCGATCCAGTGACCGAGGCCGATCAGGAATACGGCGCAGCGGCGATCGTCGAGCGCATGATGCGCCCTGCGATAGGCGTCGGACTGGCGACCGGCCGCAGCCCGGCCGAGCGCATCGAAGCCTGCGACCGCAGGACAGGCTGTTGCGACCGCCGGCAAGGTCTCGAGCCGGAACACATCCCAGTCGCGCGCAGCGGACAACGCTTGCGCCAGCCATTTCGCTTCCGAGCGCAGCGCGTCGAGATCGCTGAGCGCGCCGACCGATCGCATCAGATCCAGCGCCGATCGCAGCCGGCGCAGCGAGACGCGCAGCTGATGCACGCCTTCCGGATCGCGGCCGTCCTCGGCCGCCGGCAGCGACTGAAGCAGATGAAGGAAGCAGGAGCGCAGGATGGTCGCGAAGGCTTCGTCGAGCGTCACCGACGGATCGAGGCGAAGTTTGCGCGGCCGTCGGGCCGCCGGCGGCAGGTCGGCGGCAAGGTCGAAGCCGCGCGCCGACTTGCTGCGGATCGACGGCTTCACCGCCCCCTGCTCCGCAAGCAGCAAGGCAACATCGTAGATCGTGCTCGCGCTGCCGCTCTTGAGTTCGAGCTCGATCTCGCTCACCGGCAGCGAGCGGTCGCCGGCCGTCAGCTGGCCCTGGTCGAATGCGACTTCAACCGTGCCGGTCGGCAGGTCGATCATGCGTGCATGCCGATGGATGTCGGCGGTGAAGACGGCTTCGAGCGGATGCGCTTGGAGAGCGCCGCGAAGCTTCTCCGGAATGAAAGGCATCGCCAGAGCGAGATCGGGCGCAAGCGACGGCACGCTGGCCTCCCACTCGCCACGGCGCAGCGGATCGTCGGCAACCTCGGTCTTCACGGTCTGCACGAAGCGCGCACCAATCTGGCGGACGCGCAGGCTCAGGCCGTTGCGCCGAAGCGCCCGTTCCGGCGTGTCGTAGGAGACGGACCTGAGATGCTTGCGCACGCCCTTGTTGCGCGCGTTGGCCGCGATGACGGGCGCGGCGTCGAAATCCGCGATGCGATGGGCATCGACGAGAAGCTTGAGCTCGATCTCGCCGGCGGGATGCGCGGCAACGGTCGACTGAGCCGGTTGCGGCGTGGGCGCCGTGTCTTGCGATGGCGTCTGATCGATCACGGCGCCCTCGACGACCGCAGGTTCCGCGCCGGGCCCGGCCGGTTCAATCTGTCTGAGGAAGCCCGCGATAACTTGCGTTCTCTTGTTGTCTTTTGGGACAGGAATCCCATCCGGCGCGCTCACAGTTTTGCGCGCCGGCGTAGCGTCTGATTTCAGCATTTCCGGAGACATGACAGTTCGATGACAGAGCGCCAGCATATAGCCTGTCCGGCCCGCGAGGAATAGTCACGTTACATCGCGCGGCGTGATCGTCGACTGTCATAATTCGTCGCGACGTTGCGAACTACAATTGCTGCAGAGATTCGCGGGCGGTCGAATTGATAGCGAATCTCGCTGCTCTCGAAACCAAGATGAACGCATCAGCGAACCGGACTCATGTTAGCCGAGAAATTCTTTCTGGTTTTGGAGACGCTTAGAAGTCACGCCTCCGATGACAGACCCGAGATTGCGCCAAGCGCCGCACCGTCTCCCGCCGTCCCGCCAACCGCAACCGCTTCGCATTGCAAGAAGCAGGTTCCCGACGATCGGGAATAGAAGCAATCCAGTCCGGACGATCGTACCCTGGCGCTGCGCGCTCAGGAACCCAGCACATCCGCGAGCCGCAGTTCGTCGGCGGCGGGATCTTTCAAGAACAGCTCGGCCTCGATCTCGTTCAGATGCGACAGCATCTGCGCGCGCGCCCTCGCCTTGTCGCGTTCGCGGATCGAGGTGACGATCTCGGCGTGATGATCGGTGCCGCAGGCCGGCGTGTCGTGGCGGCGGTAGAGCAGGATGATCAGCGAGGAGCGCGCGATCAGCTCCTTGAGGAAGCCGAGATAGATGCTGTGGCCGCTCATCTCGGCCACGAGCTTGTGGAATTCGCCGGAGAGCCGGACCGAGGCGCGCGCATCGCCGCGCCGCTCGGCCTCGCGTTCCTCGGCAAGATGCCGGCCGAGACGATCGAACCAGGCCGGCGATGCCGCATCGATGGCATGATCGACGATGGTGGGCTCGATCAGGCGGCGCGCCTCGAACACCTCGCGGGCATCGGCCGGCGTCGGGCGCGCGACGAAGGCGCCGCGGTTCTTCTCGATGCTGACGATGCCCTCATGCGCAAGCTGCTGCAGCGCGGTGCGGACCAGCGTGCGGCTCGCGCCGTAGATTTCCCCGATCTCGTCCTCGCCGAGCTTGGTGCCTGGCAGCAGGCGATGCTCGAGGATTGCAGCGGTCACGCCCTCCCGGATGCGGCCGACGCGATCGCTCGCATCGGGCGCGTCGGATGTGGGGCGGGACTTGGCGGCCATGGTGCGTGGGCTCGATCGACGACGTTCGCTCCGAATGTTAGTCGACGAGCTGTATCCAATTACAGGCGAAACTTTATACAATCCTCGCCCGTTTTGTGTGCAGAGGATTGTGTGCCCGGCAGGCGGCCCGATCTGCGGGATTCGATCTAACGATCTGACTCCGCTGCACAGTTCCGGAATTTGGCCTCAGGACAGGCGGTTGGCACGGACCTTGCGGAGAGAGGCCCAAGCACCGCCCTCCCTGGACATGCCATGGCCACTCCCGCCGCCCTCGAACTGGTCGCCGTCACCAAGCGCTACGACACCACGCTGGCGGTCGACACCGTCAATCTGAAGATCCCGGCCGGCACCTATTGCTGTCTGCTCGGCCCGTCCGGCTGCGGCAAGACCTCGACCCTGCGCATGATCGCGGGCCACGAGGCGGTCAGCGCGGGCGACATCATCCTGGGCAGCCAGAACGTCACCGACCTGCCGCCGGCCGACCGCGGCACCGCGATGATGTTCCAGTCGTACGCGCTGTTTCCGCATCTGTCCGTGATCGACAACGTCGCCTTCGCCCTGAAGATGCGCGGCATCGACAAGCCGACGCGGCACAAGCGCGCCGGCGAATTGCTGGAGCTGGTGGCGATGAGCCAATATGCGGGCCGCCTGCCCGCGCAGCTCTCCGGCGGCCAGCAGCAGCGCGTCGCGCTGGCGCGCGCGCTGATCACCGAGCCGCAGATCCTGCTGCTCGACGAGCCGCTCTCCGCGCTCGATCCGTTCCTGCGGGTGAAGATGCGCGGTGAACTGAAGCGGCTGCAGCGCGAGCTCGGCATCAGCTTCATCCAGGTCACCCACGGCCAGGAAGAGGCGATGGCGCTCGCCGACCACATCGTGGTGATGAACCAGGGCAAGATCGAGCAGCAGGGCACGGCCCGCGACATCTTCCACCACCCCCGCACCGAATTCGTGGCGCGCTTCATCGGCGGCCACAACGTGCTCAGCGACGCCGGCAAGCTCATCGCCGTGCGCGCCGATCAGCTCGGCATCGCGCCGTTCACTGACGGCGCCTTCGGCGCGCCGGCGCTGCTGACCCAGACCGAGTACCAGGGCTCCTACATCGCCGTCTCGCTCACCCTCGACGACGGCACCGCCCTGTTCTCCCACGTTCCCGAGGCCACCTTCGACGTCCATCCGTTTCGTCCGGGCGATCGCGTGCTGGCCACCTGGGATCCCGCCAAGGCGCAACGCCTGCAATAGCGCCGATCGATCACTGGAAATGCGCAACAGAGGAGTGACTGACATGAGCAAGACCACTGGGACGAAAGGCGTCAGCCGCCGTACGCTGCTTAGGGGTACCGCAGGTCTCGCCGGCCTTGCCGCCGGCTCCGGCGCCATCACCGGCTTTCCCTATGTGAAGTCGGCCGATGCGAAGGTGCTGCGCTATCTCGGCACCGCCGTGAACGAGGGCGACGACATCTCCAAGCAGTGCCTGAAGGACACCGGTATCAAGATCGAATACATCACCGCGACCACCGACGACGTCACCAAGCGCGTGATGACCCAGCCGAACTCCTTCGACGTGCTGGACACCGAATATTTCTCGCTGAAGAAGATCGTGCCGTCGGGCAACATCCTTGCGCTCGATGCCCGGAAGATCAAGGAATTCGACAACATCACGCCGGTCTTCACCAAGGGCGAGACGCCCGGCGGCAAGAAGATCGGCGGCCAGGGCACCGCGCCCTGGAAGGTGCTTTATCTCGAAGGCAAGGACTCCAAGAAGTTCGCGACATCGGCGACCGAGTTCGTCACGCTAATCCCGACCGTCTACAACGCCGACACGCTCGGCATCCGCCCCGACCTGATCAAGCGGCCGATCAGCTCCTGGTCCGAGCTGCTCAACCCCGAATTCAAGGGCAAGGCCTCGATCCTCAACATCCCCTCGATCGGCATCATGGATGCCGCGATGGTCGTGGAAGCCACCGGCAAGTACAAATATGCCGACAAGGGCAACATGACCAAGGAAGAGATCGATCTCACCATGAAGGTGATGACCGAGGCCAAGAAGGCCGGCCAGTTCCGCGCCTTCTGGAAGGACTTCAACGAGAGCGTGAACCTGATGGCGTCGGGTGAAACCGTCATCCAGTCGATGTGGTCTCCTGCCGTGACGAAGGTACGCTCGATGGGGATCGCCTGCACCTTCCAGCCGCTGAAGGAAGGCTACCGCTCCTGGGCCTCGGGCTTCTGCGTCTCCAAGGGCGTGTCGGGTGCGAAGCTCGACTGGGCCTACGAGTTCGTCAACTGGTTTCTATCAGGCTATGCCGGCGCCTATCTCAACCGTCAAGGCTATTACTCCGCCGTGCTCTCCACCGCGAAGGCAAATATGGAGCCCTACGAGTGGGCGTACTGGATGGAAGGCAAGGCGGCCGAGAAGGACATCAAGGCGCCCGACGGCTCGTTGCTGGAGAAGGCCGGCGCCGTGCGCGATGGCGGCTCCTATGAGGACCGCATGGGCGGCGTCGCCTGCTGGAACGCCGTGATGGACGAGAACGACTACATGGTCCGCAAATGGAATGAGTTCATCGCGGCGTAACGCAGATGTCGGAAGAAGTTCTGCAACAGGCGTCCCCGGGTCTGATCCCGGGGTCGGGCACGGCGCGCGCGGCCAAGCCGACGCGCCTGCCGCCCTCCTTCGTCTCCTGGCTCCAGGCCGGGCCGATGATGCTGGTGTTTCTCGCCTTCTTCCTCATTCCGCTCGTCTTCGTCGTCATCGTCTCGTTCTGGGACTACAACGAGTACCACCTGCTGCCGGCGTTCTCCGGCCGCGGCTACACCGACACGTTCGAAGGCTGCATCGCGCAGCTCCCCGACCTCTGTACGATCGGCAAAACCTATCTGAAGACGCTGAAGCTCTGCTTCATGGTCTGGGCGATCACGCTGTTCATCGGCTTTTGGGTCGCCTATTTCCTCGCCTTCCACGTCAGGTCGAAGACCTGGCAGATGGGATTGTCGCTGCTCTGCACGATCCCGTTCTGGACCTCCAACGTGATCCGCATGATCGCCTGGATTCCGCTGCTCGGCCGCAACGGCCTCGTGAACTCCGGCCTGGTCAAGACGGGTCTGATCAACCACCCGCTGGAATGGCTGCTGTTCTCCGAATTCTCTGTTGTGCTGGCACTCGTGCACCTCTTCACCTTCTTCATGGTGGTGCCGATCTTCAACTCGATGATCCGCATCGACAAGTCGCTGATCGAGGCCGCCTATGACGCCGGCGCCACCGGCTTCCAGACCCTCGTGAACGTCATCATTCCGCTGGCCAAGCCCGGCATCGTGATCGGCTCGATCTTCGTCATCACCATCGTGATGGGCGACTTCATCACCATCGGCGTGATGGGCGGCCAGCAGATCGCCGCCGCCGGCAAGATCATCGAGACGCGGGTCAACGCGCTGCAGTTCCCGGCCGCAGCGGCCAACGCCGTGATCCTGCTCATCATCACCTTCCTGATCATCACGATGATGTCGCGCATCGTCGACATCAAGAAGGAGCTCTAGGCATGAAGGAAGGACGCCCGCGCTCGTTCTACGTGCTCGCGATCTTCTTCGCAGCCTATGTGCTGTTTCTCTACGGCCCGATGATCGCGATCTACGTGCTGTCGTTCCAGGGACCACAGGGCGGCCTCACCTTCCCGATGAACGGCGTCTCGACGTTCTGGATCGCAAAACTGTTCCAGGGCACCGGCATCGTCGATCTCGGCGCGGCGTTCCGCCGCTCGCTGTTGCTGGGCGTGATCGTGATGATCGTCACCGTCGTGCTGTCGGTCGCCGCCGGCATGGCGTTCCGGCGAAAGTTCAAGGCGCAAAGCATCCTGTTCTATTCGGCCATCGCCAGCCTGATCGTGCCTTCGATCATCACCTCGCTCGGCATCTCCCTGGAATTCCGTATCATCGACGACCTGATTAAGGCACATTGGAACGAGAATTTCGAGACCTCGATGGGCCTGCTCACATCGGGGCTCGGCGCGCATCTGACATGGACGCTGCCGTTCGGGCTTCTGATCATGTTCGCAATCTTCAACCGCTTCGATCCCAGGCTGGAAGAAGCCGCGCGCGATCTCGGCGCGACGCCATGGCAGACCTTCCGCCATGTCGTGCTGCCGATCATCCTGCCTTCGGTGATCGGCATCGGCCTGTTCGGCTTCACGCTGTCCTGGGACGAGCTCGCCCGCTCCAGCCAGGCGATCGGGGCGGTGAATACATTGCCGCTCGATCTTCAGGGCCTCACCACCACGGTGACGAACCCCGATATCTACGCGCTCGGCACCGTGATCTCGGCGGTCTCGTTCACGGTGATCACCCTTGCGCTCGGCACCATCCACATGCTCAACAAGCGGCAGGCGGCCAAGGGTTCGGATGCCGGCAAAGGGCTTGTCTGACAAGGGGCTTGTCTGATCGAGATGCGACTGCACATCGTCAATCCCAACACCACTGCGTCCATGACGGCGAAGATCGGCGCTGCGGCACGCGCGGTCGCCCTGCCCGACACGACGATCGACGCGCGGCAGCCGGCGATGGGCCCGGTCTCGATCGAGGGATTTTACGACGAAGCCTTCGCTGTCCCCGGCATGCTCGGCTGCATCCGCGAGGCCGATCGCGACGGTGCGGACGCCCACATCATCGCCTGCTTCGACGACACCGGCCTCGACGCCGCGCGTGCCGTTGCGAAGGCTCCCGTGATCGGCATCGGCGAAGCCGGCTTCCACATGGCGAGCCTGATCGCCGCGCGCTTTGCCGTGGTGACGACGCTCGGCGTCTCCATCGTGCCGATCGAACATAATTTGCGGAAATACGGTCTCGCCGAGCGCTGCGCCCGCGTTCGCGCCGCCGAGGTGCCGGTGCTCGCGCTGGAAGAACGCAACGCCGACGCGCTCGCAAAGATCTCCGCCGAGATCACCGCCGCGATCCGCGACGATCGGGCGGAAGCCATCGTGCTCGGCTGCGCCGGCATGGCCGATCTCGCCGCTGAGCTCGCGACCACCCACGGCCTGCCCGTGATCGACGGCGTCGCGGCGGCGGTGACGCTGGCGGAATCACTGGTGCGGCTTGGACTGAAGACGTCGCGGCTCGGCCCCTACGCGGCGCCGCGGCCGAAGGCCTATGACGGAATGCTGTCGGGCTTCCAGCCGTAGGTGCTGCAGCACCGATTGATCTCGGGGCCGCGACATAGGCGTGTCCCTGCGGCAACATCGGGATCGTTTTGCGGCTGCGAGTTCCGCCTTGGTTGCTGCCGATGCTGGGAACTGCGAGCTTGCGAAAATCATTTGCAGATTCGGAGCGCGCGGTGGGGCTGAACGCAGCAAAATACTTGATCTCGACGGTTGTCGGGACGCTGGCATGGGCCGCCCTGATGAGCCCGGTGCTGGCGGCTGACTTGCCGGTGAAGGCGCCGCCGGCTGCCGCGCCGACATGGTCGGGATTTTACGCCGGTGTTTCGATCGGCGCACGCTGGGGAGACAATGACTGGCAGACCTCCGACATTGCCCCGACTTTCGGTGCCGGCGCGATCGTACCTACGGGCGGCACCGGCGGCGCGATCGACAGCGTCGCGGCGAGGTTCGGTGGCTATCTCGGTTACAACGCGCAGATCTCGACATCCTGGGTGGCCGGCGTCGAGGCCGATGTTGGCTGGGCCGACAACAAGAAGACGACGAATCCCGTACCGGGGACGGCTGGGCTCTTCTTCGGCGTCCCTTTTGTCGGCCTTCCATCCGGCACCGTGAAGGAAACATGGGACGGCAGCTTCCGTGGCCGTCTCGGTTATCTCGTAGCGCCCGACACACTGGTCTACGGCTCCGGCGGCGTGGCGTGGCACCGCCTCGAATTGAACGCCAGTTGCACTGTGGTTCCCGGAAACTCCTTCTGCTTCGGCAGTGCTCACAATGAAACCTTTGCATCGACCAAAGCCGGCTGGACCCTCGGCGGCGGTGTCGAGCACATGATTGGCCATTGGCTCGCGCGCGTCGATTACCGCTATGCCGATTTCGGGACTTCGACCCAGACCTTCTTCGCCGCAGGGGGAGTCGGGATCGGGTTCGACGACCGCTTCACCGCCCGCGTCAAGGACCGCACCCACACTGCGACGGTCGGCCTCGCCTACCGATTCTGATACGGATCACGGCCTACAGCGCGATGCGATCAGGATGATCGTCATCGCGCTTTAGGTTGTTGTTTAAGCATGATCTTTTCGGAAAACCGCTTCGCACTTTTCCGGATCATGCTTTAGCCCGGCCTTGATCGATCCGGCTGGCACCGCTTCCCCGGACAGGGCGCAGCGATCCGGCCTGAGCCGGAGACGATGGCCCAAGAGGTAACAAGAGACCTCTTTCCTCGCTTATTGCACTGATCTGAGCAGACCAGCCTCTTTTTGGTCCCAATTGTTGCCGAACAGTAACGCTTTCGGGACGCCCCGGCGGCTTTCGGCTTGCCGGTCTTCGCCACTCACCAAGTTTCAATTTGGATTTTGTCAGCGATGATCGATCTCGCAGAGGACACACGGTCCCACCCCCTGCTTCGCCTTGGCGCCCAGCCCATCGCGCTGACCGCCGCTGCCCTCCTGCTCCTGATCGCGGGGGTGACCTCGATAGCGATCTGGCGGGCCTATACCGGCGCCGCACCAGAAGCCGACCGGGTGGTGGCATCGCGGCAGCTCCAGGCCCGGACGGCCCAGGCCTCCGAGCAACTCGTCGAGAAGACCAAGGGGCTGGAGGCGACCCAGCAGGAATCGATCGACCAGCTCCAGGTCGTGCAGGACCAGCTCCAGACGATGAAGCGGCTGATGGCGGCGCAGCAGGCCGACACCAAGCGCCTGTCCGAACAGGTCGCTTCGCTGAACGAGTCCATCGACGGCCTGCGGCAATCGTTCGCCAGCGCACGATCGACCGACGTCGAGACGCCTGCGGTTACCCGCAGGAAACCGGTGCGGCATCGCGTCCACGCCAGTGCGCGCAAGCGCTCGCGCGGCTGAGCAGCTCACAACGGGACTAATTTTTCCGACTTGTGAACTGGATCACATTCGTCCGTATGATTCCGCGCGATGCTCGCGATTACCGGATGGCGTGAGCCGATTTCAATGTCCGGGGCTGGCAAGGTCGTTGACGGTATACTGCGTCAACGGCCTTGTTTTTTGGTCGGTCGCCTCTGGCCGAGGCACTATTCGCAGACGTCCACACGGCGATACCGCCATCCCGCAGGCGTCATGACGCGCTTGCGCGCCACGTAACAGCCGCCATAGCCATCGTTGTAGGCAGGACCATAGTCGTCGGGAACGGCGTAATAGGGGTAGCCATAGCCGTAGCCGTAATAGCCGCCGTACAGGCCGGCGCCTGCGATGCCCGCTCCGATCGCCACTCCCGGCCAGAAGCCGCCGCCATGCCAGTGACCGCCATGGCCCCAGCCGCCACCGTGACCCCAGCCACCGTGCCCGAATCCTCGCGCCTCGGCCACATGCGGCACCGACAGCCCAATCGCTGCAACGGCCAGCGCCGCCATCATCATCCTGCGTAACATCACTCGATTCCTCCGCATGGACATGCTCCACGCTTCAAAGCAGGATCAAGCTAGCGTCACCAGGGCATTCGGGACAGCCACACTGCCTCACTTCCGCGCGAGCGTTCAGCAGCCGCGGCAGATGCTCTTGAGCTTCTTGTCGAGCAGGCGATTCTCGGCATTGACGGCCGCGTCTGTCCCGCCGCCGGTGGCGGCGCCGCCTCCACCGCCCGGTCCTGACGACTGAGCCGTGCCGAGACTGTTGGTGCCAGGCGGCGGAGCCGGCGAATTGGCGACACCCCCGGTCGAGCCCGCAGGACCACCACTCGATCCGGCAGACCCGCCGGCCGCCTGTGCGAAGGCGATTGCGGGCATCGCCGCGAGCGCGAAGATCAGCATCATGGTCTTGAGTGAGGCGGTTGCGGGCGATGCGGCCATTGGAAATCTCCTTCGCCGGTCAACCGCTGCTGCGAAGTCCGGTTCCGGAACAATTGCCGCCACACCGGCTTGATGGCTTGAGGAGGCCAATGACAATGACAGATCGCGATCCCTTCGCGGAGGGCGAACGCGCCGCGCGCGAGACCATTCCGGCCGAGGCCAATCCCTACCAAAACGGCAGCGACGAGCATGCCCTGTGGGCCGCCGGCCACGAGAAGATCGCCGGCACCATCGAAGCGGGCCAATCCGAAGGCCGCTGACACGCCGTGCCGCGGCGCGCCGGCAATTACGCGGCCGCGACCAGTCCCTCGGTCCGATCCTCGACCATCGTCACGAACATGTGGGACTCTTCGTTGGCGCCGCCGATCTGCACCCGGCGGGCCGAGATCACGCGGCGGCCGCGCGTGGGATTGTCGATGGTGTCGACGATCGGTTCGAGCTGCTGCTTCTGGGCGAGCAGCTGCTGATCGCGCCGCTCGATCAGCGCGGCCGCTTCCGCGGAGAACAATTCCCGCGCGGTCTTGCCGATGATCTCGCCACGCGACATTCCGATCATCTTCTCGGCAGCCTTGTTGACGAAGACGTAGCGCAGATTGCGCGCATCCTTGGCGATGATGCCCTCGGCCACGTTCTCGATGATGGTGGCGAGGAAGCGCTCCATGCGCTCGAGAATGCGCTCACGCTGACGCTGCTCGGTGACGTCCTCCTGCACCGACACCCAGCCGCCGCCGTCCATCGGTCGCTCGTAGATCTTGATGGTGCGGCCGTCGTTCAAGGCGATCTCGTAGGCCGCCGGCTCGCGCCTGGCGATCCGGCCGAGAACCGCCGCGACGTATTTCGTGACGTCGCCATCGAACAGCCCGCTCTTCACCCGGTGCTGGAGGATTTCCTCGAGGGTCGATCCGGCCTGGATCGTCTCGGGCAGATTGTAGATCTGCCGATAATTCGCGTTCATCGCGACCACGTTGGCCTTGCCGTCCAGCATGACCAGGCCCTGCGGCATGCTGTTGATCGCGGCAGAGAGTTGCCACTTCTTGGCCTGGTACTTGTCATTGAACGTGTCGCGCTCGGTCATCGCCGCGTCGCGTGCCTGCGCCGTGCCGAGCTCGAGCTCCTCGAGCTCGAAGATGCGCGCCACCGCGTCGCGGAAATTCTGCACCGCACGGGCAAGACGTCCGATCTCGTCGTGACGTCCGAGATGCGGCACCTCGCTCTTGACGTCGCCCTGCGCGATCCTGTCGGTCGCCTGCGTGATATCGGCCAGCGCGCCGACCACGGAGCCGCGCATGACGACGACGTTCAATCCCGCGAACAGCAGCGCCGCGAGCCCGAGCGCGAAAAGATAGGCCGCCGCGTAGCGGTTCTCGTCGGCGAGCGCGTCCGCATCGAGGGCGCGCTGCCTGTAGATCTGCTCGAGCGCTTCGAGGTCTGAGTTGAGCTGGCTGCGCAGCGTCCGGTTGACGGCGTTGTCGCCCCACTCGCGCGCCGCCGCGGAGCTGATCTCGACGCCGCGCCGCGCCAGCTCCTTGCGGAAATCGATGAATTGCGCGATGCGCTGGCGGAAGGCAGCGAACAGTTCGGCATCGTCATTGCTGACGGTGCGCTCCATGCTCTTCACCGCGTCGGCCAGTTCGCGGTTGCGCTGGTTCAGCCTATCCGCGAACGGCATCATCGCGCGACGATCGGTGGACATGTAGATGCCGCGCGACTCCATCACGACGGCGTAGATCAGCGCATTGACGCGCCCCACGGCGATCGCCGCCTCCGCGGAGGACACATGCATGTGGCGATACGTCGTCTGCAGACGTACGGTCTGCACCGACATCACCAGCAGGAATGTGGTGACGATCGCGAGGAAGGCAGCGATGCTGTAGACCTTCTCCGCGACGCTCAGCGTGTCGGCGCCGCGCGCGAAGCGAACGAGCTTCTTCAATAGATTTGTTCCGGCGACGAGGCCGGATGCCGGTGCCGCAGCATTCATGGCGCAGCTCCCCCTGGTTGAAAACACCCCACGATACCGGTGCGGCGCTAGCGGAGGCTTAAAGTTTCAACCGGTATTTTTACGGCACGGAACCGTGTGCGCGGGACCGGGCAGATATCGCCCGAGCGTCAACCGATCCGCTTCAGGCCCTTTTTGAAGCGCGGACCGTTGGCGACATAGAACCTGGCCGCGCTTCCCATTCGCTGCACCTGCGCATCGTCGAGCGTGCGGAGCACGCGCGCCGGCGAGCCGATGATCAGGGAGCGTTCGGGAAATTCCTTGCCCTCGGTGATGACGGAGCCGGCGCCGACGATGCTGTTGCGGCCAATCCTGGCGCCGTTCATCACGATCGAGCCCATGCCGACGAGAGCGCCCTCCTCGATGGTGCAGCCGTGCAGGATGACGTTGTGGCCGACCGTGCAGTTGTTGCCGATGACGAGCGGGAAACCGAGGTCGGTGTGGCAGGTCGAGCCGTCCTGCACGTTGGCGCCCTCGCCGATCTCGATCCACTCATTGTCGCCGCGCAGCACCGCGCCGAACCAGACGCTCGCGCCCGGTTTCAGGCGCACGCGGCCGATCACGGTCGCAGTCTCGGCGATGAAGTAATTGCCGTCGGCGGGAAGGTCGGGCGCCTGCCCGTCGAGCTCGTAGATCGCCATGGAGGTCTCCTGTCACGTCGACCACAGGCATAGCCAAACCGCAGCGTTGACGCAAAGGGCCGCCGCGTCGGCAGCGGCCAAGGCGGCGGCATCAGGCCAGAACGCCGGCGGCGCGCAGCGTCATCAGGAAGAAGGTGCCGCTCATCATGCTCCAGAAGCCGGCGATGAGGGTCGCCATCATCACGAATTCCACGCGGCGGCTTTCCACCCGCATGCCGCGCAGCGTGTTGCGCATGATGATGAAGGGCGCGGCGAACACCAGGAACGGAACCGCCGCGAAGGTCTTCGGCGCCACGCCGTCCTGCAGCAGGCCGAAGCCGGCGGGCCGCTGCGCGAGCGCCTGGTATCCGTTCACGAGCGCGCCCGCGAGCGCGAAACCGATGCCGATCGAGAAGAGGGTATTGAAAGCTTCAGGTGTCATCGGAACGGTCCGCCCTTACGCAACGCCACCGCCTTCCTGTGACAAAAAGGGCTGGTTAACGCTACATTATCCTTAAGGGAAGGTTAACGCCGCCGCCCCGCCCGCGCAGGGCTGCCCCCGCGCCCCGCAGCCGGGAACGCTGCGCGAAATCGCCGCCGCGTGGCATATTCGCCGCTGATTCGTCGGCCACCGGCCGACGTCCGGCTCGACCTTGCGCAAGCTCATGACGATGTTTTCGGCAGCTCCCATCGGATCCCCACGCACGCGCCCCCGGGCGCATGTCGTGCCGATCGTGCTCGGCAGCGCGGCGGCGATGGGCGCGGTCGCACTGGTCGCCTATCTGTTGTGGCCGACCTGGGGCTCGGGCGGCGCGAACGCTCCCGACAAGCTGCCGGTCAGCGTCGGCGGCACGTTGTTCAACCTGCCGGTGACCGCGATCCGCATGAAGATCCAGCGTCACTCCGGGCCGCAGGAGCGCATCGATCTCGACTTCGTCTATCCCTCGCTGGAGCCGCCCGGCGCGCCGAAGCACGTCACCGCCGACACCGTGGAAGCGGCGGTGCAATCGATCGACCGCATCTTCCTGTCGATCTCGGCGCATCACGATGCGCTCTCGCCCGAGCAGCGTACAGCCACGATCTATCCGCGCTATCTCGACCAGGCTGCCGTGACGCCCGCGGACGGCCTGACAATGCGGATGTTTCGCGCCGACACGCCTTACGGCAGCGAGGATCTCTATTCCGCCGCAAGCCCGGCGCTGACCGCGCGCTGCACGCGCGATGCCGCGACGCCCGGGATGTGCCTGTCGGAGCGCCGCGTCGGCGGCGCCGACCTCACCTTCCGCTTTCCACGAAGCTGGCTGTCGCAATGGCGCGAGACGGCGGAGGCAATGGACAGGCTGACCGCGCAGCTGCGCGGGCCGAAGGGTTGAACGCCGGCCTTGAGGCCACGCGCTCGATGCAAAAACTGCGAAAACAACCCCATGCACAGTAGACAAGCTCCTGTGATGTTTCGTGTTTTTCGAAGTGGATTTGGGCTGTCAGCGTGAGCACAGCGAAGCCATCCACAATCCCTCTGCGGAAAGATTCCTGGATTGCTTCGCTTCGCTCGCAATGACGGTGCGGGAAGAGCGCGCCTCGATCCCGGTGCGTGCCCCCAGACGCAGCGCATCGTCTCTTCGACGACGCACTGCTGAGCCGGGGCCCATGTTGCAGACAGGCGCCGTGTGGCTCCCGGGTCCCGGCTCTGCGCAGCAGCGTTTCACGCGGCAGCGCGTCCGGGACACGAGAGGCGTCGAGAACTATTCCTGATCGACGAGATCGTCTTCGAGGATCGCCATCTGGAACTGGAACGAGCGGTCATCGTCCTCGTCGTCGACGAAGAGCACGCCGATGAATTCCTCACCGATATAGACCTCGGCGGAATCGTCCTTCTTCGGCCGCGGCACGACGCGGATCTTGGGATTGCCGAATACGCGCTTCAGATACGCATCTAACTTTCTGACTTCTTTGACGTCCACGGCAAGTCTCCGATCGAAATTGGTCGGCGGGTTTTAGGACGAGATGCGGCGAACCGCCAGCATGAATTGCCAAAGAATTTGGGGACGAAAAGGGCCGGAAAATCCGGCCCTTGCACGCGAACTCACAGCCCCATCGCGTTGATCATCTGATCCATGGTGCGCGACGGCTCGGCACAGCCGGCCTCGCCGACGATCTTGGCGGGCACGCCCGCGACCGTGACATTGTGCGGCACCGGCTTGACCACGACCGAGCCGGCGGCGATGCGCGCGCAATGGCCGATCTCGATATTGCCGAGGATCTTCGCGCCGGCGCCGATCAAGACGCCATGGCGAATCTTGGGATGACGATCCTCGTTCTCCTTGCCGGTGCCGCCGAGCGTGACGCCGTGCAGGATCGAGACGTCGTCCTCGATGACAGCCGTCTCGCCGCAGACGAACCCCGTGGCGTGGTCGAGGAAGATGCCGCGGCCGATGCGCGCGGCGGGATTGATGTCGGTCTGGAACACCGCCGAGGCGCGGCTCTGCAGATAATACGAGAAATCCTTGCGGCCCCTCAGATAGAGCCAGTGCGCGAGGCGATGGGTCTGGATGGCGTGAAAGCCCTTGAAGTAGAGCAAGGGATCGATGAAGCGCGAGGTCGCGGGATCGCGGTCGTAGACGGCGACGAGATCGGCGCGGAAGGCGTTGCCGATGTCAGGATCGTCGCGCAGCGCGTCGATATAGGCCTGGCGCACCAGGTCGCCCGACAGCGCGGAATGATCGAGCCGCTCGGCGACGCGGTGAACGACCGAGTCCTCCAGGCGGCTGTGATGCAGCACCGAGGAATAGATGAAGGTCGCAAGCTCCGGCTCGCGACGGACGATGTCCTCCGCTTCGCCCCGGATCCGATCCCAGATCGGGTCGAGCGATGCGAGCTTTCCTCCCGGATTGACCTGATGCACTGCCATGGATTCGCTCTTTGGGATTTGCCCATGTGAATGGGGCTCGTGTGACCGGCTCTATAGCATAGTCTAGGCGACAAAGCCCTATCGGGCTTGCCTGAGAGTGAACAGCACGTTGCGTCGCGAAAGCACGTCAAGATGTTGAAACACCACGGTTTCTTCTGACGCCCCCAAGCGGCAAGGTTGGCTCAAAGTGGTCAGAGTTCTGCCAAATTCAAGCCGGGCGGCGTCAAACTATTGGTGAATTCTCTCCCGACCGTTATTGCGAGCATGGTTCGGGGCGAGGACGGGAGCGGATTTGAGCATCACCACCGATCAATTGCGCGCGCGCGCCGCTGATGCGCTTGGGCTGCGTCTGGCGGCGGTGGCTCTGCCCCTGCTGATGATCGCGCCGGCGTTCTGGAACGGCTATCCGCTGTTGCAATGGGATACCGGCGGCTATCTGGCGCGGTGGTATGAGGGTTATCTCGTGCCGAGCCGCTCCACGGTGTTCGGCCTCTATCTGCACTACGGCGAGAGCTTCGGCTTCTGGGTCAACCTCGCGGTCCAGTCGCTGGCGACGCTGTGGCTGCTTCAGCTCACCCTGCGCGTGCTCTCGATGATGCAGACCTTGCGCTTCGTCGCGATCAGCCTGTGCCTGATCGTGTCGACCGCGCTGCCCTGGCTTGCGAGCATGCTGCTCACCGACATCTTCGCCGGGCTTTCGGTGCTGTCGCTGTTCTTGCTGGTGGTCGGCGCGGGCCGCACCTCGACGCCGGAAAAGATCGCGCTGTTCGTCTTCACCGCCTTCGCCGCGGCAACCCACAGCGCCACGCTCGGCGTGCTGCTCGGTCTTTGTGCCGTGGGCTGGATGGCCCGGCCGTTTCTGAAGCAGCGCCTTCCGCTCGCCGGATTGGCGCAGGCGAGCCTCACCATCGTGGCGGGCGGCGTGATGCTGGTCTCGGCGAATTACGCGTTGTCCGGCAAGGTCGCCTGGACGCCCGGTGGTTACGGCGTCGCCTTCGGCCGCATGATGCAGGACGGCATCGTCGCGCGTTACCTCAGCGATCATTGCCCGCGCGAGACATTCAAGCTCTGTCCCTATCGCAACGAATTGCCGGCGACCGCCGACGAATTCCTGTGGGGCAACAGCATGTTCAACACGCTCGGCCGCTTCGATGGGCTCAACGACGAGATGGGCTACATCGTCGTGCAGTCGCTGAAGGATTATCCGGCCTGGCAGGCCGGCGCGGCGCTCCGCGCGATGGCGCAGCAATTGCTGCATGTGGCGACCGGCGAAGGCACCAATGGCTGGATCCCGCACACCCGCGGCATCATCGAGCGCTATATCCCCGCACAGGCCGCGCCGATGCGCGCGGCACGGCAGCAGCACTGGGGCGTCAATTTCGACTATGTCAACTGGCTGCACGTGCCCGTCGCATTGGCCTCGATGCTGGCGCTGTTTGCGCTGCTCGCCCGTGCACTCGCCAGCCGCCGGCTCGACGACCTGACCTTGCTGGCGGCGACCGTGACGCTGGCGCTGCTCGGCAACGCCTTCATCTGCGCCGTCATCTCCGGCCCGCACGATCGCTACGGCGCGCGGATGGTGTGGGTCGCGACCTTCGTGGTGCTGATGGCAGTGGCGCGACGGTTTGGCGACGACGTCAAAGCGCGGTGAGATTGGGATGAAGCGTTCTCGCGCTTGGCTTCGTCCAGGCAGCGAGCGCATTCATTCGCTTCCATGCGTTCACGTCGCCTTGGCGAGCGCGATCAGCCGGAAATCCTCGAGCGCCGCGTGCCGGTGCGGGGCGACTTCGCGTTGGTAAGTCTCGGTCTCGACGATCGAGCGGAAGGTAGCGAAATCGCCGTACTCATTGATCGCCGCTTCGTCCCAGCGTTCGCTCGGCGAGCCGACGAGGCTCGCAAGGACCGGCACGGAAAATATCCGCACCAGCGGCTTGCCGGCCGCAAGACGGCGGAATGCCGGCCTATAGCGTTCATTAAAGGCTTCGCGGCCCGAGCAGGGCGCGGCGTCGAATCCGTCCTCGTAATGCGCCTGGGCGCGATAGCGCAGCAGATTGAGCATGTAGATCGGCTGTCCCGGTGGGATAGCTCGCTCGGCGGCATCGAGGGCTTCCTGGGTGATTTCGATGAGGTTCATGGGATTTCCCGCGTTTCCTGCGCCGCAGAATGCGCGCTGACGCCCCCGATTTAGCCGTCCGGGAATGCCTCTTGTAGTGCCTGCGCAGCCATGACTATGTGGACTACATGTCCACAACAACCTTGCCTCCCGACCTCTCGCGTCTTCTTGCCTTCGTCCGCGTCGTCGAGGCGGGCTCCTTCGCCGAAGCCGCGCGGCGGGCGGGGACGACCACCTCGGCGATGTCCAAGGCAGTGGCCCGCCTCGAAAAGGCTCGCGGGTTGCGGCTCCTGCATCGCTCCACCCATTCGTTGGCGCTGACGGCGGAGGGCGACAGGTTGATGGCGGCGGGACGCGCGTTGGTCGAAAGTCTCGCCCATGTCCAATCCGCGCTCGGCGAAGTCGCGCGCGACGAAGGCGGACGGGTGCGCGTGACCGCCCCCGCTTCGTTCGCGCGCGCCTGCATCCTGCCGCGACTGCCGGCGTTCCTGCGGGAACGGCCGGAAATCGAGATCGAGGTCAAATTCCGCAACGAGATTCTCGATCTCGCGGCGGAAGGCGTCGACATCGCGATCCGCTCGGGGCCGCTCGACCGCGCGCCCGGTCATCAGGCGCGGCGGCTTTGCACGTTCTCCTGGATCGCTTGCGCCTCGCCCGCCTATCTGAAGGCGCGCGGCGCGCCGGCCACTCCAGACGAGCTTTCCGCGCACGACCACGTCGGCTTCCGGAATCCCGCGAGCGGTCAGATCCTGACGTGGCGCTTCGCCAACCCGCGCGGCAAAGCACCCATTCGCGTCACGCCAAAGCCCAAGCACATTTGCGATGACGCGCACGCTTCGCTCGCTTTGGTCGCGAATGGGTTTGGGGTAGGCTGGGGGCCGGCGTGGCTCGTCAACGAAGACCTTCGCACCGGCCGACTGGTCGAAGTGCTGGCGCCGTGGCGCGCGTCCGGGGAACCTCTATGGATGCTGCGCCCCTCGGGCCGCCGCCCGCCCCTGCGCACACAGCGCGTCATGTCGTTCCTCGCCACGCTTCCCGCCGCGTTCAGCGACAAGGCGGTGTGAAGCAGCGGTCGTCACCGAAATCAGATTGGCAGGCGACAGCCTCCTGGCTCTTTGCCACCTCAGCCTCGGCGTGACAGGAAGTCCAGCACGCCTGATTTGTAGACCTTGTCGCCGACCGCGCGCATGTGGTCGCGGTTCGGGATGTCGAGCACTTCGGAGCCGGGGATGATTTCGCCGAGCGCGCTGGCGCTTCCTGCGACGTCGTCGGTCGAGCCGACTGCGATCAGCACCGGCACGTCGATGCGCGCGGCTTCGTCCTTCGTCATGAGATCGCGCGTGCCGCGCAGGCAGGCGGCAAGCGCTTTGCGGTCGGAACGGGTTTGATCCGCAAACGCACGAAACGTGCGGCCGACGGGATCGGTGACGTCGTCGAGCGCGGGCGCTTCCAGCGCCTTCGCAACGTTCTCGCCGGGGCCGGTGCCCTCGATCAGGCCGCCGATGCCGATGCCGCCGAGGATCGCCGAGCGCAGCCGCTGCGGCTCGTTGAGAGACAGCCAGGCCGTCATCCGGCCCCCCATCGAATAGCCCATGATGTCGGCCTGCGGGATGGCGAGATGATCCATCAGCGCGAGCACGTCGCCGGCCATCACGGGAATCGAGTACTGCGCGGGATCGTAGAGCTTTGCGCTTTCGCCATGGCCGCGATTGTCGAGCGCGATCACCCGCCGGCCGTTCTTGCGCAGCTCGGAAACCCAGGTCGGATAGACCCAGTTCACGTTCTTGCTGGAGGCAAAGCCATGCACCAGAATGATCGGATCGCCCTCGCCTTCGTCGAGATAGGCAATTTCAACGGCGCCGTTGTGAAAGCTCGGCATCATCAGTTCCGTAGTGTTGCGGGGAATGATTGATCTTAGAGCACGATCCGGGAAAGTGTGCAGCCGTTTTCCGGCAACATCATGCTCAAACAATAACCCGAAGCGCCGGGCGCCTCAGGCCGAGACGGCCGCGTTCGCCAGAGCCGCTTCGGCTGCGATCCGGGCACGGCGCAGCCGCCGCGCCCGTTTGCGATCGCACCAGGCCTGGGTGAGGCGCTCGGTGGTCGCCTTGATGGATGAGAGAAGGCCGAACAGCGTCAGTGCCGCACCGAAGAGCCACAGCGCCAGATCGAACGCGCCTCCGACAAGCAGCAGCGCGCCGCGGCCGAGCAGCTTCATGATCGCGCGCGTCTTGCCGCCCTGCGCTTCCGCGAGCCGCGCCGCGCGTGCGACGTCCTTCGGACCTTCGGCGATGCGCAGCGTATCCATCGCCCCGCGCGTGCCGGTCTTCTCGGCGACGCGCGTCACGTCCTTGCCGAGCCGGACCAGCGCACCGGCCTTCTCGGCGCGGAACGCGGCCTTGATCGCGCCCACCGTCTCGCCCGGGCGGAACACCGAACCCCTGGCGACCGCATTCTGGAGCATCGGCGTGTCGACGACCTCGCGCGCGGAGCGGCCGGCCCACACGGCAAGGCCTTCGCCGAGCCGCCCGACTTTCCGCGCATCCTTCACCAGCGTCAGCCCGGCCCGCACCGGCGCCGCGCCACCGACGGAGACGTAGGTCGCCGCGGTCACAGCGAGGCCTGCAGCCGCAAGGCCGAGCACGAGGCGGTCGGTGTCCTCGCCCATGGCCAGATGCTTGCCCTCGCGCACCACGTCCCTGACGTCGCCGATCACGAAGAGATCGCCGGCCACCGTGCCGGAGAGGCTGGCAACGTCATCGGCGTTGCCGGTGACGAGGCCGGTGGCGAACCGCTTGGCGAAGTGCGAGGTGGAAGCTTCGGCTTTGACGGCCTCGCCAACGCGGCTCAGGAGCTCGTCGGGCAGCGCGATGTTGCGGTCACGCGCCAGCGCGACAAAGCTGTCGGCGAGATCGGCATCGCCGGCGGCGAGCGCGGCCTCGACGTTGTCCTGAACCAGGCGGCCATTCTGCCGCAGCAATGAATCGAGCTTGAGCTCGGAGAGCGCGGCCGGATCGTCCTGGGCGGCGAGGATCGCGCCGGCCTCACGGGCGTGCGGTGCTACCTGCGCGAGCATGAATCCGCAGGCCGCGATACCGGTCAGAGCTGTGGTGATTCGCAGCCATTTCATGTGGAAAAGCCAGATCTGGAAAAGCCCTACGGTCCTCGGGATCGATTGGCGCAGGATGATTCGTCTTTCGGCGCAAATTCGCTTCTCCGAGAGACATAGTATGCCAAAATTGCGACACAACGTCCCCGACGAAAGAAGGGCTTCTCTCAGGCCCCAAGATTGTGTCGAATTTGCATGAGCAAATGAGCATGGGGCAATTGCGGGCCTTTCGGTTCCGCTGGACTAGCAATCATCCACACCCGCCAGTATGGTCCGCGGCGCCTCAAAGATGCCGCGTCAGTTCTTGATTGTGTCTGCCGCCATTGCCACTCCAGGATGAGTTACGATGTCCGACCATGTCGTCCCGCACTTCCATAACGATGCCGGTGTCCCCGTCATCGAGATCGGCTCGCAAGAGTTCATGTGCGTGGGCGCCAACCCTCCGTTCGACCATCCGCACGTCTTCCTCGACCTCGGCAACGACAACGAGATCATCTGCCCCTATTGCTCGACGCTGTACCGGTTTGCCGCCGACCTGAAGGCGGGCGAAGCCCGTCCGCCGGAATGCGTGCTGAAGGACAAGGTGGCCTGACCGCCTCCACCGGTCAGGGGTGGCGCTCTCCCGAACGATTGTCATCGCCGGTGCCGGCATCGGAGGGCTGACGGCCGCGCTCGCGCTCGCCGCCCGTGGCTTCCGCATCGTCGTGCTGGAAAAGGCCGAGCGCCTCGAGGAAGTCGGCGCCGGACTGCAACTCTCCCCCAATGCCAGCCGCGTGCTGGTGGAGCTTGGCCTCGCCGAGCGCCTCAAGCTGCGCGCCGTCGTGCCGGAGGCGGTCTCGATCATGAGCGCGCGGGCCGGTGGCGAGCTCCTGCGCATGCCGCTCGGTGACGCCGCTTCGCTGCGGGCCGGCGCGCCCTATTGGGTGGTCCACCGCGCCGATCTGCAATCGGCGCTGGCCGGCGCCGTTGCCGACCATCCCGACGTCGACCTGAAACTGGGCGCGACCTTCGAAGACGCCGCGCCTCATGCCAAGGGCCTGACGGTCGTCCATCGCAGCGGCACGATCCGCCGCAGCGATCTCGCCGGCGCGCTGATCGGCGCCGACGGCATCTGGTCGACGGTGCGCCAGCATCTGTTTCCCGAGGTGCAGCCGCGCTTCTCCGGACTGATCGCCTGGCGCGGCACGCTGGACGCCACGCAACTGCCGAAGGACTATACCGCGCGCCGGGTTCAGCTCTGGATGGGACCGAATGCCCATCTCGTCGCCTATCCGATCGCGGGCGGACGGCAGATCAACGTGGTCGCCGTGCTGCCGGGCACCTGGAACAGGCCCGGCTGGAGCACATCAGGCGATCCCCTCGAGGTGATGGACGCCTTTGCCGGCCCACGCTGGCCGGCCTCGGCGCGCATGATGCTCGCCACGGTCGACAGCTGGCGGAAATGGGCGCTGTTCGGCGTGCCCGACGGCTGCCCCTGGAGCAAGGGTCCGGTGGCGCTGCTCGGCGACGCCGTGCACGCGATGCTGCCTTTCGCAGCGCAAGGAGCCGGCATGGCGATCGAGGACGCCGCCGTGCTCGCCCGGCATTTGAGTCTTGAGGCCGCCGAGAGCAGCGCGGGGATCTCGGCCGCGCTGGCGCAATATGGCCGCGCGCGCCAGGCGCGTGTGCGGCGGGTGCAGCGGACCGCGCGGCAGCAGGGCCGCATCTATCACCTGAGCGGACCGTTTGCGGTCGCGCGCGACCTTGCGATCCGCGCGCTCGGCCCGGACCGCATGCTGGCACGGCAGGACTGGATCTACGGCTGGCGGCCCTGAGACGAAGCGCCGACGGCGCCGCGCTTCAGCGGGCCGCTCTGCCCGATTTCGGTGCGGGCTTGACTGCGGCGGGTGACGGCGCAGGCGGTGTCGCCTCGGGCGGCGTTTCCCGGCATCTGTTGCGGCGCCAGGCGTCCTCGGCCAATTGGGCCTGCCCGCGCACCGCGACATAATCGTTGCGATAAGCGAGCTCGGACACGACCGCGCCACCTGCCCCGGTCTCGGCCTTCTCCATCAGCCCCCGCAAGTCGTCGGTGCGCTTGGCGAGCGTCTTGCGCTCAGCCTCCAGCTGCTTGCAGTCGTACAATTCGTATTTGGCGGGATCGGCAAAAGCCGGCGCGATGGTCTCGCTCATGCCGGCGCAGCCGGACAGCGCGGCGCCGGCCACAAGCAGCGCGAGGAGCGCACCAAGGCCGCGCAGGGAAGAGGAGAACGAAGCAGACATGCCGGATGAATAGTCCCGTTGGATTGAGAATGCCTAAAGCAACTCCCGGTGTCCGGATTGAGGCTTTGCCTTGTGCGCCCGGCTCGCTTAAGGAAGAACGTCCCCGGCAGACGCAAAGCACCAATTCCAGACGCCCGGGGATGGACTTAAGTGTTTGATCTCGTTGGATCAAGCGGGCATGGCGGAATTGGTAGACGCAAGGGACTTAAAATCCCTCGGTGCGCAAGCGCTGTGCCGGTTCGACCCCGGCTGCCCGCACCACGAGATTTGACGGCAGCTGGCGTTGCGACAGCCCGGTCGGGAGCGGCATTGCAGATTTGGCAGCCGACTGTTCACGGCCACGCCGCACCCCGGCTTCCGCCCAGCACAGTCGATTCCAGGCGACGTCGAGACGACAAAGGCCCTCCCGGCACGACCGGTCTACTTCAACAGTTTCTTTTTCGCCCATTCCCGGATGCGCTCCTCCGAGACCTCGAAATGCATGGTGTCGTTGAAGGCGACGCCTGAGTACCAACCCGCCTTATTGAAAAGCGGAATCAGGAGCGCAATGAACTCCGGCACGGTCGCACCGGTGTTCGCGGGCGCGTCGAAGCCGACGACCTTGAAATCCACCGCCGTTCCCCAGCCGTGATTGGAGACGTGGGTGCTGACCGAACCATTGGTCGGCTTGCGCATGCGCACGCTGAGCATGCCTTCTGTCGAAAGAACCTCCGCGAGAGTGGGCTGTTTTGCGAACGCTTTCGTCAGAACGGCTTTCACGTCGTCGACCGCGGGCTTGAGGCCGGTCAGGCGGAAGAGCGGCGACATTCGCTCCAGCACGAGGTTGCGCTTGACAAGATCGGACGCGCGCTCGTTCTGCCCGACGGTCGTGAGAGGCATATGGGGCGAGCCGAGGAGCGAGATCATCGTCTCCTCCTTGGCACTCGATAACCCCGTGTTGATGGGCAGCAGAGAGGCGAGAGGAACCGGTGCCGAAAAGCGGCGGGCGAGATCCGCACGGCTCAGCGTCGCGTCTGCGCCGAGCCCCCGCGCGGCGGGCCCGGCCTCCGCGATGGCGGGCGCATCGACGATCCGTTCCACCGCCAGCAGCAATTCCTTGCTCGCCGACCGTACCTCCGCGGCGCGATTGATGATCGGTCCCCAATGTCCCGCCTGCTCCCGCAGCCCCAGCGCCGCGATCTCGACCACCATGGCCGGACATTGCTTGCTGAGCCTCTGAAAGGCGAAGCCCCGGGAATTGGGGTCACCGAAATTCTCGCGGTCGTCGTCGTTTTCCCGCGGCCGCATATTCACCTCGAATATCTCGCGGAGCCCCTCATCGGGATGGTCCTGATAGTGGTGGAAGACGTCGAGCAATTCGGCACGCGGCGCAACGAGGTTGAAGCTCATCTGGAACAGCCCCGCCTCCGCCGTGTCAGCGGCCCGGTTGTTGGCGTGCCGATCGCGTCCCTCACAGAAGCGCCCGCTGCTCTCCCGCATCCCGAGACCGAGCAGCAGCACGAACAGGGCTCGCAGGCGTTCGGCCGACGTCGCCGTGCCCATGCCGATGGCTCTCAACTGGTCAGCGTACCAGGACAGGGCATCTCCCTTCAGATTGCCGTGGGAATCGACGAACGCCGGCTCCAGAGCGCGCGCCATCCGGTCCGCGACGGGATCATGCGCCTGCAATCGGGCGTAAGCCGACGCGTAAGCCACCGCCATGCCTGCAGTGTAGCCGATGCAGGCGACGCCGCGGTTTTTCCACTCGTATCGGCCGATCGCCGACATTTTTGCTGCAGTGATGACCTGGGGCTTGACCTCAGCCACCAAGGGGGCGGCATCGGACAAGGGCGCAAGGAGTGCGAAGGGATGGTCTTGTCCATCCAGGCTGACGACCGACATCGCGGCCTTCGGCTTCTTGGTCATGCAATCCTCCTGCGGCCGCACGACGACGGCCTTAAAAAATTGTTCGACAATCAAGGCAATGGGCAACGAAAATGATCAGCAAAGATCAATATTGATACGTCGTCGGCAATCGACCGTCAACCTCAGCGTGTCATACGAAGAGCGCACCGCCGCACATGCCACGCCCGTCGACCCGCGCCGATGGCGACAAAAGGCCATCACGGCTGCCACAAGATAGCGTGCAAACGCGATCGGCCTTGGGGCGGAATCCGATGAAGCAAGCCTGCGATCGCCGCCGGGAGCACAATCATTGGTTCACCAACATACCCTTGATGCGAGAACCCGTTCGGTGCGACCGGCCCCTTTACTCCGCCTTAGAGCGTCTCCCGCTAAAGCAATGCAGACCCGGGCACATGGCAGCCTGGCGCGGCTGGCTGCGATGGTGAGAGCTCCGATGGACGCGCGCGAGGATTGGTCCCGGCCCGGGATTGGCGACGCACAAGCCGCGTCCGGACGTGACCGGCACGGGTTCGAGGTCTACCTCTTCCTGATCGCCTTCCTCGCCGTGTTCTATCTGTCGAACGGGCCGCTGCTGCTCGGCCATTACGATCTCGGCTGGCACCTCGCCGCCGGCGACCTGATCAGGCAGCAGGGCGAGGTGCCCTTCCAGGATCCGTGGGCGTTCACCCTCGGCGACCGGCGCTGGTACAATCTGTCCTGGCTGTGGGACGTGATGGCGAGCGTGCTGTATCAGCACGCGGGCTTTGCCGGGATCGTGCTCATGGTCGTCGCCTGCGGCGCGGTCATCACCGGCTATCTGACCTTCTGCGGCCTCAGCAGCGGTGCATCGGCTCCCGCGATTTGCATCGCGGTGTTCGCCGCGTGCCTGCTCTATCCCTGCTACGAAGCCTCGCCCAACATGTATCTGGCGGCTTCGCCGAACATCGCAACCATGCTGTTCGCGGTCGTGTTCTACGGCGAATGCCTGCGGCGGCGGAACTGGTTCCTGTTGCCGCCGATGATGGTCGCCTGGGTCAATCTGCACGGCGGCTTCATGCTCGCCTTTCCGATCCTCGGCGTGTTCGGCGGCATCGCCCTGCTGCGGCGCGACTGGACCAACTTCCGGAACAACTGCCTGGCGGGCGTGGGCTGCGTCATCGCGATCTTCGTCAATCCGCTGGGATGGCACGTCTATGACGGCGTGAGGGCGACGCTCGGTCATTTCGTCCAGGCCGATATCGGCGAGTGGCGCTCGTACTTCTTCAACATGGAGATGCCGGGGAGCCTTCCCGGCATCGTCTATGCGCTGACGTTCGTCGTCCTGGAGCTGCGCTACCGCAACACCACCCGCGTTCCCCTCGAGGCGCGCGTGCTGGCGTGGCTCTTCCTGTTTCTCGGCCTCTATCAGTTCAGGTACACCGCGTTCTTCTTCCTCTTCTCCAGCGTCCCGATGGCGCTCCATCTCGACCGGCTGCTGCCGAGGCGGTTTTCGGGCTCCGAGGTCCGGCGCGCGATGCTGGCGGCAGGCGTGGTCGGCGTGCTGCTGCTGCCGTTCACCTTCATGCAGGTCCGCACGGCTCTGGCCTTGCCCGACATGCTCTCGGAGAAGGATGCAAGCTATCTCGAGGCGAACGTCTCGCACGCGCGCCTCTTGAACCATTGGAATGTCGGCGGGCTCCTGATCTTCAGGACGCGGGGATCAGTGCCCGTCTTCGTCGACGGACGGGCGGCGACTGCCTATCCGGATGAGTTGCTGCGCGACTACCACGAGCTGGTTCGCTGGGACATCGACGCAGCCAGCTGGGACAAGGTGATCAGCAAGTACACGATCGACGCGGTGCTCTGGGTCAGGGCCCATGATCCGCTGCGGCAGTTTCTGGTCGGCGAGAGAGGCTGGAAAGAAGAGTACACCGGCGCCTATGTCAGCCTCTACACGCGTCGACAGGCCTCGTCCCGGTAAGATCGGATCTACCGAGGCGCCGCATCGCCCGAGGGTGCACGCGGCAGCAGCAGCCAGAAGCAGATCAGCGCGAAGGTGAGCTGGGCGAAGCCGCTGATGAAGACGCCCGAGACCGACGCCAGGATCGGGATCGCGATCGCGATCGCGAGCACGGCGGCCATCAGGACGGCAGGCAGCTCGACGACGAGAACGGCGGCGTAGAGCGCGACCTCGAAGAAGGCATATTCCTTCAGCCTGGGCGCGCACAGATAGAGCGCATACATCGCGAGCACGGTGATGCGCATCGCAGTTTCGGGATGGGCGACCAGCCAGTCGTCGAGCACCTGAAGCGGCGAAGCCTTGCGCGCCGGGCGCCACGCCCCGATCATGTGCCACACCGAGATCGCGAGCGGTGCGAGCACCAGCGCGAGCGCGAGCAGGCCGTAGATCGCGGCAACCACCGGCTTGCTGCCGGCAAGCCCGATCCTGTCCGCAAGCGTCAGCCCGATGAAGAGCAGCGACGGATTGACCTCGTTGCCCGGCGAATGCTGCCCGGGGATCTGGCCGAGGATCGCGCTCAGCCAGCTCCTGAACAGGTCCGGGTAGATCACCAGCGAGACGAGGATCGGGAGGGCGAACATGCCGGAAGCGACGGCGATCAGGACAAGCTTGCGGCCTCTCGGCTGTGGCAGGAAATAGAGCGCGGCCAGAACCGGGAAGAACACCAGCTTGAACGAGGTCACGAGGCCGAGCAACGCGGCGCCTGCAAGCTGCGGTGCCAGGCTTGTGCCGGCGCCTTGGCCCGACCGTGCGGGGCGCAGCAGCAAGGCGAGCGATGCGGCCGTCAGCAGGCCGCTCAGGGCTGCGAAATTTCCGGTGGCGACGATCCATTCGAAGCCGAGGAAGCCGCCAAACGCACACATGAGCCGCAGCGCGATGTCCCTCGCGCCCGGCCGGGACCTGCCGAGACCGGGCAGCAGCAGCGCAGAGATCAGCGTGAGCAGGAGAAAGATCGGCTTGTGGTGCGCGACGAGAAAACCGCCGGCGCAAATCGGGCGGAAGGCATCGAGCGTCACCGGAAGATAGGGATAAGAGAGCTTGGTGTCCTTGAGGTTCTTGACGAAATAGGGATCGAGACCCTGGACATGCGCATCGACGGCGGCGCAGTTCACCCGCGCATCCCAGCCGAACGTTCCGTCCATGCCCATGTCGATGGCGACGAGCATTGCGACCAGCACCGCCAACGCCAGGATGAAGCGGGTCAGCCAATTGCTCCCCGGCGTCTCAGTGGCAAAGGCCATATGTTTTCCGCCCTCCGCGGGCGCGGCGATGTCAGTCATGGGCTCGCGCCCTCCATCTCGAGGCGTTCTGGCTCCGCGCGAAAATCCAGCAGCAGGATCCAGAAGCAGATCAACGCGGCGACGAGGAGGACAAAAGTCCCCTCGAGCGTCGTCCGCGTCAGCGAGATCAGCGCGGGAGCGATCAGGCCGACGCTGAGAAAGGCCGCGAGCGGGCGGACCGGCAGGTCGGCGACAAGAATGGCGGCATAGAGCGCGAGCTCGAAGAAGGCGTATTCCTTCAGCCTGGGCGAGCAGAGATAGAGCGCAAACATGGCCAGCACCGTGATCCGCATGGCCGCGCGCGGATGATCCATCAGCCAGCGGTCCAGCTGCGACCAACGCGATCCCCCTTCCCTCACGGACCGGCTCGCAGCCACGCGCAGGACCGACAAGGCGAACGGGACGAGCACGAGCGCGAGCGCGGCGAGCGCATAGGTCGCGAGCACGGCCGGCCTGCTCTCGAGGCCGGCATGATGCAGCAGATTCTGCGCGAGCAGCAGCAGCGACGGATTGATCTCCACGAGATCGACGGCGTGCTGGCCCGGAATTCGTCCCCCGATCGCAAGCAGCCAGCTCGCGAACAGATCGGGATAGAACAGCCGCGATATCAGGATCGGCAAGGCGAAGCTGAACGCCGCCACCGCCATCAGCAGCAGCTTGCGGCCGCGCGGCAGCGGCAGAAGATAGAGCGCGGCCGGCACCAGGAAGAACACCAGCTTGAACGACATCACGAGTCCGAGCAGCGCGGCACCGGCGAGGCGCAAGGCAAAGCCCGGCTCTTCCGGCACGCCGGCGGTCGGCGCACGAAGCAGGAGCATCAACGCGATCGCGGTCAGCACGCCGCTCAGGATGGCGAAGTTGCCCGAGACTTGCACCCATTCGAAACCGACGAAAGCGCCGAGCACGCACAACACCCTCAGTGCGACATCGCGCGGACGCGTTCGGCCGAGCCCGGGCAGGAGCAGCCCGCAGAGCACGGCGAGGACGAAATAGAGGCCCATGTAATGATCGACGAGAAGGCCACCGGCGCAAAGCGGGCGGAACACGTCGAGCGTCACCGGCAAATAGGGATAGGAGAAACTGGTGCCCTTCAGGTTCTTGACGAAGTAGGGATCGAGCCCCGCTCGGTGCGCATCGACCGCCGCGCAATTGACGAGAAGATCCCAGCCATATCTCAGGTCGAGCAAGGCATAGTTGGCGAGGTTGCCGAACACGAACAGCGCGGTCAGCGCGATCAGGCAGGACAGCCAGATCCCCCGCCTCGCGGCCGGGGCCGAGGGCGCCAACCATCGTGCTGTATCGGTCACGTCGGACACCGCGAAAATACCTGTCTTCCTGGGTTCCCTGGGCGCACTGCGCGGCGCGGGTCGGGCCACAATGGACAGGATGGGTTGCGGATTCATCTCCCCGACGCGCCGTGCCCGCTGTTATGGTGAATCCTTGGTTGCCGGCGTCGCGAAAGATCCGGCAGCCCCCTACCGCGACGCGCGGGCGGCCAGCCAGGCGTCGAGCGCCTCGCGGGTTTCAGCCGTCGCGGCCATGCGCGCGAACTGCTCGCTCTCGATGGCAAGGCCCTCCGCGATCGAGACGTTGAGGCCCCGCGTGGCGGCCGTGATCACGCGGGCGACCGCCAGCTGCGAATGCCGCGAGATCCGATCCGCCAGTGCGAAGGCGGCGTCGAGAAGCTGCGCATGCGGCACGATGCGGTTGACCAATCCCATCTCCAGGGCTCGCTGTGGTGAAAAGGAATCTCCGGTCAGCAGGTGCTCCAGCGCCCGCTTCCGGCCGGCGAGCCGCGGCAGCCGCTGCGTGCCGCCGAAGGTCGGCGTGATGCCGATCGCGATCTCCGGCTTGGCAAAGGTCGCGCGCTCGCTGGCGACGGCCAGATGCACGGCCTCCGTGATCTCGCAGCCGCCACCGAAGGCGATGCCGTTGACCGCGGCGATGATCGGCTTTGGAAAGGCCTCCATGCGGGCCGTCATCGCCTGCCCGCGGCGCACGAAGTCCTTCACGGCAATGTCCGGTCCGCGCCTCGCGCTCTCGGAGAATTCGGCAATGTCGGCGCCCGCCGAGAAGGCGCGATCGCCCGCCCCGGTCAGGACCACCGCGCGAACATTCGCATCATCCTCGATGCGGTCGAGGATCGCCGTCAGCCGGTCGATGAGAGCGTAGCTCAAAGCGTTGAGCTTGCCGGGGCGGTTGAACGTCAACAGCGCGGTCGCGCCCCGTGTTTCCCAGAGTATCAAATCGGACAAGTCGCAGCTCCTTCCAGGTCAAGCAGTCGGACGGAAGTCAGCCACAGCCGCCTTGTTGTGTATACTCACTAGGCAGTATACATTGCCTGGATGTCGGAAAGAGGTGACACCACGCGCGAGCAGATCGTCCTTGCGGCGACCCGCCTGTTCTATGGCGAGGGCATCCGGGCGGTCAGCATGGACGCGGTCGCCGAGAAGGCGGGCGTTACCAAGAAGACGCTCTATTATCACTTCACCAGCAAGGACGAGCTCGTCGCAGAGACCATCGCCGCGAGGGACCAGCCGACGCTGGAGCTCTACATGCGCTGGTTCGCCGAGACCGACGGCACCGTCGCCGACAAGGTCCGCGGTCTCTTCGTCAAGCTCGGACGCTCCGTGAATACGCCGCGCTGGCGCGGCTGCGGTTTCCTGCGCACCATCGCCGAGCTCGCCAACACGCCGGCACATCCGGCCGTCAAGGCCGGCGCCGCGCACAAGAAGCGCTTCGAGGCCTGGCTCGAGACGGAGTTGCGCGATCACGGCGTGGCTGGGGCAGAGACGCTGGCCCGCCAGCTCGTGATCCTTCTGGACGGCGCCACCACCGTGATGCTGATCCATCGGGATCTCGACTATGTCGACACCGCCGGGCGCCTGGCGCGCGGCCTGGTCGAGCAGGCCCGCAAGCGCGGCTGATTGGGGAGGCGACCCCGCCCCCGCTTCACCAATTCTTGTCCGCCCGCCTGCCTGCCATCCCGAAACATGGGTTGTGCAACGCAACATAAACAATGGATAAAGTCGCTCGATTTCAGAAGGTGAGCTGCTTGTCCGACGTCAATGCCGACTCCTGGGTGTCCTCCGGGCACCGTCCCATGGGTTTTCCAGAATTCGTCATCGTGATCGCGTCCATCATGGCGCTGAATCCGCTTGCAATGGACATGATGCTGCCGGCGCTGCCCAACATCGGGTCGGCGTTCAAGATTCCCGTCGCGAACCATCTTCAGCTGGTGCTGTCGACCTTCCTGATCGGCTTCGGCGCCGGCCAGTTCATCATGGGCCCGTTGTCGGATCGCTTCGGCCGCCGGCCGGTGCTGCTCGGCGGCATGGCGGTCTATGCGGTGGCGAGCGTGCTGGCGGTCGCGGCGCCCTCGTTCGAGACGCTGCTGCTGGCGCGCGCGCTGCAGGGGCTCGGCACCTCGGCCACGCGCGTGATCGCGACCTCGATCGTGCGCGACTGCTATGTCGGCCGCCGCATGGCGAGCGTGATGTCGCTCGCCATGATGGTGTTCATCGCGGTGCCCGTGATCGCGCCCTCGTTCGGACAGGCGGTGCTGATGGTAACGGCATGGCGCGGCATCTTCGTGGTGTTGATGCTCTACGGCCTGCTCGCGCTTGCATGGTGCGTGCTGCGGCTGCCTGAAACCCTCCCCGAGTCCGGACGCCGGTCGCTGGCGCCCGCCGACGTGCTCGTGGCGTTCCGGCAGACCGTGACCAATCGCCAGACCATCGGCTATGCCACGGCCGCAGGCAGCGTCATTGGCGCGCTGTTCGCTTATGTCTTCTGCGCCCAGCAGGTCTTCACCGGCGTCTATCACCTCGGCCATTACTTCCCGCTCGCCTTCGCGGCGATTGCGGCCGGCACCGCCGTCGCCGGCTTCCTCAATGCGAGGCTGGTGGGGCGGCTCGGCATGCGCGTGATCTCGCACGGGGCGCTGGTGCTCTACACGGCCGTCGCCGGCGTAATGCTGCTGACGGAAAGCCTCGGCATGCTGCCGCTGAGCCTGTTCATGGTGCTCTCCGCCCTGATGATGTTCTCGTTCGGCATGATGGTCGCGAACTTCACCGCGCTCGCCATGGAGCCGCAGGGTCGCATCGCCGGCACGGCCTCCTCGCTCTACGGTTCGATCACGACGCTGATCGGGATCGTGGTCGGCATGGCGATCGGACAGAGCTTCGACGGCACGCTGTTGCCGTTCTCGGTCGGCTTCTTCCTGTCGACGCTCGCTGCGCTCGCGATCGTGCTGGTGGTGGAGAAGGGACGGCTGTTCAAGCCGCATCATCGTCCCATCGGCTGAGGAACTTCCCGGCGGCCGCGATGTTGTCGTGCAGCAATTTTGAAGGGCCGCTGCGATGGAACTGGAACACCGCGAAGATCACGCTGACGTCGAACCGCAGACGGCGGAACGTTCCGAGCCAGGCCTCGGACAGGCCGCGCTGCCAACGCCTTTCGCGAGCGAGGGCCTGGAGCAGGTGCGCGACAGCCACTGCTGAGCACGACGCCTACTCGGTCCCCCGTCGGTTGGCGCTGAATTCATCCGCCGCGCTGGCCGGCGCTTTGTCCTGCGGCGGCACCATCAGCACGACCACCTCCCGCGCAAGACCCGGCCGGCCCCACAGCGACGCCTGCACGGTAAACTCGCGCCGGACGACATGTCCGACGCGGCGGGACACCCACCCCATCCAATGAATGCAGATGTCCTGGTCGCGGAAACAAAGTGCGGCCATGCCGCGCTCGGGCGCGGCCTTGGGCAAGCCTAACGTATCTTCGAACTCGAAGGGCCCCGCATTGTTCGGATGGTCCGGGCTGTAGAACGCGGTGGCGAAAGCCAGCGAACCATCACCACTCACCGCACTCAGCGGCTCGCCGGTCAGCTCCCGCCACTGGCGCGTCAATTCGCGGGCCGCCTGTGCGTAGAGATTCCGTCCCTCTTCATATCCGTGATCGTTGCGATGGACGGCATGGATCGGAGCTGCGACCAGGACGGCAGCCAGCGTGACGCCGGCCACGATCATGGTGACGTTGACGGTGTAGAAGCGCTCGATCGGGTAGCGCGTGCCACAGACCACTGGAACGACGAACAGGAACAGACCCTGCAACGCCCACAAGGACGGCAGATCCGTCCCCATCGCAAGCGACGTCAGCACGGGCAGCACGATCGTGCCGATCGCAACGTAGACCAGGAGCCGCAGTCCCGGGCTCATGGCCGCGAAGTCGGCCGGCAGCTGCTTCAGCCGCGTGCCGGCGATCAGCACCCACAGCACGGCCGACACGCCCATGGCCGCTACCAGGCCCAACACAAAAGTCCTGGCCTCGCTGAGCGAGCTCGCAGCAATGCCGTTGGCGTGAGCCAACGCATAGGTGAAGGACGAGGCCCCGGTTGTCGCCAGCCAGTGGATGTGCGGTGACAGCGCGGCGAGCCCAACGACGATCGATATCCAGGGCGAGGCGGAGGTGAAATAGACGCGCCGCCCCGGATGCGCCAGCGCAGCAAAGGCGAAGCTCGCGACGAGGAAAATCGAGTAATACTTGCCGACCATCGCCAGCGCCGTCGTGCACCCCACCGCAATCGCCCATAGCGAACCGCGGGTCTCGAACGCGCGCAGGAAGCACCAGGTCGCCAGCGGCCAGATCGCGAGCTGCACGGCATTGGCGTTGAAGCGCTGGGCGTGGAATTGATAGGCGGGCGTCAGCATCAGGAGCAGCAGCACCAGAATGCGCTTGTGCCCGGTGACGAACTGCCGCGAGATCAGATCGACGAAGAACAGTGCGAGTCCCGCATTGGCCATCGCCATCAATTGCAGCGACCAGTCGCTGGTCGGGAAGACCGAGGTCCACGCCGCCGCGACCCACCCCATCAGCGGCGGATGCTTGGCATAGCCCCAGGCAAAATCCCGCCCCAACGTCCAGGCCTCCAGCGTATCGGGGTGCAGGCCGCCACCGGCATAGGCGATGGCAAGATAAAGCGTCCAGACCGCAACGAAGCAGGCGATGAGAAGCGGCACCGCCCAGCCGGCCTCGACGCCGTCGAGCCAGCGGAGGAAAGGCCGCCGCCATCGCGCCGGCGCGCGATCGGACCGTTGGGCCATCGCCTGGAATGCAAGATCGATCGGCACGGGATCAAAGGGGATAAGGAAAGTGATGCGCGAGGACGGCACATCTATTTCAGGATTGAAACAAATAGCAATGACTGGAAACTGAAAAGGTTAAGGACCTCACGCCTTTTCGATCGGCGCAGACCTGGAAAAGACAACGGCGCCGCTGGTGACAGCGGCGCCGCGTGGTGAATACAGCGAAGGCTCGTGAATCCGCCTCCCCCTTACTCCGACTTGTCGACGTTCCAGAACAGCGGTGTCGCCGGGCCGTCGAGCACGCCGGTCAGCGATTTGCGCCAGCCGCTCGGCAAAAGGTACTGCCCGAGCGGGATGTAGATCACCTGCTCATAGGCTTCCTTCTGGATGTCGGCAGCGATCTTCTTCTGCTCGTCGAGCGACGGCGCGCGGACGAAGGCGTCCTTGAGCTGCTCGATCTTGGGGTCGTCCGCCCAGCCGAACCAGCCGCCCTTCTTGCCCTGGCCGCCGATCGAGAGATTGGCGATCGGGTTGGAGACGTCGGCCGCGACCCAGTTGGTGAAGAACATGTTCCAGCCGCCTTCCTTCGGCGGCTTCTGGCTGGCGCGGCGGCTCACCACCGTTTGCCAGTCGGTCGCTTGCAGGTCGACCTTGAAGCCGGCCTCGCGCAGCAGCTGGGCTGCGACGATCGGCTGCGCCTTCAGCGTGGTGACGTCGCCGGGCGCCATGACCACGACCGGGGTGCCGTCGTAGCCGGACTCGGCGAGCGCCTTCTTGGCTTCCGCCATGCCGTTGCCCTTGATCAGGGACTCGGCACCGATGTCGGTCGCGAACGGCGTGTCGCACACGAAGAAGGCACCGCAGATCTTCTGGTACTTGGCGTTGCCGACCAGCGCGTCGAGCACGTCCTTCTGGTTCATCGCCAGAAGAGCAGCCCGTCGCACCTTCACGTTGTCGAAGGGCGGATAGAGGAAGTTCATCCGGCCGAGCGTCTGGAAGCCGAACTTGTTCGAGACCTCGATGGTGATCTCCTTGTTCGCCTCCAGCACCGGCAGCATGTCGTATGGCAGGTTCTCCATGAAGTCGATGTCGCCCGACTGCAGCGCGTTCACTGCGGTCTGCGAATCCGGCATGGTGATCCATTCGACCCGGTCGACCTTCGCCACCTTGCCGCCGGAGGTCCAGCTCGCCGGCTCCTTGCGCGGCACGTAGTCGGTATTCTTGACGTAGACCGCCTTCACGCCGGGCTGGAATTCAGACGCGACGAACTTGAAGGGGCCCGAGCCGATCTGCTCGGGGATCTGCTTGTCCGGCGGCGTCTCGGCGAGGCGCTTCGGCATCATGAAGGCGACGCGCGAGGACGGCTTGCCGATGGAGTCGAGCACGAGACCGTAAGGCTCCTTCAGCTTCAGCGTGATGGTCTTGGCGTCAGTCGCCTCGATGCTCGCGGTGAAGTCCATGAGCTTCTGGCCCATGCCGTCGACGGCGGCCCAGCGCTTCAGCGAAGCGACGCAGTCTTCCGCCGTCACCGGCGCGCCGTCATGCCACTTCAGGCCGTCGCGCAGGGTGAAGGTGTAGGTGAGCTTGTCGTCGGAGATCTTCCAGTCCGCCATCTGCGGCTGGATCTTGAAGTTTGAATCAGGAGCCACCAGCGTGTCGTAGACCATGTAGCCATGGTCACGCGTAATGTAGGCCGTGGTGAAGATCGGATCGATGATGCGCAGATCCGAATGCATCACCGCCGTGATGGTCTTGCCGGCCGCAAGCACCGGCGAGGCGAGCGCCGTCGAGAGCGCGACGACAGACAGCGCAAGTTTGGAGGCAAACGCGCGAGGCCCCCGGCGCATGAAGTGCAACATAAAAAGTTTCTCCTGACGTGAAACTGTTCAAAGGCGGGTTATTGATTGTGCATGTGGTTCGTTCCTTGGGCGAACTAACCTCATGCAATGCCTTTATCTTTCGAGACTTGCAGACAGTGCCGAGCGCGTCAATCCGGTTTCGCTGCAAGCCCTGGCGGCGCGGCCACGGGCTCCACAAGGATCGATTTAGCTCTACAACACTCTCCGCTCGTCTCGCCTCGCGGCGATGCAATGCGCGTTCCATCTTTCGAAGCTTGAGAGACATTCAGATGAATCCAGCCAATCTTCCCTTCGATTCCGAGGCCATGCTCGAAGGCCTGCGCACCTGGGTGGAGTGCGAGAGCCCGACCTGGGACGCCGATGCGGTCAACCGCATGCTCGATATCGCGGCGCGGGATATGGCGATCATGGGTGCGACGATCGAACGCATCGCCGGCCGGCAGGGCTTTGGCGGCGTGATCCGCGCGCGCTTTCCGCATCCGAGGCAGGGCGAGCCCGGCATCCTGATCGCCGGCCACATGGATACCGTCCACCCGGTCGGCACCATCGAGAAGCTGAAATGGCGCCGCGAGGGCAACAGGTGCTACGGCCCGGGCATCTACGACATGAAGGGCGGCAATTACCTCTCGCTGGAAGCGATCCGGCAGCTGGCGCGCGCATCCTTCACCACGCCGCTGCCGATCACCGTGCTGTTCACGCCGGACGAGGAAGTCGGCACGCCCTCGACGCGCGACATCATCGAGGCGGAGGCGGCGCGCAACAAATATGTGCTGGTGCCCGAGCCCGGCCGCGCCGACAACGGCGTCACCACCGGACGTTACGCCATCGCGCGTTTCAATCTCGAGGCGACGGGCCGGCCGAGTCACGCCGGTGCGACACTGTCGGCGGGACGCTCGGCAATCCGCGAGATGGCGCGGCAGATCCTTGCCATCGACGCGATGACGACCGAGGACTGCACCTTCTCGGTCGGCGTCGTGCATGGCGGCCAATGGGTCAATTGCGTTGCTACGACCGCCACCGGCGAAGCGCTCTCCATGGCCAAACGGCAGGCCGATCTCGACCGCGGGGTCGAGCGGATGCTGGCGCTGTCAGGCACGACCAACGACGTTGCCTTCAAGGTGACGCGCGGCGTGACGCGGCCAGTGTGGGAGCCGGATGCCGGCACGATGGCGCTGTACGAAAAGGCGCGCGGCATTGCCAAATCTCTTGGCGCGGAATTACCGCACGCCAGTTCGGGCGGCGGCTCCGACGGCAACTTCACCGGCGCGATGGGCATCCCGACGCTCGACGGCCTGGGCGTGCGCGGCGCCAATGGCCACACGCTGGAGGAGTATATCGAGGTCGAGAGTCTGGTCGAGCGCGGCCGGCTGATGGCGGGGCTGCTGGCGACCTTGGAGTGATTTTGAGTTTTGGGGCGATCCGAAGGGCCCGAACCCGGAATCCCAGGATTCCGGTTTCGCGTCTTCGAAGCGCCCCGGAATGACAGGCTCGAACCAGCCTTCGCGGCAGCGACTGACCGCACTGCAAAAACTGTGGCCCTCATGGCACGGGAATTGCTGAAATGTTAGGCTGGTGGCAGAACAGTCCATCACGGCTGACCGGCCGATTTGACTCTAATCAGACGGATCCAACTTGCTCGGATATCTCCTTCGCCGAATTTTCGCCGCCGTGCCCGTCATGGGCGTCGTCGCGCTGTTCGTCTTCCTCCTGCTCCGCCTCACCCCCGGCGATCCTGCCGCGATCCTCGCCGGCGACAACGCGACCCCGGAACGGCTGGAGCGCATCCGCACCTCGCTCGGTCTCAACGAACCGCTGATCGTGCAGTTCATCACCTGGGTGAACAAGCTGCTGCACGGCGACCTCGGGACGTCCCTGATCTCCAATCTGCCGGTCATGAAGATGATCGGCCAGCGCGTCGAGCCCTCGATCTCGATCGCGCTGTGCACCATCGTCCTCGCCGTGCTCGTCGCAGTTCCCTTGGGGGTGATCGCGGCGTGGAAGCACGGCACCTGGATCGACCGTTTCGTGATGGGTCTTTCCGTGCTCGGCTTCTCGGTGCCCGTGTTCGTGGTCGGCTATGTCCTGATCGAGCTGTTCGCGATCGAACTGCGCTGGGTTCCGGTGCAGGGTTTCAAGAGCATCAGCGCCGGCTTCGGCCCGTTCTTCGAGCGCATCATCCTGCCGACCTGTGCCCTCTCCTTCATCTACATCGCGCTGATCGCGCGCATGACGCGTGCGGCGATGCTGGACGTGCTCGGCGAGGACTACGTCCGCACCGCGCGCGCCAAGGGCATCAACGAGGTCGCCGTGATGATGCGCCACGCGCTGCGCAACGCAGCCGTGCCCGTCATCACCGTGATCGGCACCGGCTTTGCGCTGCTGATCTCCGGCGTCGTCGTCACCGAGAGCGTGTTCAACATTCCCGGCATCGGCCGCCTCACCGTGGATGCGGTGCTGGCGCGCGACTATCCGGTGATCCAGGCGATGATCCTGCTGACGTCGCTGGTCTATGTCGTCGTCAATCTTCTGATCGACGTCGCCTACACCCTGCTCGATCCCCGGATCCGGTACTGAGGCAAGGATTTAAGAACAAACATGTCGGTCGATACCCTTCCCCAGTCCTCCATTCCGATCACGTCGCCGCTGCGGCCGCGTTTCGGGTTCCTCACCTCGACGCCGATCATCGCCACGGCGACGGTGCTGCTCGCGCTGATTCTGCTGATCTCGATCATCGCGCCGCTGATCGCGCCGCACGATCCGATTCAGCTTGCGCCGTCGCAGCGATTGAAGCCTTCCTCGGCGCAATTCCTGCTCGGCACCGACGCCTATGGTCGCGATCTGTTGTCGCGCGTGGTCTATGGCGGCCGCATCTCGCTCCTGATCGGCATCGGCTCGGCGATCCTGTCGATCGCCATCGGGCTCGCGATCGGCCTCGTCTCCGGCTTCTTCAAGCTGGTCGACGCCGTGATGATGCGCATCATGGACGGCCTGATGGCGATGCCGAGCATCCTGCTCGCGATCGCCGTGGTCTCGCTCTCCGGCGCCAGCATCTGGACCGTGCTGATCGCGATCACCATTCCGGAGATTCCGCGCGTCGCTCGCTTGGTGCGCTCCGTGGTGCTGTCGGCGCGTGAGGAGCCTTATGTCGAGGCCGCCATCTCGGTCGGCTCGTCGCTGCCGAAGATCATGTGGCGGCATCTGATGCCGAACACGGTCGCCCCGCTGATCGTCCAGGGCACCTATATCTGCGCCAGCGCCATCCTCACCGAGGCCATTCTCTCCTTCCTCGGCGCCGGCATCTCGCCGGAGACGCCGACCTGGGGCAACATCATGGCCGAGGGCCGCCAGTACTTCCAGATCAAGCCGTCGCTGATCTTCTGGCCGGGCCTCCTGCTCTCGATCGCCATCCTCAGCATCAATCTGATCGGCGACGCCGCCCGCGACGCTCTCGACCCCCGCATGAAGCAGCGGGAAGGCAAGTGATATTCCCCACTCAGTCATTCCGGGGCGCGACGAAGTCGCGAGCCCGGAATCCATTTCACCACCGACGCTGCGGCCCGATGGATTCCGGGCTCGCGCTAACGCGCGCCCCGGAATGACGGCGGAGAGAACTGACGTGACCAACACCATCCTCGACATCAACAACCTCGTCGTCTCCGTCGGCAAGAAGCCGGGCGGACACAAGATCATCGACGGCATCTCGATCCAGGTCCGCGAACGCGAGACGCTGTGCCTCGTCGGTGAAAGCGGCTCGGGCAAGTCGGTAACCTCGCTCACCACGATGGGCCTGTTGCCGAAGGGCACGCTGGTACCGACCGGCGGCAGCGTCAAATTGGTCGGCGAGGAGATCCTCACCGCGACCGATCGCCGCCTGCGGCAACTGCGTGCAACGCAAATGGCGATGATCTTCCAGGAGCCCATGACGGCGCTCAATCCGGTGGTGCCGGTCGGCCGCCAGATCGACGAGGTGCTGCGCGCGCACACCAAGCTCGATGCCAGGGCGCGCAAGAAGCGCATCCTCGACATGATGGAGCAGGTCCACCTGCCCCAGGTCGAGCGCATCTTTGCCTCCTATCCGCACCGCCTCTCCGGCGGCCAGCGCCAGCGCATCATGATCGCGATGGCGCTGGTGCTGGAGCCGAAGCTGCTGATCGCCGACGAGCCGACCACCGCGCTCGACGTCACCACGCAGAAGCAGATCCTGTCGCTGATCCGCGAGCTGCAGCGCGAGCACGGCACCGCGGTTCTGTTCATCACCCATGACATGGGCGTGGTTGCCGAGATCGCCGACCGTGTCGCGGTGATGCGTCAGGGCCGCCTGGTCGAGACCGGTCCGCTCGACACCGTGCTGCGCAACCCCGCCATGGAATACACCCGCAACCTGCTCGCTGCGGTGCCGAGCCTGGTGCCGCGGCCGCCGCGCGAAGAAAGCCGCGAGCCCGTCGTGCTCGAGGCCAACGACCTCAGCAAGGTGTACAAGGAACGCGCCTTCTTCGGCAAAGGCCGCGAGGTCGTTGCCGCCGACAAGGTCACGCTGACCTTGCGCAAGGGCCGCACGCTCGGCATCGTCGGCGAGAGCGGCTCGGGCAAGTCGACCGTGGCGCGCTGCATCGTGCGCCTGATCGACCCGACATCGGGCGGCGTGCGCCTCGCCGGCCGCGAGATCGCCGACATCTCGCGCCGCCTGCTGCAGCCCCACCGGCAGAAGATCCAGATCGTGTTCCAGGATCCCTACCGTTCGCTCAACCCGCGCGTCACCGTCGGCGAGAGCATCGCGGAAGGTCCGATCAACTACGGCGTCGCGCACGCAGATGCGATCAAGCGCGCGCGCGAGCTGCTCGAACTGGTCGGCCTGCCCGCCGATGCCGTCTCGCGCTATCCGCACCAGTTCTCGGGCGGCCAGCGCCAGCGCATCGCCATTGCCCGCGCGCTCGCGCTCGATCCGGACGTGCTGGTCGCGGACGAAGCGGTCTCCGCGCTTGACGTCTCCGTGCAGGCGCAGGTGCTGGACCTGCTCGACGAGATCCAGAAGCGGCTCGGCATCGCGATCCTGTTCATCACCCACGATCTGCGCGTCGCGGCGCAAATCTGCGACGAGGTCGTGGTAATGCAGCACGGCCGCGTCGTCGAGCAGGGCCCCGCCGCCGAAGTGCTGACGCATCCGAAGGAGGCCTACACCAAGGCGCTGCTGGATGCGGCTCCCGGACGCAACTGGGACTTTGCGAACTTCCGGCCGGTGGCGGACGGCGTGGCGGCGAGCGCGTAGCGACACTCATCCCTGTCATTCCGGGGCATCGCGAAGCGATGAGCCCGGAATGACGGCGGAGCAGCATTCCCAAAACAGCTTGACCCTATGCGCGGCGCGACTGCGTCCCGCCTTGCCCTCGCCTCTGGGCCAAGGCTAACGTCGCTCACTTTTCAACGCTGGACCTGAATTGAATGACACGCATCGCCGTCGGCGGCTTCCTGCACGAGACCAATACCTTCGCCCCGACAAAGGCGACATTTGCGGACTTCCAGCACGGCGGCGGCTGGCCGGCGATGACTGAAGGGGCCGACGTCCTCAAGGTGATGCGGCGCATCAATGTCGGCCTCGCCGGTTTCGTCGACAGCGCCGAATCCAATGGCTGGGAACTGGTTCCGACGATCGCCTGCGGCGCCAGCCCGTCGGCACATGTCACCGAGGACGCCTTCGAGCGCATCGTCAAGGTGATGGTGGACGGCATCAAGGCCGCCGGCCCCATCGACGCCGTCTATCTCGACCTGCACGGCGCCATGGTGACCGAGCATCTCGACGACGGCGAAGGCGAGATCCTGGCGCGCGTCCGCCGCGTCATCGGCAAGGACGTTCCGCTGGTCACCAGCCTCGATCTCCACGCCAACGTCACGCCCGAGATGGTGGACCATGCCGATGCGCTGATCGCCTACCGCACCTATCCGCATGTCGACATGGCCGAGACCGGCCGCGCTTCGGCGCGACATCTCGCTTTGCTGCTGAAGACCAAGCAACGCTTCGCCAAGGCGTTCCGGCAACTGCCGTTCCTGATTCCGATCAGCTGGCAATGCACCAACGACCAGCCCACCAAGGGCATCTACGACAAGCTCGCCGCGCTGGAGAGCGATGCGGTTCCGACGCTGTCTTTCGCGCCCGGCTTCCCCGCCGCGGATTTCCGCGATTGCGGCCCGAGCGTGTTTGCCTACGGGAGGACGCAGGAAGACGCCGATCGCGCGGCCGATGCGATCGTCAAGCTGATCGAGAGCCACGAGGACGATTTCGACGGCAAGATCTGGTCACCCGACGACGGCGTGCGCCATGCCATGGAACTTGCCAAGGGCGCGAGCAAGCCGATCATCATCGCCGACACCCAGGACAACCCGGGCGCCGGGGGCGATTCCGACACCACCGGCATGCTGCGCGCGCTGGTGCGCAACAAGGCGAGTGCCGCGACCGGCGCGATCTACGATCCGGAATCGGCCAAGGCCGCGCATGCGGCCGGCGTCGGCGCCACCGTCACGCTGTCGCTCGGCGGCAAGTCCGGCATTCCCGGCGACGAGCCCTACACCGAGACCTTTGTCGTCGAGACATTGTCCGACGGACGCTTCATTGCACCCGGCCCCTACTATGGCGGCCGCGAGATGGAAATGGGTCCTTCCGCGGCCTTGCGCATCGGCGACGTCCGTGTCGTCGTGTCCTCGCACAAGGCGCAGCTCGCCGACCAGGCGATGTACCGCTATGTCGGGATCGAGCCGACGCAGGAGAAGATCCTGGTCAACAAGAGTTCCGTGCACTTCCGCGCCGATTTCGAGCCGATCGCGGAGAAGCTGATGATCTGCGCCGCGCCCGGCGCGATGCCGGCCGACACCGCGTCGCTGCCCTGGACCCGCCTGCGGCCGGGTATCCGCATCAAGCCGAACGGCCCCGTCTTCAATCCCCCTTCACGCTAACCGGACAGGAACACATGCCCACACTCGAGCGCATCGACGGCTTTGCCGACGAACTCACTGCCATCAGGCGCGACCTTCATGCCCATCCCGAAATCGGCTTCGAGGAAGTGCGCACCTCCGGCATCGTCGCGGACAAGCTGACGAGCTGGGGCATCGAGGTGCATCGCGGCCTCGGCGGCACCGGCGTGATCGGGGTCATCAAGGGCAAGGGCTCGGGAGGCAAGCGCATTGGCCTGCGCGCCGACATGGACGCGCTGCCGATGGAGGAGAACACCAACCTGAAATGGAGCTCCAAGATCCCCGGCCGCTTCCACGGCTGCGGCCATGACGGCCACACCACCATGCTGCTGGGCACCGCGCGCTACCTCGCCGAGACCCGGAATTTCGACGGCACCGTGCACCTGATCTTCCAGCCGGCCGAGGAAGGCCTCGGCGGCGCACGCGCGATGATCAAGGACGGGCTGTTCGAGAAATTTCCCTGCGACGAGCTCTACGGCCTGCACAACGCGCCCGACCTCAACCACGGCGAGATCGCGATCCTGCCCGGACCCGCGATGGCGAGCGCCGACTTCTTCGACCTGCGCATCACCGGCTATGGCGCGCATGGCGCGATGCCGGAGCGCTCCAAGGACGCGGTGATCATCGCGACCACGCTGGCGCAGGCGATCCAGACCATCGTCAGCCGCAACGTCGAGCCGCTCCAGGCCGCCGTCATCTCGATCACGCAGATCCATGCCGGCTCGGCCTACAACGTCATCCCGGGTGACGCGCATCTTTGCGGCACCATCCGCACCTTCTCGAAGGAGGTTCGCACCCTGGTCAGCGAACGCATCCGCACCATCTGCGCCGGCATCGCGAGTGCCTACGAATGCGTGATCGACGTCGATATCCGCGACACCTTCGGCGTGCTGATCAACCAGGTCGAGCAGTCCAAGGTGGTCGAGGACGTCGCGCGTACCATCGTCGACCCCGCCAACGTCATCACCCGCGCCCAGCCGAAGATGGGCAGCGAGGATTTCGCCGACATGCTGGAGACCATTCCCGGCGCCTATTTCTGGGTCGGCCATGACGGCTCGGTGCCGGTGCACAATCCCGGCTTCGTGCTCGACGACAAGATCCTCCCGATCGGCGCCAGCATGTTCGCCCGCATCATCGAGACCCGGATGCCGGTAGGTTAGCAATGCACAAGAAGAGCCCCGAGGAAGCGGTCACCTCGCTGCACGATCTGTCCGCGGTCGATCTGATCGCGGGCTATCGCGCCAAGCAATTCTCGCCGAGCGAGGTGCTGGAGGATCTGCTCACGCATGTCGCTGCGTGGGAGCCGCATCTGAAGGCGCTCTATGCATTCGATCCCGACGGCGCGCGGGAGGCTGCCAAGGCCTCGACCGCGCGCTGGAGCGGCGGCGAGCCGTCGGGTGCGCTCGACGGCGTTCCCGTGACGGTCAAGGACAACATCGCGACCAAGGGCGTTCCGGTGCCGCTGGGCGCTGCCAGCGTCAAGCTGGTGCCGGCCGAGAAGGATGCCCCGCCCGCCGCGCGCCTGCGTGAAGCCGGCGCCGTCATCTTCGCCAAGACCACCATGCCCGATTACGGCATGCTGTCCTCCGGACTCTCCAGTTTTCACGCGCTCGCGCGCAACCCTTGGGACCTCTCCAAGAATCCCGGCGGCTCCAGCGCGGGCGCAGGTGCTGCTGCTGCAGCCGGCTATGGCCCGTTGCACCTCGGCACCGATATCGGCGGCTCGGTGCGTCTGCCCGCAGGCTGGTGCGGCCTCGTCGGCTTGAAGCCGAGCTTCGGCCGCGTGCCGATCGACCCCACCTATGTCGGCCGCGTCGCCGGTCCCATGACCCGCACCGTCGACGATTGCGCGCTGATGATGAGCGTGATCGCAAAGCCCGACCGGCGCGACGGCATGAGCCTGCCGGCCGAGCCGCTCAACTGGAAGGGGCTGGAAAAATCCCCGCGGAAGCTGCGGATCGGCCTGATGCTCGATGCCGGCGTCGGCCTGCCGGCGGAAAAGCCCGTTCGCGACGTTGCCGTGAAAGCCGCGAAGGCGTTTGAATCCGCGGGTAGCGTCGTCACCGAGGTCGACGGCATCCTGACGCGCGAGATGCTCGACGGTCTCGACAATTTCTGGCGCGCGCGGATGTGGGACGATCTGTCGAAGTTGACGCCGGCCGAACAGGCCAAGGTGCTGCCTTACATCTTCAAATGGGGCGCATCGGGCGCAAAGCTATCGGGTGTCGATGTCATCCGCGGATTCAACCAGACCATGGCGATCCGCGCCGCCGCATCAAAGCTGTTCTGCGAACTCGACTATTTGATCTCGCCGACCGCGCCGAACGTGAACTATCCGGCGGACTGGGCTTCGCCCACCAACGATCCCATGAGGCCGTTCGAGCACATCTGCTATACCGTGCCGTGGAATATGTCGGAGAATCCGGCGGTCTCCCTCAATGGCGGCTACGATTCCAACGGCTTTCCCATCGGCGTACAGATCGTCGGACGCCGCTTCGACGATATCGGCGTGCTCGGCATGGCCAAGGCGTTCGAGGGCCTGCGCGGCGCGCAGAAGCCCTGGCCGAAGCCGCCTTCACACAAGACGCAGCATTAGCGTCACTGCACAATTCGTCATGCGCGGGCTCGACCCGCGCATCCATCGTCTTTGAAAAGATGGATTGCCGGGTCAAGCCCGGCAATGACAGAATTGGGCCAAGAATCCCACGGAAGGAAACCACCCATGGCGTATGAGACGATCAAATACGAGGTCGCCGAGCAGATCCTCACCATCACGCTGAACCGGCCCGACAAGCTCAACGCCTTCAACGCGCAGATGCAGTCCGAGCTGATCGACGCGTTCGATGCCGCCGACAAGGACGACAATGTCCGCGCCATCATCGTGACGGGCGCAGGACGCGGATTCTGCGCGGGCGCCGATCTCTCCTCCGGCGCCGACACGTTCGATCGCGACGCGCGGCGCGGCCCGGTGAAGCGCCTCGCCGACGGCAAGGTCGATTACAGCGACCCGCAGGTGCGCGACGGCGGCGGCCAGGTGACCTTGCGCATCTTCAAATGCCTGAAGCCGGTGATCGCCGCGGTGAACGGCCCTGCGGTCGGCATCGGCGTCACCATGCAGCTCGCGATGGACATCCGCATCGCTTCCGACGCCGCGCGCTTCGGCTTCGTGTTCTCCCAGCGCGGCATCGTGCCGGAGGCCGCTTCGAGCTGGTTCCTGCCGCGCATTGTCGGCATCTCGCAGGCGCTGGAATGGTGCTATTCCGGCCGCGTCTTCCCGGCGCAGGAAGCCCTCGCCGGCCGACTCGTCAGCAAGGTCGTGGCGCCGGATGATCTGCTGCCGACCGCCCGCGCGCTCGCCAAGGAATTTGCCGCGAAGACCGCGCCGGTCTCGGTCGCCCTGATCCGCCAGATGATGTGGCGCATGATGGGCGCTGATGATCCCATGGAGGCCCACAAGATCGATAGCCGCGGCATCTACGCCCGCGGCCGCTCCGACGACGTGAAGGAAGGCGTGGTGTCGTTCCTGGAGAAGCGCCCCGCACAGTTCAAGAACAAGGTCTCGACCGACATGCCGGACTATTTCCCCTGGTGGTCGGAGCGCGAGTACAAGTGAGGCGCGTCCGGTGGCGTAGGCGGACGAGGCCTACGCCGCCTTGATGGCGCGAATGAAGGTCTCGACGAACTGACGCATGTTTTCCGACTGACGCGTCAGCTCCTCGGAAGCATCGAACACTTCGCCGGCGGCGGCGCTGGACTCGCTCGAACCGACCTTGACGCCCTGGATGCTCCGTGAGATTTCGCCGGTCCCTCGCGCGGCCTCCTGAACATTGCGGGCGATTTCCCGCGTGGCGGCGTCCTGCTCGACGACCGCGGCGGCGATCGACGAGGTGATCTCGTTGATCTCCTCGATCGTGGCCGTGATGCCGTGGATCGCGCTCACGGCCTGTCCGGAGCTGGCCTGGATGGCGGCGATTTGATCGCGAATGTCGTCGGTCGCCTTGGATGTCTGCTCGGCGAGGCTCTTCACCTCGCCCGCCACGACGGCAAATCCCCTGCCCGCCTGCCCCGCCCGCGCCGCTTCGATCGCCGCGTTCAACGCCAAGAGATTGGTCTGCCGCGCGATCTCGTTGATCAGCTTGAGCACGTCGCCGACCTTCTCCGCCGCGGACGAGAGCCCCTGCACGGTTTCGTTGGTGCGCCGGCCTTCGGCGACGGCCTTCTCCGCGATCTGCGCCGACTGCGTTGCGCGCCGTCCGATCTCGGCGACTGAACTGGACAATTCCTCGGTGGCCGCAGCGACGGTCTGCATGTTCGCCGACGCAATCTCGGTCACGCCCGCCACGCTCGCCGCCTCGTCGCTGGTCTGGCCGGCGGATCGCCTCATCCCGCCCGCGGTCGCCTCCAACTGGGACGATGCGGAGATGACGGTCTCGATCACCTCGGTGACATCCACGTCGAAGCGGTTGGAGAGCTCGTCGATTCGCGTCGCACGCGCGGCCCGCTGCGCAGCAGCCTCGCGCTCTCTCGCGTTCAGCTCGACACTCCGGACCAGGCTGTCCTTGAAGACCTGAACCGCGCACGCCATCGCTCCGATCTCGTCCGTGCGGTCGGTGCCCTCGACCTGCTGGTCGAGCTTGCCATCTGCAAGATGCGTCATGGTGCCGGCGAGCCGCCCGATCGGCACGGTAATGCCCCGCGCCATGATCGCCGCGGTCAACATGCTCGTCAGCAGCGCGAGCAAGGACAGCGCCGTCACAAGACCAAGGCTGAGAGTTGCTTCGGACTTCTTCTTCGCCATCAGACCGGTGAGCTCCGTCACCAGCCCATCCTCGATCTTCTTCAGCAGATCGATCCGAGCCGTGGCGGCATCGAACCAGGATTTGCTGTCAAGCGAACCAAACTCGCCCGCAAGCCCGCCGCGCTCGACGACCTTGCGCATGCCGTCAAACTTGTCGATCGCAGGCCCCGACAATTCCGCGCTGAACAGGTCCCTCGCATGAGGCGAGGCCACCGCGCGGAAGGCGGCAAAGAAGCTGTCCTGCGCCGCTGCAAGGCCGATCGCCCTGACATAGGCCTGCGGCTCGAAACGTCCGGCGGCGATCGCGCCGGCGACGGTCGCGCGTTCCAGGCCGGCGCGTTCCTTGGCCTCCACCAGATTGGCATGCGCGGCAATCGACCGCGAGATCTCGTCGTCCGTCGCAAGCTTGGAAATGCCTGATGCCACCGTGATCAGGCGCCCCAAGATCTCCGTCAAGGCGCCCGTCGCGGCCGCTGGCGCAATGGCCTGGCGATCGATCTGCGCGCGTAGCGAATCCAGGCGCCCAAGGCCTTCGGTCGCAGCCTGGCTTGCAGAGGTGAGTCGACCACTGCCTTCGCGTGCAAGATCCGCCAGCGCGCCCAGCGCCGTCGCGCGGCCCGCGTCGGTGCGGCGACGCTGTTGCTGGAGCTCGGCGCCCAATTGCGCGCCCTTGCTGCTCAGAAAGGTCAGGGACAGTCCGCGTTCGCGCTGGAGCTCGTGGACCAGGCCGCTCAACTTGCCGACGCCATCCACGACAGGCTGCATCGCCACCATTTCCGAACGCACGGCCCATTTGGCGGAAATATCGTACAGGGCGAGCGCAGCGAGCGTCGCGAGAGGCAGCAGCGCCGCCAGCGCGATGCGATGAATTATTCTTATATTCCTGAACATCATCCGAGTTCACGATTGCGTACTCGTGATAGGATCGGACTGGTAAAGAAAACGCCTTATACGAGTGAGAAAAAGATAGGCGACGCCTGCTCACGAACGCGGCAACGCCGATCAGTCCATCGTCAGCGCCACACGCCCGATCGCCTTGCGGTCGATCAGGAGCCGCATCGCCTTTGCATAATCGTGCAGGGGCAGGCGGTGTGAGACGTTGGGGCGCAGCTTGCCTTCCTCCGCCCATTGCAGCAGCGCGTTCAAACGCACCTGTCCGAGCGCAGGGTTTTTCCGTACCGCTTCGCCTGCGCGTACGCCGAGCACGCTGGCGCCCTTGATCAGCAGGAGGTTGGTCCTCGCCGAGCCGATGCCGCCGGTGAAGCCGATCACCAGGAGGCGCGCGCCCCAGGCGATGCAGCGCATCGAGTCCTCGAAGACCTGGCCGCCGACGGGATCGAACACGACGTCCGCGCCGCGACCGTCGGTGATGCGCTTGACGGCATCGCGAAACGGCTCGCGGTCGTAGCGGATGAGATGATCGGCGCCGCGCGCCTTCGCAATGGCGAGCTTCTCGTCGCTGGAGGCGGTCGCGATCACGGTCGCGCCCAGCATCTTGCCGATCTCGACTGCCGCCAATCCCGTGCCGCCGCCAGCACCATGCACCAGCAACACCTCTCCCGGCTCGACCCGGCCGCGATCGATCAGCGCGTGATAGGCCGTGCCATGGCCGGCAAGATAAGTCGCCGCTTCCGCGTAGTCGAATGTCGACGGCTTGGGCGTGAGCTGCGACGGCGTGACGACGGCTTCGTCCGTGAACGCGCCATGGCGCATCTTGACGATGACCTTGTCGCCGACGGCAACCCCCTTCGCTTCGGCGCCGATCTCGGTGACGTCGCCGGCGGCTTCCATGCCGGGCGTGAACGGCAATTCCGGCTTGAGCTGATATTGCCCGGCCGCCATCAGCACGTCTGGGAAATTGAGGCCAGCGGCGCGGATCTTGACCCGCACCTCGCCCGGCTTCAGGGCGCGCGACGGAAACTCTTCGAGCCGCAGGGTTTCGGGCTCGCCGAGCGCGTGACAGACGACGGCGCGCACCATCAGGCCGCGCTCGCCTTGCTGCGCAGAAGCGCCTCGCGGATCAGCGGCAGACGGTCGTTGCCGAAATACATGTCGGTCCTGTTCACGAAGATCGTCGGCGAGCCGAAGCCGCCGCGGGCGACCACTTCTTCCGTATTCGCCTTGAGCTGATCCTTGATCCCCTGCTCCGAAATGCCGGCGAAGAACTTTGCCTCGTCGATGCCGACCTTTTTGCAGATCTCGGCGAGCACCGCGTCCTGCGAGATGTCCTTGTCCTCGCCCCAATACGTCTCGAACACGGCTGTCGCAAACGGCACCACGTTGTCGCCGAGCCAGATGCAGCCGCGCATCGCCTTCACGCTGTTCACCGGAAACACCGTCGGCGGCATCTTGATCGCAAGGCCCGCCGAGCGCGCCCAGTCCTGAAGATCCTTCTTCATGTAGCGCGCCTTCAGCGGCACCGGCGTCTCGCGCTGCGCATAGACGCTCGGATTGACCGTATTGAAGATGCCGCCGACCAGGATCGGGCGCCAGACGATCTCGGCACCCAGCTCCTTGGCGAGCGGCTGGATGTTGTGGAAGGCGAGATAGGTCCAGGGGCTGGAACAGTCGAAGAAGAATTCGATCATGGCGTTTCCTTTGTTCGCGTCATTCCGGGATGCGCCGCAGGCGCAGGCCCGGAATCCATTTCACCACCGTCACTGCGGCCCGATGGATTCTCAGGTGCGCAATTGCGCACCATAGCTCGGCGCTGCGCGCCGCCCCGGAATGACCGCTACCTCTTTCCCAGCACGTCCTTAGCCCTCTGCCCGAACATGATCTTGCGTGATTCCTCGTCGAACGGCTCTTTGACGAATTTTCCGATCGCAAGCCCCGCCTGCACCTGCGGCCTGGCACGGACCTCGGCATACCAGCGTTTGACGCTTGGATAGTCGTCGAGCGTAAACCCTTGCGCCTTGTGGGTCATGGTCCAGGGGAAACAGGCGATGTCGGCGATGGAATAATCGCCGGCGACATAGGCGCCGGTCTTTTCCAGTTGCCGGTCGAGCACGCCGTAGAGCCGCGCCGCCTCGTCGCGATAGCGCTCGATCGCGTAAGGGATCTTCTCGGCGGCATAGAGCGCGAAATGGCCGTGCTGGCCGAGCATCGGTCCGAGGCCGGCCATCTGCCACATCACCCACTGGATCGTGGTGGAGCGGCCGCGCAGATCCGCCGGCAGGAAGCGGCCGGTCTTCTCCGCCAGATAGATCAGGATCGCGCCGGTCTCGAAGGCCGAGAACGGCTCGCCGCCGTCAGCCGGATCATGATCGACGATCGCGGGAATGCGGTTGTTCGGAGAGATCGCCAGGAACTCGGGGCTGAACTGCTCGCCGGCGCGGATGTTGACGGGCTTCACCGTATAGGGAAGCCCGAGCTCCTCCAGCATGATCGAGATTTTCCAGCCGTTCGGCGTCGGCGCATAATAAAGGTCGATCATGACCTGACCCTTGGCTCTTCCCTTGGTATGTCCTGTCGCCGCCGCTGGAATAGAGAGCGACTTTCGTTGTTCTGTACCTCGACGTTAAGACATGGCAGGAAGGGGCGCAACATAACCTGCCGGGAGGGCCGCCATGCTGTTTCCAACCACGATCGCCGGCTCCTTGCCGAAGCCGGAATGGCTCGCCGAGCCGAACATGCTCTGGGCACCCTGGAAATCACAAGGCGACGAGCTGCTGCGTGCCAAGCGCGACGCGACGCTGATCTGGCTGAAGATCCAGGAGGACGCCGGCATCGACATCCTCACCGAGGGCGAGCAGGCCCGGCAGCATTTCGTCCACGGATTTCTCGAGAAGATCGAAGGCATCGATTTCGCCCACAAGGTCGAGATGGGCATCCGCAAGGATCGCTACAAGGCGATGGTGCCGCAGGTGGTCGCGCCGCTTCGGCTGAAGGATCGCGTCCATGCCTTCGAGGCACGCGTGGCGCGCACGCACACGAAGAAGAAGCTGAAGTTCACGCTGCCCGGCCCGATGACCATCATCGACACCATTGCCGATCGTTACTATGGCGATCGCGTCAAGATGGCGTTTGCCTTCGCCGAGCTGCTCAACGAGGAGGCCAAGGCCCTGCAGGCCGACGGCGTCGATCTCGTGCAATTCGACGAGCCCGCCTTCAACGTCTACATGGACGAGGTCAACGATTGGGGCATCAAGGCGCTGGAGCGCGCGGCGCAGGGGCTGACCTGCACCACCGCCGTGCACATCTGCTACGGCTACGGCATCAAGGCCAACACCGACTGGAAGGAGACGCTCGGCACGCAGTGGCGGCAGTACGAGCAGATCTTCCCGGCGATCGACGCCAGCCCGATCCAGCAGGTCGCGATCGAGTGTCGCAATTCGAAAGTGCCGCTCGACCTGCTCGCGCTTCTGAAGAACAAGATCGTGCAGGCCGGCGTGATCGACGTTGCCAGCGACACGGTGGAGACCGCAGAGGATGTCGTGAAGGTGATCGACGCGGTGTCGAAATTCGTGCCGAAGAGCAACATCATCGCCACCACCAATTGCGGCATGGCGCCGATGCGGCGCGAGATCGCCGAGGCCAAGCTGATGGCGCTCGGCGCGGGCGCAGCCCTGGCGCGCGAGAAGCTGGGGTAATCCGCAGGCCGCTCTACTAGTCCAGAGCGGTCGGATGCAGCGCCGGCTGATAGCCGGCGCCGAGCGCCCGCACTGTGGACGGAGGCGTCAGCAGCATGGGACTCGCCAGCTCGTGTCCGGCGCCGGCATAGCCGGCCAGCGACCACAGCAGCGGCCGGCCTTGTCTGATCAGGAAGCTCTCCTCGCCCTGCTGCACCATCGCGCCGTCGGGCAATTCCGCGAGCGGCCCTCGCAGCGGGTGCAGGCGCTTGCGGCCGTGATCCAGGCGCTCGAGGTGCAGCTGGGTGTCCATCGCCTTCGCACTCACCTTGCTCGTGCCATTCCCCTTGTCCCAGGCCGCGCGAAACCGGTTGGCGTCGGCGCGGCGGCAGAAGAAGCAGGGGCGGTGCCCTGCGGCGAAGGCGGTGGCTTCGTCGAGAAAGAACAGCTCGGTCCAGCTCCGCCGCGCCATTACCGGCCGCCGCCAGCCCCGGAATTCGCACAGGCAAATGATCCAAGCCGGCGACGACCAGCGCTTTCTCAGCAGCGTCTTGGTGGCGGGATCATGGATGATGCCGCGATTGCCCGTGAACATGCCGCGATGGGGCGTCGCGATGATGTCGCCGGTGGGCAGGACGCGGTTTTGCAGGGGCATGGACGCCTCCACGCGTCATTGCGAGCGAAGCGAAGCAATGACGGCAGCCGTCACGCCGCGCCGTCGCGCAGCGGCGGGTGGTAGGACAGTGCGGTGTCCCAGGGGAAGAAGATCCAGGTGTCCTGCGAGACTTCCGTGATGAAGGTGTCCACCAGCGGCCGCCCCATCGGCTTGGCGTAAACGGTGGCGAAATGCGCGTCGGGCAGCATCTTGCGCACCATCCTGCCGGTCTTGCCGGTGTCGACGAGGTCGTCGACGATCAACAGCCCCTTGCCGGTGCCGCCGCCGAGCTGCATGGCCGCATCCGAAATGCCCTTGAGCACCTGGAGCTCGCCCTGCTTGTCGTGATCGTAGCTGGCGATACAGACCGTATCGATCACGCGCACGCCGAGCTCGCGCGCCACGATCGCCGCCGGCACCAGGCCGCCGCGCGTGATTGCGATCACGGCATGGAACGGGCCGACCTCGTTGAGCCGCCAGGTCAGCGCCCGGCAGTCGCGGTGGAACTGGTCCCACGAGACCGGAAAGGCCTTGCCCGCCCGCTCCTGTGCGCTCAGTTCCGGTGCTTCACCAGCCATTGTCGTCTCCTGCTTCGCCTGCCGGCAAAATCCCCCGCTAGCGGGTGATGTTCAAGCCTGCCAGCATGTCCTTCACGGCTGCCATCGCAGCCGCCAGCTTCTCCGGATCGCGCGAGCGCACCACCAGATTGGTGTTGGGCTTCTGCTCCTCGTCCATGAAGGGATAGCTGCCGATGATGGTGTCGGGATGGGCGGCGGCGATCGCGCGCAAGGGGCTGCCGATGTCGCCCTCGCGCGCATTGGCGCGCACCGTGTCGGAGAGCATGCGCACGCCCGATTTCAGCTTGGGCGCGACGATATCCATCATCGCCTGCATGATCGAGGGCACGCCCGCCATGACGATGACATTGCCGATCTTGAAGCCGGGGGCGAGGATGGTCGCGCTCTGGATCAGTTCGGCACCATCGGGGATGCGGGCCATGCGCAGGCGGGCCTCGTTGAGGTCCTGCTCGCTCCAGCGCTCGCGGAAACGGGCGACCACCTCGGGGTGGTGGTCGATGCCGACGCCGAACGCCTTGGCGACGCTGTCGGCGGTGATGTCGTCATGGGTCGGCCCGATTCCGCCGGTTGTGAAGACATAGGTGTAGCGATGCCGCAGTGCATCCAGGGCCGCGATGATGTCGGGCTCGTCGTCGGAGACGACCCGGACTTCCTTCAGGTCGATGCCGATATTGGTCAGGTATTCGGCGATGAAGCCGATATTCTTGTCCTTGGTCCGGCCGGACAGGATTTCGTCCCCAATGACCAGAATGCCCGCCGTGACGATCTCGCTCATGCCTTAAGTCCCTCACCTGTGGCGCCGACTTTGCCGGGGTAACGCGTTGAAGTCACGCGGTTTTGCTGCCGAAATAAGCAGTCCTCAGCCATTTTTTGAGGCAGGCCGCCGCTCCTCCCCGGCAAACGCTGCCAGTCCATGCTTATCGCGCTGGCCCGGCCCTTGCTACCTCCTACGGAAGTCATGCACTCTCACGGCATGGCCACAGGACGTTGCGGTCTCCACCAAGGACCAAACGACCTGACCAATGGCGCAACGCCTGGGGAGAACAGTCGGGATCTATGGCAGTCGCGTTTGACGAAATGAATATTCCCGGCGGGGACCTTCGCCCCGCCTACCAGGAGCTGGCGCGCTGGCTCAAGGAGACCCCTCCCGAGGCGCTCGAATATCGCCGCCAGGAGGCCGAGCTGCTGTTCCGCCGGATCGGCATCACCTTTGCGGTCTACGGCGATTCGGAGTCGACCGAGCGGCTGATCCCGTTCGACGTAATCCCCCGGATCATGTCCGGCAAGGAATGGTCGCTGCTGGAGAAGGGACTGAAGCAGCGCGTCAAGGCGCTGAACATGTTCCTGCGCGACATCTATCACGGCCGCGACATCCTCCGCGCCGAGATCGTGCCCGACGATCTGATCTTCCAGAACCCGGTGTTCCGCCCCGAGATGAACGGCCAGCAGGTGCCGCACGACGTCTACGTGCACATCGCCGGCATCGACATCGTCCGGGTCGACGCCGAGGACTTCATCGTGCTGGAGGACAATGCGCGCACGCCGTCCGGCGTGTCCTACATGCTGGAAAACCGCGAGATCATGATGCGGTTGTTTCCGGATCTGTTCGCCCGCCACAGGGTGGCGCCGGTCGAGCGCTATCCGGACGAGCTGCTCTCGGCGCTGCGCTCGGTGGCGCCGCTCAGCGCATCCAGCGAGCCGACGGTCGCGCTGCTCACGCCGGGCGTCTACAACTCCGCCTATTACGAGCACTCCTTCCTCGCCGACAAGCTCGGCATCGAGCTCGTCGAGGGCCGCGACCTCATCGTCAAGAACAACGAAGTGTTCATGCGGACGACCGAGGGGCTGAAGCGGGTCGACGTGATCTATCGCCGCGTCGACGACGACTTCCTCGACCCCCTCACCTTCCGCCCCGATTCCGTGCTCGGCGTGCCCGGGCTGATGTCGGCCTATGCGGCCGGCAACATCACGCTCGCCAACGCGGTTGGCACCGGCATTGCCGACGACAAGGCGATCTACTCCTACATGCCTGACATCGTGAAGTTCTATCTCGGCGAAGAGCCGATCCTGAAGAACGTGCCGACCTGGCGCTGCCGTGAGCCGAAGGACCTCGCTTATGTGCTGGACAATCTGAGCGAGCTCGTCGTCAAGGAAGTGCACGGCTCCGGCGGCTACGGCATGCTGATCGGCCCGGCCGCGACCAAAGCCACGATCGAAGCGTTCCGCGAGAAGCTCAAGCGCGAGCCGGAAGGGTTCATCGCACAGCCGACGCTGGCGCTCTCGACCTGCCCGACCTGCACCGCCTCGGGCCTCGCGCCGCGCCACGTCGACCTCAGGCCCTTCGTGCTCACCGGCAGCAAACGCACCACCATCGTGCCGGGCGGCCTGACCCGCGTTGCGCTGAAGGAAGGCTCCCTGGTCGTGAATTCCAGCCAGGGCGGCGGCACCAAAGACACCTGGATCCTGGACGAGTAGCTCGATGCTGTCGCGTACCGCCGAAAACCTCTATTGGCTCGCCCGCTACGTCGAACGGGCCGAATATCTCGCGCGCACCATCGATGCGACCTTGCGTGTCACCGCGCTTCCCGCCGCCTATATCGGCAAGACCAACGAATGGGACTCGGCGCTGCTCACCGCGGGCGTCGCCGGCAGCTTCTATCGGCAATATGAGGAAGCCAACGAGCACAACGTCGTCGACTACCTCTCCTTCTCCGTGGACAATCCGTCCTCGATCAGGAACTGCATCGAGGCGGCGCGGCTGAACTCGCGCTCGGTGCGCACCGCGCTGACCAGCGAGATGTGGGACACCATCAACTCGGCCTGGATCGAGCTGCAGGAGGTCTGGAGCAAGGGCACGTCGACCCGCGAGGATCTCGCCAAGTTCCTGCGCTTCGTGCAGGAGACCTCGTTGCGCTTCGACGGCTCGGCCTACCGGACCATGCTGCGCAACGACGCCTACTGGTTCTCGCGCCTCGGCCTGCACCTGGAGCGCGCCGACAACACCGCGCGCATTCTCGACGTGAAGTATCACGTGCTGCTGCCGGAAGAGGAGCATGTCGGCGGTCCGCTCGACTTCTATCAGTGGAGCTCGATCCTGCGCTCGGTGTCGGCGCTGACGGCCTATCACTGGGTCTACCGCGAGACGCTCAAACCCTGGCTGGTCGCGGACCTGCTCATCCTCAACGGCACGCTGCCGCGCTCGCTCGCGAGCTGCTACGACAATCTCGTGCGCAATCTCGACCAGATCGGCGTCGCCTATGGCCGCCAGGGCCCGGCCCAGCGCCACGCCCGCGGCGTCCGCAACCGGCTGGAACACAGCAACATGAACGACATTTTCCAGCACGGCGTGCATGAATTCATTCAGGAATTCATCACGGACAATTCCAGGCTGGGCGAAATCATCACGAAGCAGTATTTGATCTGATCCACGCTGTCGTTCCGGGATGGTCCGAAGGACCAGACCCGGAACCTCGAGATTCCGGGTTCGATGCTGACGCATCGCCCCGGAATGACGGAAATCAAAACACCATGCGCCTGCGAATCCTGCACACCACGACCTATCGCTACGAGCCGCCGGCCACGAGCGTGATCCAGATCCTGCGCATGACGCCCGGCAGCCATGACGGGCAATATGTGGCGGAATGGCAGATCGACGTCTCCACCGATACCAAGCTCGACATGCATGAGGACGCCTTCGGCAACGTCACCCATGTGCTGTCCTGCGGGCCTGTCGGCGACATCCAGATCACCGCCGAAGGGCTGATCGAGACCCATGACACCGGCGGCGTGCTGCGCGGCACCGACGAGCGCTTTCCGGCCGGCATGTTCCTGCGCTCCACCGACCTCACCTCCGTCAACCCGGCGATGGCGGCGGTGGCGCGCCAGTTGCGCAGCGAGGCCGAGAGCGACACGCTCGGCTTCCTGCACACGCTGATGACCGAGATTGCCGATCACATGACGTTCGACGAGGACCCGACCAACAGCGGCACCTCGGCGGCGGAGGCATTCGCGCTCAAGCGCGGCGTCTGCCAGGACTATGCGCATATCTTCATTGCCTGCGCCCGCGCCGGCGGCGTACCGGCGCGCTTCGTCTCCGGCCATTTCCTGCGCGCGGACGGCATGCTGCACCAGGACGCCGGGCACGCCTGGGCGGAAGCCTTCGTGCCCGATCTCGGCTGGGTCGGCTTCGATCCCGCCAACAGCATCTGCGCCACCGATGCCCATGTCCGCGTCGCGATCGGGCTCGACTATCTCGGCGCGGCCCCCGTGCGCGGCACCCGCTATGGCGGCGGCGCGGAGACGCTGACGGTGGCCGTGAAGGTCGACCAGGCCGGCCGCGGCGGGCAGTCGCAATCGCAGTGGCAGAGCTAGCCGCCGCCGAACGACACATGCGCCGTGCTAAACTTGCGGGATCAGACCTGTCCCAGCGAGGTACCCATGGCCACCGTAAAACTGCTTTCGGACGACGAACTCTCCAGCGAGGCGCGCGCCGTCTTCGACGATATCCGCAAGGTGCGGAAGTCGGACTTCGTCAACAATTTCTGGCGTGCGCTGGCGCATGATCCGAAGACGCTGCGGCGGACCTGGGAGAGCATCAAGGAGGTGATGGCGCCGGGCGCGCTCGATCCCAAGGTCAAGGAGATGCTCTATGTCGCGGTGTCGATCGCGCATGGCTGCAGCTACTGCATCCACTCGCACACCGCCGCCGCGAGGGCCAAGGGGATGAGCGAAGCCGAATATGGCGAGCTGCTCGCCATCGTCGGCATGGCCGCGGAGACCAACCGCCTGGTCACGGCGCTCGGCGTGCCGGTCGACGAGGCGTTTCTGGCCGATGCGGCGGATTGAGGCCAGAACCAGTCGTCATTCCGGGGCGCGCGCACCCGTAGCTCGCGACTTCGTCGCGCCCAGGCATGACGGCCCTCACCCCCGGGAATCGGGGGTTTCATGCCCCCCCGAAATTGGCTAGTAATTCCGCGCAAACGCGTTCGGGGACTGGAAATGACCTATTGTTGCGGAATCCTGGTTCGGGACGGTCTGGTGATGATCGCCGACACCCGCACCAATGCCGGCCTCGACAATGTCTCGACCTTCCGCAAGCTGCACATCTTCTCCAAGCCGGGCGATCGCATCATGGCGATCGCCAGCGCCGGCAACCTCGCGATCAGCCAGTCCGTGCTCTCCACGCTGACTGAAGGCCTGGAAGACCCCAACACGGGCGAGCTCGAGACGCTGATGAACGCGCCGACCATGTTCCAGGCGGCCCAGCGCATCGGCCGGGCCATCCGCGCCGTGCACGCCACCGAGGGGCCGGCGCTGAGATCCGAGGACGTGTCCTTTGACGTCTCCTTCCTGTTCGGCGGCCAGATCAAGGGCGCGCGCATGCGCCTGTTCATGGTCTACACCGCCGGCAATTTCATCGAGTGCACCACCGACACGCCTTATCTGCAGATCGGCGAGCACAAATACGGCAAGCCGGTGCTCGACCGCGCCATGCATTACGACGTCGAGCTCTACGAGGCACTGAAGACCGGCCTGATCTCGATGGACTCGACCATGCGCTCGAATCTCGGCGTCGGCCTGCCGATCGACGTGCTGGTGGTGCGCGCCGACGCCTGCGAGGCCGACCTCAACCACCGCATCGAGGCGGGCGAGCCCTATTTCCACGATCTGCGCTCGCGCTGGTCGGCTGCGCTGCGTGCGGCGCATCAGAACATTCCGCGCCCGCCCTACAAGAACGAAAAAGAACCCAAAACCTGACAGCTCAAGAGAAAAGGCAGGAAACGATGAGTGAAGCAAAGAAGATCGCCCTGGTGACGGGCGCCGGCACCGGCGTCGGCCGCGCGGCCTCGCTGGCGCTGATGAACATCGGCTTCACCGTGGTGCTGGTCGGGCGCCGGCTCGACATGCTCGAGGAGACCGCAAAGCTCGGCCCCGCCGGAAAGAGCCTCTGCGTCACCGCCGACATGACCAAGCCGGATTCCATCGCCGCGCTGTTCGACAAGGTGAAGGCGACCTATGGCCGGCTCGACGTGCTGTTCAACAATGCCGGCATGGGTGCGCCCGCCGTCAACTTCGAGGACCTCAGCCTGGAGCAGTGGCAGGCGGTGGTGAACACCAACCTCACCGGCCCGTTCCTGTGCACCCAGCACGCCTTCCGCATCATGAAGGACCAGAGCCCGCGCGGCGGCCGCATCATCAACAACGGCTCGATCTCGGCGCACGCGCCGCGGCCGTTCTCGGCGGCCTACACCTCGACCAAGCATGCCATCACCGGCCTCACCAAGGCCTCTAACCTCGACGGCCGCATGTACGACATCGCAGTCGGCCAGGTCGACATCGGCAATGCCGCGACCCCGATGACCGATCGCATGGTCAACGGCCCCGGCGTGCTGCAGCCCGACGGCACCACCAAGCACGAGCCGCGCATGGACGCCAAGGCCGTCGGCGACGCCGTCGCCTACATGGCCGGCCTGCCGCTCGACGCCAACGTGCTGACCATGACGGTGATGGCGACGAAGATGCCGTTCGTCGGACGGGGCTGAGTAAAAAACGCGAAAACAACCCCATGCACAGTAGGCGTCAAGAGGCGCCTGCTGTTGCTTGGCCACGGGGGTGACGCGCGTTAAGTCCCTGCGCTACCGCCACTATCGTCATTGCGAGCGCAGCGAAGCAATCCAGACTGCCTCAGCGGTAAGATTCTGGATTGCTTCGTCCCAAGAGCTCCTCGCAATGACGGGGAGAGAGCGTAGGCCTACTCCAAACTCTCCACCTTCCGCAGGCTTGGAAACAGCTTCATCCAGAGCAGCGCCACTGCGACGGTGGCGACACCGCCGAGCACGGCGGCAGGCATAGTGCCGAACAGGGCCGCCGCCACGCCGCTCTCGAACTGGCCGAGCTGGTTGGAGGCGTTGATGAACAGGAAGTTCACCGCGCCGACGCGGCCGCGCATCTCGTCGGGGGTCGAGAGCTGCACCAGCGAGAAGCGGATCACGACGCTGATCGTGTCGGCAGCACCGAGGATCGCGAGCGAGAGCACCGACAGCCACATCCACTGCGACAGCGCAAACACGATCGTCGCGACACCGAACACGATCACCGCCTGGAACATGCGCAGGCCCACATGGCGCGAGATGGCGTGGCGTGCCAGCACCATCGTCATCAGCAGCGCGCCGACCGCCGGAGCCGCGCGCAGCACGCCGAGCCCCACAGGGCCGGTCTGCAGGATGTCGCGCGCATAGATCGGCAGCAGCGCCGTGACGCCGCCAAACAGCACCGCGAACAGGTCGAGCGAGATGGTGCCGAGGATCGCCGGATTGCTGCGGATGAAGCGGACGCCGGCAAAAATATTGTCCGCGTCGGTCCCTTCCACGGCGACGGCCTGCGGGCGCGGCCGAATGAAGCCGGTCAGGATCATCCCGAAAATCCAGAACAGCAGCATCACGGAATAGGCCAGATGCGGCGCGATCGCATAGGCAAAACCGCCGAGCGCGGGACCGGCGATGGTCGCGACCTGTCCCGCCCCGCTCGCGACCGCAGTAGCGCGCTGCAGCGATCCCTGCGGCGCGATCAGCGGCAGCAGCGCCGCCGTGGTCGGGCTCTCGAACGCGCCAGCGATGCCGAGCACGAAGGTCGCGATGAAGATCTGCACTTCGCTGACCGCGCCGACATAGGTGATGACGGCGAGATAGAGCGCGGTCGCGGCTTCCACGAGCTGGCAGAGCTGGACCACGCGCTTGCGCTCGAAGCGGTCCGCGGCGTGACCGGCGACGAACACGAGCAGTGCGGTCGGCAGGAACTGGACGAGGCCGACCATGCCGAGGTCGAAGGCCGAGCCGGTGAGATCGTAGATTTGCCAGCCGATCGCGACCGCCGCGATCTGGCTGGAGAAGCGCGACAGGCTGCGCGAGATCACGAAGAGCAGGAAGGCGCGATGGGTGAGGAGCTCGCCGGCAGTCACCGGCGGATTAACGGCGATCGGCTGCTCTGGCATCGCCTCTTGGGTCACCCCTGGCACGTCGCTCCCATGGACGTGCCTCGCGTGACTGACGGGGACCTTCTTGTCAACAGCAGACGGCTCCGGCGGCCTTCCGGCATTGCCTTTGCAGCGCGGGCGCGGCCATAATCATTGAGGGTTTGGGGACATCATGCTGCGCTTGCAATCGGCACTCGGCATTTTCGCATTGCTGTTGATCGCCTTCGCGCTGGCGGAGAATCGGCGCGCCGTGTCGCTGCGCCAGGCCGCGGTCGGCCTGCTCGTCACCTTCGCCACCGCGATCGTGCTCCTGAAGCTGCCGGTCGTCGCGCACGCCTTCGGCGCCATCAACGACGCCGTCGGTGCGATCTCCGCGGCCTCGCGCGCCGGCTCCGCCTTCGTGTTCGGCTATGTCGGGGGCGGCACCCTGCCGTTCGATGTCAAAGTGCCCGGCGCCGATTTCATCCTGGCGTTCCAGGCGCTGCCGATCGTGCTGGTCATGAGCGTGCTGACGACGCTGCTGTTCTACTGGCGCGTGCTGCCGCCTGTCGTGCGCGGCATGGCCTGGCTGCTGGAGCGGACGCTCGGCGTCGGCGGCGCGGTGGGCCTGTCGACCGCCGCCAACATCTTCCTCGGCATGGTCGAGGCACCCCTGTTCGTGCGGCCCTATCTCGCCCAGATGACCCGCAGCGAATTGTTCCTGGTGATGACCGGCGGCATGGCGGGCATCGCCGGCACGGTGCTGGTGCTCTACGCGACGCTGCTTGCGCCCCTCATCCCCGATGCCGCCGCGCATTTCGTCATCGCGTCCGTGCTGGGGGCACCGGCCGCGATCCTCGTCAGCCTGATCATGGTGCCCGAGACCTCGGACAAGCGCACCGGCGGCACGTTGGAAGATCCCGAGATGGAGGTGTCGGGGACGATGGATGCGATCGTCAAGGGGACCACGGCCGGCCTCGAGCTGCTGCTCAACATCGTCGCGATGCTGCTGGTGCTGGTGGCGCTGGTCTATCTCGTCAACGCCATGCTCGGCCTGCTGCCGAACATCGGCGGCGCCGCGATCTCGCTGCAGCGCCTGCTCGGCCTCGTGATGGCGCCGGTCTGCTGGCTGATGGGATTGCCGTGGGACCAGGCCGTCACCGCCGGCAGCCTGATGGGCACCAAGACCGTGCTCAACGAATTGATCGCCTATGTCGACTTCGCGAAGCTGCCGCCCGGCGCACTCGACCCGCGCTCGCGCCTGATCATGCTCTACGCGATGTGCGGCTTCGCCAATTTCGCCAGCCTCGGCATCATGATCGGCGGCCTCGGGGTGATGGCGCCGGAGCGCCGCGAGGAAATCAACACGCTCGGGCTGAAGTCGATCGTGTCGGGGACGCTGACGACGTGCCTGATGGGCGCGGTGGTGGGGGTGCTGGCGTAGGTCTCTCCGCACCGTCATTCCGGGGCGCGACGAAGTCGCGAGCCCGGAATCCATTCATCCACCGTCTCCGCCGCTCAATGGATTCCGGGTTCGCGCTACGCGCGCCCCGGAATGACATCAGGCCTTCAACTCCACCGTCCTGAACTCCGCCGGCAGGATCACCTCCAGCAGCTCGACGTCGTCCGAATAATCCAGGATCATGTGCTTGATCTTCGGCGGCTGGGTCCAGGCGCTGCCTTCCTTCATCAAGGTCTCACCCTGCCCGTCCATGTAGGTCTTCACCCAACCCTTGAGCACGTAGACCATCTGGAATTCGACGTCGTGGAAGTGCAGCTTCGAGACCTCGGCCGGATCGCAGGGGCCCTGCAGGCGGATCACATGCGCTTGCGCGAGCCCGCGGGTCGCATCGGCAATGCCGAGGTCGCGGTACTTGGCGTAGGCGCGCAGGCCGTCGGCCTTGAAGTCTTCCTCGCGGTGATGACTGATCGCGATGCGCTGCCTCGGGCGCGCGGGCTTTTTCGGAGCCGTGACGGGGGCCTTCGCCTTCACCGCCTTGCGCGCCGGCGATCGCGCCGCCGCCTTCACGCCGCCGCGCTTCTTCACCGCGGTCTTGGTTGCGGGTCTTGATGCCTTTTGCCTGGCCATTGTCTGCCTCCCTGATTTGAGCCGCTGCCGCCGGACGGCGCGCCCCGCAGGCAGACTAGCCAGTCTTGGACGAGGCAGCAATTGCGGGCGTAAGGCCGGTCACGCGAAGATCGTAGCTTGTCCGAAGCTGTCGTCGCGAACGGCCCTTATCTCGCATTCGTTTTCTCGCTGAATTAATCTTGCAGGGAGATTCTGGGGGACTTGATTCATGGGCGGCAGCGTAGGTCAGCGTGCATTTCAGAATGCCCGGCTTCAGAAGCGGCAAAAGGCGGAAGTGCTGCCACTGCTCGGGCACGCTCTCCAGCTGCACAAGATGGGACTCCTGCCGGAGGCGCAGGCCGCCTATCGCCAACTGCTGCAGCTCGCGCCCAACCAAGTCGTCGCGCTGCACATGCTCGGCATCATGGAGTCCGATGCCAAGAACTATCAGCAAGCCGAAAGCCTGCTGAGCCGGGCGGTCGCTGCCGATCCGCGATCTGCCGATGCCCATATGAGCCTCGGCGTCGCCCTCAACGGCCTCCGGCGTCACGACGAGGCCTGCGCGAGCTACCGAAAGTCCCTCGCCTTGCGGCCCAACCATCCCGTCACGCTTTCCAATCTCGGCAACGCGAGCGTGGCCCTGGAGCTGCACGAGGAAGCGCTGCGCAGCTACGACAAGGCGCTCGCACTCGACCCGAACCTTGCCGAAGCCCATAACGGCCGGGGTTGGGCGCTCTGTCGTCAGCGCAGCTATGACGAGGCCGTCGCAAGCCTGAACCGCGCGCTGTCGATCAAGCCCAATTACGCGGCGGCGCTCGCGAACCGCGCCACCGCTTTGCGGGAACTTCAGCGCTTTGACGACGCCCTGGCAGACGGCAATCGGGCCATCGCGCTGGCACCGGACGACGCCAATGGGTGGCTCGCAAGGGCCGGTGTGCTGCTCCAGATCCAGCAGGTTGCCCAGGCCTCGCGCGATTGCGAGCAGGCCCTCGCGATCGATCCCGGCTCCATTCAGGCCCATCTGGTGCTGGGCCTCTGCCTCGCCGGACTTGGCCGGGTCGACGAAGCCCTCGCCAGTTTCGACAGGGCGCTCGACATCCAACCTGACCTGCAGAGCGCGATCTCCAACAAGATCTTCACGCTCGACTTTGCAGGGGACGCCACCGTCGAACGGCATCAGCAGGCGCGGCAGGTGTGGTGGGAGCGTGTCGGCGCGAAGATCGCCTCGGGCGCGGCGCAACCGCACGACAACAGCCGCGATCCGCATCGCCGTCTGGTGCTCGGCTATGTCTCGTCGGATTTCAACGCGCATTCGGCCGCGTTGATCTTCAAGCCGGTCCTTCAGCACCATGACCGGGCACAGTTCGAGATCGTGTGCTACGCCTGCTCGGCGAAAGTGGATGCGACGACCGGGGAATTTCGTGAGATCGCCGATCGCTGGCGTGATGCCTCGCAATGGACCGAGGATCGCCTCGCCGACGAGATCCGCGCCGACGGCATCGACATCCTGATCGATCTGTCCGGCCATACCCGAGGCAACCGCCTCGGCGTGTTTGCGCGCAAGCCGGCACCGATCCAGGTCCATGGCTGGGGCCACGGCACCGGCACCGGGCTGCCGACGATCGATTATCTGATGTCGGACCCTGTCGCGATTCCTCATGACGTCCGGCATCTGTTCGCAGAGACCGTCGTCGACCTGCCATGCTTCGTGACGCTGGCGCCGCTGCCGGACGGGATTGCGCGGGCGCCGACGCCCGCGATCTCGAACGGCTTCGTCACCTTCGGCGTCTTCAACCGCATCAGCAAGATCTCGGACGAGGCCGCGGAGGTCTGGTCCAGGATCCTCGAGCAGGTGCCGGGCTCGCGACTGCTGATCAAGGATGTCGCACTGGACGATGAGATGGTCCGCGAAAATCTGCTGGCGCGGTTCGGGGCTTGCGGATTGCCGGCCGACCGCGTCGAATTGCTCGGGGCCACCTCGCGAAGCGAACATCTGGCATCGTTCAATCGCGTCGATATCTGCCTCGACCCGTTCCCGCAGAATGGTGGCGTCAGCACGTGGGAAGCCCTGCAGATGGGCGTGCCGGTGGTCGCGAAGCTCGGCAACAGCCTGCCGAGCCGTGCTGCCGGGTCCATCCTCACCGCGCTCGGCTTGCCGGACTGGGTCACCGATAGCCGCGAGGCCTATATCGACATCGCAACGCGCCGCGGCTCGCAGAGCGAAGAGCTCGACAGGTTGCGCCGCGAACTGCCCGACATGATCCGGGCCACGGCCGCCAGCAACCCCGTCTCATACGGACGCGCGGTGGACGAGGCCTATCGCGCGATGTGGAAGCGTTACTGCGGCAGCGACGTCTGATTGCCGTTCAGGCGATCACGGCAATAGGCCGTTCGCTCAACGCAGCGGCAATGGAGATATCGGAGGGTGGGCAAAGCGGAGCGTGCCCACGACCTCTCTCCATCGGAGACAAATGGTGGGCACGGCGCGCGCAGAGCGCGCCTTTGCCGACCCTCCCGGTGTCCTGCTCAATGCAGCCGGAACACGCCGTCCACGGCGCGCAGCTCGGCCGGCTTGATCAGCTTGGAATGCGCCACGGTGACGGAATGGAGGGGGCCGTCGAGCTTTTCCTGCCAGAATGCCAGGAAATCCTTCAGCGCCGGGAATTTCGGAAACATGTCGTAGTTCTGCCAGACGTAGGTCTGCAGCAGCGAGGGATGATCCGGCATCCGATAGAGAATTTGTGCCGTCGTCAGCCCGTAACCCAGCATCTGTTTCCGGAAATCCTCGGAAACGCCCCCATTCCGCAAGCCCATGCCAACCTCCTTTGCAGGAGCGCATTCAAGGGGCGGCTTGGTTCGGTGTGCGCCTTACGAGCCACCCGGTACTGATGCGCTCACATGAGAGAAATGTGACGCAAACTGACAATCCATCTCAAGCCCAAAAGTTTAACAAGCTGTTGAAATTCAATGCTTTAGCAGCAGATACGTCCCCGTGCTAATACCGTCACGGGCTCGGTTAACGATGGCCGCGCGAAATTGGCAAACCGCGCTTCCGAGTGCTTATTTTTCTGCTAGAAGCCCTTGTCCCCGCAAAATTCCTGTCCTATTTCAGCCTCGCTGTGCTAGCACTCGCGGGCACAGACTGCTAACAATCTGAAATCTTCAACCCGAGCAATTGCTTAGGAGGACTGCATGAACTTCCGTCCGCTTCACGACCGCGTCGTGGTCAAGCGCATCGACGCAGAAGAGAAGACCGCTGGCGGCATCATCATTCCCGACACGGCCAAGGAAAAGCCCTCGCAGGGCGAAGTCATCGCCGTCGGCCCCGGTGGCCGCGACGAGGCCGGCAAGCTGATCCCGATCGACCTGAAGGTCGGCGACCGTGTGCTGTTCGGCAAGTGGTCCGGCACCGAGGTCAAGATCGACGGCGTCGATCTCTTGATCATGAAGGAAAGCGACATCATGGGCGTCCTCGACGTCCCCGCTTCCAAGAAGAAGGCGGCCTAAGAGCCCCCTCTCTCCCCCAGCCAAACACCTCAAGGAAAAATCCAGATGGCAGCTAAAGAAGTCAAATTCTCCGTCGATGCGCGCGACAAGATGCTTCGCGGCGTCGACATCCTCGCCAACGCGGTGAAGGTCACGCTCGGCCCGAAGGGCCGCAACGTCGTGCTCGACAAGTCGTTCGGCGCTCCCCGCATCACCAAGGACGGCGTCACCGTCGCCAAGGAGATCGAGCTCGAGGACAAGTTCGAGAACATGGGCGCGCAGATGGTGCGCGAAGTCGCCTCCAAGTCCGCTGACGCGGCCGGCGACGGCACCACCACCGCCACCGTGCTCGCCCAGGCGATCGTGCGCGAAGGCGCCAAGTCGGTTGCCGCCGGCATGAACCCGATGGACCTCAAGCGCGGTATCGACCTCGCGGTCGAGGCCGTCGTAGCGGACCTCGTCAAGAACTCCAAGAAGGTCACCTCGAACGACGAGATCGCCCAGGTCGGCACCATCTCGGCGAACGGCGACCAGGAGATCGGCAAGTTCCTCTCCGACGCCATGAAGAAGGTCGGCAACGAGGGTGTCATCACCGTCGAGGAAGCCAAGTCGCTCGAGACCGAGCTCGACGTCGTCGAGGGCATGCAGTTCGACCGCGGCTACATCTCGCCCTACTTCGTCACCAACGCCGACAAGATGCGCGTTGAGATGGACGACGCCTACATCCTCATCAACGAGAAGAAGCTCTCCTCGCTGAACGAGCTGCTCCCGCTGCTCGAGGCCGTGGTGCAGACCGGCAAGCCGCTGGTCATCGTCGCCGAGGACGTCGAGGGTGAAGCGCTCGCGACCCTGGTCGTGAACCGCCTCCGCGGCGGCCTGAAGGTCGCGGCCGTCAAGGCTCCGGGCTTCGGCGATCGCCGCAAGGCCATGCTGCAGGACATCGCGATCCTGACCGGCGGCCAGGCGATCTCGGAAGATCTCGGCATCAAGCTCGAGAACGTCACGCTCAACATGCTCGGTCGCGCCAAGAAGGTGATGATCGACAAGGAGAACACCACGATCGTCAACGGCGCCGGCAAGAAGGCCGACATCGAGGCGCGCGTGGCCCAGATCAAGGCGCAGATCGAGGAGACCACCTCGGACTACGACCGTGAGAAGCTCCAGGAGCGTCTGGCCAAGCTCGCCGGCGGCGTCGCGGTGATCCGCGTCGGCGGCGCGACCGAGGTCGAGGTGAAGGAGCGCAAGGATCGCGTTGATGACGCGATGCATGCGACCCGCGCGGCTGTCGAGGAAGGCATCGTCCCGGGCGGCGGCGTCGCCCTGCTCCGTGCCTCCGAGCAGCTCAAGGGCCTGCGCACCAAGAACGACGACCAGAAGACCGGCGTCGAGATCGTGCGCAAGGCGCTGTCGGCTCCCGCTCGCCAGATCGCGATCAACGCCGGTGAAGACGGCTCGGTGATCGTCGGCAAGGTGCTGGAGAACAAGTCGTACGCCTACGGCTTCGACTCCCAGACCGGCGAATACGGCGACCTCGTCAAGAAGGGCATCATCGACCCGACCAAGGTGGTCCGTACCGCGATCCAGAACGCAGCCTCGGTTGCGGCGCTGCTGATCACCACGGAAGCCATGGTCGCCGAGCTGCCCAAGAAGGGCGGCGCCGGTCCGGCGATGCCCCCGGGCGGCGGCATGGGCGGCATGGACTTCTGATCCAGCCATTCAGGCAAGATACGAAATGCGAAACCCCGGCAGCGATGCCGGGGTTTTTGTTTGCACGACACACGCCAAAGTAGCAAGGTTGGTCATTCCGGGGCGCGACGAAGTCGCGAGCCCGGAATCCATAACCACGAATCTGAGTTGGTTTTTCCCAATTCAAATCCTGATCCTAGATCAACCGAGTCTTCCAATCCCCCACTTCTTGTCCCCCCGTCTTACGGGCGACGGCACAGCGGCCATTCCATCCGCCTGTGGTTATGGATTCCGGGCTCGCGCTTTGCGCGCCCCGGAATGACAGGAGGGAGCGGGGCACGAGCCTCAGTTGGCTACCCCTGGATAAAGATCATCCCAGTTCGGGTTCTGCTCCTCGATCAAGCGCGTCTTCCAGTCGCGACGCCACTTCTTGAGCTCTTTCTCACGTGCAATGGCGCTCGCAGGATCGTCGTAGATCTCGAACAAGACGAGCTTGTCGACGCCGTACTTCGTCGTAAAGCCGGGCGCCGCCTTTGTCTTGTGCTGGTACACACGGCGTACGAGATCATTGGTCACGCCGATATAGAGCGTGCCGTGTTTCCTGCTTGCAAGGATGTAGACATAGTACGCCATTCCATCCGCCTGTAGTTATGGATTCCGGGCTCGGCGCTACGCGCCGCCCCGGAATGACAAGGGAATGGAGAGCGCCGCCCCAAAATAGCCAACGGACCTACCGCACCTTGCCCAGCCGCTCCATGTGCGGCTCGCCGTCTTCGTCGAGCGACCAGAAGATCCGCGTCACCTTGCCGATGAGGTTGTCCATCGGCACGAAACCGAATGTCGACATCATCCGGCTGTCGGTGGAATTGTCGCGGTTGTCGCCGAGCACGAAGAAATGGCCTGGCGGCACCGTGAAGACGCTGGTGTTGTCGAGGTAGCCGTTGTCGTCGCAATCGTTGGTCACGTAGGACGCGCCGTTCGGCAGCGTCTCGCGCCAGCGCTTGACCTTGGCATCCTCGTCGCCTCCGCAGGTCGAGCCGGCGGGTTTCGTCTCCAGGGCGACGCGCGTCACCGGACGGTCATTGAGGATGAGCTGGCCCTGCCGCATCTGGATACGGTCGCCGGGCAGCCCGACCACGCGCTTGACGTAGTCGACCGAATTGTCTTTCGCGGTCCGGAACACGACGATGTCGCCGTATGCGGGGTCGGCGGCGAGGACGCGGCCCGAGATGAAGGACGGCGCGAAGGGAATGGAGTAGCGGCCGTAGCCATAGGCATATTTGGCGGCGAAGACGTAGTCGCCGACCATCAGCGTCGGCGCCATCGAACCCGAGGGGATGCTGAACGGCTGATACAGCACGAAACGAAACAGGATCAGCGGCGACCACAGCACCGGGACCAGCAGGATCAGGATGACAATCGCCTTCCAATCCCGCGCTTGCGCCCGCGAGGGCCGGATCGTTTCCGAAAGACTGGTCATGCACCTGCCCCGATCAAGTTTCGTCGCGAGATTACGCAACCCTGGCGCACGCGCAATCCCGGCTCCGTGATCTTGGTCGCACATCGCGCAGGCCGCGTTCAACGCGCAGGCCCGAGCCTCCCCGGCGGTCAGCCGGGCGACACATCCTTGAAGCAGTGCCTCACCCAATCGATCGTCACGCGCGTCGCCGCGTCGCGCCTGAGATGGTTCTGCACCAAAAGCCAGACGTCGCGGCGTTTCGACAGCAGCGTGGCGCGCAGGCCGCGGTCGGCGAGCAAGGCGGTGCAGCTGTGCTCGGGCAGCACGCCGACGGCCTGATGCGACTGGATCATGGTCCTGATGATGCGGACATTGTCCGTGACGCAGCGGACGTTCGTCAGCCGCTTCGCCCGCAGGAACTGCGCTTCCGGGATCGTGTCGAGCTCGTCCGGATAGACGCAGGCGACCGGCTCGCCAGCGGTGCGGTCGGCAGGCTCGAAATAATACAGCCTGACGTCGCCGAGCTTGGAGATGGTGAAGTCGCCCTTCTCAGGCTTGCGCAGGCGAATGGCGAGATCAGCCTGCCAGCGCGAGAACTTGACGTTGCCGCTCGACGTAAGGAATTGCAGGGTCAGGCCGGGATGATCGCGCAGGAAGCCGATCGCCCTCGGCGCCAGCAGCTCCTCGGCGACGGCATTGGTCGAGGCGATGCGAAGGCGCCCGACCGGGCCCATCTCACTCTCCTTGATGCGATCGATCGCCGCGGCATGGGTGGCCATCGCGCCGACATGCTCGAGCACCGCCTCGCAATGGCGCGTCGGCCGCCGCAGCCCGTCCACGGCGTCGAACAGGGGCACGCCGAGATCGCGCTGGATGCGCGCCAGCCGGCGCCCGACGGTGGTTTCGTCGATGCGCAGCCGCGCGCTGGCGCCGGCATAGGTGCCCTCGTCCCTCACCGCGGCGATGATGCGCAGATCGTCCCAGTTCATGGGCCGGGTCTAGCAGACCATGCCGCCGCCTGCAATTCTGCAGCCATAAGCTGCAAAAGTCCTGCACAATGGCAGGACGCGGCCGCGCTAATGTCGCGCCATCCGATACGCTAGAAGGCCCTGACCAGCATGACCGCTCCCAAGACCCTGCTCGACCTCGCCGGCGCCGATCTCAATCCGCCCAAGCTGCACGAAGCCTGCCTCGTGCTGATCGACATCCAGAACGAATATTGCGCCGGCCCGCTGACCCTGCCGGACGCGCAGCCGGCGATCGCGGCAGCCGCGCGCCTGCTGGCGCGGGCCCGGGAGAGCGGCGCTGCGATCTTCCATGTCGCGCACAAGGGCCGCACCGGCGGCCTGTTCGACCGCGAGGCCGCGCGCGGCGCGATCGTCGAGCGACTGACACCGCTCGCGAGCGAAGCCGTGATCGAGAAGGCGCTGCCGAACGCGTTCGCCGGCACCGACCTGCAAGCCCGGCTGACCGCCACCGGGCGAAAGAACATCGTGCTCGCCGGCTTCATGACGCACATGTGCATCTCCTCGACCGCCCGCGCCGCACTCGATCTCGGCCTGCGCGCCACGATCGCAGCCGACGCCTGCGCCACCCGCGACTTGCCCGACGGCCGCGGCGGTACGCTCGACGCCCGAACGATTCACGAGGTCGCGCTGGCCGAACTCTCGGACCGCTTCGCGATCATCACGCAGAGCGATGCGTTGACCTGACGGAGCCGATCATGCTGCAACTCTATTTCTTCCCGATGGCCTGCTCCCTCTCCAGCCGCATCGCGCTGATGGAGGCCGGCATCGAGGCGCAATATCACCTCGCTCATATCTGGACCAAGAAGATCGTGGACGACGGCAGCGATTTCCGCGGCGTCTCGCCGAAGGGCGCGGTGCCGGTCCTGGTGCTGGAGAACGGCGATCGGCTGACCGAGAGCGCGGCCGTGCTGCAATACATCGCCGACGCAAATCCGGGGGCCGGTCTCGCGCCGCGCTTCGGCGATCCCGATCGCTATCGGCTGCAGGAATGGCTGAGCTTCATCGGCGCCGAGATCCACAAGGCGTTCCTGTTTCCAACCTTCTGGTACGAGGACGACGGCTCGCTCGCCAAGCCGCGCGCGAGGATCACGCAGACCTTGGCGGTGCCGGCGGCGCACCTGGCGGAGCGCGAGTTCCTGGTCGGCGATCGCTTCACGGTGGCGGATGCGCACCTCACCTGGGCCTTGCTGCTGCTCCGTCCCGCGGGGCTGGAGATCACGCAATGGCCGTCCTTGTCGGCCTATCTCGAGCGCATGCAGGCGCGGCCGGCGGTGCGGGAGGCGGTTGCAGCGGAGATGGCGCTGCGCAAAACCCTCGCGGCGTGACAGGATGCCACGGCTGCCGAATTTGGAAGGGCCATCGCAAGGGCATTGAAGTCAGCGCGGCATGCGCTAATCTGACGGGATATTTTTCAATTTTTCCCGGACGGCTTTCATGCGCCTTTTTTCAGGATGTCACCTGCCCGGATTCTGTTTGGCTCTCCTCACCTACTGGCTTGGCATGGGTTCCGTCCTTGCGGAGATGCGGGTGGCACTGGTGATCGGCAACGGCGCCTATGCCTCGACGGCGCAGCTTCCGAACCCTTCGCACGATGCCGAAGACGTCGCGGCCTCGCTGAGGCGCAGCGGCTTCGAGGTGATCCAGGGCATCGACCTGCGCCAGGCCGACATGCAGGACCTCACCATCCGCTTTGCGCGCGCGGCGAGCCGCGCCGACGTCGCCATGTTCTACTACAGCGGCCATGCCATGCAGTACAACGGCGTCAACTATCTGATGCCCGTCGACGCCGTGCTGGCGGACGAAGCCGACCTCAAGCGCTTCGTGCGCGTCGACGACATCATCAACGATCTGCAGCAGGCCAAGAACCTGCGCATCCTCGTGCTCGATTCCTGCCGAGACAATCCGCTGGCCGAAACCCTCAAGCGCTCTGCGGGCGCGACGCGTGCCGCCTCGATCGGGCGGGGCTTGTCGAAAGTCGAGGCCCCGCGCGGCACGATCGTGTCGTTCTCGACCCAATCGGGTCAGGTCGCCGCCGACGGCGTCGGCCGCAACAGTCCCTACACCAGCGCGTTCCTCAAGCACATCGAAGAGCCGAACGAGATCGGCGACGTCTTTCGCGACATCAGCAGCGACGTCTATGACGCAAGCGGCAAGTCCCAGCTGCCCGAACTGTCGCTGTCGATCATCGGAAAATTCTATCTGAACGGACCGGTGTCGGTGACGGTCGTGCCCGCGACGCCGCAGGCCGCGCCGAAGGCCGATCCCTGTTCGGCCGCGGAAGCCCATTGGAAAGCCGCGGACGGGATCGGCACGCTGGCGGCCTTCGAGGACCATCTCGCGCGATTTCCGAACTGCATCTTCGCAACCCTCGCCAAGGCGCGCGTTGAAGGATTGAAGCAGAAGGTCGCGGTGGCGCCGAGCGGCAACGCACGAACCACCGGCAGCAAGGATTTCGACGGCAATTGGGACGTGACGCTGAACTGCCCGCCGACCGGCAAGGCACAGGGATTTACAAGGCCGCTGGTTGCCACGGTGGCCAACGGCGTGTTCCACGCCGAAGCCCAGGGCAGAGACGGCGTCAACCGGCTGGAGATCGACGGCCAGATCCCGGCCGACGGCAAGACGACCTTGAGTGCGCGCGGCACGACGGGCGCGAGCACCTACACGCTCAATAACCTCGCACCCGGCTCACCCTACGCCTTCACGGTCGATGCGCAGTTCGATCGCACCCGCGGCAGCGGCAAGCGCAACGAGGCGCGTGCCTGCAATCTTGTTTTCGTCAAGCGCTGATCGTGCGATATCACGCAATGCGGGCAACGGGGGGCGGCCTCGATCCTGCAACACGCGGGCATCTCACGACAGGAACAAGATCATGGCAACGCATGACGGAACGAGGATTCTTGCTGGCAAGATCGCACTGGTGACGGGCGCAGGCCGCGGGCTTGGCCGTGCCTTCGCGGAAAAGCTCGCCGCCCTCGGTGCCGACGTCGCGATCCACGGCATGCGCGAGAACGGGCCGGCGGAATATGGCGAGGGCACCACGCTGACCGCGGTGGCCGCGGAGATCGGCCAGGAATTCGGCGTCCGCAGCCAGCGCGTGCTGGGCGATCTCACCAAGGGCGATGACATCGCGCGCGTGATTGCCGAGACGAAGGGCGCGCTCGGTCCGATCGACATTCTCGTGCACAATGCCGGCGGCGATATCGCGGCCGCCGGCGGCAAGCCCGATCCGAACGACGCGGTCTACATCCAGGAAGCGGACGTGCGCGCAGTGCTGGAGCGCAATCTGCTCTCGACCATCCTGACCTGCCAAGCGGTCGCGAAAGGCATGATGGAGCGGCGGGCTGGCCGCATCGTCACGCTCGGCTCGGTCGCCGCTTTCAAGGGGCGCACCCAGGGCTCGATCTATGCGGTGTCGAAGGCCGGCGTGACCCACTACACGCGTTGCCTCGCCGACCAGCTTCGCCCCTACGACATCGCCGTCAACTGCATTGCGCCCGGCGACACCCGCACCGGCCGCTTTCTCGGCACCCGCGCGGTGGACCCTGGCCGGATGGTCGAGACCGGCACGCTCGATCGCATCGCCACCGTCGACGAGGTCGCGCGCGTTGTCGAGTTGTTCGCAGGCCCCATGGGCGCCTTCGTCTCAGGCCAGGTGCTGAGGATCGACGGCGGCGGACAATGCTGGCCGGGCTGACGACCCGGAAAAAGAAAAGGGCCGCTGCAGCGGCCCTTTTGCATGATCGACAATGAGCGGAGATCACTCCACCCGCGCCAGCACCGCGAGCTTGCGGATGCCCTTGTTGCGGTAGGCGTCGAGGAACGCGTAGTAGTCCTTGAACGACACGCAGCCGTTGGAGTCGCCGTTCGGCCCGAGCATGAAGGTGTGGGCGAGCAGGCCGTCGCGGCCGTAGATCGCGCTCTCGCCGCCGATCGGGGTCAGGCGCAGCGCCGGCACGCCGTGGAACAGCGCCTCGCGCGGCTTCAGCGTGTAGATGTGCGGCGGGGTCACGCCGCGCATGCGCGTGCGCTGGGAGCGCGGATCGTCGAGATTGGAGCCGAGACCCGAATGCGCCTCGAGCTTGGTGCCATCGGGCAGATACACGGTCTTGGCCGTGATGTCGTAGACTGCGGTGTCGCGCTCATAGGGCGGCGCACCGCCGAACATCGGGTTCTGCTCCTTCGGCGCGATGGCCGAAGTCACACTGGCATCGGCCGAGGCATAGGCCAAAAGCCCGCCGGACGGCTCACGCTTGCCCCAGAGCTTTTCGACCATCGACTGGCGCGGCCCGGTGATCGACATCACCGCCGCCTTGGCGCGGTCCGCGAACGACTTCTTGGCTTCGGGTGCCGGCACGATCTGCGCGGGATCTGCCGAGGCCAGCTGGATCTGGGCATCCGGAGCGCGCTTGGCCTTGTCCGCAGCCTTGTCGGTCGTCTTGTCCGTGTTCTTGGCCGGGGCCGGCTTCAGCGCCTCCGCGACCTTCGCGATCACGCTCTGCTTCGGCGGATCTTTCACCACCGCAACCTGGGTCGCGGGCGCCGCGCTCGCCGCATTCGACGCCACGCCCTGGGTCGCGGCCGCGGCAAAGCGCTCGTTGAACATCTCGCGCGAAATCGGGGCGGCGACCTGCAACCGGTCGGGCAGCAGCGCGAAAGCTTCCTTGATGGCGTCGCCGGCCTCGCGCAGCGCGACCTTGGGCGCACGCTTCACCACCGGCTCGTCATAGCCGATGCTGCCGACGGTCGGATAGACGCTCGCGCCGAAGACGTTGTTGTAGATGGTCCAGCCGGCGCCCATCACGACGCAGCCGATCGCTGCGGCGCCAAGCCAATTGGTCGTGGTCATTTTCCGGGAAGATTTCCGCGAATTTCTCTTGGACTTCCGTGCCGCGTTAATTTGCGCAGCGATACTCGTACTCATTCGCCTTGCGTCCAGGACGGTGTCACTCAGTCCCCCTTCAAAGTGCCGCTGGTCACGATCCGGGAACAGCATCTCGCAGAGGGTCGGAGCGTCATTAAGGCGACTTTTAGTTAAATGCGGATTAAGTTCGGGCGGATGTAGGGCAACGCATCAACGCTGTATCATTCTGAGAAAAAGCCCGCAGAACTACGGACTTAGGCGCGTCTGTTAACCATAATTCTCGGCCGGATCGGCGCGTTCAGCGGACCTCGCCGGCCCCCTCTCTAAGCGCATCCAACCAAGTCCTTTTCGTGGTCATCAATGCCCGGAAGATACCGGGGAAGGGTTGTGCGAGGCTGGCGCGCGCGCCTTGCCAGCCGCGGCGCGCGAGATTCCGCAGCATGGGCACCAGGGCTCGTCCCGCATCACACATCGCGCACAGAGCACTCACGCAACACGGGACCCTGACCGAAAGTTGATCGCACCGATCTGGAAAAGGCCGTGTGGAGAAAATAGCTCCAAACTCGGCACTTTCCGGCAGCCTCAGCGTGTGATACGGTACCGTATCAACATCGCCTTGAACTGTGCCAGGCACGCAAATGGAGGCTGGCATGAGTGGGATCGCGCGCGCTGGGTTTTTCGCTCTCGTGTGGTCGTTCTTGTTGATGGGATATGCGGCCGCGCAGCCCGCCAATGCAGGTTGCACGTCGTCGATTTCGGCCGCGAGCACGCAAGTTTGGCGCTGCGACAACGGTATCACCATCGTTGCAGAAAACGGCGCCAGATTTGAACTAAAGGATGCCAACCGCGACGGACATATAGACTCCGTCGAGTTGAGCAGCAGAGCCCTGCTGATCGAGGTGCCCAAGAAGTCCGGCGGCAATCCCTTCAAGGTGCTGACCCCGCAGGCGATTGCGGCGGTGCGCGGCACAAGATGGGCGGTCGACGTCGCTGAGGCCAAGACCTCCGTTTTCGTCGCTGACGGCCGCGTCGGCGTCAGCCGCAGGGCTCGCGGGCGCGGCGTCGTACTTGGCCCAGGCGAAGGCGTCGACGTCGAAGCGGCCGGCCCGCTGACCGTCAAGACATGGGGCCAGCCGCGCGTCGACGCGCTGATGGCAAGGCTTGGTCAATAAGGCTTGGTCTTTAAGGCTTTGGTCAACAGGACTTAGAACAAAGAAGATTGCAGTACGTAGTGACTAGACGCGTTCAGATCCTGGTAGCACTCGTCCTCACCGCGTTGTGGGGCGCCGGCATCTATGCCGCGCACGCAGGCGGCCATCTGCGCTTTCTCGATCGCCTCGAAGCGACACTGACCGATTGGCGGACCCAGGCCCGCGGCGTGCAGCGCCCACCCGATCTCGTCACCATCGTCGCGATCGACGATACCGTGGTGAAGCGCGGCGGCAGCTATCCACTGCCGCGCGCCGATCTCGCCCGGGTCGTCGACACCATCGTGCAGTTCAAGCCGAAGGTCGTCGCGATCGATCTCCTCCTGGTGGACCGCAGCGCCGCGATCGGCGACGCAACGCTGGCCAACACGCTGGCGACCGGCCCCATGGTGCTGGCCGCCGCGGCGATCTTTCCAAGCGCCAGCGAAACCGTGGAGCCGAGCAGCGCGGGCCCCCTCGCCGTGCTGCCGCAGGCCGAACGCTTCCTGCTGCCGCTGCCGGCGTTCGCCGACCACGCCGAAGTGGGCGTCGTCAACGTCGCGACGGGGCAGTCGGGCTCACCGCTTTCGGTGCCGATGCTGTTCCGGACGCACGACAAGGTCGAACTGTCGTTCCCCTTGCGGGTCGCCACCCGCGCGCTCGACAAGCCGCTGACGATCGCCTCGGATCACCTCATGCTCGGTGAGCGCGCAGTGCCGACCGATGCCGATTTCGCGCTGCCGATCACCTATTACGGTCCGCGACGCACCATCCGCACCGTCAGTGCGCAGAGCATCTTCGACGGCACGCTCGACCGCGCGGCGATCGAGAACCGAATCGTCGTGATCGGCGCCTCGGTCGCCGGCGGCGGCGACTTCTATCCCACCCCGTTCGATTCGCTGATGCCCGGCGTCGAAGTGGTCTCGACCGCGATCACGCATCTCGTTGCCGGCGACGGCATCGTACGCGACTACAGGGTTCATGTTGCCGACGCGCTCGCTGCAATCCTGCTGCCGATGCTGCTGGTCGGCTTGCTGGCCTGGCGGCGCAGCGCGCTCGGCATCATGGCGGCGGCTGCGGTGATGATTGCCTGGGCCGGCCTCAATGCGCTCGCCTTCACGCATGGCGTCTGGCTGAATGCGGCAACCACGCTCGCCGCCGCAGTGCCGCCGGTTGCGATCTTTGCTGGCGTACAGCTGTGGGTCGGAGGCCGCCGCACGCAGTATCTCGCAGCCAAGAGCAGGTCGCTCGCCCGGTTGCAGGCGCCTGCGGTGCAAGAGTGGCTGGCGCGCGATCCGAATTTCCTGTCCAGGCCGGTCCGGCAAAATGCAGCCGTGGTCTTCATCGACCTCTCCGGCTTCACCGGCTTAAGCGAACGGACTGATCCTGACGCGATCCAGGGGGTTTTGAAGGCATTTCACGCGTTGATCGACAGGATCGCGGTCGATTGCGGCGGCACGATTACGGGCTTTCTCGGCGACGGCGCCATGATTCTGTTTGGGCTTCCGGGCGCGATGCCCGATGATGCGGCGCGCGCACTGAAATGTGCGATCGACCTGCATCGCGGCGTCGAACGCTGGATCGCCTCGCTGCCACCTGCCATCGGTGATCCGCTGGGCTTCAAGATCGGCGTGCATTTCGGCGAGATCGTCGCCTCCCGCCTCGGCGAAAGCCACCAGCACATCACCGCGACAGGCGACACCGTCAACGTCGCGAACCGGCTGATGGAGGTCGCCGTCCAGAACGATGCGCGGCTCGCGCTGAGCGATACGCTGCTGGATGCCGCCGACTTCCACGGGGTGCCCGACGGCATTCTGTCGGGCCCCCTCCTCGCCCACGTCCGCGGTCGCTCAGGCGCCGTGACCGTGTGGTTCTGGCGCGACCAGAGCGGGCCAGGCCACGCTGCGACGAAGGCTGAGATGATCGACTGAAAGTCGTTGCTATCGACTCAGCACGCCGCCGTCGTCCCTGCGAACGCAGGGACTCATACCGCGTGATCCATCGACGAGCACAGCTGGCCGCACCGACTACATAAGCCCACGAGCAGTCTTCGCCAAACTCCTCCCTGGGGGTATGGATCCCCGCCTTCGCGGGGACGACACCGTGAAAGCAGCAGAGCCTACTTACCTTGCCTCCGGCGGCGGCGAGCGGTCGAGCACGTCACCCTTGGCATCCTCCAGCAGATCGATGCCGTAGGTCTCGACCACCAGCGGGCCGCGCTTGCGCTGCAATTGCGCAACCTGGGTGACCTTCGCAAAGAGATCGTTGAGGACGGGGTGACCGTCAGGGCGCAGCTCGTCGACATAGAGCAGCTTGCCGGCAAGCAGCCTTGGATCGGGCTCGCCCATGTTGACCCAGCGGATGCGCTGGTTCTGCTGCAGCACGCAGGTGCCGCGCGGCAAATAGAAGGCGAGCCAGCCCGTGGTGCCGTAATCCTGCGCGAGCACGCAGGTCGCGCCATGGCGCACGCGCTCGGCTTCTATACCCGCGGCGAGCTCGCGCCAGCCGACGCCGACACTGCGCACGGTCGCGTCGCGGCGATAGCCTGACAGCCAGCCGGTGTTGGCCTGGACGACCAGCGCGGCAAACATCACGATGCCCGCGGGCGCGGCCCAGCGCAGGCAGAAATCCACGAGGCGCCGCTGGCGCGGCCTCCACTGCACGAGATTGGCGGCGGCGCCCGCAGCGAGGACGAAGGGCGGATAGACCGGCGCGAACCAATTGGCCTCGACGCGGGCATGCAGCGAATGCCAGACGAAATAGGCGACGACGGTCCAGAACATCGCCTCGATCAGAACGCGCGAAGCCAGCGCGCCTGCGCGCTGCCAGGTCAGCGCGTGCAATCCCATCGCGCCGAGGATGAAGACCAGCGGGGTCGCGAACGCGATCTGGGTCGGGATCAGCTCGGCGATGAAGACCGGGCGGAAGTCCTCGATCCTGGCGCGACCGAGCTGCTTGGTGAACGAGACCCATTGATGATCCGCATTCCAGAGGATCACCGGCGAGAACAGCGCCAGCGCAACGAGACCGCCGAGATAGGGCCACGGCGAGAGGAACCAGCGCCGCAGCTTCGGCACGCAAGCAAGCCAGATCAGGATTGCGGCGCCAAAGAACATCGCGGTGTATTTCGACAGCAGCGCCGCACCGACCGCGGCGCCGACCGCGAGCCACCAGGCGCCGCGACCGCTCTCGAGCACCTTGGCGAGGAAGAACAGCACGAAGCTGGAGGCCACCAGCAGCGGCGCATCCGGCGTCACGATCAGCGTGCCGACGGACGCCAGCAGCGTCACGTTGAGCAGGATGGCGCTGGTCGCCGCGACGCGCACCCCGCCGAACAGGATCGCCGCGGAGCGGTAGATGGCATAGCTCATCGGCAGCGCGAGCAGGATGGAGACCAGGCGAACGCCGAGCTCGGTATCACCAGCGATCATGGTGCCGGCGCGGATCACGTAGGCGACCATCGGCGGATGGTCGTAGTAACCGCCCGCCAGGTTCTTCGACCACATCCAGTAATAGGCTTCGTCGAAGGTGATCGGCGTGACGGCTGCCGCGACCAGCCGCAGGGTCACCAGCGCGAAAATCACCAGCGCGGTGTTGCGGACGATCCGCGCGTCAGCTCCGCCCATCTTCCGGCTATTTCTTGCGCCAGACGAACAGGCCCGACATCGCGTAGTTCCACACCACGCCCATCAGTGCACCGGCCATGCCGGCCAGCCACCAGATCGGCTCCTGATCGTAGACCGAGAAGGCGACGCCGACATTGGCGAGCAGCCCGACGCTGCACACGATGTAGAAGGCGATCAGGCCGCGCAGCAGCGCAAAGCCCTTCAGCCGCTGGTCGCGATAGGTGAGGAAGTTGTTGAGGACGAAATTGCTGGTCATGGCGACGATGGCGCCGGCGGCCTGCGCCTCCGCGAACGGCGCTTTGAACAGCTGAAGTCCGATGAACAGCGTGGTGAGATGCACCACGAGGCCGATACCGCCGACCATCGCGAACAGGACGAAACGGAGTGAGACGATGTCGTTGGTCAGCTTGGCCAGCACGAGGCCGAGGAAATCCAGCGCGACCATGGAATCGAGCTTGCTCTCGCCGTGCTGGCGGGCGCCGAAGGTGTAGGGAATCTCGACGGCCCGCAAGCCGCCATGCGCGGTCGCGACAAGGTCGAGCAGGATCTTGAAGCCGTGCACCGACAGTTTCGGCGCGAGCTCTTCGAAACGGTCGCGGCGGACCATGAAAAAGCCGCTCATGGGATCGGCGATCTCGACCCGCAGCATCTTCCTGGCCACCTCGGTCGCCAGCGCGCTGGCGCCGGCGCGCTGCTTGTTGAAACCTTCGCTCTTGTAGCCCTCGATGTAACGGCTGCCGACGACGAGATCGGCCTCGTCGCTGGCGAGCAGCAACAGCATCTTCGGCAGCTGGGTCTCGTCGTGCTGGAGGTCGGCGTCGATCACGGCCACAAAGGGCGCGCTGGAGGCCAGGATACCCTCGATGCAGGCACCCGACAGGCCGCGGCGGCCAATGCGGCGGATGCAGCGCACGCGGCTGTCCTGCTGCGCGAGCGCACGCACCACGTCCCAAGTGCCGTCGGGCGAATTGTCGTCGACGAACACGACCTCCCAGGCGACGTTGGCGAGCGTCGCCTCCAGCCGCCGGTACAGCACCGTGACGTTGTCGCGCTCGTTGAAGGTCGGGACGATGACCGACAGTTCCGGGCCCTCTTGAGCCTGTGGCGGATGGTCGGAGCCGGGTCTGATCGCTTCATTCATGACGGCAGCGTATATCCGCCGCGTCCTGCGCTGCCAAGTTCTTGCACTGCCAAGCCGGGAGGTCTGTGGGAATCGACCCAAAAGGGGTCCCAAATGCCAACGACCCCGGAACGGCGGGCCGCGCGTACATCCGGCGCAGGCCTGAAGCTATTCCAAGGTCGTCCCAGCGACGGAGTTTTCCGCTCAACGTCGCCGTTAGAACCTAGATAGGAACGCTAGGACCGCTCCGCAAGGGGCCGGAAACCGGAATTCTTGTGCTTATTGGTTCGGTACTTCCCGGATGATCGGGCCCCGCGGCGCCGGCGCGGCGGGGGCAACGGGTGCCGCAGCCGGGGCCGGCTCGACCTTCGCCGGTTTGGGCGGCTTGCCGTACTGGCCGATCGGCCCGAACACGACGGCGACCGCAAGCACGATCGCGGCGACGATCGCGCCCAGAATGCCACCCATCGACTCAGACGCCATGAAACCCATCCCTCATCCAGATACGCCCCGTGATACCACGGATGCGCGCGGAGCCGGAAGGGCCCCTACTTCGCTGGCGGCCTGTGCTTGACGAAAGCCGACACGATATCCTTCTGCGCGGACTCCACCGCCCTGTTCGCGGTCGCGAGATGGGCGCCGGCATCGATGTTCGGATATTGCGTGGTGAGATAGCCGAGCAGCGCCACCCGGTAATATTGCCGCTCCGACGGACAGGCGCCCGCGACCGAGCGGCCAAAATCCTGGTCCGTCATTCCCTGATTGCTGTCCCGCGAATATTCCCGCGCCAGGCAATGCCAGTAATCATCGCGGCCCTGCTGGGCGAGCTTCTGTGCGCTCCTGGCATCGTCGTCATCCGCCATGACCGAAGTCATCATGGCAGCAGATGTCATCATGACGAGCGTCGCTCCCACCGTCAGCATCCGCATCTTGTTCTCCTTTTTCGCAGATCACTGCCGAGCTTAGACTCGAGGCGAGAACTGGCCAATCACATCTCGTTTGACTAGGATAAAGCCCTCCCTCCCCGTCGATGCGAGATCCTCCCGTGGCAAAAGCAAAAACCGCGTCCAAAAAATCCGGCAACATCTTCATCGGCATCGGCGGCTGGACCTTCGAGCCCTGGCGCGGCGTGTTCTATCCGGAGAAACTCACACAGGCGAAGGAGCTGTCTTACGCAGCCTCGAAGCTGACCTCGATCGAGATCAACGGCACCTATTACGGCTCGCAGAAGCCGGAGAGCTTTCGCAAATGGGCGAGCGAGGTGCCCGACGGCTTCGTGTTCTCGGTGAAGGGACCGCGCTTCGCCACCAACCGCCGCGTGCTCGCCGAGGCCGGCGACTCCATCAAGCGGTTCTATGATTCCGGCGTACTGGAACTCGGCGACCATCTCGGGCCGGTGCTGTGGCAGTTCGCGCCGACCAAGAAATTCGACGGTGCCGATTTCGGCAAGTTTCTCGAGCTGCTGCCGCGCAAGCTCGACGGACGCGCGCTGCGCCATGTCGTCGAAGTCCGCCACGACAGCTTCTGCACGCCGGACTTCGTGGCGCTGATCCGCGAGTTCGAGACGCCAGTCGTGTTCGCCGAGCACGGCAAGTATCCCGCCATCGCCGACGTCGCCGGCGACTTCGTCTATGCGCGCTTGCAGAAGGGCAATGACGAGATCAAGACGTGCTACCCGCCGAAGCAGCTCGATGCCTGGGCCGGGCGCTTCAAGGATTGGGCCGCAGGCGGCGAACCGGACGACCTGCCGAAAGTTGACGAGGCCAAGCCCAAGAAGGAGCCGCGCGACGTGTTCGCCTATGTCATTCACGAGGGCAAGGTGCGCGCACCGCACGGCGCCATGGAACTGATCGCGCGGGTCAGCTGAGGCGCCCCATGGCAAAAGCGAAGAAGCTCTTCACCATCGGTTATGAGCAGACGCCGTCCAAGGCCGTGCTGGACGAGTTGGACCAGGCCGGCGTCAAGCTCGTGGTGGACGTGCGCGCCGTGACGTCGTCGCGCCGGCCGGGCTTTTCCAAGAAGCAGCTTGCGGCAGGGCTCGACGAGCGCGGCATTGCCTATGTCCATCTCGCCGCGCTCGGCACGCCGAAGGAAGGCCGCCTCGCCGCCCGCAGCGGGCAGTACGATTTGCTGGAGAAGATCTTCTCAAAGCATCTGAAGGCACCCGAGGCCAGGGAAGCCATGGACGAGCTCTCGGCGCTGGTGAAGAAGGCGGGCCCGGTGTGCCTGCTCTGCTACGAGCGCGATCACACCCACTGCCATCGCCAGATGATCGCGGAGATCATCGAGGAGCGCGATGGGGTGACGGTGACGAATTTGGCGGGGCGGCAGGTGTAGCTATTGTCGTCATTCCGGGGCGCGCCCTCTTGGCGCGAACCCGGAATCCATGGAGCGGCAGAGTGGGTGGATAAATGGATTCCGGGTTCGCGCTACGCGCGCCCCGGAATGACCAGTTACCCCTCCCCCGTCAGCTTGAACGTCCCCTCCATCATCTGCACACAACTGCCGCCGACATGGGCGGAGACGATCTTGCCGTCCTGCTTGCGCACGCGCGTCAGCAGAATGCTCGGCCGACCCATGTCAAAGCCTTGGCCGACCGTGAGCTTGAGTTCGCCATCGCGCACGGGATCGAGATCGGCGAACAGTGCGGCCGCGGCAACCGTGGCGCTGCCGGTGGCCGGATCCTCAGCGTAGCCGCCGGCACCGCGCATGAACATCCGCGCCTGGATCTCGCTCGGCGCCTCCGCCGCGGGCACATCGCGCGTGTAGAACCACACCGAGACTGCACCGTCGCGCGGCAAGAGCCTGCCGAAGGCCGCCGCGTCGGACCTCGCCCGCTTCAGCGCATCGCGCGAATGCACTTCCGCGACCACGAAGGGCGTCCCGACGCCAACGACCTGCGGGGCGTGACGATCGGTCCTGATGTCATCGGCGCTCAACGAGATGCAGGCTGCGACGTCCTCGGCCGAAAGCTGCGCAAGCCGCGACAGCGGCTGCGGCGCGGTCAGCTCGGTGCTGACCACCTTTCCCTGCTCCCTGAAGATGTCGACCGGCACGAGGCCCGCGATCTCCTCGAACAGCAGGCGCGGCTTCGGCTCCTTCGCAAGGCTCGCCAGCACGAAGGACGTGCCGACATTGGGATGGCCTGCGAACGGCATCTCACGGACCGGCGTGAAGATGCGCACCTCCGCATCATGGGCCTTGTCGCGCGGCGGCAGCACGAAGGTGGTCTCGGAATAGTTGAATTCGGTGGCAATCGCCTGCATCTGCCTGGACGAAAGCCCGCCGGCGTCGAGCACCACGGCAAGCTGGTTGCCGCCGAAAGCGCGGTCGGTGAACACGTCGACGGTGATGTAGCGGCGCAGCATCGTCACTTCCCCATGCAAGTCGCGGCCGCAACCGGCCGCATCGCCGGGACTTTACAGGCCGGCGACATCGCTCGTCATGCCCCAAAATTCGGAGCAATCGGAGCAATAGCGAATGGCGTGTTGGAGGGCTGACGGACTGCAGTCATCTATCGAGGTCGGGCTGGCGGAATCCGCCAACCCGACATCGTCTGGCGCGATCGTCAGTAAGCGTACGCGTAGCCCGTGTTCGGCAGACACGGCGGCTGCGTGTAGGGCGCGGAGGCATACGCGCCTTCCGCCGGAGCCCTGACGCAGGTGTCGGTCATCGCTTGAGTGACGGCCGCGCGCGGCGGGGCAGCGTGGCGCACCGTTGCGGCCTGGGTCTGGGTGGCGGCTGCGGCGAGCAGGACGGCCGCAACAAGGGTCAATCGGGTCATTGGCTTTCTCCGGGGTGAAGAGTGAAAGCCGAGACATTCGGCTTCCACAGTGCAGGACCCGAAAGCTAGCAGGGATATGTCATCACGCGTCTTCAACGCAGCGCGACGGCGCTTCAACGAACCGCGACTCCCGCGTGAAGGCGCGCTACCCCAATTGAAACACCGCCACCTTCTGCTCATAGCCTCGCACGGCGACCTCGCCGAGCGCGACAGCGTCGCTGCCGGCCTCGCCCAGCGCCTCGCGCACGGTCGCCGAAATCAGGAGCTGCGAGCCGAACTCCTTGTTCAGCGCTTCCAGCCGCGAGGCGAAATTCACGGTGTCGCCGATGACGGTGTACTCCTTGCGCCGGGGCGAGCCGATATTGCCGGCGACGACCTCGCCGAAATGAATGCCGATGCCGATGCGCAGCGGCCAGCTCGTCTGCGCGTTGATGCGGCCCATTGCGTGCAGCATGTCGCGGCCCGCGGCAACCGCCCGCTGCGCGGCGTCGGAGGCTTCCAGCGGCGCGCCGAACAGAGCGAGGAAGCCATCGCCGAGGAACTTGTTCACGATGCCGCCGTGACGGTCGAGAATGTCCACAAGCACCGCAAAGGCGCCGTCGAGCCGATCCACCACTTCCTGCGGGGTACGCGATTGCGCGCCGGCCGTGAAGCCGCGGAAATCGACGAACATCACCGCAACGCGGCGGACGTCCCCGCCGGTGCTGGTCCCTGCCGCCATCAGTTGCTCCACGACCTGCGGCGAGACATGCTGGCCGAACAGGTTCGTCACCCGGTCGCGCGCGGTCGCCGCCGCAATGCTCGCGGCGAACTGGCGACGGAGCTGCGCGCCGACGGCGCCCGCCAGCACGCCACAGATCAGGATGATGGTGCTGCGCACGGCATGGAAATAGGCCTGCGGCTCACCGGCACCACTGGCAGAATCGTAGATCAGCGCGACGGCGAACAGCTCGGCCGCCGCGACGAAACCCGTGAACGTCGACAGGTAGAAATCGAGCCGCAGGGTCGAGAGGATGACGAAGATGAAATAGATCAGCGGCACCGCGAAGCCGAGCGCCTGGCTCGCGCCCAAGGTCCGGATCTGGAGGACGAGGATGACGGTGGGCAGCGACGTCTCGATCAACGCGCCGACATAGCGCCGGACCACCGGCACGTCGCGGTCGAGCTTGAGATTGTTCCTGATCTGGGTATGGACCCAGACCTCGAACAGGATGAAGCCGCCGAGAAGGCCGTAGACCTCGACGAGCCCTTCCGTGCCGCGCCACACCCTGTTCACCACAGTGGGATCGACCAGATACATCGCGGTGAGGAACAGCACCATAACGCAGCCGGTCGTGATCAGCGCCCGCACCCGGAGCAGCTCGGTGCGCAGCACTTCGCGTGTCAGCTCGCGTTCGAAATCCTCCGATAGCACGGCGTGCTGCCGTGTCCTCCTGCTCGCAAATCTGGCCATTCGCCCCTCGATTCCGGGGCATTGTGCCTCAATCCAGCGTGCGGCGGAAGCGCGTCACGGCGATGGTCATCGCGAACAGCATCAGGGCCGCCAGCGCCAGCGTGTCGAAACGCAAGTTCTGCATGGTCGCGCCCTTCAGCATGATGGCGCGGACGATGCGCAGATAGTGGGTCAGGGGCAGGCATTCGCCGACATATTGCGCCCAGGTCGGCATCCCCGCGAACGGGAACATGAAGCCGGACAGCAGAATGCTCGGCAGGAAGAACATCATCGACATCTGCATGGCCTGGAGCTGGTTCTGCACCACCGTCGAGATGGTGTAACCGATCGACAGATTGGTGGTGATGAACAGGGTCGAGAGCAGCGCCAGCAGGAACAGATTGCCGAGCACGGGGACGCCGAACAGGCCGACGCCGATGCCGATGATGAGAAAGGCCTGGAGGAACCCGACCAGCACGTAGGGCACGATCTTGCCGAACATCACCTCGACCGGCTTGATCGGCATCGACAGCAGGCTCTCCATGGTGCCGCGCTCGACCTCGCGTGTCACCGACAGCGCGGTGAAGATCAGCATGGTCATGGTGAGGATGGTGCCGACGAGGCCCGGCACGATGTTGAGGCTGGAGCTAGCTGCCGGATTGTAGCGGGCATGCGCGCGGATCTCGAACGGCATCTCCGGGGGATCGCCGATATAGAGATCATGCTTGAGCGCGGTCTGCACGATCATGCCGAGCGAGCCCATCGCCGCGCTGGCCGCCACCGGATCGGTCGCATCGGCCGCTACCAGCAGCGCCGGCTTGTCGCCGCGCCGCACCGCCCGCTCGAATCCGCGCGGAATCTCGACGCCGAACAGCACCTTGCCGGATTTCAGGAGATTGTCGAAATCGTCGACGTCGTGCACCTCATAAAGGAAGCGGAAATAGGCGGTGTTCTCCAGCGCCTTCAGGATCGAGCGGGCGAGATCGGAATCCTCTTGGAGCAGCACCGCGCTCGGCAGATGGTGCGGGGTGGTGTTGATGGCATAGCCGAACAGCATGAGCTGCATCACCGGCAGCATCACGATCATCGCGAACGACACGCGATCGCGCTTGAGCTGGATGAACTCCTTGATCAGCATCGCATAGGAGCGCCGCAGGAAACCGAAGCGCTCGCGGACCGCGTGGATTGGGACTGGGCCCTGGGCTGGAGCCGGACGATCGACGGCGCTCATTGGAAATTGTCCCTGGAGCGCCCCATCAGCTCGATGAACACGTCTTCCAGCGAGGGCGACGATTGGTGCCAGTGCAAGCCGCTTGTTCGCCGCCACGGCGCGATGCTGGCTTCGAGCGCCGCAACGTCACGGCCGGACACGTGCAGCGAGGTACCGAACGGCGCGACCATGTCGACCCCGGGCTTGCCGGTGAGCTCGGATGTCAGGCCGTTGAGGTCGTCGCCCGTCACGGTGTAGGTCGTCAGCGCGGATTTCGCGATCACCTCCTCCACGGTGCCGTGCGCCAGCAGATGGCCGTAGGCGATATAGGCGATCTCGTGACAGCGCTCGGCTTCGTCCATGTAATGGGTGGACACCAGTACGGTGAGGCCCTCGGCCGCCAGCGCGTGGATCTCGTTCCAGAAGTCGCGCCGCGCCTTGGGATCGACGCCGGCGGTGGGCTCGTCCAGCAGCAGCAATTGCGGATTGGGCAGCGTGCAGGCCCCGAGCGCCAACCGCTGCTTCCAGCCGCCCGAGAGCTCGCCGGCGAGTTGTTCCTCGCGCCCGGAGAGCCCGAGCCGCTTGATCATGTCGCGCGCAGCGCCTTGCGCATCGGCCAGACCGTAGAGCCGCGCAACGAATTCGAGGTTCTCACGCGCGGAGAGATCCTGGTACAGGCTGAAGCGCTGGGTCATGTAGCCGACCTGGCGCTTGATCTTCTCGGCATCTTTCAGGATGTCGTAGCCGAGGCAGGTGCCCTCGCCGCTGTCAGGCGTGAGCAGCCCGCAGAGGATGCGGATGGTCGTGGTCTTGCCCGAGCCGTTGGGCCCGAGGAAGCCGTAGATCGAGCCGCGCCTCACCTGCATCGACAGATCGTGCACGACCTCGCGGCCGCCGAACGACTTGCTCAGGCCCTTGACGTCGATCGCGATGCCGCTGCTAACGCTCATCGCTTGTCCGCCACCGGTGTCTTCGGGTTGAGATAGACGTCGATCGGCTGGCCGACCCGCAGCGCGTCGGGGCGCGAAGGCCGCGCCTGGATCAGATAGACCAGCTTGTTGCGCTCATCGAGGCTGTAGATGACCGGCGGGGTATATTCGGCCGAGGTCGCGATGAAATAGATCTTCGCGGTGAGATCGGCCGCGCAATTGTCGCAGGAGATGCGGACGGTGTCGCCGATCGCGAGCTTCGGCAGCGCGGTCTCCGGCACGAAGAAGCGCAGCTTCATGTTGCCGGGCGGCATGATCGACAGCACCGGTCGTTGCGCTGCCACCATCTCGCCCTCGCGGAAATAGATCTGCTGAATGGTGCCGGCAACGGGCGCAAAGCCTTTGCGCCGTGCCATTCGCGTCTCCGACGTCGCCACCCGCGCTTCCGCGACGCGCAAGGCGGACACCGCGGAATCGAGATTGGCCTGCGTGCCCGAGCCGGTCTTGCTCAGCGAGGCCGCGCGATCATAGGTCTGCTGCGCATTCGCGAGCGTCGCCTTGTTCTGGTTGAGATCGGCAAGCTGAAGGTCGTCGTCGACGGAATAGAGCTGATCGCCGACCTTGACTTCATCGCCCTCGCGCACGCCAAGCTTCGTCACCCGCCCCGCTTCATCGGGACTGACATAGATCATGTCGGCCTCGACCCAGCCCTGGAAGCCAGGATCGCGCTTCTCCTTGCACCCGGCGAGGCCGGTTGCGAGCGCGACGACCAATGCAAATGCAGCAAGTGCGCGTGACGACCTCATGTCGTCCTCCGTTCGCCAAAAATCAAATCAAGATGGACGCGCAGCATGTCCTGCGCGTCGAGCGGCGCATGCCGCGCAAACAGGCTCTGCCAGATCACCGCGATCATCGCGGGCGCGACCAGGATCTGCGGATAGCGCCCGAGATCCTTTTCGCGGATCTCGCCGCGGGCGATGCCGAGCTCGATCAGGGCGCGCATGGCCGCGATTCCGCGCGAGACGACCTCACGGTAGTAGAAATCGGCGACGGCGGGAAAACGCGGCCCCTCCGCCACAATCAGCCGCACCAGATCGCCGCGCCTGGTGCCGATGACCTCTTTCAGGAAGTTGCCGGCAAAGACCTCGATGAGGTCGCGTACCGAGCCGGTCGGCGGCGGCAGCGCGGTCAGCCGCTCCACCACCGGCACGATCACGATCCGCACCAACTCCTCGAACATCGATTCCTTGTCCTTGAAGTGCAGGTAGATCGTGCCCTTGGCGACGCCGGCCCGTTTGGCGATGTCGTCGAGGCGCGTGGCGGCGAAGCCGCGGGCGATGAACTCCTCCATCGCCGCCTCCACGATCGCCGCGCGCCGCTCCAGCGTGCGCGCCGCACGGCTCGACGGAGGCATCTGTCCGCCGGACGTGGGCGCATGCCCTCCACTCTCTGCAGACGGCTTGGCAGGCATGGTCGGCTTCTTCGGCATGCTCAATATTTGACTGACTAGTCAGTCATAGTCAATATGATTGCCAGACCTAATAAATTAGTTCTTGCTAATTAATTAGTATCTGCTAATTAGTCGACATGATCGAAGCTGCTCCAAACCCCGTCACCACCGTCATGCGCGCCCTCGCCGACCCGACGCGGCGCGCCGTGTTCGAGCGCGTGTTCGAGAGCAAGGAGATCAGCGTCGCCGAGCTGACGCGCGGCAGCGGCGTCACCCAGGGCGCGATCTCGCAACACCTGAAGTCCCTCAAGCAGGCTGGCCTCGTCGCCGAGCGCGCCGAGGGCCGCAACGTCTACTACCGCGCCGCGCCGCAAGGGCTCGAGCCCCTGGTCACCTGGATGGACCATTACGGCGTGTTCTGGCGCGAGCGCTTCCAGAACCTGCGTGACCTCTTGAAGGAGATCGATCCGTGAGTGCAGTTGCTTCCAAGGTCCAAACTCAGAACATCGTCATCGACGAGGTCTTCCCTCACGCCGTCGCGACGGTCTGGAGGGCGCTGACCAGCGCCGAGCTGATCGCGCGCTGGCTGATGCCGCCGACCGGCTTCGAAGCCGTGGAAGGCAACACCTTTACGTTCAAGACCAATCCGGCGGGCGCGTGGGACGGCACGATCCACTGCCGCGTTCTGGAGGTCGTGCCGAACCAGCGCTTCGCCTATGCCTGGAAGGGCGGCGACGAAAGCAACAGCGGCTACGGCTCGGCGCTCGACACCGTCGTCACCTGGTCGCTCACATCGGTCGAAGCGGGCACGCGCGTGCGCGTGGTGCATTCGGGCTTCGTGACGCCGAAGAACGACACGGCGTATCGCAACATGAGCGACGGTTGGGTCAAGGTGCTGCAGCGGCTCGATACCATCGCCGGCGAAGACAGTTGAGGACGCAGCGCGATGGACAAGCCCTATACCGGCGGCTGCGCCTGCGGCACGATCCGCTATTCGATTCCGGGTGAGCCCCTGTTCAGCAATCATTGTCAGTGCCGCGACTGTCAGCGGGAGAGCGGCAGCGGCCACGGTTCCTACGCGACGTTCGCGCGGGCCGGCATCACGGTCACTGGCGAGGCCAAGCACTGGGACATGGTCGGCGACAGCGGCAATGTGAAGACGCGCGGCTTCTGCCCGCAATGCGGCGTTGCGGTCTACATGACCTTCGCAGCGCAGCCCGACATCTTCACGATCCGCGCCGCAAGTCTCGACGAACCCGCGCGCTACAGGCCGCAGGCGGTGACCTACGCTGCGCGCGGACAAGGCTGGGATCATATCGGTCCCAGCCTGCCAAAGTTCGCGGGCATGCCGCCGGCATGAAGCCCTAGTCGAAATCGAGCACCATGCGGCCGTCGATCTTGCCGGCCTTCATCCGATCGAAGACGTCGTTGATTTGCGCGAGCGGCACCTTCGTCACCTCGGCCTTCACCTTGCCCTCCGTGGCGAATGCGACGGCTTCGTCGAGGTCGCGCCGCGTGCCGACGATCGAGCCGCGCACCGTGATGCGCTTGAGCACCACGTCGAAGATCGGCGTCGGGAATTCGCCCGGCGGCAGACCGACGAGACTGACGGTGCCTTTCCGGCGCACCATCTTCAGCGCCTGGGCGAATGCCGGGGTCGAGACCGCTGTCACCAGCACGCCATGAGCCCCGCCGCCAGTTGCCGCCAGCACCTTGTCCACCGCATCGGCTGCAAGCGCGTTCACGGCGAGATCGGCGCCAGTCTCGCGGGCGAGCTTGAGCTTGTCCTCGGCGATATCGACTGCCGCAACCTTGAGCCCCATCGCCTTGGCGTACTGAACCGCGACGTGGCCGAGCCCGCCAACGCCTGAGATCACCACCCACTCGCCGGGCCTGGCCTCGGTCTCCTTCAAGCCCTTGTAGGTGGTGACGCCGGCACACAGGATCGGCGCGATGGCGGCGAAATCGACCGTCGCCGGCAGCTTGGCAGCAAAGGCGGCCGAGGCGATGACATATTCGGCGAAGCCGCCGTTCACGCTGTAGCCGGTGTTGTGCTGGTGCTCGCACAGCGTCTCCCAACCGGTCTCGCAATATTCGCAGGACATGCAGGCGTCATGCAGCCAGGCGACGCCGACGGCATCCCCCACTTTCAGATTCTTCACGCCGGGCCCGAGCGCCGCGACGATGCCCGCGGCCTCGTGGCCGGGAATGAAAGGCGGAACCGGCTTCACCGGCCAGTCGCCGGAGGCTGCATGCAGATCGGTGTGGCAGACACCGCAGGCCTTGACCTTGACCAGAACCTCGCCGGGACCGGGCTGCGGCACCGGCACGTCCTCGATCACCAGGGGCTTGCCGAATTGCTTGACGATTGCGGCTTTCATGGTCGGCATCTGTCTGCTCCTCTGCGTGTTGCGAGGCAGAATAGCGACGCCGCCCGGCGCTCCTTTGATGGGGGTCAAACAGCACAAAGTTTGCGCAAGGCCGGCCTCATCATGACACCACAATGACGCCGGGCCGAATCTCTGTCAGCTATGGAACTTCAGCCCGTCGAGGACCTTGTCGATCACCTTGCGCTCGGCGCGCATGGCGAGACCGACGAGATTGAGATCGGCGCGCGCCACTGCCCTCACCGCCTCGCGATTGGCGGCATCATGCGTCGTGCTGAACATGTCCTCGGTGTAGACCGCCGGCTTGACGTTGCGCGCGAGCGCGCGATCGAGTGCCCGCGACAGCGCAGGGCCGTCGGCGCCGTAGATGAGGATCGGCTGACCGATCAGCGCATGATAGTTCGTGCCCGAGGCGTCCTCATAGGGCTCGCCGATGCAGTCCGGAAAGGCCGCGGCAATGCCGCTGGTGAGAAACGACGCGACGTTGAGCTTCTGCCAGGCCTGAAGATCGGAGCGGATCACGACGGCGATCTTGGTATCGAACTGCATGCAATTCCCCAAACGTCATTCCAGACGCGATGCCATGCATCGTACCGGAACGACAGCAAAAGAGGAACTACGCCTTCGCGTCGCAGGCCCAGGCCCAGCATTTTCTGATTGCGGGGTTGGACGAGCTGAAACTTCTCGGCTCCACGGCATAACCATGAGCGCGGCATGGACTGGCCGTATCGACCGCGACAATGCGGCCGCGATCGATACCCTACCGGCCTCCGCATGCGTCAAGACGCGCGACGGTCAATCGCAGGTCTGGACGACGCGAGGGTTAGTCAACGAAAGCAGCCGTCAGACTGATGCCCCCGCTCTTGCCTGTCTCGCCCGTTTGGCTGGCTACGGAGTTGCCAGTCGACGGCTGGTCGTGCCAAGCGCCTCTGGCGTCCGTGAACACTTGAATCAGATCCTGACCACCTTCCTGATAATGCCGGATCGCCGCCGTACCGACGGTCTTTCCATCCAGGATCAGAGATTCGCACTGCCACCAAAACTCCGTGTTCGTCCCGAGGTTGATGGTTCCCGTCATCTGATTGGGTTCATTCGTCGCACCATTTGCTCCCTGCCAATTCCAGCCAGCGGACTTGGTGCACACCCAATTGATCGTTCTCATTTTCGCTCCCGGTTCGAGTTCGCTCAATGCAAGGTCGCATACCGAGATCAAACAAGCCAGCGTATTCGCGACCAAAAGTTGAAATGCACGATTGGAACTACCAAACCGGTCGTCGGAGATTGCGTCTCATCGTGGTCTTGTCGCCGCCAATCGAGCGATATGGGAAATGCCCGCGGCACAGGGATTTTCAGGAAACTCGACGTCTTCGATGCACGGCGGAGCCTAAGGATTTTCCGATGTGCAATTGCAGCCTGAAGCGTGCGCCAAAAGGCGCGCGCCCGACAACGGCAAACTACCCCTTGGCGTCACAGACCCACGCGCGGATCACGCATTCCTTCCCGCCGTATTTGTAGCATTCGCGCGTGGCGGCATTGAGCGTGGCGGAGATCTTCGGCTTGACGGCATAGCCATAGGCGCCACACGGATTGGACAGATCGACCGACATCGCCGCGCAGGCACGCTTCATCGTCACGGTCGTGCAGTCGCCCTTGCACTGCTTCTGCGCCGCGGCCCGCGCCTCGTGCTCGTGGCCATAGTCATAAGCCTGGCCATAGGCGCCGCACTTGCCGACCGCAAATGCGCCGGCCGCATGCGCATCCGTGATGTGGCGAGCGCCGGCGACACAAACGGACAGCGCAAAGAAAAACATCGCGCAACGGCGCGCGACGACGTTCGAAGCCATGGAAAAACCCCCCCCCCAAGGCAGGTGGGGGAACTCTAAGCGGCGGTCGTTTCCAGATGGTGAACGGGTGGTTGAAATCGGCGAGATGTAATGTGTCCCCACGGACAGTGCCGTAGGGTGGGCAAAGCGCAGCGAGCCCACGAATTGCAGATTGCGTGAGAGAGATCGTGGGCACGGCGCTCCGCGCCTTTGCCCACCCTACGGCACCGACATTTGCGGCACCGTCATCCGCGTCTCGCCGCTTCCAATGCCTGCGGCGTGTCGATGTCGAGGAAGGCACTCTCGCCGTCCACCGGCACTTCGGCGACCGCCTCGGCGTGCCTGGCGATCAGATGACGCGCGCCGACGTCGCCGTCGAGGGTCATCAACTCCTTGAAGAAGCGGCGCGACCACAGCACAGGGTTGCCGCGGCGCCCCTCGCTGACCGGCACGACGATGAGGTTGCCGCGGTCCGGCGCAAAGCCGTCGATGAGACGGTCGATCAGGCCGGCATCGATCAGCGGCATGTCGCCGAGACAGACCAAGGCGCCGTCACAAGCCTCCGGCACGGCGGCGATGCCCGCCTTGACCGAGCTCGCAATGCCGCCGGCAAAATCGGGATTCTTGACGAACCGCACCTTCAACCCCTGAAGCGCCTGCTCGACCAGCTCGGTCTGGTGGCCGGTGACGACGATCACCTCGGACGCCTTTGAAGCGAGCGCCTGCTCGGTCGCGATCCGTACCAGCTTCTTGCCGTCGAGCTCGGCGAGCAGCTTGTTCGGCCCGCCCATGCGTGTGGAGCGTCCCGCCGCGAGCACTATGGCGGCGACGTGGCTGTTGCCCTCGGTCTCCGCTGTCGCGCGCGGCTGCGGGCGCGTCACGATCTCCATCAACAGGCCGCCAACGCCCATGCCCATCAGCTCGGAGCGCGTCACCTTGATGCCGGCGAGCAGCCGCATCAAGACCCAGTCGAACCCGTTCTCGACCGGCGAGCGCGCGCAGCCCGGCGCACCCAGCACCGGCACGCCGCCGGCCCGCGCGATCAGCAAGAGATTGCCGGGATCGACCGGCATGCCGAAATGCTCGATCTCGCCGCCGATGCCGGTGACGGCCGCGGGGATCACGTCGCGGCGATCGGCGATCGCGGAGGCCCCGAACACGATGACGAGCTCGGCGCCAAGCGCGAGCAATTCCTTGATCGCGGCCGACAGCGCGGCTTCGTCATGCTGGACCCGCCGTTCGGCGATGATGCCGGCGCCGGCCGGCGCAAGCCGCTCGGCGGTGACGCGCAGCGTCTTGTCGATCACCTTGGAGGACAGGCCCGGCAGCAGGGTCGAGACCACGCCGACGCGCTTGATCACGTAAGGCGCGATTCTGAGCACGTCCTTGCCCGCGGCCTTCACCGCGGCATCGCGCAAATTTCCCTCGACGCCGAACGGGATGATCTTGACGGTGCCGACCATCTCGCCCTCGACCACCGGCTTGTAGGCGTTGAGCGTCGCAAAGGTGATGGCCTCGTCGATATTGTTGATGCGGTCGACCGCGGCGCGATCGATCACCAGCACGCCCGGCTGTGCCGCAAACAGATTGGCGCGGCCGGTGAAGGCGCGCTCGACATGGATGCCTTCGCCCCCGACGGCCAGCGCGATGCTGGCGGCCGCAACGTCCTCGGAGACGTCGCCCGCCTCCATGCGCACCACGACGATGTCCTTGATGCCGGCGCGCGTGAGCTGCTCGACCTCAGCGGGGCCGATCGTCGTGCCCTTCTTCAGCACCAGCGGTCCCTGGCGCAGGGTGTGGACGGTCACCCCGCCGATCGCATCCTGAGGGGTCGCCGGACCGAATTTCATGCCGCTTCTTCTTTTTCTTTGGGAGGCAGACGGAGCACCGCCGTGATCTCCGCCATGATGGACACCGCGATCTCGGACGGGGAGACGGCGCCGATCGCAAGCCCGATCGGCGCGTGGATGCGCGCGATGTCGCTTTCCTTCGCGCCCTGCGCCCGCAGCCGATCGCCGCGCTTGGCATGCGTCTTCCGCGAGCCGAGCGCGCCGATATAGAAGCAGCCGCGCTCGAAGGCATGCAGCAATGCGGGATCGTCGATCTTGGGATCGTGAGTCACCGCGACGAAGGCGGTGTAGGCATCGACATTGAGCGGCGGCAGCGCCGTATCAGGCCATTCGGCAACGAGCGGAATGTCGGGGAAGCGCTCGGGGCTCGCAAAGGCCGTGCGGGGATCGACGACCGTGACGTCATAGCCGAGCGAACGCGCCAGCGGCGCCAGGGCCTGGCTGATATGGACTGCGCCGATGATGACGAGCTTTGCGGTCGGCGCGTAGACGTTGAGGAACAGCTTCTTGCCGCCGGCCTCGACATTGGCGCTCTTGCCCATGCGAAGCTGCTTTTCCAGCTCAGTGCGCAGCGGATCCTTGGCGAAATCCGCGGCTTTCACCAGGCGCTGCTCGCCGCTCTCGGTGTCGGTCACCAGGATCGCCGGCCGGCGCGCGGCGCGTTCGGCGTTGAGTTCGTGCAGGATTGCGAGCTTCACGGCTAGCCGACCTTCTCGACGAAGACGCGGATGGTGCCGCCGCAGGACAGCCCGACATTCCAGGCGGTCTCGTCGGCGACGCCGAACTCCAGCATTCTGGGCTTGCCACTCTGGATCACGTCCATGGCCTCGGTGACCACGGCGCCTTCGACGCAGCCGCCGGAGACCGAACCCAGGAACGTGCCCTCGTCGTTGATCACGAGGCTGGAGCCAGCCGGGCGCGGCGCCGAGCCCCAGGTCTCCACAACGGTCGCCAGCGCGACGCCATGGCCGGCCTTCTGCCAGTCCTCCGCCGCCTTCAGGATATCCTCGTCGCGATCGAGCATCGGTGGCCTCTCAAGCTGCGGAGCGGATCAGGCTGCGGTGATGCGGCGGCAGCGGCCGGGAGAGCGTCGTGATCAGCTCCTGGATTGAACCCAAATTATGCACGGGGCGGAATTCGTCAACGTGCGGGAGCATCATTTTGATGCCCTGGGCCTTGGCCTCGAAGCCCCCGAACCGGAGCAGCGGGTTGAGCCAGATCAGCCGGCGGCAGGAGCGGTGCAGCCGGTCCATCTCGAAGGCGAGCTTGGAATCGGCCTCCCGCTCCAACCCGTCGGAGATGAGGAGCACGATGGCGCCCTGGCTCAGCACCCGCCGCGCCCACAATTTGTTGAAGTTGTGCAGCGAGGCCGAGATCCGCGTGCCGCCGGCCCAGTCCTCGACCGAGGCCGAGCAGCTCGCCAGCGCCTCGTCGGGATCGCGCTGGCGCAGTGCGCGGGTGACATTGGTGAGACGGGTTCCGAACAGGAATACCGAGACGCGCTTTCGGGCGTCGCCGATGGCGTGGAGGAAATGCAGGAACAGGCGGGTATATTCGCTCATCGAGCCCGAAATATCGAGCAGCGCCACGATCGGCGCCGGCTTCTCGATCCGGCCGAGGCGATGGATGTCGATGATGTCGCCGCCGGTGCGCAAGGAGGCGCGCAGCGTGCGGCGCAGGTCGAGGCGCAGGCCGCGAGCGTCAGGCCGGTGCCGGCGCGTCAGGAGCTCGGCCTGCGGCAGCCGCATCCGCTCGATGGCACGCAGCGCCTCGGTGATCTCGGCCGCGCTCATCTGCGCAAAATCCTTCTTCTGAAGGATCTCCTTGTCGGAGACCGACAGGCGCAGATCCTGCTCCTGGTGCTGCGGCGTCTCGGTCATGCGCGGCTGCGACATCGCCTCCTGCACGCGGCGCGAGCCGGCTTGCGGCTTCTTCTTGGCCTCCTCCGGCAGCGGCACCGAATCCAGCATGTGCTTCCACTCTTCCGAGGCGCGGAAGAACAGGTTGAAGGCCTGCCTGAAGATCAGCGCGTGCTCGTGGCGCTTGACGAAGATCGCCTCCAGCGTGGCGAAGACGTCGGCGCGGTTGCCGATGTCGATCACCTGCAGCGCGCTCATGGCGTCGATGACAGCGCCCGGCCCGACCGGCATGCCCGCCGAACGCAGCGCACGGGCGAAGCCGACGATGTTGTCGGCGAACTGCTCGGTTTGCTCCGGGGCAAGGTGGTTGATGGCCATGGTCTATCCCAGCTCCGTCATTCCGGGGCGGCGCGGAGCGACGAACCCGGAATCCAGAAGTTGTGGCGCGAGATTCCGGGTTCGCGCTACGCGCGCCCCGGAATGACGGAAAATCAAATCTCGCTGGTCGCTTCCTTCAGCACCTTCTGCAGGGTGTCGCCCTGCATGCGGGTGATGTCGTCCTGGTACTTGAGCAGTGCGCCCAGCGTGTCGCCGACCACTTGCGGGGTCAGCGAGCGGGCGTCCAGCTCCGACAAGGCGGTCGCCCAGTCGATGGTCTCGGCAACGCCGGGCGACTTGTAGAAGTCCTGGTTGCGCAGCGCCTGCACGAAGCGCACGACCTGCTGCGACAGCTTTGCGGAGATGCCGGGCACGCGCGTCTTGACGATCGCAAGCTCGCGCTCGGCCGCGGGGTAATCGACCCAATGATAGAGACAGCGCCGCTTCAGCGCGTCGTGAATCTCGCGGGTGCGATTCGACGTGATGATGACGATCGGCGGGGCCGGCGCCTTCACGGTACCGAATTCAGGGATAGTCACTTGGAAGTCGCTGAGGATTTCGAGCAAGTAGGCCTCGAAGGCCTCGTCGGCACGGTCGAGCTCGTCGATCAGCAGCACCGGCGGTCCCGCGACGTCGGGCTCGAGCGCCTGCAGCAGCGGCCGCTTGATCATGTAGCGGTCGGCGAAGATGTCGGAGGAGAGCTGGTCTCGATCGGTGTCGCCGGCGGCTTCCGCCATCCGGATCGCGATCATCTGCGCCGCGCTATTCCACTCATAGACGGCGGAGGAGACGTCGAGGCCCTCGTAGCACTGCAGGCGGATCAGCTTCCGCCCCAGCGCCGCCGAGAGCACCTTGGCGATCTCGGTCTTGCCGACGCCGGCCTCGCCTTCGAGGAACAGCGGCCGGCCCATTCGCAGCGAGAGGTACGTCACCGTCGCCAGCGATCGCTCGGCGAGATAGCCGCGCGACGTCAAGAGTTCGAGCATCGCATCGACCGATGCCGGCAAGGCCACTGAAGTCATGAAAGGCCAGTCTCGGTTACGCCCTCACAGGGGCAAGTGTCGGGCCAGTCGGTGGCCCGCTTATTCCTTGGCGTTGGCGGCGTCGAGGGCGCGCCGCGTCAGCACCCCGATGAGATGCGCGCGGTATTCGGCGCTGCCGTGGATGTCGCTGTTGAGACCCTCCGCCGGCACGTCGATGCCCTCGATCGCCTTCGACGCGAAACGCTTCTTGAGGGCTTCCTCGAACGCCTCGACGCGGAACACGCCCTCGGAGCCGGCGCCGGTCACGGCAACCCGAACGTCCGACGGACGCCGCGCCACGAACACGCCGACCAGCGCATAGCGCGAGGCCTGGTTGCGGAACTTGATGTAAGCCGCCTTCTTCGGCAGCGGGAACATCACCTTGGTGATGATCTCGTCGGCTTCCAGCGCGGTCGAGAACAGGCCCTGGAAATATTCCTCGGCCTTGAGGCGGCGCTTGTTGGTGACGATGGTCGCGCCCAGCGCGAGCACGGCCGCCGGGTAATCCGCGGTCGGGTCGTTGTTGGCGAGCGAGCCGCCGATCGTGCCCTTGTGGCGCACCGCCGGATCGCCGATCTGGCTCGCGAGATTCGCCAGCGCCGGGATCGCCTCACCGACAATCGCGGAGCTCGCGACCTCGGCGTGCTTGGCCGTGGCGCCGATCACGAGCGAACGGCCTTTCATCTCGATCGTGTTGAGCCCCTCGATATGGGAGAGGTCGACCAGATGCGGGGGGCTGGCGAGACGCTGCTTCATCACGGGAATCAGCGTGTGGCCGCCGGCGATCACCTTGGCGTCTTCGTTCTTCACCAGCAGGTTGGCGGCCTGCCGCACGGTCCCGGGGCGATGATATTTGAATTCGTACATCTGAATGTCCTGGTCGCGGAGGCGCGTTAAGCGAGATCGGATTTCGCCATCGCCTTGGCGCCGGCGGAGATCGAGGTGACGATGTTCTGGTAGCCGGTGCAGCGGCAGAGATTGCCTTCCAGCTCTTCCCGGATCGTATGGTCGTCCAGCTCGTGGCCCTTGCGGTGCACGATGTCGATCGCGGTCATGATCATGCCGGGCGTGCAGAAGCCGCACTGCAGGCCGTGGTGCTCGCGGAAGGCCTCCTGCATCGGATGCAGCGGTGCGCCGTCGGCGGCCAGCCCCTCGATCGTCTTGACCTCGTGGCCGTCGGCCATCACGGCAAGCGTGGTGCAGGACTTCACGGCCTTGCCGTCGAGATGCACGACACAGGCGCCGCACTGCGAGGTGTCGCAGCCGACATGGGTGCCGGTCAGGTGCAGATTCTCGCGCAGAAACTGCACCAGAAGCGTGCGGGGATCGACATTGGCCGTGACAGGATTGCCGTTCACGATGAGGGAGATCTTTGCCATAAGCACTCTCTATCAGCGCCCCGACGGGTCCCGTCGAAGCGGTTCTTATAATTATTCCAACCCATCATATGGGCCATTATGCCCCGGGGCAACATCGCCCCGGACGCAAGGCGCCATGCCGAAGGCGCCTTGCTAAAGGTATTGGACCTTCAGCTCTGTACCGCCTTGGCGAAGTTCGTGAAAAACTCGTCGGCCAGCTTCTTGGCGGCGCCGTTGATGAGGCGCTGGCCGAGCTGCGCCAACTTGCCGCCGATCTGCGCCTCGACCTCGTAGGAGAGCAACGTGCCGCCGTCCTTCTCCGCGAGCTTGACCACCGCGCCGCCCTTGGCGAAGCCGGCGACCCCGCCCTCGCCCTCACCGGAGATCTTGTAGCCATTCGGCGGGTCGAGATCGCTGAGCGTGACCTTGCCCTTGAAGCGTGCCGACACCGGGCCGACCTTCATTTTCGCCGTCGCCCGAAAGCCGCCATCATCGGTCTTCTCGAGCTCCTCGCAGCCGGGGATGCAGGCCTTCAGCACCTCGGGATCGTTGAGCTTGGCCCACACGGCCTCGCGCGGCGCTGCAAGCTGGACTTCGCCGTTCATCGTCATGGCCATGAGGGTGCCTCCCGGATCGCGTAACTATAGTGCTGATCAAGTAACGCAGGGACGCGGCAAAGGAAAGGGCGGCGCCCGGTCACGTGCAATGCATATTCGCAACTGCAAAAAGACGTTTGCGGACACTGGGGGATTGGCATGGCCGGACCATGATGATTAGGTCGCGCGCAACATGAGCACCTCCCTCTCCGCCCTGCTCGCACCGATGCTGTCGAGCGCCGCCATGCGGGCGATCTGCGACGACCGGTCCACCCTGCAGAACATGCTCGATTTCGAGGCAGCCCTGGCCCGCGCCGAGGCCGCCACGGATGTGATTCCCGCCTCGGCCGTGGGGCCGATCGCGACCGCATGCAAGGCCGATCGCCTCGACATGGCCGCGCTGGCCGAGGCCGCGACACGATCGGGCAATCTCGCCATTCCCCTGGTCAAGATGCTGACCGCCGCTGTCGGCTCGGCCGACAAGGAGGCCGCGCGTTACGTGCATTGGGGCGCCACCAGCCAGGATGTCATCGACACCGCGACCATGCTCATGCTCCGCGCCGGCATCGATGCACTGGACGCCGACCTCAGCCGCGCCATCAAGGGCTTTGCGGCGCTGGCGCGCAGCCATCGCAACACTGCGATGGTGGCACGGACCTGGCTCCAGCACGCGCTGCCGATGCCGTTCGGCCTCAAGGCCGCCGAATATGCCTCAAGCCTCGCCCGTTCCCGCTGCCGCCTGCGGCGGCTGCGCCGCGAGGGCCTCGCCCTGCAGTTCGGCGGCGCCGCCGGCACGCTCGCCGCCCTCGGCGACAAGGGCCTTGCCGTGGCGGAACGCCTCGCGCAGGAGCTCGACTTGCCGCTGCCGGAAGCGCCCTGGCACACCCATCGCGACCGGATCGCCGAGGCCGCCTCGTGCCTCGCCATTCTGGCCGGCAGCTGCGGCAAGATCGCGCGCGACGTCTCGCTGCTGATGCAGACCGACGTCGCCGAAGCGTTCGAGCCCGCCGGCGAAGGCCGCGGCGGCTCCTCGACGATGCCGCACAAGCGCAACCCGGTCGCTGCCGCAAGCGCGCTCGGCGCTGCCACGATGGCTCCGCAGCTTGCGGCGACGATCTTCGCGGCCCAGGTGCAGGACCACGAGCGCAGCGCCGGCCCCTGGCACGCGGAATGGCCGACGCTGCCGCAATTGATGCTGGTCGCCTCCGGCGCGCTGGCCGCCATTGTCGACATCGCGGAGGGCCTGGACGTCGATGCCGCGCGCATGCGCAGCAATCTCGATGCGACGCATGGCCTGATCATGGCAGAAGCCGTCACCTTTGCGCTGGCGGAGAGGATCGGCAAGAGCGATGCGCATCATCTCGTCGAAGCCGCCAGCAAGCGCGCGGTTGCCGAGAAGAAGCACCTGCGCGAAGTCCTGTCGGCTGATTCGCAGGTCACCGTGCATCTCTCGCCGGAAAAAATTGCGGCATTGTTCGAGCCGATGGCCTATCAAGGGGCTTCCCAAGCCCTGATCGACCGGCTGCTCGACAGCCTCGACCGCGAATAAGAACCGCACAAGACGACGGAGACGCCGCATGCCCATGATCGATGCCGACGGATGCCTGATCAACGTCTCCGTCGAGGGCCGCGACGGCGGGCCGACCTTGATGCTGTCCAACTCGCTCGGCTGCACGCTTCAGATGTGGGAGCCCCAGATGAAGGCGCTGACGCAGGTGTTCCGCGTCATTCGCTACGACCGCCGCGGCCACGGCAGGTCCAACGTACCGCCCGGCCCCTATACGATGGAGCGCCTCGGCCGCGACGTGCTCGCGATCCTCGACGACCTCAACATCGAGAAGGTGCACTGGTGCGGCCTGTCGATGGGCGGCATGGTCGGGCAATGGCTGGGCGCCAACGCGCCGGAACGCTTCGGCAAGCTCATCCTCGCCAACACCTCCTGCTACTATGCCGAGCCGACGAAATGGCTGGAGCGCATCGACGCGGTGAAGAAGGGCGGCATCGCCGCGGTCGCCGACGCCGTGATCGCGGGCTGGCTGACCCAGGATTTCCGCGAGCGCGAGCCCGACATCACCGCGAGGATGAAATCGATGCTGCTCGCCTCGCCGATCGAAGGTTATCTCGCCTGCTGCGAGGCACTGTCGACGCTCGACCAGCGCGCGCTGCTGCCCAGGATCAAGAGCCCGACGCTGGTGATCGCGGGCCGCCACGATCAGGCGACGCCGATCTCGGCGGGCGAACTGATCCGCTCCAACATTCCCGGCGCCAGCATGACCATCATCGACGCCGCCCACATTTCCAACGTCGAGCAGCCGCACGCGTTCACCGATGCGGTGGTCGGCTTCCTGACGCAGCGCTAATCACCGTCACCGTCATTCCGGAACGATGCGAAGCATCGAACCCGGAATCTCGATCCGCATTCATCACCTCGAGATTCCGGGTTCGCCTCTTCGAGGCGACCCGGAATGACCGATCCGGAGAAATACAATGGACGACCAGAAGCGCCGCGATGCCGGCATGAACGTTCGCCGCAAGGTGCTGGGCAATGCCTGGGTCGACAAGTCGATCGCGAACCGCAACGCGTTCAACACCGACTTCCAGGATCTGATCACGCGCTATGCCTGGGGCGAGATCTGGACCCGCCCCCATTTCGACGAGCGCACGCGACGGGTGCTGGTGATCGGCACCATGGTCGCGCTCGGGCAATGGGACGAATTCCGCCTGCATGTGCGCGCGGCCCTCGCCGAGGGCGGCTTCACGCCCGAGGACATCAAGGAAATCCTGCTCCAGCAGGCGATCTATTGCGGCGTGCCGGCGGCCAACCACGCCGTGAAGGAAGCCTCAGCGATTGTGCAGGAGCTCGGCCTGCTCAAGAGCTAGCGGCTGAAGACTTGCCGGCTGAAGGTTGGCCGGCGCAGCGGCTTCGACGGTCTTCGGCGTCGCCACCGGCTTCTCGATCACGAGCACGATTGCGGCGCCGAGCAGCAGCAACAGCTCGGTGGCATGCAGCCGGAGCGCAGCCAACTCGCCGACCTTCGAGGCCATCACCATGCTGGCAAACGAGAGCAGGCTCCCGATCGCCACCGCAATGCCGAGCGCCTCGTCGCTGCCGCCATTCTTCCGCGTGCGGGGAATGCAGAGCAGCGCGAGATAAATCACGAAGAACGCCACCGCGGTCAGCCGTCCCAGGGCCAGCAGCCACGCGGCGCGCACCGTGTCCATCCCGGCCATCTGGAGATGATCGCTGAGGTACAGCGCAACGGCGACGCTCGGCCGCTCGTAGAGCCCGTGCACCGGTGCCACGATGATGTTGAAGGCGACGAGGGTCCAGACTGGAATGAAATAGGCTGCCAGCAGCACGCCGTTGACCGAGCCGATCCGCCAATTCCTGAACATGCCGCTTCCCGCTTGATCTGGCCGCAGGCCTTCGACGGAAGGCAGCGGCTTCGCCGGAGCTAACTCGCATCAGACTGTGGCGGCAATTTAAACCCTTTGTTTACCTTAACCGGCCCCCGGGGGCGTCATCATTCCGGGATGGTGCGTCAGCCTCCGGATTCTCGAGTTTCCCGGGGGCGGCTCTTCGAGTCGGCCCGAAATGACGCAGTGAGACGCAAAAGAAAAAGGCCCCGCGTTTCGGCGGGGCCCTCGTCATCCTCATTACGCCTGGGCTCCCAGACTAATTGTCCTGATCGCGCTGGCCACCCTGCTGCTGGCCGGGCTTGTCGCCCTGGCGCATCGGGTCGTTCTGCTGCTGCTGTCCGGGTTTCTGACCGCCGCCCTGCTGCTGCCCGGGGCGCTGCTGGCCGGGGTTCTGACTCTGCTGGCCCGGATTCTGGTTCTGCTGCTTCGTCATTCGGGGAACTCCCTTGTTGGACGTCAGAGACGAGACAACTGCCGCCCTCCGGATTGGTTGCCCCGGGAACCCAGTTCCTCGCGGGTGCGGAACCGAAAGCACCAAATGACCTCTGTACAAGACCTTCTGCCGAGGCGTTGACCTGTTGCAGCCGCCAGTTCCCTCCTGTTACAAAACCGCAAGAATGCTTAGGGGCTGCCGGGGCCCAAGAAACGGCCCAATAAACCCACTCTCCTAAGAGCTCTTCCTTTGAGCCCGCGTCAGGTTTGGTACGGCAGCCCATGGATTATTTCACCCAGCAGCTCATCAACGGCCTCGTGCTCGGCTCCATCTACGGCCTGATCGCGATCGGCTATACGATGGTCTACGGCATCGTCGGCATGATCAACTTCGCCCATGGCGACGTCTTCATGATCGGCGGCTTCATCGCCCTGATCACCTTCCTGATCCTGATCTCGCTTGGGCTGACCGCGATCCCGCTGATCCTGCTCGTGGTGCTGCTGGTCTCGATGGCGATCACCGCGCTCTATGGCTGGACCATCGAGCGCATCGCCTACCGGCCGCTGCGCCATTCCTTCCGTCTCGCCCCGATGCTGTCGGCGATCGGCATGTCCTTCGTGCTGACCAACTATTCCCAAGTCGCACAGGGCGCGCGCGTCAAGCCGATCCCGCCCTTCATCACCGGCGGCTACACGCTGCACGAGAGCGCCGACGGCTTCGTCATCCAGCTCTCCAACATCCAGATCATGGTGGTCGTCACCACGATCGTGCTGCTCGCCCTCTTCACCTGGCTGGTGTCCAAGACCCGGCTCGGACGCGACATGCGCGCCTGCGAGCAGGACCAGACCATGGCGGCGCTGCTCGGCGTCGACGTCGACCGCACCATCTCCATGACCTTCGTGATCGGCGCCGCGCTCGCCGCGGTCGCCGGCCTGATGTACCTGCTCTATTACGGCCTGGTCGATTTCTTCATGGGCTTCGTCGCCGGCATCAAGGCGTTCACCGCCGCCGTGCTCGGCGGCATCGGCTCGCTGCCCGGCGCCATGCTCGGCGGCCTTGCGATCGGCCTGATCGAGACGTTCTGGTCGGCCTATTTCTCGGTCGAGTACAAGGACGTCGCGGCGTTCTCGATCCTGATCGTCGTGCTGATTTTCATGCCGACCGGCCTGCTCGGTCGTCCCGAAGTCGAAAAAGTCTGACGGACGCACGCGTGAAAGCTCCCTCGCCCCATACCGCCAAAACTGCAACGGGCATCGCCGCCCTCCTCAAGACCGCCTTCATCAACGCCCTCGTCGCGCTGGTGCTGTTCTCGTTGATGGTCGGCATCCGCACCGAAGCGGGCGCCTCCGGCCAGCTCACCTATTGGACCCGCTTCGGCGACCTCGCCTCCCTCGTCGCTGCGGTGTTCGGCGGCTCGATCGTGATCGAGCTGCTGCGGCAATGGATCGGCCCGACCGGCGCCGAGAACCTGGTGCCGCCCGCGGTGAAGAGCGGCGTGTCGTTCATCGGCCGCTACCTTGCGCCCGCGCTCCTGATCTTCACGCTGCTGGTGCCGGTGATCTTTTATAACCAGCGCTACATTCTCGACCTCGCGATCCTCGTGCTCACCTATGTGATGCTGGGCTGGGGCCTCAACGTCGTGGTCGGCCTCGCCGGCCTGCTCGATCTCGGTTACGTCGCCTTCTATGCGGTCGGCGCCTATTCCTATGGACTGCTCGCCACGAATTTCGGCTGGTCGTTCTGGATCTGCCTGCCGCTCGCCGGCATCCTCGCCGCGTTCTGGGGCGTCCTGCTCGGCTTCCCGGTGCTTCGCCTGCGTGGCGACTATCTCGCCATCGTGACGCTCGCCTTCGGCGAGATCATCCGTCTTGTCATCATCAACTGGCAGGATCTGACCGGCGGCCCCAACGGCGTCTCCGGCATTCCCCGCCCGTCCTTCTTCGGCATCCCGCTCGACAACAGCGACGACGGCCTCGCCGCCAGGCTCGGCATCGAGTATTCGCCGACCCACCGAATCATCTTCCTGTTCTATCTGATCCTGGCGCTCGCGCTGCTCACCAACTGGGCGACGATCCGCCTGCGCCGCCTGCCGATCGGGCGGGCCTGGGAAGCCTTGCGCGAGGACGAGGTCGCCTGCCGCGCGCTCGGCATCAACACCACGACCACCAAGCTCACGGCGTTCGCGACGGGGGCGATGTTCGGCGGCTTTGCCGGCGCGTTCTTCGCCACCCGTCAAGGCTTCATCAGCCCGGAATCCTTCACCTTCCAGGAATCGGCGCTGGTGCTCGCCATCGTCGTCCTCGGCGGCATGGGCTCGCAGCTCGGCGTGGCGCTGTCCGCGCTCGCCATGATCGGCGGCTTCGAGCTGTTCCGGAGCCTTGAGACCTATCGCATGCTGGTGTTCGGCATGGCGATGGTGCTGATCATGATCTGGCGGCCGCGCGGGCTGATCGGCCATCGCGCGCCCACCGTGTATCTGACCAAGGCGAAGGCGATCTCCTCCGACCTCGTCAAGGAAGGTCACGGATGAGCGGCGACAAGATGAGCGATAGGATTCTTGGCGTCGACCGGCTCACCATGCGCTTCGGCGGCATCGTCGCCGTGCAGGACCTGTCATTCTCGGCGGCGCGCAAGAAGATCACCGCGCTGATCGGGCCGAACGGCGCCGGCAAGACCACGGTGTTCAACTGCATCACCGGCTTCTACAAGCCGAGCGGCGGCGCCATTCGCCTCACCCACGACGACGGCAAAACGGTCGCGCTGGAGCGCCTGAACGATTTCCGCATTGCCAAGCAGGCCAAGGTCGCCCGCACCTTCCAGAACATCCGGTTGTTTCCCGGTATGACCGCGCTGGAAAACCTGATGGTGGCGCAGCACAACGCCCTGATGCGCGCCTCCGGCTTCACCTTCCTCGGCCTCATCGGTGCGCCCGGCTATCGCGTCGCCGAGAAGCGCGCGATCGAACTGGCCACCGACTGGCTCAAGCGGGTCAATTTGCTCGACCGCGCCGACGACGCCGCCGGCAATTTCGCCTATGGCGACCAGCGCCGGCTCGAGATCGCGCGCGCGATGTGCACCGAGCCCGCGCTGCTGTGCCTGGACGAACCCGCCGCCGGCCTCAATGCGCGCGAGAGCGCGGCCTTGAGCGAGCTCCTGCTCTCGATCCGCGACGAACTCGGCACCTCGATCCTCCTGATCGAGCACGACATGTCGGTGGTGATGGAAATCTCCGACCACATCGTGGTGATGGACCACGGCGTCAAGATCGCGGAAGGCACGCCGCGCGAGATCCGCGACGATCCCAAGGTGATCGCCGCCTATCTCGGCGCCGACGAGGAAGAGGCCGCGGCGGTGATGGAGGGCGGCTCGTGACGCCGGCACCCTCCCCTCTGCTCGCGATCCGGGGCTTGCGCGCCGCCTACGGCAAGATCGAGGCGCTGAAGGGCGTCGACGTCGAGATCAACTCCGGCGAGATCGTGGCGCTGATCGGTGCCAACGGCGCCGGCAAGTCGACGCTGATGATGACGATCTTCGGCAAGCCGCGCGCCCGCGCCGGCCAGATCCTGTACGAAGGCCGCGACATCACCGACGTGCCGACCCACGAGATTGCGCATCTGCGCATCGCGCAATCGCCGGAAGGCCGCCGCATCTTCCCGCGCATGAGCGTGGCGGAAAACCTCCAGATGGGGGCGGATGCCACCGCGTGCACCGAGGGCGAACGCGAGGCGACCCTGCAGCGTGTCTTCTCGCTGTTTCCGCGACTGAAGGAACGCTATGCCCAGCGCGGCGGAACCCTGTCCGGCGGCGAGCAGCAGATGCTGGCGATCGGCCGTGCCTTGATGAGCCGTCCCCGCCTGCTCCTGCTGGACGAGCCCTCGCTGGGTCTCGCCCCGCTGATCGCGCGCCAGATCTTCGATGCGATCCGCACCCTGAACCGGCAGGACGGGCTGACCGTGCTGATCGTCGAGCAGAACGCCAACCACGCCCTCAAGCTCGCCCATCGCGGCTATGTCATGGTCAATGGCCTGATCACGCTGGCCGGCACCGGGGCCGAATTGTTGCAGCGCCCGGAAATTCGGGCCGCCTATCTGGAAGGCGGCCGGCACGGCTGACCGCGCCGCGGGGCGCCCGCGCGCGGCCGAATGTGGCGAGATATCTGCGCCAATGCCCGTATTTTGCCGGTGACTTCTCCTCGAATTCATTCAAGAATGGCGCCGGTTTGAACCGGGCATGCCCGGCAACGTCCACAGGCGACCACCCGCGAGGTATCTCATGAAATCACTGAAGCTCATCGGTCTGGCATTCGGCGTATCGATCGCGCTCTCGAGCGCGGCATTCGCGCAGGATGTCACCGTCGCAGTCGCAGGTCCGATGACCGGCGGCGAGTCCGCCTTCGGCCGCCAGATGAAGAACGGCGCCGAGATGGCCGTGGCCGATATCAATGCCGCCGGCGGCGTCAACGGCAAGAAGCTCGCGCTTTCCGTCGAGGACGACGCCTGCGATCCGAAGCAGGCGCGCTCGATCGCCGAAAAGATCGCCGGCGCAAAAATCCCGTTCGTGGCCGGGCACTATTGCTCCTCGTCGTCGATCCCCGCTTCTGAAGCCTATGCCGACGGCAACGTGCTCCAGATCACGCCGGCCTCGACCAACCCGTTGTTCACCGAGCGCAAGCTCTGGAACGTGGCGCGCGTCTGCGGCCGTGACGATCAGCAGGGACTGATCGCGGCGCAATACATCGCCAAGAACTACAAGGGCAAGAACATCGCGATCCTCAACGACAAGACCACCTACGGCAAGGGTCTTGCCGACGAGACCAAGAAGGCGCTCAACAAGGCCGGCGTCACCGAGAAGATGTACGAGTCCTATAACAAGGGCGACAAGGACTTCAACGCGATCGTCTCGCGCCTGAAGCGTGACAACATCGACCTCGTCTATGTCGGCGGTTACCATCAGGAGAGCGGCCTGATCCTGCGTCAGATGCGCGACCAGGGTCTCAAGACCGTGCTGATGGCCGGCGACGCGCTCGCCGACAAGGAGTATGCCTCCATCACCGGCCCCGCCGGCGAAGGCACGCTGTTCACCTTCGGCCCCGATCCGCGCAACAAGCCGACCGCGAAGAAGATCGTCGAGGCCTTCAAGGCCAAGAACATCGATCCCGAGGGCTACACCCTCTACACCTACGCGGCGATGCAGGTGTGGTCGCAGGCGGCCAAGAAGGCCGGCACCACCGACGCCAAGAAGGTCATGGAAGCGATGAAGGCCGGCAAGTGGGACACCGTGATCGGCCCGATCGAGTATGACGCCAAGGGCGACATCAAGCAGATCGACTACGTCGTCTACAAGTGGGACGCCAAGGGCGGCTACGCCGAGATCAGCGGCAACGGCACCTGAGCGCGGCGCCGGGCCTCGCGCCCGTCACCCGAACCTTGTCAACGCCCCGGCTTGCCCGGGGCGTTTTCTTTCGCGGCAGGATCAGACGGCTGCGGGCAGCTCGCCGGCGGCCGCGGTCTGGGCCTTGCGAAGCGCCTGCAGGAGATCGTTCGGTCGAAACGGTTTTTGCAGGCAAATCACGTTGGCGAGGTGGGGCGACTGTTCCATGAAATCCAGCGCCGTCATTCCGGACACCGCAACGATGGGAAGCCCCGGGGCGCGCTCCCGCAGGGCCGCGATGACGTCGACGCCGCTGATGTCACCGAGGAAGATATCGACAATCGCCGCGTCAAACGGGCTTTCCGCGAACGTTTTCAGCCCTGCCGCGCCACTGTCGGCCTCGGCAACCTCGTAATGATTGACCCGGAGCACGATCGCGACCATGGCGCGCACGTCCTTCTGGTCGTCGATGATGAGAATACGAGGCATGGGAACAACTCCCGCGGATCGATCAAATGATATGATTCAAACCTGGAACCCGGCACACTGGCAGGGCATTATGACACCGCCCAGTAAAGCGCATCTTACCTGATCCCTATTCCGCGTTCCCACCCAAATTAAGTAAGCTGTAACCTTCGGTTGAGTCGTCGCTGCAACAGTTCACGACAGGCGCCCGGAACGGGCTACCTTGGGGGTCGTGGAGGTCAAGACTGCCGTATCTTGGACTGCGGAGATGCTCAAAACGGGTCTGCACGAGATGAATGCGCCTGCGATCGACCGAAGCACCTTCCTTTCAACCCTGCCGGCCACGTCGGCCGATCGAACCGCGGCCTTATGGATCGTCGGCATTTCCTCGGTTCTGTTCGCCCTGGCCGTTCCGTTCGCGGGTACCCCGTTACTCCCAGTCCCGGCTTTCGTCGCGAGTTATCAATCGGCCCTGGCGGTCAGCGACATCGTCACCGCCGTGCTGCTGCTGTCGCAGTTTTCGGTGTTGCGGACCCGCGCGCTGTTGTGGCTGTCGACCGGCTACCTGTTCACTGCCGCGGCGGCGCTGGTGCACGCCCTCACCTTCCCCGGCCTGTTCACGCCGACCGGGCTGTTTGGTGCGGGCAGCCAAACCACCGTCTGGCTTTACATGATCTGGCATGGCGGCTTTCCGCTCTTCGTCCTCGGCTATGCCTGGCTGAAGGAAAGGGACGGTGGCCCCAGGGTCAGAGGCGCGCCGCGCAACGCGATTTACGCCATCGTGCTCGGCGTGGTCGCGGCCATGGGGGTCTTCACCTGGATCGTCACCAGCCAGCACGATCTGTTGCCGGTGCTGCTCCGCGACGGCCGTTACACGGCGACCATGATCGGGGTCGTGTCCTTCGTGTGGTCGCTGAGCTTTGCCGCCCTGGTTTCGCTGTGGTTCCGGCGACCGCATTCGGTGATCGACATCTGGCTCATGGTCGTGATGTGCGTATGGCTGTTCGACATCGCGCTGTCCGCGATCGTCAACGTCGCGCGTTTCGATCTCGGTTTCTACGCCGGCCGTCTCTACGGCCTCGGCGCGTCGAGCTTCGTGCTCGCGGTGCTGCTGATCGAGAACGTTCGCCTTCAGGCCCGGACGGTGGGTCTCGTCGGCAGACTGCGCGAGCAATCGGCATCGGATCGGGACTTCTACGGTAAGCGGCTGGCGCTCTATGGCGCCGTCGTCGAATCCTCCAACGATGCCATCATCACCCAGTCGCTCAACGGCGAGGTCACCGGCTGGAACCGCGCCGCCGAGCACCTGTTCGGCTATTCCGCGGCGGAGGCCATCGGCAAGCCGATCGACATCATCGTACCGAACGATCGCAAGTCGGAAATCAGGAGCATTCTCAACCGCATCAGCGGCAACGAATCGATCGCCCAGCACGAGACGGTCCGAATCAGAAAAGACGGTCGCGAGATCGAGGTCGTCCTCAATGTCTCGCCACTGAGGGCGGAGAATGGGCAAATCATCGGCGCCTCCAAGATTGCCCACGACATCACCGAGGAGAAGCAATCCAGGGAAAAGCTTCGCCGGGAGATCGAGGAGCGCCAGCGCATCTTCGAGACCTCGCAGGACCTGATCCTGGTCACCGACAGCTTCGGCAATTTCGTCCAGGTCAGCCCGAGCGTGAAGACCATCCTCGGCTTCAGCCCGGAAGACCTGATCGGGCACAGCGCAACCGAGTTCATCCACCCCGACGATCTCGACAAGACGCGGGAGGAAATGCGCGCGGCGCGGCGCGGTGCGGTCAAGCGCAGCTTCGAGGCGCGCTACTATCACTACGACGGTCACGAGGTCACGCTGAACTGGATGGGCACCTGGTCGGAGCCCGTGAAGCGTCATTTCTTCATCGGACGAGATCTGACGGAGAAGCAGGCCGCCGAGGCCCAGTTCCGCCAGGTGCAGAAGATGGACTCCATCGGCCAGTTGACCGGCGGTGTCGCTCACGACTTCAACAACGTGCTGACCGTCATCACCGGCACGATCGGCATCCTGGCCGACGCCGTCGCCGACCGCCCCGAGCTCGCTGCCATCACCAAGCTGATCGACGATGCCGCCGAGCGCGGCGCGCAGCTGACCAAGCATCTGCTCGCCTTCGCCCGCAAGCAACCGCTCCAGCCGCGCGAGATCGACGTCAACGCGCTGGCGCTCGAAGCGGCCAAGCTGCTGCACCCCACCCTGGGCGAGCAGATCACCATCGTGCCGCAGCTCACCGAGGATGCATGGCCGACGCTGGTCGACCCCGGCCAGCTTTCCACGGCGATCCTCAATCTCGCGCTGAACGCCCGGGACGCCATGCCCGAGGGCGGCACCCTGGTGCTGGAGACCCGCAACATATTCCTCGACGACGGCTATGCCAGCATGAACCCGGACGTCGTTGCCGGCAATTACGTGATGATCGCCGTCAGCGACACCGGCTCCGGAATCCCGCCGGAGCTGATCGACCGCGTGTTCGACCCCTTCTTCACCACCAAGGAGGTCGGCAAGGGCACCGGGCTCGGACTCAGCATGGTGTTCGGCTTCGTCAAGCAGTCCGGCGGGCACATTAAGATCTACAGCGAGCAGGGCCACGGCACGAGCGTGAAGATCTACCTGCCGCGCTCGAGCGGCGTGCAGGAGACCGAGATGGAGGCGCTGCAGAACGCGCCCATCACCGGCGGCAACGAGAAGATCCTGATCGTCGAAGACGATGCGTTGGTGCGGCAATATGTGGTGACCCAGGTCAGGAGCCTCGGCTATACCGCGCTCGAGGCCGCCAACGGCGCGGAGGCCCTCACCATCATCGACGGCGACAAGACCATCGACCTGCTCTTCACCGACATCATCATGCCGGGCAACATGAACGGTCGTCAGCTGGCCGACGAAGCCGCCCGGCGCCGCCCCGACCTCAAGACGCTGTTCACCTCGGGCTATACCGAGAATGCCATCGTCCATCACGGCCGGCTCGATTCCGGCGTGCTGCTGCTGGCCAAGCCCTACCGCAAGTCCGAGCTCGCCAAGATGCTGAGGACCGCCCTCGCCAGTTGAGCCTGCGGCATCCCTGCGCTATCGCTGAAGCGCAACGCCTTCAGCCGACGGAGCCGCCTTGAAGAACCTTCTCACCGATATCGCCGGCGTCCGCGTCGGCCATGCCGAGGATCCCAAGGTCGCTTCCGGCACGACCGCGATCATCTTCGACCAGCCGGCGGTCGCCGCCATCGATGTGCGCGGCGGAGCCCCCGGCACGCGGGAGGATGCGCTGCTCGATCTTGCCAGCACGCAGGAACGCGTCGATGCGATCGCGCTGTCCGGCGGCTCTGCCTTCGGGATCGAGGCCGGCGGCGGCGTGCAGGCCTGGCTCGCCGAGCAGGGCCGCGGTCTCAATGTGCGCGGTGCGGTGATCCCGCTGGTGCCGGGTGCGATCATGTTCGACCTGCTCAACGGCGGCAACAAGTCCTGGGGCCGCTTCGCGCCGTATCGCGATCTCGGCTACGCCGCGGCGGCGGCCGCAGGTGACGACTTCGCACTCGGCAGCGCCGGCGCGGGCCTGGGAGCCACCACCGCGACCTTCAAGGGCGGGCTCGGTTCGGCTTCGGCGGTTCTCGCCAACGGCATCAAGGTCGCCGCGATCATGGTCGTCAACGCGGTCGGCAGCACAACCGTCGGCGAAGGGCCCTGGTTCTGGGCGGCGCCGTTCGAGGAGAACGGCGAGTTCGGCGGGCGCGGCCTGCCGCCCAAATTCACGCCGGACATGCTGGCGATGCGCATCAAGGGCGGCCCCGCCGCGAGCGCGCGCGAGAACACCACGATCGGTGCGGTCGTCACCGATGCGACACTGACCAAGGCCCAGGCCAAGCGGCTCGCGATGATCGCGCATACCGGAATGGCTCGCGCGATCTATCCGGTGCATGCCCCGACCGACGGCGACGTGCTGTTCGCGGCTGCGACCGGTGAAAAGCCGATCGAGCCGCTGGTCGGCCTCACCGAGCTCGGCACCGTCGCCGCCAACGTGGTCGCGCGCGCCATTGCGCGGGGCGTTTACAACGCAACCGCGCTGCCGTTTACAGGTGCGCAAGCGGCGTGGAAGGACAGCTTCGGCTAGAAACGAAACGGCGAGCACAGCGTTACCTTGGCGGACCAGGGTGTAACACCATGCCGTCTTCGGTGATCCGCTTCTTTCGCTATGCGCCCGACACGCGCGAGCTGAAGGTGACCTTCGTCAACGGACGCCTCTATGTCTACGAGGACGTCCCGTCCGAGGTGGCCGCCGCGTTCAGGGAGGCACGCTCAAAGGGCGTGTTCTTCAATCACGAGATCCGCGACCGCTATGCCTGTCGTGACATCACGCACGAGCATGCCGGCTAATTCAGATGCCGCTCACACGCTCATCGACATGGACGAGCCGGCAGCCGCCGACGCGCCCTGGCCCTGCCCGCCTTGCTGCTGCATCAACTGCGCGAACAGATCGTAAGCCGAACTACGGGGAGTGTTCGCGCCCGGCACCGTCGTCGACATCTTGAAGCCGTCTGCATAGGTGACGGTGGTGGTGGTCGAGCCGTCCGCGGCCGTCGTCGTGGTCGAGGTCGAACCGCCGCTCGACGACGACGAGGAGGAATCCGAGCCGCTGCCGGACGCATCGCCCGAGCCGCTCGCGCCATGGGCATGGTGGCCGTGGTGCCCGCTCTTCAGCGCCTTCGACATCTCGTCGAGGCTCACATTGCCGTCCGCATTCGAGTCCAGCTTGGAGAACACGTCGTCAGCCTGCGCGAGGTTGGTCCCGCCGGCGCCCAGCGCGTCCTCGAACTCGGATTTGGTGATGCTGCCGTCGCCGTCCGCATCGATCTGCGAGAACAGGTCCTTGAGGGCGGCATCCCGGCTCTTCGACGTCGAGGAGGTCGAGCTCGCAGAGGTCGAGGTCGCCGCACTGCTGGCGCCATCAGACGATTGGCTCTGCGCGGCGATCAGCGCGCTCATCGTTTCCGGCGAAATCTGTGCGCAATTGCCCGAGTTGACGGAGGATGTCGCAGCGCTGGTCGTGCTGCTGCCGCCGCCATTGATCGCAAACGGATTGGTCGCGCCCTGCGCGGCCCCCGTCTTGTGCGTCGAGGAGGACGATTTCGAGTTCGTCAGCGACTGGATCGCATCGAGGGCGCTCGAGACGGCACCAAGGGCGAACAACATTGCACAACTCCAACCCATGCGGCATGCCGCGGTCAATGTTCTGCAGGTGATGTCAGCAAGCGTCGTGCCAGCGCGAAAAGCTCAATGAAATCCGCCGCTGCCGCGCCTTGGATGGTCCGGAAACCTCGGCAATTCGTGCCGGTCGCGGCAGAAATTTCCGCCCACAGAAAGCACGCCCTCCCTGCATTGCCCACCACGGAGGCCCATGTTAGGCGAGGCCCATCTTTCACGGCTGCCTTCCGGGAAACCGCGCCATGACCCAAGCCTTCGCCCCCCGCCCCCTGGCCATCGCACCCTCGATCCTGGCCTCGGATTTCTCCAGGCTCGGCGAGGAGGTGCGCAGCGTCGACGCCGCCGGCGCCGACTGGATCCATCTCGACGTGATGGACGGCCACTTCGTTCCCAACATTTCCTACGGCCCCGACGTGATCAAGGCGATGCGCCCGCACACCAAGAAGGTGTTCGATGCGCATCTGATGATCTCGCCTTGCGATCCCTATCTCGAGGCCTTCGCGAAAGCCGGCTGCGACCACATCACCGTGCATGCGGAGGCCGGTCCGCATTTGCACCGATCGCTCCAGGCGATCCGCGCGCTCGGCAAGAAGGCCGGCGTCTCGCTCAACCCGGGCACGCCGATCAGCGTGCTCGAATACGTCCTCGATCTCGTCGACCTCGTGCTGGTGATGTCGGTCAATCCCGGCTTCGGCGGTCAGGCCTTCATCCCCTCCGCGATCTCCAAGATCCGCGACATCCGCGCGATGACGGCGGGCCGCCCGATCGACATCGAGGTCGACGGCGGTGTCGGCCCCGATGTTGCGGGCGCGCTCGCGGCGGCGGGCGCCAACGCCTTCGTCGCCGGCACGTCCGTGTTCAGAGGCGGCACGCTGGATGCGTACAAGACCAACATCGCCGCGATCCGCAACGCGGCGCTGGGAGCGCGCGGCGAAGCGATTTGACCTGGATCAAACGCGCTCGCGAACGACAGGAGTTTTGTCGCGGCTTTTACGGGTGTTGCGACGCGCAATGCCTAAAATTGCAACCTTGATCCGTACTCATCCGGACTTCACTGATTCGCGCAAATCACCGCAAGTGACTCCTGCCTGCTTTGACGGGAGCACCTCATGGCAACGACCCTGATTTGGACTGGCGTGGCGTTGTGGCTCGGGTTCAATGTGGCGGTTGCAGCGCGCAGCCTCTACGTGGCGCAACCGGTGAAGATCGCGGCCTCCGCCCGCATCGTCCACCTTCATCGCCGCCGGGGCTGAGCATCATGCAGATCGCTCTCGTGAAACGTCAGCCGAAACGCAGGTGCCGCATTCCGCGCCGCCCGCATCCGGGCCTCGATTACTTCTTCGGCCGCCTCGAGCGCACCGATGGCAGGGTAGAGGACGATGCGGGGCTCGACACGACGGACCTCGACCAAACCTTTCCCTCACAACGCCGACACTAAGATTACTTTCCGGACCGCCCATGAAACCGCACTGCCCGAACTGCCTGAAGGAAATGACCAAGGCGTCCGCCTCGCGTAACCTGTTCAATTGCGAGCCCTGCCGCGAGATCATCCAGTATTTCGGCGGCGGCGCGGATCACGGCGAGCCCGGTCCGCAATTCTCCTGGCCGATCCGCCGCAAGCGCGTCGCCCACAGCGCTCACGCCGCCTGATCCCGCTTCGAGGCCGCCCGGCAGCCTATTCCGACGCCTTGCCGGTATCGGCCTCGTCCGCATCCCCAGCCATCCGCGGCGGCCGTACCACGGTGACCGTGCAGCTTGCCTCCGAGGCCACCTTGGCCGAGACGCTGCCGAGCAGCGTGCGGCGGAACGAGCTCTGCCGCGCGCCGATGATGACATGGTCGACGTGGTTGACCTCGGCAAACTCCAGCAGCGCGGCGGCGGGATCGACGGCTTCCAGCACGTGAACCGACAGCCGACTCTCATCCAGCTTGAGCGGCGTCGCCCAATGCCTGAGCGCGACGAGGCGGTCGATATGCTTGTTGGAGCCCTGCTCGTCCAGGGTCCGGTCGATCGCGATGCGGTTGAGCTTGAGCACGTTGACGCAGGCAAGCCGCGCTGACGGCAAGGTGGCGAGGATGCGCTCGGTGGTCACGCGCAACGCCTCGTTCAGCTCGGCTGCACCTTCCACGGTATCGAGTGCGACAGCGAGGATCGGGCTCGACGCGATCTGGGCCGCGACATCCGATTTCGCGCGCGGCGCCATGACGCCCAGATTGAAGCGGCGGCGCCAGGCGACGCTGAGCGGATCGCGCTTCACCCGCTCCGCACGTTTGGTGAGCTTGACCTGATCCGGATGGGCGAGATCGAAGGCGAGCTGGGACGCCGTCGGATAGCGCCACACCGGCTCGATCTCGAGACAACGCAAGACTATTTCCTGAAGCCAGGTCGGGTAGTCGGCGCGCAGGCTTCGCGGCGGATGCGGATCGCGCCACAGCCGGCGCCGCATCGCGCGCAGCGTCTCGCCCTCGCCGAACGGCCGCTCGCCGGTCGTGAAGAAGTAGAGCAGCACGCCAAGCGAAAACAGATCGCTGCGCGGATCATCGCGCACCCCCGACAGCCGCTCGGGCGCCATGTAAGGCGCGGTGCCGTAAGGCAGGCGGAACTCCTCCTGCAACAGATCAGGCAAATGGTTGTGATGCGACAGACCGTAGTCGATCAGCACCGCCTCGCCGCTTTCGCGGAACATGATGCTGCTCGGCTTGATGTCGTGATGGATCACGTTCTGCCGGTGCAGATCGGCGAGCGCGGTCGCGATCCTGGCCACGAGCTGCCGCGCCTCGTCATACGGCAGCGGCAGATCAGACAGCCGCTTGTAGAGCGTGGTCCCGGAGATCCGCTCGATCACGACATAGGCCTGGTGCGCGAAATCGCCGGTGCCAAAACAGGTCGGGACGTGCGGCCCTGCCAGTCGCGGCAGGATCATCATCTCCATCTCGAAGGAGACGATCGCGGCGGGGTCCTCACCCTCCGACACCCGCGGTATCTTCATCAGCAGGGGCACGTCGATGCCGGGATGGGTGACCGTCCACAGCGTCGCCATGCCGCCGGCGTGGACGCATTCGCCGATGGTGTAACCGTCGATCACCGCACCGGATTTGACCAGTGATTTCGGCATCGGCCCCTAGCGCCCCTGCGACAGCCGGTCGGCGAGCCAATGCGGCAGGCCATTGTCGCGGATCCTATCCGCCGCGGCCGCGATGTCATAGGGCGCACGGCAATAGATGATCTGGCACGATTCGGTGTCGAACAACACGAAGGCTGCCGAGGGATCGCCGTCGCGGGGCTGGCCGACCGAGCCCATGACCGCGAGCCATTGCCGTCCGCGCAGCAGCTGCACCGGGACGTCGGTCTTCGGTACGAAGCTCGTCATCTTCGCCGTCACCGACATCGAATAGAGTGCGGGACGATGGATATGGCCGCAGAACGTGACATGGGCGGGTGTTGCGATCAGGCTCTTGGCAGCGTCCACCGTCGAGCGGACATAGTGCCAGCGCTGGGGGCTCGACGCTTCCGAATGCACGAAGAGGCGATCGCTGTCCTCGACCAGCATCGGCAATTCGCTCAGGAACCGGCGCTGCGCGGTGTCGAGGCGGCCACGGGTCCATTCGATCGCGACCTGGGCCTCGGCGTTCATCGTCTCCGCCGATGAATTGACCGCCTGATCGTGATTGCCGCGCACGGCGATCGCCCCCTTCGCGACGAGCTCCATCGCGGTATCCACCACCCATTCGGGATCGGCGCCATAACCGACGAAATCACCGAGCAGGACAAACCGCTCCGCGCCCTTCGCACGGGCGACCTTCAGGCAGGCCTCGAAGGCTTGCCGGTTGCCGTGGATATCTGAAAAGACAGCGAGAAGCACGCACCCTCCACCCTCCAATTCTTATTGAAGGCCGATAAGGCCAAATTGAGGGATGTCAACAAGATGCGCCAGCGCCGGGCAGTTGACCAGCGCCGGCGGCACGATGGTGCAGAGCCTATTGCTCGTCTTTCGGGGGCATCCGGGGCGGCGGTATCGGCGTGAACACGGCGCCTTGCGCGCCGGCCGGTGGGGCCATGAACTCGCCGGTCGAGGAATCGCCGCCGGTCGTCTCCATGATCGTCTTGGGCGTCACATATTCGCGGACCATGTCGATCAGGCTGCCGTCGCCGCCGCCGAAATCCGCCGCGCGGCCGCCTTGCGGATGTCCCAGGGCGATCTCGTTCTCCGCGGCATGGGTCTTGTCAGCGAGTGCATCGTTGTAGGGCACGCGGAACGCCCGCGGGATACCGCTCGGACGATTGTCCTCGTCGAGCTGCTCGACCCACAGATAGATCGAGCCGGGGTCGCCCTGAAGCGAATGCGGCTCGACGATACGGGACTTCAGCAGCTTGAAGGTGGTCGGCAGCCGGTCGGAACTGGCCCAGCCGAGCAGGCCGCGCATCTCGGAGAAGCTGACGACATAGAAGGCGCTGGTCACGACCACCGCGACCGCCTTCAGCGACCAGTGCAACCGCGCATAGACCAGCACCACCAGCAGCAGTGCCCCGATCACAGCGTAGGCCACCGACAGCGTGAGGATGACCGTCTGCAGGTTAATCACGGCGTATCCTCACGGGGTTCTTGCTCACACCGGTCCTCGGGTCGAGATCGGCGCCGTTGCGCCAGCTGCTGCGGAACGTCTCGAGCAGCGATTTCGGCCGCTGGTCGACATTGACGACCTTGCCCTCGGCGTCGAGCCGGAACCGCACGGCCGTCTTCTCGTCGCCGGAGTGGTCGAGCGTGAACTTGTTGTCGAAGACCACCTGCGCGGTCGGATTGAGCTTCTGAACCTTCACATTTGCCGTCACCGGCTCGCCGGTCGTGGCGACGAAATGGGAGACGTTCACCGTGTATTCGCCGGGGACGATGCCGCGCAGCGTGACGATCTCCTCACGGATGGGCGAGGCGATCTTCTTGCCGGCGACCATGATGAAGTCGTTGGCTCCGCCGCGATCGTCGCGGTCGAGGGTGAGGAAGCCGGCCTCGCGGTGGCGATACCAGGCGATGTTTCCGGCGGGATCCTGCACGAACAGGTCGAGATCGTCGGGGTGGTTGTCCGGCCAGTCCAGCGTGATGATGAACTCGGCCTTGGAGTCGATCTTGCCTTCCTTGGCGTCCGGGGAGACCGCGAGCAGCGCCAGGAAGAACAGGAACGCGATCACCTGGAGCGCCTTGAACAGCATCACGCCCAGCGGATCGAACGGCTCCTCGCGCGGATAGAGACCGAAATCATCCATCATGACGAGGTCCCGGCGCCCTTGCGCTCCAGCACCGGCGTCACATAGGTCTCGGTCAGCACCACCGCATCCGAGAACACCCGCTGGGTCGCGGCATCCAGCATGTAATACTGGATGCGGACCAGGATCGAGCCGACGAGACCGGCGAGGGTCGTGTACATCGCGACCGCCATGCCGTCGCTCATCAGCCCCATCGAGGAGCGCATCGCCACCTTGTCGGCGGCATCCAGCCCCGCGATCGGCGCCAGCATGATGATGAAGCCGACGATGGTGCCGAGCAGCCCGAGCTTCATCAGCGTATCCGAGACGAAGGCGCCGAACCCGTTGGAGCCGCGCAGACGATCGGCAAGCGTGCGCAGCAGCAGGGTCTGGTTGACCGGACGATAATCCTGCGCGGCAGCCTTGGTCACCAGGCTCTCGATGTGATCGCGCACCAGGCCGCGCGGCAGCGCCGTCGCACGCGCGTCGAGCACCTTGCCGCCGTCAGGCGCGGCGAGCGCCGCCCGGCAGCGCCGCGCCGCGGCCCCCTCCCGCGCGATCGCCCGGGTGCGCAGGAAGCAGTGGCCGCAGGTCAGGACGTAGAGCACGGCGATGACGCTCGAGATGTAGGTCCGGTCCGAGGTCAGCATCAGGTGAATCAAGCCGAACCGCCACAGCAGCACGGCGGCGAAGATCGACAGACCGGTGAAGATCATCCAGAACAGCAGCGCGCTGCGCTCGGACGGGTCGGTCGTTACAGGCGCGATCGGTCCAATCGTCATCGAACTCATGCTGCACCGCTCCTCGCTCGCAACGTTTAGCCTATCAAGATTCCTGCCCAATTAGATCAAAGCCATCGCGCCCGGTCCAAAGACCCATGCCCAATCCGGCTTGGGAAATTTGCCCGAGCTGCAATCCTGCCAAACCCCGCAATTGGCAAGGCGCGGCGGCGTTGTTAGGCTGAGCCTATCAAACGTTGAGGGTGATCGCATGCGCCTCGTGCTTCAGCTTGTCGCCCGTCTGCTGCTCATCGTGGCTCTGTGCCTGGGAGCTGCGACCGTATGGGCCACCTTCGACGCCTATCGCAGCGTCGACCGGGCGACCGCAGCCTCCGCGCAGCGGGTCACGCAGGCGCTGCAGGCCTTGTATTGGCATGAGTTCTTGCTGCGCAGCAGCAGAACGCGCGAGCAGCTCTTGCCGGTTCCGGAATGGCGCACGCTGGAGACGATGAAGCTGATTTCCCCGGGCGTCTGCGTCGAGTTCCAGCCGGCCATCGCATTTGAAAAGCCGCTCTGCGGCCAGAGCGAGGGGCTGGGCAAGCCCCCGCCGCGCTGGTTCGCGTCGATCGTACCGATCTTCCTCGGCAGCCACGCCGAAGTGGTGCGGCCGGTCAGCCCCCGCGCCGCCTCGGCCGGAACTGTGGTCGCAACGCCGGACGCCGCGGCCGCGATTTCGCTCGCCTGGGAGTACATCCTGAACGTGATCGACGTCGCGCTGTTGATGGCGGCGGCCATCGCGCTGCTGGCTTCGCTGGCGATCGCGCATGCGCTGGCACCGGCGCGGGCGATCGTGACCGCCCTGCAGCGCATGGCGCGCGGCCATTATCGCAGCAAGCTGCCAAAGTTCCGTTCGATGGAGCTGGCAATGATCGGCAACGCCGTCGGCGAGCTCGGCGGCCGGCTGGAGGAAGCCACCGAGCAGCGCGCCGCGCTGACGCGGCGCCTGATCGAGATCCGCGACGACGAGCGTCGTGCCCTCGCCCGCGAGCTGCACGACGAATTCGGGCAAAATCTGTCGGCCATCCTCGCTTTCGCCAACACGATCGAGACCGCGAGCGCGAAGGACGGCAAGGACGATGACATCGCTCAGGATGCCCGCATGATCTCGCAAGCCACCCATCACCTGATGGCCTCGCTGCGCGATGCGCTGAAGCGGCTGCGCAATCCCCTGCCCGAGGAACTCGGGCTCGAGGCCAGCCTCGTCAATCTCGTCGACAGCTGGCGCTCGCAGAGCGCGGCGCAGCCGACCATCCAGCTCGACCTCAGGGGCGATCTCACCGACATCAGCGGGCCGGCCGCCACCACCGCTTATCGCGTCGCCCAGGAATGCCTGACCAATGCGCTGCGCCACAGTTCGGCGCGCGAGATCTCCTTGCGCGTCGAGCGCTGCGCCGGCGAGGACGACGCGCTGCTGATCCGGGTCGAGGACGACGGCGGCGGCGATGCGGAACGCGTCGCACAGTCGGCCGGGTTCGGCCTTACCGGCATCCGCGAGCGCGTCGCGGCCGTCGGCGGATCGCTATCGATCCTGCCGGCCCGCGGCGGCCTCAGCGTCGCCGCCACCATCCCGCTCGCCGCATGAGGCCGGCATGAGCGAGGTGGCAGCAACAGGCATCTCCGTGCTGCTGGTCGACGACCATCCGATCGTCAGGCAGGGCTATCGCCGCGTGCTGGAGAGCCAGGGCGACCTCCATGTCGTGGCGGAAGCCGACAATGCCGCGGACGCCTACGGCGCCTTCAAGGCGCATGATCCTGACGTCGTCGTGCTCGATATTTCGATGCCCGGCGCGAGCGGGCTGGAGGCGATCCGCAACATCCGCGCGCGCAGCCCGCGGGCGCGGATCCTCGTCTTCACCATGCACAACGAGGCCGTGCTGGTGAAGGCCGCGTTCAGCGCCGGCGCCAGCGGCTTCGTCACCAAGAGCAGCGAGCCGTCCGCCGTGGTCGGCGCCATCCGCGCCGTCGCGCGCGGCGAGCGCGCCATGAGCGACGACATCGCGCATATTCTGGCCGAGGACAGTTTGTCGGCGGGCTCAGCGCTGGACCAGTTGGGCGAACGCGAAATCGAAATTCTGCGCCAGTTCGCAGGCGGCGCCACCACCGAGCAGATCGCAGCGCACCTCAATCTCAGTGTGAAGACGGTGCAGAACTATCACTACCTGATCAAGACCAAGACCGGCGCGCGCACCGATGCGCAACTGGTGCGGCTCGCCGCGACCTGCGGGCTGACGAGGATTTAGCAGCGGGACAGCCGCATTGCCTCGAATGACGTGAAATTTCTCATTCTGCCGAGCGGATTGGAACAGAGTCTGTTCCGTTCCGGTTAGCAGCGGAGTGAAGGAGTAGAAGGTCATGAGTAAGGGTCACCACAAGGTCGTTGCGGCTCCCTCGATCATCACCGTCGGCGAGCTCATCGATCAACTCTGCCGCCTGCCGGATACCGCGATCGTCCATTTCCGCTGCTCCATGCTCGGTCAGGAGCTGGCTTTCGAGCGTCTTCGAAAGCGGTCGAAGGACGACGTCGAGATCGCGATCAATGTCTATCCGGAGAGATCGCCGGTCCTACCGTCATCCGACGGCGCTTTCCGCACGCGATCGTCGTCGCCATCGCTTGGCAATGGCGCACTTCTCCACAAGGCGAGAGGCTGATCCGTCGCGCCGTATTGGACAGCAGCGGCGGCTTAAGAGGTCTTCAACCCGCGCAGCAGCAGCGTGAGCGTCGCATCGACGCGTGCGGGAAGATCGGCATCCTTCCACTCGTCGGCATGCGCCGGATGGTGGAAGCGGCTGGTGGCATCGTAGATCGCGCGCGCGGTGGCCTTGACGTCGTCCATGGCGAAGACGCCCTGCGCCACACCGTCGGACAGGATCGCCACCACCTGGTCGGTCAGGGTATCCTTGTGGCATTTGACGGCCGCGCAGGCCTCGCGCGCCAGCGTCAGATAGGTCTCGAACATCTCGGGGTCGTCGAGCACGCGCGACCGCTTGGCCGCGAACAGCGTGCGCAGCCAGCGCTCCAGCCTCGCCGGCGCCGGGCCCTTCTCCTCGGCAATCTGGCGCAGCGGCGCGTCGATGCGGTCCAGCCAGCGTTTGGCAACGGCCTCGCGCAGCGAGGCCTTGCTCGGGAAATGGCGATAGACGCTGCCGTGGCTGACATCGAGCGCACGGGCCACGTCGACCACGGTGGCCTTGGCAAGCCCAAAGCGCCTCAGCACGTCCTCGGTCACTTCGAGGATCCGCTCCGGCGTCAAGACAACGGCTTCATTCATGCCAGCACCATGTTCCCGTTCAGGGCTCAGTTACTCCGGCAGTAGGGCTGCTTCCGAAGCGCCCGTAGCCGGCCGGTTCGGAAAGCCTATGCCTTAATGAGGCAGTTTTGCAGCCTGCGACGCGATCTGGCGCGCCACCAGCAAATTGAGCCAATGCCCAATCACGCCGGTCAAATTGAGGATTTCGGTCGTCATCGTCTTAAGTCTCCATTCGTCCGCGGGTCCCCGTTCTTCACTCCGCCCGTCGATCCGAGCTTGGCTCGGATGTCGGGCTCCCCGGGGCTTGTCGCGGGACGCCCAATCGAAGCGTCCGAGAACGGATATACACGTCTCGCTGACAGATTTCAATATCTGTCAGTCAATGATCCGTGATTGACAGTTAATATTTGCGGCCGGCCCATGCCTCCCTTGCCAGCCGGCCGGTGGATAGCTCGGCGATCCTCCTCTCCCGGGGCCCAGACCGTTTGTTTCGCCCTGTCCGCTCTGTTAAATCACGGCGTAAAAAGCATTTTGGCCGGCGCTGCCCCCTTTCGGACCGCCCGCCCACCTTCCTGGAGCCGTCAGATGATTCCCCGCTATACTCGCCCGGAAATGGCCTCGATCTGGGAGCCGCAGACCCGGTTCAAGATCTGGTTCGAGATCGAGGCGCATGCGGCGGACGCCCTCGCCGAGCTCGGGACCATCCCCAAGGAGGCCGCCAAGACGGTCTGGGCCAAGGCCAAGGACGCCACCTTCGACGTCGCCCGCATCGACGAGATCGAGCGCGAGACCAAGCATGACGTCATCGCCTTCCTCACCCACCTCGCCGAGATCGTCGGTCCCGAGGCGCGTTTCGTGCACCAGGGAATGACCTCCTCCGACGTGCTCGATACCTGCCTCAACGTCCAGCTCACCCGCGCTGCCGACCTGCTGCTGGCCGACCTCGACAAGGTGCTGGCCGCCCTGAAAAAGCGCGCCTTCGAGCACAAGATGACGCCGACCATCGGCCGCAGCCACGGCATCCATGCCGAGCCCGTCACCTTCGGTCTCAAGCTCGCTTATGCCTATGCGGAGTTCACGCGCGCCAAGGAGCGCCTGATCGCAGCGCGGAAGGAAGTCGCGACCTGCGCCATATCCGGCGCCGTCGGCACCTTTGCCCAGATCGATCCGCGCGTCGAAGAGCACGTGGCGAAAGCCATGGGCCTCGTTCCCGAGCCGATCTCGACCCAGGTGATCCCGCGCGACCGCCACGCCATGTATTTCTCGACGCTGGGCGTGATCGCCTCCTCGGTCGAGCGCATCGCGGTGGAAATCCGCCACATGCAGCGCACCGAGGTGCTGGAGGCCGAAGAGTTCTTCTCGGAGGGCCAGAAGGGCTCCTCCGCCATGCCGCACAAGCGCAATCCGGTGCTGTCGGAAAACCTCACCGGCCTCTCCCGCATGGTGCGCGCCTATGTGACGCCGGCGCTGGAGAACGTCGTGCTCTGGCACGAGCGCGACATCTCGCACTCCTCGGCCGAGCGCATGATGGGCCCGGACGCGACCGTGACGCTCGACTTCGCGCTGGTGCGCCTGGCCGGCCTGATCGACAAGCTGCTGGTGTACCCCGCCAACATGCAGAAGAACCTCGACCGCCTCGGCGGCCTCGTGCACTCCCAGCGCGTGCTGCTGGCGCTGACGCAGAAGGGCGCGAGCCGCGAGGATTCCTACAAGCTCGTGCAGCGCAACGCGATGCCCGTCTGGCGCGGCGAAGGCGACTTCCTCCAGCTCCTGAAGAAGGACGCCGAGGTGAAGAAGTATCTCTCGGATGCCGAACTCGAGGAGCTGTTCGACCTCGGCTATCACCTCAAGCACGTCGACACGATCTTCAAGCGCGTGTTCGGCGAGAGCTGAGCAGCGCTTGCGTCGCCCGGGCGCCGCGCATGCGGCCGCCGGGGCACGCGCGATGGCGGTCTATAGTCGCTTCTGCAGCCATTTCACCAGCGCGGGGCTGCCGATGGCGGCAGTGCCGAAGGCGCACATGTTGCCGTCGACATAGCCCGCGCGGCCGCGCCCCTGCACGTAGCGCTTGCTGAAGAAGAAGGCGTGCGGCTTGTTTCCGGCGTCATCGATGAAAACGAGCTGCCAGCGCAGATCGGGCTGGTAGGACAATTGGGCCGGCGCCAGCGCTTTGACGGCCGCCGCAAGTTCGGTCGCGTCGCGTTCGGTCAGAACCAGCGTCTTGCGTTCGCTGGCGTAGCTCGAAAAATGCTCCGGCGAGATCGGAATGCTGGCGAGCAGACGATCGGAGATTTTCAGAAGATCGATCCGCTTGATCTGGCCTGCCTGGATCTTCTGACCGATCGATGCGATCGCCGCCGCGGCGGAGCCGATATCGCAGGCGAAGGCCGGGCTGGTCATGATCGCAAGGCAGGCCGCCAGCACGAGACTATCGCGTCCAAACTTCATGGCTTGCCCCGTCCCCCGCCGATTGCGGCCTCATCTTATAGTCGCCGAACGTCACGATGAAAGCCCTGCGACCATTTGCGGACTGCGATGCCGCGGAGTACGCTTGCCGTCGTCGCCCCCTGCAAACACAGAAGAAACGGACCCTTCCCATGCCCATCGTCAACCGCGTTGCCGCCCTCTCCGACGAAATGGCCGCCTGGCGCCATGACTTCCACGAGAATCCGGAATTGCTCTACGAAGTCCACCGCACTGCCGGCATCGTCGCCGACAAGTTGCGCGAGTTCGGCTGCGACGAGGTGGTGACGGGCATCGGCAAGACCGGCGTGGTCGGGGTGATCCGCGGCCGTAAATCCGCCTCCGGCAAGACCATCGGGCTCCGCGCCGACATGGACGCGCTGCCGATCATGGAGACGTCGGGCGTGCCTTACGCCTCGAAAGTCCCCGGCAAGATGCACGCCTGCGGCCATGACGGCCACACCGCGATGCTGCTGGGCGCGGCCAAATATCTCGCCGAGACCCGCAATTTCGACGGCACGGCGATCATGATCTTCCAGCCCGCCGAGGAAGGCGGCGGCGGTGGCAAGGCGATGGTCGAGGACGGGTTGATGACGCGCTGGAACATCCAGGAGGTCTACGGCATGCACAACATGCCCGGCCTGCCCGAAGGTCATTTCGCAACCACGCCCGGCGCGATGCTCGCCTCCTCCGATAACATCCAGATCACGGTCCACGGCAAGGGCGGCCACGCCGGCGCGGGCCCGCACAAATCCGTCGACAGCGTGCTGATCGGCTCGCAGATCGTGAATGCGTTGCAATCGATCGTGGCGCGCAACGTCGATCCGCTGAAGTCGGCGGTGATCTCGATCACGCAATTCCACTCCGGCACGGCCTTCAACATCATCCCTGAAGTCGCCGAGCTCGGCGGCACCGTGCGCACGCTCGATCCTGAGGTGCGCGATCTCGTCGAGCGCCGCATCGGCGAAGTCGCCGAGAGCGTGGCCCGCGCCTATGGCGGCTCCGCCGAGACGAAGTACACGCGGATGTATCCGGTGACGATGAACCATGCACGTGAGGCCGGCCTTGCCGCCGACGTCGCCCGCGACATCGTCGGCACTGAGCGCGTCAACGACAAGTTCATCCCGATGATGGGCGCCGAGGATTTCTCCTTCATGCTGGAAGCACGCCCCGGCGCGATGGTGCTGGTCGGCATGGGCGACGGCAACGAGTGCCATCACCCGGCCTACGTCTTCAACGACAACATCCTGGGTCACGGCGCCTCGTTCTGGGCGCGCCTTGTCGAGACCCGGATGCCGGCGTAACCGACACAGCAATTGCGACCCGCGGGGTGGACAAGGCGACTCGTCCGCCCTAGCTCAAGGAGCGCAGGCGGAAGCGTGCCCACCTTGCCAATGGCGGGCACGGCGCTTTGCGCCTTTGCCCGCCGTACGGCAGCGTCACCTGTGCCGCACTTACCCCTCGTACTGCAGCACGTGCATGCCGGCGTTCCAGTCGGAGACGAACATCAGCCCGTCGGGCCGCACATAGGCATCACAGGTCTTGGCTGCGAGCGCGACGTTCGGGCGGGGATCGATCAGCTTCTTCGGTGTCGGCGGCACCCAATAGGCGATCTCCTTGGGCGCGAAGGCGTCCCTGACGTCGAACACCCTGACGCCGGCATTGTTGTAGGTGGCAAAGATCGTCTCCTCGCTCTGGAACGAGCCGGGACGGTTCTCGTGCAGATTATGCGGCCCGAACGTGCCCCTCGTGCAGAAATCGCGATCGCGAGGCGTCGGCAACGTCGCGATCGGCACCGGATTTTCCGGCGCGCGCACGTCGAGCACGAAGGTGTGGAACAGGCCTTTGGCACATTGATCGGCATTCGCCTCGTCCGCGACGATCGCAAGTTGCCTCTTCGGGAGCGGCAGTGGCGTGTGCGTGCCGCCGGCGAAGGGCGGTGACCAATTGATGTGCGAGAGCAGCTTTGGATTGGCGGGATCGCTGATGTCGTGGACGGTGAAGCCGCCATCGCGCCAGGCGGCATAGCCGCGATCGCCCGCCGTGATCATGTGGTGGAGCGCAAAGCGCTTGCCTTTCGGCGTGGCCGGCTCGCCGGCTGCACGGTTCATGCCCGGCAGCCACCATTTCGCAACGATCTCCGGCTTGGTGATGGTGTTCAGATCGACCACGCAGAGAATGTGGTCGGTGAAGCCGTCGAAATGCGCCGACACATAGGCATAGCGACCGCCCGGCCACCACAGCCGGTTGATGCCGAAACCCGGCATCTCGAGAAACGCGATCTCGCGCATCTCGCCGGGCTTCGAGATGTCGTGGATCGAGAGGCCGGAGCGGAATTTCTTCGCCTTGGTAATGCTGTCGGCCAGCGTGTTCTCGAAATAGCCGCGCATACTGTCATATGACTGCATCGCAACGATATTGGCGCCGTTGGCGAGCAGCAGCATGTCTTCCGCCACCTGCAGATGGTGGGTGCGGGTGTATTGCCCTGCGGTGAAGAAATTGACCGGCTTCAGCACGCGCGGATCGGACGCGTCCAGGATCGTCACGCCGTCGCTGAACATGTGTCCGACATAAACGTGCTGGCGGTTGAACATCACCTGCACGCTGTCGGGCCGGCCTCCGATATCGTTATAGGAGACGTGCTTGATGCCCTTGCCGATGCCTTCCGGCGGAATGTCGGCATCTGCAGCCGATGCGGACCTCGACCATCCCGACAATGCGGCCGAGCCCAGCGCGGCCGACAAGTGTTGAAGGTGACGACGGCGAGAGACATGACGCATCGATTTCCCCCTGTTTTTTTGAGAGATGATGCGCGCTTGCCGCGAGGCATGCAAGCCGCGCGTCGCCGCCCTCGCCTTACGCCTGCACCACCTCGTGCCGCATCACGAAGGGTGCGAGCAGCGTGTGCACCTCGCCGGCAACCGCATCGCGCTGCTCCGGCGGCAAGCCCGCAAGCGTCACTGTCGCGATCGACCCGTGGCTGCCGTGAGCACCGACCTTCACCTTGCAATCGATGCCGCGCTCGACCAGCGGCGTGAGCACCTTGGTGAACACGCGCTCGGCCGCATCCCAGCGCAGCTGCGGCTTGAACACCTTGCCGACGCCCGTCACCGGCATCGGGTCGATCGGAATGACCTGCACCGGAACAGCGGCGCGCTCCGGCGTACGCTCGCGCACCCACGCCTCCAATTCGCCCGGCTCGACGGTCGCGCCGGGTTTCAACTGCACGTAACCAACCGGCAGTTCGCCGGCATAGGCGTCGGGCTGGCCGACCACGGCCGCGAAGCCGACCGCGGGGTGGCGGAACATGATCTCCTCGATCGGCGCCGGGTCGATGTTGTGGCCGCCGCGGATCACAAGGTCCTTGGCGCGGCCGGTGATCCAGAGATAGCCGTCGGCATCGAGGCGGCCGAGATCGCCGGAATTGACCCAGACGTCGTCGACGAAGGCACCCTTGTTGTGCTCGTCGTTGAGGTAGCCGCTGAACACGCCGGGCCCGGCCATGATGACGACGCCGATTTCGTCCGGCTTGCAGTCGCGGATCAGGCGGCCGTCGGCATCGAGCTGCACGATGCGCACGCGCGCGTAAGGCATGGGAAGGCCGACCGAGCCGAGCCGGATCGGCCGTGACGGATAGGCCAGCGTGTGTACGCTCGAGGTCTCGGTCATGCCGTAGACCTCGACCACCGGCAGCTTCAACTTGTCCTGGATGGCGGAGCCGACGGCGACCGGGATCGCCGAGCCGCCGCCGGCGGCGTATTTCAGGCTGGAGATGTCGGCATTATCAGGCGGCACCGCGAGCGTCGCGGCCAGCACCGTCGGCACGCTCGACAGAGCCTCGGGCTTGAAGCGCTCGACCAGCCTCCAGATGTTCTTCACCGCATTCGGATTGCGCCAGCCGCTCGGCGACAGCACAACCAGTGAGCCGCCGCTCGACAGCGTCAGCAGCACCTGCGTCAGCGATCCCCCGACGTGAAACAGCGGCATGCCGAACAGCAGGTTCGAACCGGGCTTGGACTTCAGCAGCAGATTGAGCGCCCAGGCCTGGTAAACCTGATTGGTGTGAGTATGCCGCACCAGCTTCGGCGTGCCGGTGGTGCCGCCGGTGTGGAAATAGGCGGCGATGTCGCTGCCAAGAATCTTGCGCCCGCTGATAAGCCGGTCCGACGGCTGCTGCTTGATCAGGTCATTGAAGGCGAAGACGCCCTTGTCCGGATCGCCGCCGCCGAACACCTGCACGATTGCCTTGAGGTGCTTCAATTGCGGACGGATCTGCTCGACCTTCTGCCAGATGTCGGTGCCGGGCATTGGCCCGAGCGCGACCAGGATCCTGGTGTTCGCAGCCTCCAGGATCTCCGCGATCTGGTGCGGCTCCAGCAGCGGATTGACGGGATTGGCGATGCCCGCCGCCTCCGCGCCGAACAGCGTCACGAAGGCGTCGGGCACCAGCGGCAGCATGAAGCTGATGACGTCGCCCTTCTCCACGCCGAGTGCGTGAAACATGTTGGCGGCCTGCGTGACGCGCGCGATGAAATCGCGGTATGTGACAACCTGCGGCGTGTCGGCGGGATCGGCGTTCTGCAGAAACTGGATCGCCGCCCCGTCAGGATTGCGCGCCGCACCCAATGTGATCGCCTCGTAGGTGCTCTCGGCCGCAACGCGCTCCGCGTAAGGGACCTGCTCGAAAGCGCGGACTTCCGCGTCCGTCAACAGATCCGGATAGTCGTTGCCGATGAGCCGATCGAGCGCGTGGATACCCGCCATGGAATTCCGTCCTCCCTCAGATGCATGCCCCGGCCGCCCTGTCTTTTGACATTTTGGTTCGGCGAGGGCTCGACCGATGGCCGGTCGAGCGGGAACAGAATGATGGATGATCGAGCGTTCGTCCATGGCCCAGCGGCCGTGGCGATCAAACTTGCCTGAGAGGTCGTTGAACCTCCGCGCCCGGTTTGGGGACCAAGAACAGGCATCAGCTTCGCCTGCCAGCGTCCTGCCGCAAGACTCGAGGTGATCATGACGAGGCCCCCGCGAAACCGCAAGACAGCGCTGATCGTCGCGCTCGCCGCTGCGGCCGCGATCGCCCTGCCCCGGGCAGCGCTCGCCGAGGACAGTCAGCTCGACAAGATGCGCGCCAAGATCGCAGCCTTCGTCGGCGACAAGATGGAAAAGCTCGGCGGCTCGCGCATCGTCTACAAGGTCGATACCGACGGCCTGCGCGAGAGCGTGATCTCGGATTTGCGCGACGACGTCTACAAAACCCTGCGCGAGAACAGGATTGCCTTCTCCGGACTTGCGATCCGCGATGGCGGCGTCGAGCTGAAGATCGCAGACGCAAGGGCCCGCGACCTGTTCGCGCGCAAGCTCGCCTCAGCCGCGGAGGGATTGCCGTCGCATGCGCTCACCGTGACAGATGGCGGCGACGGACTGGTCCGGCTGGCGCCGACCGAGGCCGCTTCCGCGGCGCAGCTGCGCGATCTCGTTGACGATTCCGTCGCCATGATCGAACAACGCCTCAAGGATTCGGGCATCAGGCTCGCCAGCGTCCAGCCCGACGGGGCCGACCGAATCCGCATCTTCATGCCGGGCGAAATGAATCCGGAGCAGACGACTGCGATCTTTGCCCGGAAGGTCAAGGTCAGCTTCCGCCTCGTCGACCTTTCGATGCCGGGCGAGCAGGCGCGATCCGGCACGCCACCCGAAGGCACCGAAGTCCTGTTCGGCTTCAAGGACAACAAGCCTTATCTCGTCGCCAAGGACAGCGCGCTCGAGGGTGACGACATCAGCCATGCGGGCCCGGGCTTTGCGACCGGCACGAAGGAGCCGATCGCCTCGTTCCGTTTCAACGGCCGCGGCACGCGGCGCTTCGCCCACGTCACCGCAGAGAACGTCGGAAGGCCCTTCGCCATCGTGCTCGACGACAAGGTCATTTCCGCCCCCGTCATCCGCGAACCCATCACCGGCGGCTCGGGTCAGATCTCCGGCAACTTCACCCTGGAGGAAGCGAGCAGCGTCGCCATGTTGCTGCGCGCCGGCTCGCTCCCCGGCCACCTTGGCCTCGTCGAACAGCGGGTCGTGCAGCCTGCCGTCAAGCCGTAGGGCGACGATCGGCCCAAGCCCCAGGCTCGTCCGGGGGCATGCAAGGTTCATTCAAGACCCGAACCGGTGCCGCCAGTTCCGAATCACGGGGCGTTGCAAGGTCATACGCACAACCAACGGGCAATTGCCGAAACGCCCGATCAGGCTAAAATTTGCCTCTTGCGGCATGACGGCCGAAGGCGTCATTCAAGCGGTCGTCATTCGATTTCGGCTATACCAATACGGACCAGGACTGAAGGCCTTACGCGGGGTTAGTACCATGCCGTCCGGCAGCGCAGACATTTCCTCGATCCTCGACCGCATTCTCGAAGCGGCCACGGACAATCTCAGGATCGCGAAGATCCTGGTCCAGATGGGGCTCGATCCCAACGACGTCACCTGGGATGCGATTTTCAACCGGCTACTGGAGATCTTCGTCCACAACATCACCCTCGCCAATATGTTCGCCGCGGTCGGGGCCGGCTTCTTCGTCGCCACCATCCTGATGCGGACGATGGTGCCGCTGCGCGTCGCCAACATGATCGGCTGCGCGTTCTTTGCCATCTTCGGCGCGCTCTCCGCCAATGTCGCGACGTTCCTGCTCTATCTCCTGATGCTCCCGATCAACGCCCTGCGCCTGCGGCAGATGCTCAAGCTGGTCAAGAAGGCGCGCCATGCGGCCGAGGGCGACATGTCGATCGAGTGGCTCAAGCCGTTCATGACCGAACGCAAATATCGCCGCGGCGACACGCTGTTCAAGCTCGGCGATCCCGCCAAGGAAATGCTCCTCACCGTCACCGGCAAGTTCCTGGTGAAGGAGATCAATGTCGAGATCGGGCCTGGCGCGCTGATGGGGGAGCTCGGCTTCCTTACGCCGGACAACCGGCGCACCGGAACGATCGAATGCATCGAGGACGGACAGGTGCTCACGATCACCTACGACCGGCTGCTCGAGATCTATTTTCAGGATCCGCAGTTCGGTTACTATTTCCTGGTGCTGACCAGCCAGCGCCTGCTGCAGAACATCGATCGGCTGCAGAACCAGCTGAACGCAGCGCGGGCCGCCACGACGAACCGGATCGCGTGACCGCGGCTCAGCTCAAGAGCAGCGCCATGCCAGGATCGGCCTTCTCCATCGCGCGCCGGTAGGCCGGCCGCGCCCCGATGCGGCCGAGATATGTCACCACGTTGGGGCAGCGCGCCAGATCATAAGGCTGGAAGTAGCGCATCGTGGTGAGCGAGAACCCGATCATGATATCGGCGGTGGTGAAGGTGCTGCCGGCGAGATATTCGGCATCGCGGACGCGCGCATCGACGAGGTCGAAGGCGCGGTCGACGCGCCCCCTGGTCGCGACCAGCATCGGATTGTCCTCGGCGAGCTTGAGCCGGCTCAGGATCATCAGGCGCCCCATGCCGGCCTGCAGCGTGCCGTTGGCGAAGTGAAACCAGTACAGAAATTGCGCGAAATCAGGATCGTCGGGGCGGAGCACGAGCCGGCCATTGCCGTATCTGGCCAAGATGTAGTCGACGATCGCACCGGACTCGGCGAGCACCAGGTCGCCGTCGGTGATCACCGGCGCCGCCCCGATCGGATGCAGCGCCTTGTAGTCGGGCGGCGCAAGCATGGTGGCGGGATCGCGAGCGTAGCACTTCAGCTCGTAGGGAATTCCAAGCTCCTCGCAGAGCCAGACGATGCGCTCGGACTGCGACCTGCCAAGATGATGGACGGTGAGCATGACGCCTCCTGTGCGCGCAAATCGGACCAGCCGGAAGGCATCCTACCGCCTCGCGCCAGGAAAGCGCGCGCGCGCCTCCCTGTCCCCCCGGAAATTTGCGGATATGACGGGCCAAGCAAGAAATCAACCGGGCCCAACGCGTTCTGGGTGCCCTCGCCGCAAAACCGCCCCAAAAACCGAATGGTAACCATGCAGGGCTAGGGTGACCGTGTGACCAATTCTCCGACGATCCTGGTATTCGATTCCGGCCTTGGCGGGCTCACGGTGCTGCGCGAGGTCGTGGCGGCGCGCGCCGATGCCCATTTCGTCTACGTCGCCGACGACGCCTTCTTCCCTTACGGCCACCACAGCGAGGACGAGATCATCGCCCGCGTCGTGCCGCTGATGGGGGAGCTGATCGGCACGCATGACCCCGACCTCGTCGTCATCGCCTGCAACACGGCGTCCACCCTGGTCCTGTCTCACCTGCGCGCCGCTTATTCGGTGCCTTTCGTCGGCACCGTGCCGGCGATCAAGCCGGCCTGCGCCCAGTCGCGGACCCGCCGCGTCTCGGTGCTCGGCACCAAGGGCACGGTGAAGCGCGAGTACACCAAGGCGCTGATCCGCGATTTCGCGCAAGGATGCGAGGTGACGCTGGTCGGCTCGCCCGAGCTCGCCTCGCTCGCCGAAGCCGCGCTTGGCGGCAATCCGATCAGCGATAACGACATCCTTGCCGAGCTCGCTCCCTGCTTCGTCGGCGATGCCGAAGACGCCGGCGCGCGCACCGACACGGTCGTGCTCGCCTGCACCCATTATCCGCTGCTGCTCGACCGGATGAAGAAGCTGGCACCCTGGCCCGTCGACTGGATCGATCCGGCACCGGCGATCGCCCGCCGCGTCTCGGATCTGCTGGGTGCGCGCAGCGGCGACATCGCGCAGGCCGGCGCCGAGATGATCTTCACCTCGAACCGCGTGCACGGCCTTTCGGCCACGCTGACGCCGTTCTTCGGCGGCCGCGTGCTGGCCTGAGCTTGCGCTGCGACGGCGCGCTGCTAGAGCGTTTTCGAGCGAAGTGGATCCCGGTTCGCGTCAAGAAAACGCGTCAAAACAAGAGTCGAGAGCCCCGTTCCGATTCCATCGGAACGGAAAAGGCTCTAGGTTTCGCCGTCGCCACCTCGCCGCAGGCCTTCCGATGCCAGTCCCGTCCACGCCGCTCAACCGTCTCCGCCAGCTCTGGCGCGAAGGCCGTCCCGCCTTCGGCGCGATCGCGACCATCCCGAGCGTGCAGATGGTGCAGATCATGGCGCGCTCGCTCGACTGGATCATCGTCGATCTCGAGCACGGACCGATCGGTCTCACCGAAGCGCATGCGATGATCGCCGCGACGACGGGCACACCGTGCACGCCCCTGGTGCGGATCGCGGCCAACGAGCCGTGGCTCGCGAAGGCCCCGATGGACATCGGCGCCTTCGGCATCAACTTTCCGATGATCACGAACCGCGCTGAAGCGGAGAAGGCGGTGCGCAGCGTACGCTATCCGCCGCGCGGCGATCGTCTCTGGGGTCCGTTCCACGCCCCGTTCCGCTGGGGCCAGTCGATGCCGGATTACATGGCCGGTGCCGATGACGAGATGATCTGCATGGTCACCATCGAGCATATCGAGGCCGTCAACCGCATCGACGAGATCATGGCCACACCCGGAATCGATGTCGCGGTGATCGGCCCCGGCGATCTCGCGACGTCCATCAACAAGCGCGGCCAGATGGACGATCCGGAGCTGCTGGAGCTGGTCGCACGGGCCGAGGCCGGCATCCTCAGAAGCGGCGTGCCGATCGGCGGCGTCGCCCGCACCGCCGATCAAGCCAACGCCCTCGTCGACCGCGGCTACCGCGCGATCGCGCTCGGCTTCGACTGGTCGCTATTCCAGCGCGGCATCATGGCCGCGTTCGACGGGATCAGGCGCTAAACGAGCCGACGACCACCTTGCCGGGAACTGGCGCGCTGCTAGGGTCGTTCCCGGGAGGAAAACAACCATGCTCAAGAAGACTTTGCTCGCTCTGTCCTTTGCAGGACTTGCCGTTGCCGCCTTCGCCCAGCAGCCCGGCATCAAACGCACCCCGCTTCAGAAAGTCGAGTTTCCGGAGGGCTATAATACCATCACCGCCATCGCGGAAGTCCCGGCAGGCGGCGCCGCCGGACGCCATACCCATCCGGGTATCGAGACCGGCTACGTGCTCGAAGGTGAGCTCAATCTCCTGATCGATGGCCAGCCCGAGAAGACCCTGAAAGCCGGCGATTCCTACCAGATCCCGGCCGGCGTCGTGCACGACGCCAAGGCGCACGGCGACAAGGCCATGAAAGTGCTCGGAGTTTACGTCGTCGACAAGACCAAGCCGCTGGCCTCCCCAGCGCCCTGATACGGCGAACCGACCGGCCCCAAGCGGGTTGGTTCGTGCTAAAGGCAGGCGGCGAGCGGGAACCCGCTCGCTGCACATTTTTTCATCCGCGGGAACCAAGCGAGCGATGCGCGGGACGCCAAAAACCATTTCGTTGCCGCGTCGCCTGATCTGCGACCTCATGCGCGCGTCGATGGACGTGCCGTTCGTGTCGCTGTCGCGTTCGCTCCATATCCGCCCCCTGCTGGAGGCCCGTGCCGCGGCGGCCGCGCCAGCCGGCTGGGCGGCGATGTTCGTCAAGGCTTTCGCCCTCGTCGCCAGGGACGAGCCGATCCTGCGCACCGTCTACGCCAAATGGCCCCGTCCCACGCTCTACGAGCTGCCGAGGAGCGTGGCGCTGGTGGCCATTGCCCGGGTCGAGGACGGGGAGGAATGCGTCATGCCGCAGCGAATCGCGGCTCCCGAGACCATGGCGCTGGCGGCGGTCGACGCCGAGATCCGGCGCGGCAAGACCGCGCCGATCGAGGACGTCCCGATGTTTCGCAAGATCATGCGGGCAACCCGCCTGCCATGGCCGCTGCGGCGCCTGTCCTGGGCGATTGGCCTCAATTTCGGCCGGCAACGCGGCAACTGGTTCGGCAGCTTTGCGGTGAGTTCGGTGGCCGCCTATGGCGGTGGCGAACTCCACCCGGTCACACCGGGCCCGTTCATCGTCAGCTACGGGGTGGTCGAGGGCGACCAGACCATCCATGTCGTGATCCGGTGGGATCACCGGGTCACCGACGCCGCCCCCATCGCCCGGGTCCTGACCCGGCTGGAACAGGTCCTGAACACTGAAATCGCTGCCGAATTGCGGGCGACCGGCGCGAAGCCGATCCGCGCGGTCGGGACCTGATTGCGGGCCATCCGCATTGACAGCGAACCCCAAACTCCCCTAAAAGCCGCCTGCTCGCGGGCCGATTTCGGCCCGCGAAGCGTTTCGCGACCCGTGGTCCCGCCCCCTATGCTTTGGGGATAGGACCTGTCGGTGCCGGACCTCAAGGTCTGTCACACAGGAGGGCGCGTTTCCTCAAACCGTGAACCCACAGAGGACGCGATGACTAAGCGCAGTGAAGCCAAGTACAAGCTCGACCGCCGTATGGGCCAGAACATCTGGGGCCGCCCGAAGAGCCCCGTGAACCGCCGCGAATACGGCCCCGGCCAGCACGGCCAGCGCCGCAAGGGCAAGCTCTCCGACTTCGGCGTGCAGCTGCGCGCCAAGCAGAAGCTGAAGGGCTACTACGCCAACATCAGCGAGCGCCAGTTCCACGGCATCTATGTCGAGGCCAGCCGCCTCAAGGGTGACACCGGCGAGAACCTGATCGGCCTGCTCGAGCGTCGTCTCGACGCGGTCGTGTACCGCGCCAAGTTCGTCTCGACGATCTTCGCCGCGCGCCAGTTCATCAACCACGGCCACATCAAGGTGAACGGCCGCAAGGTCAACATCTCGAGCTACCAGCTCAAGGTCGGCGACGTGATCGAGGTCAAGGAAGCCTCCAAGCAGCTCGCCCACGTGCTCGAAGCCAGCCAGCTCCCCGAGCGCGACACGCCCGACTATCTCGAAGTCGACCATGGCAAGATGACCGCGAAATACATCCGCATCCCAGCCCTCTCCGACGTGCCGTTCCCGGTGCAGATGGAGCCGCATCTGGTCGTCGAATTCTATTCGCGCTAAGATCTGAATATCGAAAGGCCCCGGTTCGCCGGGGCCTTTTTGCTTAAGAGCCACATTTCAGTGGCCGCAATGCTTTAGGAGCCGTCGCATGCTCTACACCCCTCCCCCGATCGATTCCAAGGCGCCGCCGGTGCGCATCAATCTGCTCTCGGACACGCAGACGAAACCGACGGCAGCAATGCGCGAGGCGATGGCGCGGGCGGAGGTCGGCGACGAGCAGGTCGGCGACGATCCGACCGTGAATGCGCTGTGCGAGCGCGTGGCCGATCTGCTCGGCAAGGAGGCCGCTGTCTACATGCCCTCCGGCACGATGTGCAACGTGACCGCGACACTGGTGCATTGCCGTCCCGGCGACGAGATTTTGGCGCATGAGACCGCGCATATCATCGCCCGCGAAGGCGGTGCGCATGCTGCGATCGGCGGTTTCCAGGTGACGCAGCTCAAAGGCCCCGACGGCCAGTTCACGCCGGAGACGTTCCGCAAAGCGCTGCACCCGCGCACGCGCTACCAGCCGCCGCAGACCGTCGTCAGCGTCGAGCAGACCGCCAATATCGGCGGCGGCACGATCTGGAAGAAGGCAGCCCTCGACGAGATCGTGGCGATCGCCAAGCAGCACGGCCTCGTCACCCACATGGACGGCGCCCGCCTGCTCAATGCGACCGTCGCCAGCGGCATCTCCCCGCGCGACATGACCGCGGGCTGGGATTCGGCCTGGATCGATTTCTCCAAAGGCCTGGGCGCGCCGATCGGCGGCGTGCTTGCGGGCTCGCGCGCCTTCATCGACGCGGTCTGGCAGTGGAAGCAGCGCCTCGGCGGCTCGATGCGGCAGGCCGGTGTCTGCGCCGCCGCCTGCATCTACGCGCTCGACCATCACGTCGATCGCCTCGCCGACGACCACGCCAATGCGCGCGCCTTGGCGCGCGGGCTGTCGCAGATTGCAGGCATCGAGGTGCAGGAGCCCGAGACCAACCTCGTGTTCTTCAAGCCCGACGGCGCCGGCGTTGCCGGCGACAAGATGGTCGCGGCGCTGCGCCAGCGCGGCGTCACGCTCGCGATGATGGACGGCCGCATCCGCGCCTGCACCCATCTCGACGTCAATGCAGCGCAGGTCGAGGAGACGATCGGCTACGTCAGAGAGATCGTGCGCGGGGCGTAAGTCCCGTAGCCCGGAAGGAGCGCAAGCGAAATCCGGGGCTCTCACTTCGCGGAAAGATCTTCCCGGATTGCGCCTCGCTCCATTCAGGCTACGAACGCGGCCATCTACCGCCCCATCGCCTGATAGATCAGCGTCTTCAGCGCCAGCTGAATGCGCCCGCGCTGCGAGGGCGTCTGCACCATGAAGATCCCGAACAGATCGTCTTCGGGATCGATGAAGAAGAACGTGCCGCCGACGCCGTCCCAGCGATATTCACCCAGCGGCCATGAGGTCGCAGGCGGCACTGACGTGCGCACGGCGAAGCCGAGGCCGAAGCCGGAACTTGCGCCCGGATAATAGGTCTGGTCACGTGCGATGCCGGTTTCCGGCCCGACATGATCCGACGCCATCAGCGCAACCGTCTCGGGCTTGAGATAGCGGCGTCCTTCATAGGTGCCGCCGTTCAGCAGCATCTGGGCGAAACGGGCATAGTCGCCGACCGTGCCGACCATGCCGGCGCCGCCCGATTCCCATCTCACGGGCCGCCTGACGTCACGCACCTGCGTCGTCGTGCTGATGCTGCGGTCCTCCGGCATCGGCTCGGCAATGCGCGGAAACTTGGCGGGATCGGCGACGAAGAACGCCGTCTCGCTCATGCCGAGGGGATCGAGCAGCCTTTCCTTTTCGAACTGGAGCAGCGACTTTCCCGAGATCACCTCGACGACGCGGCCGAGCACGTCGGTGGCAAAGCCGTAATCCCACACGGTGCCCGGCTGCTCGGCAAGCGGCAGCGTTGCGAGCTTCGCGACGAAGTCGGCGTTGGACAGGTCGCTGTTGAAGAGATCGGCCGCAGCATAGAGCTCGCGCACCCCCCTGCCGCCGGTGGCGCCGTAAGGCAGACCCGCGGTATGACGCAACAGGTCCTTGATCGTGACGGGACGCTGCTGCGGCTCCAGCGAGAGCGTGACCTTACCTCCCTCGCCCCTCCTCTCGACGGCAACTTTCATATCGGCAAAGGCCGGAATGTACTTTGCGACGGGATCGTCGAGGGCAAGCTTGCCGTCTTCGACCAGCATCATCGCCATGGCTGACGTGATCGGCTTCGACATCGAATAGAGGCGGAAGATCGTGTCCGCGCTCATCGGCTTCCCGGTGGCGACGTCGCGGACGCCGAAATTCGCATAATAGACCAGCTTGCCGTGCTGCTGGAGCAGCAGGATGGCCCCGGGAATCTTCCCGGTCGCGACCTCATTGCCGATGTAGTCGGCAACCTTCGCCAGCCCATCGGCCGAGAGCGTACGGACACTGCGGGCTTCGGAGCCGGCCTTCGCGCCGGCCACTCCGAGCAGAAGAACGAGCACCAAGATGAGCGCGCGGCGCCCGCTCATGTCACTTCTCCATGGCGTCATAGACCAGCAGTTTCAGCGTCCGCTGCACGCGCTGGCGCTCGGTCGGGGTCTGCTCCAACAGGACGAAGAACATGTCCTGCTTGGGATCGATCACGAAATAGCAGCCGGAAGCGCCGTCCCATTTCAGTTCGCCGAGATCGCCGGGCGGCGGCGGTTTTGCATTGCCGGGATCGGTGCGGACGGCAAGGCCGAGACCGAAGCCAAAACCGTCGCCGGGGAAATAGAAATAGTCGCGGTCGACGCCCGAGCCCGGTCCGATCTGATCGGTCGTCATCAGCTTGAACGTCTCGGGCTTGAGGATGGTCTTGCCGTCGAGGCTGCCGCCGTTGAGCAGCATCTGCGCGAAGCGCTGGTAATCCGCCATGGTCGTCACCATGCCGCCGCTGGCGAACTGGATCTTCTTGACCACGGTGGGGTCGTTGATCCGGCCGACCCGGAAATCCGCATCGTTCGGAACCGGCTGCGCCAGCAGTTTCTGTTTCTCGGGGGCGGTGACGAAAAAGCCGGTGTCGACCATGCCGAGCGGATCGAGCAGCTTCTCGCGCATGATGTCGATCAACGGCTTGCCCGCCGCGATCTCCATCACCCGCGCCAGCACGTCGGTAGAATGACCGTACTGCCAGAGCGCGCCCGGCTGGTTGTGAAGCGGCAGTTTTGCGATGCGCTCGGCGAACTCGGCGAGGTCGAAATCGCCGGCATAGATGTTGGCCTCGCGATAGGCCTTGCGGACCAGGCTGTCGCCATAGAAGCCATAGGTGATGCCCGAGGTGTGCGTCATCAGATCGTGCACCGTGATCGGCCGGTTCGGCGGCACCAGCTCGAGCGCCTTGGTGCCGTCCTCGGTCTTCTTCTCAACGCCGACCTTCACATTGGCGAAGGACGGAATGTATTTCGAGAGGGGGTCATCCAGCTTGATCTTGCCGTCCTCGATCAACTGCATTGCGACCACCGAGGTGATGGCCTTGGTCATCGAGAACAGGCGGAAGATGGTCTTGTCCGTGATCGGCGCCTTGCTGACCACGTCCTGTACGCCGAAGGCTTCGTGATAGACCGGCTTGCCGTGCTGCTGGATCAGCACGGTCGCACCGGCGATCTTGCCGGTCGCAACCTCGTTCTTGAAGAACTCGCTCACCTTGGCGAGCTTGTCCTGATTGAAGTGCGCGCCGGCTGGAATCTCGTAAGTGCCCTCCGCTCGTGCCAGCGATATCGCGCTGAGCGATAGCAATGCACCGCACATAAATGAGCGCAGTCCAAACTGAAAAATCATATCCCCTCCCCGGAACATGGTCCGGTCGAGTGTACCGGCCGCTGGATCAGGCACAAGGGCCGCTGTATCGCTCCATCGCCTCGGCATGCAGCCTGGCGCTGGGCTCGGCGAAGCAGCAGAACACCACGCGCGTAACGGACGGCGCGGCGGAGAGCCCTTCGATCGTCGTGCGCACGGCGATGTCGGCGGCTCGGTCGGCGGGGAAGCGGAAAATGCCGGTCGAAATCGCAGGGAATGCCACCGAGGTCAGTCCGTGCTTCCCGCACAGCTCCATCGAACGGCGATAGCAGGAGGCGAGCAGATCGTCCTCGCCCAGTGTGCCGCCGTTCCAGACCGGTCCGACGGTGTGGATCACATGGGCGGCCTTGAGCCGGTAGCCTTTGGTGATCTTGGCGTCGCCCGTCTTGCAGCCGTGTAGCATGCGGCACTCGGCGACCAGATCGGGCCCGGCGGCCCGATGGATCGCCCGTCCACGCCGCCCCCGCCAAGGAGCGACGTGTTGGCGGCGTTGACGATGGCGTCAACGCTCAGCGTGGTGATGTCTGCGACAATGACCTCGAGCTCGGCGCCGCCAATCCGGCGCGTCAGCACGGTCACGTATCAGGCCGCGACGACGACGCCCTTCTCGGTGAAGAGCTGCTGCAATTCGCCAGCCTGGAACATCTCGCGGACGATGTCGCAGCCGCCCACGAACTCGCCCTTCACATAGAGCTGCGGAATGGTCGGCCAGTTGGAGAAGGTCTTGATGCCGTTGCGCAGTTCGGCGGATTCGAGCACGTTGAGGCCCTTATAACCGACGCCGATATGGTCGAGGATCTGGACGACCTGGCCGGAGAAGCCGCACTGCGGAAATTGCGGCGTGCCCTTCATGAACAGCACCACGTCGTTCGACTTCACTTCGTTGGCGATGAATTCCTCAATGCTCATTTCGATGTCCTTCCGGGGCGGAGCCCTCACCAATCATCTCGGGCCGGCTCAGCCGATCTAACCCGATACCTGCCCATATATGTAGCCCAAACCGTTGTGCATCCAAAGTAAAATGGCGGCGACGGGGTCCCCGGCAACGGGTTTGACCCCAGCCAAGTCCATAGGCTGATGACATCAATATCATCGCAGGAGAGGACTTTCATACCGTAACGGAGCCCCTATCTAGGACGAACCCTGGTTTTGGAACCGGGCAACGCCAACAACGTTCTCTTGTCCTGTCTGGAGAAAAACGTGACGAAACAAGCCTCCGCCACGGCCACTGCCCCGCTTTCGTCACCGTCCGGTCAGGGCGGCCTTGCCCAGAGGCTTCGGGACGCCTTTGTCGCCGTCCGCGATGAGACCGAACGCCGGGCCGCGTCGCTCTCGCCGGAGGACCAGCAGATCCAGTCCATGCCGGATGCGAGTCCGACGAAATGGCATCGGGCCCATACCACCTGGTTCTGGGAGCAATTCCTGCTCGGCGAGCACGTTGCTGGCTATCGGCCCTTCCACCCCGATTTCGCATTCCTGTTCAATTCCTATTACGTCAGCGCCGGCCCGCGCCATGCCCGCAATCATCGCGGCGACATCACCCGTCCGAGCGCCGATCAGGTCGGGGCCTACCGCCGCTATGTCGATGCGGCCGTCGTCAGATTCTTCGGCGAGGCCGCCGCGGACAAGCTGCGCGAGATCGCGCCGCTGGTCGAGGTCGGGCTCAACCACGAGCAGCAGCATCAGGAATTGATGTTCACCGACATCCTGCATGCCTTTGCGCAGAACCCGGTCTATCCGGCCTACGACCCGGACTGGCGCTTCCCCTCGGCAACGCGCGCCGGCGAGGACTGGCTGGCGCTGAACGAAGGCATCCACACGGTCGGTCATGCCGATGACGGCTTTCATTTCGACAACGAGAGGCCGGCCCATCGCGCCCTGGTCGGCCCGGTCAAGATCGCACGCAATCTCGTCACCAACGGCGAGTGGCTCGCCTTCATGCGCGACGGCGGCTACGCGAAAGCAACGCTTTGGCTGATGGACGGCTTTGCCGCAGCCAGCAAAGAGGACTGGCAGGCCCCGGGCTATTGGCGCGAGGTCGATGGCGCATGGCAGGTGATGACGCTGGCCGGCCTCAAGCCGGTCGATCCCGCCGCGCCGGTCTGCCACGTCAGCTATTACGAGGCCGACGCCTATGCACGCTGGGCCGGAAAGCACCTGCCGACCGAAATGGAATGGGAGGTCGCCGCGCGCGCAGGTCAGCTCAACGACGCCTTCGGCATCGTCTGGCAATGGACCCGCAGCTCCTACTCGCCCTACCCGGGCTATCGCGCCGTCGAAGGCGCGCTCGGCGAGTACAACGGCAAGTTCATGGTCAACCAACTGGTCTTGCGCGGCTCCTCGCTTGCAACTCCGGAAGGCCACAGCCGTATCACTTATCGTAACTTCTTCTACCCGCACCACCGGTGGCAGTTCACCGGGCTGCGGCTCGCCGACTACGCGTAAATTCTCATCCGACGACAAATGCGCGCCGGACAGCGCGTTCAGGAGAGTATCATGAATGTGCACGCCAGCGCTTTGGCCGAAGCCCATCTCCCCGACGAGCAGACCACCGCTTTCGCCCGCGAGGCGATCGACGACCTCTCGCAGCAGCCGAAGAAGCTGTCGCCGAAATACTTCTATGACGCGACGGGATCGGAGCTGTTCGAGGCGATCACGAAGCTGCCGGAATATTATCCGACGCGAACCGAGCTGGCGATCCTGAAGGAGCGCGGCAGCGAGATAGCAAAACTCATTCCGGAGCATGCGGCGCTGGTCGAGTTCGGCGCCGGCGCGACCACGAAGGTCCGCCTGCTGCTGGGCCAATGCAAGTTCGCAGCCTATGTGCCCGTCGACATCTCCGGCGACTTCCTGAAGGCGCAGGCCAACGGCCTGAAGCGGGACTTCCCCGCGCTCGGCATCTACCCGGTCGCCGCCGACTTCACGACGCCGTTCGAGCTGCCGAGGGCGGTCGCGTCGATGCCCAAGGTCGGCTTCTTCCCGGGATCGACCATCGGCAATTTCGAGCCGCATGAGGCGCAGGCCTTCCTGAAGAGCGCGCGCCAGATCCTTGGCAAGGGTGCTCAGATGATCATCGGCGCCGACCTCGAGAAGGACGAGCGCGTGCTGTTCGACGCCTATAACGACGCCGCCGGCGTCACCGCGCGCTTCAACCTCAATGTGCTCGTGCGCATCAATCGCGAGCTCGGCGGCAATTTCGACTTGTCCGCCTTCACCCATCGCGCGATCTATAACCGCGAGCGGCACCGCATCGAGATGCACCTGTTCAGCAAGAAGAACCAGACGGTGCGCCTTTTGGGTACGACCTTCTCGTTCCGGACCGGCGAGAGCATCCACACCGAGAACAGCTACAAATACAGCATCGAGCGTTTCGCCGCGCTGGCGCAAGGCGCGGGCTGGCGCGTGCGCGAGAGCTGGACGGATGCGGCGAAGATGTTCTCGGTGCATGCGCTGGAAGTGGCGGAGTAAGCATGCTCGCGCCTGACGCTCGCCATCGGGCGGGCGTCAATCGGGCTGGCAGGCCTCCACCGCCACCAGCCGTTCATCCCGGATGATCGCGCGAAAACGATCGGTATGCGGCTTGCCGCACGACCAGGAAAAAGATTCACCATCACGCTTGAGCGGCTCGCCCAGCCAGAGCACCACCTTCGAGACCGGGTCGCCCGGCTTGATATGATCGAGCCACTGCGTCGGGTTCGCCCACTGCCCGCAATCGCCCTGCCAGTAGCACACCGGCGTCACACAGCGACCAATCGCAGGCTTTCCACCGATGGCCTGGCAGGCCGCCGGGCCTTGACCAAGCACCCAGCCCTTCGTGGCTTCCTCGATGAGCAGTATGGCTGCAACAGCGGCGCCGAAGATGATGAGGCGTCGCATGCGCCAACTACTCCTCAGCCGCTTCCGGCCTCGACCCGAGCGATACCGACTCCCACACCGCCACCACGACCATGATCGCGCTCGTCGCGACCGACAGCCAGAGCGGCGAGAGATCGGCGGCGAACCACCACAGCACCGCGAGCGCGATGATGCCGATGCCGTGCGAGAGCTGGAGGAAGCCGCGCACCGAGTGCTTGAACAGGATGGTGCCGACCAGGAACACCAACGGGCCGCCGATCGTGCTGATGATGGTGCGGATGTCGGAATGGCCTGAGGGGTGCTTCAGCACCAGCTCGTCCGACACCGCGGTCAGGATGATGCCGGCGACGATCGGCAGGTGCAGGTAGGTGTAGGCAAGCCGCGCCAGCCGGCCGGACTCGGCGGACTTCGAGATCCACTCGGAGCCGGCCTCGGCGCCCTTGTGGAAATAGACCCACCACATCGCGATGGCACCGACCAGCGCCGAGACGAACGCGAGGATGTTGTCCGCGGTCCATTCCAGCTCGGCAAAGGTCGCTCCGTTGACGACGACGGCCTCGCCGAGCGCAATGATGACGAAGAGCGAGCAGCGCTCCGCCATGTGACCGCCTTCGACCGCCCAGGCCTCGACTGAGGAGAAGCCGAGCCTGGGGACCCAGAAGCGCACCGCCGGCGAGATGTATTCGATCGTCAGGGCGACGATCCAGAACCACAGCCGGGCCTCGTCATGGGCGAGGCCGCCGAGGATCCAGAACACCGCGGAGATGCAGAGCCAGACCAGGATGCGGATCGCATTGTGCCGGACCGCCGTCCGGTGCCGCGGCGTTGCGAACATCCAGAACGCGGTGCGCCCCACTTGCATGGTCGCATAGGCAATCGCGAACCACAGGCCGCGCCCCTCGAAAGCCGTCGGGATCGTCGTCGACAGCACGAGGCCGCCCAGCATCATCGCAAACAGCAGGATGCGGACCGGCGTCAGTTCGGGATTGAGCCAATTGGTGACCCATGCGGTGTAGACCCACACCCACCACACCGCGAGGAAGAGCATCGTGACATGCACGGCACCGAGCGGTGTAAAATGGTGCAGCAACGTGTGCGAGACCTGCGTGACCGCGAAGACGAAGACGAGGTCGAAGAACAACTCGACATTGGTGACGCGGCTGTGCTGGTTAGGCGTGATGACGCGAAACATCGCGCCGCGCGGATTGTCCGCAGCCATCATCGTGCCCCCGTTGCGCTGGTCAGGTCAGATGCAGCTTCGTCACGTACCGGGTACGCCGGTCTGCAGCGCCAGCGCATGCAGGACGCCGCCCATCTGGCCGCGCAGGGACTGATAGACGATCTGGTGCTGCTGGACGCGGGACTTGCCGCGGAAGGATTCCGATATCACGGTCGCGGCATAGTGATCGCCGTCACCGGCGAGGTCACGGATGGTCACCTCGGCATCGGGGATCGCCGCCTTGATCATCGCCTCGATATCGTGGGCGTCCATGGGCATTCGGGTCTAGCTCCTAGTCTCGGCTTATCGCCATATCGAATCACGCGCCGGGGTCCCCTCTCCGGCCATGGCCAAACTTAGCGTGAACGGCCTTCTACGTCACGCTCTCAGGCACTATATCCCTGATCCCATCAGGATAAAGGCACGACAAAGTGCCGCGCGCGGCAGATCGATCGAAAAGGCGTGAAATCATGAAGCTTCCCGGGCCGGACCACCCCATCACCATCACCCAAAATCCCCGGCGCGTCCGCGTCACGGCGGGCGACATCGTGATCGCCGAAACCACGAGGGCGCTGACCCTGAAAGAGGCCAAATATCCGGCAGTGCAATATGTGCCGCGGGAGGACACCAACATGGCCCTGCTGGAGCGTACCGAGCGCACCACCCACTGCCCCTACAAGGGCGATGCCAGCTATTACAGCGTCAAGGCCGACGGCAGGACGCTCGACAACGCCATCTGGACCTACGAAACGCCCTTCCCCGCGATGACCGAGATTTCCGGCCATCTCGCCTTCTATCCGGACAAGGTGAAGATCGAGGAAGTGGGGTAGGCTCCCCGCCCTGCTCCGTCATGGCCGGGCATGACCCGGCCATCCTCGTCCCAGGCCAAACGCGGAGACTGAGTTCGTGAATGCCCGGGCCTTCGCCGCCGAAGCGGCTTCGGCCGCGCAGGCGGGACAAGCCGGGCATGACGACCGATATGCCGGCGCAGTCGCTACGCCCTGAAGATCGTGAGCCCCAATATCAGCAGCACCAGGAAGATCACGACGAAGACATAGAACAGGAAGCGGGCGATATCGGCGGAGGCAGCCGAGAGGCCGGTGAAGCCGAGCACGCCGGCCACGATCGAGATCAGCAGGAAGATCAGCGCCCATTTCAGAATCGTCATCGCCAGCTCCGCAAGTCAGTGCCGCTCGCCCAGCGGCACTCCACGCCCTTTTCGCGAATGCTAACTTTGCTGCGCGGAACTGGTTCCTCCGGTTGCCGGCGCCGAAACGACCCTTGCTGAATCCGGTTCCCGGCGGCACAGTCCCGCCGGGAGAAGGAGCGCGGGGCGGCCATGACCACGATGTCACATTCAGCGACGATCGGTGCAGAGGCGCACGCCGCGCCCAAGAGCAAGGCGCGCAATCTGTCGCTCGACCGCGCCCGCACCTTCCTGACGCTTGTCGTGCTGCTGCATCATGCCGTGATCCCCTACACCCATTTCGGCCACACAGATCCGACGTCGTTTGCCGGCTTCGACATGATCGTGCTGGCCACCGACAGCTTCTTCATGGCGATGTTCTTTTTCCTGTCGGGCCTGTTCACCTGGCCCGGCATCGCGCGCAAGGCACCCTCGGTGTTCCTGCGCGATCGCCTGCTGCGGTTGGGGCTGCCGTTCGCGATCGCGGCCCTCACCGTCATTCCGCTCGCCTATTACGCCATCGCGCTGCGGGCCGAGCCCGAGCTGACCTTCGCTGCGTTCTGGTGGAAGACGGTGACGGCGGGCCCGTGGCCGAGCGGCCCGATCTGGTTCGTGTGGGTGCTGCTGGCGTTCGACCTGACGGCGAGCCTGCTCTACCGCGTGTCGGCGCATCTGGTCGATCCCGGCAACCGCGTGTCGCTGCGCGGGTTCGAGCAGCCGGTCTTGTTCTGGCTGATGCTCGTCGCCGTCAGTGTCATCGTCTATCTGCCGGCGCTGCTCCATTTCGGGACCAACAAATGGTTCGAGTTTGGACCGTTCTCGGTACAGGCGAGCCGCATCCTGCTCTATTTCAGCTATTTCTTCATCGGCGCCAGCGTCGGTGCGGCGAATTTCGACCGCGGCATCCTCGGCGCCGACGGCCAGTTGCCCAAGAGCCGCTGGTCGTGGGTGATCATCACCCTGGTCCCGTACTGCCTGATGTGGTGCATGATCTACATCAAGCGCGAGATCCTCGGTAATCCCGATCACCTGCCATACTGGTACCATCTGTTCTACGGCACGTTCTTCGTGCTGTTCTCGGCCTCGATCCTGCTCGCGATCCTCGCCTTCTTCCTGCATTCGAAGGCGCCGGGGCCGACCCTGCTCGACCGCATGCAGGCGGACGCCTACGGCATCTTCCTGGTGCACTATCCGATCGCGCTGTGGATCCAGTATGCGCTGTTCGACTACAGCCTGCCGGCGATCGTGAAGGCCGCGATCGGCTTCGTGCTCACGGTGATGTTGAGCTGGGGCCTGACGGCGGCGTTGCGGCGGATTCCGGGCGCGTCACACGTGTTGTAAACGTGATCCGTGGCCCGGATGGAGCGCAGCGAAATCCGGGGGTCTTGCCACAAGCGCCAGCGGTCCCGGATTACGCTTTCGCTCCATCCGGGGTACGACTCTGAGTGTGTGGCGCCTTACGCCGCCTTGACGCCCATATAGTCCGGCAGCCAGCGCTCGTGCGACTTGCGCAGGGCATCGATCGTGACCGGCGTCTCGCCCGCGATCGCAATCGCATCGCCGCCGGTGGTGCCGATGCGCACGCAAGGCACCTCGCAGCCGCGCATCTTGGCGAGCACGCGGCCGGCTTCCGTTTCCGGCACGGTGACGAGATAGCGCGCCTGGTCCTCGCCGAACCAATAGGCCTGCGAGACCAGCGACGTCGGCGCGGCCAGCAGCTTTGCGCCGATGCCGCCCGCCATCGCCATCTCGGCGAGCGCAATCAACAAGCCACCGTCGGAGAGGTCGTGCACCGCAGTCGCGGTGCCCGCATGGATCATGCCGCGCACGCAGTCGCCGTTGCGCTTCTCGGCGGCGAGATCGACCGGCGGCGGGGCCCCCTCCTCGCGACCGCAGATGTCGCGCAGGTACACCGACTGCCCGAGCCAGCCATGGGTCTCGCCGACCAGCAGGATCGCCTCGCCCTCGGCCTTGAAGGCGAGCGACGCCGATTTGGTGAAATCGTCGAGCAGGCCGACGCCGCCGATCGAGGGCGTGGGGAGGATCGCGCGGCCGTTGGTCTCGTTGTAGAGCGAGACGTTGCCGGAGACGACCGGGAAGTCGAGCGTGCGGCAGGCTTCCGAGATGCCCTTCAGGCAGCCGACGAACTGGCCCATGATCTCGGGCCGCTCGGGGTTGCCGAAATTGAGATTGTCGGTGATCGCGAGCGGCTTGCCGCCGACCGCGGTGATGTTGCGCCAGGCTTCCGCCACCGCCTGCTTGCCGCCCTCGAACGGATCGGCCTCGCAATAGCGCGGCGTCACGTCGACGGTGAGTGCCAGGCCCTTCGGCCCGTCCTCGACGCGCACCACGGCGGCATCGCCGCCCGGACGCTGCATGGTGTTGCCCAAGATAACGTGGTCGTACTGCTCCCAGACCCAGCGCTTGCTGCACATGTCGGGCGTGCCGATCAGCTTCTCCAAAGCAGCGCCGAGCGCCATCGGCGCCGGCACCTCGCGCGCGTGCACGACCGGCAGCGCGGCGGAGGGGACATGCGGACGGTCATAGAGCGGCGCCTCGTCACCGAGCTCCTTGATCGGCAGGTCGGCCATGACGTCGCCGCCATGCTTGACCACAAAACGCTTGCTCGGCGTGGTGTAGCCGACCACGGCGAAGTCGAGGCCCCACTTCTTGAAGATCGCCTCGGCTTCCTTTTCCTTCTCGGGCTTGAGCACCATGAGCATGCGCTCCTGGCTCTCCGAGAGCATCATCTCGTACGCACTCATGCCGGTCTCCCGGGTCGGGACCGCGTCGAGATCGAGGTCGACGCCGAGGTCGCCCTTGGCGCCCATTTCCACGGCCGAGCAGGTCAGGCCCGCCGCGCCCATGTCCTGGATCGCGATGACGCAGCCCTTCTCCATGATCTCGAGGCAGGCTTCGAGCAGCAGCTTCTCGGCGAAGGGATCGCCGACCTGCACGGTCGGGCGCTTCTCCTCGGATTTGTCGTCGAACTCGGCCGAGGCCATCGAGGCGCCGTGGATGCCGTCGCGGCCCGTCTTGGAGCCGAGATAGACGATCGGCATGTTCACGCCGGAGGCGGCCGCATAGAATATCTTGTCGGCATCAGCGAGGCCGACCGCCATCGCGTTGACGAGGATGTTGCCGTCATAACGGGTGTGGAAACGGACCTGACCGCCCACCGTCGGCACGCCGAAGGAATTGCCGTAGCCGCCGACACCGGCGACGACGCCGGAGACGAGATGCCGGGTCTTGGCATGCTCGGGCGCGCCGAAGCTCAGCGCATTGAGGCAGGCGATCGGGCGCGCGCCCATGGTGAAGACGTCGCGCAAAATGCCGCCGACGCCGGTTGTCGCGCCCTGATAGGGCTCGATGTAGCTCGGATGGTTGTGGCTCTCCATCTTGAAGACCACGGCCTGGCCGTCGCCGATGTCGATCACACCGGCATTCTCGCCGGGCCCCTGGATCACCCAGGGCGCCTTGGTCGGCAGGCCCTTGAGATGGATACGCGAGGATTTGTACGAGCAGTGCTCGTTCCACATCGCCGAGAAGATGCCGAGCTCGGTGAAGGTCGGCTCTCGCCCGATCAGCTTCAGGATGCGCTCGTATTCGTCGGGCTTGAGCCCGTGGGCGGCAACCAGTTCGGGGGTGATCTTGGGTTCGTTCTTCATGGCTTCAGGGGCTTTCGGCGGCGGTTTGGCCGTTCTTAGGAACATCCGGGGCTCGCGAAAAGCCCTTTATGGCCCATTTTCCCGCTGTCCCACGTTTTGCAGGCGGGGGCGGCGGGAACAGGAATTGCACGGCGCGGACGGATCGGATTTAAGGGCTCAAGACCCGCAATTGAAGGCCCATTTCCTTGCACGAATTGACCAAAGCACCCCCGCCCCGCCGCCCTGACCTCCATGTCGCCACCGAGGGCGAATTTGTGGGCTGGCGGACCTGGATTCGCGACAGTTTTGAAGCCCATGTCGGCCCCTTCTGGCACCGGATCGAGGCCGACGGCAGCGTCCGCAGCGCCTTCCGGGTCGAGAAGAAGCACCTCAACGGCTCCGGCAACGTCCATGGCGGCTGCTACATGGCCTTTGCCGACTACTCGCTGTTTGCGATCGCCACCCATGTCCTGGACAGCCGGGCGGTCACGACCAATTTTGCCTGCGAATTCCTCGACGCGGCACGCGAGGGCGAACTGATCGAATGCACCGGCGAGGTCACCCGCGCCGGCGGCTCGCTGATCTTCCTGCGCGGCAAGATGGTGTCGGGCGACCGGGTGCTGCTGACCTTTTCCGGCACCATCAAGCGGATGAAGCGGAAGGCGCTCCCTCAGCCAAACGCATAGCTCGCCGCCTTCCCTTTTCGCGCGCCCTCGCCCAGACTTCCCGGCAAGCGCTTGTCGCGCCGGGGAGCAGGAACAAGGTGCCGCAGAGCACATCGGAGGCGCGTCGCCCGACGGCGGCCGCATCAACGCCATTGCCGTCCATGCCCGTCACCGGTGCGCGCAGCTGGCGCGACTATGCCCTGCTGCTCGCGCTCGCGTTCTGCTGGAGCTCGACCTATCCGCTGACGAAGCTGGCGCTTCCCAGCATCCCGCCGATCACCTTCATCTCGGTACGCTCGCTGATCGCCGCCGCCTTCCTGTTCGCGATCCTGTGGATGCGCGGCATCAAGGTCCCGACCGACGCGAATGCCTGGAAGCTGTTCGCAACCCAGCAGCTCATCAACTCCACCTTTCCGTTTCTGGTCATCACCTGGTCGCAGCAATATGTGCCGGCCTCGAACACGGTGGTGCTGGCCTCGACGACGCCGATCTTTGCCTTCCTGATCACCTCGATGATCACGCGCCACGAGCCGGCGACGCTGCTCAAGCTTGCAGGTGCGATCCTCGGCCTTGCCGGGACCGTCGTCATCGTCGGCCTCGACGCGGTACGCGGTCTCGGCAACGAGATCGTGGCGGAGATCGCCATTCTGCTCGCCACCATCTCGTTTGCCTGCGCGAGCATCTTCGGCCTGCGCCTGTCCGACTATGATCCGATGGTGGTGGCGGCGGGCTCAGTGCTGTTCGGCGGCCTCGTGCTGCTGCCGCCGGCGCTGGTCATCGACCAGCCCTGGACGCTGCAGCCGACGCTCGAAGCGATCGTCGCCACCATCATCATGGGCATCGTCTCGAGCGCATTCGGCTTGATGCTGTTCTATGTCTGTCTCAGCCGCCTCGGCACGCTGACGACCAACGCACAAGGCTATCTGCGCATCCCGATCGGCGTCGGCCTCTCCGTGCTGCTGCTCGGCGAGACCGTGCCGTCGAACCTGGCGGTTGGCTTGCTGCTGGTGATGGCCGGCGTCGCGGCCATGACGGTGCCGGCGGAGCGTCTGAAGCGGCGATAGCGCGAGAGGATTCTACTTGGCGTCGTCCGCCAGCATCTTCCGGTACTTCTCGACGTCGCGGGTCACCAGCTTTTGCAGCACTTCGGGCGCATGCTCGTCGGCGTCGGGGGCGACGGTCGAAAGGTCGGCAAAGCGCTTCTTGACCGCGTCGGTCTCCACGGCGGCGCGCGCGGCCGCGTTCAGCTTGGCGATCACCGCGGGCGGCGTCCCCTTCGGCGCGAACAGGCCGTTCCAGCCCTGCGCCTCGAATTCGGGCAGGCCGGCCTCCGCGGAGGTCGGCAGATCCGGCAGCGTCGCGAGCCGCACGGTCGAGCCGACCACGAGGCCCTTCACCAGCCTCTCGTTGATCGATTGCGAGACCGAGGCTGCCGCATCGCAGACGCCGTCGATCTGGCTGCCGACCGCATCAGTCAGCGCAGGCGCGGCGCCGCGATAGCCGACCAGCGTCGCGTCGATCCCCGCGGCGGTGACGAAGCTCTTGCAGATCAGGTAGTTCGAGGAGCCGACGCCGGCATGGCCGAGATTGATCTTGCCGGGATTGGCCTTGGCGTAGGCGATGAACTCCTTCAGATCTTTCGCCGGAAAATCCTTGCGCAGCGCGATGATGCCGAACGTCTTCGCCACCATGGCGATCGGCACGAAGGACTCAGGCGTGAACGGCAGCTTGGGATAGATCGTGTAGGTCGCCGCATTGGTGCCGGCATTGCCGATCGCGATGGTGTAGCCATCGGGGTCCGCGCGCGAAGCGCGCGCCAGCGCGGTCGAGCCGCCGGCGCCGGCGACGTTCTCGATCACGATTGTCTGGCCGAGCGCGATGCCCATCTGCTCGGCCACCGCGCGCGCGATCACGTCCGAGGTGCCACCGGCCGCGAACGGCACGATCATGGTGATCGGACGCTTGGGGAAGTCCTGGGCGAAGGCGCCGGTTGCGAGCGAAAATGACGCCAACGACAGCGCCGTAATCGCGGCGAGCGAACGCTTCAGGACGAAGGAAATCACGCGGCCTTTTCCAGATGCTGGGCGAGGCCTGCGAACAAGCCACGGCCGTCGGTGCAGCCCATGATGTCTTCGACGTGGTTTTCCGGATGCGGCATCATCCCGAGCACATTGCCCTTGTCGTTGACGATACCGGCGATTGAATGTGCCGCGCCGTTGATGTTGTGCGCCTCATCCACCACGCCTTCGGCGGAGCAGTAGCGATAGAGCACCCGCCCCTCGCCTTCGAGCCGCTTGATGGTCTCCTCGTCCGCCTCGTAATTGCCCTCGCCATGGGCGACCGGCACCCGGATCACCTGCCCTGCATTGTAGCCGCGGGTGAAGGGCGTATCGGAACGCTCGACGCGCAGATGCACGTCATGGCAGATGAACTTCAGCCGCGCGTTGCGCATCAAGACGCCAGGCAAAAGGCCGGATTCGCAGAGGATCTGAAAACCGTTGCAGACGCCGAGCACGAGGCCGCCCTTGGCCGCATAGTCGCGCACCGCGTCCATCACCGGCGCGCGGGCCGCGATGGCGCCGCAGCGCAGGTAGTCGCCGTAGGAGAAGCCGCCGGGCACCACCACGAGATCGGTGCCGGCAGGCAGCGAGGTCTCGGCGTGCCAGACCATCGCCGGCTCGTGGCCCGAGATCAGCCTCAGCGCACGCGCCATGTCGCGCTCACGGTTGATTCCGGGAAAGACGAGGATGGCGGCTTTCATGTTCGGGTTCCGGTGGTGACGGGAATCGGGCTGGCCAAAGGGCCATTTCGTGAGGAGACATAGCCATTTGACGGGGATTTTACCAGTGCTAGCCTTGCCGGGCGGCCTTGTACACAGGCCATAGCCACGGCACTTCTGCTTGGCGATTTGCCCGGGATTGAAGCCATGAACGTCCCGTCGCTACCCGCATCCCCCTCCGAGCCGGTATCCACCGAGGGCGTCGTCGCCGCCGGTGCCTATGTCGATGGAAGGCGCGTCGCCAATATCGCCATCAGCGAGGCCTCGAGCTGGCGGGCCAAGCCCGGCCACGTGGTCTGGATCGGACTGCATGAGCCCGACATGGCGCTGCTCGAAGCGGTGCAAAAGCAGTTCGACCTGCACGAGCTCGCCATCGAGGACGCCAACCACGCCCATCAGCGCCCCAAGATCGAGCAATATGGTGAGGCCCTGTTCATCGTGGCGCGCACCGCGCAATTGATCGAGGGCCGCATCGCCTTCGGCGAGACGCACATCTTCGTCGGCGAAGGTTATCTCGTCTCCGTCCGCCACGGCGCTTCGACGTCCTACAAGCCTGTGCGCGAGCGTTGCGAGAGCTGCCCGCGGGCGCTCGCCCGCGGCGAGGACTACATCCTCTACGCCATCCTCGATTTCATCGTCGACAACTACTCGCCCGTGCTCGAGAGCATTCACGACGAGGTCGAGGGCATCGAGGACGACGTGCTCTCCAAGCCGATCAGCAAGGCGCAGATCGAGCGGCTCTACATGCTGCGCCGCGACCTCTTACGGCTGCGCAACGCGATCGGCCCGCTGGTGGAGGTTTGCCGCCGGCTGGAGCATGACGAGCTGTCAATGGTGCGACAGGCCATGCAGCCGCTGTTCCGCGACGTCACCGACCACGTCCGCAACATCCAGGAGCGGATCGATTCCATGCGCGAGGTGCTGGCCTTCGCGTTCGAAGCGAGCCTGCTGGTGGGCCAGGCGCAGGAGACGGCGGTGTCGAAGAAGCTCGCCTCCTGGCTTGCGATCATCGCGATCCCGACCGCCCTCGCCGGCATCTACGGCATGAACTTCAAGCACATGCCGGAGCTGGAGTGGGAGTACGGCTATTATCTGCTGCTCGGCGTGATGCTGACGGCCTGCGGCGCGCTGTACTGGCGGTTTCGTCGTGCAGGGTGGTTGTGAGCGAGAGAGCTTCGCAGCCGCATAGCCCGGATGGAGCGAAGCGCAATCCGGGACAGTGCCGCCGCGGATGTAGCCCCGGATTTCGCTTCGCTCCATCCGGGCTACAAGGGCAGGCCTAGCTGATCAGCTCGACCCGGTAATTCTCGATCACGGTGTTCGCCAGCAGCTTGTCGGCGGCCTGCTTCAGCGCGGCTTCCGCCTTGGCCTTGTCGGCGCCGGCGAGCTCGATGTCGAACACCTTGCCCTGCCGGACGCTGGCGACGCCGTCGACGCCGAGCGACTTCAGCGCGCCTTCGATGGCCTTGCCCTGCGGATCCAGAATGCCCGTCTTCAAGGTAACGGTGACACGTGCCTTCACGTCAAAATCCTCTTCAGCTCTTCACCAGCACCGGGCCGGAGCCCTGCGGACGCTCGTTCTCCATCAGGATGCCGAGGCGCTTTGCAACTTCGGTATAGGCCTCGAGCAGGCCGCCGAGGTCCCTCCGGAAGCGGTCCTTGTCGAGCTTCTCGTTCGACTTGATGTCCCACAGACGGCAGCTGTCCGGCGAGATCTCGTCGGCGACGATGATGCGCATCATCTCGTTCTCGAACAGGCGGCCGCACTCCATCTTGAAGTCGACGAGGCGGATACCGATGCCGAGGAAGAGGCCGGTGAGGAAGTCGTTGACACGGATGGCGAGCGCCATGATGTCGTCGATCTCCTGCGGCGTCGCCCAGCCGAAGGCGGTGATGTGCTCTTCCGACACCATGGGGTCGTTGAGCTGGTCGTTCTTGTAGTAGAATTCGATGATCGAACGGGGCAGCTGCGTGCCCTCCTCGATGCCGAGGCGCTGTGACAGCGAGCCGGCGGCAACATTCCGCACCACGACCTCGAGCGGCACGATCTCGACCTCGCGAATCAACTGCTCGCGCATGTTGAGGCGGCGGATGAAATGGGTCGGCACCCCGATGTCGTTGAGGTGCTGAAACAGGTACTCCGAGATCCGGTTGTTGAGGACACCCTTGCCCTCGATCACCTGATGCTTTTTCGCATTGAACGCGGTGGCGTCATCCTTGAAGTGCTGGATCAGGGTACCGGGCTCCGGGCCTTCATACAGAACCTTTGCCTTGCCTTCATAAATGCGACGCCGACGGCTCATGGGGATGTACCGTGTTTTGTTGAAATCCATGAATTTGGTGTGCTCCGGTTGACTAGGATTACGACCCACAGCGGAGCTGCCGTGAACGGCTGGGAACCCATCAAGAAACCCCAAGGAAACCTGGGGAAACAGAACGGGAACCAAGCCTTTAGGCAACCTATCCGATTGGCTGTCCCAGCACAATCGATCCGGCCGTCCGGCGCCAACTTATACCGTCTTGCCTGCGGCTTAACGGCCCGTTGTTTTGCCGATTCGTGCTATCTATGTAGGCATGCACCGGGGCCATCGCAACGAGGGCCCGCCGGGTCCAGTCAGCAGGGATTTGCAATAGGCATGAGCGAGATCAACAAGCGCGAGGAAGGCTTTGAGAAGAAGTTTGCCCTCGACGAGGAGCAGAAGTTCAAGGCGGAGGCCCGCCGCAACCGGCTGCTCGGGCTTTGGGCCGCCGAAAAGCTCGGTATCACCGGCGACGCCGCCACGGCCTATGCCAAGGAGGTCGTCGCGGCCGATTTCGAGGAAGCGGGCGATGCCGACGTCCTGCGCAAGCTCACGACCGATTTCGCCGCCAAGAACATCGCCGTCACCGAACAGGCGATTCGCGCCAAGATGAGCGAGTTGCTCGCGGTCGCGGCCGCCGAGGTGAAGGCGGGGAAATAATCCACTCAGGCAAGACGCCGGCGCGCAACAACCTTGCGCACCGGCGTCTTTTTTCTGACGTTTCGCTTTTTGACGGTCGACGTGGCCGAGACATCCTGCCCGGTGTAGTTGCGGCGGATGGTGTCGAGCAGACGCCGTGCAGCGGCGCTCAGAAAGCCGCCGCGACGCGTCACGAGGACGGTGTCCTGGTCCGCGGCAAGATCGCCGACGGCGATCGTCGCGATCGAGGCTGCGCGCAGCTCCTCATCCACATGGCTTCGCGCCAGCAGTGCAAGACCGAAGCCGGCCTCCACGAGGCGCTTCTGCGCGGTGAGGCTGTCGACGGCGGTCCATTCGACCTCGCCGAGCCCTTGCGTGAGAAACAGCGCGAACACATGGGCCGCGGCGATCTCGCGCCGTCCGCGCGTTTCCGGAAATGCGATCCAGCGTTCTCCGCGAAGCTCGGCGAGCCGCTTCACGCGCTTGCCGGCCAGCGGATGATCGGGCGCACAGACGACCTGCAACGCCTCGGTCAGCACCAGCTCGCAGGCGAGATCGCCGGCGCGGTCGGTGTTGTAGCGCAGACCGATCGTGGCCTCGCCGCGCCGGATGAGATCGCTGACCTCCGCGCTGGTCGCCGTCCGCAAGGTCAGCGCGACCGCCGGATTTTCCCTGGCGAACCGCTTCATGACGGTCGAGAGGCGGCCATCGGCGAGCGTGCCGGTCACGGCCAGCGAAACCGGCCCCGCATTCTGCTTGGTCAATGCGCGTATCGCCTGTTCGGCATCCTGTGCCGCGGCGACCGCGCGCTCGGCATAGGGGATCAGCACGCGCCCGGCGTCGCTGAGCCGGGTGCGGCCTGCCACCCGTTCGAACAAGGGCACGCCGAGCTCCTGCTCCAGCAGAGCGATACGGCGCGAAATCGCCGGCTGCGAACGGTGCAGGACCTTCGCGGCGTTCGAGATCCCGCCCCTGCGATGAACGGCCAGAAAGGTGTCGAGGGCGTCGCTGTCCATCCCAACCTCATGCAAAAAACTGATGATACCTGCCAAAATAACAAATTTGGCGAATGGAGAAAACGCGCCTAAGGCTGCCTCGACCGACAACACGGAGACGAGCCATGACGAGCCAGCTGGACAAGGCGACGGCGTTTCGCGCGCTGCACGAGCGGCGGGATGCCTTCATCATTCCCAATCCATGGGATGCCGGTACGGCCAAGCTGCTCGCCGCGATGGGCTTCGAGGCCCTGGCGACCACGAGCCTCGGGGTGGCCAACATGCTCGGCAGGAGCGGCGTCGGCCTCGATGTCATCCTCGCCAACGCGCGCGCGATCGTCGAAGCGACCGACCTGCCCGTCAGCGTCGATCTCGAGAACTGCGGCGCAGACGAGCCGAAGCGTGCCGCCGAAGCAATTCAGCGTGCCGCCGAGGCCGGCGCCGTCGGCGGCTCGATCGAGGATTTCAGCGGCGACCGCGATCGCCCCATCTACGACTTCTCCCACGCCGTCGAGCGCGTCCAGGCCGCCGTGGAAGTAGCGCGCGCGCTGCCAATTCCGTTCACGTTGACTGCGCGGGCCGAGAACTTCCTGCACGGCCGCAAGGACATCGAAGACACTACTCGCCGCCTGCAGGCCTTCGAGGCCGCGGGAGCCGATGTCCTTTATTCGCCGGGGCTATACGACCTCGCCACGATCCGGACTGTCGTCTCCTCGCTGAGCAAGCCGTTCAACCACGTGATGGGCTTTGCCGACCCGACGCTGACAGTCGGACAATTGTCCGCTGCCGGCGTCAAGCGCATCAGCGTCGGTGGCGCGATGTCGCGTTACGCGCTCGCCGCGTTCTTGAGCTGCGCGCGCGAGATGAAGGACAAGGGGTCCTTCACCTATGTTCGCCAGATGGCTCCGGTGGCCGAGCTGCGCGAAGCCTTTGCGTCGGTCAGTCCTCCTTGAAGCCGTATTCCGGCACGTTGCCGCTGGCGCCGTAATATTTGTAGGGCAGGAATTTGCCGCTCATGGTGATTTTGACGCGGTCGCCCTTCGGATTGGCGACGCGCTCCATTGCCATGTCGAAGTCGATCGCCGACATGATGCCGTCGCCGAATTCCTCTTCGATCAGCGCCTTCCAGGCCGGACCGTTCACCATCACCATTTCGTAGAAGCGGTAGATCAGGGGATCGGTCGGCGGCATCGGCGTGCCGGTGCCGCGCATCGGCACCTCGTTGAGCATCGCGACTTCCGCTTTCGACAGGCCGAACAGCTCGCCGGCATTGGCGGCCTGCGGCTTCGTCAGCTTCATCTGGCCGAGGATGGCGCCGACGATGAGCACCTCGGAATAGCCGCCGATCTTGTCGCAGATGTGCTTCCAGCTCCATCCCTTCTCGCGCTTGATGTCGAGCAGCTTTTCGGTGAGGTCTTCGCGTTTCATCTCAGGGTCTCCCTTCAAAAGCATGATCCGGAAACGTGTGAAGCGGTATTCCGTAGATCATGCGTCTACAAATCAAGCCGTCAGTCCGGGACTGGTCCCCGCTGTCCAAGCCAGTCTCTGCTCGTCGCCGCCGGTTGCGATCGTCAGTCCGGGCTTGCCGATATGCACCAGCGGCACATTACGCGGATCGTGACCGGGTGTCTCGGTGGCAAAGGTCTTGCTGCGCGTCACCAGGAAATCGACGATGTGGTTGCGCAGCGCGTAGTAGAGCGGATGGCGGTGCAGATCGGTGCGGCCGCGATCCCTCGGCAGCGGGTTCTCGACCACCTCCGCGAGCACCGCGCCGGGCCCGTTGGTCATCAGGAAGATCTTGTCGGCGAGATAGATCGCCTCGTCGACGTCATGGGTGATCATGAAGGCGGTCTGCCCGGTCTCGAGGCAGATGCGGCGGACCTCGTCCTGCAGCGTGCCGCGCGTCAATGCGTCAAGCGCCGAGAACGGCTCGTCCATCAGCATCATCTTCGGCGTGATCGAGAGCGCGCGTGCAATGCCGACACGCTGCTTCATGCCGCCCGACAGCTCCGACGGTCGCTTGTGCTCGGAGCCGGAAAGACCAACGAGATCGATGAACGTCTGCGCGTGCGCCTTGACCTTGGCCCGGTCCCAGCTCCGCCATTTCGAGCTCACGGCATAGGCGACATTGCCGAGCACGGTGCGCCAGGGCAACAACGCGTGGCTCTGGAAGATGACGGCGCGGTCGAGGCTGGTGCCGTAAATCGCCTGCCCGTCGACGATGACGGCGCCCTCGCTCGGCGCATCGAGCCCGGCGAGGATGTTGAGCACGGTGGTCTTGCCGCAACCGGAATGTCCGATCACGCAAGCGAACTCGCCGCGCGCCATCGACAGCCACAGATTCTCGAAGACGGTCGTGGTGGCTCCCCCGGCGCCAGGGTAGCGCTTCGCGATGCCTTCGATGGAGATGAATTTGTCGGACACCGCCCTACTCCGGAAACGTGACCATGCGCGTGAAGCGCGCCAGGATCTGGTCGAGCAGCATGCCGACGATCCCGATCAGGAGGATCGCGATGATGACGTTGGTGATCGACAGGTTATTCCACTCGTTCCAGACGAAGTAGCCGATGCCGGTGCCGCCGACGAGCATCTCGGCGGCGACGATGACGAGCCAGGCGATGCCGATCGAGATGCGCATGCCGGTCAGGATCGTCGGCGCCGCCGCAGGCAGGATCACGGTGAAGGCGCGCCTGACGGTGCCGACCTCGAGCGTGCGCGCGACGTTGATCCATTCCTTGCGGACGCTGGCCACGCCGAACACGGTGTTGAGCAGCATCGGCCAGATCGAGCAGATGAAGATGACGAAGATTGCCGAGATCGAGGAATCCTTGATGGTGTAGAGCGCCAGCGGCATCCAAGCCAGAGGCGAGATCGGCTTCAGCACCTGGATGAAGGGATCGAGCGCCTTGCTGAGCAGCGGCGACATGCCGATCAGAAAGCCGAGCGGGATCGCGACCAGCACGGCGAGCAGATAGCCGGTGCCGACCCGCGCGATGGAATAAGCGAGCTGGATGCCGAGACCCTTGTCGTTCGGCCCGTTGTCGTAGAACGGCCGCCTCAGATGCTCCCACAGCTTGACGCCGACATCGAGCGGCCCGGGCATCGCCGATTTACCCTGCGTCGCGGTCAAGCCCATCAGCTTGGCGTATTCCGGGCTCATCGTCGCGGCAGTGCCGGCCGAGCGCGTGGCCAGATGCCAGATGCCGAGGAATGCGGCGAGCAGCACGATGGAGACGAGGCCGGCACGGAGACGGAGGGAGGATGTCATCGGGCAAGACCTCTCCACCCGTCGTCCCGGCGAACGCCGGGACCCATACCGCGTGATCTATCGATGCCGGTCAGTGGGAGTACCGAACGACGGGTCATCGCCAAACATCTCCCTGTGGTTATGGGTCCCGGCGTTCGCCGGGACGACGATGGAGAGAGAGCGCTGCCCGTCATCACGACGACTTCCTGATCTTGAAGCTCGCCACGTAATCCTCCGGCTTGGCCGGATCGAAATTCTTGCCCATCACCGCGAACGATTTGTACGCGGTCGCCGGCGGCGACAAGCCCATCTCCGTCATCAGCTTCTTGGTGTCGGTGGCGAGATACACCTGCTCCGCGACCGCCTTGTAGTCGACGTCGCCCTTGATCTGGCCCCAGCGCTTCATCTGCGTCAGCATCCACACCGCAAAGGACTGCCAGGGGAACGGATCGAAATCGACGCGCTTGGCATCGGTCTTCACGCCGCCGAGGCCGTCGGCATAGGTGCCGGTCAGGACCTGCTCCAGCACCGTGACCGGCGCGTTGATGTAGTTGGCGGGCGCGATCGCTTCCGCGATCTGCTTGCGGTTCTCCGCCTTCGAGGCGAAAGCGGTGGCGTCGACGATGGCGCGGGTCAGCGCCGCAAAGCTGTTGGGCGCAGTCGTGATGAACTCGCGGCTGGCGGCAAAGCTGCAGCAGGGGTGGCCGTCCCAGATCTCCTTCGACAGAAGATGCATGAAGCCGACGCCGTCATAGATCGCGCGCTGGCAGATGTTGTCGGGTGCGAGGAAGCCGTCGATGTTGTCGGCGCGCAAATTCGCGACCATCTCCGGCGGCGGCACCGAGCGCAGCTGCACATCCGTGTCGGGGTCGAGACCGTGCTCGGCGAGATAATAGCGCAAGAGGTAATTGTGCATGGAATAGTCGAAGGGAATGGCGAACTTCATTCCCTTCCAGTCCTTCGGGTCGCGCTTGTCCTTGTGCTTGGTCGCCAGCACGATGCCCTGCCCGTTGATGTTCTCGATCGCAGGCACGGCGAAGGGAATGGCGTTGGCACCGAGGCCGAGCGAGATCGCGATCGGCATCGGCGCCAGCATGTGCGCGGCGTCGTATTCCTTGTTGATGGTCTTGTCGCGGATCACGGCCCAGCCGGCGGTCTTGACCACCTCGACGTTGAGGCCGTGCCTGGCATAGAAGCCCATCGGCGCCGCCATGATGATCGGCGTCGCGCAAGTGATCGGGATGAAGCCGACCTTGAGATCCTTCTTCTCGGGCGCGCCGGCCTGCGCGAACACTTCGGTCGCGGTCTGCAGCGGGAAGAACTGCGAGAGCGCAGCCAGCGCAGTGGAGGCACCGACCGATTTCAGGAAAGCGCGCCGCGCCACGTCCTGCGGAAACATCGCGCGCATCACGGTGGCGGCGACAACGCCCTGGTAGCGCTTCTCCTCGCTCTCGACGGGCTCGCAGCGCAAGGCCAGGGCCGCCTGCTCGTGCTCTCCTGCCGAACGGTGCTGGCCGCACACGCAACCCGACTGAAGACTGCGGTCGGCATCAAACGGATCGTCGAACGTGGACATGCTGCTGCGCCCCTTTGTCACACCGCGCAAGGGACGCCGTTGTCCGCCGCGTCGGCTCAAAATTCCATCGTGGCCCGGCTACGGCTTGCGCAGCCGGGCCACTGGAAACATGCAGGTTCTATGCCGCCTTGCCTGTTACCTGGGCAGCCACGGGCAGCCCCTGCTCGATCGGCAGCGACGGATCGCGCGACCATTCGTTCCAGGAGCCGAAATACATCCGCACGTCCTTCACGCCGGCGTTCTTCAGCGCCAGGAACGTGTTCGAGGCGCGCGCCCCCTTGAAGCAGTAGAGATAAACCGGCGTTGACGGCGAGATGCCGACGGTGGCGCACTCGGCCAGGATCTCGTCCTTGGACTTGAAGCGCGGTCCTTCCGCGGTCGGCTTCATCATGCGGTACCATTCCAGCCACACCGCCCCGGGGATGCGGCCCTTGCGCGGGCAGAAATCCTTGCCGTACGGAGACGAACTGTCGCCGATCCATTCGTCGACGTCGCGCACGTCGAGGATGGCGATGCCGGGCTTGCCGACCGCGGCGAGCATGGTTTTCGCGTCGATCAGGATCTCGCCGGCTTCCGGAACGATCGTGAACGAGGCTTTCGCCGGCGTCGGCACATCCTTCGTCACCGGAAGGCCCGCACCCGCCCACGCATCGAAGCCGCCATGCAGCACCCTCACCTTGGGATAGCCGAGCATGGTGAGGAGATAGTAGCCGCGGCAGGACTGGCCGAAGCCGGAATTCATCGACTGCTCGTAGATCACGGCCGTCTCCTTGCCGGAAAGGCCGGCAGCGCCGAAGGCGTCGGCGAATTTGGTCTTCAGCTCGCTGATGCCTTCCGGCGTCGAGGTCGCGAGGAACGTGAAGATCTCGTGCACGTTCACGGCGTTGGGCAGGTGCCCGGCGGCGTAGGCGTCGGGATTGCGGGTGTCGATCACGACACAGGGCTCGAGCTTCAAGAGATCGGCAAGTTCGCTGGCAGAAATCAGAACGTCCGTCATTGGCAGCCTCTCCGTTGAGGTTAAGTGGTCTTCTGGGGTGGACTCGTGAAGCTCAGGATTCGGCGAGCATCTTGCGCAGTTGCTTGGTGGCCGGCGTGACGATCGCGACGAAATAGGCCTCGCGCAAACGCCGCTGCGCGCGATGGCTCTTGAGGTAGCCGCGCGCGCCACAATGCAGCATCGCCGCATGCGCCGCCGCGACGCTGGCTTCGCCGGCGCGAAGCCTGAGCGCGATCACCTTGCGCCAGTAAGTTTCCTCCTCGTTGTAGGGGTCGCGCGCCAGCGCCATGGTCTCTGCTTCGAGCTCGGCGGCGAGATCGCGGAAATGCACCGGCTGCTGCGGCAGGTAGCGGTTGATGTGTCCGAGGGGATTGTCGACCTCGTCCATGATGTTGATGCAGTCTTTGATGAGGCCGAGCGCCATGCCGGCCTGCAGCAGGATGAAGCCGGCGCGGATCTTCTTGACGAAGGGGCCGGCGGGGTCGGCGAGGATCAGGTCGTCCGGCACGAAGACGTCGCGGAACTGGACGCCATAGGTGCCGGTGCCGTCCATCGCCATGAACGGCTTGCACGGCGTCAGCGTGATCGCGGGATCGGAGCAGTCGGCCAGGAACATCACCTGCCCCGGCTCGTCCTCGCGCTCGAAGATCGTGCCGAAATAGTGTCCGGGGCCGAGATTGGAGACCCAGGGCAGCGCGCCCCGCACGAGATAGCCGCCCTCGACCTTCCTGCCTTTAAGTTTCAGCTTCTCGATGCCGAAGAAGCTCTTCATCGGGTTCGAGAGCCCGGTGCCGCCGAGCACGCGGCCGGTCGAGAAGGCATCGCCGAAACGTTTTGCGAGCTTCAGATTGGTCGAGTTGGCGGCGTACCAGACCAGCGTGTTCTGGCACCAGGCCATGAAGGCCGTGGCACCGCAGACCTCGCCGATAGCAGCCATCGCCTGGATGGCGCAGCGCAAGTCCGCCGGACCTTCGTGGGGCACGTGGCTGCCCCAGGCACCCACCGCACCGAACTTGCGCAGCACCTCGGCCGGATAGACCGTGCCGTCATCGATACCGGCGGCAAGCGGCGCGAGCTGCTCCCGCGCAATTCGCGCCACCTCGCCTGCAATGGACGGTGCGGCCTGATCCAAAACGTCGACCCGCGATAAAGCCAGTGAACCCATGATCGTCTCCCGCACCTTGTCCTGGTTGCGATCAGCTAGATGCCGACCTCGAGATTGACCGGGCGGGTGAAGGTGTTGGCGACCGGCGACCATTTCTTCACATGGGCGACCAGCGCGTTGATCTCGTCCTGCCCGATGCCCTCGCACGCCATGTCGACCTTGACGCGCACGTCGGTGAAGCCGACCGGCTTGTCCGAGGTGTCGCCGGTGCCCCAGACCGCGGTGATGTTGAGGTCGCCTTCGAGCTCGAGCTCGAGTTTGTTGACGATCCAGCCGCGATGCACGGCGTTGGCGTGCAGGCCGACGGCAAGGCAGGAGCCGAGCGCGGCCAGCGAGGCCTCCGACGGATTCGGCGCGGTGTCGTCGCCCAGAAGGCCCGGCGGTTCGTCGACGATGTAGGGCGGCAGGTTGCGGATGTAGTTGGCGTGGCGGAATTTTCCTTCCGCGACCGTCTTGCATTTCAAGGTCTTGACGACCTTCGGATTGGCCTTGCCGCTCGCGATCAGTTGCTCGAGGCCATTCTTGTCGATGGGCGCAAGGCACCCCGTCAGCACTGTCTTTTGAACGACGGCAGTCATCTTCTTCTCCCTGGCAAGCCGCGGAAGGCGGCAGGATACCGAACGGTCTGTTTCCTTGCATGGAGCGTGCCAGAGCCGGCCGAAAACGAAACACGAGACATTGGAGCCGCTTAAGCGTCGCTGCCTGCAGATTGATCGGTCGCGCCCTGCTCAAAGGCGGTGCAGATGCGCCCTGTCGTGCGAATCTTTTCGGCGCGGGACAGATGCGGCTTGATGATACCGCGTGGCTGCGATTAAGTTGGCGCGCATGGCAAAGACGTCATCGAAGAAGAATTCCAACTCACCGCACGCCGGTGCCGGCGACGACGAATCCGCGCGCGGGCGCCTGCTCAGCGCCGCGTCGCATCTGTTCTGCAAGAACGGCATCAATGCTACCGGCATCGATGCGATCATCGAGGAGGCCGGCACTGCGAAGACCACGCTGTACAAATTGTTCGGCTCCAAGACCAATCTCGTCAACGCGGTGCTGGAGAGCGAAGGCAAGCAGTGGCGCGAATGGTTCATCGCCGCCATGGAAGACGGCGGCGGCGACGCGCAGGCGAAACTCACGCGCATCTTCCCGGCCCTGAAGAGCTGGTTCGCGGAAGAACGCTTCTACGGCTGTCCCTTCATCAACGCCGTCGGCGAGCATGACAAGGACGCCAAGCAGTTCCGCAACATCGCGATGAAGCACAAGAAGATCGTGCTCGGCCACATCGAGAAGCTTGCCGGCGAGCTCGGCTCGAGCGAGCCCGCGGTGCTCGCCCATCAGCTCGGGCTGTTGATCGATGGTGCGATCGTCGCGGCGATGATCTCGCGCGATCCGGGCGTGGCCGACACGGCGGCGCTCACCGCCGGCCCCCTGCTCGGCCAGTCCAGGGCGAAGAAGAAACGTGGGGCGGAGCAGTTGGAGGCGGTTTGAGTGCTCCGGCTTCGTAGCCCGCATGAAGCGGAGCGGAATGCGGAGAACACCGTCCCGGATTGCGCTCCGCTCCATCCGGGCTACGAGGCCTCGTAGGCCTCGTAGTGTGGGCAAAGGCGCAAAGCGCCGTGCCCACGCAGTCTATCGCCCTTTTCGAGCAGATGGTGGGCACGCTTCGCTTTGCCCACCCTACGAGATCCGTTTCATAAATCCGCTCATCGCCTCCAGCACCGGCTGCTGATCCCCCGCAAAGAACCAGTGATCACTGCCATCCAGCTCGACGAACTCCGCACCTTTGATCCGGCTCGCGATATCCCGGCCCGCCGCAATCCGCACGGCCTTGTCGCCGCGCCGGTGCAGCACCAGCGTCGGCACGGAGATCTCGGGCAGAAGATGCCGCACGTCGGCGTCGCGAAACGCCTCCAGCACGGCCGAGATGCCGCCGGGACTGGACGCGGCCCGCAACAAGCCGGCCCACCAGGCACGCGCCTGCGGATCATTGGCAAGGCTCGGCGCGAAAGCCTCGATCCCGACCGGCCCGCCCCATTGCGCCACGAGCTGCCTGCTCCAGGCGTCATACTGGCTGGCGCGCAGCGCGTGCGGATAGTCCTCCGACCAACACCCCTTGGCCAGCGCACCGAACAGGATCAGCCCGGCCACGCGGCGCGGTTCGTCGACCGCGAATTTGACGCAGGCCGGACCGCATTCGGAGGCACCGAACAGCACGACGCGGCGCGAGCCCGCCGCGCGCAGCACGGTGCCGATATCCTCCGCGGTGACGTCGATGCCGGGAGCCGCGCCGACACGGTCGGACAGCCCGATGCCGCGACGATCGAACACGATCAACCGCCCGAGCTTCATCAGTGACGCCAGGAACGTCCGGCTCGCCGGATGTTCCCAGGCGCGCTCCACATGCGACACGAAGCCGGGCATCACCAGAATATCGAGCGGACCGCTGCCGTAAGTCTGATAGGCCAGATGGACGCCGCCGCCCTTCACGTAACGTGTGGTCGGAGTGGCATGCGGTGCCGCAGCTGGGCTCATCAGGGCTTCGGTCTCGGCTTCCGGCGCGACGCCGAGCTCGTCCCGGAGCCGCTGCGTCAGGGCCGCGTGATGACGCTCCGCCGCGCTGCGGTCGCCGGACAGCAGCAGGCTGCGGATCAGGTGCCGGCCATAGACCTCGCTGAGCGGATCGAGCTCGACCAGACGCTGCGCATGCGCTGTCGCGGCGGAATGGTCGCCGGCGGCGTTCTTGTCCTGCACGAGGCGCTCGAGCGCATGCACCAGCCGTCCCCGCAGCGCCTCGCGGCGGAAGAAGGCCCAGTCGTCGAATTCGGGGCAGTCCTCCGGTGCGAATCCCGCCAGGAAATCGCCGCGATAAATCCGGCAGGCCTGTTCGAATGCGCCGCGATCGCAGGCCTCCTCGAACAGGTGCGAGTCGAGCTTCATCTCGACGTCCGGCGACCATCGCAGACTGGTGCGGTCGGTCTCGAATACCGACTGGCCGAGCGTGAGCTCGACGCGATGAAGCAGCCGCCGCAGGCGCGCAAGGCCCGTCTCCCGCGGCGTCTCCGGCCATAGCAGCGTGGCCATCATTTCGCGCGCGACGAGGCCCTTGGCCTCCCCGAGATAAACCAGCAGCGCAAGCCCCTTGCGCAAGGCCAGCTTGATCGGGCGGCCATCGGCGTGGACCTCGGGGAACCCGAACGTCCCCAACGAGAAAGCCGTCATGGAAATCCTCTTCTTCCGGCCTGCGTCACCCGGGGGACGCACGGGGGACGGTCCGGTGGGTACGGTCGGGCCAGATCGAGCCTGCCCGCCTGCGGGCGTCCAGGCTCTGCATGCGGCACCGTCGCCATCGGCACAATAGGAAAACCCATGTTCGCACGCCTCGCAATCCTGCTCTACGCAATCGTGAGCTATGCCATCTTCACGGTTTCATTCCTCTACGCGCTTGGTTTCGTCGGCAATTATGTCGTGCCGAAGTCCATCGACGTCGGCCCCGCCTCGAATCTGGGCGAGGCCGTCGCCGTCAACCTGCTGCTGATGAGCCTGTTCGCCATCCAGCACACCGTGATGGCACGCCCGGCCTTCAAGCGATGGCTGGTTCAATTGATTCCCGCGGCCAGCGAGCGCGCCACCTATGTTCTGCTCTCCAGCCTGATCCTCCTCCTGCTGTTCTGGCAGTGGCGGCCGATGCCCGCGCCGGTCTGGCAGGCGAGTGGAATTGCGGCCTGGGTGCTGACTTCGATGCATTGGCTCGGCTGGCTGATCGCGTTCGCATCGACCCACATGATCGATCATTTCGATCTGTTCGGCTTGCGCCAGGCTGTTCTCGCGCTGCGCGGCGCCGCGATGCCCGACCAGTCGTTCCGGACGCCGCTGCTCTACAAGATCGTGCGACACCCGATCATGCTCGGCTTTCTGCTCGCATTCTGGGCCACGCCCGTGATGACGCAAGGCCACCTGCTGTTCGCGCTCGCCAACACGGCCTACATCCTGGTCGCATTGCAGTTCGAAGAGCGGGACCTGATCGCCGTGTTCGGCGCAACCTATCAGGAATATCGCCGGCGCGTTCCGATGCTGGTGCCCGGTCTGTTTGCGCGCCGCCGCAACGAGAATCGGCGGCCTGTCGGAGCGCCGCGATGAACGCAATGTTCCCCCTTCCCGCAATGGCGGTGGATGCCGCCACCTTCGCCGATACGCTCGATGGGCTCGACACCGGCCTGTACCTCGTTGCCGCGGATGCGCGCCTCGTTCACGCCAATGCCGCCGGGCGCGCCATTCTCGGTGCGCGCGACATCCTGCGCGACATTCGCGGCTACCTCGTGGCCTGCGACGGCGCGACCAACCAGACCTTGCAACGGCTGTTCGCCGCGCCCCGTCTGGCCAGCGAGACGGCGGTGCCGATGATCGGTACCGACGGCCAGCGTTATGTTGCGCATGCTCTGCCGCTGGCATCGGCAACGCGCCTGTTTGCGGATGAGGCCTGCCGCGCCTCGGCAGCCCTGTTCGTCCGCAAGGTGGCACTGACGATGCCGCCATGCTCGGACGTCATCGGCCAGGTCTTCCGGCTGACGCCGACCGAATTGCGCGTCCTCCTCGCGATCGTCGAGCTCGGCAACGTTCGCGACGTTGCCGCGGCGTTCGGCGTCGCCGGTTCGACGATCAAGACGCATCTGCGCCGACTGTTCGAAAAGACCGGCGCCGCGCGGCAGGCCGATTTCGTCAAGCTCGTCGCAGGATATGCGACGCCGCTGAGAAACGCTGGAGAGCCCCGATGAAAGCCGTTCTGTGCCACACGTTTACCGGGCCCGGCGATTTGCGGCTCGGTGAGATCGCCGAGCCCCGCCCCGCCGCCGACGAGATTCTCGTCGACGTCCATGCGGCGTCGGTGAGCTTCATGGACCAGTTGCTCGTTTCCGGTCTCTACCAGATGCGGCCGCCGACGCCCTTCGTGCCCGGCACGGAAGCATCCGGTGTGGTCGTCGCGGTCGGCGACAAGGTGACAAGATTTGCGCCCGGCGATCGCGTCGCCTGCAGCAGCTGGATCGGCGGCTACGCCGAACGGATGACAGCCAAGGAGTCGAAGAGCGTGCGCCTGCCGGATGGCGTTGCGTTCGAAGCCGGGGCCACGGTACTGCACAATTACGGCACCGCCTATTATGCGCTGGTCGACCGGGCGCGGGCCGAGCGAGGCGAAACCGTCTTCATCACCGGCGCCGCCGGCGGAGTCGGCCTCGCCGCCGTCGATCTCGGTCGCCATCTCGGGCTGCGTGTCGTCGCCGGCATCGGCTCCGACGACAAGGCGGCCCTGGTGCGCGATTACGGGGCGAGCGAAATCATCAATTATCGCCGCGAGGATCTGCGCCACCGGATCAAGACGATCACGGGCGGCGACGGCATCGATGTCGGCTTCGACAATGTCGGCGGGGCAATCTTCGAGCAGATGGCCCGGCTGATGGCCTGGGACGGACGGCTGATGCCGATCGGCTTCACCGGCGGCGAGATCCCGCAGATCCCGATGAACCTGCCGCTGCTGAAGAACTATTCCGTCATCGGTGTGTTCGCCGGCGCCTGGGCGGAGAAATTCTCCGCGGAGGCCGCGCGCATGAACGACACGCTGATGCGGATGCTGGCCGAAGGACAAATTCGCCCGCATATCGACCGCATCCTCCCTTTGGAGGAGGCCGCGGAGGCCATGCGCGCCGTGGCCAACCGCACGGTGCAGGGAAGAATTGTGCTCAAGATCCGATAGAATGGATGGATGACGGCAGCAGAGGAAGCGAGACGTTGACAGAGATCATCATCGACCAGCGCTATTGCGGTCCTCCGAACTCGGGCAATGGCGGCTATGTCTGCGGCCGGCTCGCCCAGCACATTCCCGGCGCTGCGGAAGTGACGCTGCGCGCGCCGCCTCCCTTGGACACGCGGCTCGATGCGGTTGCGACGGATGACGGCACATGGGAGCTTCGCGACGACGGCAAGGCCGTCGCCGCCGGCCGCGCCGTGAGCGTCGAGCTTGCGCAGATCGAGACAGCGACCTTGCCGGAAGCGCGCGCAGCCGAACTGCGCGCACTGTTCAAGCCGCACGAGCATCCGCTGCCACACTGTTTCGTTTGCGGTCCTGCACGGGCCAAGGGCGACGGCCTGCGCATCTTCGCCGGGCCGCTCCGTCGTCAGGCACAGCCTCCCGTTCTCGCGGCGAGCTGGGCCCCCGATCCGAATCTCGCCGCCGCGGACGGCCTCGTCGCGCCCGAATTTCTCTGGTCCGCGCTCGATTGCCCCACCGGCTTTGCCTGCAATTACGATCAAGAGAGCGGCAGCTTCGAGAAGACCCCGCTGCTGCTCGGCCGCATGTCGGCCCGCATCGAGTCCCGCCCCCGCCCCGGGGCGTCCTGCATCATCACAGCCTGGGCCACCGGCCGCGACGGCCGCAAGCGCACCGCCGACGCCGCGCTGCATGATGAAACGGGAAGATTGCTGGCGGTTGCAAAGACGACGTGGATCGCGGTGGAGCGCGAGGTGCAACTCGGGATGACGGTCTCGTAGGGTGGGCAAAGGCGCGCAGCGCCGTGCCCACGATCTCTCTCGGCTTTGTTGAACGAACCGTGGGCACGCTTCCGCCTTCGCTCTCCGAGCTACGGCGGAAGCTTTGCCCATCCTACGAGACTGACACAGAGCGTGATCCACTTGCCCAGCATGTGGACGCTGCCGAGCCTCCGGAAACGTTGAACCGACGTTCGATCGAAGATACCCTTGAAAATCTTCGTCCAGCAAAAACAAGATTCAAAGGGGGACGTCATGGTTCGCAATTTAACGGCATCTGCGATCGTTGCCACGAGCATGTGGATCGCGGGTGTCGCGGCGCAGCAACCCGAGCTCAGCGCACCTGACCTGGTCCTCGTCAATGGCAAGGTTCTGACGCTGGATGAGCGATCGACGACGGCAGAGGCAGTGGCCGTTGCAGACGGAAAGATCCTCGCAACCGGAACCAGTGCTTCGATCAAGGCGCTTGCCGGCGCCCGGACCCGCGTGGTCGATGTGGCTGGCAAGACCGTCATTCCTGGATTGATCGACACACACGCTCACTTCAAGGCCGCCGGTCTTGGCGACTATGTCGTCATCATGGGCCGCGCCAAGACGGTCGCGGAAGCGCTCGACGCCATCAAAGCATTCGCGGCGAAGAAGAAGCCGGGCGAGTGGATCGTCGGTGGCGCCTGGCATCCGCCGTCGCAATTGGCGGAGAAGCGTTATCTGACGCGGCAGGAGATCGACAGCGCTGCTCCCAACAATCCGGTCTATCTTCGTACCGTCGGGCATTTCTCGATGGCGAATACGATGGCCCTGCAGAGGGTCGGGATCGACAAGACGACCGAGGACCCGAGCGGTGGAAAATTCGAGCGCGACGCGGCCGGTGAACTGACGGGCGTGCTCGTGGAGACGGCGATCGATCGGGTCGAGAAGGCCGTCCCGCCCTGGACGGAAGACGACGAGATGCGGCAATTCACCATTGCCGAAGGCGTGCTGAACAGCTTCGGCATCACGAGCGTGGTCGAAGGCGCGACGGAGGCGCGCGACATCCGTACGCTGCAGAAGCTCGCCGCCGCCGGGAAAGCCACGTTGCGCACCGGCGTGATGTTTCGACCGGAGCCGCCAGCCGATCTGAGCGCATGGGAAGCCATCATGTCGGGCAACGGGGCCTCGTCGGGTTTTGGCGACGATTGGCTGAAGTTCGCCGGCATCAAGATCTTCTACGACGGCGGCATGACGCTGAAGACGGCGCTCATGCGCGAGGTGTATCCCGACTCACATGACGACTACCATGGCGTTGCCCAGCAGACGCCCGAGCGGCTCAAGCAACTCGTCTCCATCTGCAACCGATATGACTGGCGGGTCGGCGTTCACGTGGTGGGTGACCTCGGCATCGACCAGGTGCTCGATGCGTTCGAGGCGGCGGACAAGGAGAAATCGATCCGCGACCGCCGCTTCGTCCTCATTCACGCCAGCCTGATCCGGCCAGAGCAGATGGAGCGTGCGCAAAAGCTGGGAGCCCGTGTCGATTTCCAGAACGCTTTCATGTGGGACAAGGCAGCGACCGTCGAACGATTTCTCGGAAAGGCGACCGCTGACCGCGCCGTGCCGACCAGGACGTTGATCGAAAAAATGGGGCTCAACAGTCTGGGCGCCGGGACGGATTTTCCGGTCAACCCGATCAACCCGTTTCTCAATATGTACGTCATGGTGACCCGGAAGGCCCCCAACGGAAACGTCTACGGCGCGGCGGAAGCCATCACCCGCGAGCAGGCCCTGCGCCTCTACACCAGCGCGGCCTCGCGCTACACGTTCGAAGAGACGCGCAAAGGTACCATCGAGCCCGGAAAGCTTGCGGACATGGTGGTGCTCTCCGCGGATTACACCGCCGTGCCGGAGGAGCAGATCAAGGACATCAAGGCGGACATGACGCTGGTGGGCGGCAAGGTTGTGTTTCAGCGTTGACGTGATCGCTGCGGGCCAGGAGAAGGTGCCGTAGGGTGGGCAAAGGCGCGTAAGCGCCGTGCCCACGATCTCTTGATTTCAGGAAAGATGGTGGACACGCTTCGCTTTGCCCACCCTACGAGACCTTCCCCGGCCTACGCGCCCTGCTCCATCATCCCCGCGAGCCGCACCAGCTCCGCCTCCAGATCGCGCTCCACATCCGCCGCACGAATCTCCAGCACCCGATAATCCCGCGCTTCGAGCCAGCTCCGCCGCCCCGCGCGGTCGGCCGCGATCGTCTCACCCTCGCCGGCGTTCACCAGCTCGATCGCGATCCGGTGCGGGAAGGAGACGAAGTCGGGAATATGCCGCCCCACCGGGGTCTGGCGCTTGAACCCACCTGCAAAGCGGCGGTCGCGGGTCAGGGCCTGCCAGAGCAGGCGCTCGGCGTCGGTCGGGTTGCGGCGGAGCAGGCGGGCGAGGCCGCGCACGGTCGAGCCGCTGTCGGGAACGCCGCTGCCCTGGCCGTGCTCGGCCAGCAGCGCGCGCAGGCGCGTGGCCTGCTCGCCGTCGAGCACGCCGCCCTTGGCCGGGCCCTTGCGGCCTTCCGCGATCGCCATGATCACCCCGTGCAGGGTGTGCATGTCCTGCTTGGTCGGCTCCATCCGGGTGAAGATGTTGCGCAGGTTGACCAGCATGGTGTCGCGCTTCTCGGCGGGGCGCAGAAACTCGACCTTGTCGAGCTCGCGGACGAGGTTGTCGAAGAAGGCCTGCATCTGGTGCTGCGAGGCGCGCTCGGAGCGCTCTGGCATGGCGTGCGGCAACTCGCCCGACGTGGCGCGCTTGAACCATTCATAGCCGACCAGCAGCACGGCCTGGGCGAGGTTGAGCGAGGCAAAGCCCGGATTGACCGGGAAGGTGATGATGCGGTTGGAGAGGCCGACCTCCTCGTTGGTCAGCCCCCAGCGCTCGCGGCCGAACAGGATGCCGGCCCGGCCCCCTGTGGCGATGTGTCCCGCGATCTCGGAGGCCGCCGCTTCCGGCCCGACCACGGGCTTGGCCTGGTCGTGGGGGCGTGCGGTGGTGGCGAACAAGAGGTCGAGGTCGGCGACCGCCTCCTCCACCGTGCCGAACAATTCGACCTTTTCCAGAATGTGGTCGGCGCCGGCGGCGGCGCGCTGGGCGGCGATGTTGGGCCAGCCGTCCCGGGGGTTGACGATGCGCAGGGCGCCCAGCGCGAAATTGCCCATGGCGCGCGCGGCCATGCCGATGTTTTCGCCCAGCTGCGGCTCGACCAGGATCACGATGGGACCGTCGAGGGAAAGGCCCGCCTTGCTCTTGTCAGTCCCCGACATCTCGCTTCGCTTTCACACTGTCTCGCAAGGCCTTGGCAAGGCCCTCTCAGGAATCGATTCAAGCCGGGCGCCGCCCGCCCGGCCTTGTCCGCCTGTCGTTTGCCTGTCCTGACAAAATTCTCAAGGGAAATAACGGGTTGGATTCGACTTTTGAATCTCTCCTGAATCCTCGGATCCGCCCCCGCGGGCAGGGTCGCCGCCCGCCCCCCGTCTGGGGAAGCTGGATGAGCTAAAAGTGCATAATCCCTTGGCTTTCGCCCGCCGCGTCTGGGTGCTAAGAGGCGGCGGATATTCCCGTGGGCGCCAAAGGCGCCGTTCCAAGAGGCTTCCCCGATCATGGCAAAAATCAAGGTATCCAATCCCGTCGTCGAACTCGATGGCGACGAGATGACCCGGATCATCTGGCAGTACATCAAGGACAAGCTGATCACCCCGTTCCTGGATGTCGAGCTGATGTATTTCGACCTGGGCATGGAGTACCGCGACCACACCAACGATCAGGTCACGATCGACGCGGCCGAGGCCATCAAGAAGGTCGGCGTCGGCGTCAAGTGCGCCACCATCACCCCGGACGAGGCCCGGGTGAAGGAGTTCAACCTCAAGCAGATGTGGAAGTCGCCGAACGGCACCATCCGCAACATCCTCGGCGGCGTGATCTTCCGCGAGCCGATTATCTGCAAGAACGTGCCGCGTCTGGTTCCCGGCTGGACCAAGCCGATCATCATCGGCCGCCACGCCTATGGCGACCAGTACCGCGCCACCGATTTCAAGTTCCCGGGCAAGGGCACCCTGTCGATGAAGTTCGTCGGCGAGGACGGCACCGTGATCGAGAAGGAAGTGTTCAAGGCCCCCGGCGCCGGCGTCGCCATGGAGATGTACAATCTCGACGACAGCATCATCGACTTCGCCCGCGCCTCGCTGAACTACGGCCTGCTGCGCAACTACCCGGTCTATCTCTCGACCAAGAACACGATTCTGAAGGTCTATGACGGCCGCTTCAAGGACATCTTCCAGGACATCTACGACCGCGAGTTCAAGAAGGAATTCGAAGCCAAGGGCCTGACCTACGAGCACCGCCTGATCGACGACATGGTGGCCTCGGCGCTGAAATGGTCCGGCGGCTACGTCTGGGCCTGCAAGAACTACGACGGCGACGTGCAGTCCGACACGGTCGCGCAGGGCTACGGCTCGCTCGGCCTGATGACCTCGGTGCTGCTCACCCCCGACGGCAAGACCGTCGAGGCCGAAGCCGCCCACGGCACGGTGACCCGCCACTACCGCGAGCACCAGAAGGGCAAGGAGACCTCGACCAACTCGATCGCGTCGATCTTCGCCTGGACCCGTGGCCTCGCCCACCGCGCCAAGCTCGACAACAATGCCGAGCTCGCCAAGTTCGCCAACACGCTGGAGAAGGTCTGCGTCGACACTGTCGAGGCCGGCTACATGACCAAGGACCTCGCGCTGCTGGTCGGCGCCGACCAGCGCTGGCTCTCGACCACCGGCTTCCTGGACAAGGTCGCCGAAAACCTGATCAAGGAGCTGGCGGCCTGAGCCGTCCGCAATTTCGCCCGACTGGGCCAGACATCATCACGGGCCGCGCCAAAGCGCGGCCCGTTTCTTTTTGAGACCTTGCCCGGAGATGCGACCATGTTCATCAAGCTTGCTGCCCCCACACTGCTGCTCGCGGCCCTGACCGGGCCGGCCTTGGCTGCCGAGCCGCTCCCCGCCGCCATCGCCGCACCCGGCGAGAGCGCCGTGGTGAGCCTCCACGCCGAAGGCGCACAGGTCTATGAGTGCAAGGCGGGCGCGGACGGCAAGCTCGCCTGGGCCTTCCGCGAGCCGATCGCGACGCTGCTCTCCGACGGCAAGACGATCGGCCGGCACTATGCCGGCCCGAACTGGGAGCTCGCTGATGGCAGCGCCGTGACCGCCAAGGCCGCCGGCAATGCGCCGGGCACGACAGTGGCCGATATCCCCTGGCTGAAGCTGGACGTGACCGCCCACCGCGGCAGCGGCACGCTGACGCCGGTCGACACAGTCCAGCGCATCAACACCCAGGGCGGCAAGCTGGACGGCGCGTGCGACAAGGCCGGCGAGTTCAGAAGCTCGCCCTACTCCGCCGATTACGTCTTTCTGAAGAAGGGCTGACCGATGCTCTTCATGGTGATCGAGCGCTTCAAGGACCGGGACCCCATTCCGGTCTATCGCCGCGTACGCGATGAAGGCGTCAAATTCCCGGACGGCCTGAAATATCTCGGCAGCTGGATCGAGCCGAATTTCGACCGCTGCTTCCAGCTGATGGAATGCGACGACGCCCGCCTGCTGCAGGAATGGGTGCTGAACTGCCAGGGCAACGGCATGACGTTCGAGATCGTGCCGGTGGTGCCCAGCAAGGAGACGCGCGAGGTCGTGGCGCCGTTTCTCGACCGGAGCTGAGCGCTACGCAGCCGGGCCCTCGTCCTGCTCGGCCTGCGCCAATTCCGCCAGCGCGAGATCGCCGGTGTCGGCGAGCCGGGCCTTGGCGGTGGTGTGGACGTGATCGGCCAGCGTCGGCATGCGCGCGATCAGGGCGTGAAAATCCTGCGCGTCGAGCACGAGCAGACGCGTCTTGCGCGTCGCCGTCACCGTGCCGCTGCGTTTTGTTTTGTGCAGCAGCGCGATCTCGCCGAAGAAGGTGCCGTCGGTGAGCCGCACATGCTGGCTCGGCAGCGCGATCTCGACCTCGCCGGCGGTGATGAAGTACATCGACGAGGCCGCGTCCCCCCGCCGCACCAGGATCTCGCCCTGCTCGACGGTGCGGGCCCTGAGCAGCCGCATGATGTCGGCGATCTCCGCGGCCGACAGATGCGAGAACAGCGGCACCCGCGCCAGCATGCCCCATGTGACGACGAAATCGCGCCGCTTCACCTCCTCGGCGAAGGCGGTGGAGATGATCGCGACCGGCAGTGCGATCATCGCGAAGCCGGCAATGATGGCGAAGGTCGACACGAGCTTGCCGAGCGGCGTCACCGGCACCACGTCGCCATAGCCGACGGTGCCGAGCGTCACGATCGCCCACCACATCGCCTGCGGGATGGTGCCGAGCTTGTCCGGCTGCACGTCGCGCTCGATGGCGTAGAGCAGCGAGGCGAAGGTCAGGACGGCGCCGATCAGGATGACGATGCAGCCGATCAGCGCCCGCCGCTCGGCATGCACGGCGGCGAGCAGCGAGCGCATCGCCGGCGAATAGCGGATCAGCTTGAAGAACGGCAGCACGCCGAGTGCGGCCAGCGTCGCATGCCGGCCGCTCGCGAGCACGATGGACGCGGGCATGAACGCCATGAGGTCGATGATGCCGAGCGTCGAGAAGACGTAGCCGAGCCGGTCGGACAGCGCCGAGCCCTTGCGCTGGGTGTGGCCCGCCACGGTCCACAGCCGCGCCAGATATTCCAGCGCGAACACGATCAGGGAGAGGATAGTGACGGCCTCGAACATCGCCCCGAATTGCGCGTCGAGCTCCGGCACCGAGGTGAGGATCATCGTGACGACGTTGAGCACGATGATGCCGATGATGAACTTGATGAAGCGCGATCCGGCCGAATAGGCCAGCGGGTCGTGCTCCAGCAATTCGTAGAGGCGATCCCGAAGATCGGGATCCCGAAGCCCACGCCCTCGCGGAACGGGGCGCATGGTCTTCAAGCGCCTGCCATCGCTTTTTCGATCGCCGCCAGCGCCTCGGTCGCCTTGGCGCCGTCGGGGCCGCCGGCCTGCGCCATGTCGGGCCGGCCGCCGCCGCCCTTGCCGCCGAGCGCCTCGGAGGCGATCTTCACCAGATTGACGGCGTTGAAGCGCGCGGTGAGATCGGCGGTGACGCCGACCACGACGCCGGCCTTGCCGTCCTCGGTGACGCCGACGATGGCGACCACACCGGAGCCGATCTGCTTCTTGGCCTCGTCCGCAAGGCTCTTGAGATCCTTCATCTCGATGCCCTCGACCGCACGCGCCATCAGCTTGACGTCGCCGACCTCGCGCACGCCGCTCGCCGCGCCGTTGCCGCCGGCGGACGCGCCGCCACCCATCGCCAGCTTCTTGCGGGCGTCGGACAATTCGCGCTCGAGCTTCTTACGCTCGTCCATCAGCGCGGCGATGCGCGCCGGAACGTCGTCGAGAGAGGTGCGCAGCTCGTTCGCCGCGGTCTTCGCCAGCGCCATGGTGTCGTTGGCGTGTTTTCGCGCGTAGTTGCCGGTCAAGGCCTCGATGCGACGCACGCCGGAGGCGACCGCGCTCTCGCCCGTGAGCGTGATCAGGCCGATGTCGCCGGTGCGCTTGACGTGCGTGCCGCCGCAGAGCTCGACCGACCAGCCGAGCGCATTGGCGCCGCGCTCGCGCGCGGTCCGGCCCATCGAGACGACGCGGACCTCGTCGCCGTATTTCTCGCCGAACAGTGCGCGGGCGCCGGCTTCGCGGGCCTCGTCCACGCCCATGACGCGCGTGGTGACCTCGTCGTTCTCCAGCACCACGTCGTTGGCGATGTCCTCGACGCGGGCAAGCTCTTCCGCCGTGATCGGCTTCGGATGCACGAAGTCGAAGCGCAGGCGGTCCGGCGCGACCATCGAGCCGCGCTGGGCGATGTGATCGCCGAGCACCTGGCGCAGCGCCTCGTGAATGAGATGCGTCGCCGAGTGATGCGCGCGGATCGAAGAACGCCTGGAGTGATCGACCTCGAGCTGCAGCGCGGTGCCGAGCTTGAGCTCGCCGCTCTCGACCGTGCCGACGTGAACGAAGAAATCGCCGAGCTTCTTCTGGGTGTCGGTGACGCGGAACTTGATGCCGCCCTCGCCCGTGAGCACGCCGGTGTCGCCGACCTGGCCGCCGGACTCCGCGTAGAACGGCGTCTGGTTCAGCACGATCGCGCCCGTCTCGCCGGCCTTGAGACTGCCGACCTCAGCACCATCCTTCACCAGCGCAGACACCACGCCTTCGGCGCTCTCGGTCTCGTAGCCGAGGAATTCGGTTGCACCCAGCTTCTCGCGCAGCGGGAACCAGATCGCCTCGGAGGCCGCCTCGCCAGACCCCTTCCAGGATTCGCGCGCCTTGGCCTTCTGCCGCTCCATCGCGTCGGTGAAGGACGCCTGGTCGACGCCGATGCCGCGCGACTTCAGCGCGTCCTGCGTGAGATCCAGCGGGAAGCCGTAGGTGTCGTACAGCGTGAAGGCAACGTCGCCGTCGAACATGTCGCCCTTCTTCAGGCCGGCAGACTTCTCGTCGAGGATCGCCAGGCCGCGCGAAAGAGTCTTGCGGAAGCGGGTCTCTTCCAAACGCAGGGTTTCCTCGATCAGGTTCTCGGCGCGCATCAGATCGGGATAGGCCTGGCCCATCTCGCGCACCAGCGCCCAGACCAGCCGATGCATCAGCGGCTCCTTCGCGCCCAGCAGCTGCGCATGGCGCATCGCGCGGCGCATGATCCGGCGCAGCACATAGCCGCGGCCCTCGTTCGAGGGCAGCACGCCGTCCGCAACCAGGAAGGCCGAGGAGCGCAAATGGTCGGCGATGACGCGGAACGAGGCGACGGTCTGCTCGTTCGGCCCGCTGCCGAGCGCGGACGCGGTCGCGTCGATCAGATGCCGGAACAGATCGGTCTCGAACACGCTCTCGACGCCCTGCATGATGCAGGCCATGCGCTCGAGGCCCATGCCGGTGTCGATCGAGGGACGCGGCAGATCCACGCGCTCCTCCTTCGTCACCTGCTCGTATTGCATGAACACGAGATTCCAGAATTCGAGGAAGCGGTCGCCGTCCTCCTCCGGCGAGCCCGGAGGGCCGCCCCAGATGTGCTCGCCGCGGTCGATGAAGATCTCCGAGCACGGGCCGCACGGCCCGGTATCGCCCATCGCCCAGAAATTGTCGGAGGTCGGGATGCGGATGATGCGGTCGTCGGAGAAGCCGGCGATCTTCTTCCAGAGCCCATGGGCCTCGTCGTCGGTGTGATAGACCGTGACGAGCAGCTTGTCCTTCTTGAGCCCGAACTCCTTGGTGATCAGCTTCCAGGCGAGCTCGATCGCGCGCTCCTTGAAGTAATCGCCGAACGAGAAATTACCGAGCATCTCGAAGAAGGTGAGATGGCGCGCGGTATAGCCGACATTGTCGAGGTCGTTGTGCTTGCCGCCGGCGCGCACGCATTTCTGCGATGTGGTGGCGCGCTGATAGGGCCGCTTCTCGACGCCGGTGAAGACATTCTTGAACTGCACCATGCCGGCATTGGTGAACATCAAGGTCGGGTCGTTACGCGGCACCAATGGCGAGGACGGCACGATCTCGTGGCCGTTCTCGGCAAAGAAGTTCAGAAAGGTCGACCTGATCTCGTTGACGCCGCTCATGTTCATCCAATCGGGTGTGCTTGGACCCGCTTTACGCATCCAAACCGGTGATTCAGGCTGATATCTGCGGGCCAATGCGCTTTTAGACAAGGCCAGCTTTCCTGTCCAGAAACTGTGCAGAGAGATCAGAGGGTTGCCGCAGCCGCTCAATGCCCCATGCAATCCCGTTGATAGGGCAAGCGGACGCGTTGACAGGCTTGGCCGCCCTGTGGTCTGTACCCATCTGTATCGTACGGCCACGTCGGGAGAGACCGGCTTTAGGCAGCCGGCGCCGAAGGAGCAACCGCCCCGGAAACTCTCAGGCAAAAGGACCGCGTGGCTTTGACAGCATCTGGAAAGAGGCGCTGACGGGTGTAGACCCGGACCAGCGTCCGCCGACGGGATAATACTCTCAGGCACAGCGACAGATGGGGCTTCGACTGGTTTGTCTCGGGGAATCGTCCCCGGGGAACCGCCGAGGGCCCCTGAGATGCTTGCACGCGACGACCAAGACTCCCTGAAACGTACGCCCCTTCATGGGCTTCATGTCTCCCTGGGCGGCAAGATGGTGCCGTTCGCGGGCTATGACATGCCCGTGCAATACCCGGCCGGCGTGCTCAAGGAGCACCTCCATACCCGCACCAAAGCCGGCCTGTTCGACGTCTCCCATATGGGCCAGATCGCGCTCCGGCCGAAGTCGGGCAAGGTCGAGGACGCCGCCCGCGCGCTGGAACGGCTGGTGCCGCAGGACATCGTGGCGATCGCGGCGGGACGGCAGCGCTACGCCCAGTTCACCAATGACGAAGGCGGCATTCTCGACGATCTCATGGTCGCCAATTTCGGCGATCACCTGTTCCTGGTCGTCAACGCCGCCTGCAAGGACGCGGACGAGGCGCATCTGCGCGCGAATCTCTCCGAGGACTGCATCATCGATTCGCTCGCCGACCGCGCGCTGATCGCGCTGCAGGGCCCGAAGGCGGAGTCGGCACTGGCGAAATTGTGTGCAGCGGCGCCGTCCATGAAGTTCATGGATTCGGGCCCGCATGAGGTTGCCGGTCTCGCTTGCTTCGTGTCGCGCTCCGGCTACACCGGCGAGGACGGGTTCGAGATCTCGGTCCCCGCTGCGGACGCCGAGCGCCTCGCCAAGACGCTGCTCGACAACCCCGACGTGATGCCGATCGGCCTCGGGGCCCGCGACAGCCTGCGGCTGGAGGCCGGGCTCTGCCTCTACGGCCACGACATCGACACCGCCACCACGCCGGTCGAGGCCGCGCTGGAATGGTCGGTGCAGAAGAGCCGCCGCTCTGGCGGCGCGCGCGCCGCGGGCTTTCCCGGCGCGGAGAAGGTTCTCGCGCATTTCGACAAGGGTGCATCCCGCCGCCGCGTCGGCCTGCTTGCCCTGGGCCGCGCGCCGGTGCGCGAGGGCGCCCTGCTGTTTGCTGACAGCGCGGGCGGCGAAGCGATCGGACAAGTCACGTCGGGCGGTTTCGGCCCGAGCCTGAATGCGCCGGTCGCGATGGGCTACGTGCCCACGAGCGCGAGCGCGCTCGGCACACAACTCTTCGCCGAGGTGCGCGGCCAGCGTCTGCCCTTGCAGGTCGCCGCCATGCCCTTCGTCAAGAACACCTACAAACGCTGAGGACCTGAGAATGACCACGACGCTGTACACCACCGACCACGAATGGCTGGCGATCGACGGCGATGTCGCCACCGTCGGCATCACCGACTACGCCCAGCAGCAGCTCGGCGACGTCGTGTTCGTCGAGCTGCCCAAGGTCGGCCGCGCGCTGAAGAAGGCGGAAGCCGCCGCCGTGGTCGAGTCCGTCAAGGCAGCCTCGGACGTGTACGCGCCCGTTACCGGCGAGGTGCTCGAGACCAATGCCGAGCTCGCCGCCGAGCCGGCGCTGGTGAATTCGGACGCGCAGGGCAAGGCCTGGTTCTTCAAGATCAAGATTGCCGACAAGAGCGAGCTTGGCGGCTTGATGGACGACGCCGCGTACAAGGCCCACACGGCGTGAGATGACGAGAACTCTGACCTCATACTCAGTGTCATGCCCCGCGAAGGCGGGGCATCCAGTAGCCACCGGCAGCGCGGATTGAACCGAGGGGCCGCGGCGTACTGGATCGTCCGCCTTCGCGGACGATGACGACAGCGACAGATGACCTAAAGCGAGGACCCATGATGACCGCGCACCGCAAATCCAACGGCGACACGACCGCCAGTTTCGTTCGCCGCCACATCGGCCCCTCAGTGCGCGATGTCACCGCAATGCTGGAGACCGTCGGCGCCAAGAGTGTCGACGCGCTGATGGCGGAAACGCTGCCGGCTTCGATCCGGCAGGCCACCCCGCTCGATCTCGGCAAGCCCTTGAGCGAGACCGAGGCGATCGCGCACATGACCGAGCTTGCGCGTCAGAACCAGGTCTTCACCTCGCTGATCGGCCAAGGCTATTCCGGCACGATCCTGCCCGCGGTGATCCAGCGCAACATCCTCGAGAACCCCGCCTGGTACACGGCCTACACGCCCTACCAGCCCGAGATCAGCCAGGGCCGGCTGGAAGCGCTGCTCAACTTCCAGACCATGATCTGCGATCTCACCGGGCTCGACGTCGCCAACGCCTCGCTGCTCGATGAAGCGACCGCCGCGGCCGAAGCCATGGCGCTGGCGGAGCGGCACTCGCAGGTGAAGGCGCAGGCCTTCTTCGTCGACAAGGACGTGCATCCGCAGACGCTCGCGGTGATGCGCACCCGCGCCGAACCGCTGGGCTGGACCCTGATCGTCGGCGATCCCCTCACCGACCTCGACAAGGCGGACGTGCTCGGCGCGCTGCTGCAATATCCGGGTTCGTCCGGCGCGGTGCGCGACCTCCGGCCCGCGATCGCCACGCTGAAGGCCAAGGGCGCGCTCGCGATCGTTGCTGCCGACCTTTTGGCGCTCACCCTGCTCGCCTCGCCCGGCGAGCTCGGTGCCGACATCGCGATCGGCTCGGCGCAGCGCTTTGGCGTGCCGATGGGCTATGGCGGGCCGCACGCGGCCTACATGGCGGTGCGCGATGCGCTGAAGCGCTCGCTGCCCGGCCGCATCGTCGGCCTCTCCGTGGACTCGCGCGGGGCGCCGGCCTATCGGCTCGCGCTGCAGACCCGCGAGCAGCACATCCGCCGCGAGAAGGCGACCTCCAACATCTGCACCGCGCAGGTGCTGCTCGCCGTGATCGCCTCGATGTACGCGGTCTATCACGGCCCCGAGGGCCTCACCCAGATCGCGCGCAACGTGCATCGCCGTGCCGCCGTGCTCGCAAGCGGCCTGCGCAAGCTCGGCTTTGCAGCGCAATCCGACAGTTTCTTCGACACGCTCAGCGTCGATGCCGGCGCTGGGCGCGCCGAGATCGTCGCACGCGCGGCTAGCGAGAAGATCAATCTCGGCGTTGGCGAAACTGCCTTGCGCATCGCGCTCGACGAGACCACGACGCCGGCAACGGTCGAAGCGGTCTGGCGCGCGTTCGGCGGCCAGCTGTCCTACGCCGAGATCGATGCCACCACGCGCGAAGCGCTGCCGGAGGCGCTGAAGCGCACCACCGCCTTCCTCACCCATCCCGTGTTCCACGCGCACCGCTCGGAAACCGAGATGCTGCGCTACATGCGCAAGCTCAGCGACCGCGACCTCGCGCTCGACCGCGCCATGATCCCGCTGGGGTCCTGCACCATGAAGCTGAACGCGACCACCGAGATGATGCCGCTGACCTGGCCGGAATTTGCCACGCTGCATCCGTTCGTGCCGCGCGAGCAGGCCGCCGGCTATCACGCGCTGTTCGCGCGGCTGGAAAAGTGGCTGTGCGACATCACCGGCTATGACGCGATCTCGCTGCAGCCCAATTCCGGCGCGCAAGGCGAATATGCCGGGCTGCTCGCGATCCGCGGCTATCACGCCGCGCGCGGACAGAGCCACCGCAAGATCTGCCTGATCCCCTCCTCCGCCCACGGCACCAACCCGGCCTCGGCCGCGATGGTCGGCATGGACGTCGTGGTGGTCGCCTGCGAGAAGAACGGCGACGTCGACGTCAATGATCTCCGCGCCAAGGCGGAGAAGCACTCGAACGACCTCGCGGCAGTCATGATCACCTATCCCTCGACGCATGGCGTGTTCGAGGAGCACATCAGGGAGATCTGCGACATCGTGCACGGCCATGGCGGCCAGGTGTATCTGGACGGCGCCAACCTCAACGCGCAGGTCGGCTTGTCCAGGCCCGGCGATTACGGCGCCGATGTCAGCCACCTCAATCTGCACAAGACCTTCTGCATCCCGCATGGCGGCGGCGGCCCCGGCATGGGCCCGATCGGCGTCAAGGCGCATCTGGCGCCGTTCCTGCCCGGTCATCCCGCGACGCATGGCGACGCCCCGGTCGGCCCGGTCTCGGCCGCGCCGTTCGGCTCGGCCTCGATCCTGACCATCTCCTACATCTACATCCTGATGATGGGCGGCGACGGCCTCAAGCGCGCCACCGAGATCGCGATTCTCAACGCCAACTACATCGCAGCCCGCCTCGATGCGCACTTCCCGGTGCTCTACAAGAACGAAAAGGGCCGCGTCGCCCACGAGTGCATCGTCGATCCGCGTCCGCTGAAGACCACAAGCGGCGTCACCGTCGACGACATCGCCAAGCGCCTGATCGATTACGGCTTCCACGCGCCCACCATGAGCTTCCCGGTGCCGGGCACGCTGATGATCGAGCCGACCGAATCGGAATCCAAGGCCGAGCTGGACCGGTTCTGCGACGCCATGATCGCGATCCGGAAGGAGATCGCGGAGGTGGAAGGCGGCCGCTTCAAGATCGAGGCGTCGCCCTTGCGTCACGCCCCGCACACCGTGCACGACATCGCGGACGACGATTGGGCGCGCGCCTATTCCCGCAGCGAAGGCTGCTTCCCCAACGGCGTCTCGCGCACCGACAAGTACTGGTGTCCGGTGGGCCGCGTCGACAACGTCTATGGCGATCGCAACCTCGTGTGCTCCTGCCCGCCGGTGAGCGATTACGCGCAAGCGGCGGAGTAAGGCTGCAACGAAGGTCTCGTAGGGTGGGCAAAGCGCAAGCGTGCCCACCACCTTTGTCCCCGTTGAAATGCGGTGGGCACGGCGCTTACGCGCCTTTGCCCACCCTACGGCACTCCCTTATCCGCGCGGAAAGCAAAGGAGGTGGGCTACGCCTTCGGCTAACCCACCCTGCGATTCTTTGTCCGGGTCATCATGTGAGACGGTGGCCCCACCGCAAAACGAAACGGGCACTGACGACGTCGGCAACTCAACGTCTTCAGCGCCCGCTCCTCGCGAAAGTGTTTCGCGTTAGGTCTTACTCGTCCGTGGGCTCCTCGCCGTCGGCGTCGCTCTCGGGCGTGCCGGCGAGAATCTGCTCGGAGATCAGGCCCGAGTTCTGGCGGATCGAGGTCTCGATCTTGGCGGTGATGTCGGGGTTGGCCTTCAAAAACGCCTTCGAGTTCTCACGGCCCTGGCCGAGACGCTGGCTGTCATAGGAGAACCAGGCGCCCGACTTTTCGACGATGCCGGCCTTGACGCCGAGATCGAGGATCTCGCCCATCTTGGAGACGCCCTCGCCATACATGATGTCGAACTCGACCTGCTTGAAGGGCGGCGCCAGCTTGTTCTTGACCACCTTGACGCGCGTGGTGTTGCCGACCACCTCGTCGCGCTCCTTGATCGCGCCGATGCGGCGGATGTCGAGGCGGACCGAGGCGTAGAATTTCAGCGCGTTGCCGCCGGTCGTGGTTTCCGGCGAGCCGTACATCACACCGATCTTCATGCGGATCTGGTTGATGAAGATCACCATGGTGTTGGACTTGTTGATGGAGGCCGTCAGCTTGCGCAGCGCCTGGCTCATCAGACGCGCCTGCAGGCCCGGCAGCGCATCGCCCATCTCGCCTTCGAGCTCGGCCTTCGGCACCAGCGCAGCGACCGAATCGACCACCAGCACGTCCACTGCCCCCGAGCGCACCAGCGTGTCGCAGATCTCCAGCGCCTGCTCGCCGGTGTCGGGCTGCGAGATCAAGAGCTCGTCGATGTTGACGCCCAGCTTCCGCGCATAGACCGGATCGAGCGCGTGCTCGGCGTCGATGAAGGCGCAGATGCCGCCCTTCTTCTGCGCCTCGGCCACCGTATGCAGCGCCAGCGTCGTCTTGCCTGAGGATTCCGGCCCGTAGATCTCGACGATACGTCCCTTAGGCAAGCCGCCGATGCCGAGCGCGATATCAAGCCCGAGCGAGCCTGACGACACCGCCTCGATGTCCATGGAGCGGTCGTTCTTGCCCAGCTTCATCACCGAGCCCTTGCCGAACTGGCGCTCGATCTGGGAGAGCGCGGCGGCCAGAGCTTTACTCTTGTCCATGGAAGATCCTTCGACGATACGCAAGGCAGTTGCGGACATTGGGTCGTGCTCCTTATGGCGAGGATTCGGGTGCGGGACAAACAGTTGCGAGACAGCTCGGCGATAAAAGCAATGTACCCCATTTGTTCCGGGTTCGCAATATGTTCTTTTGCCCGATCGCAGCAAATGGCGATTTGTACGGTCTCGAGAGCCAGGTTCCTTGCGCCCCTGCTGGCTGCTTCCCATTTTTTCGAGAGGCAACAAAGGGAGGCTCCTGTGACCAAACTTTTGAATGCCCGGAACGGTCTCTCTTAGCTGAGATCGCCACCGCCCCCCGGAACTCCTGAGCAGGTGGGAAGGGGCATCAAAGTGGTTCGGTAACGCGCCCTTGGCGGGCGCTTGCTTGTGCTAAGTACAGTCGCCTGACCGGTGCGACAGGGGGAGTGGGACTACCGCCTGCTCGGTACCCACACCCCGACAAGCCGCTTGAGTCGGCGGCCGCTTTCGCCAACCGACCATTTCACGTTGTTCGCCGAAAATCCTTCGGACGCAGCCCAGCGCCTTGCAGCCTGCGTGCCTGCCACCCTCAATCCGTCCTGTGCGCACAATTGGACAGACGCAGCTCGCTCGCTCCTCCCTAATGCGCCATCACCGCGCAGACCGTGGCTGCTATCGGTGACGAGAACGCCGATTGCGCTCCCACTTTCCTCGCACGGACAGGAGCGCGCCATGTTCAAGCGGCGACGATTCAAGCAACAACTGACCCTTCAGGACCGGCTCTCCGCATGGGTGAAGCAGGTCAAGGAGGACGCCGCCCGGCTGCCTCCCGGCCCTGAAAGGGACGCCCTCCTCAAGAAGGCGCGTCAGGCCGAGATGGCAAACCATCTGCACGAATGGGTCAAATCCCCGGGGCTGCAGCCGCCGAAATAGCCGCGCAGGCGCCCTCCAGCCCAAGCTCAGGCGCATCGAACATGCATGCCCGGTCGCCGTCATAAATCCGCAATCCTGCGGCACCGAACCTTTTCGCGGTCTCGGGCCTTCTCCAGGACGAGCACCGCAACTCTGGGAATGGCAGTCATGACGGACAACGAGCATCGCGAAACCTCCAGGCGCAATCCTCTGCTGGAGGCGGCGCATGAAGAGATGATCAAGTTCGAGCGCAAGGAAAACGAGTTCCGCAGGAAGGATCGCCTGGAGCGCGCCAGCGAGCTCCATCTTCCCCTCAACGAAATCAAGGTTCACTAGCGGCCGCCGGGGACCCGGGACTGGCGAAGGCCCGACAACGCGGGCCGAGCGCTGGAGGTATCTAAACACTGCCTCCAAACCGCTGAAGGACCGCCGAAATTTCCATGCTGCCTACTGTGCATGGGGTTGTTTTGCAGTTTTGAGAATGGCGACGCGCCCGGCCCTCATCTCGCAGGGCACGGCAGCCAATCGCGGGGCTGTCCTACAGCAGCGCCAGCAGCACGAGTCCGATCACCAGCACGACGAAGCCAGCCGCTGTCGCGGCGGCAAATGACCGCTCTACGTTGTCCATGATGCCACCCCGTTGCCGGCGTGCCACGTTCCCCCATGGCTGCGCCGAGCGATGTGGAATCTTGCCGAGCCGTGTGTCGGCAGTTGTGCGAACGGATGTCGAAATTTGGACGGGTGCGGGGCCTGTCTGCGGCCTCGGGAGGAAATCCGCCACCTGTCAGGCTGCCGTAAGCGGAGCCCGCTAGGGTAAGGAGGCTATGGTGTTGCAGCCCAGCACCTCAGCCTCCAATAACTCCTGACCCCGCTTGGCTCTCCCCAGGCGGGGTTTTTTCATGCCTTCTCGCCGGCGGGCGAACCCCTCTCCTCCTGCGTCAGGCGCAGCGAGAAGGCGCGGATCGCGGGCGCCGCCAGCAGCACGATCGGCAGCATCGCGGTCCAGGCGATCAGCCAGGAGACCATCCAGTGCCCAACGAAGATCATCGTGCTGCCCGCAGGAAAGCTGGCGATTCCCGCCGCGATCAGCGAGGTCAGTCCGGACTGGATGATCCCGAAGACGAAGTGACTGTAGCGGCGGGGAATGCCGAGCATGTCGAGCCCATGTTTGGTTGCCGTCACGACACCAAGCAAGGCATATGCCGCCGCGGGTAGAATCGCCCTTGACGGGAACCAGCCCTGCGGGACGCGTTTCGGAGCGGTTGCGCGAACACGGGCGGGACGCGGCTCAGGAACTCTGTTCATGGTCGGAGAACCACGGGGCGCCCGAGGGGTCTGCAGATTTTGCTTGTCTTTCGGAATATTATGACGGCCAACATGTTAACACTGAAGGACGTGAATCGTGGGAGGCCGCCATGAATCACAGGGGCATCGAGTTCACCGTCGCCAAGACGGCGATTCCCGGAATCTGGCAATGGCAGTTCCGGATCGGCGAGCAGGTCAAGTCCGGCAAGACCGAGACCAAGATTGACCTGCTGGCGATCCGGCGCGTGCAGCTGCGCATCGACCGGGAGCTGAAGCGATCATCCGGACGGGCTGAACCCGCCGCTTAGGACTGTCGCGCGGCACCTCGCGCTGCGACGCGACGGCTGCCCCCCGCTGCGGCATGATCCGTAGCCGCCCGGAATTGATCTGACGCCGGTTTGGGATTGGAGTGCGCGCGCCCATGGCCCTGGGGGCGAGGCCATCACGGGCGCGATCGGTGCCAGCCATGCCGCTCTATTTCTTTCGAATCCGGAATGGCCTTTACTCAGGCTGCGCCGACCGGGCGACGGAGTTTGCCAATCGCGATTCGGCCTGGAAAGAGATGACCAGCGTCTGTGCCGACATGACCGCCGGCATTGCCCGCAAGCTCCAGGAAAATTCCGAATGGCAGATGGAGCTGCTGGACGAGGCCAAGGAGCCCGTGTTCCGGATCCGTATCGTCGCAGAAACCCTCGACTAGAGCCCTTTCCGTTCCGATGGAATCGGAACGGGCTCTCGACTCCTGTTTTGACGCGTTTCCTTGACGCGAACCGGTACCCACTTCGCTCGAAAACGCTTAGCAAGACCTTCGGATCAAGCCCGTTCTAATCCGCGCTGGGCAGCCGCCGCATGGTGAATTCGATGTCGCCGTCGGGCAGTTCGCGCCAGGTCTCGACCGCGCTCATATAGCCGGCCTTGGGGTAGCGGGCGAAGAAAGCCTGCGCCCTCTCCCGCGCTGCCGCGCGCGGCAATGTGAAGGTCTCGCGCAGATAGCCGTCGCCGACCATTTGGCCGGGCTTGCCGGCCAGCTTGCGCCGGCGCGCCATCCGCTCGGCAAGATCCCGCGGACGATCGGCCATCGCCTGCCCTCCTCTACGCAACTCACGCTCAGTCAGATGTAGGGCGCCGGCCGAGGGATGAGGAGTCCCGTCCGGAAGGCGCCGTCCGCCTGCCAGACCCGGGCGGCGGTCAGTTGGCGGCGGTACCGCTCTTCTTCTTCGGCGCGCTGGTTGCGGCCGAGGCCTTCGGCGCCGGCTGTTTCGGCGGATCGGCGCGCATGCCGCCCCAGGGATCGTTCGACGCCTTGGAATCCGGGATCTTCTTCAGCGTTTCCTTGTAGGCCTTGTCACGCTCGGCTTCCGCGGCCCTCTCCTCGGGGGTCTTGCTTGGGGCATCCTGCAGCAAATTCAGATTGGGCATTTGCGCGTAGGCAGGTCCCGCCAGCACGGCCAGCACCGCGGCCAAACGGAAAAGCTTCATCGTCCACTCCTTGATCATCATGAGGCTCGGATCGCCCGCGCCTCGTCATCCCTGTCGCCGCCGCCGGGGCCGCTGGAGGCTCGCTAGAGCCGATCCGACCGGCACGATTTGGGTCCATGCAGCCAGTCGTCCCAGATCGGGCCGCATTTGGTGCACCCGCTCAGCGCGAGGCCAAGCGCGGCCATGCAGAAAACGAGGACACACCGGCGCAACATCATCCACCCCTACCCAACCAGGCCATCATATCGGCCCAAGTCAGGCATTTTCAAGCCGACCGGGCCGCCGCGAGGCCGGGTGACTTTGCCGCGCCGATGCGCGCACAATGGGGCGAAACATCCAGTCATACGGGAGAGTGCGACAGCAATGCAGCAGATGCAGCCAGACGCCGAATTCGGCCTGTCCGAGGCCAGACGCATCCTCGGCGAGGTTTTTGCGCCCTGGGTCCAGGACCTCAACCTCGCTGTCGAGCGGATCGAGCATGCGCAGCCGGCGGATGCGCCGGACTGGCAGCCGGGCGCGCTGCTGCGCATGCCGTTTTCGGAGCGGCTGTGCCGGAACGGCGGCGTGGTCTGCGGCCAGGCCCTGATGGCGCTTGCCGACACCGCGATGGTGATCGCGATCCTGGCCGCCAATCGCGGCTATCGCCCCATGACCACGGTCGACCAGACCACGCATTTCATGCGCGCGGTGTCCTCGGCGGACGTGCTGGCGGATGCGCGCGTGGTGCGGCTCGGGCGCACCATGAGCTTTGGCCGCGTCACGCTGCTCTCGGCCGGCGACAACAAGCCGGTGGCGATGGTCTCGAGCGCCTTCGCGATGTTGCCGGGCTGAGCATCATCTCAAATGAAGAGAGCCGCGTGCGCGCAAAGTGCACCGCGGCTCTCCAGGATCCCAGCGAAGCGAAAGACCGGAGCACGATGCGATCGCGCCGCGGTCGTCCAGCCTCGCGAGCTTTACTTGCCGAGAATTTCGTCGGCCGCGGTGACGACGCTGACGGTCGGATTCTTTCCGCAATAGGCACCGAATTTCTTGGCGTTGTCGATGAACACCTCGGTGTCGATGATCGCGTTGTCCTCGTCGCCCTTGTACCAGCCGTCCATCCAGGTCAGCACGACCGCGATGTTGTCTTCGCCGCTGTCGAGGAATTGCTTGCAGGTCATGGTCGAGAGGTCCCACTTCACGGCATGGGCCGGCATCGACGACAGCGAGAACGCTGCGGCAAACAGAAGCGAAAGCGTGGTCTTCATCAGTATCTCCATTGGCGCGCCGCGCCATAAAAGAAGGCTTGTCGGGGAAAGTCGGCGGAGAGGCTCTCCGCGCGAACGTCGTAAACGAAGTCTGAAACGCCATTCAGGTAGCGCCAGTATTGAGTTTAGTTCAACGTAATTTCTATGCATTACTCCACAATCAGGATGATGGATCGACGCCGATGATCGAGAAGCGTACAGCGCAGCGTTACCGTGTCTTCAAGGGTGGGAGGATCACCTTTGAAAGCGGCGGCGTTTCCTGCACGGTGCGGAACATGTCGGTCGGCGGCGCGGCGATCGACCTCGACGCCCCCGTCATGTTGCCGCAATCGCTCACGCTCTCGATCGCGTGCGACGATTTCGTCCGGAATTGTCGCACAGTTTGGCGCAGTGACAAGCGCGTCGGCCTCGCCTTTGTGCAATAGCGCGCGCGATGTGAACGATCGTTCGCATCGCATCCACATCACGATGATGATCGCGGGATGCAGCGAGGCGCGACGACATCGCAAGGCTCGCGCGCGCCGCTCGCGGGCGCCTCATCGTCGATCCCGTAAGTGTGGCTGACGCAACGATTGGCGGACCGCTACTGAGTCGCGTTGCCGGGCTCGTCCACCGCGAGCATGCCGGCGGGCGATGCGAAGGCCCGACGCAAAGCCCGACTCTATTTCGACTTCTTGGCGGGTTCGCTCGGACGAGCCCCGCCCCAGGGATCGTATTTGTCCTTGGGCTCGGGAATGCGATCGAGCGCAGCCTTGTAGGCTTTCTCGTCGACCTTGGGCTTGTTGTCCGCCGGCTTGGCGGAGTCTTGGGGTTGCCGCCGGCCCTGCGCCTGTGCGGAAGCACACGTCAGTGCCAGCACGGCGGCCGCGATGACCAAAAACCTCATTGGCGCAATCCCCTTCCTCTGGGGTAGAAACTAGCCTGCAATCGCGGAATAGCAAATACCGCGGGTTCTCGGCTCGAGCCGGGATTTCAGCAAAACTTGATCGGCCGCGACTTCGCCGGATCGCATTCGTGCCTATCTGTTGGCCCGCAGGGGACCCTCAGGAATGTTACGGATCATTGCTCATGCGGCGCTGCTGGCCGGCATGCTTGCGCTCGGCGCCTGCGGCGTTGCCGACAGCCGCGCGCCGGTGCCCGAATTCATGCGCATGAAGGAGCCCGAGCAGCAGCCGCCCGAAGCCCCTCCCGACGTCAAGCGCCTGGTGCGCGAGCAGATCGATGTCGTTTTCCTCACGACCTCTTATCCGCGCGAGGTGCACGTGGCCCCGCCTCATCGTGAGGTGCGAGGACCGGGCTGGACCGCTTGCGTCCGCGCCCAGCTCACCTCCGCGACCGGCAGCTCGCTCGGCGCCCAGACCTACATCGTGACCGTCAGAGGCGAAAAAGTAGTCGACCGCCGGCGTGCCGAAGCCGACGACATCTGCGGGACGGAAACTTACGAGCCGATCTAGATCTCCATCGCGGAACGACGCCCGGCCCCTTCGGTCGTTTTCGGACCCGGTCATCGGATCAAGCTGGCACTCCGAAATCGCCATCGCTATAGCCGCGTCATGTCCGACTTCGACGGGATGAGGATATCGCGATGGTCATCAGAACCTACGGCACGGTCGACGCCGAACGACAAAAAGCAATGAGCGGGTTGGAGTTCGTCCAGGGCCTTGCCGACGGAACCCTGCCTCTCAACACGATCGCCCAGACCCTCGGCTACGACGTGGTGGAGGCTGAAGCTGGCCGCGTCGTCATCGCGCTGACGCCGTCGGACGCTCATCTCAACCCGGCCGGCACGGTGCATGGCGGTCTCACGGCCACCTTGCTCGACAGTTGCATGGGACTGGCGGTCCAGTCGATGCTGGAGAGGGGAATCACTCAGACCACGCTCGAGTTCAAGATTTCGCTGCTGCGGCCGATCACGCCGGAGACGGGCCCGATCACGGCCGAGGGCAAGGTTCTCAATTGCGGCCGTCGCATTGGAACGGCCGACGGACGCGTGACGGACGGCAGGGGCCGGCTGCTCGCCCACGGCACGACGACATGCCTCATCTTTCCGGCTTGACCCCGGAACGGAACAGGTGGCGCACGCCGGTTCCGGGAAAAACCTGTAAATCGACCGGAACGATCCCCGCCTCCCCTTCTTGTTACCGCCGAGGGCAGTTTCGGAGGAGGACATGATGAAGACATTTACGATTGCGCTGTTGGCAGGTGTCGGCGCGCTGGCTGCGGCGACCGGCGCCAAGGCCGCCGACGTCTATTCGACCAGCGAATACACCAGCCCTGACCTCGTCCAGCAGGTGCGGCTGGTCTGCGACGATGCCGGCAATTGCTATCGCACCCGCGGCGGTGCGCGCGTGGTCGTGCGCGATTCCTACAACTACATGCCGCGCGAGCGCTATTACGAGCGCCGGACCTATCATCGCGACTGGGATGACGGCCCGCGCGCCGGCGTCGGCATTCGCGCGCCCGGCGTCAGCGTCGGCGTGGGTGTCGGCGACGACCGCTGGTAATCGATGAAAGCTTGATGTTCGGGACCGGACGAGACAATTCGCCCGGTCCCGTTCGCATGATCCTGCAGGATGCCGCGGTCAGCCCGCGGCCAATTACTGCTGGAACTGCTCGTACGCCGCGATCGCATCGGCGGCGTACATCAGCGACGGTCCGCCGCCCATGTAGACGGCCATGCCGAGCGTCTCCTCGATCTCTTCGCGCGTCGCGCCGAGCTTGACGAGCGCCTCGGCGTGAAAGCCGATGCAGCCGTCGCAATGCGCGGCGACACCGAGCGCCAGCGCCATCAGCTCCTTGGTCTTCTTGTCCAGTGCGCCGTCGCGGGTGGCGGCCTGGGCTAGTGCGGAAAATCCCTTCATCGTATCGGGAATGTCGTTTCTTAGCTTTTTCAGATTGGCCGAGATGTTCCTGGTGATGTCGACGTAGTTCTTGTCCATCGGATCCTCGCTAGCTGGATTTGACTGTGGTCGGAGCCGCCTCGCGCGGTGCGCGCAAGGCGATGTAGATTGCGGGGATCACCAGCACGGTGAGCAGCGTCGATGACGCAAGCCCGAACAGGAGCGAGATCGCCAATCCCTGAAAGATCGGATCGAGCAGGATGGTCGCAGCCCCGATCATCGCCGCGAGTGCGGTGAGCAGGATCGGCTTGAAGCGGACCGCGCCGGCCTCCAGCACCACCTCGCGAAGCGACTTTCCGTCGGCGCCGCTGTGCCGGATGAAATCGACCAGCAGGATCGAGTTGCGCACGATGATGCCCGCGAGTGCGATGAAGCCGATCATCGAGGTCGCGGTGAACGGCGCGCCCAGGAGCCAGTGCCCGATCAGGATGCCGATCAGCGTCAACGGGATCGGCGTCAGGATCACGAGCGGAAGGCGAAAGCTCCTGAACTGGGCGACGACGAGCACGTAGATGCCGAGGATGGCCGCGCCGAAGGCGGCGCCCATGTCGCGGAAGGTCACCCAGGTGATCTCCCATTCGCCGTCCCACAGCAGCGTCGGCCGCGACTCGTCCGATGGCTGGCCGTGCAGGCTGATCGCGGGCTTCGGCAGCTTGCCCCAGTCATGGGCATCGACGCGTTCGGCGACCGCGAGCATGCCGTAAAGCGGCGCCTCGAACCGTCCGGCGAGCTCGGCCATCACCATGTCGGCGAAGCGGCCGTCGCGGCGGAAGATCGTCGGCGAGCCCTCCTCCATGGCCGCCTTCACGACCTGGCCGAGCTCGACCACCGTCTTGCTGCCGGGCAACGTGTTGGCCGGCACCGGCGTCGAGGCCAGCGCCTCGTCCCAGACCAGATCGCGCTTTCCGAGATGCACCGCGATCTCGATCGGGTTGCGGTCCTCGCCGCGATGCGAATAGCCGACCGAGATGCCGCCGAACAGCGCCTGGATGGTGTCGTAGACGTCGCGCTGCTCGACGCCGAAGAATTCGAGCCGGTCCTGGTCGATCGAAAGCCGCAGCCGCGGCCGCTTCGCGCCGATGGAATCGTCGATGTCGACGATGAACGGCACGTCCGCGAACACCTTCTTGAGCTCGGCCGTGACGGCGCGGCGGGTGGCCGCATCGGGACCGTAGACCTCGGCGAGCAGCGTCGACAGCACCGGCGGCCCGGGCGGCACCTCGACCACCTTGATGCTGGTACCTGCAGGTGGATCGAGCGCCTTCAGCTTCGCGCGGAGCTCAAGCGCAATCTCATGGCTCGCGCGCTTGCGCTCGCCCCGCGCGGCCAGGTTCACCTGCACCTCGCCGAGCTCGGGCCTCTCCCGCAAATAATAGTGGCGCACCAGGCCGTTGAAATTGAAGGGCGCCGGCGTGCCGGCATAGGATTGCAGCGAGGTGACCTCCGGCAGTTGCCGTGCGATCTCGGCCGCTCCGAACAGCGTGCGCTCGGTCGCCTCCAGGCTCGCCCCTTCCGGCAGATCGACCACCACGGCGATCTCGGACTTGTTGTCGAACGGCAGCAGCTTGACCGTCACCGACTTGGTCGCGAACAGCGTCATCGACAGCAGCGTCGCGATGCCGACGCCGAGCAGGAAGATCCAGGCCGACCGCTTGCTGCGCACGATCGGCGTGGCAAAGCGCCGGTAGAGCCGGCCGAGCCGGCCTTCATCGTGCGCGGCATGCGCGGAAGTCACCTCGCACTTGGGTGCGAGCTTGAGCATCAGCCAGGGCGCGACCACCATCGCGACGAAGAACGAGAACAGCATGGCCGCCGATGCATTGGCCGGGATCGGCGCCATATAGGGGCCCATCAGCCCCGACACGAACAGCATCGGCAAGAGCGCCGCGACCACGGTCAGCGTCGCGACGATGGTGGGATTGCCGACCTCTGCCACCGCCTCGATGGTCGCCTGCAGGCGCGGCCTGCCATCGCGCATGCCCCAGTGCCGCGCGATGTTCTCGACCACGACGATGGCGTCGTCGACGAGAATGCCGATCGAGAAGATCAGCGCGAACAGGCTGACGCGGTTGATGGTGTAGCCCATCAGATTGGCGGCAAACATCGTCAGCAGGATCGTCGTGGGAATCACGACAAAGGTCACCAGCGCCTCGCGCCAGCCGATCGCGATCGCGATCAGGATGACGATCGAGACGGTCGCGAGGCCGAGGTGGAACAGGAGCTCGTTGGCCTTCTCGTTGGCGGTCTCGCCGTAGTCGCGCGTTACCGTCACCTGGATATCCTCCGGGATCAGGCGCGACTTCAGGCCTTCGAGGCGCCTCGCGATGTTCTCGGACACGACGACCGCGTTGGCGCCGGCGCGCTTGGCGAGCGCCAGACTGACGGCGGGCGTCCGCGCCCACTGCCCACCGGCGGCGCGCGAATCCGTCCAGACGCGATGCTCGACGGTGCTCGGACCGACCACGACGGAGGCGACGTCCTTGACATAGACCGGCCGTCCGTCGCGGCTCGTGATCAGCAATAGTCCGATATCGGGAATGCCTGACAGCGTTTGCCCGGCCGCGACGTTGCGCACGATGCCGGCATCGCGCACCTGCCCGGCCAGGAACGAGCGATTGGCGTCCTTCACCTTGGCCACGAGCTGCTGCAGCGTGACACCGAACATCGACAGCTTCTCCGGATCGGGCTCGACCCGGATCTGTTGCGCCGCGCCGCCGGAGATGTAGGTCAAGCCGACGTCGTCGACCTTCATCAGCTCCGCGCGAACCTTGTCGGCCAGCTCGTAGATATCCTTGTCGGTCCAGCGGCTGGCCGCCTCCGGCTTCGGCGCCAGCGTCAGCACCGTCACCGCGACGTCGTTGATGCCGCGGCCGACGATCAGCGGCTCGGGGATGCCGACGGGAATGCGGTCCAGATTGGCGCGGATCTTCTCGTGCACCCGCAGGATCGCATCCTCGAACTTGGTGCCGACCAGGAAGCGCGCGGTGACTATCACGCGGTCGTCCTCGGTCTGACTATAGACATGCTCGACGCCGTCGATGCCTTTGACGATCGATTCCAGCGGCTTGCTCACCAGCTCGACCGCGTCGGGCGCACGCAGGCCGTCGGCATTGACGCGGATGTCCACCATGGGAACGCTGATCTGCGGCTCCTCCTCGCGCGGGATCACCACGACGGCGATCAGCCCCACGACGAGCGCCCCGAGCAGGAACAGCGGCGTCAGCGGAGAGGCGATGGTCGATCGGGTCAACCGTCCTGACAGACCGAGATTCACGGCCGCACCAATTGGTCACCGGTCCGGATGCCCGACAGGATTTCGAGCCCGTCGGGAAGCGAAGGCGTCGGCATGTCGCGGCCGCGCTTCACCGGCACGTCGATCGTCTCGTTCCCTTTCTGGAGCTGGACGTAGTCGATACCGAACCGCGTCGTCACATAGCTCGAGGGAATGACGAAGGCCGGCCGAGCGCCGCCGGCAATCCAGACCCGCAAGCGATCGCCGACGAAGTACTCGCCGAGCCCCTCGACGGTCGCGTCCGCGATGACACGCCCCTCCTCGATCTGGGGATAGACGAGGTCGACGACGCCCCATTTCGAGGCCTCTCCCGCCAGCTCCGCGCCATCGACGCGGACCTTGTCGCCGGCCTTCAGCATGCGCGCATGGCGCTCGGGCACGCGCAGCCGCAGCTTGAAGTTCTGTTCGGCGACCGTGACGATCGGATCGCCGGCAAGCACGACGGAACCCACGGTGATCAGCCGTTTCAGCACCCGCCCGTCCGTCGGCGCGAGCACCTGTCCCTGGTTGAGCTGCTCGTTGATGACGGCGCGCTCGGCGGTCCTGGCGCGCAGGCCGTTGTCGGCGACGTTGAGCGCCGTGCGTTGCTCGTCGAGCTTGACGCGCGGCAGGATGCCGCGCTCGACCAGCCCTTCGGTCCGGGTGAAGTCGAGCTGCGCCTGCCTGGCCTGGGCCTGCAGCGCCTCGATCTGCGCGTCGAGCGATTTCATCTGGAGGACGAGCTTCTCGTCGCCGATCGCCGCGATGACCTGCCCCGCGGTGACGCGATCCCCTTCCCGCACCTTGAGCTGAACGACAGTGCCGCCGATGCGGCCGCGTGCGGGGACCACGCTGATGCTCTCGACGGTGGCAAAGACCGCCTTCTCGTCGCTGACCTGCTGCTGCGCAACCACGAGCGTACCCGCAGCAGCAGCGGATCCCGCCGGTACTCCGATCGCCGCCCACGCAGCCAGAAGCCCCAGGCGCGCCAGATATTGCAAGGGACACATCCCAGTCGTCATAGGGTTCATCACACCGCGCCGCGGTGCTCCTCTCATTTCATCGACATCGGGCGAAAGCGCGTTGATCTCGCGCAAGGCGCGCCCGCCCGCCTTTGCCTAGGCTTCACTTCGTCCTTGCGGACTTCGGCGCGCAGAACACCTGGTAAAGCGTCTTCAGGATCTCGCGCGCCGGCTCGCTGGCGATCGAATAGAAGATCGTCTGCGCATCGCGTCTGGCGGCGACCAGGCCGTCCTTGCGAAGGAGCGCAAGATGCTGGGAGACCGTGGAGTCGCGCAGGCTCAGAAACTCGGCCAGCTCGCCGACCGACCGCTCGCCGTCGATCAATTGGCAGATGATGAGAAGACGATGGCGGTTCGAGAGCGCCTTGAGCAGCTCACTCGCCTGATCCGCCGCCCGCTCCATGATTTCGCTATCTATTTTCATACTTGCGTATATACGCAATTACGAATATATAGTCAAGCGCTGCACCACAGCCGGCACAGAACCGGTGAAGCGGCCTGATCCAACGGAGGAACCCATGGCGGAGATTGTCGTAGTCGGAGCCGGTCTGAGCGGAACGCTGATGGCCTATGAATTGCTACCCCAGTTGAGAAAGGAGGACCGCCTCAGCGTCATCTCGCAAGGCGCGGTCTATCATTTCGTGCCGTCGAACCCGTGGGTGGCGATCGGCTGGCGCAAGCGCGAAGAGATCGAGATCGATCTCGCGGATGTCATGAAACGCAAGGGCGTGCGGCTGTTGACGCAGGGCGCAAAGCGCGTCCACCCCGAACAGAACCGTGTCGAGCTCGGCGACGGCACCTCGATCGACTATGATTACCTGGTCGTCGCGACCGGTCCCGAACTTGCCTTCGACGAAATCCCCGGCCTCGGGCCGCAGGGCCACACCCAGTCGATCTGCCATGTCGATCATGCCGCGCATGCCCGCGACGCCTTCGAGCAGCTCGCGGCCAATCCCGGCCCGGTCGTGATCGGCGCCGTTCAGGGCGCCTCCTGCTTCGGCCCCGCCTACGAGTTCCTCTTCATCCTGGAGACCGAGCTGCGCCGCCGGAAGCTGCGCGACCGGGTGCCGATGACCTTCGTCACCTCGGAGCCCTATATCGGCCATCTCGGTCTCGACGGCGTCGGGGATACCAAGGGTCTCCTGGAAAGCGAGATGCGGGAGAAGCACATCAAGTGGATCACCAACGCCCGCATCGACAAGATCGCCCCCGGCGTGATGACGGTGGAGGAGCTGTCCGACAACGGCACGTCCCGCAAGGCGCATGAGCTGCCCTTCGTCTATTCGATGATGCTCCCCGCCTTCCGCGGCGTCGAGGCGGTGCGCGGCATCGAGAAGCTGACCAATCCGCGCGGTTTCGTCATCGTCGACAAGCATCAGCAGAACCCTACCTTCCCCAATGTGTTCGCCGTCGGCGTCTGCGTCGCGATCGCACCGGTCGGCGCGACACCGGTGCCGGTGGGCGTCCCCAAGACCGGCTTCATGATCGAATCCATGGTGACCGCGACCGCGATGAACATCGGCGCCCTGCTGCGCGGCAAGACGCCGACGGCGCAGCCGACCTGGAACGCGATCTGCCTCGCCGACTTCGGCGATTCCGGCGTCGCCTTCCTCGCGCAGCCGCAGATCCCGCCGCGCAACGTCAACTGGTCCTCGAAGGGCGAATGGGTGCACCTCGCCAAGGTCGCCTTCGAGAAATACTTCCTGCGCAAGATGCGGCGCGGCGAGAGCGAGCCGTTCTACGAGCGCTTCGTTCTCGACAAGCTGAACATCGCCAAGCTCAAGGAGGTCCGAACCGGCACATGAGCACGACACGCCAGATCGTTTGCGGACAATGCGGGCGCATCAACCGACTGCCGGCCGAGCGCGCAGCCCAAGATGCGCGCTGCGGCGCCTGTCATCAGCCGATGTTCACCGGCCAACCGGTCGAGGTGGACGAGAAGGGCTTCGACCGCCATGTCGCCAGCAGCGACATCCCCGTGCTGGTCGACGTCTGGGCGCCATGGTGCGGACCCTGTCGCGCCATGGCCCCGATGTTCGAGCGCGCGGCGCAGCAGCTCGAGCCCGGCGTGCGGCTGTTGAAGCTGAATTCGGATAGCGCACCCGCCTTGTCGTCGCGCCTTCACATCAGCGGCATTCCAACGCTGCTCCTGATGCGCGGCGGCCGCGAGATCGCCCGCCAATCCGGCGCGATGGATACGCGCAGCATCGTCGCCTGGACCGAAGCCAACCTGACCCGTTCGTAAGAAAGAAGGAGCCTGCCATGAATGTCGATAAAGCCGTCCTCGCCTTTGCGGGATGTGTCGTCCTGCTCGGTCTCGCACTGGGCACCTATGTCAATGCGTATTGGTACCTGCTGACGGCCTTCGCCGGACTGAACATGTTGCAGGCCTCGTTCACCGGCTTCTGCCCGGCGGCGATCGTGTTCAGGAAGCTCGGCCTCAGCAGCGGCTGCGCGTTCTCCTGAACGCACCAATCCAGCCAGTGATGCGGGGGAATTTGCCATGACCGACGACACCTTCATTGAGGGACCTCTCTACGAGAAGCGCAGGAAGGTCTATCCGCAGTCGGTCCGCGGGCCGTTCCGCCGCATCAAATGGGCGATCCTGTGCGTCACGCTCGGGATCTACTATCTCCTGCCGTTCGTGCGCTGGAATCGTGGCCCCGGCCTGCCCGACCAGGCCGTGCTGATCGACCTGCCGCATCGCCGCTTCTATTTCTTCTTCATCGAGCTGTGGCCGCAGGAGGTCTACTACTTCACAGGCCTGCTCATCATCGCGGCGATGACGCTGTTCCTGATGAACGCCGTCGCGGGACGGCTGTGGTGCGGCTATTTGTGCCCGCAGACGGTGTGGACCGATCTGTTCTACGCCGTGGAGCGCTGGGTCGAGGGCGACCGCCGAGAGCGCATGCAGGGCGACAAGCGCTACTGGACCTTCGAGCACATCCGGAAGGTCGCGCTGAAGCACTTCCTCTGGATCATGATCGCCTGGTGGACCGGCGGCGCCTGGGTGCTGTATTTCGACGATGCGCCGACTCTGGTGAAGGAGCTCGCCACCTTCCAGGCCCCGTTCATCGCCTATCTCTGGATCGGCATCCTGACCGCGACGACCTACGTCTTCGCCGGCCACGCCCGCGAGCAGATGTGCATCTACATGTGCCCGTGGCCGCGCATCCAGGCGGCCCTGACCGACGAATGGGCGCTGAACGTCACCTATCGCCGCGACCGCGGCGAGCCGCGCATGTCGGTGAAGAAGGCGGACGCCGCCCGCGCGCAGGGCGATGTCGCCGGCGACTGCGTCGACTGCCACCAGTGCATCAACGTCTGCCCGACCGGCGTCGACATCCGCCACGGCATCCAGCTCGGCTGCATCCAGTGCGGCCTCTGCATCGACGCCTGCGACAACGTCATGAGCGAGATCGGTCGGCCCAAGGGCCTGATCGGCTACGACACCGACATCAACATGCAGCGCCGGCGCGAGGGCAAGCCGCCGATCTACCGCATCGTCCGCGCGCGCACGCTGATCTATACGGCCGCCATCGCCATCGTCGGCACCATCATGGTCTACACCCTCGCCACGCGCGCGACGATGGACGTCAACGTGCTGCACGAGCGCAATCCGCTGTTCGTGCAGCTCTCGGACGGCGGGGTCCGCAACGATTACACCGTGCGCATCCTCAATAAGGGCGCACAGCGATCGTTTGCGATCGAGGTCTCCGGGCTGCCCGGCGCGAGCATCCGGGTCGCGGGCATCGAAGCCGCGCCCGATGGCAAGCCCGTCGTCGAGGTCGGGCAGGACCAGACCCGCGAGGTCAGGCTGTCGGTACAGGTCGGGCCTGCCGATCTGCCGAAGACCTCGCGCGATCTCGAGGTCACGATCACCGATACCGCCGGTGGCGGGCGGGCGAGCGCCCGCGATCACTTCCTGCCGGGCGATAAATGAAGACGCGCGTTGAGCATCCACCGCCGGATGCTCAACGAGACGTTAACATTACCGTTCGAATTGGAGCCGCGTCCCAACGGTATTTTCCAATCTTTGCGCTAAGCATGGCCACGTGAGGCGGCATCTGCCCACGTGAACGGGACGAGGGGACGTGGTCGACATCGCGCAGCAGGCAGCGCTCCATCCGGCATCCGCTGGGGATGCCATGCCTGCGCGCGTCCCGCTCGTTGCGATCGACCCCGGCCAATGGCGCGCGCTGGCCCAGCGCGCGATCGAGCCGAATGGATATTATTTGCCCGCCTGGGAGCTCGCCGTCAGCGCCACCGCGCGCGGCCGTACGGGCGCCTCGGCATTGCCCGCCTTCGACGGCACCTCGTCGCGGCTGATCGGGCTGATGCCCGTGATCTCGCTGTGGCGGGCCCGGAAGATTCCCCTGCCCGCGCTGGTCAGCGCGCATCCCTACGGCACGCTGTGCACTCCGCTGATCGACCGCGACGCCCCGGTCGAGGCGGCGACGCGGCTGTTGCAGCGGGCTCGCGAGGCCGGCGCGCATGCGCTCGTGCTGGACGACGTCGCGCTCGAAGGCGCCGCGATGAATGCGCTCAAGCAGGTCCTGAGCCGCGACGGCCTGAAGCCGCGCGTGCTGTCCTCCTATATGCGTGCCAGCCTCGATGCGACGCAGGATGCCGAAACGCTGCTGCGCGACGCACTCGGCGCCAAGAAGCTCAAGGAGCTGCGCCGCCAGCGCCATCGGCTCGAAGAGCACGGTCCTGTGACGTTCGACGTCGCACGCCGGCCAGATGAGATCGGGCCCGCGCTCGAAAGTTTCCTGCAGCTGGAATCCAGCGGCTGGAAGGGCAAGCGCGGCACCGCCCTGGTCCAGCATGATGGCGATGCGAGCTTCATTCGCCGCGCGGTGCCCGCACTGGCCGAGACCGCGCAGTGCGAGATCGTCACGCTTCGCGCCGGGACGTCGGCGATCGCCGCCGGCATCGTGCTGCGCCATCAGGATCGCGCCTTCTTCTTCAAGCTCGGCATCGACGAACGCTTTGCGAAATATTCGCCGGGCGTGCAGCTCACGCTCGAGCTCACCCGCCATCTCTGCGCCGATCCCGCCATCGCCAGCGCGGATTCCACCGCGGGCGCCGACCATCCCATGATCAACCCGATCTGGCGCGGGCGTTTTGCCGTCGGCGACGTGCTGATCCCGCTGCGGCGGCACGATCCGGTCGTCGCGCTGATTCACGGAGCGGTGCTCGGCCTCAACGCCGCGCACGACAGCGCGCGGCGCCTGGTCCGCCGGCTTCGCAAATAGGGGAAAGCTACTCGGCCGCCTGCGCGTTGATCTCCGCCGAGACCTGGCGGATGGCGCGGGCCAGCAGGTTCGGATCCTGCGCGCCGGAGACGGCGTATTTCTGTGCGAACACGTAGGTCGGCACGCCGGAGATGCCCTTCTCGGCGGCTTCCTGCGCGTCGGCCGAAACGCGCGCGACGTCCTCGTCCGTGGCAAGGCGCTTGCGCACGTCGTCGCCATCGAGACCGACATCGGCCGCCGCCTGCACCAGCACATTCACGTCGGTGAGATCGCCGCCGTCACGGAAATACAGCTCCATCAGGCGCTGCTTCATCTCGGGCGCCTTGCCGATCGCCTCCGCCCACAGGATCAGGCGATGGCAGTCGGTGGTGTTGGGCTGACGCGCCACCAGCTCCGGCTTGTAGACGAGGCCCTCCTCGCTCGCGGCCGCAACGACGCGCCCGGCAATGCCCTTGTAGGCCTCGACCGAGCCGAATTTCTGCGTCAGATAGGCCTCGCGGCTGATGCCCTCGCGCGGCACCCAGGGATTGAGAAAGAACGGGCGGAAGTTGAGCTTGACCGGAACGTCCGGCACCAGCGCCAGCGCGCTCTCGATCCGATGCTTGCCGATATAGCACCAGGGGCACACCACGTCGGAGACGACGTCGATCTGGAGCGGTTTCAGCGTGCTCATGTCAGGCGCCTCCTTCGGGCGATCAAGGTTCGCCCAAAGATAAGCCGAACCCGCCCCGAGGCAAGGGCGCCAAGGGCTCTAGGTCATGGCGGCCGCCATCTGCTTCAGCCGCTCGGCGGTGCGTTCGTCCGCCGGGAAGAAGGTCTCCAGCGCCAGCTCGGACAGCGTGATATCCACGGGCGTGCCGAACACCATGGTGGTGGAGAAGAAGCTGAGGATCTCCCCGCCATGGCGCAGCTTGAAGGGGATCGCGACGTTGTCGCTCGACAGCGGCCCCGTCCGCGCCGGGATCGGGTAGCTCTTGAGATCGCCATAGAGCTTGATCAGCTCGGGATCGGCCGTCGCCTCGCATTGCCGGTGCAGCCGCTCCAGCAGATGCCCGCACCATTCGGCGAGATTGACCGTGCGCGGCGCCAGCGCCTCCGGATGAAAGGCGAGCCTGAGCACATTGAAGGGCTGGCCGAGCAGGTGCTGTGGAATGCCGTCGAGCAGCGGCGCCACCATGCGGTTCGCCGAGACCAGGTTCCAGTGCCGGTCCACCGCGAGCGCGGGATTGGGCTCATGTGCCTTCAATACGAGGTCGATCGCCTGGCGAGCCGATTTCAAGGCGGGATCCTCCAGCGGACGCTGCTGGAACGCCGGCGCAAAGCCGGCCGCGACCAGCAGCACGTTGCGTTCGCGCAAGGGCACGTCGAGACGTTCGGCGAGCCTGAGCACCATGTCGCGCGAGGGCGCGGCGCGACCGGTCTCGACGAAGCTGAGATGCCGCGCCGAGATCTCGGCCTCGCCCGCGAGATCGAGCTGGCTCATGCGGCGGCGCTGCCGCCATTCGCGCAAGTGGTCGCCGATATGGACCGGCTGGCTGCGTTCGGTACGGGCCGTGGATGCGTGTGCGTTCATGCCCGGAAACCTATCACGCAGATTTCGGCCCTTCCATTACCCGCGAGGTAATCGAATTGGCCCGCGGGCCGGCGCATCTTCAGGCGCAACAGGAGATGACCATGATCGCGCTGCTGCTCTACCGGACCGTCGCCGACCACCTTGTTCCCTTCGCCATGACGCTCGCCACGCGGATGCTGGCGCGCAGCCTCAACATGCCCGAGCCGCTGGTGCATTCGACCGGCGATTACGTGGTCGCGCAGGTCATCGCCTTCGAGCACGGCGTCGGCAAAAGCCTCTGCCCGTTCCGCCTCGCCCGCCTGCTCCGCGCCTGGTGGCGCGGACGGCATTGAATTCCACCCCAGCCCAGCCAAGGAGACTACCGATGATCGACGCATCCACCTTCCTCCGCCGCGCCCTGCTCGCCGATGCCGTCTTCAGTGGCGTTGCCGCCCTCGGCTTCACCTTTGGCGCCGGCGCGTTCGCAGCGCTCTTCAACCTGCCGGAAGCGCTGCTGCGCGAAACCGGCCTGTTCCTGATCGCCTACACCGCCCTGGTCGGCTGGCTCGCCTCGCGCGCCTCGGTGGCGAAGCCGCTGGTGCTGCTGGTCGTGGTCGGCAATGCGGCCTGGACCGTCGGCAGCATCGCGCTGCTGCTCTCCGGCGCGGTGTCGCCGAACATCGCCGGCGAGTTGATGGTCGTGGCGCAGGCGATCGCAACCGGCGTGTTCGCGGAGCTGCAATATGTGGGATTGCGCAAGAGCGAACGTGTCGCCACAGCGTGACGCTCGCCTGTCCCGGACGCGTTGCAGCGCTCTTGCGCTGCTGCGCAGAGCCGGGACCCAGCGGCCGCATGCCACACCGATACATGGGCCCCGGCTCTGCAGCGCACCGCGTAAGCGCGCGCTGCGCTGCGTCCGGGGCACGAGATCGTGGCTTTTCGGCACACCTGTTTCCACAATCGTCATTGCAGACATATCCTCGCATTCTCGCGGCGGATTTCGCCCGAGCTTTGCTGCCGTCTTGCGCCCGTCGATTGCCAAAGGGCGCAGGGAAGGCCGGGCGCCGGCGGCACCCGCGGTCCGCGTGCATGGAAAACGCACACGGGGTGGACTACAGGTGTGCCGGTCGCCCGGCCTTCCCTGCGCGGCTGGTTTTAACGGTGTCCTTCGTGCTCTCCTCGGGGAGCGTTGCACTATTGCCCCCGTCGCCTCACGGCTGATCGATGTGCCGCCGGTTGGCGGCCACATCCCCGCGAGGTTTGACGCCAGAACCCCGGGCGTCGGGACCACACGACTTCTCCGTCCGCGGACGGTTTGGCCTCAGCGTCCGGGGCTTGCGTGTGCGCACCCCAGACCATCAACCAAACCGCTGTGACCGCGCCGTGTCGTATGCGCATCGCCTGAGACTCACGGTTGCCCGCCCTGTCCCCAAGCAAATTGCGCCGGCGCTACCGCGTCCACCGCACCCCGGCCCGCATCTCGTGACGATCGCGAAGCGCCCCTCTGGCAGGGCCGGGATGGCGGTTGTATGCCATAAATCCGAAATTCGGAAAAGAAGATTATTTTTGCCGGAAGGGCTTGACGCGAATTCTGCTGTTTTGCCCGACGCCGCACGCGGTGCCGACCTGAACCGCAGGATGGGTTGAGCCCTTGCGAAACCCGTCGCCCCTCCTGCACGCAGGCGTCCGCGCTGACCTCGTATCGTCGTAACTTCGTGCCAGGCGGCGACCTCTAATTGGCGGGCAGCAAAGACTGCGGCGAGCGGCGTGCAAGGCGATGGGTTTCGCAAGGGCGGGCTGTGCCGGCGTGCCACAAGCTCGATCTCGTAGGGTGGGCAAAGCGACTTGTCCGCCGTAGCGCGAAGAGCGAAGGCGGAAGCGTGCCCACGCCCTGTTACTCATGGAGGGAGATCGTGGGCACGGCGCTACGCGCCTTTGCCCACCCTACGGCACCGCCACCGGGATGTGCACTGGAGCATCGCAATGACGATGTGGAGACGCGCCAGCTCTTGGGACGCTACGCCTTGGCGCGGCCGGCCCTGCCGGCGAAGTGCTTGCCGTTGAGCTTCTTCTTTTTGACGGCCCTGGTCTTCGAACCCTTGGCGACAACCTTCTTGGCCTTGCGCGCCTTCACCTTGGCGGCTTCCGCCCGTGCCTCGGCGCGGAGCTTCTTGCGCTTCCTCTCGCAGGACTCGCACTTGCAGCCGATCGGCTTCAGATAGGCTTTGAAATAGTCGGTGCCGTAATCGTAATTGATCTCGTCGCCCGGCTCGATGTTCCTGATGGCGCGGATGAAGACCTTGCGCTCGCGCGGACGGACGTCGGATTCCGCGTTGGGCCGGCAGGAATGGTTGATGTAGCGCGCGAGGTTCTTGCGCACCGAGCCGTCGATGGTCCAGCGGCCGTTGAGCTCGAACAGGTACTTGTTCTCGATCTCGTCGTGCGCGGGGATTCGCGAGTCCAGGATCGGTCCGAAATAGCGGATGATCCTTGTGCCCTTCTTGATCGGCTTGGTGGCGAAGAGGCCGAGTCCGGTCTTGGAACGGCCGACACGGTAGGATTTGCTGGAAGCGATGGCTGGCATGATCAAGAGAAATGAGAACGCGAACGAGGCCCGATGCCTCAAGCGAAGCCGCTCTTCTAGAACGATTCCGCGCCGCTGTCAGGTCTATCCGACCCCGGTTTGAACCTTGCCCACAGTGAAGACGTCTGATGGGAGTGAGTTCCCGGACCATCGAAGCCTCATGATCAACCGTATCACCCGCGTCGGCCTGGCTGTCTTGACGACATGCATCGGCCTGAACGGCGCCGCCGCCCAATCCCTGGGCAGCAGCTACACCTCGACGGCGCCGAGGGATTGCCGCCAGATCGGCAAAGCGAGCGAGCTCGACGGCAGCACCACGCGGACGTGTCCGGGCAAAGCGGGTCTCGTGGTGCTGATTGCCGAGGACGATCTTCGCGAAATCGTCTCGGTCGGCCGCAATCGCAAGGCTGCCGCCGAAGAACCGGCGGCCAAGGTCTGGTTCGCCCCGTTCAATTCATCGGAGACCACGATCGAATGGCGCAGCATGGGCGCAAAGCCGTTTGCGATCATCCAGCGCTGGCACATCGCCGACGGCAACGATCCCGACAAGCAGGGCCGGCCCAACACCAAGGCCATGCTGGTCGTGACACGACTGCCGCCGGGACGGGTCTGCCACGTCGCCTATGTCGATGCGATCGCAAACCCGAACGCCAACGCGCTCGCGCGCAGGGCCGCGGACGATGACGCGCGCAGCTTCGCGTGCGGCAAGGACGCGGTGAAGATCGTCGGCGCGCGCGGCCGCGCCGTCGAGCTCGCGACGATGCGCTAGCCCCGCGCCTTGGCACCCCGCGTCTTGGCGCGCCGATACCGCGCCAGCAACCGCTCGCCCTTCGCTGCGATACGCCGTGCCGCCGCCACGGTCTTCGGAACGGGCTCGCCCCAGGCATGCGCCGACAACGCATGGCGCGTCGGCTGCCCCTTGGCATCGACCAGCGGCGGCAGTTTCGCGCGGCCATAGAAACGCACGGCCCAGCTTCCTTTCCGCCGCATCTCCTGGGGCGTCATCTCCCGCTCTTTCTTGGTGACGCCGGGCCGCAGATGGGCGCCCTGCTTGCGCGCGAACGCCTTGCGGCCCGCGGCGGTCAGGCCGCCTTGCGGATCCCTCTCGCGCGCGGATGCGCCGCGCTTGCGCGAGGACTTTGCCGTCTTCTTTGCGGTGCGCTTGCGGGTCTTCTTGGCAGACTTTTTCTTGGCAGACTTCTTCGCCGATTTCGTTTTGCTTGATTTCGACGCTTTCGATTTGGAGGTCTTCTTCGGTGCCATGCGCATGTTGTCCACGAGGTTGGGATAGCGGCGGCCGGCACGGCGGGCGCGCGCTTTCGCCGCCGATTTTCTGGCAGGACTGAGGTGCTTGGAGGCCTTGCCGGCCCGCTTGCGGGGGTTCGAGCGTTTCCAGGGCGCGCGTGGTGTTCTTGCCATGCGGCGTCAACGTCTGATCAAGGCAAGGGTTTCGTCGGTCGCTGACGATCAAGGGCCGGGCAGCTTCCCCGAGATGGGCGCCATCAGCATGGCCTCGAGCAGGCGTTCGGCCGTTGTCCCCTCGGGCAGACGCCCCAGGATGTCCTCGAGCCGCCCGTCGAGCAGCAGCGTGGTGAAGCCGTGCACCATCGACCAGGCGCGCGCGATCGCGGCGCCCTGGCTCAGCGTCAGCGCATCGCCGCTGATCTGCTCCTGCCGCATCATGCCGATCGCATTGGCAAGCCCGGCGAACGACGCTTCAGCCGCCTCGTGCAGCGAGGGTCTTGAATAATCCAGCCGCTCGGTGCGGAACATGATGCCGTACATGCCGGGATGGGCCTGTGCATAGGCGACATAGGCCTTCGGGCGCGCCAGCGCGGCCTGGAGCGGCGTGGTTGCGGCATTGCTGGACGCGGCCATCGCCGCATTGAACTGGCGGAAGCCTACCGCGGCGAGCTCGCTGAGCAGGCCGGTGAGATCGCCGAAATGATGGGTCGGCGCGGCGTGCGACACGCCCGCTTCCCGCGCCACCGCGCGCAAGGTGAGGCCGGCGAGCCCGTCGCGTTCCAGCACCCGCTCGGCCGCCTGCAGCAGCGCCTCGCGCAAGGCGCCATGGTGATACGGCGTCTCGGTCTTCGCGCTCGCCGCGCCGCGTGGCGGACGCGACGCCGCAGCCGAAATCGTCTTCCGGGGGGCACGCGCGCTTCGCGCGGTTTCGCTCTTGGTGTTGGTCTTGGCCATTTACAAGCTATATGACGCAATATTGACAGTGTAAAGATTTCGCTTGACCGAAACGGCGATCGGCGCTATCTCATCTTTACGATGTAAAGATAGGGAGGCTACGCCGTGCAGCACGACGCCATCGCCGAGCGCCGCAACAACATTGCGCCGATCCCGTTCGAAGCCGACGCACCCTTCCTGAAGATCATCGGCGAATTGCCGCGTGAGCTGAACGGCGTGCTCTATCGCAACGGTCCCAATCCGCAGTTCGATTCCCCCGGCGCGCACTGGTTCGTCGGCGACGGGATGCTGCACGCCTTCCATCTCGAGAACGGCCGCGCCAGCTACCGCAACCGCTGGGTCCGCACGCCGAAATGGCTCGCCGAGCACGATGCCGGCCGCGCGCTGTTCGGCGGCTTCGGCCGCAAGCTGCCGGATGCACCGAAAGACCTCACCGACGGCGGCGTCGCCAACACCAACATCATCTTCCATGCCGGCAAGCTGCTGGCGCTGGAGGAAGCGCACCTGCCGACCGAGATCGAGCCCGGCACGCTGGCGACGCGCGGCTATCACAATTATCAGGGCCGCGTTGCCGGCAGCTTCACCGCGCATCCGAAGATCGACCCCGTCACCGGCGAGCTGGTGTTCTTCGGCTACAACGCAGCGGGGCCGTTGACCCCTGCCCTCTCCTACGGATCGATCGACGCCTCCGGCAAGGCCACGCGCTTCGAGCGGTTCGAGGCCCCCTATGCCAGCATGGTGCACGACTTCATCGTCACCGCGAACCATGTGCTGTTTCCGATCCTGCCGATCACCGGCAGCATGGAGCGCGCGATGAGCGGGCGGCCGCCCTACGCCTGGGAGCCGGACAAGGGCGCCTATGTCGGCGTGATGAAGCGCAGCGGCACGGCAAAGGACATCGTCTGGTTCCGCGGTGAAGCCTGCTACGTCTTCCACATCATGAATGCGTGGGAAGACGAGAACCGCATCGTCGCCGACGTCATGCAGTTCGAGGAAGCGCCGCTGTTTCCGCATCCCGACGGCCGGCCGACCGATCCCGAGAAGTCGCGCGCCCGGCACTGCCGCTGGACCTTCGATCTCACAGGCAATACCGACCGCTTCCAGCAGACGTATCTCGACGATCTCACCGGCGAATTCCCGCGCATCGACGACCGCCGCGCCGGGCTGAGGAACCGCCACGGCTGGTACGCCTGCGCCAATCCGAAACTGCCGATGTTCGGCGCACTCTCCGGCGTCGTCCATGTCGACGGCAATGGACTGCGGCTCGGCCATTATCTGCTGCCAGCCGGCGACACCATCTCCGAGCCCGTGTTCGTCGAGCGGTCGAAGGATGCGACTGAGGGCGATGGCTGGCTGCTCGCGGTGGTCTGGCGGGCCCGCGAGAATCGCAGCGACCTTGCGGTGTTCAACGCCACCGATGTCGAAGCGGGCCCCGTGGCGCTGGTGCAGCTCGGCCATCGCGTGCCCGACGGGTTTCACGGCAATTGGGTGGGCGCGCAGTAGCAACTTGTCATTCCGGGGCGCGACGCAGTCGCGAGCCCGGAATCCATTTCACCGCGTGTATGCCGCCCGATGGATTCTCAGGTGCGCAATTGCGCACCATAGCTCGACGCTCCGCGTCGCCCCGGAATGATCACGGAAAAGGGAATCCTCCATGCAGACGCCCCCTCTCACCGCAGACATCCTCGCCATCCTCGCACTGATCGGCACCGCGCTCACACTCGAGGTCGTCCGGCTGCAGCGGAGCGGCCAGGTCATCTTCAATGGCGGCATCCTGCTTGCCCTTGGTCTGGCGATCGCCTGCGCGCTCCCCCTCCTGTCCGGCCTGAACTGGGCCGAATTGGCCGCGGAGGTATCCGACCAAGCCGTTGCGGCTGCTCAGCTTTTATATGTCGCTTACGTTATTTTGACACTGTAAAGATTTCACTTGACCCGGCGCCTGCCCTGAACTATTGATCTTTACATCGTAAAGATCGGCCAGACCGAGGCGGCCCATGACGATTTTCCTGATCCTCGCGCCCTACGGCGCCTACAGCCTCCTGATGCTGGTGACGTCGGCCACGATGAGCGTGTTCGCGGCCTCCGCGATCTGCCTCATGACCGTCGCGATCGACCTGGCGTACGGCCGCTCGGTGAAGATCCTGGCCGCGGGCTCGGCGGTCGTGTTCGCCGCAATCGGCCTTTACCTCGCACTGCTCGATCCGCAGCTCGGCACGCTCGGTGTCAAGCTGTCGGTCGATATCGGCGTCTTCGTCCTCTCGCTCGGCTCGATCCTGCTCCGCCGTCCCTTCACGCTGCAATACGCGCTTGAATCGGTACCGGCCGAGACCGCGGCGATGCCCGGCTTTCTCACCGCCAATTACGTCATCACCGGCGCCTGGACCGTGGCCGCGCTGTTGATGGCGGCCGCCAATCTCGTGCTGCTCTACGTCCCCGGCCTGCCGCTCTGGTCCAGCCTTGCGGTGGCCTTCGCCGCCCGCAACAGCGCGATTTACTTCACAAAATGGTATCCCGAGTATCGCCAGATCAAGTACGGTACGCCTGCCCGCGCCTTGCCCGACGCCCGCTAGACAGGATTGACGATGAAGGACGTATTCGCCCGCCTCGCCTCCGACCTCTTCTCCGCCATCCTCTTCCTGGTCATCTATCTCGTCACCGACAACGTCATCCTGGCAACCTCGGTGGCCATCGCCGGCGCGATCGCGCAGGTGATCCACGCCCGCATCAAGGGCCAGCCACTCAACTACATGACCTATGCGAGCCTTGCGCTCGTGGTTGGCCTCGGCGCGATCACGCTGCTGACCAACGATCCCCGCTTCATGATGGCAAAGCCCTCGATCGCCCATTTCGCCATCGGCGCGATCATGCTGAAGCGCGGCTGGATGCTGCGTTACATGCCGCCGATGGTGGTCGAGACCGTTCCGGAATATGTGACGGCTGCAGGCTATGCCTGGGCGGTGCTGATGTTCGTGATCGGCGTCGGCATGATCGTGGTCGCCTCAACCGGCGACCTGAAGCTGTGGGCGTTCTATCTCACGGTGGTCGCCGGCGGCGCCAAGATCCTCGCCTTCGCCGTGCAGTATGTCGTTCTCAGGCTCATCGTCACCAGCCGCCGGCGCGCCGCCGCCCGCGCCTGAAGCGCGACGTGATCGCGCTTCAGGTCGTCGTCCGAGCATGATCTTTTCCGAAAACCGCTGCACACTTTTCGGGATCATGCTGCAATGCCCTATTCAAGGGTTAGTCAGGAGCTGCGAGTTGGGCTATAGGCTCGCTTAAGGACTGGCCGCGGATCGTCGCGGTCCGCCGGGATTTGTTCGGGAGACGGGAATGGCCGTAGACGGCAACTGGAATCTGACCATGACGACGCCGATGGGCGAGCGCCAGGCCACGCTGAGCCTGAAGGCCGCAGGCGGCAAGCTCTCGGGCACGCAGGGCGCGGAAGGTAATACCGCCGAGATCTTCGACGGCACCGTCTCCGGCGACAACGTCTCCTGGAAGGTCTCGATCGACAAGCCGATGCCGCTCACGCTCGAATTCAGCGGCACCGTCTCCGGCGACAGCATCAGCGGCGAGATGGGCATCGGCCCGATGGGCAGCTTCCCCTTCACCGGCGCCCGCGCGTAAGGCCGCGCAGCCGTCATGCGTGCGTTCCGTCTGATCGCGACGACGATGCTGTGCGTCGCGGCACAAGCGGCGCGTGCGGACGACACCGAACCGGCGTGGCGCGCAAGCGCGCTCGCCATGGTGCCCGCGGGCTACGTCGCCGGCACCGCCTATCGCACCGAAGGCGCAACCGGTTACCTCGCGGTCTATCCCGCGACGTCGAACGATCCGAAGACACCGGCAAGCGTGTTCGCGGCGCGGCAGGCCCTCGTGGTCACGCTGACACCGGACGCGGCACGCGCGGTGTCAGCCGAGTTGAAGCCCCGCGCCGAGCCCGATCCGGACAATGACGAGACCGATTTCGCCAAGCTGCACGCCGAGCTTGCCGCGAAGCGCGCGACGCTCCCTGATGGCACCGAGCCCTGCAGTCTCGGCGCCTGGTCCATCGACAAGGATCCCGGCGGCCTCAACGTGCGCGCCGAACCGTCAACGTCGGCGCGCGTGCTCGGCACGCTGCCGCCGCCCTACCGGCTCAAGCTTGGCGGCGCCGAGAACACGCCCGACGGCGGCTGGCTCACCGAATTCCGCATCGTCGGCTTCAAGAGCGGCTGGTTCCTGATCGAAGGCGCCAAGCCGCCGGGCAAGGACTACGAGGACGAGAAGCGATATCCGCGCAGCGCGCCAAAGCCCTATGCGGGCCGCGGCTGGGTCGCCTCCAACAAGATCGGCGCGAACTACGCCAATGGCGCCACGCGCGCGGGCGGCCTGTTCCAGGCGCCCTTCGTCGACGCCAAATGGACGCCGGCCCAGCGCGAGCTCGGCGGCCCGATCGACGGCGACGGCGGCCCGAAGCGCCTGCTCGCCTGCAGCGGATATTGGGGCCTCGTCGAGAGCCACGACGGCGTGCGCGGCTGGTGGCGCGCGCTGTGCTCGAATCAGGTCACGACTTGCAGCTAGGCGAACGCGCACTCCGCGACATTCTTGCCCTTGCCTTCCTCACAATTCAGGATTGTATTCGAGCATTGCACCCGGGAGGGAAAAATGCCGTACAACATCACGTATTTATTTCATCGATCGCTGACAGCCGCCTTCGCTTGCATTCTGCTGGGAGCAACGATCTCGGCCGGACACGGCGAAACATTGCCGCCGAAGATTTCGCCGGAGGCCATCATTTGGAAGCCCGCCTCGATCTTCGAAAAGAAGAGCAAGGACGAACTCAAGAAACAGCCCCGCATGAATCTGAGCGGCGCAGCGTGCGTGCCGACCACGCCCAAATTCACGTCATGCCTGATTGCCAACGACGAGAAGAAATATGCGCAGTTCTTCTCGATCGAAGGCAACCTCCTCGTTCCCAAGGACCTCATTCGGCTCTCGGATGATGACGACGACCCCGATGCCGAGGGCGCCGCCTACGACGACGGCTTCTTCTATGTGACCGGCTCGCATGGCCGAGGCCGTCACAGCGACGAGAAGAACCTGTCGAGCTACACCGTGTTCCGGATCGCCGTGGATCCGACGACCGGCATTCCCAAGACCAGGCCTAACGCCGAAAGCGTCGACGGCGTGGAGGCGAGCACGCGCCTGCGCAAGGTGCTCAAGCAAGACGACGACGTCGAGGCGTACTTCAACGAGCCGCTTGCGAAGGGCGGCATCAACATTGAAGGAATCGCGGTCAGGGACGGCCGCATGTACTTCGGATTGCGAGGCCCGTCGGTGAAGCGACGCGCCTATGTGGTCAGCGTCAATGCCAATGCGCTCTTCACCCGGAAAGACGATCTCGAGCCCAGGACAAGATCGTTCGAACTCGGCAAGGATACCGGGATACGGGATCTCGCCGCGGTCAAAGAAGGCCTGCTGATACTCGCGGGTCCGACCCGCGAAGAAGACGTCCCCTATACCGTCTGGCTGTGGGACGGCAGCAGCGAGACCGCAACGCCGTTGGCGACGCTGGACCTGAGCAAGGTTCAGCAAGGCGCCAAGGCCGAGATTTTGCTTCCCCTCGAGGAGGACGCCACCAGCTTTCGCGTCCTCGTCATGTTCGACGGCGTCGAAAATGGCGGCGCCATCTCGTTCAGGATCAAGCGCTGAACGCACGTCCGCCGGCCCGGGACCGGCGGACATGACTGAACCCGGCTAGCCCAGGTTCAACTCCTTGAAGAAGTCGTTGCCCTTGTCGTCGACGATGATGAAGGCGGGGAAGTCGACGACTTCGATGCGCCAGATCGCTTCCATGCCGAGCTCGGGATATTCGAGCACCTCGACCTTCTTGATGCAGTGCTCGGCAAGGTTCGCCGCGGCGCCGCCGATCGAGCCGAGATAGAAGCCGCCATATTTCTTGCAGGCCTCGCGCACGGCAGGCGCCCGGTTGCCCTTGGCCACCATCACCATCGAGCCGCCGGCGGCCTGGAACTGGTCGACGAAGGAATCCATGCGGCCGGCGGTGGTCGGACCGAACGCGCCGGAGGCGTAGCCTTCGGGCGTCTTGGCAGGTCCCGCGTAGTACACCGGATGGTTCTTGAAATAATCCGGCAGCGGCTCGCCCTTCTCCAGCCGCTCGCGCAGCTTGGCATGGGCGCTGTCGCGCGCGACGATCATGGTGCCGGTCATCGAGACCCGGGTCTTGATCGGATATTTGGAGAACGTCGCCAGGATGTCCTTCATCGGCTGGTTGAGGTCGATCTTGACGACCTCGCCGCCGAGCGATTCCTCGACCTCCGGCAGGTACTGCGCCGGGTTGTGCTCGAGCTCCTCGAGATAGACGCCGTCCTTCGTGATCTTGCCGAGCACTTGCCGATCGGCCGAGCAGGACACCCCTAACCCGATCGGCAGCGAGGCGCCATGGCGCGGCATGCGGATCACGCGCACGTCGTGGCAGAAATATTTTCCGCCGAACTGCGCGCCGACACCGAGCGACTGCGTCATCTTGTGGATTTCCTTCTCCATCTCGACGTCGCGGAAGGCGTTGCCGTCGGGCGAGCCGTGGGTCGGCAGCGCATCGAGATAGCGGGCGGAGGCGAGCTTCACCGTCTTCATGCAGAGCTCGGCCGAGGTGCCGCCGATCACGATGGCGAGGTGATAAGGCGGGCACGCCGCGGTGCCGAGGGTGAGGATCTTTTCCTTGAGGAACGCGAGCAGCCGGTCCTTGGTCAGCACCGAGGGCGTCGCCTGGAACAGGAAGCTCTTGTTGGCGGAGCCGCCGCCCTTCGCCATGAACATGAACTTGTAGGCGTCGTCGCCCTCGGCGTAGATCTCGCACTGCGCCGGCATGTTGTTGGCGGTGTTCTTCTCTTCGTACATCGACAGCGGCGCGACCTGCGAGTAGCGCAGATTGCGGCGCAGATAAGCGTCGCGCGCGCCTTCCGACAGCGCCGCCTCGTCCTCACCATCGGTGATGACGTTGCAGCCCTTCTTGCCCATGATGATCGCGGTGCCGGTGTCCTGGCACATCGGCAGCACGCCGCCGGCCGCGATGTTGGCATTCTTCAGGAAGTCCAGCGCGACGAACTTGTCGTTCGGGCTGGCCTCGCCGTCCTCCAGGATCGCGCGGAGCTGCTTCAGGTGGCCGGGCCGCAGGTAATGGTTGATGTCGCCGAAAGCCGCCTCCGACAGCGCCCGCAGCGCCTCGCGCGACACCACCAGCATGTCCTTGCCCAGGACCTTCTCGACCCGGACGCCCTCGGACGAGATCTTCTTGTAGGGCGTCTCGTCCTTGCCCAGCGGGAATAGCGGGGTGTGCTTGTAGGGCGGAACGGGCTTGGCGGGATCGGGGAAGTCGGTCGGAGCGTTCATGGCGAATCTCGGGGTTTTGGAGCCCTGGCGGGCCTCGAAGCGTAGAAGCGTTCTAAGCCCATTTTGAGCGGAAAGGAAAGGGAACGGCGCGCATGGGGGAGGTCGGCTCGGGCTCGGGAAGGTACTGACACAGCGCGTGGAAATGCCCGTTCCTACCCTTGCGCTTCGCGCCCGACGACGCTTGAATGCGCGCCCTGAAGGGGCTTTTTATCATGACTTTGAAACTGAACGTCCGCGGCGCGATCCTGGTCGCCGCCGCCATCACCGGCCTTGTGACCCTCACTTCGCCCGCGCGCGCCGATCGTTGCGACGACAGCGCCAAGGAGCTGGCGAACCAGGTCGAGCGCCTCAAGGTGAACTTTCGCGCTGCGAACACCGTCTACCTGACGCACCCGGCAGCCAAGGAGCTGTCCGTGAGTTGCCGCGGCGACAAATATTCCATCGAGCTCTATGCCAAAGGTGATCGCAAGCCGACGCCGGAATTCTATGCGCTGGTGGGGTCGATGGCGGCGATCGTCTTCACCGTGACCAAGGACGACACCACGACGGGCGCGACACGCTGCCTGAAGCGGATGGGCCTGCTGCGCGGCGACAAGATCAGCATGCGCTATCGGCGACTTAACATGGAATGCACCCGCACCAAGAAGGACGCATCCATCGCGATCACGCGCGGCAAGGACGAATAGAAGGGCCCCTCCTCTGCGCGTCCTGCAGAGACCGTGTGCGTTTGGCGCGACGCTGCCCGCCACGTACTCCGTCGTTGCGAGCGAAGCGACTTGTCCGCCGAAGCCGTGGCGAAGGCGGAAGCAATCCGGGAATCTCTCCGCTGAGACAGTCCGGATTGCTTCGTCGCCGACGCAAAAATTGCTCAGCATTTTTGCGCGAGCTCCGCGCAATGACGAGGAGAGGTCTCGGCGCATCCCCTGACACCGCACGGATGGGACGCAAGAACACGGCATTCATCGCACCAGATCCCTCGCATTTTAACGATTGGCTTGAAGGAATTTTCGCTCCTCGCGGCGCAGGTTCAATTGTTTCCATGTGTGAGGATTTGCGGATGAAGGTTTCTACCGTTGCCCCGCCGCCGATCGCGATCGTGGTGCCAAGCTACGACACGACCAAGCAGCAGGACAATCAAACCAAGACCAAGGACGCCGACCCGACCTACAAGCCGCAGCCGCCTGCGCCGCTGCCGCCGGGTCAGGGCACGCGGATCGATCAGCTCGCCTGATCGATCCCGCGCGAACGGATCGCCCGATCCGGTCGATCGGGCCTGCTTCGCATCCGGCCGCATCTTTGCCGGATAGCTGGATCAAACCCGTGCGCGGCCCCCCGGGACCTGCGCATGATCGCAAGATTGCAGTTGCCGAACCCGATCCTGCTCGCCGTCAGAGGCGCGCGGGTTCCGTTCGCGCATATGTCGCATCGGCTCTCCCCATTCCTTGCCCTTCGCACGGCCCTTCGCGCATCATTGGCGCGGATGTCGCCCGCCCCCGGATCGGCGCACGCCCTCAAGTGTGATCCGGCTCATCAAACTTCCGCATCCGGCGTGCTCATCTGCGAGGCCGAACGAACCCATCCAAGCGTCCGGTGGGCAAGCGACTGTGGGACAAGCCGATGGAAATGAATGAAAAGCTGCTGTCGCTGGTCGCCGACATCTACGACGCCGCGCTCGACGATTCCAGGTGGTCGGCGACGCTTGGCAGCATCGTCAACCTCGCGGGCGGCCAGAGCGGCGGCCTGGTGCGGATCGGGCCAGCCGGCGAGCCCGTGATCTCGCATGCCGTTGGCGTCGACCCGGCCTACATCCAGTCTTACATCGAAACCTACGAGCCATTCGATCCGTCGCGCGCCGTGCTCCACGCGCCGGTCGGCCAGATCCAGACGATCAGGGACTGGATCGACGTCGACGAATTCCGGTCCACCCTGTTCTACAACGAGTGGACGCGTCCGCAGGGTCTCGAAGATGCCGCCAATATCCTGCTCGACAAATCCACCGATGGAATATCCCGCCTCTCGATCATGAAGGCCGGCGGCCCCGTCGACCGCAGGATGTACCAGGTGATCTCCCATCTCACACCGCATGTGCAGCGGGCCATGCTGGTCAGACAGAAGCTGCAGCAGCAGGACGCGTTCGAGACGACGTCGGTGCGTACGCTCGACGCCTTGCGAACCGCCGTGCTGCTGCTCGATGCCGAGGGTCGCATCACGCACTTCAATGCGAGCGCGCGCGACATGCTGGACGCGGCCGAGATCCTTCGTTCGGTCCACGGCCGGCTCGTGACCTCAGACCTGAATGCCGATCGTGTGCTGCGGCAGGCACTGGCGGCCACGGTTCTCGGCGACCGGGCGATGACCAGCGCGAGCATCTCGCTGCATCTGACGGCCCGCGACGGCTCGCATTATGTCGGGCACCTCCTGCCGCTGACCGCCGGGCGCCGGCAGAGATTCGGGGCCAGCTACGACGCCTGCGCCGTGCTCTTTGTCAGCAAGGCGGCGCTCGATACCAGCGTCGCGCCCGACCTCATCCGCAAGCTGTTCAAGCTGACCCCGACCGAGCTGCGCGTCTTCCTGTCCATTGTCGAGATCGGCGGAGTTCCTGACGTGGCAAGAAGCATGGGTATCGCCGAAACGACGATCAAGACCCATCTCGCCCGGATCTTCATCAAGACTGGCACCAAACGACAGGCCGATCTGGTTCGGCTGGTGGCGGCCTTTACATCGCCGATCAAGGTCTGAAGGCGGTCGCGACCGCCTTCCCGGCCGCATGTTTGCCGGAAAGACATGCTGTCGATGCGCTGGCGCCTGATGGGACAAGATCGGCAATGATCGCCAGACTGTTGCTGCAGAACACAATCACCATCGCGGCGATGGGCGCGCTGCTGTTCGCGTCCGCAGGGACGTTACGCTGGCCCTCGGCCTGGGTGTTTCTCGCCACATGCATCCTGCTCGGCCCGCTCTGCGGCTGGTGGCTCTACCGGATCGATCCGGCGCTGCTCGCCGAGCGCCTGCGACCGCTCCTGCAGAAGGAGCAGCCTGCCGCCGACAAGGTATTCATGAGCGTCTTCGTCGTTGCGATGCTGGCCTGGCTTGTGCTGATCGGCGTCGACCGGCGCATGCAATCGTCCGACATGCCGATCGCGTTGCAAGTGGTCGGCTTCGCGCTGTTCCTGCTCTCGACGCTGTTCACACTCTGGGTCTTCCGCGAGAACTCGTTCGCGGCCCCCGTGGTGAAGCTGCAGGCCGAGCGCGCGCAGCGGGTGATCTCGACCGGCCCCTATGCTCACGTGCGTCATCCCATGTATAGCGGCATGGTCCTGTTCTTCACCGGCGTGCCGCTGCTGCTGGGCTCGTGGTGGGGCCTTGTGACGGTCCCGGTCCTGGTCCTCCTGTTCGCGATCCGCATCGGCATCGAGGAACGCACCTTGCGCGAGGGCCTGCCCGGCTACGCCGACTATGCGGCACGGGTGCGCTATCGCCTGGTGCCCGGCGTCTGGTGATCCCGCATCACAAAATCGCTTCCCTCCTCCGATCGACTGACGTCGCCGCGACCGAACCTCGCTAGAGGGAACCCGCACCACGCAACGGGAGACGCGACGATGTTCTGCAAGCCCCCCTGTCCCGACGAGCATGATCTCGCTCCCGACCCCGGTGCTTCAGACGATCGATCCGGCGCGCAGCATGCGCAGGCGTGCGGCGGCCATGACGTGTTCGGGCGACTGATCGCGCCCGAAGCGGCCGGTCCGGAACGGGGGCTGCCGCCAGCCGCCGTCCGGACCGGCTAAGTGTCCAGCTCCTTGTAGCGGCGGAAGATGCCCTGCTCGTTGAAGGGGATGCGGCGCGGGCTTGCGAGATAGGCCTTGACGTTCGGCCGCGCCGCGACCCGGTCGTGCAGCGCAACGAGGCCTGGAATATCCGCCTCGAACGCCGTCATGCGCTTGGGAAAGGCATAGCGCAGCCCGGCGACGATCTGGAACAGCGAGAGGTCGACATAGGTCAGCTTCCGGCCGGTGACGTACGCGCCGCCGTTCTCGCCGAGAAGCTGCTCGAAATAGCCGAGATATTTCGGCACGCGCTCGCTCCAGAACTCGGCCGTGCGCTTCTTCGCCGGCGGCTTCTGGTCCTCGTAATAGAGCGAGGGTCCGAGCGGATGATGGGTGTCGTGGATCTCGACCACGAGGTCGGTGATGGTGAGCTGAAGCTGGTGCACCCAGAGCTTTCCGGCCTCCGTCTTCGGTGCGAGGGCGTGCCGGCTGCCGAGATAGAGCAGGATGTTGGCGGTCTGGCCGATGACGAGCTTGCCCGCTTTCAGGAACGGTGGCGCAAACGGCGGCGTGCCCTTCTGCGCCTCCATCATCTTCATCATCGCAGCCGTGCCGCGCGGGCCGCGCGCGACGTCGACGTAAGCCGCCCCCGCCTCCTCCAGCGCCAGCCGCACATATTCGCCGCGGCCCTGGATCTCGGGCCAGTAATAGAGCTCGTATTTCATGGGAGAGGTCCGTGAGCGTGGAAGCGGTCGGACCAATGTAGCATGGGGCGGAAGGTTTCGTCAGGGCGAGAGCGGACGCCCTGACAACATACTCCGTCATTGCGAGGAGCTCGCGACAAGATTGCGTAGCAATTTTGCGCTGATGCGATGAAGCAATCCAGACTGCCTCTGCGAAAGATTCTGGATTGCTTCGCTTCGCTCGCAATGACGGGCGGACAGAGCTCCGCGACGATAGAGGGCTCAGCGCCTCAATTCGCAGCGAAGCAGTACAGCAGCCCGTCGCCGCCCGTGCTCTTGAGATCGGCCTGCGAGCAGCCGCCGTCGGGACCGCGCGAGGGGTGCGAGCTGTTCCAGGACTTTGACGGCTCGTCGTCGCGCAGGCCCTGACGATCGGCATGGCCAACGACCGCTGTACCTTGCGTGCTCGACGTCCAGTTCTTGCAGGTCTTGTCGTCGCCGGCCGCGAACGCGGTGCCGTCGGGCTGCGTTCCGGTCAGGATGTCGTGCCGGTTCGGCGTGTCGCCGCGACCGTTGATGACCTCGCCCTTCTCGCTGAGTGCCGTCTGCTTGGTGAGATTGTTGGAAGCGCCATGCAGGTCGGCGACGTCCTTGGCGATCACCGTACCCTTGGCGTTCTGCCACGGTCCCTTGCCGATGCGGTCCTTGGCGTTGACGGCCGGCTTGCCGTCAGCGGCCTGCGTCGAGAGATAGGCGCGCCAGCTCTTGGCGCTGGCGCCGCCGGCCTGCGCGAGCTTGGCGCACTGCGCGTCGGCGCCTTCGAGGCCGCCGAGATCGGCGCCTTTGCCCGGGCCATTGGAGGTCACGAAGAACGTCATGTCGGCGGATTGCGCCTGCGCCGATGGCGCCGCAAGCAAGCCAAGCGCCGCCGCGGCGAGCGCTGAAATCGTCGTGGATCTCTTGATACGGATCATCTTGTCCTCCCGTTGTGTTTGTCGTTGGCCGCCTGATTTTCAACCCGACGTGCCCCCACTTATTCCGACGCCGCGATGGCAGGGGGCAAAAGAAAAGGCGCCGTGCCGGAAGCACGACGCCCTCGTCTTCAATCGCTTGGCGATCAGTTGGTCTGCTGGATCGCCGACAATTCCCAACCGTTGCCGGGGCGGCGGGCGAAGGTCCAGACTTCGGTGGCCTCGCCGGGCTGCTCGCTGCCGGCGACGAGCGTGCCGCTGTTGCGGTCCAGCGTCTTGTCGGTGAGCGAAAAGCGCAGCGCCACCGTGGCGTAGTCGGTCTCGCCTTCGCGCCAGGCTTCCGCGAGGTCGCCCTGCAGCAGCTTGACGTTGGTCACCTTGTTGACGACGTTGCGCGCGCGGTTCTGGGCAAGGTCCTGCTCGAAATAGGAGACCATCTCCGGCGTCGCGAGCGTGTGCAGCTTGGCCACGTCCTCGTTCGACCAGGCGGCCTGGATCTCGCCGAGCAGGCGCTCGAACGCTTCATAGTCATCCGGCTTGATCTCGAGCGGCGCGTTGTTGGCGCCACCGAAGCCGAAGCCGCCGAGGCCACCGCCAAGTCCGCCACCGCTGCGATAGTTGGTCTGCGGCGCCTGGGCGCTGCCTGCGTCAGCATTGGCATAGGCCGCCTGCGGCGCGTGGCGGCGCTGCCACCAGGACATCGCCAGCCGCACCACGAACACCACGAGCACGATCTGGATGATCAGGCCCAGGATCGAGGACAGGCCGCCGAGGCCGCCGAACAGGCCGCCACCGAACAGCATGCCGAGGAGGCCGGCGCCGAGGAAGCCGGCCGCAAGGCCGCCCATGAAACCGCCGGCACGGCCGAACAGGCCGCCGCGCGCGGGCGCGGAAGCAGCCGAGTTCATCCCTGCGCCCGGCTGGGTGTAGGTGCGGTTGAATTGCGAGGCCGAGCCCGGCGCGGTCGTGGTCGACGGCGGGGCCGAATAGGTGCGCGAGCCGCGCGAGCCCGACGACATGCCGCCACCGACACGGGCGTCGGCGGACGAGATGGCGAGCGCAGTCGGCAGCGCAAGCGCCAGCACCACGGCGATCGTCTTGAAGAGACTGCGGGAGCGTTGCGAGAAAGTCATGTGCGTTTCCCATATCCCCGGCATGGGGACGTGCCCCTAAGATGGGCAGACTTCCCGAAAAGTGAAGCCGCTTTCGGAACTTGTGACTGCGGCCCTCAGTCGCGGGGATGTGGCAAAAGCCCATGTTTGGCGGGGGTTTGGCCGGATCCAAGCGGGAACTGTGGTCGCCCGTTACCGGTGGGGTTTAGACACGATTTCAGCTTTTTCCTTGTCGTCGAAGATTCAGCTCTCACCACGTCATTGCGAGGAGCCCTTGCGACGAAGCAATCCAGAATCCCTCCGCGGAGGCAGCCTGGATTGCTTCGCTGCGCTCGCAATGACGGGGTGAGAGAGTCGGGTGCAATGACGGAAGGCGCGGGAAAGGCGAGAACGTCCCTCACCCCTGCTTGGCCATCGTCTCCTTCACTGCCGCCACCAGCTGGCTGAGCGTAAACGGCTTTGGCAGGAAGTCGAATTGCTGCCCCTCGGGCAGGCTCTTCTCGAAGGCGTCCTCGGCATAGCCGGAGACGAAGATGAACTTGATGTCGGGGTTCTTCTCCCGCATCGCCTTGAGCAGCGTCGGGCCGTCCATCTCGGGCATCACGACGTCGGAGACGACGAGATCGATCGCCCCGCTCTGCTCCTCCAGCACCTCCATGGCCTCGACGCCGTTCTCGGCCTCGACCACGGTGTAGCCGCGCGAGCGCAGGCCACGCGCGTTCAGCGCGCGCAGGCCTTCTTCGTCCTCGACCAGAAGGATCGTGCCCTGCCCGGTGAGATCGGTGCGCGGCTTGGTCTCGACGGCCGCGGCTTCCTTCGCGGCGCCGTTGGTCGCGCTGACCGCAGCCGCAGGCTGCTCGACCTGCGCTTCGGGCTCGGCGTGGTGACGCGGCAGGAAGATGTGGAACGAGGTCCCCTGCCCCGGCTCGGAATCGACGTAGATGAAGCCGCCGGTCTGCTTGACGATGCCGTAGACCGTCGAAAGACCGAGGCCGGTGCCTTTGCCCACTTCCTTGGTCGAGAAGAACGGCTCGAAGATCTTGTCGCGGATGTCGGCGGGAATGCCGGTGCCGGTGTCGGCGACCTCGATCCGCACGTAATCCGCGGCCGGCATGCCCTTGTAGGCGAGCTTGCCCGCGTCCTCGGTGCTGACGTTGGCGGTGCGGATGATCAACTTGCCGCCGTCCGGCATGGCGTCGCGCGCGTTGACCGCGAGATTGACGATCACCTGCTCGAACTGGGAGACGTCGACCTTCACCGGCCACAGGTCGCGGCCATGGACGAGGTCGAGCTTGACCTTCTCGCCGATCAGACGGCGCAGCAGCATGGTGAGATCCGACAGCGCATCGCCGAGATCGAGCACCTGCGGCCGCAGCGTCTGCCGCCGCGAGAACGCGAGCAGCTGCCGCACCAGGGTCGCAGCGCGCGTCGCGTTCTGCTTGATCTGCATGATGTCCTGGAACGACGGGTCGGTCGGCTTGTGCGCGTTCAGCAGGAAGTCGTTCGCCATCATGATGGCGGAGAGCACGTTGTTGAAGTCGTGGGCGATGCCGCCGGCGAGCTGGCCGACCGTCTCCATCTTCTGAGACTGGTTGATCTGGTTCTCCAGCGCGCGCCGCTCGGTGGTCTCGAGCATGTGCACGATGGCGGCTTCCGCATCGTTCTCGCCTCCGTCGACCGGCGTGACGAAGAACTGGCCCCAGCGCTCCTTGGTGCCTTCCAGCGCCACCTCGACCGGCGCGATGTCGGCCTGGCCCTCGGCGGCCTGGTTGATGGCCGCGATCAGAAGGTGCCGGTCGCGCGAATTGACCGCGCGGAAGATCGACTTGGAGGCGCTGTCGAGCCCCAGCGCCTGGCCGAGCTTGGCATAGCGCGCATTGGCGCGCACCACGTTGCCGCCGCGGTCGACGGTCGCGATCGCCATCGGCGTGTGGTCGAAGAAGCGCATGAAGCGCACTTCGGCGGCGCGATCCGGATCGCTGCGCTCGTCCCGGGCGCGGCTGATGACGAGGGTGCGCGACGGCCCCGGCGCACCGTCGGCGCCGAAGGCGAGCTTGTGATAGAGCCGTACCGGCATGGTCTTGCCGGTGCGCATGCGCAGGTCGATGTCGAAGACTTCCGTCTTGACCTCGCCCGGCACCGCCACGATCGCGGTGAGCAGCGAGGCGCCGTCCCCGGAGACGATGTCGGTCAGCTTCAACCCGCCCGAGCCGATCTCGGCGAGGTCGTAGTCGAGCCAGTTCGCCAGCGTCGCGTTGACATAGGCAAGCTCGCCGGCCGGATTGACCGAGAAGAAGCCGCAAGGCGCGTGATCGAGATATTCGATGGCGTGCTGGAGCTCCTGGAACACGTCCTCCTGGCGCTCGCGGTCGCGGGTAATGTCGGCGATCGACCACACCGCGTATTTGCCCTCGCGCTTGCCGGTGCCGAGCGGGCGGACGCGCATCCGCAGCCAGCGGCCCTGGCTGCCGTCCTGGCCGGAGATGCGCACCTCCTCCTGCTGCCGCTTGCCCTCGCGCGCGGCCTTCAGGAGCCGGAACACGGCTTCGGAGACGTCTGGATTGCCGATGAAGACGCGTTCCACCGGGCGCACGTCCTGCGGGCCGCTGGCGCCGGTCAGCGTCAGATAGGCCGCGTTGGAATAGACCACGTGGCCGCGGCTATCGGTGACCGCGAGCCCGTCGAAGGCGTGATCGGCAATGCGGCCGATGATGGGATCGTCGAGGTTGCGGTCGGCAAAGCGGATGATGCCGGCCGCGAAGGCGAACAGGTTGAACAGACCGACCATCGCCAGCACGGCGAGGATGCCGAGGATATAGGGCTGGGCCTGCGCGCGCCCGAGCGTCATCAGCCCGACGGCGACGGCGACGAGGCCGGCGGCCACCAGCAGCACCAGCGCAATGCTACCCGAGCGCGGCGACGGCTCGTGCGCCGCAACGGGCTCGCGTGTGAGGTCGTGGTCGGTCTCGGCGGTCATTCTCGAGCTGGCGCAGCCTGTGGGCAGAGAATCAACGCGCTTCGAAGCGCGTGGGGTCCTCCCTGCCTGAATCGGACCCTGAGGTGCAAGGGCAGCGGGGGCGAAAGGTACGCTGATTCCCAGATTACGGCCATTTCCGGTACTTTCGGGGGTTTTAGCCGCGCCCGGCGCGGAATCCCTGTTTCAGCCGCATGACGTAGCCGATCACCTCGGCGACCGCATGGTAGTGCTCGGTCGGGATTTCCTGGTCGATCTCGACGGTGGCGTAGAGCGCGCGGGCGAGCGGCACGTTCTCCACGATCGGGATGTCGTGCGCGCGCGCGATCTCCCGGATCTTGAAGGCGAGGTTGTCGACGCCCTTGGCGACGCAGATCGGAGCCGTCATGCCGCGCTCGTAGGACAGCGCCACCGAATAGTGGGTCGGGTTGGTGATGATCACCGAGGCCTTGGGAACCGCAGCCATCATGCGCTTCTTGGCGCGCTGCTGCCGCAACTGCCGGATCTTGCCCTTGATGTGCGGATCGCCTTCGGACTGCTTGAACTCTTCCTTGATCTCCTGGAGCGACATCTTCTGCCGCTGGAACCAGCTGCGATACTGGAAGAAATAATCGGCGATGGCGACGATCGCCAGCGCCGCGACCACCGCGCCGAGCAGGTGAATGGTCATGCTGGTGCTGGCGCCGAGCATGGCGGCCGGATCGAGCCGGACCATCGCCTCCATGCGATGCCGCTCCGGCCACAGGATCATGGTCATGACCACGCCGAGCAGCACCAGCTTGCCGATGCCTTTGAGAAAATTCGCCGCCGCCTGCTTGCCGAAGATGCGCTTGAAGCCGGCGCCGGGCGAGATCTTGCTGAACTTCGGCGTCAGGGATTCGGTCGACCAGACCAGGCGGTGCTGGAGCATGTTTCCGGCGATCGCCGCCAGCATCAGCATCAACAGCGGCACGCCGATCGCCGCGAGAATGGCGAGTTCGATGTGCTGCATCAGCGCCAGCAGAGCCTTGCCGTCGGTCTTGATCATCCAGGAATTGGCGAGCAGATTGCGCATCGGCGTCAGCAGGCCGCCGCCGACCGAGCCCGAGAAGGTCGAGACCACGAGGGTGCCGCCCGCCATCATGAACCAGGTGTTGATCTCCTGGCTCTTGGCGACGTCGCCGCGTTCGAGCGCGTCGTCCAGGCGCTTTTGCGTCGGGTCTTCTGTTTGACTCTCTGGGTCCTTGTCTTCTGCCATTGGCCTACCGTTACCTCAGCGGCATCAACTGGTGCATGACACCGATGAAGTAATCCAGATACGTGCCCATCATCGCGGTGAGCACCACGGCGAGCACCAGGAAGCCCGCGAAGATCGAGAGCGGCACGCCGACGAAATAGACCTGCATCTGCGGCATCAGCCGCGCCAGCACCCCAAGGCCGATGTTGAAGACGAGGCCGAACACCAGGAACGGCCCCGAGAGCTGCAGGCCGAGGCGAAACGCGGCGGAGAAGGCCCGCGTTGCCAGCGCGGCGACATCGCCGCTCGACACGGTCTCGCCCGGCGCGAAGATCGTGTAGCTGTCGTTCAGCGCCGCGATCACCAGATGATGGCTGTCGGTGGCGAACAGCAGCGTCACCCCCAGCATGGTCAGGAAGTTGCCGACCAGGACGCCCTGCTGCCCCTGCGTCGGGTCGACCGAGGTGACGAAGCCGAGCCCCATCTGCTGCGCGATCACGGATCCCGCGACCTGGAGCGCCGACAGCGTCACGCGCGCGGTCGCGCCCAGCACGATGCCGATCGCGATTTCATGCAACATCAAGACCAGCAGCGGCGCCAGCGAGCCCATATCGACCTGGTAGGCGTTGCGATGCAGCGGCAGGATGATCAGCGTCAGCAGCAGCGCGATCGACAGCTTGATCCGGGTCGGGATATTGGTCTCGCCGAGGCCAGGCAACAGCATCACCATCGCACCGACCCGGGCGAAGGCGAGCATGAAGGAAGCGGCGAGCGCCGGCAAAAGCGAGACGTCGATGCGCATAATTGACGCATCTTGCCTCAGCCGCCGATGATTCGCGACGAGATCCGCAGCATGTGCGAATGCAGCGCGTCCGCCATGAACGGCAGCGCCAGCAGCATCGTGGCAAAGATGGCGAGGATCTTCGGCACGTAGATCAGCGTCTGTTCCTGGATCTGCGTCAGCGCCTGGAACAGCGACACGATGACGCCGACCACCAGCCCCACCACCATCAGCGGGGAGGACACGATCACGATCGTCCAGATCGCATCGCGCGCAACGTCGAGGGTCTCGGGGCCGGTCATTTGCGGAATTCCTTGTTCAACTTTCATCCCCGCCACCGCGGCGAGGAACAACCGCCCTCTCCCCGTCATTGCGAGGAGCCCTTGCGACGAAGCAATCCAGACTGCCGTATCGGAAAGATTCTGGATTGCTTTGCTGCGCTCGCAATGACGATCGGAGCGAGCGCCAGCGCCAAAAAAATCAGATCGGCATCTTCATGATGTCTTCATAGGCCGCGATCACGCGGTCGCGGACCGAGACCAGGGTGGACACCGCGACGTCGGTGTCGGCGACCGCCGTCACCACGTCCATCACGTTGGCCTTGCCGGAGGCCATCGCCACCGTCTGCGCATCCGATTTGCGGCCGGATTCCATGACGCTGCCGACGGCGTCCTTAAGCAGCGAGGCGAAGGACTGTCCGCTCGCTTCGCTGCCCTTGCCGGCGCCGGCGCCGCTGTTTTCGAGCACGCGGGCGAGGTTGGCATAGGCGTTGGCGGCAATTGTCGGTGATGCCATGGCTCAATTGTCCTGTTCAGCTCTTGAGAATGTCGAGCGTGCGCTGGATCATCCGGCGCGTCGCACTGATGATGTTGAGATTGGCCTCGTAGGACCGCTGCGCATCGCGCATGTCGGTCATCTCGACCACCGAGTTCACGTTGGGGTATTTGACGTTGCCGCTGGCGTCCGCGATCGGATTGTTCGGCTCGTATTTGACGCGGAAATTCGACTGGTCGGGCTTGATCCTGCCGAGGGTGACGACCTGCGCGTCGAGCGTGCGGTCGAGCGCGGAGGAGAAGGTCGGAACCTTGCGCCGGTAGGGATCTCCGCCGGCGGTCTGCGCGGTCGAATCCGCGTTCGCGATGTTTTCCGAGATCACCCGCATGCGGCCGGCCTGCGCCCGCAGACCGGAAGTCGCGATCGCCATCGAGCGGGCGAAGTCGCTGCTGTCATTGGCCATGATGCGCCTCCTCTAGCGTGTCTTTGCCGGGATCATGCTCTAGCCCTTGCCGATCGCGGTCTTGAGCAGATGCAGGCTCTTCGAATAGAGCGAGGTCGCCGCGGCGTAATCCATCTGGTTGCTGGCGGCCTTCATCATCTCTTCTTCGAGATTGACGGCGTTGCCCGCGGGACGGGTTTCGAAGCCCGCATTCTTGTTCTGGTCGAACCCGGAGGCCGCGCCCGACGGGGTCATGTGCGAGCCGCTGGTGCGGGTCAGCGCCAGGGGGCCCATCGAGCCCGTGACGGCGCCGGCCTTGTCGAGCTTGGGCTCGACCAGGTCGCGCGGCCGGAATTTGGGCGTGTCGGAATTGGAGACGTTCTCGGACAGGACGCGCTGGCGTTCCTGGTGCCATTGCATCTTGGTGCGAAGCGCCGACAATACCGGGAGGTCGTTGATGGACATCGTCGCGGCTCCTTCCGCCTCTTGCGGACCTCGAGGTCCGAAGCTAGGCAGAATTTGCCGCCTGTATGGTTAACAGCTGGTTAAGGACGCTCGAGACCGATGTCCCCGCGTGGGACATAAGTTTGCACCCCCGTGATTCTACGCCTCCAAAAGTGACATTAACCCAACCGTTTGGCGGCGCATGCAGGGGCCAAGAAGTCGTTTTGGATCGGGCGATTCATGGGTTATTAAGAGTTGGGGACGGCAAAACTTGCCGTGGGACGTTAAGAAATCGCAGTTTGGGGCATCGTAAGCCGGTGGTCGGCGCATCCGACCATGGGCACGAGTAAAGCGCCATTTGTCGGGGACAAGTATGCAAGGCAGCCCTATCACCTTCATCGTCGCGTTCATCGTCGTCCTGGCGTTGATCGGCGTCGCTGCATGGCTGGTTCGCCGATTCGCCGGCAACCGGCTCGGCGCCAACACCCAGCGCGGCCGGATGCCGCGCCTGGCCGTGATCGACGCCGCCGCGGTCGACGGCCGCCGCCGCCTCGTGCTGGTCCGGCGCGACAATGTCGAGCATCTCCTGATGATCGGCGGCCCCACCGATATCGTCGTCGAGCCCAACATCGTTCGCGCCGCGCATGGCCGCGATCAGCTGCCGCAGCGTCCGAACGCCGCCGAGCCGCCGCGCCTTGCCCCGATGCCCGATGCCGGCGGCTGGGCCGACGAAGCGCCGCGGCCCGAGCTGCTCGATCATCCCGAGCCGCAGATGCCCGAGCCGCCGCCGCGGCCCGCGCGCCCGTCCTTCGCCGACGAAATGCGCCGGCCCGCGCCCGTGCTGGCCGAACGCCGCAGCGAACCGCCGATGGGTGGCTTTCCGCCCGAGCCGATCGCGCCCCGTCCGGAGCGCGAACCGCGGCCCGAGCCGCTGCCGCCGCGCGCCCCGCGCAGCGAGCCGCCGCTGATGCCGCGCCCGCCCCGCCAGAGCGAGCCGCCGAAGATGCCGCCGATGCGCGCCGAGCGTCCCGCCGCGCCGCCGCCTCCCCCGGTGCCGCAGGCTCCGCCCGTGCCGCCGACGGCGCCTGCCGCGGCGCCCTCGAGCGCCGAGCAGAACCTTGCCGAAATGGCACAGCGGTTAGAGGCCGCGCTGCGTCGCCCCGCCGGCGAAACGGTCGCGCCTCCCGTCGCGCCGGAGCCGCCTGCCGCGCCGCCGCCGCGGGCGGCACGCAGCGAGCCGGCAGCACCGCCGGCCCCGCCGGCGAAGCCGGCCGCGGAAAAGACCAGCTTTGAAAATCTCGAAGACGAGATGGCCTCGCTGCTCGGCCGTCCGAAGCCGTCTTCGTGAGGCTGCCGTCCCTCCCGCGTAGAGTTGTTTTCCTTTCTGTCCTGATCGCCGCGGCCTCGCTCGCGATGCCGGCGCATGCCCAGGACATCAGCATCAATCTCGGCGGCGGCGGTGCCGGCGGCGGCGGCGTCACCGAGCGCGCGATCCAGCTCATCGCGCTGCTCACCGTGCTGTCGATCGCGCCGTCGATCCTGATCATGATGACGTCGTTCACGCGCATCGTCGTCGTGCTGTCGCTGCTGCGCACCGCGATGGGCACGGCGACCGCGCCGCCGAACTCGGTGATCATCGCGCTCGCCATGTTCCTCACCTTCTTCGTGATGGGACCGGTCCTGCAGAAATCCTACGACGACGGCATCCGCCCGCTCGTCGCCAACCAGATCGGCGTCGAGGACGCGCTGCAGCGCGCCTCGGTCCCTCTGCGCGGCTTCATGCAGAAGAACGTGCGCGAGAAGGATCTCAAGCTGTTCCTGGATCTCTCGCGCGAACCGCCGCCGGCCACCCCCGACGACCTCGCGCTTCGCATCCTCGTTCCCTCCTTCATGATCTCGGAGCTGAAGCGCGCCTTCGAGATCGGCTTCCTGTTGTTCCTGCCCTTCCTGATCATCGACCTCGTCGTCGCCTCGGTCTTGATGTCGATGGGCATGATGATGCTGCCGCCAGCGACGATCTCGCTGCCGTTCAAGCTGATCTTCTTCGTGCTGGTCGACGGCTGGTCGCTGGTGGCGGGAAGCCTGGTGCAGAGTTACGGGGGTTAGCGGGCTTCGAGCCCGCCCGCATCCCCACCGCCCTCCACGATCGTCTCCGCTCCCTCCCCGTCATTGCGAGGAGCTCTTGCGACGAAGCAATCCAGACTCCCTCCGCGCAAAGATTTTGGATTGCTTCGCTGTGCTCGCAATGACGGAGAATGCGGCGGCATCACGGGCCGCCCCGCGGGGCGGTCGGCCCTACCGCGTCATCTTGATCTGCCGCACCACCGGGATCGTCGGCAGCGAGCCGGTGTGCTCGGCTTCGTCCTTGGCCTGCGGCGAGCCGGGCGCGCGGGCGGTGGCGTCGGGGAAGCGCTGCTTCATCTCGCGCAGGAAGCCGTCGAGGGTGTCGACGCTGGCGGCCAGCTTGGCGATCTCGGCGAATTCAGCGCTGGAGGCCGCGGCCGGCTTGCTGGCGATGTCGAAGGCGAGACGGTCGGCGCTCTCGCTCATCAGCGGCGCGTATTTCTCGCGGAAGCGCGACAGGCCGATCGAGTCGTCGGCCAGCGCATAGCCGACGGCGGCGCGGATGATGTCGCTCTTCTCCACCGTGTTGAGCGGCTTGAAGTCGCGGAAGCGCTCGCCGTAATAGAGCTCGATCTGCTCGGCGGACTCGCGCCAGCGCCGCGCCGCCCAGAAGATGTCGGAGCGCAGGCGAAGCACTTCGCGGCCGGAGACGTTGGAGACGATGTCGAGCGCGAGGTCGTGACGGCCGACGTCGCTCTGCGCGCGCGCTTCCAGCAGCAGGCGCTGCTGCCTGAGCTCGCCGGAGAGATCGCTGATGCGGCTCGCCCGCAGCGCCGAGATCGCCATGTCCGGCTTGCGGTTGGCGAGATAGATCATGGCGAGGCGCGCGGCGACCTGGGCACGCGCGGCGCCTTCGAGGCGGTGATCGACCTGGTATTGCAGGAGCTCGGCGGCCTGGTCGAGCAGGTCGATCGAGGCGAGACGGTCGGCGAGACGGCGGATCAGCTCGTCGCCGCGGCGGCCGATCGGCGTCAGCTCGCGGAATTCGTAGAACATCCCGAGCGCCTCGACCGGCGGCAGCTCGTCGCCCTTCGGTCCCAGGAAAATCTGCGTGAACAGCTCGGAGGCGAGATCCTGCGCCTGACGCGAGGCTTCCGCGTTGGGCTGAAGCCTCGTCGCGGTGCGCGCCGCGGTGAGCGCGTCGCGGTAGCGCCCGCTGTCGGCATACATCCGCGACAGCATCTGGAGCGTCTTGACCTCGATCGAGTCGCCGCGCCAGGTCATGGACAGGGTCTCGAGCTCGCGCAGCGCGTCTTCCTTGCCGATCTCGTCGCGCTTCTGCCGCAGCGCGACCTCGAGCTGCTTGGCCTCGGCCGCGGCCGGCCGATCGGCCGAAGCGGCTGCGAACTTGTAGTCGTCGAGCGCGTCCTTGTCGTGGCCGAGCGCCTCGGCGAGCCGGCCGCGCAGCACGGCGAAGCCGGGCGCAGCCTCGGGCGAGACGCCGACCACTTCGAGCTCGCTGCGGCGCTTGGAGGCGCCGGCATAGTCCTTGACCTCGAGCGAGGCGCGCATCGCGTCCATCGTCACGATGCGCTGGATGTCGAGCGGCAGCGAGGCGATGGCGAATTCGACGTTCTTGAACTTCTCGCGCGCGTCCGCCCATTTGCCCTGGCGCGCATAGGCGAGCGCCTTCCAGAGCTGGGAATCGTGGCTGTTGCCGATCACGGGATTGGCGAGGTCCTTCAGGCCCTGCGACGGCCGGCCGATCAGGATGCTGGCGATCGCATGCATGATCAGCGCGCCGCTCTCCTCCTTGTTGAGCGGATCGCTCAACATCAGCTCGGTGACGGCCTTGGCCTCGTGATACATCGCGCGCGACATGTAGAACTGCGCGAGATCGAGCCGCGGCAGCGAGCGCAGCGCCGGCTCGACGTTGGAGATGGCCGTGATCAGATCACTCTGACGCGCCATGAAGTTTTCCGACTGGCCCTTGCGCCAGCCTTCCGGGCTGAAGACCGGCCGTACCGCGGTCGGCGCCCGCTCGGCCGAGATGTCGACCGGCGACAGCGTCAGTCCGCCCTTCTTGCCGAGGATCACCTTGTCGAGGCCGACCTCGACGCCGATCTCGTCCGAGTTCGGCCGGATCGCGATGCCGTGCGCGGATTCCAGCAGCGAGAGATCGACGAGGTCCTGCCGCTTGATGAAGCCGCGCACCGGCCGCTGCGCGGTGACGACATAGAGCGTGTCGCCGGCATCAGGATCGGTGAGCTTGTGCAGCTGGCCCGGATTGGCGAAGGGGATCGCGATGTTGGCGAGCGCGGGGTCGGTGATGTTGCGCGACATCATCAACGGCAGCGGCGTCGTCTGGATCTTGTCCGCCAGCGTGAGGAGCCAGTTGGTTTCCTTGCCGACCTCCTCGCTCGCCAGCGAGTAAACCAGCGGGCGGGTGAGACGGATGCGCACCGCCTGCCCCTTGTCGAGCGGGATGCGGCCGACCTCGCCGATCATCGCGCCGCCCCTGGTGCGGATCGCCTCGACGTCAATCGGCTTCGGCGTATCGAACACCAGCCACACCGTATCGCCGCGGCGGAACGACGCCGCAGGCGTCGTGACCTGGATCGGGAACGTCACGCGCAAGCCATCGCTGTCACGGCGCGCATCGACGCTGGCGATGGTCGGCTGCGGCGCAGGCTTGGGGGCTTCTTTGGGAGCTTCCTTGACCGGCTCCTTCGCGGCCTCGTCGGCAGGCGCGGGCTTGGCCGGTGCGGCCGAAGCCTCGGCAGGCGCCGGTTTCGCAGCTTCCTTCGGAACGTCCTTGGCAACGTCCTTGGCAACGTCCTTGGGAGCTTCTTTGGGCGCTTCCGCACCGTGCGCAGCCTCAGTCGCGGGCGCCGGCGCCGGCTTCGGCGCTTCCGCGGACGGCATCGCGGCGGGTGCTTCCGGCTTCACCTCGGGCTTCACCTCGGGCTTGGCGTCGGGCTTCACCTCGATCTTGGCTTCGCGCGCGATCGTCTCGGATGTCGGCGGCGTGATGTCGCGATGGGCGTCCTTCGGCTTCTCGGCCGCGGGCTTCTCGGGAGCCGGCGCCGGTCCGTGACCTGCGGGCTTCATCTGCGCGATCGCCGCCTCGGGCGTCGCGGCGGCCTTGCCCCGGTCGGGCTGGAAGGAGACGTCGACGACGTAGTTCTTCTCGTCGCGGAACGAATGCACGTCGGAATCGCCGATCAGCGCGATCTCGACGTTGGTCTGGTCGATGTCGGCCTTCTGCTTGATCGAGGCGACGTTGGGCGGCGCGGCGACGACCGCGTCGGCGAGATCGAAATTGAGGTTGGCGTTGAAGGCGAGCGTGAGCTTCTGCTCGTTCAGCACGGAGGACACACCGACGCCGTCGGGCATCTCGAACACGAAGCGCACGAAGGTCGGCTGCACCGAGGCACGCACGCGGATCTGCGGACGCTTCTTGCTCTCCGCCGCGGCGCGCTGGGCGCGCAGCGCGCGCTCGGCCACGCGGGCGCGCTCGGCGAGCTCCTTGACCACGTCCATGGGCAGGCTCGGCGGCGCCCCCTTCCAGCCCTCGGGCAGGAGGTCGACGAAGGTGCGCTCGCCGGCGTTCATGGTGTTGACGGTGACGCGCCGCGCCAGCGACAGGCGGATGGCGCCACCATCGGGATCGCGGCGCGCTGAATTGACGTAATCGGGCGCGCCTTCCGGCACGCGGTCGACGGGAACGTCGACGGGCCGGTCGAAGCGGATGATGAGGATGGAGCCCGCGGTCGTCACCTCGGAAGGCACGTCCTCGCCGAGCTTGATGACGAGACGGGCAAAGCCGCCGCCGGCCGAAAAGGTCGCCTCGCCCCTGACGGGATCAGCCGCGCGGCTGGGTGCGCCGAGGCCGATCAGCACGCAGACCGCCAGCACGCTCGCCGCGCGGACATGACGCGACAGCCCCGGCGCCAAAGCGCGGGCTCGCGACCACAATCCATCGGCAGCCTTCTGCGCCATTGGCAGCATGTCTTCCGTTTCGACGGTGCACGGCGGCACTGATGCCGGCCCCTGCCCTCGACTGTAAGGTTTTGCCAATTAAGGACTTCTTAAGTATGAGCCCTCAATTCGGCTTTTGCGTCGGCTTGCCGTCGATCTTGGGCAGATCGCCGGCCGAGGCCGACTGTTCGCCGCCGCCATTGGCACGGCGGGCCATCTCGACGGTCAGCTTCTCGGCCGCTTCCGGCGACATCAGGCCCATGATGTCCGACATCTTTCGCGGCGCGATCGCCGAGGCGATCTCGATCAGCACGCCCATCTCCAGCCGGTCGAACACCCGTGCGGCGTCCTTCGGCTTCATGCCCTCGTACATGGTCACGAGGCCCTTCATGCGCTGGGCTTCGGCGGCCTTCTGCTCGGCCTGCGTCGCGGTGATGCGGGTTTCCACCGCCTTCATCTCCTCGACCTTGCCTTCGATGCGCTTCTCGGCCGATTTGAGCAGGCTCTCGCGGATGTCGATCTCGCGCTGGCGGGCCTCGATCTCCTGGCGGCGCGCCTGCAACCGCTCGAGGATCGCGCGCTCGGAGGCCGAGACCTGCGGCTGGCCTTCCTCGATTTTGACGGGGGTGCCGCCCTCGGGCTTGGTCTCGGGCGCGGCGGGCTTGGGCGCCTCCTTCGGCGCGCCATGGGTCGAGCCGGTGATGATCTCCGGCTCCTCGCGGCCGGTCGGGAAGTTCAGATTTTCCTGCGCCCAGGATTTCTTGGTCTGGTTCGGCTTGTAGTCGAAGACATAGCCGCCATTGATCACGAGGCCCGCCACCTTCAGCGTGGCGAGGCCGGCGACGGCAACCAGGACGACCGGAATGACGCGGATGTTACGGAAGGATTTCATATCCTCACTTCACGCGGCAAGGCCGTTGGATCGTCGGCGCTCGGAGAAGGCTTCGGCCGCAGCCGCCACCGCCTTCGCGGTCGACGGCTTCGGTGCGGGCGCGGCAGCCATCTCCGGATTGGTGACGGGGCGCGCGGCGATCGCGATCTTGGACAGGCGCCGCACCACGTTGTCGGCTTCGCCGAGCTGCTTGTAGAGCTGGTCCGACATCTGCGTCGCCGCGGCGAGCTGGCTGCCGAGATTCTCGTTGACGTCGCGCACGGCCAGCTTCAGGCCGCCGATCGCGCGCTCGGCTATCTCGGTTGCGGTGATCAGCTCGCCGATCACCGCCTTCAGCGAATGCTCGTCCGCCTTCAGCCGCGTCAGGCGCTTGTTGAGCATGACGCAATAGACGATCGTCAGCATCAACAGGATAGCCACCAGCGTCTCGATCGCCATTCCCAGGGAGTGGTTCATGGGGCCTCCATCATCTTGTTCTGCTCGTCCACCCTCTCGAACATCGCAAGTGTCGTACTTGGCTTGCGCAAGGGTTTCGTCACGCGGATCGCGACGCGGTCGCCGACCCGGCCCATCCGCCCCTCGGTCAGCGTGACGTCGCCGCAGCGCACGGTGACGTTGGCGTCCGCGCGCATGTCCAGCGGCAGCGTGTCGCCGACCTTGAGCCGCATCAGCTGCTTGAGCGGGATGTCGGCCTCGTAGAGCACGGCATCGACGGCGATCTCGGCCTGCACGATCTCGGTGGCGAAATGGCCTTCCCAGACCGGATCGCGGCCGAACTTTTCGCCCATGAACATCTGGAGCAGGACGCCCCGGATCGGCTCGATGGTCGCATAAGGCAGCAGCAGCTCGACGTTGCCGCCGCGGTCTTCCATGTCGATGCGCAGGCGCACCAGGATCGCGGCATTGGCGGGACGGCTGATCGCGGCGAAACGCGGATTGGTCTCGAGCCGGTCGATCGTGAAGGTCACCGGCGAGAGCGGCCGGAACGCCTGCTCGGCATCGGCCAGCACCACCTCGACCAGCCGCTTGACCAGCTCGGTCTCGATCGTGGTGTAGGGCCGGCCCTCGATGCGGAGCTGGCTGGTGCCGCGGCGGCCGCCGAGCAGCACGTCGATCATCGAATAGATCAGGTTGGAATCGACCGTCGCCATGCCGAAATTTTCCCACTCCTCGGCCTTGAAGACGGTGAGGACGGCGGGCAGCGGGATCGAGTTCATGTAGTCGCCGAAACGCACCGAGGTGATGCGGTCGAGCGAGACTTCGACGTTGTCGGAGGTGAAATTGCGCAAGCTCGTCGTCATCAACCGCACCAGGCGGTCGAAGACGATTTCGAGCATCGGCAGACGCTCGTAGGAGACCATCGCCGAATCGATGATCGCGCGGATGCCGGAATGGTCGTCCAGCGTGACGTCGCCGACGGTGAAGCCGAGGAGATTGTCGATCTCCTCCTGCGACAGCACCCGCTCGCCTGAGTTCTTGCCGCTGCCGAGGTCGCGGCTGCCGTCCTCGACCATCGCCGCCCATTGCAGGGCCATGGTTTCGGATAGTTCGTTTTCGGCAGCGGCCTTTGCGGCCTCCGCGGGATCCTCGGAATCGAGCGACGCCTCCCATTGGGCGGCAATCGCATCCTGGTCCATTTGCTCGTTGCCGGCCATGACGCTAGCCCGTCCCCTTCCGCAGCGTCTTCACTGGATCACGACTTCCTTGAACAGCACCGCGCTGACCTGGATCGGGGCGACCGCCGCGTTGACGCGCTTGGTCAGCTCCTCCTTGAGGCGGAAGATGCCGGCGGAACCGTTGAGGTCGGAGGGGCGCAGCTCGCGCACATAGGTCTGGAAGATGTCGGTGACGCGCGGCATCGTCGGCTTGATCGCCTCGATCTGCTTCTCTTCCTTCAGCTCCAGCACGATCTTCAGACGCAGATATTGCACGCGCTCGCCCGGCGCGCCGGCGAGGTTGACCATCATGTCGGGGACGTCAACGAAGGCCGGCGGCTTCGGCGGAGGGGCGGCCTCGGCATGGTGCTCGTCGTCGCCGTGACGGAAGAAGAAGAACCAGGTCGCAGCACCGCCGCCGAGGATGGCAAGCAGGCCGACGGCCATGATGATGAGCTTCAGCTTGTTCTTCGGCGGAGCGGCTTCCGCGCCCTCGGCGGCTGCGCCGCCTTCTGCTTCATTCTCTGCCATGGTCGCCGCGCCCGGATCTCTCAAAGGGGTCGAAAGAGCGAAGCCTCAAGACAGTGACGCGATACAAATGCCCCGGCGCAATGCGCTCCTCTTCATGGCAAACGCTACGGTAATAATGGTTAACGGAATCTTTCGATTGGGCCTCAGCTAGGAAAAATCTGCCGGGCAAACATGGCTAACAGACCCTTTCTGCCGCCCTCTCGCGCCTCCCAAAAATCGGCAACCAGTTGAAATATCTCATTTTTCAGAGTTGGCACGGCTTTCGCTGAGAGAGGCCCGAGACCGGACGGTTTGGGAGAACCAGGCGGTCTCGTTCACGGGGTCCGCCAAGGCGCTTGGGAGAGCGAAATGGCAGGTCCCACTCAGGGGAGATCATCCGATGCAGAACGCGCTTCTGATCGGCTTGTCACGGCAGATGACGTTGGAACGGCAGATGGATGTCGTCGCCAACAACGTCGCCAATGCCAACACCAACGGCTTCAAGGCCGATCATTCGCTGTTCGAGGAGTACCTCAACTCGAACGCGCGTGAGGACAATTTCATCGGCGCGGACCGCCGGGTCTCCTATGTGCAGGACCGCGGCACCTACCGCGACATCGGCCAGGGGCCGATGGAGCCGACCAAGAACCCGCTCGACATGGCGATCAGCGGCAACGCCTATTTCGCGGTGCAGGCCAATGGCGGCGAAATGTTCACCCGCGACGGCAAATTCTCGCTCAACAGCACCGGCCAGCTCGTCACCTCGGACGGCAATCTGGTGCTCGGCACCGGCGGCCCGATCACCTTCCAGCCGACCGATCACGACATCAACGTCGCGCCCGACGGCACCATCACGGTGCTCGAAGGCACCGCCAAGACCGACTCGATCCGCGGCAAGATCCGCATGACCTCGTTCGACGATCCGACCAAGCTGACCAAGCTCGGCGCCAACCTCTACAGCGCCGGCTCCGCGACCCAGCAGGCCGACACCAAGTCCACCGTGCAGCAGGGCTACATCGAGAAGTCGAACGTGAATTCGGTCGGCGAGATGACCCGCATGGTCGAGGTCATGCGCAGCTACACCGCCATCGCCAACCTGCTGCAGCAGCAGAGCGACCTCCACAAATCGGCGATCGAAAAGCTCGCCGACGTTCCGGCCTGATTAGGAGAGAACTGACATGCAGGCGCTTCACACCGCAGCGACCGGAATGGCGGCACAGGAACTCAACGTTCAGGTGATCTCCAACAACATCGCCAACCTCCGCACCACCGGCTTCAAGAAGCAGACCGCGGCGTTCCAGGACCTGATCTACGAGCACGTGCGCCGCGTCGGCGCGCAGGCCTCGGACCAGGGCACCATCCTGCCCGTCGGCGTCGACATCGGCGGCGGCGTCAAGACCGTCGGCACGCCGCGCAGCATGACCCAGGGCACGCTGTCGCAGACCGGCAACGATCTCGACCTCGCGATGTCCGGCGAAGGCTTCTTCAAGATCCTGATGCCCGACGGCACCTACCAGTACACCCGCGACGGCACCTTCCAGATGGACAATCAGGGCCGCGTCGTCACCGCCCAGGGCAACCCGGTGCAGCCGACGATCACGATCCCGAACAACGCCTCCGGCATCTCGGTGAGCGAGCAGGGCCAGGTCTCGGTGACGCTGCCGGGCTCGTCGACCTCCTCGATCGTCGGCCAGATCGGCGTGACCCGCTTCATCAACAAGGCGGGCCTGCAGCCGGTCGGCAGCAACCAGTTCACCGAGACCCCCTCGTCCGGCCCGCCGCAGGACGGCACCGCGAACTCCGAGGGCTACGGCAAGATCACGCAAGGCAGCCTCGAGCAGGCCAATGTCGACGTCGTCTCGGAGATGAGCGACCTGATCGCCGCCCAGCGCGCCTACGAGATGAACGCCAAAGTGATCAGCGCCGCCGACCAGATGATGCAATCGACCACGGCGCTGTTCCGCTGAGGTGATGACGATGATCCGCACCACCCTCGCCACGATCTCCGCCCTTGTCGCGCTGGCCCTGCCGGCGGCGGCCGCGGACGACTTCATCGCCTCGCCGACGCTGCGCGCGAGCGTCACCGTGACCTCGGACGTGGTGCGGGTCGGCGATCTCATCGACAATGCCGGATCGGCCGCGCTGATCCCGGTCTACCGCTCGCCCGATCTCGGCACGACCGGCACGCTGACGGTCGGACAGGTGCTGTCGGTGCTCCGCGCCAAGCAGGTGATCGGGGTGATGACCGGCGAGATCAAGGAGGTCCAGGTCACCCGCCTCGCCCGCACGCTGGCGAACAAGGATCTGGAAAATGCCGTTGCCGCCGCGCTCGAGCGCCGCTTCGGCCTCGGAGATGCCGCCAACATCACCGTCACCTTCGACCGCGGCGTCGCCGAGATGCGGCTGGACGCCTCCAACACCGGCGCGCTGCAGCCGGTCGGAACCCGCTACGACGCCCGCAGCGGCCGTTTCGACATCGCCTTCGAGATCGCCAACGACAACAATCCGACCCCGACCAAGCTGCGCTTCTCCGGCACCGCGATCGAGACGGTGGAAGTGGCCGTGCTGACGCGCGACATCGACCGCACCGATACGCTGAAGGCTTCCGACGTCGCGCTGGAGCGCCGGCCGAAGGCCGAGGTCACCGGCGAGCCCGCCTCGCGCGACCGCAGCGTCGGCATGCAGCTGCGCCGGCCGATGCGCGCGGGCACGCCGCTTCGTGCCGCCGACATCGTCAAGCCCGACTTCGTGGTGCGCGACCAGGCCGTGACCGTGATCTTCCAGGCGCCCGGCCTCTACCTCACCACGCGCGGCAAGGCGATCGAGAGCGGCGCCGAGGGCGACACCGTCAGCGTGCTCAATCTGCAATCCAAGCGCACGCTGACCGGCGTCGTCACCGGCCGCGGCCAGGTGACAATCCAGGGCGCGAGCCAGTCCGCACCGATGGCGCCGGCGGTCGAGCAGACCTCCTCGCTCAAGCGCGACGAGGCGCCCGCCCCGGTCGACACCGCAGCTCTCCTCCGCAACCTGGTGCAGGCCCCGGCCTCGCCGGCCCAGATCGCAGAAGCCCAGATCCCGCAAGCTCGCGTCTCGCAAGCTCAAGCCAAGTAAGAGTTCGTCATGTCCGCTTTCAGTTCGGCTTACCGTCTTCGTCGCATCGCGATCTCCGCACTGCTGCTGGCAGCTAGCGCGCTGGGCGGCTGCTCCTCGATCGACCGCCTGTCGCAGATCGGCGAGCAGCCGAAGCTCTCGGCGATCGACAATCCGACCACGCAGCCGGGCTATAAGCCGGTGCAGATGCCGATGCCGAAGCCGGAAGTCGCCTCCTACAATCCGAACTCGCTGTGGCGCAACGGCAGCCGCGCCTTCTTCAAGGACCAGCGCGCCCGCCAGGTCGGCGACCTCCTGACCGTGACCGTGAACATCACGGACAAGGCCAACATCGCCAACGAGACCCAGCGCAGCCGCACCAATTCGGAAGATTCGGGGATCACCGACTTCATCGGCGCCAAGACCCTCGGCGCGCAGGCGCAGAAGGTGCTGCCCGGCCGCATCCTCACGGCCGACTCCTCCGCCTCCAGCGACGGCAAGGGCTCGGTCAACCGCACCGAAGCCCTGCAGACCAACGTCGCCGCCGTGGTCACCCAGGTGCTGCCGAACGGCAACCTCGTGGTCGAGGGCAAGCAGGAGATCCGCGTCAATTACGAGATCCGCGAGCTCGTGGTCGCCGGCATCGTCCGCCCCGAAGACATCCAGAGCGACAACACCATCGATTCCACCAAGATCGCACAGGCCCGCATCGCCTATGGCGGCCGCGGCCAGATCATGGACGTGCAGCAGCCGCGCTACGGCCAGCAAGTGATGGACGTGCTGCTGCCCTTCTAAGCTTCTCCCGAGCTCCCACATCGTGTTCGCGAACCTAGGCGCGAACGACGATGTACGACGCGGCCCTTGCTAGCTCCCCTGGCAAGGGCCGCATGTATTTTGGCGTGGTGATATGGCGGCCACGCGTCGGATGGTCCACGAGAGCGACGCCCCATCCGCGTCATTGCGAGCGCAGCGAAGCAATCCAGGCTGTCTCCGCGGAACGATCCTGGATTGCTTCGTCGCTTCGCTCCTCGCAAAGACGGCGGCGGAACCTGCCCCCTCACGTAAACTCCGCCTCGACCACGCCCAGCCCGTCCAGCTCCATCCGCACCTTGTCGCCGGCCTTCAGCCACAGCGTCTTGACCAGGCTGCCGGTGAGCACGAGCTGTCCCGCATGCAGGCCCTTGCCCTCGGCGGCGAGGTGGTTGGCGAGCCAGGCGAGCGCGTTGTGGGGATGACCGAGCACGTCGGCGCCGGTGCCGTGGCTGGCCTCCTCGCCGTTGAGAATTGCGCGGCCCTTGACCGCCCGCAGGTCCGGCACCGAGGAGCGCGGAACCTGGGGCCCCAGCACGCAGCCCGCCGCGAAGAAATCGTCGGCGATCAGCGTCGGGGCGCCCATCGTCTCCCACTTCACATAGCGGTCGTCGACGATCTCGATCGCGGGGTGATAGGACTCGACCGCCTCCCCGACCCATTCGGCCGTGAACGGCGCCTCGCCGGCAGCCAGGTCGCGCTTCAGCCGGACCGCGATCTCGCATTCGACGCCGACCCGGACATAGTTGGAGGCGGCAAGCTTGGCGCCGCTGTCGTGCACACCCTTCTGGAACACGCCGCCGCCGCAGGGGTGGGGGATGCCGATATAGTCCTGCATCACCTGGCTGGTGCAGCCGATCTTGTAGCCAACCAGCGGCCCGGCATGCGCCAGCAGCAGATCGTGCAGCGCGCGCTGGACCTGATAGCCCTCGGCTTCATCGGCCGGCGGGCGCTCCAGCGCCGCAAGCGGCGCATGATTGCGGCGCGCCAGCGCGATCGCCTTGGCAGCTTCGAGAATCCTGTCCATCGGCGCCGCTCCCACGCTTACGCAACATTGCGCCTCAGTTCAGCATTCCCGTCCGCGCCTGACAAGCGCTGGACGGCGCGATGCCGGGCCGAATACGGGGTGCTGCCGCCGCTTAAGGAAAAATTGAGCTGGCCCGGTCTTTATGGAGCCACGCGCCAGGGCCCACGCGCCTGCGCGGCACGAGACCCCTGATTGCAGCGATGCGCGAAGCGGCTGCGCCGCCGTCTCAAGATGCCAGTCGATCTCGTTGATGCGACTCGCAAAACTCTCCGCACTTGAAGTGAAGGCTTTTTCTCATGTGAACTCACGTGAGCACGCAGGATCTGACTCTAGCCCATTGATCCCGATTCATTTTTCGCAATCCCTGCAATCGGCATCGCGCGACGGCGGCGTTGCGGCAGAGGAACCCGCCGCAACGCCGAGTGCAAAGCCATCGCGTCCGTCAATTGCGTCCAAGCGCACTGCGAATGGCGAGCTCGACCGGCGAGTAATCCCCCTCGCTCCGCTGCAGCCGGTACGGCTCGGCCAGATGCAGCGGCGGCTGCGCCAGGAAGCGCGGTCGCGTTCCCCGATGCTTCTGCGCGGCATGGACCAGGAAGGGATGGCAGAGATAGACGGTGCCGGCCGCACCGGTCGCGAACACGACCGGACAGTCGGCCCCCATCTGCTCGAGCCTCATATGCGCCCGCCCCGCATCGCCGGCCGGCGCCAGGTAGCGCGCCATCGGCAGGTGCGAGCCGACCCGGATCCGCGTCGGCGCATCGTCGGCGCCGACATCGGAGAACAGGAACAGCAGCAGCAGCGCCCGCCCCCGCGAGGTGATGTTGACGCGCCAGGCCGAGTAATCCTGCGCTTCGTCCGCGTTCCAATCCTCGCCGGGAAAGCTGAGATCGACATGCCAGCCGGCATCGCCAGGGTCGTCCGGATGGGGAAATCGCACCGGAAAGGTACCGACGTCGCGTCGCGGCCGCCATCGGCCCTGCCCGACGATCTGGTCGAACGCGGCATGGAGTCTTGCCGTGTTGAAGGCATCGCGGAACGGCGGGTCGCCATAATAGGGCAACCGCACCACGGGCCGGGTCCAGGTCGCAGGGTCGTGCTCGCTGCACGGCAGGTCGCGCCACATGATGGCACGCGCCGCCTCGGCGAGCTCACGAGGGAAGGCATGGTCGATCCGGACGAAGCCGTCGCGAATGAATTGGGTGATTTGCGCGTCGTCGAGCGCGCGCGGGCTGACAGTCATGATGATCTCTCAATTGCTCGCCAGCCCTCATCGTCCGCTCGCTGCGGACCGGCTGGCTATCGGTCGGGAATCCGCAAATTCAGCTTGCGGGACGCAATGCCTCCGCCGCGGAGGCGCCTGCGCTCAGCCCAGGAAGAAGACCGATGCGATGTTGAGGGTGCAAATCATCATGGCGGCGCGAATCTACGCGCCGGACAAGCGACATTCAAGCCGCAGGCAAAATGCGGAGCGCGGTGCGAAACGGGGCACCCTACGCCACAAAACAAAAGAGCCGCATCTCTGCGGCTCCGTCTCTATTCGTCGCGATAGACCTTCTCGCGTTTCTCGTGGCGCTCCTGCGCTTCCACCGAGAGCGTGGCGATGGGCCGGGCTTCGAGCCGCTTCAGAGAGATCGGCTCGCCGGTGTCCTCGCAATAGCCGTAGGTGTTGTCCTCGATCCGCTGGAGCGCAGCGTCGATCTTGGCGATCAGCTTGCGCTGGCGGTCGCGGGCACGGAGCTCGATGGCACGGTCGGTTTCGGACGATGCCCGATCGGCGAGATCGGGGTGGTTCACGTTCTCCTCCTGCAGGGCCTGCAGGGTGAGCTTGGACTCTTTGAGGATCTCATCCTTCCAGGCGAGGAGCTTCAAACGGAAGTACTCCTTCTGCCGGTCGTTCATGAAAGGCTCTTTTTCGGTCGGTCGGTAGTTTTTCAACTTTTCCAAGGGAGGCCTATCTGTCTAAGCAACGACTCGCAACGGAAACAGGGTCCGTTGAACCGCGCCTTATATAGTGGCCTCCTGTGACAGACAATATTTCCCTCACCGTCCGGCTGGCGCCCCCAAGCCCTTGCACAGGAAGGTTTATCCTGAAGGGATCGGGGGCGGCCGAAAGCCTAGTAGCCGACCGTGAAACGCTCCCTCGGATGGGCCGGCCGCTCGATCTCGTCGGCGAGCGCAATGGCGTAGTCGGCGAAGGTGATCCAGCTCTTGCCGTTCGCATCTGCGAGAAGCTGGTCGGTCCCGAGCCGGAACTTGCCCGTCCGTTCGCCCTCGACGAACAGCGCCGACGGCGAAATGAAGCTCCAGTTCAGCTCCGTCTCCTGCCGCAACAGGTCGAGGAAGGCCGAACCCGCCTCGGCTTCCGCCTTGTACTGGGCCGGAAAGTTGGAAGTCGTGACCAGCTTCACGCCCGGCGCGACCTCGAGGCTGCCGGCGCCGCCGACGACGAGGTAACGGCCAACCTTGGCGTCCCTGGCCGCCCCGATCAGCTTGCGCGCGTCACTGGCCAGGAAGTGCACGGAACTCACGGCGACGTCGTGGCCGGCCCACAGCTTGGCAAGACCGGCTTGGTCGAGCACGTCCCCCCTGGTCGGCGTGACGTTCGGCAGGGCGGCAATCTTCTCGGGGTTCCGGGCGATGGCGGTGACCGCGTGGCCGCGGCGGGACAGTTCCTTGGTGATCTCCGACCCGGCCCGGCCCGAGGCGCCGGCAACTGCGATTTTCATGGAAGGCTTCCTTTGCTTCTGTGGTAACTAATAGAAACTAGATATCGCAAAGAATGCTGGTGTTAAGAGAGCACTTTGTGCTTACCTGATTACACAGGGGTAACCCCATGCGTGTCGCAAGCGACGAAATTGGAGTCCGAGGCTCGACCATGAAACCCGACGTTTATGCAGCGAACTGCCCCACCCGCCAGATCCTCGACCGCGTCGGCGACAAATGGGCGGTGCTGATCCTGTTGCTGCTGCGCGTGGAGCCGATGCGCTTCAATCAGTTGCGCCGCACGATCGAAGGCATTTCGCAGAAGATGCTGAGCCAGGTTCTCAAATCGCTCGAACGCGACGGCCTGATCAGGCGCCACGCCATCGCGACCGTGCCGGTCACGGTGGAGTATTCGATCACGCAGCTCGGGCTGACGCTCGCCGGCGCGGTCGATCCCTTGCGCGATTGGGCCGAGCAGAATCTGAAGGACGTTCTCGCCGCCCAGCGCCGTTACGACGCGCAGCAGAAGGAGGAAGCGGCGTGAAATGTAACGTCTCGTGAAATGTAACGTCTGGAGTTCGCGCATCGCCCCAGACTCCGCTGTCATGCCCCGGCTTGACCGGGGCATCCAGTACGCCGAGAACTCTCGGCTCAATTACAACTGTCTCTGGAATACTGGATCGCCCCGCCCCCGTGCGCAATTGCGCACCAGGCGGGCGATGACAGCTTGATACGACAGACTAAGCCTGCCCGGCCTTGGCCAGCTCGACCTCGACGCGCAGCTCGATCTCGGAGAGCACCGCATCGAGACCCGGATCGCCCGAGGACGATTTCAGGTTCGCCGCAGCATCGCGCAGCCGCAACACGGTCGACTTGTCGAGATTGCCGGACAACAGCCCCATCTTGAGATCGTCGAGCACGTCGAGCGCGGTCCGGCCGCGCGCGACCGAGCGCTTGCGTCGCTCGATCGGATCCTCTTCGACGCCTTGCAGGGCAAGCAGCCCGTCGATGTTGGTGGCGGCCTTCGGTGCGGCGGCGCTCCGCGTCTCCTGCGCCGACGAGGTGTCGGGCAGCACGAAGGTGCCGGAGCCGGTCCGCCTGGCCTGGCTGGCCGGCGTTCCAAGCGTGGTGCCGTTCGGTCCGTAGATGCGCATCGGAAGGAATCCGGGTGATCGATGCCGTCACCTTCGCTGTCTTATGGTTAACGGCGCGTAAACAGCCCGGCAAAAACTGCCGACAGGCGGCAGTTTCGCTCCTCAGGGCGAACGCCGGCTGACGCCGGTCGAAACAGATTTATTCAACCTATTCAGCGGCCTACCCCTGTCCCTCCGGGTTGGCACAGCCCTCGCAAGGACAGCGCCAGACCAGCTCGACATGGGAGTGTTGAGATGGGTCCGAGATTTGAGGAGCCTTTTGAGGATCCTTGGGGAGCAAAGGATGCCAAGCGTTCGTTGGGTGAGGATTGTCGGAGTGGCCTGCGCAGCGCTGTCAGCGCTGGTGCTACAGGTCGCGTCCGCAAGCGCGACCTCGCGCATCAAGGATCTCGCCAACATCGAAGGCGTGCGGCAGAACCAGCTCATCGGCTACGGCCTCGTCGTCGGCCTCAACGGCACCGGCGACACGCTCAACAACATCCCTTTCACCAAGCAGTCGCTGCAGGCGATGCTCGAGCGCATGGGCGTCAACATCCGCGGCGCCACCATCCGCACCGGCAACGTCGCCGCCGTGATGGTAACGGGCAATCTGCCGGCCTTCGCCACCCAGGGCACACGCATGGACGTCACGGTGTCCGCGCTCGGCGATGCCAAGAACCTCCAGGGCGGCACCCTGCTCGTCACCCCCCTGCTGGGTGCAGACGGCAATGTCTACGCCGTGGCGCAGGGATCGCTCGCGATCTCCGGCTTCCAGGCCGAGGGCGAAGCGGCGAAGATCGTGCGCGGCGTTCCGACCGTCGGACGCATCGCCAACGGCGCCATCATCGAGCGCGAGATCGAGTTCGCGCTCAACCGCCTGCCGAACGTCCGCCTGGCGCTGCGCAACGCGGACTTCACCACGGCGAAGCGGATCGCTGCCGCCGTCAACGACTATCTCGGCGTCAAGACCGCCGAGCCGATCGATCCCTCCACGGTGCAGCTGTCGGTCCCTCCGGAGTTCAAGGGCAACGTCGTCGCGTTCCTCACCGAGATCGAGCAGCTGCAGGTCGATCCCGATCTCGCCGCCAAGATCATCATCGACGAACGCAGCGGCATCATCGTGATGGGCCGCGACGTTCGCGTCGCCACCGTCGCGGTGGCGCAGGGCAACCTCACGGTGACGATCTCCGAGAGCCCGCAGGTGAGCCAGCCCAATCCGCTGTCGCGTGGCCGCACCGTGGTCGCGCCGCGCAGCAGCGTCACCGTCACCGAGGACGGCAAGAAGCTGGCCGTCGTCAAGGACGGCGTCTCGCTCCAGCAGCTCGTCGACGGCCTCAACGGCCTCGGCATCGGCCCGCGCGACATGATCAGCATCCTCCAGGCGATCAAGGCCGCCGGCGCGATCGAAGCCGACATCGAGGTGATGTGATGCAGACCAACGCGATCAACACCCCGCGCATCAACAACTCCTCGGCCTTCTCGGTCGAGAGCCGCAACGGCCGGCCTGATTTCGATCTCGCCGCCGCGCTGCAAAAGGTCTCGCCGCAACAGCAGGCCAAGGCGCAGAAGACCGCCACCGATTTCGAGGCGATGTTCCTCAACAGCATGTTCTCGCAGATGACCTCGGGCCTGAAAGGCGAAGGCCCGTTCGGCGACACGCCGGGCACCGGGGTGTGGCGTTCGATGCTGACCGAGCAATATTCCAAGAACTTCGCCAATGCCGGCGGCGTCGGCGTGGCCCGGGACGTCTATCGTACCCTGATCATCCAGCAGGCAAAAACCACTCTTCGTACGGCATAAGGTCCAACGAGATGAACCAGTTCAGCGCCTCACGTCAGCCGATGCAGGCCCAGCGCCCGGCCACAGCGCCCGGCAGCGCCGAGGCGCGCAAGCTCGCCGAAGACCTGATGGATGCGATGAACGCGCTGCTGGGACTGATCGAGCGCGAGACCGAGCTCGTTCGCGCCGGCAAGGTCCGCGAGGCGATGACGTTCGAGAGCAAGAAGCAGGAGCTGTCGCGCAACTACGTCGCTGCCGTCAGCCAGTTGAAGGCCAATCAACCTCAGCTCGCGAAGTCCGCGCCAGAGCTGCTCTCGACGCTGCATCGCCACCACGATGCGTTCCGCGCGATGCTCCAGGTCAATCTCACAGTGCTCGCGACCGCACACGCGGTCTCCGAAAGCGTCGTGCGCGGCGTCAATGCCGAGATCCAGAAGCGCAACGTGCCGAACACCTATACGGCCGCGGGGCGCCGCGCGGCGCCAGGACCGCGCCACATCACGCCGCTCGCGGTCAGCCGCTCGCTCTGAGCGCACGCAAGAACAAGCGACAATTTTACGAAAAACCGCGCGGCGAAATCGTCGCGCGGTTAGGTACGTTTCGTTACCGGGTCTTCAGTCTTGGCGTTCCATGGTTGCGTATTGAGAGGGGTTGGGATTTGACTCAATCAAGGCAACCAGGAGGCTGCCATGAGTACAGATTTCAGCATCAGGCCGGTGGGGATCCCGGCCCCCGTGCAGATCGTAGCGACGTCCAACGCGGCGGCGAACGAGGCTGTGCAAACTGATCTTCCGGTGAGCCAGACGGTCGCCGCAGCGGATACGAGCGCGCCTGTGCGCAACGATCTGCCGAGCCACGAGAACATCTCGCGTCAGGTCGTTTTCGACCAGGCGTCGGCATCCATGGTCTTCCAGGTGGTCAACGACAAGACCGAAGCGGTGGTCAACCAGTTCCCGGACGAAGCGATGCTGCGCCGGCGGGCCTATTTCCATGCCCTGGACATGAAGTCCGAACCTTCGCGCCCGCTCAGCACGGACGTCAGCGCCTGACGATTACGCGATCGATGGCGACGCTCTGCGTCTGACCGACACCGGTCAACGCGAAATTCGCATTTCTGCAGGATGGCAGTCCAGAACCCTCGTGATGCCGACGATCACGAGGAGCCGTCACGGCCGCCCGGACAAACCGGCAGCGATGTTGCGGTTGATCTCGATCAGCGGACGGAAGTGATCGAACTGCGGGCTCATCTGCAGCGCGGCGGTCTGGCTCAGCACGAACACGCTGATGTTGGCGATCTTCTGCCGGACGTCGATCGGCTGCGGGTTGTTGTCGCGCATCGCTTCGCTCAGGAAAATGGTCCAGAGCTTGCGGTTGAACATCAGGGCCTGCATGGTCTGCTCGCTGAGCGGATCGGCGTTGTTCACCGCATCCTGGAGCTTGTTCGCGGCCTTCAGCAGGGTCTGCGCCTCGATGTCGCGAGGAGATGCGGTGGTCGTTGCAACACGCGCATAAGCCGAGGCAGCGGAATTCGACATCAATCACACCCTGGAGGTTACCTAGCGCGTTGTACGCGCTTAAGGATTTCTTTCCCAACCCTAGGCAGCACCGCTTAAGATTTGCTTACGTGTTGTGCTTGGAAGCACTCCGGATAATTACGGGTCGCGGAGCTCTTCGTCAGCGCAACGCTAGATCCACGCATGCACGAAGTAAACTTGCTTCGCGTGATGCGCGCCGATCTCAGCTAATCTTGTCTTAGCGATCTCCCTCAAAAGAACGGCGGGGCGTTAGCCCCGCCGCGAAATCTCGAATTGCGATCCTGGCTCTCTGAATTAGCGGAGCAGCTGCAGCACGCTCTGCTGCGACTGGTTCGCCAGCGACAACGCGGAGACCGCGATCGACTGTCGGGTCGACAGCGCCTGGCTGTTCGCCGCTTCCTCGTTGGTGTCGGCGAGCGTCAGGTTGGACGAGCCGGTCTGCAGCACGTTGATCAGGTTCTTGGAGAAGTCCTGACGCACCTGCACGATCGAGAGGTTCGAACCGAGCGATGATCCTTCCGAGCGCAGCCTGCTCGAGGCGGCATTCAGGCTGGCCAGCACCTTGTTGGTGGCGCCGTTGTCGATGAAGTCCGTGCCGGGGACGAGATTGCTGAGGCCGAGGCCGGCCGCGTTGAACACGACACCGTTGATGCCGAGCGTGGAGCTGCCGGTCTCGTTGAAGACCAGCTTCAGCGTATCGCCGTTGAGCAGGTTGATGCCGTTGAAGGACGAGTCCTGCGAGGTCGTGTCGATCTGGGCCAGGATGTTGTTGAACTGGCTGACCAGGCTCGAACGCGCGGTCTGCGCGACGGGATCCTGAACCGGCGGCTGCGCGGTGGTGAAGGCGAGCACGCCGGTGAGCGTACCGCCGACCGCGCCGCCCGCGGCCGTCGAACCGAGGGTCGAGGACGCGTATTCGTTGACGGTGGTGACCGTCAGCACGCCGTTGGCATCGATCGTCGCCGTCAAATGGTTGGCCTGCAGCTGCACATTGAGCTGGTCGAGCGTCTTGACGGTGCCGTTGGTGCCGTCGCCGAAGGTGACGTTCACCGGCGTGCCGCCGTTGAAGGAGGAGAAGGTCAGGGTCTTGCCGCTGACGCCGCCGACGCCGGAGGTCCGCGCCGCGGTGAAGGCGGTCGCCGTTCCCGTGTTGCCGCTGAGTCCGAACGCGCTGAGGGCATTGCCGGTGCCGGTGATCGAGAGATCGGCGTTGATGCCAGTGGAGAGCGCCAGCTGACCGCTGCTGTTGACCGAGGACGGGATCTGGCCCGCGGTGGTCGACAGTGCCGCCGCGCCGTTGAAGATATTCGCCGTCTTGACGCCGGTGGCGAGGTCGACCGCATTGAGAAGGTCGGTCAGCGTCGCGCTCTGGAGATAGACGGTCGAGTTGCCGTTGCCGTCGGTGACGACGTTGCCGCTGACGCCGTAGCCAGTGGCCACGCTCGTCGCCGATTGCGGCGTCTGTGCGTTTTTGAAGGTGATGGTGTGACCGTCGATGTTCAGGGTCGAGCCGTCTTGAACGAGAGTGCCGAGCGAGCCCGCGGTGGTCGAGCGGTTCGCAGTCACGCTCGCGTTGCCCGCACCGGTGGCGGATGTCAGGCCAAGCTTGTTGAGGAAGTCAGCCTTGCCCGTCACGCTCAGATCGGCGCCGGTCGAGCTCTTCAGCGTCACCTGGCCGCCGCCCGAGATGGACGATGCCGTCTGAAGCGTGCCGACGGGACCGGCCGAACCGCTGACCGCGATGGTCGCCGCGCCGGCGCTGATCGTTGCACTCTTGACGCCGCTGGCGAGGTCGATTGCGCTGAGGACGTCGTTGATGGTCGCGCCCGGCGCAGTCGGCGTTCCCTCGTAGACGATCGAATTGCCGTTGCCGTCGGTGGCGATGTGGCCGCTGGCGTCGAGGCCCCAGCCGGTCGGCTGCGTGCTCGGAGCGATGCCGGTGCGGAAGGTGATGGTCTTGCCGTTTACCGTGATGGTGTCGCCGTCCGCGGGCGCAGCGCCGAAAGTAGTCGACGCGGTGGTGCCGACCAGCGTGGCGGTGCCGCTGAGCACGGTGGTGCCGTCGGCCGCGGTCGCGGCAAATCCGACCAATGTGCCGGCGCTCGAGCCCAGAGAGGCGCCGAGTGCGGCGGTTCCCGTCACCGGGGTCACGCCACCGGCGGCACCGGTGTAGAGCACGTTGCTCTTCGCGGTCGCGCTGGCATAGGAGGTCGTGCCGCGCAAATCGGCCGGCGTCGCCCCCGGAATCGTGGTCGAGACGTTCGACTTGGTGGAATAGCCGACCGTGGTCTGAAGCGCCTGGTTGGCGATCGATTTCGCGCTGTCGATCAGCTTCTGCAGCGAGGTGATGCCGGTGTTGGCGGCCTGCAGCACCTGCACGCCGTTGTTGATGCCGTCGAGCAGGTTGCTGATGTCGCTCGCTCGGTTGTCCAGCCCCTGCGCCGTGAAGAAGTTGGTGGGATTGTCGAGCGCCGTGTTGACCTTCTTGCCGGTCGACAGCCGCTCCTGCGTCGTGGCCAGCAAGTCGGCCGTCGACTGCAGCGACAACAGGTTCTGGCGAACGGACGCCGAGAGAACGATGTTGGACATTGGCGAGTCTTCCTCTTGAACCGGATACGAATCGGCCGCGCGGTCTGCAAAGCGGGCTTTTGTCCAGTCTTAGGGGGTCTCCTTTAAAGTATGGTTAACGCCGGTTTAAGGGATAGGGTTAATGGCCGATGAACGCCCCTGCCCGCCTCCGGATGCAAAAAAGAGCGGCGGGGCAAATGGCCCCGCCGCTCCATTTTACTTAAGTATTTCAGATACTTGTTAGCGAAGCAGCTGCAGCACGCTCTGCTGCGAGGTGTTGGCCAGCGACAGCGCGGAGACCGCGATGGACTGGCGGGTCGACAGCGCCTGGCTGTTGGCCGCTTCGACGTTGGTGTCGGCCAGGGTCAGGTTGGACGAGCCGGTCTGCAGCACGTTGATCAGGTTCTTGTTGAAGTCCTGACGGATCTGCACGACCGAGAGGTTCGAGCCAAGGCTCGAAGCTTCCGAGCGCAGCGTGCTCGACGCGGCGTTCAGGTTGGTCAGCACCCGGTTGGCGGCGGCGTTGTCGATGAAATCGACGCCGACGGTCAACGAGGCAAGACCCAGACCCTTGGAGTTGTAGGTCACGCCGGTGATGTTCAGGCTCGACTTGCCGGTCTCGTCGAACACCAGCTTGAGCTGGTCGCCGTTGAGCAGGTTGACGCCGTTGAACGAGGAGTCCTGCGAGGTGGTGTCGATCTGGTTCAGAATGTTGTTGTACTGAGACACCAGATTGGCACGCGCCGTCTGGGCGACGCCGTCCTGAACCGGGTTGGAAGCGGTCGAGAAGGTCAGCGCCGAGGTGAGTGTGCCGCCGATCGCACCGCCGGCAGCCGTCGAGCCGAGGGTCGAGGACGCATAGTCGTTGGATGCGGTGATGGTCAGCAGGCCGTTGGCGTCGATCGTCGCCGACAGGTTGTTGGCCTGCAGCTTGTTGTTGAGCTGGTCGAGCGTCTTGACCGTGCCGTTGGTGCCGTCGCCGAAGGTGACGTTGACCGCCGTGCCGCCGTTGAAGGAGGTGAAGGTCAAGGTCTTGCCGGCGATGCCGCCGATACCGGAGGTGCGCGCCGCGGTGAAGGCGGTCGCGTTACCGGTGTTGCCGGCAAGGCCGAACACGTTCAGCGCATTGCCGGTGCCGGTGATCGACAGGTCGGCGTTGACGCCGGTCGAGATCTTGAGCTGACCGGACGTATTGATCGTCGAGTTCGACTGGCCGGTGGCGGTCGCAAGCGTCGCGGTGCCGTTGGCGCTGATCGTCGCGGTCTGCACGCCGGTGGCAAGGTCGATCGCCTTCAGCACGTCGTTGACCGTGCCGGCCTGCAGATAGACCGTCGAGTTGCCGTTGCCGTCGGTGACGACGTTGCCGCTCGCACCATAACCGGTCGGAACGCTCGGAGCACCGGTCGAGCCCGGAACCGGCGCGTTCTTGAAGGTGATGACGTGACCGTCGACGTTCAGCGTCGAGCCGTCCGTGATGGTTGCACCCAGCGAAGCCGCGCTCGTGGTGCGGTTGACGTTCACGGTGGCATTACCCGCACCCGTCGACGTTGTCAGGGCAAGCGCCTTGAGCAGGTCGGCCTTGCCGGTGACGCTCAGATCCGCGCCCGTCGAGCTCCTCAGCGTGACGGCGCCGCCGGCAACGGTCGAAACCGCAGCACCTGGCTGGCTGGCGCTCACGGCGATCGTCGCAGCACCCGAGGTGATGGAGACCGTCTTCACGCCGCTGGCCAGATCGATCGCGCTCAGCAGATCGTCGACGGTCGCAAGCGTTGAAGGCGTACCGGTGCTGCCGAGATAGACGGTGGTGTTGCCGTTGCCGTCGGTGACGAGGTGGCCGCTGACGCCCGAACCGGCGGGAACACCGGTCGCCGCCGGCGCGGTGCCGGCACGGAAGGTGATGGTCTTGCCGTTCACGGTCAGGGTGTCGCCGTCGGCGGGCTGGGCGTTGCCGGCCAGGCCGCTGGCGCTCGTGCCGTTGGTGGCGATCAGCGTGATGGTGCCTTCGAGGGTCGTGGTACCGCCGGCGCCGGTGGTTGCGCCAGTGCTTGCGAAGACGCCGATGCTGGCGCCGAGCGTGCTGGTGCCGGTCGCCGCCGTGGTGCCGCCGGCCGCGCCGCTATACAGCACGTTGCTGCTCGCGGTGGCGCTGGCGAACGACGTCGTGCCGCGCAGGTCGGCCGCGGTCGCACCCGAGATGGTGGTGGAGACGTTCGACTTGGTGGAGTAGCCGACCGTGGTCTGCAGCGCCTGGTTGGCGATCGACTTGGCGCTGTCGATCAGCTTCTGCAGGGAGGTCAGGCCGGTGTTGGCAGCCTGCAGCACCTGCACGCCGTTGGCGATGCTGTCGAGCAGATTGTTGATGTCGCTGGCGCGGTTGTCGAGCGACTGTGCGGTGAAGAAGTTGGTGGGATTGTCCAGGGCCGAGTTGACGCTCTTGCCGGTCGACAGACGGTTCTGTGTGGTGGCGAGAAGATCAGCGGTGGACTGGAGAGAAAGCAGGTTCTGACGAACCGACGCAGAGAGAACAACGGACATGACTCTTACCCTTCTGGCTTACGCGTCTTCGTTCGATCGCTTCTGGATCGAGTGACGGGGCCAGCGTGCCGCGACATGGCTAACAAAGGGTGAAACGAACGTCGCCTGCGTTAGGCGCCGGTTCACCATAAGCGGGTCGAAGGCGCCGAGACGATCGACAATCCATCTGAAATCATTGGTGATTCCTGGCGCTTACGCTCCATTAACCATAACCGCTGGTTACTTTTTCGAGCGGCGCCTGCCCTCTCGAGGTCTGCGAGCGTTAAACAAAAAGAAAGCGGCGGGGCCGAAGCCCCGCCGCCGGATCTTGCCTGCGATGTCGTCCGCGACTTAGCGGAGCAGCTGCAGCACGCTCTGCTGCGACTGGTTGGCCAGCGACAGCGCGGAGACCGCGATGGACTGGCGGGTCGACAGCGCCTGGCTGTTGGCCGCTTCGACGTTGGTGTCGGCTAGCGTCAGGTTGGACGAGCCGGTCTGCAGCACGTTGATCAGGTTCTTGTTGAAGTCCTGACGAACCTGCACGATCGTCAGGTTCGAGCCCAGAGCCGAAGCTTCCGAGCGCAGCGTGCTCGACGCCGCGTTCAGGTTGGTCAGCACCTTGTTGGTGGCAGCGTTGTCGATGAAGTCGACACCGCTGGTCAGCGCAGCGAGGCCCAGACCCTTGGAGTTGTAGGTCACGCCGGTGATGCTGAGGCTCGACTTCGCAGTCTCGTCGAACACCAGCTTGAGCTGATCGCCGTTCAAGAGGTTGACGCCGTTGAACGAGGAGTCCTGGGCGGTCGAGTCGATCTGGTTCAGGATGTTGTTGTACTGGTTGACCAGGTTCGCACGCGAGGTCTGGGCAACCGTGTCCGCGACGGGAGTGGAAGCCGTCGAGAACGTCAGAGCCGTGGTCAGCGTGCCGCCGATCGCACCACCTGCAGCGTTCGAACCGATGGTCGAGGACGCGTAGTCGTTGGTGGTGGAGACCGTCAGCAGGCCGTTGGCGTCGATCGTCGCCGTCAGGTTGTTGGCCTGCAGCTTGCTGTTGAGCTGATCGAGCGTCTTGACCGTGCCGTTGGTGCCGTCGCCGAAGGTGACGTTGACCGCCGTGCCGCCGTTGAAGGAGGAGAAGGTCAAGGTCTTGCCGGTGAGGCCGCCGACGCCGGAGGTACGCGCCGCGGTGAAGGCCGTCGAGGTCCCGGTATTGCCGGCGAGGCCGAGCACGTTCAGCGCGTTGCCGGTGCCGGTGACGGACAGATCGGCGTTGACGCCGGTGGAGAGCTTGAGCTGGCCGGAGGCGTTGATCGACGAGTTGGTCTGGCCGGTGGCGGTCGCGACCGTCGCGGTGCCGTTGGCATTGACCGTCGCGGTCTGCACGCCGGTGGCAAGGTCGATCGCCTTCAAGACGTCGTTGACCGTGCCGCCCTGCAGATAGACCGTCGAGTTGCCGGCGCCGTCGGTGAGAACGTTGCCGCTCGCACCAAACCCGGTCGGAACGCTCGGAGCACCGGTCGAACCCGGGATCGGCGCGTTCTTGAAGGTGATGACGTGACCGTCGACGTTCAGCGTCGAACCGTCCGAGATCTCCGCACCCAGCGAGGCCGAGCTCGTGGTCCGGTTGACGTTCACGGTAGCGTTGCCGCCGCCGACAGCCGTTGTCAGGGCGAGGGCCTTGAGCAGGTCGGCCTTGCCGGTGACGCTCAGATCCGCACCCGTCGAGCTCCTCAGCGTGACGGCG
>NZ_NWTI01000029.1 GCF_002531575.1 Bradyrhizobium sp. Y36 | reverse complement strand
CTGTGAATGGGTGTCTGACAACCTCATTCTGGCACACTGATGCCGTAGGGGGCCGTCCACCCCATCACCGCGTGATCTATCGGTCGTGGCTGATAGGAGTATCGAACGACCAATCGTCGCCAAACCACTCCCTGTGGTTATGGGTCCCTGCGTTCGCAGGGACGACAGCAGAGATTGGGGTGACAGCTCGGCCTACTCCGCCAGCGTGAATTGCAGCAGCAGGGTGCGCTGGAGCATCGAGAAATTGTCGTCGGAGATCAGCGTCAGCACGGTCTCGCCTTCGGGCGTGACGTGGGCGTCGATGCCTTCCATGTTGTCGACCTCGTGGCCGAGATCGGCGGCGAACAGCGAGGGACCGTCGACCAGCGCGCCCGGCACGATCGATTTCAGAGGGATCGATCGGATCCGGATGTTGACGCCGGTGAACCAGGAGAATTTGCGTTCGAGGATCAGGAGCTCGCCGGAGGGCAAGAGCACGGCGTCGCTGATGTCGTATTTCTCGGTGCGGCGCACGCTGAACTGGCCGGGCGACGGGCCGCCGATCAGGAAGGCTGTGAGGTTGCCGTCATGGTCGAGCCCGCGCTCGGAGAAGGCGATCAGCGTGCCGGCCAGCGGCATGGTCTGGTCTTTGCCTTTGTACTTTTCTTGGGGCACGACGACCAGCGCCTCCAGCCCCTTGTTCGACGGCAGCTTGCGCACGCCCGCCGGCACCGGCACCACCTCGCCGCGCGCGCGCGTGCCGCCCTTGGAGAAATCATAGCGCAGGATCTGGTTGACGCGCTCGAGCCCGACATAGACGACATTGCCGTCGCGCGCGATCGATTCCGAATCCCACCACAGCCGCTTTTCCGTGATCGGCCGCCCCTCGGCCCCCAGCAGCGGCGCAGCCTCGACGTCGTCGAGGCCGACCATCCTGCCGCCGGCATAGCGGATGGTCCCGGTGAACCAGCCGCCCTGGTCGGAGACCGCAAGGAAGCGCTCGCCCTTGGCATCGAGCCGGATGCCGGACAGGCCGCCAAAGCCGCGATAGCGCGAGGTCAGCACCAGGCCGCTGCGGTATTCCAGCGAGCCGAAGCGTGTGCGCGTGCGGTCGCGCGGCTCGAAATTGGGAATGGGGCGCGCGTTGACCTCGACGCTGACGGGGTCGGTGACGGCGTTCTCGACCTGAAGCGGCCGCGCCGGCGGCTCGGCCGGAGCTTGCGCCAGCGCGCCGCGAGAGAGGGCGAGAGTGGAGAATCCCGCCGCCGCGTGCCTGAGAAAGCTGCGGCGGGATGGTTGCGTGCTCACGAATGCAATTTGCGTCGCGGGCGACCGGCCGGCTGGGTGGGTGCGGTGTTGGTCTCGCTGAAGAGTTCGGCGAGCTTCTCGGTGATCGCACCGCCGAGTTCTTCCGCATCCACGATCGTCACCGCGCGGCGATAGTAGCGCGTCACGTCATGGCCGATGCCGATCGCGATCAGCTCGACCGGCGAACGGGTCTCGATCTCCTCGATGATGTGGCGCAGATGCCGCTCGAGGTAATTGCCGGGATTGACCGACAGCGTGGAATCGTCGACCGGCGCGCCGTCCGAGATCATCATCAGGATCTTGCGCTGCTCGGGCCGGCCGAGCAGGCGCTTGTGCGCCCAGTCGAGCGCCTCGCCGTCGATGTTCTCCTTCAGCAGGCCCTCGCGCATCATCAGGCCGAGATTCTTCCGCGCACGGCGCCAGGGGGCGTCGGCGGACTTGTAGATGATGTGGCGGAGATCGTTGAGGCGGCCGGGATTGGCCGGCTTGCCGGCGGCAAGCCACGCCTCGCGCGATTGCCCGCCCTTCCAGGCGCGCGTCGTGAAGCCCAGGATCTCGACCTTGACGCCGCAACGCTCCAGCGTGCGGGCGAGAATGTCGGCGCAGGTCGCGGCGACCGTGATCGGCCGTCCGCGCATCGAGCCGGAATTGTCGAGCAGCAGCGTCACCACGGTGTCGCGGAACGTCGCCTCCTTCTCGTGCATGAAGGACAGCGGGTGATAGGGATCGGTGACGACGCGCGACAGGCGCGCGGGGTCGAGGATGCCCTCTTCGAGATCGAACTCCCAGGCGCGGTTCTGCTGCGCCATCAGCTTGCGCTGCAGCCGGTTGGCGAGACGGGCGACGATGCCCTGCAGATGCGCCAGTTGCTTGTCGAGATAGGCGCGCAGCCGCTCCAGCTCGTCATGGTCGCAGAGGTCTTCGGCCGCGATGACCTCGTCGAACTTGGGCGCGAAGGCGTGGTATTCCGGCCCGCGCGGCTCGTTCTTGCCGTGCTGGTTCGGACGTGTCGCCTCGCCCGGCGTCTCGTCGTCGCCGAGCTCGCCGTCGTCGAACGTGTCGGAGGTCGAGGCCTGCGCGCTTTCCATCGCGCTCTCGCTCATCTCCTCGCTGGACGCCTGCGCCTGGTCGGCGCTCATTTCCTGCGCGGCATCGGAATCGGGCGAACCCTCGGCGCCGGACTGATCGTTGTCGCCGTCCTGGTTCTCGTCGTTGTCGTCATCGTCCTCGCTGTCGGCGTTGCGCTCGTCGCCGAGCTCGAGCGCGGTCAGGAGGTCATGCACGGCATCGCCGAACTTGGTCTGGTCCTCGACGAAGGTATCGAGCCGGTCGAGCCGCTTGCCGATCTTGTCCTCGAGGATGGGGCGCCAGAGATCGACCATCTTCTTGGCGGCCGTCGGCGGCGCCATGCCGGTCAGGCGCTCGCGCACCAGCATCGCCAGCGCGTCCGCGAGCGGCGCATCGGCGCGGTCGGTGATCTCGTCGAACTTGCCGCGATGGAAATGGTCGTCGAGCATCGCGGTGAGGTTTTTCGCAACGCCCGCCATGCGGCGCGCGCCGATCGCCTCGACCCGGGCCTGCTCCACCGCCTCGAACACGCCGCGGGCCTGCGGATTGCCCGGCATCAGCTTGCGATGCAGCTTGGCATCGTGACAGGCGATCTTGAGCGCGATGGAGTCGGCGTGACCGCGCACGATCGCGGCATCGCGCTTGGTCATTTTTCGCGCGGGTTCGGGCAAGCGGGCTTTGCCCGGCGCCAACCCGGGGCGTTCCGCCGCGAAGCTGACGTCGAGCTCCGGCGACTTGGCGATCGCCTTCAGGCAGGAGGCGACCGAGCGCTTGAACGGCTCGGTCGGCGCTTCCTTGGTGTTACGGAATTTGGAGTTTGAGGTGGTGCTCATCTCGATCTCACCGTCGTCCCAAGCTCAGCTTGAACTGTCGTCCCTGCGAACGCAGGGACCCATAACCACAGGGCGTCATTTGGCGAAGGGTGGCAACTGCCAGCTCGCGCCATAACCCCGGCCTGGGGCTATGGGTCCCGGATCGGCGCTCACTGCGTTCGCTGGTCCGGGACGACATCGTGGTTGGATCAGCTGAGCGCCACGTTGACCGCCGATTCCGGCAGCTCGGCGTTGAAGCAGCGCTGATAGAATTCGGCGACCAGCGGACGCTCGAGCTCGTCGCACTTGTTGAGGAAGGTGACGCGGAAGGCGAAACCGATATCGCTGAAGATGTCGGCGTTCTCGGCCCAGGTGATCACCGTGCGCGGGCTCATCACCGTCGACAGATCGCCGTTGGCGAAGGCGTTACGGGTGAGGTCGGCAAGGCGCACCATCTTGTTGACGATGTCGCGGCCCTCGCTGGTGCGATAGTGCTTGGCCTTCGCCAGCACGATCTCAACTTCCTCGTCATGGCTGAGATAGTTCAGCGTGGTGACGATCGACCAGCGGTCCATCTGGCCCTGGTTGATCTGCTGGGTGCCGTGATAGAGGCCCGATGTGTCGCCAAGGCCGACCGTGTTGGCGGTGGCAAACAGGCGGAACGCCGGGTGCGGCTTGATCACCTTGTTCTGGTCGAGCAGCGTCAGGCGGCCCGAGACTTCGAGCACGCGCTGGATCACGAACATCACGTCCGGGCGGCCCGCGTCGTATTCGTCGAACACCAGCGCGACGTTGTTCTGCAGCGCCCAGGGCAGGATTCCGTCACGGAATTCGGTGACCTGCTTGCCGTCGCGGACCACGATCGAGTCCTTGCCGACGAGGTCGATACGGCTGATGTGGCTGTCGAGGTTGACGCGCACGCAGGGCCAGTTCAGGCGGGCCGCGACCTGCTCGATATGGGTGGATTTGCCGGTGCCGTGATAGCCGGTCACCATCACGCGGCGGTTGCGGGCGAAGCCGGCGAGAATGGCAAGCGTGGTGGCGCGGTCGAAGCGGTAGTCGGAATCGACTTCGGGCACGTGAGGATCGACTGCGGAATAGGCGGGCACTTCGAGATCGCTGTCGATCCCGAACACCTGGCGCACCGACACCTTCATGTCGGGCAGACCGGAAACTTCCTCAACTTTGGACATGGCGGCGGTCGTCATCAATCCTCCGAGGTCCCGGGCGGTCCCGAAACCGGTTATTCGCACGTTGGCTGCGGCTGGGTGCTGAAACTAAACCTATCAGAGACAAGTGGCCGGCAGAAGCCCGCCCGCCAATCAAAGTTCCGTTGTCTTTTCATTTAGATAGGCCAGGAACGCAGTTTTTGGAGGGCTGCCTTGCGAATCACGCCCAAATTCGGGCGGGCCTTGCCCGGCCCCGTCCCGATGGCACTTTGGCCGCTTCACGTTACTTATGTAGGGTCCAAAGCCCAGAGCTCCAGCCCATCAGAGACGACGTGACGTCCTTTCTCGATCCACTCATCGCCTTCGTGTCCGCCCATCCGTGGCTGGCCTATCTGACCCTCTTCCTGGCGGCCCTGCTCGAGGCCGTCCCGGTGGTGGGATCGGTGATCCCCGGCTCGACCATCATCCTGGCGCTGAGCGCCCTGGTTCCGGGCGGCGAGCTGGCGCTGCCATGGGTGCTGCTCGCGGCAGCCAGCGGCGCCGTGCTGGGCGACGGCTCGGCCTACTGGATCGGGCACCGGCGCCAGCGCGAGATCCTCAACACCTGGCCGCTGACCAACTATCCCCGCGTGGTCGCCGAGAGCGAGAGCTTCTTCCACCGCTTCGGCACCTGGGCCGTGTTCTTCGCCCGCTTCGTGCCCCCGATCCGCGCCTTCGTGCCGGTGACATCAGGCGCGCTCGGGATGGCGCCGGCAAAATTCTACGCGGTGAACATCCCGGCGATCCTGGTCTGGGCGCCCGCCCATGTGCTGCCGGGCGTGCTGGCGGTGTCGGCCCTGCACGAATATGCCGGGCTCCATCACCATGGGCATGTCGGCAAGCACATCTGGATGCTGACGGTGGTGGCCGTGGCGATCGTCGGCGGCTTGGCGGTGTGGATCTATCGGAGGCGCAACGGCGGCGTCGCGGAAGCGAAGCCGCGGGGTTAGGCGGCACCACATAACAGGTGTCGTCCCTGCCTAGTGCGCAATTGCGCACGGGCGCAGGGACCCATTACCACAGGGAGGTGTTTGGCGAAAATTCGTCGTTCGGTACGCCTATCGATCGCGACTGATGGATCACGCGGCATGGGTCCCTGCGTGCGCAGGGACGACAGCGGAGAAGGACGATGCGACGGAGCTTCTAACCAGCTCCCACCCTCCTCCCCGGCGCCGGCCCGACATACCTCGCGCGTGGCCTGATCAGCTTGCCGAACTGCAATTGCTCGCTGGCATGCGCGATCCAGCCGACGCTGCGGGCCATCGCGAACAGGGCGAGCTCGCTGCCGGCCGGTAGCCGCAGCGCATGCACCAGCACCGCCAGCGCATAGTCGATGTTGACGAACTCGCCGGTGGCTTCCGCGATCCGCTCCGGCACCTCGCGGGTGAATTTGCGCGGTGCGCCAGCGCGCGACAGCGCGTTGAGCAGCGATTGCGCGCGGGGATCGCCGCGCTTGTAGACGCCATGGCCGAACCCGGCAAAGCGTTCGCCGAGCGCGACGCGCTCGCGCACGACTGGGGCGACGTCGCGATCGATCAGCGTCTTGACGAGCTGCGAGGCCAGCACGCTGGCGCCGCCATGCTTCGGCCCCTTCAACGAGGCGAGACCGGCGATGACGGCATCGTAGAGGTTCAGGCCGGTCGATGCTGCGCAGCGCGCGGTGAAGGTCGAGGCGTTCAGCTCGTGATCGGCGAGCAGCACCAGCGCGCGGCGGATCAGATCGGGCGCGTGCTTGTTGTCCGCCGCCCAGGCCTTCGCGATCTGCTGATGCAGCGGCTCGGATGACGGCTCTGAATTGAGCATGGTCGCGACGAGAAGACGGACGATACGCCCGCCGACCATCGCGCGGCCATCCGGCGCGCGGGTGAAGGCCCGGGGATCGACGCTCGCGGCCAGTGCGAGCACGGCGATGGCGCGGTCGATCGGCGCGGCCCGGCGCGCGGCTTGCCCGATGATGCGCATCTCCTCGGAGAGCGCGGGCTGATTGTCGGGTGCGAACGGATCGACGTCGGAGACATCCCAAAGCAGCGTCGCGGTGTGCTCCAGCGTGTCGCTCTCGGACAGATCGACGCAATTGACGCCGCGATAGATCGCGCCCTCCTCGGTGATTGTCGAGATCTCGGTGTCCATGACCGGCAGATCGGCGTCGAAGCTGCGCAAGCCGCGCGGCTCCGGCGACGGGACGCGGCGCTCCTTGAGCGCCCTGACATCCTCGGCACGGTAGCGGTTCTTGCGCGAATCCGGCGTCGGCTCGGAGCGGATCAGGCCGCGGCTGACATAGGCGTAGAGCGTGGCCGGCGAGATCGCGAGCTCGGCGGCGGCCTCCCTGGCCGAGAGGTAGAGACCTTCAGAATTATTCATATTGATTTATGTAATCAAGATTGATCAATCTGTCGAGAGGCCCGACCTTTCCGCCCGTGCAGTGCAAAAAGGGAGATTGGGCCATGAATATCCACCTCACCAAAAGCCAGATCGGACTGGACGGCGTTCCCGCGGCCGAAACCGTGCTGAGCCACGTCGACGGCGAGCGCGGCGAATTGATCATCGCCGGCGAGCACGTCGGACGCCTCGCCGCCAAGTCGAGCTTCGAGGGCGTCACCGCCCGGCTCTGGAACGGCGCCAGCAAGACCGCCCTCACCGAAGCCAATGTGCGGGCGAGCCTCGGCATTGCGCGCGAGCGCGCCTTCGCCCGCCTGCCGGACCTGCTGCCGGCAACGCGCGGCATGGGCGTCATCGACGGGTTTCGCGCGGCGGTCGCAGGGCTTCGCGCCGAGCACGGGCTCGAGCACGAGGCGACCATCGTCGGCGCGTTTCCGGTGATCGCGGGTGCGCTGGTCCGGCGCGCCAAGGGGTTAGAGCCGGTCGCCCCCGATCCCAATGTCAGCCACGCGACCGATACGTTGCGCATGCTGCACGGGCGGGCGCCTGAAACCCGCGAAATCACCGCGCTCGATGCCTATCTCGTCACCGCCAGCGACCACGGCATGAACGCCTCGACCTTCACCGCGCGCGTGGTGGCCTCGACGCAGGCTGATCTGTTCGCAGCCGTCACCGCAGGCTATTGCGCGCTGACCGGCCCGCTGCACGGCGGCGCGCCGGAGCCGGTGCTGGAAATGCTGGACGCGATCGGCACGCGCGAGCGCATCCAGCCCTGGGTGGATGCGGCGCTGGCGCGCGGCGAGCGGATGATGGGATTCGGTCACCGCGTCTACCGCGTGCGCGACCCGCGCGCCGACGTGCTCAAGACCGCGGTCGAGGCGCTCGCCTCCAACGGCACCGACCTGCCCTTCGCCGGCGAGGTCGAGGCCTATATCCGCAGCGCGCTGCGCAAGAAGAATCCGGAGCGGCCGCTGGAGACCAATGTCGAGTTCTTCACCGCAATCCTGCTCGATGCGCTGGCGATTCCGCGGCAGGCGTTCACGCCGATCTTCGCGGTCGCGCGCGCCGCGGGCTGGACCGCGCATGCGCGCGAGCAGCAGCGGACCGGGCGGCTGATCCGGCCGAGCTCGTCCTATGTGGGGGCGATGCCGGAGGGGTGATACCGCTCAGCATTGAGCGATCGCAGGGTGGGCAAAGGCGCACTTGCGCCGTGCCCACGATCTCTCTCGATTGCAAAAAAATGCGTGGGCACGCTTCGCTTTGCCCACCCTACGATACTGTCGTCGCGGCGAAAGCCGGGACGACAGCGCAAAGGCCTCAGGCCTCCCGCACCACCGTCTTCAGATAATTATACGCCTTGATGATCTCGATCAGGCGGTCCTCGGTGGAACGGTCGCCGCCATTGGCATCGGGATGGTGCTGCTTCACCAGCGCCTTGTACTTGCTCTTGACGTCGGCGAGCGTGGCGCTGGGACCAAGGCCCATGACCTGAAGCGCCTTGCGCTCGGCGTTCATCACCTTGCGCGCCTCGGCTTTGGGCGCGGCTTCGGGGCCCTTGCGCCAGCTGGCGCGGCCGTTGATCTCGGAGAACATGCTGAAGGGATCGGACGCCATGTCGATCTCGGCTTCCGCACCCTTCTTCCCGCCATTGGCGCCCATCTTCCAGGTCGGGCGGTGGCCGGTCAGCGCATCCTTCTGGTAGCGCGCGACGGCGTCGGCGTTCATGCCCGAGAAGAAATTGTAGTTCTGGTTGTACTCGCGCACGTGGTCCAGGCAGAAGTGCCAGTACTCGCGCTGGTTATCGCGGCCCTTCGGCGCGCGGTGCGCGCCCTTGTTCTGGCATCCGGCCCACTCGCAGCCGACCGCGGTGTCGCGCGGCTTCACTTCCGGCTGCTTGCCCCGCGGCTTCACGCGGATGGAGTCGAAGAACTTTGATGAATCGATTGGCATGGCTGACTTTGACTACGCAATGCAAAAACCTTCAAGTCTTGACATTGCAATTCGCCGCAAACCCGGCAATTAACGGGGCGTGATCTCTGCACCCGAATGGCACAACATGGCTATGCGCGACACTATCAGCAACAAGTTGCAGGAAGCTTTCACGCCGGAAAGCCTGCAAGTCGTCGACGAGTCACATTTGCATGAGGGCCATGCCGGCCATCGGCCGGGCGGGGAGACGCACTACCGCGTCCATATTGTGTCTGACGCCTTCAAAGGGAAGAGCCGGGTCGAGCGCCATCGCCTGATAAATGCGGCGCTGGCTGCGGAACTCGCCGGCAGCGTGCACGCACTGGCAATCCAGGCGAAGGCGCCGGGGGAAGCGTGATCCCGCTTACCCTCCCCTGGAGGGGGAGGGTCGCTACGCATGAAGCGTAGCGCAATGCGTAGCAGGGTGGGTGACGGTGCCTCTCCATGCAACAGTGTGCGTGTGGAGAGATCACCCCACCCCGATCGCGCTACGCGCGATCGACCCTCCCCCTCCAGGGGAGGGTAAGAAAAAACTAAAACGACGTCCCCGCCCGTCGCGGCTTGGCCTCTTCCAGCTCCGCCTCGCGCGGCACCGGTGAAATACGGAGCGCGGTGATGCGGTTGCGTTCGCGGCGGAGAACGCGGAAGCGGAAGCCGTGGAACGTAAAACTCTGGCCGCGGTCGGGGATCGAGCGCGCCTCGTGGATGACGAGGCCGGCGACCGTCGTTGCCTCTTCATCGGGCAGATGCCAGTCCATGGCGCGGTTGAGATCGCGGATCGGCACCGAGCCGTCGACCACCACCGAGCCGTCCGGCTGGGCCCGCACGCCGGCGACCACGACGTCGTGCTCGTCGGAGATGTCGCCGACGATTTCCTCCAGAATGTCTTCCAGCGTCACGAGACCCTCGACTTCGCCGTACTCGTCGACGACCAGGGCGAAATGGGTTTTGCGCCGGCGGAAGGCCTTGAGCTGCTCGGAGACGGGCCGCATCTCCGGCACGAACCAGGGTGGCAGGGCGATGGTGGAGACGTCGATGCGCGAGGTATCGCCGTCGGAGGCGCGGATCGCGCGGAGGAGATCCTTGGCGTGGAGCACGCCGATGATGTTCTCCGGCTTCTCGCGCCAGAGCGGGATGCGGGTGTATTCGGTCGCCAGCACCTCGCGCACCAGCTCTTCCGGCGGCAGGTCGGCGTTGATCATCATCATCTCGGTGCGATGGATCATGACGTCCGAGACCTGGAGCTCGCGCAGGTCCAGCAGGCCGCCGAGCATGTCGCGGTCCTGCTTCTCGAACTTGCCCTCGTGATGCAAAAGGTCGACCGCGCCACGCAGGCGCTCGGTCGGCGACAGGATCGCCTGGTGCTCGCCGGCGAGGCCGAACAGGCGCATCAGCAGGCGAACGATGACTTCGACGATGCGCAGCAGCGGCCCCAGCACGTACATCGTCAGCCGCATCGGCCGCGCGACCGCGAGCGCCATCCGGTCGGGCGCGTTGATCGCGATGGTCTTGGGCAGGACTTCCGCGAAGATCACGACCAGCGCCGTCATCACGCCGGTGGCGTAGAGCACGCCGACATCGCCGAACCAGGAGGTGAAGATGCCGGTCGCCAGCGCCGAGGCGCCGATATTGGCGATGTTGTTGCCGAGCAGCAGCGCACCGATCAGGCGCTCGCGCATGTCGAGCAGCTGCGAGACGACGTCGGCGTCGCGATTACCCTGCTTGGAGAGGCGGAGCATGCTGGCGCGCGAGGCGCCGGTCAGCGCAGTCTCGCTCGCGGCGAAGAAGCCCGAGACGAGCAGGCAGAGAATGACGATGGTGAATCCGAGCCAGTCCATGCACCACTCAACAGAAGTTCAATCGCGCATCAAGCCTTTTGCGCGAGCTTCGCTTTCAGGAAATCGCGCACCGGCGCCGGCTCCACGTCCTTTGCGATCACGGCGCGCCCGACGGCTTCCAGCAGGATGAAGGTGAGCTTGCCGCGCTTGACCTTCTTGTCCTGCGCCATCAGGGCCATCAGCGCGTCCGCATCGGCGAGCCCTTCCTGCGCGAACCCTGCGATGTCCTGCAGCCGTGTCGGCAGCCCCGCCTCGATCAGATGCCGCTCGACGCGTGTTGCATCGGCTTCGCCGATCATGCCGAGCTTCGCCGAAAACTGCGCCGCCAGCGTCATGCCAATGGCAACGCCTTCGCCGTGGAACAGGCGGTCGGAGAAGCCGGTCGCGGCTTCCAGCGCGTGACCGAAGGTGTGGCCGAGATTGAGCAGCGCGCGCTCGCCGGTCTCGCGCTCGTCACGCGAGACCACGCCCGCCTTGGCGCGGCAGGAGGTCGCGATCGCGTGCTCGCGCGCCGAGCCGCCCGTGAAGATGTCGGAATGGTTCTTCTCCAGCCAGGAGAAGAAGGCTTCGTCCCCGAGCACGCCGTATTTGGCGACTTCGGCATAGCCGGCGCGGAACTGGCGCGGCGACAGCGTGTCGAGCACGGCGGTGTCGGCGATGACGAGCACCGGCTGGTGGAACGCCCCCAGCAGGTTCTTGCCCTGCGGCGAGTTGATGCCGGTCTTGCCGCCGACGGAGGAATCGACCTGCGCCAGCAGCGAGGTCGGCACCTGCACGAAATCGACGCCGCGACGCAGGATCGCCGCGGCAAAGCCGGCGAGATCGCCGACCACGCCGCCGCCGAGCGCGATGACGAGATCGTTGCGCTCGATTCGAGCGGCGATCAGGGCCTCGCTGACCTTTTCCAGGCCCGCATAGGTCTTGGAGATCTCGCCTTCCTCGACCACGACGCGCGAGGTCGGAACGCCGGCGGCTGCGAGCGAAGCCTCCGCCGGCTCGAGCCAGTGTTTTGCGACGGTGCGATCGGTCACGATCGCGGTGCGCACGCCGGGGCGCAGGCGTGCGATCCGTTCGCCGATCGAGGCCAGCACGCCGCGACCGATGACGATGTCATAGGCGCGATCGCCGAGCGCGACGTCGACGGTGACGGGATCGGAATGTTTCAACGGGGCAGTCATCTTAACGCACTCGCGACGTCGGCAGGGGGCTGGGCGGCATGCCCGCCGCAAAGATGGGCGCGCAACGCCGCGATGCACTCCTCGACGATTCTGTCGTGCGGAACGTCGCGCGATGCGATGGTGAGATCGGCCATGCCATAGATCGGCTCGCGCTCGGTGAGCAGGCGCGTCACCGTCCCTTCGGGATCGGCGGTCTGCAGCAGCGGGCGGTCGGCGCGGCGGCGCACGCGGCGCATGATAACGTCATGGTCCGCCCGCAGCCAGATCGAGATCGCCTTGGCCGCGATGCGCGCGCGCGTCTCCTCGCGCATGAAGGCACCGCCGCCGGTCGCCAGCACCAGCGGTCCGCCGTCGAGCAGCCGCGCGATCACCCGCGCCTCGCCGTCACGGAAATACAGCTCGCCATGGCGCTCGAAGATCTCCGGGATGGTCATCTGGGCCGACGTCTCGATCTCGGTGTCGGCATCGACGAAGGGCAGCTTGAGCCTGAGAGCCATGCGACGGCCGATGGTGGACTTGCCCACCCCCATCATACCGACGAGCACGATCGAGCGCGCCCCGAGCGCCGACAGGATGTCGGCTTCGGGCGAAGCTGGTATCGGCAACGCGGCGTCGGACATGTCTCGCTCGACTGGATCTCGCTCGATCTGCCGCCAAAGGCGGCAGCTTTGGCCACCTATACGACCCCGAGGGGGCCCTCGCCAGAGGACTCTTGCCACGAAACGGCGAACATGTTGGATGATTTCATTGGTTAATTTGCCCGCCCAGCCCTGACCTGGACCTGCTCCCGAGATCCTGCCGATGCCAAGCCTGTTCCGCTTCCTGACGGTCGTCGCCGTGATCGCCGGCATCGTCTATGGCGTGGTCTTCGCACTGGCCAATTTCGTCAGTCCCAAGTCGCGGGAAATGACGGTGACGATTCCGCCGGATAAGTTTCTCAAGAAATAGGAGCTAGCCTCCAGGGCATGCGCAACCCGCCCTCAGACGCCAAGCTCACCGGCCTGTTCCTCGACATGCTCGCGGCGGAACAGGGTGCCGGGCCCAACACGCTCGACGCCTATCGCCGCGACCTCACCGATTTCTCGGAGTTTCTGGGCCGCGTCGGCCACAGCTTTGCGAACGCCGAGACGCAGACGCTGCGCGACTATCTCGCCGACCTCGACACCCGCGGCTTCAAATCCACCAGCGTGGCGCGGCGGCTGTCGGCGATGCGGCATCTCTACCGCTTCCTGCTCAACGAGCGCATTCGCGGCGACGATCCCGCCGCGATCCTGTCCGGCCCCAAGCGCGGCCGCGGCCTGCCGAAAGTGCTGTCGATATCAGATGTCGACCGCATGCTCCGCCGCGCCAAGGAATTGAGCGAGGCGGAGGATGCCTCGCCGGCGAAGCGGCTGCGGTCTTTGAGGCTCTATTGCCTGCTCGAGGTGCTCTACGCCACGGGCCTGCGCGTCTCCGAGCTGGTGGCGCTGCCGCGCACGGCGGCCAAGCGCGATGCGCGCATGATCGTGGTTCGCGGCAAGGGCAACAAGGAACGCCTGGTGCCGCTCAACGAGGCCTCGCGGCAGGCGATGGCGGATTATCTCGCGGCGACGGAGGCTGCAAAGGGCGAGAAGAAGAAAGACAGCCTCGCCGCGTCGAAATGGCTGTTTCCCTCGTTCGGCGAGAGCGGACATCTGACGCGGCAGCACTTTGCCCGCGACTTGAAGGAGCTCGCGGTCGCCTCCGGCCTGCAGGCCCGCCTGGTCTCCCCGCACGTGCTGCGCCACGCCTTTGCCAGCCACCTCCTGCACAATGGTGCCGACTTGCGCATCGTGCAGACCCTGCTCGGCCACACCGACATCTCAACGACCCAGATCTATACCCATGTGGTCGAGGAGCGGCTGAAGAGCCTCGTGCGCGACCTGCACCCGCTGGCGGAGAAGTGACGCTGCCGCAGCCCGGATGGAGCGCAGCGCTACGGGCAACGGTCGAAACCGCCTTGACTTCGGCCACATCTCCGCAGAAAGAGCCGGGGCCTCATTCGTGATTTGGCGCGCTCCCGCGGGCGCACAGGTCAAGCCCTTGAAGACGTTACACTTCTTTCCGCGGCCCCGACCTCGCTTCGCTCTCGAGCCCCGCCCCCCTATATTGAGTTGATGCAAGACCAGATGCGCAGCTATCTCGACTTCGAAAAGCCCGTCGCCGAGCTCGACTCCAAGGTCGACGAGCTCAGGACGTTAGCGGCCTCCGGCACCGACATCTCCGAGGAGATCGGGAAGATCGAGGACAAGGCGGCGCAGGCGCTGGCCGATCTCTATCAAAACCTGACGCCCTGGCAGAAGACCCTGGTCGCGCGGCATCCGCAGCGGCCGCATTTCAACGACTTCATCAAGGGCCTGATCACCGAATTCACCCCGCTCGCCGGCGACCGCAAGTTCGGCGAGGACGAGGCGCTGGTTGCCGGCTTCGGCCGTTTCCGCGGCGAGGCGATCTGCGTGATGGGCCAGGAAAAGGGCGATTCCACCGAGAGCCGCATCAAGCACAATTTCGGCATGGCGCGGCCCGAAGGCTATCGCAAATGCGTGCGGCTGATGGAGATGGCCGAGCGGTTCGGCCTTCCCGTGCTGTCGCTGGCCGATTCCGCCGGCGCCTATCCCGGCATCGGCGCCGAGGAGCGGGGACAAGCCGAGGCGATCGCGCGCTCGACCGACGCCTGCCTGGCGCTGACCGTGCCGAACGTCGCCATCATCACCGGCGAGGGCATGTCGGGGGGCGCCATCGCCATCACCACCGCCAACAAGGTCTTGATGCTGGAGCATGCGATCTACAGCGTGATCTCGCCGGAAGCGGCCTCCTCCATCCTCTGGCGCGACGGCACCAAGGCGCAGGAAGCCGCCAACAACATGAAGATCACCGCCCAGGACATGCTCCGCTTCGGGGTGATCGACAGCATCCTGAAGGAGCCGGTTGGCGGTGCCCACCGCGACCCCGCCGCCATGATCGCAACCACCGGCGAGGCCATCGCCAAGGCCTTCGACGAGCTGCGTGGCCTCGACAGGGATGCCATCCGCAAGCAGCGTCGGCAGAAATTCCTCGATATCGGCCGGAAACTGGGCTGATTCGCCTGGATTCGGTGCCGTAGGGTGGGCAAAGCGCAGCGTGCCCACGATTTTGCGATCGTACAAACGGCGCGTGGGCACGGCGCAAGTGCGCCTTTGCCCACCCTACGGCACCTCCCCCGGAGCCCTCCGGTAACCCCGCGTTAACCCTTTTTTTGCCCAAATCAGCGATCTGAGTCCTGGTCGGGCCGAAAGGCCCAAGTTCCGTCCCAAGTAAGGCCCAAAAGTACGATCCAAGTCGCGTCGATTCAGTCTTCGTTGACCATGCCGATGGGCCAACGGGCTCGTGATCCCCGCTCGGGTTGCGACCACATGACCCAGAGGTTAGAATTTTAATCAATGGCTTCAGGGCATAAGCGCTGGGGCGTGAGCTGAAAAAGCCCGTCGTGACGGGCCCGGTTCTCCGGTCGGATCATGCGCCAAACGATTTGGGGTTCGCGCTTTCTGCCCGGCACGGTGTGGGGTCCATCTTGATTTCTCGTTCGCTTGCTCGCGCGCTTTTGGCTTCGGTTGCGCTGATGACGGCTGGCGTTCTGCTGTCCGGCTGCGACACCGACCAGGTCTCGCTCGCGACCAACGCCAAGGCCAACCAGCCGGTGCCGCCGAAGCTGCTCGCCGCGATGGTCGAGAAGGACATGGATCTGCAATCGCCGATCCTGGTGCGCCTGTTCAAGCAGGAGGCCGAGCTCGAGGTCTGGAAGCAGACCCGCTCGGGCCAGTTCGCGCTGCTCAAGACCTATCCGATCTGCCGCTGGTCCGGCGACCTCGGTCCGAAGGTGCGCGAAGGCGACCGCCAGGCGCCGGAGGGATTCTACTCGATCAATCCGAGCCAGATGAATCCGCAATCGGCGTACTACCTGTCCTTCAACACGGGTTACCCGAACGCGTTCGACAAGGCGCTGGGGCGCACCGGCTCGCAGCTGATGGTGCACGGCGATTGCTCCTCGCGCGGCTGCTACGCGATGACGGACGAGCAGATCGCCGAGATCTATTCGCTCGGCCGCGAATCCTTCTTCGGCGGCCAGAAGGCGTTCCAGCTGCAGGCCTATCCGTTCAAGATGACGCCGGTGAACATGGCCAAGCACCGGAACAATCCGAACATGCCGTTCTGGAAGATGATCAAGGAAGGCTATGATCATTTCGAGGTGACGCGGCAGGAGCCGAAGGTCGATTTCTGCGAGAAGAAATACGTCTTCGACGCGACCCGCCCGCCCGATGCGAAGCGCGATCCGGTGTTCGACGCCTCGGCAAAGTGCCCGGCCTATGTGATTCCCGAAGACGTCGTCGCCGCCGTGCGGGGCAAGCAAGCCAGGGACGAGGCGGAGTACGCGAGGCTGGTTGCCAAGGGCACGCCGGTGGCGCGCATGAACACCGGCATCGACGGCGGCATGAACAAGGTGTTCGCCGCCAAGATTCCGGAAGGCTCGACCGGCCTGTCCGAGGGCGCCGAAGGCACCACGCTGCAGATGCTGGCGATGGCGAAGGCGCCGGGCACGATCCCCGGCCACGTCAATCCGCCCAAGCCCAATCTCGATTCCGTGGCGTCCGCGCCGGCGCCGCAGGAAGAGCCGGTCGTCGCCGTGACTGCGCCCGCGACCAGCACCCGCGTCGCCACCGCTCAGCCTGCCGAAAAGCCCCAAGAAAAATCCGGTGGCTTCTTCTCCAACCTCGGCCGCAAGATGGGCATGGGCTCATCCGAGACGACCGCGACCACGCCGCCGCCGCCGCAAGCCACCGCCTCCGTCGCTCCGACCGCGACGACCACGACGCCGCCGACCGCTGCATCGAGGCTGAAGGCCGCCGTGACCCGGTTCGTGCCGGGGCATGACAAGAAGGAAGCGGCGAAGGATACGCCGAAGCCGGCTGTTGCCGCCGCCAAGCCCACCGAGCCGGCAAAGCCCGACACCCGCCTCGCCCAGACGCGGCCCACACTGAAGCCGTCGGTGTCCGACGGCGCAGGTGAAGCGACACAGATCATGGGCGCCGCGCCGGTGGTGTCGTCGAACTCGTTCGACAGCCGCTTTGGGGCGGTGAAGTAAGGGGCGGCCGCCGCATCTGCGGCCCTCACCTTCCCTTGCGACAAAGCCGCCCATGCGCAGCAAGGTCATTCTCCCACGTCAGCCGATTGCAGCGCGAATTCGCGCTGCCTGACCCGTTTGGGTCATGAAGGAGGAATGGCGGGGCGTTTACGATTCCGACCGGCTGAGCCACAGACTCAACAACCGGGGGGATCCATGAAGGCCGCAATGCTGACCATTCTTCTGCTGCTGTCCACTCAGGCGTTGGCCGCGGAGCAGACGGCGAGCTATCCGCGCTCGAACGTCCAGGTGGCCCAGGCCTCGCCGGCCTGTCAGCAAATCCGGCAGGCCTACAACCAGTGCAAGTCCAGCTGGCAGAACATCGGCGGCGGAAGCTCCGGCCAGGCCGGCGCCTTCAAGGATTGCATGGACGCCTATTACAAGGCCGGAGTGGCGGCGGGGTGCTGGTGACGAGAACCGCGCTTCTCGCCATCACCGCCATCCTCATTGGCAATGCGCCGGCGAGCGCGGCTTCCTGCGGCGATCAAGTCATGAGGCAGGTCATCGCGTGCATGGCAGGGGATCTGGATAAGGCGGTCTCCTGCCGCGCCGCCGCCGAAGCCAAGCCATGTCAGCCAGACGCGACAGGCTCGGAGCAGTCTCCGGATCAGGCGCAGGGGCTCAATTGCGGTCCAGGCGAATACCGCTGGATTCCCGGCTACGGCGAGGCGGCCCGCTGTGCTCCCTATGCGAAAGGCAGCGGGACAGTTCAGCGCTCTCGCGAGAGCGGCATTTCAGGTCGATAGGCATGCGTTTCATCGCGCGCTGTAACGTCTCCGCCCCGATCAGGCTTCTGTTCGTGCTGCTCGGCTTCTGCATTCTGGGGACCCAGGCGGTGCGGGCCCAAAGCTGCGGGGACGACATTACCCGCACAACGGGACTATGCGTCCAGAAGCGCGGCCTCGATGCGGCACTCGACTGTCGTCAGGCCGCCGTCCGCGATTGCGCCTGCAACACGGCGACCAACCGCTGCTCCGGAGCCAACGGGTCCTGCAACGCGCAACTCGAAGCCGAGGCGAAGATCAATGTCGACTGGATTCTCACCGATCGTGGCGCGCGATCGACTTTCGAGTCACATAAGCAGCTCGGTGAATCTCCCTTCGATGCGGCGGTGAGCGCACAAGCTCATAATCCGCCGGTACAGAAACTGCTGCGCCAATGCCGGGGCTGGGTGGAGGCGTATCTCGGGCGGGGCGGACCCTGCACACTGTCCGATACCCCGCCCGACGCCACGACCTGCCGCTGCATCACCGTCCTGCCGACGGGACAGTTCGATCAAACAGGAGCACCAAGCTACAAGGTCAGCTCCTCCTGCACCGGGGCCTACAACATATCGGTGCAATTCATCGACGCATCCGCGAGCGGCGCGCCGCCGTCCACGGGGCAGCCTCAACTGGTCTGCCCGTCCAAATCGTTCGTCGTGCGGGCGCCGCAGACGTTCCTCATTCCATCGATCAGCGGCGTGAGGCTGCAATCGGCGAACGGTGGCCACACATGCGTCTGTCGGGACAAGCTGTGCAGTTAGCGTCGAATGAAGCGATCGAAGTCCGGCCCCGGCGTAAATGGGGCTGGGTATTCGTTGTGATGCTCTTTTTCGAGCTCGCGACGTTCGGCACGCTCCTGTCGAGCCGAAAGGCGGAGATCAATCAGCTGCAGCTCTTGCTCACCAAGGACACGGTCTACCAGACCTACGTGAAGATTCAGGGGATGGAGAAAGAGATCAATCAGCTCTATCTCTGGGCGGCCGTTCTGCTGCCGGTAACACTGTTGTGCGCGGGATTCGGACTACGGCGGCACGCAACGCTGGCGGAGCCGGCTTCGAGAACGGAGGGTGACGATAGTTCGACTCGCGGCGCCTAGACACGAGAGGACGGTCCGATGCTTCGCAGCGCACTCGTCGCATTCGCATCCTTCGTCAGCAGCTCTCGCAGACGAGCCCTCTTGCGCGCGTCGAGCACCGTCCATTTGCCGTCCCGGGCAAGCTTGACGACCCCTGCATGCTCCGCCGAAAGTTGCGCGTGCAAACCGCGTTGTCGGGACGTAGTCAGTATCCTTCTCCTGCCTGCTAGAGAGCCAAAGGCATGCTGCAACGAACTTTCATTCGTACGGTGATTTTTCTGTCGACGGTCGCAATTCCGAACCAGCACGCGCTGGCGGGATCGCGCGACGATTTCAGGGGCACCGCCATCGTCGAGCTGATGCAGAAATACGGCCACCCTGATCAGATCGTCCCTTTCGGCCGCAAGCACCAGGACCGGGCCTACCACTGGCGAATGAAGACGACGGCCTCCTTCGAGGGAGCCGACCAGGACGAGCGGCGGGAGGATTTCTTCTGCGATGTGACCGCCATCGTCGGACAGAACGGGCGGGTCAAGAGCTTCGAAGCCAGGCCCGCGGATGTCGGGGCCGGCGCGCTAGCATCCGTCGAAGCGTTCGGGCCGCTGTGCCGGAAAGCCTTCGGCTCGCGACCGAGCCGCGCTCGCGGCGAAAAGCTGGCCAAGATGCGGCTTTGAGCGACCGAGTTGAACAGGGCGGTCCATGGCATCATTCTATGCAGAGAGCCACCTTCGACATATCGCCGGGCTGGAACAGCGTCACGGATCGATCAGCGACGAGGTCGTCACCGCCCTGCGCACGCTGATCAAGTTGATCTTGCGCAGTGAAAATCCCGTCGAAGCCATCCCCTTTCTCGACCGCTGCATCTCGATCCAGGAGAGCCTGCACGGGCCGCAATCCATCATGGGCGACCTCGATGACTGGATCGGTCGGGCAGGTCACGTCGACTTCAAACTGGTCGAGCCGTTTCAACTGCGGCGGCTGGCGATCAAGTCGAAGCTCTTCGGCGAAGACAGTCCGGAAGCCGCCGGGGAATGCGAAGCCATCGCCCGCCGATGGGCCTCCCACGGAGATTATTCCCGCGCCAGGGTTTATCTGGAGCGCAGCATCTCGATCCTCGAGAAGCTCCACGGCGCGGCCAGCGTCGAAGTCGCTACCGCGGTCGATGCGCTCACCGAGATCGGCGCACGCCTGACGAAATGGGCGGAGGCCGAAACCAGTCTGCAGCGCAGCCTGCATCTGAAAGAGACCATCTTCGGGAAGAGAAGCGAGGAAGCAGGCCGGACGCTGCTCATCGCCGCCATCGTCCACGCCAATTCCAGCAAGCTGGAGCGACACCGGGTGAGGTTCGAACGTCTGCGCAAGGCCGCGACCGCCTTCGCGGCCGGTCTCGACATCATCGAGGAACGATTTGGACCCGACAGCCTGGAGGTTCAGAAGGCCCTCGAAGCCATGATATTGGCCTATCTCGACTGTGGAGAGTTCTGGAACGCCGAGCCCTTGCTGAAGCGGCTGCTCGAGATCTGCGAGCGGACGTATGGAGACGACGCTGCGGCCCTGCTCTGGATCCTGGCGGAGCTCGCCGCGGGCTATGCGCACGAACGGGTGGACGAGGCCGAGCCGGTCCTGGAGCGGGGCTTCGCGGTGCTGCGGACCTTCCTCGATGCCGGCAGGCCGATCTTCTATCGCAGCATCGCGAACATGGCCGGCAACCGGAACGTGCTCTACGGCGGCCGTCAGAAAGGCGTGCTCGAAACGCTGGTCCAGGCGTCGGAGACGCTGCGCGACAATTTGCGAAAGCGATGGGGAGCGTAGGTCGGACCTCGGATGACGGATTACAGCACCCAGAAGCTGCAATGCTATTGCTGCGGCAAGGCCTCCGAGCACTCCGTGCTCATGAGCTCGAACTCGCGCGGCTCACCCGACCTCGACCAGAGGCCGCCGAAGATGTATCGCTGGACCATCGGGAGCTGGCTGCAGGAGTGCCCCTATTGCGGCTACGTCGCCCCTGATATCGACAAGGGCGACGCGAAGGCGCGGAAGTTTTTCGAGAGCGACGAATTCCGCGTCGCCTCGCTCGACCCTTCGCCCGATCCGGTCACGCGCCGCTTCCTGGTGCGTGCTGCGCAGCACGCTTATCAGGGCGAGCGAAGGTTGGCGTTCTTGAGCACGTTGTCGGCGGCCTGGGTCGCCGACGACGCCAACCAGCCGACTGAGGCGGCCTCCCTTCGCCTCCGCGCCGCGCGTCATCTCGAGGGGCCCCGGATCACCTCGATCGACACCCGCCTGCTCCTCCTCGATGTCCTGCGGCGGGCGTCCAGCTGGGAGGCCGCCGAGGCGCTGGCTGTCGAATTGGCGGCCGAAGAGCTGGGATATCCCTTTGCCGAGATCGTTGCCTTCCATCGTGACAAGATCGCGGCCAGGGATGACGAGCGATATACGATCGGCCAGGCGCTCGAGGGCAAGCCGCCGCCGGCGCTACCAACCACGGCCGAGGACCAGGAACTGATCAAGGCCATCGCACGGCACATCAAGATCGTTCCGAACCCGCGGAGGACGTGACCATGAAGGCCGCCGCCCTTGCTCTGGCTCTCCTCGCTGCTCCTTCTCTCGCCAGCGCGGGAAGCTGGAAGCTCGAATTCGACAATCGCGATCTTCCCTCGCTGAGCTACAGGGATCAGGGCAAGATCACGTTCATGCTGGGCTGCGGACGCGCACTGGGCCTGCATGCAAGATATCCGGGCGAGGCCGGCCGCGCAGGAAAGGCGACGATCGCGATCGGCAACGGCCGCAAGTCGAGGAGGCTCGTCGGTGAATTCGAGGAGATTTCGGCAGACGACGACGCGACCAATTTCGTGCAATGGGACCTTGGATTCTCGCGGCAGGACCCAGAGCTGTTCGGCAAGCGCTGGGAGCGGATGTTGGCACGACTGCTCGACCTGATGGAGCGGGCATCGCCGCTAACCATCTCGAGCGGGAAGGCCAGCTACCAGCTTCCCAGGATCGATGCGGCCGGCTGGCGGGCCGCCATCGAGAAGTGCGGCGGCTAGCACGCGGATTCTGCATCAACAAATTCAAGCGAGGACATTCGGCCGATGCGGACGTTTATTGCAGTGACTTTCGTCGGCGTTTTGGGCGCAAGCGTGTTTGACTCAGGCCCGACACGTGCCGAGAATCTGAACTTGAAGTTCGGACCGACCTGGTCATGCAAGATGATTTCGGCTGAACTGAACGATCTCTATGAAAGCTGTCGTCGGTGCGAGAAGCGCAACCCTCCGGAACACTTCAATCAGCTCTCCCCGACGGGGGGAGAGTGCGTGCCCAAGGGATCGCTAAAAGGCAACAAGTACGAGGACGCTCCCCCAGATCTTGCAAGAGAGCGCGAACTCCAGCAAAAGATTGATGATCTCGTCAAAGAGCGAGAGGCCCTGACACAGAAGCGCATGCAGGAAAAGAAATGGCGCGACTCCGGTGTCAGCGGCTCCAGCCGAGCGCCTGGGGCCGATGCCGGAGCATCGCCGAGTTCGGCCATGCTGGACTTGCTCAAATCCAGGACGCTGACTGTTTCGTCATATCGGATGTGCACGACGGCCGGCCAATGCGCTACGAGCGACAAGCCAGCGACCCTCAAGGCGACAGAGGACGGGAAGTGGCTGCTGAAGGGCCAATGGACGCATGCCGCAGAGAGGCCAATGGAGCCCAATGGAAGTTTTGTGGAAAGAGGCGCGCTCGACGGCGGGGAATGGATCGATACTGGCGAGGTTTCTACCACGTCCGGGGAATTCAAGCTCATCGTCAACCAGCGCGCACGATGGCGGAACCGAGATCTAAGCGGCGGGTGGGATTCGAGATTCGTCACGACGATCGAGGTTGATCCGGCGGGCAATTGTCAGTTCAGGATCGAATACACGGACACCCACCTTCCGGGACGCAAGACCAAGACGGTTCGCAGTGACAATGCTGCTTGCAGCATTCAGTGATCATCGCGCTGATCGCCGCACGCGTGCCCGTATGTCGCTTTGCTCAGACGGGCTACGGCAGCTCAGGCTACGGCGCCAGATAGCGCAGCAGCTCCGGATTGCTCCTCACCTCGCCGGCCTCGCCTTGCAGCGCGACGCGGCCGCGGTCGAGCACATAGGCGTAGTCGGCGACGCGCAGCGCGAGATCGAGGTGCTGCTCGACGATGATGACGGCGATGGTCTTGGCGAGCTCGATCAGGCGCTCGGTGATCTCCTCGATCACGCCGATCCAGACGCCTTCGGTCGGCTCGTCCAGCAGCAGCAGTTTGGGATCGCCGAGCAGCGCGCGGCCGATGGCGAGCATCTTGCGCTCGCCGCCGGAGAGCGTGCCGGCGGGCTGGTCGAGGCGCTGGCCGAGTTTCGGGAAGATCGTCAGCACGTGGTCGACGGCGTCGGCCTTGCTGCTCGCCAGCGAGCCGACCGCGAGATTGTCGCGCACCGACAGGCGCGCGAACACCGAATGCTCCTGCGGCACGTAGCCGATGCCGGCACGGACGCGCTCCTGGGTGGCGCGGCGGCTGATGTCGCGGCCGTCGAAGGCGACCTCGCCGTTCCACGCCGGCAGCTCGCCGACGATGGTCTTCATCAGCGTGGTCTTGCCGGCGCCGTTGCGCCCCAGCACGGCGACGCCGCCGCGCCAGGGGATGCCGAGGGTGACGTCGAACAGGACCTGGCTGCGGCCATAGCCGGCATCGAGATGCTTAATGTCCAAAAATTCAGGCACGGCGCAGATAGATCTCCTGGACGGATGTGTTGGCCTGGATCTCCGACACCGTGCCTGAGGCCAGCACCTTGCCCTGGTCGAGCACGGTGAGACGGTCGCAGATGTCGCGGATGAAATCGAGGTCGTGCTCGACGATGACGAGCGAGCAGTGCTGCTTGATCGGCTGCAGCAATTCGCCGGTGACGCGGCGCTCCTCCAGACTCATGCCGCCGGTCGGCTCGTCGAGCAGCAGCAGCTTCGGCTTGCCGGCGAGCGCCATCGCGATCTCCAGCCATTGCTGCTGGCCGTGCGACAGCGCGGCTGCAGCCTCGAAGGCCCGGTCGGCGAGACGGAATTGCGTCAGCATGGTCATGACCTGATCGTGCAGGAGCCTGCGCGTGCGCGAGAACACGAGGTCGACCAGCGAGGACTGCGCCTGCAGCGCGAGCAGGATATTGTCGTACAGCGTGAGCGACGGCAGCACGGACGTGATCTGGAACTTCAGGCTCATGCCAGCCCGCGCGCGCTCGGTGGGCGTGAAGGCGGTGATGTCGGCGTTGACGAAGGAGACCTTACCCTGCGTCGGCACTTCGGCGCCGGCGATGCACTTCATCAACGTGCTCTTGCCGGAGCCGTTCGGGCCGATCAGGCCGTGGAATTCGTTCTCGCCGACGGTAAGCGCGGCGCCGTCGAGCGCGGTGAGCTTGCCGAAGACCTTCTTGATGCCGGCGGCTTCAAGGAGCATTGCGCTTCTCCTTGACGTTGTCCTTGGGCTTGGCGCGAAAACTGCCGACCCGCTCACGCTCGCCGAGCACGAAGCTGATCAGGCCGAGCGGCCGGAACAGGATCACGAGCAGCAGTAACAGGCCCAGGATGATCGGCCAGATATCGCGATAATTGTCCGAGAGCCAGAAGCTGACGCCTTCGACGATGACCGCGCCGATGACGGCGCCGATCAGCGTGCCGGAGCCGCCGAACAGCACGTAGAGCACGACCTGCGTCGACACCACGACGCCGACCATGTTGGGCCAGACGAACCCTTCGTGGAAGGCATAGAGGCTGCCGGCGAGCCCCGCGATGGCGCCCCCGATGGTGAAGATGATCGCTTTCAGGTGCTGCGCCTTGTAGCCGAAGAAGGCGATGCGCTGCTCGTTCTCGCGCAGGCCCGCGAGCGCAAGACCGAACTGCGAGCGCACCAGGAAGCGGCAGAGCAGGTAGACGACGACAAGAATGCCGAGCACGAGATAATAGAACGCCGGCCCTTCCGTGAACTCGTAAGACCCGAGCGACATCGGCGCGATCGAGGGGATGCCGTTCTGGCCGCCGAGATAATACCAGCCGCGCGCAAGGCGATCGGCTGCGTAGGAGCCGGTAAGCGTGCCGAGCGAGACGAAGATCACGCTGGAGGGATGCCGGCCCAGCAGCAGGAAGCCGCCGAGCAGCAGCGCGAAGGCGAGGCCGATCAGGGTGCCTGCGGGCAGCACCAGGAAGATGTTGGTGATGTCGAGGTCGCGCGCGAGCAGCGCCACGCCATAGCCGGCCGAGCCGAAGAACAGGGCTTGGCCAAAGCTCATGATGCCGGCATAACCCCAGACCAGGTCGAACGACAGCGCGAACAGCGCGAGGATGATCACGCGCGTCGCGAACACCGTGAGGTAGTCCTGCAGCAGCAGCGGCGCGAGCAGCGCCGCGGCCAGCACGAATCCCTCGACGATCGGCAGGCTTTTCCGCGTCGGCGCGGCCTGTCCCGCCGCTCGACGGCCTGCAATTGCAGCATCCCGTTCCCCGCCGATCTCGGCGGGGACTGCCTGCTTCACTGCGCCCATTGCTTTCGGCATTCCGCCTCAGCATTCCTTGGGATCGACCAGACCCTCGCTGCGCGCGACGATCTCGTAGTTCCCGGCCTTGGCGACCGCGGTGTACATCTTCATCTTGCAGTGCCGCTTGCCGGGGACCATCTCGGCAGGTCCGCCCGGACCTTCGGCGATCTTGGCGTGGTCAAGCGCCGCGGCAACGGACTCGCGGTCGATCTTGCCGGCTTCCTTCACCGCGGCTTCCCACAGCTTGAGACCGCGATAGGTGCCGGTGGCGGCACTGCCGGCGGCAAACAGGAAGTTGCCGGGGAAGTCCTTCTCGTAGGCCGCCTGGATCTTGGCGTCGAACGGGTTCTCCTTGGTCAGCACCTTGAAATAGTCGAGGCAGCTGGCGAGCCCCTCGATCTCGGCGGCCTGGTTGATGTTGAGAGTGTTCTCGTCATAGTAGACGCAGGCGAGCCGGCCGCCGTTCTTGAGGAAACCCGCTTCATAGAGCTGTTTGAAGAACGGACCGACGCCCGGCGGAATGACCGTGTTGAAGACCACGTCGACCTTGTTGGAGATGATGCGGTTGACGGTCGCGGAGAAGTCGACCTGGTCGAGCGGGTAGTATTCCTCGAACACGACCTCGCCGCCGTTGGCTTCGATCACCTTGCGGGCGTAGACGTTGAGGGTGTGAGGCCAGACATAGTTGGCGCTCGGCAGCGCGAACTTCTTGCCGCCGTTCTTGATCAGCCAGGGGATGAACTCGTCGCATTGCTGCGCCGGGGTCGGCCCGGTGCAGAACAGATAGGGCGTACACTCCTTGCCCTCGTAGAGCTGCGGATAGATGTAGAGCGTCTTGCCGCGCGCCACGATCGGGTCCTTGATCGCGTTGCGCATCGAGGAGGTGATGCCGCCGAGCACCATGTCGACCTTGTCGCGCTGGATCAGCTTGCGCACGTTGCCGACGGCGACGGATTCGTTCGAGGCGGTATCCTCGATGTAGAGCTCGAGCGGACGGCCGAGCAGGCCGCCGGCGGCGTTGATCTCCTTGATCACCATTTTGGCGACGTTGGCGTCGGCGTTGCCGGCATAGGCGATCGGACCGGTGAGATCGGTGGCGATGCCGACCTTGATTGGCGCCTCGGCCGCGTTGGCCCAGGGCGCTGGAATCACCCAGCTGCCGATGCCGGTCGCGACCGCGCCGGAAGCAAAGGCGAAATTGGAGAGGAAGCGGCGGCGCGAGAGCTGCGTGCGATCGAACATGACTAAACCCCTTTTCCAGCGATGAGGCCCTGCGGGCGGAATTTGATGAAGACAATGGCGAGCACGAAGACGAGGACGTCGGCGACGACAGGCGCCATGATCCATGGCAGCGCCGCGCTGAGCGTGCCGATGACGCCGGCACCCGCGACCGGTCCGATGAAGGATCCGACACCGCCGACCATGACGGCGACGAAGCCCTGGATCAGGAAGCGCAGGCCGAGATCGGCGTAGAGGCTGAACACCGGCACGATCAGCGCGCCAGCAAGACCGGCGAGCGCGGAGCCGAACGCGAAGGTGGCGCCGTACATCAAGGGCGTGGAAATGCCGGAGGCGCGGGCCAGCGACGGGTTCTCCAGCGTGGCGCGCATGCGCAGGCCAAAGCTGGTACGCGACAGCAGCAGATAGCACCCTGCCATCACCAGGAGCGTGATGACGATGATGGTGAAGCGCCAGGCCGAGATGTGCATGGCGCCGATGTCGATCGAGCCGCCGATCGGCTCCGGCACGGTGAGATAGAAGCCACCGATCAGGCCGCGCACGGATTCGCGGATGATGAGGCCGAGCGCATAGGTGCCGAGCATGGCCACGATCGGCGCGGCGTAGAAGCGGCGGATGATCAGCGCCTCCAGCACGAAGCCGAGCCCGCCGACCAGGAATGGCGCCGCGACCATGCCGGCCCAGATCGGCAGGCCCTTGGCATAGGCGAGATAGGTGATGTAGGCCCCGAGCAGGACGAACTCGCCCTGCGCGAAATTGAAGATGCCCATCATGCTGGCGATGATCCCCAGCCCCAGCACGATCAATACGATGATCGCGCCGAAGCTCAGGATCTCGAACGCTGCGACGAACGCGTTAGCCATGCGTTGCCGCTCCGCTCGTGTTCACGGGGGTTCCGCTCACATCTTCTTCCAGTCGCCGATCTGCTCGAAGGCATGCGCGGCGCGGTAGATGGTGGATTCCTCGAACATGCGCCCCACCAGCATCAGACCGACAGGCAGGCCGTCGACCATGCCGCAGGGCAACGACATCGCGGGATGATGGGTGATGTCGAACGGCGCGGTGTTGGAGATCATCTCCAGCGCGCGGGCAACGTATTCCTCGCGGCTGGCGGTGGGCTCCGGCAGCTTGGTCGCCTTCATCGGCGTGGTCGGCATCAGCAGCAGGTCGTAGTCCTTGAACGCCTTGTCGTAGGCGGCGGTCAGGCGGCGCGAGATGTTGAGTGCCTTGCCGTAGAAGCGCGGACCGAAATTGTTGTTGATGTAGGTGCCGAGCATCATGAACAGTTTCGTGGTCTCGGACAGCGAATCGGCCTGCCGGCGCCAGCCGCGATGGAAATCCATCAGCGAGGTCGAGTAGAGATCGCCGCGGCTGAGGCCGTAGCCGTCGCCGAACATCATGGTCTGGGTCAGGCCTTCGGTGCCGATCGGGGTCCAGATCGCGCCGCCCAGGAGGTGCATCGGGATCGAGACGGTCTCGACGGTGGCGCCGAGATCCCTGAAGCGCTTTGCAGCCTCGCGCACGCTTTCATTCACGGCAGCCTCTGCGACCGGCTGCTCAAAACCTTCCTTGACGATGCCGATCTTCATGCCCTTGACGCCCTGGCCGAGCGCCTTGGTGTATTCCTCGACCTTCGGTGCCTTGATGCGGGGATCGTAGCCGTCGTCGCCGGCGAGCACTTCGAGCAGCAGCGCGTTGTCGGCGACCGTTGCCGTCATCGGGCCGGTGTGGTCGACATAGATCTCGATCGGCATGATGCCCGTATAGGGCACGAGGCCCCAGGTCGGCTTCATGCCGTAGGTGCCGCAGAACGAGGACGGCATGCGGATCGAGCCGCCCTGATCGCCGCCGATCGCCATGTCGACCTCGCCGAGCGCGACCACGACGCCCGAGCCCGAGGACGAGCCGCCGGCCGAGTAACCCATCTTGTGCGGATTGTGCACCGGCCCGTAGGAGCCGGTGTGGCTGCCGCCGGACAGGCAGAAATGCTCGCAATGCACCTTGCCCTTGATCTCGGCGCCGGCATCCAGCATGCGCGTGACGATGGTGGCATCGAAATCAGGCACGTAGCCTTCCAGCGTCGACGAGCCATTGGTCATGGGAACGCCGGCCAGCATGATGTTGTCTTTCAGGGCGACGGTCTTGCCCTTGAGCTTGCCGCTGGCGGCGCCCTTCACGGTCGATTTGCGATACCAGGCGTTGCGCGGGTTCTCCTCCGCCGCGGGCCGGTAGCCGGGCGTGCGCGGATATTTCACCTCGGGCAGCTCGTCCGGCATCGCGGCAACGAGATTGTAGGCCTCGATCGAGCCCTGCATCAGGCCGCGGAACGAAGTGACGTCCTCGTCGGTGAGCGAAAGGCCGCATTGCTCGGCGACACTGCGAAGCTGGGCTGGCGTGGGAAGGGCAACTGTCACGGCGCTCTCCTGAAGTTTTCTGGATCAGTCCTTGGGCGTGCGGTCGCGTTTGGCGCGACGAGCGCACCGGCCCGGCGGAAACATTCAAAACGGAAATATTTTCCTTTTCAAGTATTATTTTGCAAGCCGGCCCACGGGAATTGCCGCGGCGAGGTCAGATCGGCTTGATCAGCTTGAAATCGAGACCGTCGGCTTCAGCCAGATGCATCGGCATCCGCGCGCGCCCGTCGCGGATGGTGACCGGGCCGCGGGCGCCGCTGTAGACGATGTTGCGGCCGGCCGCGAGCATCGGGCCCATCGACAGCGAACCGGCCTTGTTCGCGACGGCTTCGAGAAAGCGCAGCCCCTCGTAACTGGACTGCCCGACCGAGCCGATCGGCGGCGCGGTCGGCCCGAACATCGCGTGGTATCGGCTCTGGAATTCGTCATTGGCGCGCGCGCCCGTGCCGGTGAAATAGCCGGAGGCGCAAAACATGTTCTCGCTGTTGTCGGCGCCGATGCCGAGCAGCACGGTCTCGTCCATCGCGCCCGCGAGCCGCAGCGTCGTGGCGCCGAGCCCGCATTCGCCGAAGGCACGGTTGAAGGTGACGCTGTCGGTGCCGATCAGCGAGATCAGCACCACGTCGGGCTTCGCGGCGCGGATACGCGCCAGATGCGGCTCGTGGTTGTCCTCGCCGAGAGGAACGAACTCTTCGCCGACGACGTGGCCTCCGGTTTCCCTGATGTAGTTCTTCACCGCGCGGTGCGATTGCCAGGGCCAGACGTAATCGCTGCCGATCAGGTACCAGCGCCGGGCCTTCTTGACGTCGGCAAGCCAGTGGATCGACGGCCGGCTCTGCCAGCGCGGGGTCTCGCCGATCGCCATCACGCCAGGCGTGCGCTCGCCGCCCTCGTAGACCGGCGTGTAGATGTAGGGGATGCGATGGCGCGTGGTGACGTCGCGCAAGGCCACGCGGACCGCGCTGGTGTGCAGGCCGACGATCAGATCGACCTCGTCGAACGCGATCGCCTGTTCGGCACGGTCCAGGACCTCATCCAGCGGCCCGCCGGCGTCGTAGATGGACAGCTCGATCTCGCGGCCGAGGATGCCACCCCGCCTGTTGATCTCGGCGACGGCGAGTTGCGCGCTGTTGGTGGCGCAGGGGCCCCAGACGCCGGGCGAGCCGGAGCAGCAGATGAAGCCGCCGATGCGGAGCCTGTTGCTGCCGCGCCGCCTGAGGAGAGCGTGATCGTGCGGCGACAGCGCGCCGTCAGCCGCCGATGACGACAGATTCCTGAGCAGCATGGACGGCGGCAACGCCGGACCGCCGTGAGCCGGGAAGTTTACCGTCGCGCGCACGCCAACTCCTGTCTGGCAGCAGACCTGAAAGCACATTCTGCGGGCGGCCGCGGCATCCGCCCTTTTGTTGGGCAATGATCCTATTTTGAAAATATTGAATATTCAACAATTGAAGTGCATATAGATGCAGCATTGATTGCAAGACATTCACTCATTTGGGTCAAGACGAAGTCTTAGCCGTGGCAAAACCGACCAAAACAAACACCCCGATCACCGAACACCTCGCCTATCTGCTCGCGCAAGCCAACCGGGAGATCAACCGGCAGCTCGAACTGCGGTTGAGCAAGGAAGGCGTTCCGGTCGAGCAATGGCGCATCCTGAAGGTGCTGTCGGATGGCAACGGCCATTCGATGGGCGAGCTCGCGGAGGCCGTGCTGCTCAACCATCCGACGCTGACCAAGATGATCGACCGCATGGTCTCGGACACGCTGGTCTATCGCGTGCAGGACCCGAACGACCGCCGCAAGGTGCTGATGTTCATCTCCGACCGCGGCAAGGTGCTGTGCAAGAAGCTCAACTCGCTCGCGGTCGACCAGGAGGAGCACATCCTGGAAAGCTACGGCGACAAGCCGACGAGCGAATTGAAGCGGCTGCTGGAGAGCTTGATCGACAGCTCGAATTAATGCGAGCGTGGGGGCCTTGCGAAGCCGACACGCTCATCTGCCATTCAATGCAGGGAGAGAGTCTCTCCACGAAAGCACGCGCGCTGGTCACGCCGGCTGGCGTTGGCGCTCACAGCGCGCATCCGGGCCTTGTTCAGTCCTCTAGGCTCGCCTTCGAGTCCAGGCGGAGGATAAGCAGGCGCCGCATGATGGCATCATCGCCAGCACGAGAGGCGATAGCGTTGGCCGTTCCATGTCGTCCAGCCCGCGGCCTTGTTGCTGACCGGTTTGGCCAAATACCATTTATTGCCGTCGGCATGGTTGAAGTAGACGCCGCCCTGCGTCCCGGTGCGCGGATTTGTCAACTTCACCCATCGCGAGCCATTGTCCGAGAAGCTGCCTGCCCAGCGTGCTCCCGAACTGGTGGTGCAGGTGTCGCCGTCGCAGCTTGTTTGACTGTCATCAACGGCGGCCCATTTCATCCGGGCGGGCCGGCCGTCGATGTTGCACGACCATGTTCCGCCCCACCATCCGCCCACTTGGCTCGCAGGCGCGGAACCGCAGGCTAAGAAACTCAGGGCAAGAACACACAAGGTGGTGGGCAGCGCGCGTCTGGACATTGTCTGGCTCCCAATTCTCGGCCCCGTGCGATTCAATCAAACATGGATTGGGCTCTGCAGAGGTGATCCAGATCACATGAGCAGTAGCAAAAGATTGAATGATCTACCCGCAGGCATTGTCCGAGACATGATGCCGCGCCTCGCGCCATCGGCTTCCGGGCTGCGGCTGCGCAGCCGGACGAGCGCGTGGCCGCGGACAATCTGCAGCAGCAGCCCACGGAACTGATCAAAGGAGCAGGCGCTGCAGGCCACGCGCGTACAACGGGGCAATCGTCTCGCGAAGGTGATGAACGGGCCGAGGACCAGTTCGCTCAACATCGGGGCCGGCTGCCAAATGGCCAAAGCGTGCTCAGCCGCGCGTGACGGAAGCCGGGCCCTCACAAACGTGAGGCAGCCATCCTCACTGGCGTGCGCCTACCATTCGTGATGCACCTGAAGATCAGCAGGCGCCACATGGATCGGAAGCATTCCAACCCCGGGCGAACTCGTAGGCCAATACGGCACCGCGCGTTCGCCGGGTATTGAGATCATCGATCAGGCGTACCGCCCGTGGCAGTGCTTGTACTTCTTGCCCGAGCCGCAAGGGCAATCCTCGTTGCGGCCGACCTTGCCCCAGCTCGCCGGATTCTTCGGATCGCGCAGCGCCGCGTCGGAGGCCTGCGCCCCGAGCGAGACGTTGGCGATGGCCATTTCGTCCTCGCCGGTGTTCGGATCGAACTTGTGAGCTTCCATTTGCGGCAGAGCAGGAGCTTCCTGCTCCGGCGGAACGATCTCGACGCGCATCAACTGCGCCGTGACGGCCTCGCGCAAGTGAGCGCTCATCTCCTGGAAGAGGTTGAAGGCTTCCGTCTTGTACTCCTGCAAGGGATCGCGCTGGCCGTAGCCGCGCAGGCCGATGACCTGGCGCAGATGGTCGAGCATGATCAGATGCTCGCGCCAGAGATGGTCGAGCGTCTGCAACAGAATGGTCTTCTCGACGTAACGCATCACGTCGGGACCCCATTGCGCGACCTTGGCCGCCATATGCTCGTCGGCCTTGGTCTCGATGCGGGTGAGCAGCTCCTCGTCGGCGATGCCCTCTTCCTTGGCCCATTCGTCGACGGGCAGGTCGAGGTCGAGCACGCGCTTCAATTCGTCCTTCAGGCCCGCCACGTCCCACTGCTCGGCATAGGCATGCTCGGGCACGTGCTTGGCAACGAGGTCGTCGATGAAAGCGTGACGCATGTCGGTCACGGTCTCGGCAACGCTCTCGTCCTTCATGAGGTCGACGCGCTGGTCGAAGATCACCTTGCGCTGGTCGTTCTGGACGTTGTCGAACTTGAGCAGGTTCTTGCGGATGTCGAAGTTGCGGGCCTCGACCTTCTGCTGCGCCTTCTCGAGCGCCTTGTTGATCCAGGGATGGATGATGGCCTCGCCCTCTTGCAGGCCGAGACGCTGCAGCATGCTGTCGAGACGGTCCGAACCGAAGATGCGCATCAGATCGTCTTCCAGCGACAGGAAGAACTTGGAGCGGCCGGGGTCGCCCTGACGGCCGGAACGGCCGCGCAGCTGGTTGTCGATGCGGCGGGATTCGTGACGCTCGGAGCCGATGATGTAGAGGCCGCCGGGCTTCTTCACGGTCTTGGCGGGCTTGCTCCCCTTCGCCGGCTCGAGCTCGACGGTCTCCTCGGCCTTCAGCACGATGTCGCGGAAATGCTCGATGTCGGCCTTGATCTGCTCGATCTTCTTCGCCTTCTCGGCTTCGTCCTCGATGCCGGCGGTCTCCTGCTGGATCCGCATTTCGAGCGAGCCGCCGAGCTTGATGTCGGTACCGCGGCCGGCCATGTTGGTGGCGATCGTGATCGCGCCGGGAACGCCGGCCTCGGCGACGATATAGGCTTCCTGCTCGTGGAAGCGCGCGTTCAGCACCGCGAACAGCTTTGCCGGCTTGTTGGCGCGCGCTGCGGCGTACAGCTTCTGCATCGAGTTCTCGTTGCCGAAATCGATCTGCCGGTAGCCGTGCTTCTTGAGGTATTCGGCGATCACTTCCGACTTCTCGATCGAGGCGGTGCCGACCAGGACCGGCTGCAGCCGCGCATTGGCGCGTTCGATCTCGGCCAGGATTGCCGCGTATTTCTCGTTCTGGGTGCGATAGACCTCGTCGTCCTCGTCGAGACGAGCGACTGCCAGATTGGTCGGGATCTCCACGACCTCGAGCTTGTAGATGTCGAACAGCTCGTCGGCTTCCGTCAGCGCCGTGCCGGTCATGCCGGCGAGCTTCTCGTACATGCGGAAGTAGTTCTGGAAGGTGATCGAGGCCAGCGTCTGGTTCTCGGGCTGGACCGTCACGTGCTCCTTGGCCTCCAGCGCCTGGTGCAGGCCCTCGGAGTAGCGGCGGCCCTGCATCATGCGTCCGGTGAACTCGTCGATGATGACGACCTCGTCGTCGCGGACGATGTAGTCCTTGTCGCGGGTGAACAGGGTGTGAGCGCGCAGCGCCTGGTTGATGTGGTGCACGACGGAGACGTTCTCGACGTCGTAGAGCGACTCGCCCTTGAGCTGGCCGGCATCGCGCAACAGCCCTTCGATCTTCTCCATGCCGGCTTCGGTGAGCGTCACCGTGCGCTGCTTCTCGTCGACATCGTAATCGGCCTTGTCGAGCTTGGGCAGGAACGAATCGATGGTGTTGTAGAAATCGGAGCGGTCGTCGAGCGGACCGGAGATGATCAGCGGCGTACGCGCTTCGTCGATCAGGATGGAGTCGACTTCGTCGACGATGGCGTAGAAGTGCGGCCGCTGGACCATGTCCTCGAGCCGGTACTTCATGTTGTCGCGCAGATAGTCGAAGCCGTATTCGTTGTTGGTGCCGTAAGTGATGTCGCAGGCATAGGCGGCCTTGCGCTCGGCGTCGTCGAGGCCGTGCACGATCACGCCGGTGGTCAGGCCGAGGAAGCCGTAGATCTGGCCCATCCAGCCGGAGTCGCGGCGGGCGAGGTAATCGTTGACGGTAACGACGTGGACGCCCTTGCCGGCGAGCGCGTTGAGGTAGACCGCGAGCGTCGCGACCAGCGTCTTGCCTTCGCCGGTCTTCATTTCGGCGATGTCGCCCTCGTGCAGGACCATGCCGCCGATCAGCTGGACGTCGAAATGGCGCTGGCCGAGGGTGCGCTTGGCCGCCTCGCGCACGGTGGCGAAGGCGGGCACCAGCAGGTCGTCGAGCGTCTTGCCCTCGGCGAGCTGCTTCTTGAACTCGGCGGTGCGGGCCTTGAGCGCCTCGTCCGAGAGCTTGGAAACCTCGGGCTCCAGCGCGTTGATCGCGTTGACGCGGGACTGGTATCCCTTCACCCGCCGGTCGTTGGCGGAGCCGAAAAACTTGCGGGCGAGCGCGCCGATCATGCCTAGTTCCTGTGTTCGCGAATTAACCGCGTTGCAGCCAAGAAGTTGTCACCCGCCTGCCTATCAACTCACCGTGACGCCTGATGGCGCCTACAGCCCGGACTGCGGGGGTCGTCCGCCATATGGGTGGGAATTGGGCAAGTCTGGGTTCAACGGCCAAAAACGCAGCAAAATAAACGCCATCGCCATGGTCGCGACCGGGCAGAGATATGGCCCGGTCAGGGCCTTGTCAACGGCGGGCGCATTGCGGCTAATTCATCATTTTGACAGACTTTTCGCGTTGCCAAGGCCCCCTGAATTGGGCGAGTGTCCGCCCCGCTCGAGCAGCCCCCTGCTTCAACAAAAGGATTTTCCATGACCACCTCGTTCCCGGTAACCAAAACCGGCCTGCGCTTCGGCCTCGCCACCGCCCTCGTGGGCTGCCTTGCGCTGGCGCTGATCGCGGGTCCCGGCCGGGCCGCTGACGATCCGGTCCTGGCGAAGGTCAACGGCACGGAAATCAAGAAGAGCGACGTCGCCATGGCCGAGGAGGAGCTCGGACCGAGCCTCGCCCAGATGGACCCGGCGACCAAGGACGAGAACGTCCTGTCGTTCCTGATCGACATGAAAATCGTCAGCAAGGCTGCCGAGGACAAGAAGGTCGCCGACGGCGAGGAGTTCAAGAAGCGCCTGGCATTCGCCCGCAACCGGCTTCTGATGGACAGCTTGCTCGCGGGCGAGGGCAAGGCCGCCACCACCCCGGACGCCATGAAGAAGGTCTATGAGGAGGCCTCCAAGCAGATCACCGGCGAGCAGGAGGTGCGCGCCCGCCACATCCTGGTCGAGACCGAGGACGAGGCCAAGGCGGTCAAGGCCGAGCTCGACAAGGGCGGCGATTTCGCCGAGCTCGCCAAGAAGAAGTCCAAGGATCCCGGCTCGGCCGACGGCGGCGATCTCGGCTTCTTCACCAAGGAGCAGATGGTGCCGGAATTCTCCGCGGTGGCCTTCTCGCTGGAGCCGGGCAAGATCTCCGACCCCGTGAAGTCGCAGTTCGGCTGGCACATCATCAAGGTCGAGGAAAAGCGCAACCGCAAGGCGCCGGATTTCGAGCAGGTCAAGACCCAGATCGAAAGCTACGTCACCCGCAAGGCCCAGGCCGAGTACGTCGCCAAGCTGCGCGCCGAGGCCAAGGTCGAGCGGCTGGACCAGCCGGCGGCGGACGCATCGAAGGATGCGAAGCCGGCCGACGCAGCCAAGCCGTCCGACAGCAAGATGGCGCCGCCCGCGAAGAAGTAAGAATTCGCTGTCACTTCGCGGACGCCAATAGTATTTAACGTCGCAATGGCCGGGCGCATGCCCGGCCATCTGCATATCCAGACCTCACCAAGGCGCCCCGCGATGTCCTCCTCCGTCTCCCCCCTCGCCCCCAAGAACGTCCCCGACATGCCCGTGATCGCGGGAATCCGCCTTGCGACGGCCGAGGCCGGCATCCGCTACAAGAACCGCACCGACGTGCTGCTGGCGGTGATGGACAAGGGCACCACGGTCGCCGGCGTCTTCACCAAGTCCAAATGCCCCTCCGCACCGGTCGAATGGTGCCGCGCCAAGCTGAAGGGCGGCGTATCTTCTAAAAAAGGATTGGCGCGCGCGCTCGTCGTCAATTCCGGCAACGCCAATGCCTTCACCGGCAAGACCGGCCGCGCCTCGACCGCGTTGACCGCGAAGATCGCGGCCAAGGCGGTCGGATGCAGCGAAAGCGAGATCTTCCTGGCCTCGACCGGCGTGATCGGCGAACCGCTGGATGCGACCAAGTTCGACGGCGTGCTGGGCCGCCTCGCCGAGACCGCCGAGCCCGGCGACTATCTCGCCGCGGCCAAGGCGATCATGACCACCGACACCTTCCCGAAGGTCGCGACCGCGACCGTCAAGCTCGGCAAGGCCAAGGTCACCATCAACGGCATGGCCAAGGGCGCCGGCATGATCGCGCCCGACATGGCGACGATGCTGTCCTTCATCTTCACCGACGCACCGATCGCGCCCGCGGCGCTGCAGGCGCTGCTCAAGGCCGGCGTCGAGGACACGTTCAACGCGGTCACGATCGACGGCGACACCTCGACCTCGGACACGTTGCTGGCCTTCGCCACCGGCGCGGCCGCCGAGCACGGCGCGCCAAAGATCAGCCGCGCCAGCGACCCGCGCCTGAAGGCCTTCGTGAAGGCGTTCAACCAGGTTCTGGCGAACCTGTCCGAGCAGGTGGCGCGCGACGGCGAAGGCGCCCGCAAGCTGGTCGAGATCACCGTCGAGGGGGCCAAGACCAAGGCCTCGGCGCGCAGAATCGCGATGTCGATCGCCAACTCGCCGCTGGTGAAGACCGCGATCGCCGGCGAGGACGCGAATTGGGGCCGCGTCGTGATGGCGGTCGGCAAGGCCGGTGAGCCGGCCGATCGCGACAAGCTCTCGATCTCCTTCAACGGCATCCGCGTCGCCAGGAACGGCGCGCGCGATCCGTCCTATGACGAGGTGCAGGTATCGGAAGCGATGAAGGCCCCCGAGATCGCGATTCTGGTCTCGCTCGGCCTCGGCAAGGGCCGCGACCGCGTGCTGACCTGCGACCTCACCAAGGAATATGTGGCGATCAACGGGGACTACAGGTCGTAAGTCAGGCCCACCACACCCCTCCGGCCGTCCTGAGGCGCTCGCGAAGCGAGCCTCGAAGGATGCCGGCCCCGCTGTAACTGCGCGGAGAGAGCCGCTCCGTCGCCCTCGAGGGCCGCTGACGAAGCGGCCAGCTCAGAGCGACGGAGATCGCGCCTTGCTTCGGATCACCCCGAAATCCGGGCGTCCGCGACCGCTTTCCGGAACAGCGCATTCATCGCATCCGAGATGCCCTGGGTCGGGCTGACCTCGAAATACAGCCCCGGCGAGGCGCAGCTCTGCATGTTGTCGGCGATCTCGCTGTTCGGCGAGGGACCGAACGGGCCCTTGTTGAAGGGGTCGATGTAGGTCATGTACCAGGAGTTGGTCGGCAGCTGCAGATAGGTGGTGTAGAGCACCGCGATCTTGATGCCGCGATTCTTGATGGTGGTGCAGAGCGAGACGTCGATCGGCGACTGGCAGCGCCCGCCGCTCACGAGCGGCTTGGAGCAACCGGTATTGTACTCGTCGGCAACACCGTCCGAGACGAAGAACAGATATTTCAGCGGCGCAGACGATGTGCCGGCACCCGGCGCGGTGATCGCGGAGTTGATTGCCGGAAAAACCGTGCTGAACTGGGTGTCCTTGTCGGCGGTGTAGGAATCGTTGTTGCCGTAGACGCCCATCAGGTCGATGCCGCCCGCCGCCGTCTTGGCACTCGACAGGCTCGCCGACAGCGAGAACAGCGCGCGCAGACCGATGGTTTTTGAAGATGCGCCGAAATCGTAGATCGCCATGCGGAACTGGTTCGAATAGGTCTCGCTGGCCGCGGCGGTATCCATCAGCGACTGGGTCGCGCTGCGCAATACGTCGATTCGCGTCGTGACGCCGAGCGTCTTGGCGAGATTGTAGTAGTTGTTCGAGTCGTTGTAGTCGTGGCATGCGAAGGCGCATTTGTCCGACGTGTTGTTGACCATCTTGGTCACGTCGGCCGGCGTCGCCGCTACGCCCATCGACGGCGAATTGTCCAGCAGGAGGTAGAAGTCGACATAGAGCGGCATGCTGGCCGTCGCCGTCGACGTGCCGCTCATCGCCAGCGCGGTCTTGCCGATCACACCGAGGAACATGGTCTTGACGCTGGCGCTGAACGCCACGGTCGAGGTGACCGTCGAGCCGCTCTTGACCACCGTCGGCGTGACGCTGTTGAGCGTGTAGCCGGTCAGGTTGGCGACGTTGGCATTGAAGATGTTCTTGGCATCGGTGACGCCGACCGGGATCCCGCCGTCCGAGGTCATCGTGCCTGCCGCGGCGAATCCCGGCGAGGCCTTGGCGACTGCGCCGACGCTGGCCGCGTCGGCCGCGGCCTGAAGCTTGGCCCGAATCTGCGTCGCGCGGGAGTAATCGACGGCGCAGCCAATCACCGTGATCAGGGGAACGCAGGCGAGCGCGAAAATCACCGCGATATTGCCGCGTCGGTCGCGGGCAAACCGGCGGATGGTGGTGCGAAGCACGGCGAGCATGGATTGGCCTGGAATGGTTTAAATATGTTTCCACTCTAGGAACCGTTGATTAAATATGACTTATGCAAACCGCAAAAACGCGGAGCCGCAACGGGGTTAACAAGCCATTGCGAACGATCTTGAGCTGATAACAGAGGCGTATGGCCGATCTCAAACTGACACTGGTGGTGGCCTGCGCGCTCGTCGATGCCGACAAACGCGTCCTGATCGCGCAGCGCCCCGAGGGCAAGACGCTGGCCGGCCTCTGGGAATTTCCCGGCGGCAAGTGTGAGCCCGGCGAGCGGCCAGAGCAGAGCCTGATCCGCGAGCTCAATGAGGAGCTCGGCATCACCGTCGCCGAACCGTGTCTGGCGCCGTTGACCTTCGCGAGCCATGCCTACGAGACCTTCCATCTGCTGATGCCGCTCTACATCTGCCGGCGCTGGGAAGGGCAGGTCGCGCCGCGCGAAGGCCAGACCCTGGCCTGGGTTCGCGCCAACAAGCTGCGCGACTACCCGATGCCGCCCGCGGACATTCCGCTGATCCCGCATCTGATTGATTTGTTGATGTGATTGCACTGTGCCCCGGACGCAGCGCAGCGCTTCTTCAGCGGTGCGCTGCAGAGTCGGGGCCCAAGAATGCCGCAAACTGGGTCCCGGCTCTGCGCAGCAGCGTTTCACGCTGCAGCGCGTCCGGGACACGCGTCACTTCCCCGCCTTCTTCACCGCCTCCGCGAGACTCGCTTTCGCCGACCCCGGCTTCAGCGGCTGCTGCTGGCTCGCGTGCGGGGCCCAGCCGGAGAGCCAGATGATGTCGAACGTGGCACGGATGCGGCCGTCGGCATCGGCAAAACGCTCGGCGTAGATCTCGGCCATGCGCAGCAGCGTCGCGCGCCGGCTCGGCGTGCGGCGGCGCTCGATCAACACATTGGCCGCGCCCATGCGGCGCAGATCCTGCATCAAGGCGAAGGCATTGCCATAGCGCACCACGACGCGGTCGACGTCGGTCACCGGCAGCGCAAAGCCGGCCCGCTGCAGCAGCGCGCCGATGTCCCTGAGATCGGCGAACGGTGCAACGCGCGGCGACACGCCGCCCTCGCATTCGGCCTCGGCCGCGGCAAAGGCCTGGCGCAGCTCGGTCAAGCTGTCGCCGCCGATCATCGCGGCGAGCAGGAGCCCGTCCGGCTTCAGCGCGCGGCGAACCTGCGCCAGCACGCCAGGCAGGTCGTTGACGAATTGCAGCGCCAGCGCCGAGACGACGAGGTCCAGACTTTCGGGTGCGAAGGGCAGCTTTTCCGCGCCGGCCGCCTCGAGCGCGATCCGTTCGATGGAGGGGAGCCGCGCGCGCAGAACCGCAAGATCTTCACCGGGCGTCCAGAGATCGGCCGCGGCGTGAAACTCCCGCATCACCGCCGCCAGCCGGTCGGTCATGTCCTCGGCAACGCGGTCGAGCAGGAACGTCACCCCGCCCTGCGCCCGCGCGCGCCGCTGCCGCGCATACAGCAAGGCGCGATCGAACAGAGCGGGCGGGGTTTGCGGGGGCTGAGCCATGCCGCTGGTTACGCCGATCCAAGTCGTTCTGGCAATCGCTCTCGTGTCCCGGGCGCGGTGCGGAACGCAGTGACGCTCCGCAGAACCGGGACCCATGCCTCGGCGTGCACAAACTTCTGGACCCCGGCTCAGCAGCGCACCGCTGCGCGCTGCGCTGGGTCCGGGGCACGAGAGCGTGGCTTGAGCCAACGAGCGCGGAACGCTAGCCTCTCCCCATGGACGCCGACGCCGCCCCCACCCGCTCCATCGCCGCGCCGCTGCGAGCCGCGTGGACGGCTGGCCGCCATGTGCTGTCGCGGACGGCGCGGCTGGCGCTCGACATCGCGCTGCCGACACAGTGCGTGTCATGCCGCGAGCCGGTCGATGGCGAGGGCGTTTGCGCTTCGTGCTGGGCGCGGCTGTCGTTCATCGAGCGGCCCTATTGCCCGCGGCTCGGCATTCCCTTCGTCTACGACCCCGGCCCCGACATGCTGTCGATGGAGGCGATCGCGAGCCCGCCGGCCTACCAGCGTGCCCGCGCGGCGGTGCGCTACGACGACGTCGCGCGCACGCTGGTGCACGCGCTGAAATACCAGGACCGCACAGACCTGGCGCCGGCGATGGGACGCTGGATGGCGCGGGCGGGCGGCGAGCTACTGAATGGGGCCGATATGCTGGTGCCTGTTCCGCTGCATTGGCGGCGGGCCTGGCGGCGCCGCTACAACCAGTCCGGGGCGCTGGCGCGCGTGATCGAGCGGCAGAGCGGCGTCAGGGTTCGCGGCGAGGTGCTGCGCCGGGTACGCGCCACCGAGCAGCAGATCGGCTTGTCGCGGGCCCAGCGCGCCACCAATGTGCAGGGCGCATTCCAGGTATCTCCGGACCGCCAGGCCGAGGTCCAGGGACGCCGCATCATCCTGATCGACGACGTCCTGACCTCGGGCGCCACGCTGGATGCCTGTGCACGGGCCCTGTTGCGCGCCAAGGCCGCCCAGGTCGACGTGCTGGTCTTCGCCCGGGTTGTGGAGATCAGGTAAAGTCCCATATAATTCAATGAATTCATGACATGAGAGCGCCAGACGAGATGACCGCCGCTGTCGAGATCTACACCAGGCCAGGCTGCGGCTATTGCTCCGCCGCCAAATCGCTGCTGACCCGCAAGAAGGTTGCCTTCACGGAATTCGACGTCGCCAAGGATCCATCGTGGCGCCAGGAGATGTATGATCGCGCCGGCGAGGGCTCGACCTTCCCGCAGATCTGGATCGGCGGAACCCATATCGGCGGCTGCGACGATCTCTACGCGCTCGATCGCGAGGGCAAGCTCGACGGCATGCTCGAAGGCGTGAAGGCCACCTCATGAGCGAGAACCGCACGTTCACCGCCGCCATGGTTCAGATGCGCACCGGCCTCCTGCCGGGGCCGAGCCTCGAGCAGGCCACGAAGCTGATCCGGCAGGCGGCAGCCAATGGCGCCGACTACGTGCAGACGCCCGAAGTCAGCAACATGATGCAGCTGAACCGCAAGGCATTGTTCGAGCATCTGCAGAGCGAGGAGGACGACACTTCGCTGAAGGCGTATCGGGCGCTCGCGGCGGAGCTGAAGATCCACCTCCATGTCGGCTCACTGGCGCTGCGCTTCTCGCCGGAGAAGGCGGTCAACCGCTCCTTCCTGATCGGGCCCGAGGGCAATGTGCTCGCGAGCTACGACAAGATCCACATGTTCGACATCGAGCTGCCCGACGGCGAGAGCTATCGCGAATCCGCCAATTACCAGCCGGGCGAGACCGCCGTGATCTCCGACCTGCCCTGGGGCCGCGTCGGCTTGACCATCTGCTACGACGTGCGCTTCCCCGCGCTGTACCGTGCGCTGGCCGAGAGCGGCGCCTACTTCATCACCGTGCCTTCGGCCTTCACCCGCAAGACCGGCGAGGCGCATTGGCATGTGCTGCTGCGCGCGCGTGCGATCGAGACCGGCTGCTTCATCTTTGCAGCGGCGCAGGCCGGCACCCACGAGAACAAGCGCGAGACCTACGGCCATTCGCTGATCATCGATCCCTGGGGCGAGATCCTCGCCGAGGGCGACGTCGAGCCCGGCATCATCATGGCGAAGATCGATCCGGCGAAGGTCGAGACCGCGCGCCGCGCGATCCCCTCGCTCCAGCACGGCCGCCGCTTCGGCGTGTCCGACCCCAAGGCCGGACCGGATCATCTGCATCTGGTGCGGGGATCGGCATGATCCGCTACGCGCTCCGCTGCGACCGGAACCACGATTTCGAAAGCTGGTTTCAGAGCTCTTCGGCCTATGATTCACAGGTCAAGCGCAAGCTGGTGACGTGCCCGATCTGCGGCTCCGCCAAGGTCGACAAGGCGATCATGGCCCCCCGCATCGTCGGCAAGAAGGGCCGCGGACGCGCGACGCCGCCGCCCGAGCCGGTGACGACCGCCGCGCCCGAGGCCGCACCATCAGGGCCGACCTCGCTGCTGATGGCGCAGGAGAAAGAGCTGCGCACCAAGCTGAAAGAGCTGCGCGATCACATCGTCAAGAACGCCGACAATGTCGGCGAGCGCTTCGCCAACGAAGCCCGCGCCATGCATTACGGCGACAAGGAGCATCGTCCGATCTATGGCGAAGCCTCGCCGGAGGAGGCGAAGTCGCTGATCGACGAAGGCATCGACGTGTCGCCGCTGCCGACGCTGCCGGAAGACCGGAATTGACGTGAGCTCTCGCATGAGCCGCGAAGCGATCCTGTCGTCGCTCATTCGTTTCGATGCGCCCATCCCAAAGCTGAGAGCCGGAGTCGGCTCCTTGACTTGGGATAGCGATCCAGTGGTTACACTGGCACGGCGCGATATCGTTGCCGTCCTTGAACGGTTTTCGACCGGGGAGATCGATGCCCTTACGGTCGAGGATTGGGCCAATCTGGTCGAATGCCGTGAGGATATTGGATTCGAATTGGGATATGAGGACGTGATCCACGCAGCGATACACGATCTGGCAAACCCGCTGTTGAGCGGCGAGTTGCGCGTCTTGGCGCCCGGCATTCTCGCCGGCCTTCGCTAGTTCTTCCTAGGCCCCCACCAGCACCGCCACGCCGACCACGATCAGCGCGATGCCAAAGATCTCGCGCGGCGCGATCGGCTGCTTGAACGAGTAATAGGCCACGGCTTGCGCGAACAGCACCTCGATCAGCGCGAGCGTGCGGACATTGGCGGCCGCCGTGAGCGCGAAGGCCAGGAACCAGAACTGCGAGGCGAAGGCGCCCATGAAGCCCGCCAGCATCGACGGCTTCCACAGGCCGAGGATCGCCTGCAGCACCTTCGGTGCGCGCCAGAGCAGATAGATGGTCAACACCAGCGTCTGCACGAACAGGCCGAGCACGAGCGTGAGCGATGCCGCCGTCACGAACGAGACGCCGGGGACATTGATGATCGCGCCTCGGAAGCCGACCGCGGAGAGCGCGAAACACGCCGCAGCAATCAGGCCGGTGAGGGTCGGCTTCAACTCGGCAAAGCTCTTCTCGCCGCCGGGCCGCAACGCCGTGATGACGACACCGATCGTGGCGACCACGATCGCAAGCACCTTCAGCCAGGTCAGGTGATCGCCCAGGAAGACGAAGCCGAAAATCGCGGTCTGGATCGCCTCGGTCTTCAGATAGGCCGTGGTCACCACGAAGGAGCGGTCGTTCATCGCGAGCAGCATCAACCCGGTGGCGACGATCTGGCTGAGGGCGCCGAGCAGCAGCCACGGCCAGAACACCGTCGGCGGCATGCCGAGATGATCGCCGGTCGCAACCAGCACCACGCCGAGAAACAGCAGCGAGAACGGGAAGCCGAACAGGAAGCGGATATTGGTCGCGCCCCAGGTCCCCAGCGGCTTGGTCAGCGACCGCTGCATCGCATTGCGCGCCACCTGCCCGAGCGCGGCAATGATGGTGAAGGGAATCCAGAGGCTGGCGATGGTGAGCATGGGGAGCTAAGGGGCTAGGAAGAGAGGTTGATCAGCCTGACGGGAACAGACTCACCGGTCAACCACAGGGGCGTCATGGGTGCGATGCTCTTGCAACAAGCACACTGTCGTCCCTGCGAACGCAGGGACCCATAACCCCGGAGAGCAGTTTTGCGAAGACTGCCAACCTGCGCGTCTTACACCAAACCCCACCGAGAGATCACGCGGTATGGGTCCCTGCGTTCGCAGGGACGACAGCGTTTGCTGGGCGGCATCACGCCGTCAAACCAGCAAATCGCTGAGATCACGCCACTCGGGATTGTCACGCTCGATCAGCTCGATCTTCCAGTCGCACTTCCAGCGCTTGAGCTGCTTTTCGCGGGTGATTGCCTCGTCCGCTCGTTCGTAGGCCTCGGTGTAGACCAACCGATACACGCCGTAGCGTTTCACGAACTCGGAACCCTTACCGGCGCGGTGCTGCTGCAGTCGCGCTTGCAGTGAATCGGTAACGCCGATGTAGAGCGTTCCGTGATGGCGGCTGGCGAGGATGTAGACGTAGTACATGCTCGGAGCGCCTGTCTTTGCTAGCCACAGGGGCCTGTGGCTATGGGCCCCTGCGTTCGCAGGGACGACACCCTCCAAGGGACACGAATTCGTGCCTCACTCACGAAAGCCCTCACACCATCGTTTCCGCCACCACCATGTAGTTCACGTCCATGTCCGACGAGAGCGACCATTTGTCGGCGAAGGGAGAGTAGACCACGCCGGTCTGCTCGGTGATGACGAGGCGGTTGTCGAGCAGGTATTTGGTCAGCTCGTCGGGGGTGACGAACTTGTTCCATTCGTGGGTGCCGCGCGGCAGCCAGCGCAGGACGTATTCGGCGCCGACGATGGCGAGCGCAAAGCTCTTCCAGTTGCGGTTCAGCGTCGAGACCACCATGAGGCCGTTCGGCTTCAGCATCGCGGCGCAGCGCTTGAGGAAGACGCCGACGTCGACGACGTGCTCGACCACCTCCATCGCCAGCACGATGTCGAAGCGCTCGCGCGGGTCGATCTCTTCCACCGTGGTGCAGCGGTAGTCGATCGCAAGATGGCCCTTGTCGGCGTGCAGCTTCGCGGCGGCGATGTTGCTCTGGGACGGATCGACCCCGATGACCTGCGCGCCGAGGCGCGACAGTGGCTCGCACAAGAGGCCGGCGCCGCAGCCGATGTCGAGCACGCGCAAGCCACCGAGGCAGTTGAGGCTGCGCACGTTGCGCTCGAATTTGCGGCAGGCGGCATCGCGAATGTAGCCGAGCCGCAGCGGGTTGATCCGGTGCAGCGGCGCCATCTTGCCGTTGGGGTCCCACCACTCCGCCGAGAGCTTTGAGAATTTCGCGATCTCGGCAGCGTCGACGGTCGATCCCTGCTGCGGGCTTGCGGTTTCGGAAGTATTTTGCTGCATGCTCATGGTTACGCGCGGTCCTACCGCGTGGTGATCGAACTACGGAAGGCGAGCGGCGAGGCGATGGTCTTGATCGTCTCGATCCCCTCGCCGACGCCGCGAATCGTCACGTCGCCGTAGTTGAGAATACGTCCAAGGATGGTCTGATCGACGTCGACGCTCTCGACCTTGTCCAGCGCCATTTCGAAGGTGCGGCGCTTGATGAAGCCGGTCTTGTGCACGACCCGGAGGTTGGTGACGTCTGTCTCGATGGTCCAGCGATGGAACCAGGCCTTTACGGTCCAGAAGAGGGCCGCCAGGGCCGCGAGGCCGGAGCCTACGAGGCAGAGCAGCACGAGCCCTTCGACGATCGTTTGGCGGGACAAGACGAACAGGGCCAAAGCCACGATCCAGGCCAGGATCGCCGGAAAATAGAAGATCCAGTGCGCGTTGGTCGAATACAGCACCCGCTCGCCCGGTTGCAGGATCTCGTCGATGTAACGCGCCATGACCTAGTTAACCCATTACCCCCGCAACCGGCCCCGCAGGAACCCGCTTGCCCCCGGCCCCGCCGCTATGTATACGCGCGGTCGGTGTCCGCGAGGCCCGTCCAGCGCGGGCCACCATACTGATCCTTATGAAGGAATGCACGCGTCGTCATGAGCCGCCTCGTGATGAAATTCGGCGGCACATCCGTCGCCAACATCGAACGTATCCGCAACGTCGCACGCCATGTGAAGCGTGAGGTCGACGCCGGCCACGAGGTGGCCGTGGTCGTCTCGGCGATGTCGGGCAAGACCAACGAGCTGGTGGCCTGGTGCACCGAGGCCTCGCCGATGCACGACGCGCGCGAATACGACGCCGTCGTCGCCTCGGGCGAGCAGGTGACCTCGGGCCTGCTGGCCATCGTGCTGCAGGGCATGGGCATCCAGGCCCGCTCCTGGCAGGGCTGGCAGATCCCGATCAAGACCAGCGACGCCCATGCCTCGGCCCGGATCGAGGACATCGACGGCAGCGAGATCATCAGCCGTTTCAAGGAGCGCAAGGAGGTGGCGGTCATCGCCGGCTTCCAGGGCATCGATCCCAGGACCAACCGCATCACCACGCTCGGCCGCGGCGGTTCCGACACCTCGGCCGTGGCGATCGCCGCCGCCGTCAAGGCCGACCGCTGCGACATCTACACCGACGTCGACGGCGTCTACACCACCGACCCGCGGATCGTGCCGAAGGCCAAGAGGCTCGACAAGATCGCGTTCGAGGACATGCTGGAACTGGCTTCCCAGGGCGCCAAGGTGCTCCAGGTCCGCTCGGTGGAACTCGGCATGGTCCACAACATGCCGATCTTCGTCCGCTCGAGCTTCGACAAGCCCGAGGATATCGACCCGCATGCCAACCAGCCGCCCGGCACGCTGATCTGCGGCGAGGAGGAGATCATGGAAAACCACGTCGTCACCGGTATCGCCTTCTCCAAGGACGAGGCCCAGATCTCTGTGCGCCAGATCGAGGACAAGCCGGGCGTGGCCGCCTCGATCTTCGGCCCGCTGGCGGATGCCAACATCAACGTCGACATGATCGTTCAGAACGTTTCTGAAGACGGCAAGACCACCGACCTCACCTTCACGGTGCCGGCCGCCGACTACACCCGCGCCAAGGACACGATTACCGCCGCCAAGGGCAAGATCGGTTATGCACGGCTGGATACCGCCACCGACGTCGCAAAAATCTCGGTGATCGGCAGCGGCATGCGCAGCCACGCCGGCGTCGCCGCCCAGGCGTTCTCGGCCCTCGCGGGGCGGAATATCAACATCCGGGCCATTACAACCTCCGAGATCAAATTCTCGGTTTTGATCGACGCGGCCTATACCGAGCTTGCGGTGCGCACGCTGCACACGCTCTACGGTCTCGACCAAGCCTAGACGGATTTTCTCTTAGCGGTCGCAGCAAACGCTGAGGTCTCCACACATTCGCGTTTGGCAGGCGTTTTGCTTGGCAAAACAAGCCTCAATTCGCTATACGGCGAACAGGGTGGGCTGCCGCAGACTGTGTCCCAGTTCAGGCCGCTGATTCGGTGCAAGCACTAAATTTTCAAGAAGATTTGGGTTTGCGCCTGCGTCGGACGAACAATTTGATTGTTTTTCTGGAATTTTGGGCCAGCCGCCGGCTGATACCGCCGGGCCCGGCAGACGGAGGAGATTGACGGTTCATGCGGAGCACGTCGGGAGGTCCCCGCGTCTTGTTGAGACGGCTCCGCGAGACCATGGCGGAGCAGGTCTCGGCCCAGGAGCGGCTGGACAAGATCGTGGTGCTGATCGCCGCCAACATGGTGGCCGAGGTGTGCTCGGTCTATGTGCTGCGCATCGACAACACGCTCGAGCTCTATGCCACCGAAGGCCTCAACCGCGAGGCGGTGCACCACACCGTGCTGAGCGCCCATGAGGGCCTGGTCGGCCTCGTCGCCAGCGAGGCGACGCCGCTCAATCTGAGCGACGCGCAGAGCCACCCCGCCTTCTCGTTCCGCCCCGAGACCGGCGAAGAAATCTACCATTCCTTCCTCGGCGTGCCGATCCTGCGGGCCGGCAACACGCTCGGCGTGCTGGTGGTGCAGAACCGCGCCAAGCGCAATTATGTCGAGGAGGAGCTCGAGGCGCTGCAGACCACCGCGATGGTGCTGGCCGAGCTGATCGCCTCCGGCGAGCTGTCCGCGCTGGCCCAGCCGGGCCAGGAGCCGGCCGCGCGCCATTCCGCGCAGAAGGTCGGCGCCATCCTGTCGGAGGGCATCGCGCTCGGCCATGTCGTGCTGCACGAGCCGCGCGTCGTCATCAAGGACTACATCGCCGAGGACCTGCCGAAGGAAATCAAGCGGCTCGACACCGCGCTCGCCAAGCTGCGCGCCGATCTCGATCGCATGCTGGAGCGTGGCGACGTCGCCGAGGGCGGCGAGCATCGCGAGGTGCTGGAAGCCTACCGCATGTTCGCCAACGACCAGGGCTGGTCGCACAAGCTGCACGAGGCTGTCGCCACCGGCCTCACCGCGGAAGCCGCCGTCGAGCGCGTGCAGTCCGACACCCGCGCGCGCATGCTGCGCTCGACCGATCCTTATTTGCGCGACCGGCTGCACGATCTGGAGGATCTCGGCTACCGCCTGATGCGGCAGCTGGTCGGCCAGGACCACGCGCCGTCACGTGAGCAACTGCCCGACAACGCCATCGTCATCGCGCGCGCGATGGGCCCGGCGGCGCTGCTCGACTACGACCGCAAGCGCCTGCGCGGCATCGTGCTGGAAGAGGGTACCGCCAATTCCCACGTCTCGATCGTGGCGCGCGCGCTCGGCATCCCGGCGGTCGGCGAAGTCCCGAACGCGCCCGGTATCGCCGATCCCGGCGATGCCATCATCGTCGACGGCACATCCGGCTCGATCTATGTGCGCCCCTCGCAGGAAGTCGAGGCGGCCTTCGCCGAACGCGTGCGCTTCCGCGCCCGCCGCCAGGCGCAATATCTGGCGCTGCGCGACCGGCCCTGCGTCACCAGGGACGGCCAGAAGGTCGAGCTGATGATCAACGCAGGTCTTGCCATCGACCTGCCGCATATCGAGGACACCGGCAGCGCCGGCATCGGCCTGTTCCGCACCGAGCTGCAATTCATGGTGGGCCAGAGCCTGCCGCGCACCAGCGACCAGCTGGCGCTCTATCGCACCGTGCTCGACGCCGCCGGCACCAAGCCCGTCACCTTCCGCACACTCGACATCGGCGGCGACAAGGCGCTGCCCTATATGGAAGCCGTGATCGAGGAAAATCCCGCGCTCGGCTGGCGCGCGATCCGGCTCGGGCTGGACCGTCCCGGCCTGTTGCGCGGCCAGATCCGCGCGCTGCTGCGCGCCGGCGGCGGCCGCGCGCTGCGCATCATGTTCCCGATGATCTCGGAGGTTGCCGAATTCGATTCGGCCAAGGCACTGGTGGAGCGCGAGCTCACTTATCTGCGCCAGCACGGCCACACGCTGCCTGAAAGAATCGACATCGGCACCATGGTCGAGGTCCCCGCGCTGCTCTATCAGCTCGACGAGCTGCTGCGGAAGGTCGACTTCATCTCGGTCGGTTCCAACGATCTGTTTCAGTTCCTGTTCGCGGTCGACCGCGGCAATGCCAAGGTCTCCGAGCGCTTCGACACCATGTCGGCGCCGATCCTGCGCGCGCTGCGCGAGATCTCGCGCAAGTGCCAGGAGGCCAAGAAGTCGCTCTCGCTCTGCGGCGAGATGGCGTCGAAGCCGATCGGTGCGCTGGCGCTGATCGCGCTGGGCTACCGCTCGCTATCGCTTTCGGCGACCGCACTCGGCCCGGTCAAGGCCATGGTCATCGATCTCGATGCCAAGAAGGCCGAAGCCATGCTCGGCCCGCTGCTGGACGCGCCGGCGGGCAGCGTCTCGATCCGGCAGAAGCTGACGGAATTTGCCGAGGCCGAAGGATTGGCGTTGTAGCGGGCCATCCGCCCCTTCTCCGCTGCCCTCGCCTTCGTCCGCCCCCCTTTGAGACTGAACCAATGTCGTCACTCCCCGAAGCCAAGCTGGACGTTTTGCTCGCCCATCATGCCTCGCTCGAGGCCGAATCGCTGGGGCAGCTCGCCTCCGAACGCTACGTCCAGATCACGCGCGAGCTCGCCGAGCTCACGCCGCTGATCGAAGCGGTGAAGACCTACCGTTCCGCCGTCAAGGAGCTCGCCGACACCGAGGCGCTGATCGCCGATCCCGCAACCGATGCGGAAATGCGCGGCATGGCGGAGGCCGAGCGTGGCGAGCTGACGCCGAAAATCGAAGAGCTGGTGCAGAAGATTCGCGTTGCGCTGCTGCCCAAGGACGCCATGGACGATCGCAACGTGGTGCTGGAAATCCGCGCCGGCACCGGCGGCGACGAGGCCTCGCTGTTCGCCGGTGATCTGTTCCGGATGTACGAGCGCTTCGCTGCCCTGCAGGGCTGGAAGGTCGAGGTGATCTCGGCCAGCGAAGGCACCGTCGGCGGCTACAAGGAAATCATCGCGGAGGTGCAGGGCCGCGGCGCCTTCTCCAAGCTGAAATTCGAATCCGGCGTGCACCGCGTGCAGCGCGTGCCCGACACCGAGACGCAAGGCCGCATCCACACCTCCGCCGCGACGGTCGCCGTGCTGCCCGAGGTCGAGGATGTCGACGTCGAGATCAAGAACGACGATCTGCGCATTGAGACCATGCGCGCGCAAGGCGCCGGCGGCCAGCACGTCAACAAGACGGAATCGGCGATCCGCATCACCCACATCCCGACCGGCATCGTGGTGATGATGCAGGACAGCCGCTCGCAGCACAAGAACCGCGCCTCCGCCATGAACATTTTGCGCTCGCGCATCTACGACGCCGAGCGCCAGCGCGTCGACGCCGCGCGCTCGGCCGAGCGCAAGGAGAAGGTCGGCTCCGGCGACCGCAGCGAGCGCATCCGCACTTACAATTTCCCGCAAGGGCGCGTCACCGACCATCGCATCAACCTGACGCTCTACAAGCTGCCGCAGGTGATCGCCGGCGAAGCACTGGGCGAATTGACCGACGCGCTGACCACCGAGCACCAGGCCGCCCAGCTCGCCGCACAGGGCGCGGCGGCCTGACGCGTGGGCAATCCCTTCGCCGGACAATCCATCGAGCGGGCACGGCGCGCGCTCGCTGCGCAACTGAGATCGGCACGGCTCGATGACGCCGAGCACGATGCGCGTATCCTGCTCGGTGCGGCCCTCGGCCTCGACCTGACCGGCCTGATCACACAGGCCACCCGGCCGCTCACCGACGCCGAGGCGTTGCGGCTTGCGCAATACGCGCAGCGCCGGATCGCCGGCGAACCGGTGGCGCGGATTCTCGGGACGAAGGAATTCTGGGGCCTGCCGTTTCGTCTGTCGGACGCAACTCTGGTCCCGCGCCCCGACACCGAGACCGTCGTCGAGCTGGCGCTCGAGATTTTCCGCGGGCTCGCGATATCGGGACGGTCACCGCGAATCGCCGATATCGGCACCGGCTCCGGCGCAATCCTGCTCGCGCTGTTGCACGAAATTCCCGATGCTTTCGGCGTCGGCACCGATCTCAGCCTCACCGCCCTCGGCACGGCGCGAGACAATGCTGCCGCTCTCGGCCTTGCCGGCCGCGCCGCTTTCGTCGCCTGCTCCTATGCGTCGGCGCTGCGCGGCCCGTTCGATCTCATCGTGTCGAACCCGCCCTATATTCCCTCGGCCGAAATCCCGACATTGAGCATCGAGGTGCGCGAGCACGATCCGCATCTGGCGCTCGACGGGGGCAATGACGGCTATGACGCCTACCGTGCCCTGATTCCGCAGGCGAGCGAACGTCTCGCCAGCGGCGGTGCACTGATCGTCGAGGCCGGCCAGGGCCAGGCCCGAAATATTGAAACCTTGATGATTGCGGGCGCGTTGACGCTGGACAGGCCACCCAAGGCCGACCTGGCGGGCATTCCGCGGGCCGTTTCGGCCCGAAAAATGCCCCCATAAAAGCCGGATTGGCCTGCAAAAAGCTCTTGGAATATCCCTTGGGAACGACTACGTTCCGATCAACAGATCGGTGCCGGCCCCGTAGACCTACGGGCGAAAGCCGGGCTCTCGGGCGAGAGCTTTACTGATTAATGGTTCCAAGCCGCAGGTCCTGTTGAGCGCGATGGCCATTGGAGCTGCGCTGCTCTCCGACCGCAAAGCGAACGAAAGCCTGATATTGCGCTTGAAGACTTACGCAACAACGCTGGGCCTGTTTCGGCAGGCAAAATGAATGGGTTCGCTGGCGATCAGTGCTGGCGGGTGGGGAACGCGTCTTTGTTGAGCGCGACGGTCGACGAACATCGGCAGGGATCAATCCGCTCTTGCGCGCGGTGCGCGCGAGCGATGTGAACCGCTGTCGCCAGGTCACTCCTAGCTATCAGTAATGCGTGCAACCTTTAGGGCTGGAATTAAAGGCAGGACATGAGAAACGGTCAGAACAAGCAGCGGATGCGCAACCGCAACAACAACAATAACAACAACAACCGGCGCAGCCAGAACCCGATGACCCGGGTCTACGAGTCCAACGGACCCGACATCAAGATCCGCGGCACCGCCTCGCACATCGCTGAAAAATATCTGCAGCTCGCACGCGACGCGCGCTCCTCCGGCGACCCCGTTGCGGCCGAGAACTACTACCAGCATGCCGAGCATTATTTCCGCCTGATCGCGGCCGCCCAGGAGCAGTTCCGCCAGAACCAGCAGCCGCGCGGTGACGAACCCGTCAGCAGCCATAGCGACGACGGCGAAGACGACGGCGAGAATTTCTCGAATTTCGGCCAGGAGCCGGGCTTCGTCCCGCAGCCGCAGCAGCAGCCGCCCTTCATGCGCGACCGCGACGGCCAGCGCGAGCATCACCAGCGTGACCATCAGCAGCGCGACAACCAGCAGCCGCGCGAGCATCGCGAACGCGACCATCGCCCGCAGCCGCAATTTCAGCCCCAACCGCAATATCAGCCGCAGCCTGCGAACCAGCCGCAGCCCGTCATCGGCGACGCCGGCAGCGTCGATCGCCTGCCGTCCTTCATCACCGGCGCGCAGCCTCAAGCGAACAACGGGGCCAATGGCAATCAGCCCGGATTCGAGGGTGGTGCTGGCGCTGGCGAGCGCTATCCGCGACGGCGGCGCCGGCCGCATGGCCCGCGCCCCGAGCGCGAGGCAGCTCCGGCCGCCTCGAGCGACGATCTCGCACCTGGCGAGTAAGCTCGTTCCGATGATGTGGACTGCAACCGTCCCGGCCTCGCGCCGGGACGTTTTGTTTTCAGCTGCGTGTCACCGTCGAGGACGGCACCAGCACCGGCTTTGCCAGCGACGGAATCAGCCGCGCCCGTTCGCGCTTGGCGGGAATTGCGCGATAGACCTGCTTGGTGGCCTCGACGATGTGCACGCCGGCAAAGGGCAGCGACAGCGCCGCGCCGGCACGCTCCCACATCTGCGCCGATTTCAGCACCCAGCCGCCGGCATAGGGCGGCATGAACAGCGCCTCGCCCCACGCGGTCGGCGTGAACCATGTCTGGCGCAAGAGGTCGGTGATCTGCGAGCGTGAATACGGCCGGCCGTGACCGAATGGCGTGCTGTCGGTGCGGGTCCACACCCCGCGCCGATTCGGGATCACCGCGATCACGCGGCCCGAGGGCGACAGCACGCGCCAGACCTCGCGCAACAGCGCGGCCGGATCGTCCGACATCTCCAGCGCATGGATCAGCAGGATGCGGTCGACCGCGGCGTCGGGAAGCGGCAGCGAGAATTCGTCGACCAGCGAGGCCAGCGCCGGCCGCCCCGTCGGCCATTTCAGGACGCCCTGGGCCGCCGGCATGAACGCGATGCAGCGCTCGGCATCCTCCCGGAACAACCCCAGATAGGGCGTGGGATAGCCGATGCCGAGCACGCGCTGGCCTTGCGCGCCCGGCCAGCGCTCCCTGATGCCGCGGTTGATCATTTGCCGCGCCACGATCCCGAGGCGGCGGGAATAGAACTCGCGGAGGTCGACGACGTCGATTGTCATGCCCCCAACCTAACATGCGCCGGGCAGCGCCCGCGCGCGGAATATTGCATTGCCTGCGCAACGTTAACGCCATATTTGTCTGGCGGGGCTGAGCGCGATGGAGATGACATGGCCGCCGAAATTCGTACTTTCACCTGTTTAAGCGACAATTTCGGCTATCTGATCCACGATGTGGAAACCAAGGCGACGGCGTCGATCGACGCGCCGGAGGCCGGCCCGATCCTGCAGGCGCTGGAGCGCGAGGGCTGGCAGCTCACCGACATCCTGATCACCCATCACCACGGCGATCATGTCGGCGGGGTTGCCGAGCTCAAGCAAAAATACAATTGCCGCGTCGTCGCGCCGCACGACAAGACCACCGCGATTTCGAACGTCGATTTGCGCGTCGCCAATGCCGACGTGGTCAAGATCGGCAATCTGCTGGCGCGCGTGCTGGAGACGCCCGGCCATACGCTCGACCACGTCTCCTACGTGTTCGACAACGAGAAAACGGTGTTCGCTGCCGACACGCTGTTCTCGATCGGCTGCGGACGCGTGTTCGAGGGTACCTACCCGATGATGTGGGATTCGCTTCTGAAGCTGCGTGCCCTGCCCGACGACTTCAAGCTCTATTGCGGCCACGAATACACGGCGTCCAACGTCAAGTTCGCCCTCACCGTCGAGCCCGACAATGCGGCGCTGCAGACGCGCGCGGCCGAGGTGGCGAAGCTGCGGGCCGAAAACAAGCCGACCATTCCCACGCTGCTCGGCGACGAGAAGCGGGCCAACGTGTTCCTGCGTGCCGACGAACCGCAGGTCGCAGCCAAGCTGCACATGAAGGGCGCGGACGCCGCCGCGGTGTTCGGCGAGCTGCGCGAGCGCAAGAACAAGTCCTGAAAACAAGGCCTCGACGGGATCAATGCCGACTGCAGCCGAGATCATCGTGCGCCTCGAATTGCGGCCCCATCCCGAGGGCGGTCACTACCGCGAGACGTTTCGCGATCAGGCCACGGACGCCAACGGGCGTTCGCGCTCGACCTTGATCTACTTCCTGCTCGCGCGCGGCGAGCGTTCGCACTGGCATCGCGTCGATGCGGTCGAGACGTGGCACTATTACGCCGGCAGCCCCTTGATGCTGCGCATCGCCCATGACGGCTGCTCGCAGCACGAGGTGCGGCTGGGCACCGACCTCGCCAATGGCGAACGGCCGCAGGCGATCGTGCCGGCACAGGCCTGGCAGATGGCGGAAACCACCGGCGAGTGGACGCTGGTCGGCTGCACCGTGGCACCTGCGTTCGAGTTCGCAGGCTTCGAGCTCGCACCGAAGGGCTGGGAGCCCTAAAGCATGATCCGGAAAAGTGCGAAGCGGTTTTCCGGAAAGATCATGCGCAAACAACAACCTAAAGCGCGATGACGATTCATCCAGATCTCATCTCGCTTTAGGGTCGCAATCCGGAATCGGGTGGGTTCGGTCCGCTTCCCGCTCTAGCACAGCGCATCCAACCAAGAGGAGCGCATGATGCACGGAACACTCGGTCCTTCGGCCGTCCAGATCGACCCCGCCATTTTGTATTTCGGAACGCCCGTCGTCCTGATCGGGACGACCAATGAGGATGGCTCGTACAATCTCGCGCCGATGTCCTCGGCTTGGTGGGTCGGATGGCGCTGCATGCTCGGGCTCGCCCGCAATTCCAAAACCACCGAGAACATGATTCGCACCGGCGAATGCGTACTCAATCTGCCGTCGGCCGATCTCGTCGCCGCGGTTGACCGCCTCGCCCGCACCACGGGCTCGGATCCCGTGCCGCCCGGAAAGCGCCATCGCGGTTACCGGCACGAGAAGGACAAGTTCGGCCTCAGTGGCCTGAGGGCGCAACTCGGCGAAACGGTCAGCGCTCCGCGCGCTGCCGAGTGCCCGGTGCAGATGGAAGCGAAGGTCGCTCACGTGCACGAGATGGCGCAGGACGATGCGGTCTGGCGCGGCAATCTGGCTGCGATCGAGCTCCGCATCACGCGCGTGCATGCCCACCCCGAGATCATGATGGAGGGCGCGCCCAACCGCATCGATCCCGACAAATGGCGCCCGCTGATCCTCAGCTTCCAGGAATTCTACGGCCTGACGCCGCAGCGCCTGCAGCGCTCCGAGCTCGGACAGATTCCCGAAGCGATGTACCGGCCGCCGGGCTGGCAGCCGGCGCCTTAGCTGCAGATCAGTCGTGACTGGCCGGAGCGCGGCTCCGCACGGGCAATCGTCGCACGACGATCGTGGGAAGCGTCTCGTAAGGCGGCCGAAAGCCGCCTGCCCGATAGTCCCGCTCAGTCAGCTGAACGAAGGATTTTCCGTCAGAGACCGTGGCGGTCTCGGGACGGCCGCGCACGCTTTCCTTCCGGTTGATGCCGGTGAATGTCTCGGGCTTCGCTGCGACCTGTGCCACGGCGCCCGAGCAGGCGAGGTCAGCCATCAACAGCAGCGAGATGGCGAACGGACGGATCATCGCTTCCGCAGCACCATGTCCTTGGCCGCGATCAGGCCGCCGCCGGCGATCAGGATCGCCGCGAGCGCGATGTTGGCACTGGCCTTGGCGAAACCCGCGGCGATGAGAAAGCCGGTCGAGAGCAGCGGCGTCGCGTAGGAGGCGGCGCCGAGCACGCGGATGTCGCCGCGCTTCATGCCGATGTCCCAGGCGTAGAACGCGGCGCCGACGGGGCCGATGCCGAGCGCGATCACCGCGAGCCATTGCAGCGTCGTCTCCGGCCAGACCGTGGTCTCGAGCAGGCCATGCATCAGTGCGGCAAGACCCGAGGTGGCCAGACAGAAGCCCGCGACGGCGTCGGTCGGCACCGCCTTCAACCGGCGTGACAGCACCGAATAGGCCGCCCAGACGAACGCGGCGATGAAGGCTGCGATCAACCCCGGCACCGCCCCCGGCGCAAACCCGCTGGTGTTGCCGGCGAACAGCAGCACGGTGCCGACGAGGCCGAGCACCGCGCCGACGATGTGATGCAGCGCGAGCCGCTCGCCGGGCAGAAAGGACGAGAACAGCACGATCAGCAGCGGCCACATGTAGTTCAGAAGGCCGGCTTCGGCCGGCGGCGCGAAGCGGAGCGCGAGAAAATACAGCGCATGATAGCCGAACAGGCCGCCGACGCCGACGACCCAGACGACGAGCGGCTGACGGAGGCTCTTCGCCGCATCGCCGCGGCCGATCCAGGTGAGCAGGCCGACCAGACCGCCGATCGCAAACGTCATCGCAGCAAGCTGAAACGCCGGGATCTTTCCGGTCGCCACCGTCATCACCGAGAGCAGCGACCACATCAGGATCGCGGTCAAGCCGATCAGCGTGGCGGTACGGGGAGTCATTGTGGAAGGCCTCGTCATTCCGGGATGGCGCATAGCGCCAGACCCGGAATCTCGAGATTCCGGGTTCGCCGCTGTCGCGACGCCCCGGAATGACAGTGCATGTGGGAATGCCCGAGACAAGCCCGGGCACGACGCTGTGAAAAATATCAGCCGGCGTGATGCGATCGCATCACACCATGTACTGGCCGCCGTTGACCGTCAGCGTCGAGCCGGTGATGAAACCGGACTCGTCGGCCGCAAGGAACACGACCGCGCGGGCAATCTCCTCGGGCTCGCCGAGCCGGTTGGCCGGGATCTGCGGGATTACGTTCTTCTCCAAAACGTCCTTCGGCACCGCCTGCACCATCTCGGTGTTGATGTAGCCGGGGCAGATCGCGTTCACGGTGATGCCACCCTTGGCATTCTCCAGCGCCAGCGCCTTGGTGAAGCCGATGTCGCCGGCCTTCGCTGCGGAATAGTTGACCTGGCCGAACTGCCCCTTCTGTCCGTTGATCGACGAGATCGAGATGATGCGGCCGAACTTGCGCGCACGCATGCCCTCGATGACCTGGCGGGTCATGTTGAAGAGCGAGCCGAGATTGGTGTTGATGACGGCGTTCCACTGCTCGAGCGTCATCTTGTGGAAGGCGGTGTCGCGGGTGATGCCGGCATTGTTGACGAGCACCTCGATCGGCCCGAGATCGGCCTCGACCTTCTTCACGCCTTCGGCGCAGGCGTCGAAACTGCTGACGTCCCATTTGTAGACGGCAATGCCGGTCTCGGCCTTGAACTTCTCCGCGGCCGCGTCGTTGCCGGCATAGCTCGCCGCAACCTTGTATCCAGCCGCCTTCAGCGCCTTGCTGATCGCAGCACCGATGCCCCGCGTACCACCCGTGACCAATGCAACACGTGCCATGTCGTATTCCTTCCCTTGGACTCTTCCTTGGACTCTTCGGACGTTTCTGGAGTGATTGTTTTTAACGTTGGATTATGCGGTTGGTTTGACGGACATCAAGAACAAAACGCCCGGCGTTGAGCCGGGCGTTTGTATTTAGTCGAGGCCTGCGGGGTTGCGAAGAATATTTGATTTGCAACCGCTGCCTTTTTAATCGCGTGCAACGCACTCACTGACGTGTGCAGCGCACGCGAGACACCACATGTCAGCTACGCGTCAGTCACCTTCAGTCGCGCGCCAGACACATCGCGATACCCATGCCGCCGCCGATGCACAGCGTGGCAAGGCCCTTCTTCGAATCGCGCTTCTGCATCTCGTGCAGCAAGGTCACCAGCACGCGTGCGCCGGAGGCACCGACGGGATGACCGATCGCGATCGCGCCGCCGTTGACGTTGACCCTGGAGGTATCCCAGCCGAGGTCCTTGTTGACGGCACAGGCCTGCGCCGCGAAGGCTTCGTTGGCCTCGATCAGATCGAGGTCGCCGACGTTCCAGCCGGCCTTCTTCAGCGCGGCGCGTGAGGCCGGGATCGGACCCGAGCCCATGATCTTCGGATCGACGCCGGCCTGCGCCCAGGACACGATGCGCGCGAGCGGCTTCTTGCCTTCCTTGGCCGCCTGCTTGGCGGTCATCAGCACCACGGCGGCAGCGCCGTCATTGATGCCGGAGGCCGAGCCCGCGGTAACCGTGCCGTCCTTCTCGAAAGCGGGACGGAGCTTGGCCATCGCGTCGAGCGTTGCGCCATGGCGCGGATATTCGTCGGCGCTGACGACGACGTCGCCCTTGCGGGTCTTGATGGTGACGGGGACGATCTCGTCGTTGAACTTGCCGGCCTTCTGCGCCGCCTCGGCCTTCTGCTGCGAGGCAACCGCAAACTCGTCCTGCTGGGCACGGGTGATCTGCCACTGCCGCGCGACGTTCTCGGCGGTGTTGCCCATGTGGTAGCCGTTGAAGGCATCCCACAGGCCGTCCTTGATCATGGTGTCGACGAACTCGACGGGACCCATCTTGACGCCGCCGCGCAGATACTGGGCGTGCGGGGCCATGCTCATGGATTCCTGGCCGCCGGCAACCACGATCTCGGAATCGCCGTTGAGCAGCGCCTGATAACCGAGCGCCACCGTGCGCAGGCCCGAGCCGCAAAGCTGGTTGACGCCCCAGGCCGGGCTCTCCACCGGGATGCCGGCGCCGATCGAGGCCTGGCGGGCCGGGTTCTGGCCCTGGGCAGCGGTCAGGATCTGGCCCATGATGACTTCCGAGACCCGGCCGGGCTCGATGCCACCGCGCTCCAGCGCGGCCTTGATGGCGATCGCGCCGAGATCATGGGCGGGAAGGGTCGCGAACGCTCCGTTGAAGCTTCCGACCGGGGTGCGGGCGGCGCTGACGATGACGACATCGTCTGACATAGGCATCTCCTGAGGCTTGAGGTTCTTTGAAAGGGCAGGCGGAGCTAGAGAAACGGCTCGCCAGTGTCGTGAGCCATCCTGTTAACGTCGTTGAGGCATGTCAATCGGCCGGCGACCGAATTCATGCCGCAGCGCATTCAAAATAGCGTTCTTGGCGCTTTCGCAAGCAAGATTTTGCTCCGCGATTAACCGTGCCGCACAAAACGGTAGCGTAAGCCCTTTGAAAATGCTTATTTTGTTGCGTTGCGTACTCTTCCCGCCCTGCGGCATAGCCCGCTCGGTTCCCGTTCTCCGCGCTTGCAAGTGAGAGCCCATGGCGAAATCAGACCAACCCACGACCATCAAGAAATACGCGAACCGCCGGCTCTATAACACCGGGACGAGCACCTACGTGACGCTGGAAGACCTCGCCGCGATGGTCAAGGATGGCGAAGATTTCCTGGTCTATGACGCCAAGACCGGCGACGACATCACCCGCTCCGTGCTCGCCCAGATCATCTTCGAGCAGGAGAACAAGGCCGGCCAGAACCTGCTGCCAACCACTTTCCTGCGCCAGCTCATCCGCTTCTACGGCGACAGCATGCAGATGGTGGTGCCGAAATATCTGGAGCAGTCGATCGCGACCCTGACCCAGGAGCAAGAGAAGTTCCGCAAGCAGATCGCCAACACCCTGTCCGGCACTCCTTTTGCTCCCCTGGAAGAACAGGTCCGCCGCAACATGGAGCTGTTCCAGCAGACCTTCTCGATGTTCAAGCCGTTCGCCCCGCCACGCCCGGCGAGCGCCGAGTCGGAGCCTGATACGAATGCGGAAACGCCGAAGGACAGCAACATCGACGATTTGCGCCAGCAAATGAAGGAAATGCAGGACCGCCTGGAGCGGATGTCGAAGAAGGACGAATAGGTCTCTCTTTACCTCCGCACCCAATGAGCCGGAGGATGCGCGATGTCCGACCGAAGTTCCCATTGGGACGAAGTCTACGCCACCAAGGGCGAGGCCGAGGTCAGCTGGTTTCAGAATAGCCCCTCGACCTCGCTCGCAATGATCCGGGCGACCGGTCCAGATCATGACGCGGCCATCATCGATATCGGCGGCGGCGCGTCCCGTCTGGTCGATGCATTGTTGCAGGACGGATATCGCGACGTCTCCGTGCTCGATCTCTCCGCGAACGCGCTTGATGCTGCCAGGAAGCGCCTTGGCCACGCCGCGTCAACGACCAGCTGGATCGTCGCCGACGCCACGACATGGCAGCCCGCCAAGACCTACGAGGTCTGGCACGATCGCGCCGCCTTTCACTTCCTGACCGATCCCCGCGACAGGGCGGCTTACGTCGAACGCCTGCGGTCTGCGGTTGCCCCCGGCGGCCACGTCATCATTGCGACGTTCGCACCCGACGGTCCGGAGAAGTGCAGCGGCCTGCCAGTGCAGCGCCATGACAGCGCCAGCCTCGCAGCGGAGCTCGGGCCGGAGTTCGAGCTGATCGAGACGCGTAGCGAAACGCACCGCACGCCGTGGGATTCGGCGCAGGCGTTTCAGTTCAGCCGGTTCAAGCGCTGCCGTTAGAAACAGGTGTCATGCCCCGCGCGGGCGGGGCATCCAGTACGCCGCGGCCCATCGGGTCAATCACTGCGGCCTCTGGAATACTGGATCGTCCGCCCCTGTGCGCAATTCCGCACTAGGCGGACGATGATAGTGGGCTCCCGGGCGCGTATGCGCCTACGCCGCCAGCTTCACCGCATGCGCAAAGTCCCAATAGAGCTTTCGCGCCTTGGTGTAGAACGGGCCCGGCTTCAGCTCGCGCTCGTCGATGCGGATCACGGGCGCGACCTTGGCGAAATTGCCGGTGGAGAAGATCTCGTCGGCCGCCAGGAAGTCGGCGTAGCGCAGCGTCTTCTCGACCACATTGACGCCGTCGCCGCGCAGCAGGCCGATGACGCGCTGGCGCGTGATGCCGTTGAGGAAGGTGCCGTTGGGCACCGGCGTGTAGACCACGCCGTCCTTGGCCATGAACACGTTGGAATTGCCGAACTCGGCGACGTTGCCGAGCATGTCGAGCATCAAGGCGTTCTGGAAGCCGCGGGAGGCGGCTTCCGCGAGCGCGCGCGAATTGTTCGGATAGAGGCAGGCCGCCTTCGCCTCGACCGGCGCGCATTCGGCGGTGGGCCGGCGGAACGGGGACAGGGTGATCGCGTTGCCGACGGGTTTGGGCATCGGCGCCTCGTAGATGCACAGACACCAATTGGTGGTTTCGGGATCGAACAGCACGCCGCCGCCACTTCCGTTCTGCGCCCAGTACATCGGGCGGACGTAGAGCTCGGCATTCGCCCCAAAGCGCGCGATGCCTTCGGTTGCGAGCGCGAGCCAGGTGCCGGTATCGACCACCGGCTTCAGGCCGAAATTGATCGCGGATTGATTGGCGCGCGCGACGTGACGGTCGAGATCGGGCGCGACACCCTCGAAGGCGCGCGCCCCGTCGAACACCACCGAGCCGAGCCAGGCCGCATGCGTGCGCGGGCCCATGATCGGCACGTTGCCGTCGTGCCATTTGCCCTCGAAGAAGGTCCAGCTCGGTGAGTATTCGATCGGCTTCCTGATCTCGGCCATATCAGGCCTCCCTTGGCGTGATGCCGTATTATAGCGCCACTATTGGACACAACATCTAAAGGATTCCCTGCGCGGGCGTGGTGGGTTACCCTCTCCTGCCAGGGGAAAAAGGAAGCAGCATGTCGCTCGATCCGCTCGCAAAGCGCCTGTTGACCATGATGGCCGCGGCTGGTCCGCCGGCCCGCGGCCGGCCGAGCGTTGAGGCGCGGCGGCAATCGCTGGCGAAGCTGATGCAGTTCGCGCGCACTGATGCGCCTGACGTGACGACGCGCGACGGCATGCTGCCTGGCCGCGCCGGCGAGGTGCCCTACCGCCTCTACTCGCCTGCACATGCCGAGGAGGTTGCACCGGGCTTCGTGTTCTTCCACGGCGGCGGCCTGGTTGCCGGCAGCATTGCCACGCATGACCGCATCGCGGCGGCGCTGGCGCATGCCACCGGCTGCCGCCTCGTCTCCGTGGACTACCGGCTCGCGCCGGAGCACCCCTTTCCGGCCGCCGTCGAAGACGCGGTCACGGCCACCGAATGGGTCGCGCGCGAGGCCGCATCGCTCGGCATCGACGCCGACCGTCTGGTGGTCGGCGGCGATTCCGCCGGTGCAACGCTCGCGGCGATCGTCTGCCAGGAAGCGGCACAGACCGCAGGCCTTGCCGTCGCCGCGCAATGTCTGATCTGCCCGGTGCTGGATTTCGAGGAAACCTCGCCCTCACGCGAAGCTTTTGCCGAGGGCCATCTGATCGACCGCGTCACGATCGAGGCCGATCTCGCCGACTATCTGCCTGAGGGCATCGACACGGCCGATCCTCGCGTGTCTCCGCTGCGCGCAACACGGGTGGCCGGCCTGCCGACCGCGATCATCCACACCGCCGAGTACGACCCGATGCGCGATGAAGGCAATGCCTATGCCCGCAAGCTGCTCGCCGCAGGCGTCGCCGTCGAGCATGTCTGCCACGACGGCATGGTTCACAATTTCCACGCCATGGGCGCGATCCTGCCGCAAGCGCAGCTGGTGCTGTCGCAGATCGGCGAGCAGGTGCGGCGAGCGGTGGAGAAATAGCGCGGATTACGCGCGCGCGTCGAGCACGGCCCGAGCGGCGGTGACGTAGTCAGGCCAATGCATGTCCGCATAGCGCTCCGCCTGGCGGGCGCAGCCGACATCGGGCGCATGCGCGGCGGCAATCATGCGCGCGAAGCGTTCCTCGGCAACCGTCGCGTCGTCGGGCACCGGCGCGGGCGCAGCCGCCACGGCGGTTGGAGCGACGGCGAGTCCCGCCATTCCAGCGAGCAGGATGCGGCGTGACGTGGTCATGGCAGTCGTCCTCCATTGTCCGGCCGCTCTCGGCCGGCGAGCGAGTCAGTGCGATCATGGCAAGGTAGCCGCGCCCATCGATGCCGTCCATGGTGTGCGGATAGCGCTTGACCGCGGGATTGATCACGTTCCATCTAGCTCGCGATTTCGCCAGCACGGCCCACGCGTCGGATTGTCACGTGTCCCCTCACCGCCCACCGCATCGTCCAGCCTTGCGCACAGTCGCGATGGGACTGGCGTGCCTGACGATTTCGGCCGGCGCGGCCTTCGCCGCCGAGGATGAGGAGGACGCACCGGCGAAACCTGCGGTCCCGAACATCTACGTCGATCTGCGCACGACCTACGCGTCGATTCCGGCCGGGACGCTCGGGCTCGGCTTCGGCACGACGTCGCTGTCGACCGCGCTCGAAGCCCTGGCGGTGCGCAGGGGCGTGACACCGTCAAACGGCGTGCCTGCCGCGAAGTCGATTGCCGTCGATCTGCCGCTGACCGTCGATGTCAACGACCGCGTCTCGCTTTACGGCGGCGCGTCCGGCTCGGCGACCGACATCGGCGGCGGCTGGTCGACGTTCGACATCACGAGCTGGAACATTGGCGTGCAGGCCGACCTTTACCGGCAGGATGGCGGCTCGTTCCCGACCATCACGCTGCAATCGACCCTGACGCAGTCGGTGCCGAACGAACAGGGCATGACGAACTCGTTCAACAACATCCTGGAATTCGACTACGCGCTCGACGAGGACGAGACGCGGGGCTGGCTGGCCGGCGTGCAACATACCTACACCACCATCGCCAGCCCGTTCGCCAGCATCCGGCCAAACACGATCCTCTATGCCGGCGGCTATTACCAATGGCCGAGCAACTGGAAGTTCACCGGACGCCTCGGCGTGCAGTCGTTCGGCGGCGCGCAACTCGCCGGCCGGACGCTGGCGGAGTCCTTCACGCAGCCGATCCTGCGGCTCGATCTCGATCGCATGGATGACAACGACAACCGCCTGTTCGGTATCACTGCGCAGATCGCGTGGATGCCGAAGCCGTCCTACCAGCTGACCTTGCGAACTCCGCTCTACGCCGTGCGCAACTGACGGCATGCGGGGCCGGACTTCGATTCCGGGCAACGCGGAACTGAGCCTTCGCGGCGGAAGGCACGTGTTCCATCAGCCGCGTCCCGGCGTCTCGTCAACCGATTGTTAATCCTCATCCCAAAACCTCGATGGAGTTACGCCGCGGCAAGAAAGCTTGAGCGAAACTGGGCCGACCTTTCGCATCGTATTCGCTTGGGAGGCCCGCGAATGTCCCATCTGGTTCCGGAACGGACGTTGCTTGCTGGCAAGATCTTCTTCAATTTCGGCCAGTCGACGATCGATTGCGTCGTGCGCCGGCTGACCGAGGAAGCCGCGACGCTGGAGATGGAAAGCGGCCTCGGCGTGCCCGAGCGCTTCCAGCTCAGGCTGGCAGGACGTGACGTTCTGACCTGCCGCGTGATCTGGCGGTCGGATCGACAGGTCGGCGTCGCCTTCGAGCAGCCGGGCCTCGAACGACCGGCCCGCGAGGAGCGCGGGCGCTCGTCCGATGCGCTGATGCGCAGCCAGATGCTGGCGCTGCGCGCCGCGCTCGATCATGTGCCGACGGGCATCGTGCTGCTCGACTCCAGCCTCAGGGCGCGGCTGATCAACCGGTCGTTCCGCCAGATGTGGCGCCTGCCCGACGAAGTCGCCGACAGCAATCCGTCCATCATCACCTTGCTCCATCACGGTCGCGACACCGGCTCCTATGAAGTGCCCGATCCCGAGCTCGATGCCCTGGTGGAGAAACGCGTCCGCATGATCGAGGCGGGCGACCCGACGCCGATGGATCTGCGCCGGACCAATGGCGACGTCATCCGCGTGCAGATCACGCCGTTGCCCGATGGCGGACGCATGCTGACCTATGCACCCGTCACCGACATCGTTCGCGCCTCCGACGAGCTGAAGCTGCTGCGGGATGCGCTGGAGAACGTTCAGGACGGCGTCCTCCTGCTCGATGCCGACATGCAGGCCACCTTCATGAACCGGCGGATGCGGCGGTTCTGGGAGGTCAGCGATGCCGAGGCCACGAGTCGGCCCGCCTATTCGTCGCTCGTGCGGCGGCTGCATCGCGCCAGCGCGCCCAATCTTCCGGCGACCGAGCTTGCGAGATTCCCGGCGCGCCGCGTCCAGGAGGTCAAGGCCGGCGATCACGTGCGCGACCTGCAGACGCCGGACGGACGGCGCATCAGGGCCCATTGCACCACGATGTCGAATGGCGGCCGCATGCTGACCTATGTCGACATCACCGACCTCACGGAAAAGGCCGCGATGCTGGAGACGCTCGCGACCACCGACCCGCTTACCGGCCTCTACAACCGCCGCCATTTTCTCGAGTGCCTGGATGCCGAATGGAGCCGGTTTCAGCGCTATTATCGCTCCGTCTCGGTGCTGATGCTCGACATCGACCACTTCAAGTCGGTCAACGATCGCTACGGCCATGCCGTGGGCGACGCTGCGATCAGGGCGGTTGCGTCGGCGTGCCTCGACGGCAAGCGCAAGTCGGACATCGTCGGCCGCCTCGGCGGCGAGGAGTTTGCGGTTCTGCTGCCCGAGACCAGCCTGTCGCGTGCAAGGACTGTGGCCGATCGCATCCGCAAGCGCGTGATGAGCGCGCAGATCGCCGCCGGCCACGTTCAGTTCGGCGTCACGGTGAGCATCGGCCTCGCGGAGGGCGCGGTCAGCATGTCCGGCACCGACGCGCTGATGAGCGCGGCCGATCATGCGCTCTACCAGGCCAAGGCCGAGGGCCGCAATCGCTGCATCGGCTTCGCGCCCCCGCCGCCTGCAAGCAAAGCAGCGGAGTGACCGCGCAGAGCGGCTTCTAATCGGGCACCGGCACGTCGAACGTGTTGAGCGTGACCGAGACCATGCAGTAGACGCCGACGAGATAGGACAGCTCGGCGGCGCCATGCTCGCCGAACTCCTTCACCGCGGCGCGCCAGGTCAATTCCGGCAGCACGCCGCCGCCGACCAGCGCGGAGGCGACGTCGTAGGCGACGGCCTCCTGCCTGGTGAGGTCGACCGGCCGCTGTCCGGCGACGATGGTCGCGAGCTTCTCGTCGGACAGGCCGCGCTGCTCGGCGACCAGCACATGGGCATAGAGCTCGTAGCCGGAGCGGAAATGCGAGCCGGTGACGAGGATCGCGACCTCGCGCACCGGCGCCGGCAGCAGCGGGTTCGACGCGATCGCCTTGACCAGCTCCCACACCGGCTTGCCGAAGCGCGGCTCGCGGATCCAGGGATTCCAGGGCCCGAGCAGCGCGCCGTCGTCGCGCATGTTCACGAAGCCCTTGAAATGGTCCTTGATGCCCGCTCGCATGTCGTCATAGAGCGGCTTCTGTTCGGCAGTCAGGTCCTTGGGATCGAGAATGGGAAGGCGCACGGCGTAGATCTCCTCGTTGAGAGGACACAACCGTCACTCGCACGTGCGTGCAAGGCAAGTGAAGTTGCCGTGACGACCCGCGCCGATTTGGAAATCGCACGGAGACGTCGGCCAGGAGTCCTATGGGTCCTGTGGGCTGCACACGCCCTGCGGGTTGACGACGTCGTCAACATCGAGCGCCAGCGGCTGCCCGCTGTCGAGGAATGACGACAAGTCCGCCTCGAACGGCGCCGGATCGAGACCACGCGCTGTCAGCCACTGCGGCTCATAATAGGTCTGCCGGTAGCGCTCGCCGGAATCACAGATCAGCGTCACCAACGACCCTGTTACGTTCGCCTGGCGCATCTCGGAGGCGAGCCGGCACAGCGCCAGGAAATTGGTGCCGGTGGAGCCGCCGACCGCCCGACGCAGCCGGCGCGACAGCACGTTCATTGCCGCGATCGTCGCCGCATCCGGGATCTTCATCATGCGGTCGACCACGCCCGGCACGAAGGACGGCTCGCAGCGTGGACGGCCGACGCCCTCGATCAGCGATGGGCGCTCGCACACATGGAAGCGGTCCTGTGTCCGGAAGCAATCGAAGAAGGCGGAATGCTCGACATCGGCGACGCAAAGCCGCGTCGGATACTGGCGATAGCGCAAATAGCGGCCGATGGTGGCCGACGTGCCGCCGGTACCGGCGCCCATCACGATCCAGTCCGGCAGCGGACGCGGCTCGCCCTGCAATTGGCTGAAGATCGATTCGGCGATGTTGTTGTTGCCGCGCCAGTCGGTGGCGCGCTCGGCGAAGGTGAACTGGTCCATGTAATGGCCGTTCAGCCGGGTGGCGAGCGCGGCCGCTTCGGCATACAGCGCACGGCCGTCGTCGATCAGGTGGCAATTGCCGCCATAATGCTCGATCGCGGCGATCTTCTCCGCCGAGGTCGTGCGCGGCATCACGGCATAGAAAGGCACCCCGATCATCTCGGCGAAATAGGCCTCCGACACCGCGGTCGATCCCGAGGAGGCCTCGACCACGGGCGTGCCCTCGCGGATATGTCCGTTGCAGAGCGCGTAGAGGAACAGCGAGCGCGCCAGGCGATGCTTCAGGCTGCCGGTCGGATGGGTCGACTCATCCTTCAGATAGATGTCGATGCCTGACAGCGCCGGCACGATCAGCCGGATCAGATGCGTGTCGGCGGTGCGGCACTGGTCGGCTTCGATCGCGGCCACGGCTTCGTCCACCCAGCCGCGCCGGTAGGTCGGCCCGGCTGGATTGGGGTGGCGGAAAGGGAATGTCTGCATCGGATGAATCTTTCATGATGCGCATCGCGCATCAAGGGTGGTTCAAAACTCCAGCGGCGCGTTGTCGACGACCTCCTTCATCACGAAGAAGGTGCGGGTCTGGCGCACGCCCGGCAGCGCGATGAGCTGCTCGCCATGGATGCGGTTGAAATCCTCCATGTCGCCGACCCGGATCTTGAGGAAATAGTCGAAGTCGCCGGCGACGAGGTGGCAGTCGAGCACGAATTTCAGCTTTGCGATCGCCTGCTCGAAGATCGCGAAGCTCTCCGGCGTCGAGCGGTCGAGCACGACCCCGACCATCACCAGCGTGCCCTTGGCCACCTTCTTCGGCGCGACCATGGCGCGGACAGCGGCGATGAATCCGTCCTCGAACAGGCGCTGGGTGCGGCGATGGCAGGTGGCGGGACTGATGGCGACCGATGCGGCCAGCTCGGCATTGCTCAGCCGACCGTTATTCTGCAGCAATCTCAAGATCTTAAGGTCTGTTCGGTCAAGCCTGGCAGCCATGAAAGAAGCTTCCATAGGTTCGCAATAATTTGGAAGAATTGTTAGCACAGGCCGCCTAGCACGCAAGAAGATGCGCAATATAGGCGCAATATTCGAGAGCACATTTTGCCGGGGCGATGCTAGGCAGCGGCCAACACCACCGCCAATCGGGATGACCCATGAAGCTCGACAAATTTCCCCGCTATCCGCTGACCTTCGGCCCGACCCCCATCGAGAAGCTGGAGCGGCTGTCGAAGCACCTCGGCGGCAATGTCGAGATCTATGCCAAGCGCGAGGACTGCAATTCGGGCCTCGCCTATGGCGGCAACAAGCTGCGCAAGCTCGAATACATCATTCCCGACGCGATCGCCTCCAACGCCGACACGCTGGTGTCGATCGGCGGCGTTCAGTCCAACCACACCCGCATGATCGCCGCCGTCGCCGCCAAGATCGGCATGAAGTGCCGCCTGGTGCAGGAAGCCTGGGTGCCGCACGAGGACGCGGTCTATGACCGCGTCGGCAACATCATGCTCTCGCGCATCATGGGTGCCGACGTGCGCCTCGTCGACGACGGCTTCGACATCGGCATCCGCAAGAGCTGGGAGCAGGCGATCGATGAAGTGAAGGCGGCCGGCGGCAAGCCCTACGCGATTCCCGCCGGCGCCTCCGTGCACAAGTTCGGCGGCCTCGGCTATGTCGGCTTCGCCGAGGAAGTGCGCAAGCAGGAGAAGGAGCTCGGCTTCAAGTTCGACTACATCATCGTCTGCACCGTCACCGGGTCCACTCATGCCGGCATGCTGGTCGGCTTCGCCGCCGACGGCCGCGCGCGAAAAGTGATCGGCATCGATGCGTCTTTCACGCCTGATCAGACCAAAGCACAGGTGCTCGAAATCGCGAAGAACACCGCTGAACTCGTCGAGCTCGGCAAGGAGCTCGTCTCCGATGACGTCGTGCTGATCGAGGACTACGCCTATCCCGCCTATGGCGTGCCGTCGGAAGAGACCAAGGAGGCGATCCGCCTCACCGCGCGTCTCGAAGGCATGATCACCGACCCCGTCTACGAGGGCAAGTCGATGCAGGGCCTGATCGACCTCGTGCAGAAGAACCATTTCGAGAAGGGCGCGAAGATCCTGTACGCCCATCTCGGCGGCGCGCCGGCCTTGAACGGCTATGCCTACGCGTTCCGGAACGGGTGAGAGAGGCATAGCGCTCACGCCTCACACACCGCCGTCGTCCCGGGCAAGCGTAAGCGCAGACCCGGGACCCATACGCCGCAGCAATAGTCTTGCGAAGACTCGCAGTTGCCAACGCGTCACAGCAACTTCGTTCCGTGGCTATGGATCCCGAATCTGCGCTCCGCTTCGCTGCGCTTGTCCGGGATGACGGCGGAGTGAAGAAGCTGCACCCCTACCTCGTCCTGACGATCTGCAGCAACTCGTCGCCGTAATGCTCGAGCTTCTTGTCGCCGATGCCGGGGACGTTGCGAAGCTCGTCCAACGTGGTCGGCCAGGCCCGGACGATACCGTCGATGGTGGCGTCGTGCAGCACGACATAGGCCGGCACGCCACGCTCGCGCGCGATGTCCGACCGCCAGGACCGCAGCCGCGCGCGCAGTTCGGGATCGACATCGCCTTGGGGCGTACCCGCCGCGGGCGCGAGATCTCCGCGCCGGGACTTGGCGCGGCTGGCGCGAACGCGGGTCTGCGGCGCCTCCTCGCGCAGCCAGACTTCCGTTTCGCCGCGCAGCACGCCGCGCGCGGTGTCGGTCAGCTTCAGCGCGCCATAAGCTTCGCTGTCGCTCTGCAAATGGCCCATCGCCACCAATTGCCTCAGCACGGTGCGCCACTGCTTCTCGTTGAGCTCGCGGCCGATGCCGAACACGGACAATTTGTCGTGGCCGAACTGCGTCACCTTCTCGGTCAGGCGCCCGACCAGCACGTCGATCAGATGCATCGCACCGAAACGTTGCCCGGTGCGGTAGATGCAGGACAATAGCTTCTGCGCCAGCACCTTTCCGTCGCGCATCTTCGGCGGCGTCAGGCAGTTGTCGCAATTGCCGCAGCTTTCGGCCATCACGATCTCGCCGAAATAGGCGAGCAGCCGCCGGCGCCGGCAGTGCGGCGTTTCGGCCAGGCCGACCAGCGCATCGAGCTTGCCGATCGAGACCCGCTTGAATTCGTCGGAGGCGCTGGACTCGTCGATCATGCGGCGCTGCTGAACGATGTCCGAGAGACCATAGGCCATCCACGCCGCCGACGGCTTGCCGTCGCGGCCGGCGCGGCCCGTCTCCTGGTAATAGGCCTCGATGCTCTTGGGTAAATCGAGATGGGCGACGAAGCGCACATCGGGCTTGTCGATGCCCATGCCGAAGGCGATGGTCGCGACGATGACGATACCGTCCTCGTTGAGGAAGCGGTCCTGGTTGCGCGAGCGCACACCACTGTCGAGCCCCGCATGATAGGGCAGCGCCGCAATACCGGCCTCGGCAAGCGCGGCGGCGACCTCCTCCACCCGGTTGCGCGACAGGCAATAGACCACGCCGGCATCGCCCATGTGACGATCGCGGATGAATTCCTTGAGCTGCGACACGGCGCTGCGCTTGTCGACGATCTCGTACCGGATGTTGGGCCGATCGAAGCTCGAGACGAATTGCGGCGAATCTGCAAGTTGCAACCGCTCGACGATCTCCTTGCGCGTCAGCTCGTCCGCGGTTGCGGTCAGCGCGATCCGCGGCACGTCGGGAAAGCGCTCCGCGATGATGGAGAGTCCGACATATTCGGGCCGGAAATCATGCCCCCATTGCGAGACGCAATGCGCCTCGTCGATCGCGAACAGCGCCACCTTCGCCTGCGCCAGCAGCGACAGACAGCGCGGCGTGACCAGGCGTTCCGGAGCGACATAGAGCAGATCGAGATCGCCCGCGAGCAGGCGCCGCTCGATCTCGGAGGCTTCCTGAAACGTCAGCGACGAGTTCAGCGCTGCGGCGTTGACGCCGGCCTCAAGCAGGCCCGCGACCTGGTCGCGCATCAGTGCGATCAACGGCGAGACCACGATGCCGCAACCTTCGCGCAGCAGGGAGGGAAGTTGATAGCACAGCGACTTGCCGCCGCCGGTCGGCATCAAGACCAGGCAATTGCCGCCCTCGGTGACGTGCCGGACGATCTCACCCTGCGCGCCGCGAAAGCCCGGCAGGCCGAACACCGAATGCAGCACCGACAGCGCGTCGCGGCCATTGGCCGGCGCAGGCAGCGGGGCGGTGGAGGGAGCGGACATGGGCGTTCGGGGAACAAGGCCAAGAGATTCGTCACAAGGCCAGTCGCATGCTCGCGTCGACGTGGCAAGGCCATCTTCTGCCTCTCCCTGCTTGCTGTGGGGGAAACGCATAAGGGTGGAGCTGGGGCACCGACAGCCCCCACAGCGTCATGGCCGGGCTTGTCCCGGCCATCCACGCCTGTCCACGCAGCGCCAAGAACGTGGATGCCCGGGACAAGCCCGGGCATGACGACCTCTTCGGAATGCTCGAATGCGATTGCTCCCCCCGCAAGCAGGGCGAGGTGACAAGAGCACGCTCAGTGAAGACGCAGCTACGCTCCGATCCTCCGCAGCGCTTCCGCAACCGTCACGATCGGCATGTTGCGCCGTCCAGCCGATTCCAGCGCATGGCGCATCAGGTCCGGCGTGCAGCCATAGGGGCTCGGCGCGTTGGCGACGTCATGGCCGTAGAAGATGAGCCATCCACCGCTCGCGACGGCCTCGTCGAAATAGCGATCGACGCCCGCCTTGTCGATCTCGCAATCGACCAAAGGCGAAGCGCGCAGGAACTGCAGATCGATGACGTCGCTGTTGACGCCGGGGAGAATGCCGCGCGCCGAACGGAAAGCCTTGGCGAGCTGCGGCTTCCGCCAGACCGAGGCGATGCCGTAGGGATAGGCGAAGTTCTCCAGATTGATCGAGGAATCGATCGCACGGAAATAGGAGCGGTTCTGGTCGATCTCGCGCGCCATCGCCGCCTCGTCGAGATTGGCCGAGCTCTGATGCGAGAAAGTGTGGCAGGCAATCTCGTGACCTGAGCGGTGGAGCCGGACGATCGCGTCGTCCGACAGGCCGTGCCAATGGTCCGACGGCTGACCGATCAGGCTCCCGGCGAGATAGAACGTGCCCCGGCCACCATGCTCTTCCAGAAGCGCGGCGCCCTCGCCCGCGGCGCTGTCGGGGGCATCGTCGAAGGTGAAGCTCACGATCGGCGCATGCGCAGGCAGCCGGTGCGGCGCGGCGCGGAAATGCCGGGCCAGCCGATTGCTCACGCGTCCCTGGAGTGCCGACCACACGATCGCGTTCCCGTGATTACGTATTTCCGTACTGAAACATTCACATGCCGGTCGAGGCAAGCTTAACGCCTGGGTAATCCTAACGCGGAACCAACATCTTTGGATTGACGCGCAGGAGCCGACGCCTCGGCTTCCCCGGTGAGATATTGCAGCCAGTTGCGGAAAAGCACCGCCGCCGCGCTGCCGGCGCCGATATCAGCGCGCAAATTCAGCCCAGGCAGCTCGTTGGTGAGCGCCGGGTGGCGCTGATGCGCAGCCTTCCTCTCGAAGCGGGCCAGTTTGTCTTCGGTCGCTGCGTCAAAATAGCTCACGGGCAGGTGCGGATAATTCTCCCGCTCCCGCGCGAGATAGCGGCCGATGTCGCGCAGATATTCGCGCTGGAGCGACAACGCGTCGTATTCCGGGTGGCCCTGGAAGAACACGAAGCGGCTGGCATATTGCCGGACGAAAACGTCGACGCCGGCCTGCTCCGAGCGGGTCAGCACCTGATAGCCGGCCTGCACCAGGTCACTCTCCGCGATCTCGTTCAGGCGCGAATGCGAGACCTTGAGCGGCGCGGGCGCTGCGCGCGTCAGGGAATCGCTCGTCACGGCGTCGCAATCGAAGACGCCATGGCATTTGGCCGGCAGCCGCCGCCGCGCGATGCCGTCGAGATGCAGCACCGACGCATGCGCGGCGAGACACGACCAGATCGTCGAGCGCGTGTTGGCCTTGGCCCAGTCGATGAGCTCGGTTAGGTCACGCCAGTACGGCTCCTGGTCGAGTTCGGGCGCGACGGGCTCCGCACCCGTCACGATCAGCCCGTCGAATTTCTGATTCTTCAGATCGGACAGATCGGAATATTCGCTCTCGACATGCCACCGCGCTTCCGGCGAACGCTTCACGCTGGGAAGCGAGAAGCAGTGGAAGCGAATGCGGCACGGGCCTGCTGCGGCCTGGAGCAGCTTCATGAACTGCCGCTCGGTCGCCTTCAGCGCCGGATCGGGCATGTTGTTGACGAGCCCGATCGTGAGCTCGGTGCCGTGATCCCGCGCGAGATCGCGCTCGGTCGGCACCAGCGCCGGGCTCGTTATGACTTGATCCCTGTCGATCAAGATCGTCATTGGCGAGGCCGCCTACTCCGCGGCCTCGAGGCGCGTCGACCGGCAGGCCTTGTCCAGCGCCTGGTCGATGTCCTCGATGATGTCGGAGATATGCTCGATGCCGATCGAGAGGCGGATGGTCTCCGGCAGCACGCCCGCAACGCGCTGCTGCTCGGCCGACATCTGGCGGTGGGTGGTCGAGGCCGGATGGCAGGCCAGCGACTTGGCATCGCCGATATTGACGAGACGCGTGATCAGCTTCAGCGCATCATAGAAGGTCTTGCCGGCTTCCATGCCGCCCTTGATGCCGAAGGTGAACAGCGAGGAGGCATTGCCGTCCAGATATTTCTGGACCAGCGGGTAATACGGGCTGTCGGGGAAACCGGTGTAGTTGACCCAGGCGACGCGGGGATCGGCGCGCAAAAATTCGGCGACCTTGCGGGCGTTCTCGACGTGACGCTCCATGCGCAGCGCCACGGTCTCGATGCCCTGCAGCAGCAGGAAGGCGTTGAACGGCGACAGCACCGATCCCATGGTGCGCTGATAGACGCTGCGCGCGCGCTCGATATAGGCGGTCCGGCCGAAGCGCTCGGCATAGACGAGGCCGTGATAGGAGGCATCCGGCTTGTTGTAGGCCGGGAAACGCTCGGCATGCTTCGCCCACGGGAAATTTCCGGAATCGACGATGGCACCGCCAAGCGTGGTGCCGTGACCGCCCAGGAACTTGGTCAGCGAATGCACGGCGATGTCGGCGCCGTAGTCGAACGGCTTGAGCAGGATCGGGGTTGCGACCGTGTTGTCGACGATCAGCGGCACGCCATGCGCATGCGCGACCTTGGCCAGCGCCTCGATGTCGCAGACATTGCCGGCGGGATTGCCGATGGTCTCGGCGAACACCGCGCGGGTGTTCTCGTCGATCAGCTTCGCAACCGCATCCGGTCCGTCGCTCTCGGCGAAGCGGCCGGTGATGCCCTGCCGCGGCAGGATGTGCGAAAGCAGCGTGTGCGTGGTGCCATAGAGCTGCGGCACGGAAACGATGTTGCCGCCGTGATCGGCGACGTTGACGAAGGCGAAATGCAGCGCCGCCTGGCCGGTCGCGACCGCGAGCGCGCCGACGCCGCCTTCGAGCTGGCCGATGCGCTTCTCCAGCACCGCGCTGGTCGGATTGGCAATGCGGCTATAGCGAAAGCCTTCGGCCTCGAGGTTGAAGAGCGCGGCGCCGTGATCGGCGCTGTCGAACGCGTAAGCCGCGGTCTGGTAGATCGGCACGGCAACCGCGTGCGTGGTGGCTTCGGGTTCGTAACCGGCGTGAATAGCGATCGTCTCGTTGCGCATCGTGCCACCTCCGCGTGGGCGGGCCGCACTTATTGGCCTGGAATGAGGCATGTGCGTTGTCCGCCTCGCCCGTGTTAGAGGCGGGTGGTAAAGCGGACAATAATTCGCTTAGAGATCGAGGAAGTAACCCTAACCGTTGTTGGCGAATTGGCCGGGATTCGGGTTAAAGCGGATTAATGTATTTGCGCGCTGTGCCGCGACAGTGACGGTCGCCATCCTTCCCGTTGTGGTGGAAGGTGGCGCGGAGCGCCGGATGAGGGGTCTCCATCCCATGCGGTTGAACCTGCGTTCTTGGACAGAGACCCCTCACCCGTCTCGCCGCTGCGGGCGAGCCACCCTCTCTCACACGGGGCGAGGGTGCCACCGTCAACGCTGCGATAGCTCGCAGCCTCAGCCCATACTCTCCCAGAGGCGGTGGGCGAGCACCCCGGCCCGCTTCTCGATTGCGGCCGCCGCATCGAGCGCGAGATCCTCGCGATAGCGCCCCGCAATGAGCTGCACGCCGATCGGCTTGCCGTCGTGGAGCACCACCGGCACCACGGCGCCGGGCAGGCCGAGCACGTTGATCGCCGAGATGAAGCGGATCTCGCCCCAGAAGATCTCCTTCACCCGCTCGGCGCTGACGGTGTCGTCGCGCGGGCCCGGCGTCGGCTTCACGGTGGTCGGCGCCAGCACGACCGGATAGTCCTCGAAGAACAATTGCCAGGCGCGAATGTGGCCGTTGCGCGCGGCGGTCGCCTGCATCCAGGCCTTGAGATCGAGCACACTGGCCTTGGTCTTCATGCCGTTCCACGCCTTGTGGAAGTCTTCGGAGGTGACCTTCAGCATGCCGGCCTCCTGCATCACCACCGTCTCGTTGGTGATGATGTCGCACCAGGTCTGCCAGACGCCGTTGATGTCGGGCACCTCGACCTCGCTGACGCGGTAGCCGGAACGTTCGAGATGGTCCGCGGCCTGGCGTAGCGCCGCCGTGACTGACGGATCGACGTCCATATCCTCGGGGATCTTGGCCAGCGCCACCTTGATCGGCCCCTTCGGCTTCTCGCCGACCAGCGGCGCCGGCGCCCACCAGGGATCGCGCGGATCGCGCTGGCTCATCACCTCCAGCCCAAGGCGAACGTCGGCGACATGGCGCGCCAGCGGCCCCTGCGCCGACATCAGGTGCGCCAGCATCGGCCGCTCGGCCGTGGCACTCTCGTTGAATGCGGGGATGCGCCCCTGGGTCGGCTTGATGGTGGCAACGCCGTTGCAATGCGCCGGCCAGCGCAGCGAGCCGCCGATGTCGTTGCCATGGGCGATGGTGCCGATGCCGGCGGCGACCGCCGAGCCTGCGCCGCCCGACGAGCCGCCGCAGGTGATATCGGGACCCCATGGATTGAGCGTCAGCCCGTGCAGGGGATTGTCGGTGAAGCCGCGAAAGGAGAATTCCGGCGTGTTGGTGAGCCCGATGACGATCGCACCGGATTTCTTCAGGTTGCGCACGACAGGCGCATCCGACGGTGCGATCAGGCCCTTGTTGGCTGGCACGCCGTTGAAATTCGGCCGGCCGTGGTAATCGACGTTTTCCTTGATCGTGATCGGCACCCCGTGCAGAAGGCCGAGCGCACCTCCCTTGGCGCGCTGCTTGTCGGCCGCATGGGCGGCGGCAAGCGCCTCCTCCGAGAGATCGACGACGACGGCGTTCAGCTTCGGATTGACCGCGCGCATCCGCTCGAGATGCGCTTCGACCGTCTCGACCGCGGAGATGGCGCCGGAGCGGATGGCGGCTGCGGTCTCCACCGCCGACCATTGCCAAGGCGCGCCCTTGGGGCGGGGAGGTGCAGTCGGCTTGCGCGGGGAGGCCTTCTTCGCACCTGACTTCTTCGCACCCGACTTCGCGACAACGCCCTTCCGGGCTGAAGATGTCTTGCGCGATGCTTTCACTGCCGATTTCTTGGAAGCAATCTTCTTGGCCGCCGCCTTCTTCGCCACCTGGTAACTCCTTCAGTTGCGGCGCGAGGTTACGGAGGCGGATCGGGCCTGTATAGGTGCGTTTCTGCATGCCGCGCTGGCGAGAGCCGCCCATGCGACCAATCGTCGGGAGACGTCGCCGCACGTCGCGCCGTGCCCATGTTCGACGCGGAGGACTGGACGCAGCTCACGGCAAGCATCGCTGGCTTGCCCCGACGCTGCAATGGCTTCACGACAGGGTGGATTTCCGGAGTCGCGAACCTGCTGCTGACGTTCGACCGCCTCTACCTCTTGCGCGATCGCTGTCGGAGCCTGAATTCTCCGCAAGCCGTACGCCGGATGATCGACACGATCTTCACGAGGGTGTTCGGCAACAAGCTTCGAAATCACACCATGCTGTCGTTCATCGCCGTCGTCGGTGGGCTGGTGTTTCTCGAAGCGCCGGGTGTGGTGCTCGGTCCGTTGCTGCTCACGGGTCACACCCCGACCTTGCTGCAGGTCTGGCGCGGCCGGGCCGAAGCCCCGACCGAGGCGCGGCCGCAACGATTCCCGACGGCCCGGAGGCGCGCAAACGCGGTCGAGCGGACAACCTCAAAGGTTCCGCGGAAAGCCAAATTCATATTTGATTTCAGATGGATATGGCGGAGAGAGTGGGATTCGAACCCACGGTACGGTTTCCCGCACACACGCTTTCCAAGCGTGCGCCTTAAGCCACTCGGCCATCTCTCCGGAGCGCCTCTCTTGAAGGGGCGCTGATGATTTTGCAAGTAATCGCAGGTCAATCCGGTCGATTTTCCGCAACTTGTTGTAGTTACAGGGTAATATCTGTTACGCCCCGTCCCCGGCGCGCCACCCCGGCTGAACCCGTGACGGGTTTGGCGCGACGATTCACGGGAAGCCGCCAAACACGCGCAGGGACCCCATGACCATCCGCACGACCATCGCCGTACTGAGCCTGATCCCGGCCCTCGTCTCCGCCGCCGCAGCGCCCGCTTCTGCCCAGGTCTGCACCCGACAGGGCGTCGACGTCAGCTGCGACGACGGGCGGCGCGGGGTGCTGTCGGGGGACGCCATCCTCTGGCCGGACGGCACGCGCTCGAGCTCGACGCCGCACCCAAGCGTCATCATCGGCAACAAGAGTTCGATCCATGTCGGGCCCGGCGTGTTCGTCGGCCAGGGCAAGGGCGTGGTGCCGATGGACGATCCGAACGCGCCGAACAAGCGCCAATGCGCGATCCTGGAAGGCGTGTCGTATTGCTATTGAGGTGCGCGCTCCCTTCTCCCCTTGTGGAGAGGAAGGGAGGAGCACCAGGCCTGATCAAATCAGCCGCACGCCTGAGATCGCCGACTTCAGCCAGCGCAGCGCCTGCGGCGGTTGCGTGGCGAGCGGGACGACGGCGGCCTTTTCCGTCCGGCACTTCTCGAGCTCCGCGACGAAATCGGCCGACCATTGCTGGATCGTGTGGCCGCGCAGCTTCTTCATCATCGCGTCCCAGCGCATCTTGCGCTCGGTGAGCGGCATCGCGGCGGCAATCGCGATCGCGCGTGCCATGCCATCGATATCGTGCGGATTGACCAGGAGCGCGGCGTCGAGCTCGTTGGCGGCGCCCGCGAATTTCGACAGTACCAGCACGCCGGGATCGGCCGGATTCTGGGCTGCGACATATTCCTTGGCGACGAGGTTCATGCCGTCATGCAGCGGCGTCACCACACCGATCTGCGCGGTGCGGTAGAGCCCTGCGAGCACGGCCTGGCTAAAGCCCTTGTTCAAATAGCGGATCGGGGTCCAGTCGACCTCGCCGTGCCGGCCGTTGACGTCGGTGACGAGGCGCGCGACCTCGTTCTGAAGGTTGCCATAGGCCTCGATCGCGCCGCGCGAGGGATTGGCGATCTGAAGCAGAGAGATGCTGCGCGCAAACTGCGGCTGCTCGGTCCAGAGCCGGTCGAAGGCGCTGATGCGGTTGACGAGACCCTTGGAATAGTCGAGCCGGTCGACACCGATCGCGAGACGTTCGCCGTTGAGGCTGCGGCGCAGCCGCGATACGTCGGGATGCGAGGCGGACTTGGCGGCGTAGGCCGCGAACTTCTCCGCGTCGATACCGATCGGGAAGACTTCACAGCGGGTGCGGCCGTGCTGCGACAGCGCAACGCCGTCCTCGACGGCGAGGCCGAGCTCTCCGCCGACATAGGAGAGGAAATTCTGCCGATCGTCTTCGGTCTGGAAGCCGAGCAGGTCGTAGGCGAGCATCGCATTGATCAGCTCGCGATGGTTGGGCACGCCCTGCATCACCGCGGCGACGGGCCAGGGCGTATGCAGGAAGAAGCCGATGGGATCGTCGACGCCGAGATCGCGCAGCTCGGCCCCGAGCGCGAGGAAATGATAATCCTGCACCCAGAACGCCGTCTTCGGCTTGCGGAAACGCATCAGGGCGCGCGCCATGAAGGCGTTGACTTCGCGATAGCTGACATAGTCGTCGCTGGAGACGCGGATCAGATCGCTGCGCGAATGCAGCGCCGGCCACAGCGCCGAATTGGCGAAGCCCTCGTAATAGCCACCGTAATGCGCCGCCGGCAGATCCAGCGTCGCAATTGCGCCAGAGCCTAGCGCTTCGATCTCCGCGAACGGTTCCTTCTGCTGGCCATCACGGACCCGGCCCGAGGAACCCACCCAAATCGCGCCAGAATGTTCCACCACCGGCAGCAAGGCCGCCGCGAGACCGCCCGTCATGGGCTCATTGGGTTTGCCGCGGGCGACACGATTTGAAACGACGACTAAGTTCACAGGTCGTCCCCTCCTGTTTCATTCCACCCGTTTAACTGCCGTTCATCAATATGGTTCCTGTCATGGTTTCAACCAATTGAAACCAAAATCGGGCATGCGCGTTGGAACTGGTTTCCCTTACGGAACCCGGCGATTTCGCTGCAAAAACAGTTTGTGTCCTGATGATGCGAAGCAAGCCGTGCGGCACGCGGCGGCGCCGTTCCCAAGGCATCATGTCGACGGCGTGGCGCTGCCTTCGTTTCACCTTGGATCGAGCAGGCGGGCGAGGAACGCACGCACGTCGCTCGGCGCGTCGAAATGCCCGTTTACGCCCATGGCGCGGCGGCCGACCGAGAAAGCGAGCCCGTTCATGTCGGGCATGATCGCAAACACGGTTTCATCGGTGACGTCGTCGCCGATGAAGATCGGACGCCGTCCCTTGAAAGGCTCCCGCTTCATCAGTTCCCGCACACCGGTTGCCTTGGTGAATCCGGAATGCTTGATCTCGCAGACGAACTTGCCCGGCAGCACCTCGATCGGCGCATTGGGCAAATCGGCGCGGATCACCGAGACGGCTTCGTAGATCGCCTTCTCCGCATGCGGCGCCAGGCGGTAATGAAGCGCGAGCGAATAGCCCTTGTCCTCGAGCAGAATGCCCGGGCTGAGCTTGGCGATGGCCGCAAGCCGCCGCTTCAGCTCCTTGTCGAGCGGCGGCGCGTGCACGGCATCGGCTTCACTGTCCACCGACAGCCGCATCTCGGCGCCGTGGCCGGCGACGGCGCGAAACACCTCGGGTGCGAAGATCAGGTCGATGTCGTTGAGCGAGCGGCCGCTGACCAGCGCCAGCGCGCCGGAGGTCCGCTCGGTCAGGCGATTGAGCGTGTCCGACAGGCCCGGCGGCACCCATACCTCACGCGGCGTCGGCATCAGGTCGAGCAGCGTGCCGTCGATGTCGAGCAGGATCGCAGTCTCGTCGAGATGCGGCACCAGCGCATGCGGCACCGGCACCGCGTCGGGCGCCTCGTCCTCGGGTCCGGTGAGCTGCTGATCCAAAGCCATTTCCGCAAGTTCCGATTTCATCAGTCTACTCCATAAAGGCGAGCGGACGCGCAATTTGTTCGAGCGATTTGCGCTCCGCGGAGACGGCGTAGCGCCACGCCACGATCGCGGCCGCGATCATCAGGAATGCTCCCAGCAGATAGCCCGCGAACACGCTGGTGCGTGATCCCGTGTCGATCAGCACGCCGAACAGCGCCGGTCCGATCACGCCGCCGACGCCGGTGCCGACCGCGTAGAACACCGCGATCGCCAGCGCGCGAACCTCGAGCGGAAACGTCTCGCTGACGGTGAGATAGGCTGCGCTCGCGGCCGGCGAGGCAAAGAAGAAGATCACCATCCAGGCAATGGTCTGGCCCTGCGCGGTGAGGACGCCGATGGAAAACAGATAGCCCGAGAGCGCCAGCAACAGGCCTGACATGCCATAGGTGAACATGATCATGGCGCGGCGCCCCAGCGTATCGAACAGCCGGCCGAGCAGGAGAGGTCCGAGGAAATTGCCGGCCGCAAACGGCAGCAGGTACCAGCCGACGTGATCGGCCTTGATGCCGTAGAAGTCGGTCAACACCAGCGCGAAGGTGAAGAAGATCGCATTGTAGAAGAACGCCTGTGCGCTCATCAGCGCGAGACCGACCAGCGCGCGCTGGCGGTACGCCGAGAACAGCGTGTGGACGACCTCGCGAATCGGCGTGTGATCGCGCATCTTCAGCCGGATCTTGGTGAAGCGCGCCTCGCTCGTATCCTGACCATGTCCGATCACGGAGCGTTCGATCTCGTCGACGATCGCATGGGCCTGATCGGGACGGCCATGGATCATCAGCCAGCGCGGACTCTCCGGAATCCACATCCGCATGAAGAGCACGACAAGACCGATGGCGGCACCGATGAAATAAGCGAGGCGCCAGCCGAGATCGGGGCTGATCACGGCGGGATCCAGCAACACGATGGACGCGACCGCCCCCATCGCCGCGCCAATCCAGAAGCTGCCGTTGATGACGAGATCGGTCCAGCCGCGATAGCGCGCCGGCACCAGTTCCTGGATGGTCGAATTGATCGCGGTGTATTCGCCGCCGATGCCGGCGCCGGTGAGGAAGCGGAACATCGCGTAGCTCGCGATATCCCACGACAGAGCGGTCGCAGCCGTCGCCGAGAGGTAGAGCGCCAGCGTGATGAAGAACAGCTTCTTGCGGCCGATGCGGTCGGTGAGCCAGCCGAAGCCGAGCGCGCCGAGCACGGCGCCGGCGAGATAGGCGGAATTGGCGATGCCGAGATCGAGATTGGAGAAATGCAGCGACGGGCTCTGCTTCAGGGCGCCGGAGAGCGCGCCTGCCAGCGTCACCTCGAGGCCGTCGAGGATCCAGGTGATGCCGAGCGCGAGCACGACGCGGGTGTGAAAGCCGCTCCAGGGCAGCGCATCGAGCCGCGCGGGAATACTGGTCTCGACGATGCGGTCGGTCGCGTCCGCCGCGACCCCAGATGCGTAGTTCAGCGCTGGGCTTTGCTGCAATTCCATCGGGCTGTTGCGTTCGATCAATGGAAGCAGCCCCGGTTCACATGATGTGGACGGGGCGTTCCGATCATGGGGGTGCGGCATTCCGCCTGCCACCTGCGACAACGTCTGCGGCAAGGCCGGGTTCCCCGGGAACGGCGCTTATGGCTCTCCGTTTCCGTTGGTGCCGCAAGGAGTTGACGCATGGCTCATGTCAGAAAGAGGACACAATCTCACAAACCAGCGCGCAAGACGACCAGCGCAAGACGTAAGCCTGCGCGCAAGAGCCCGAAGCGCGCCGCGCCGAAGCGCTGGTCGCAGCGCGTGACCAGGCAGAGCGACGCGCTCGACCTCAAGCAGGGTGTGTTCAAGCTGGACAGCCCGAAGAAGATCGCGACGTCATTGAAGCGGTCGGCCGAGCGCAGCTCACGCCGCAAGGCCGGCGCCTATCGCTCGGCGCTGTCGATGCTGACCTTCTACATCAACCGCGCCGGCAAGACGCTGCCGAAGACGCAACGCACGCGGCTGGAGAAGGCGAAGGTGGAGTTGAAGCGGGCGTTTGGAAGGGAGTGAGAGGGAGGAGGATCGCATCCCCTGCTCCGCTGTCGTCCCGGACAAGCGTAGCGGCTGGCAGCGCGAAGCGCTGTCAGGCGTAGAGCGCCGATCCGGGACCCATACTCCCAGGGAGTGGTTGTGGAGCGACGCAGGTAACTCCGAGTCTTCGCCAACCCGATTCTGTGGCTATGGGTCTCGGATCTACGCGCGCCTCAAGGGCGCGCTTGTCCGGGACGACAGCGGAGGATGAGGCGACAGCGGGGTCAGGCGCGGCGCCTCACGCCGCTCTGATATTGCCCATGAAGCGATCGAGCTCGGCGCGCAGGCGGGTGCTTTCGGACGACAGCGTCTTGGCC
>NZ_NWTI01000028.1 GCF_002531575.1 Bradyrhizobium sp. Y36 | reverse complement strand
GCCGTTCTGCTCGCCGCCACCCGTCTATGGGCTAGGTTTGAGTCCACTACCTAGTGCGAACGCAGGGACCCATACCGGGTGATCCATCGAGAGAGCCCGGTGTCAGTACCGACAACGAGCAGTCTTCGCCAAACTCCTTCCTGTGGTTATGGGTCCCTGCGTTCGCAGGGACGACATTGGTGAGTTAGGCGCCCACTGTCCCCTCATCGTCATTGCGAGCGCAGCGAAGCAATTCAGAAGCCCTCCGCGGAAACAGTCTGGATTGCTTCGCTGCGCTCGCAATGACGGAGGAAAGTGCGGCGCTCCCTTCCTCGTATCCCGGACGCGCTGCAGCGTGCAACGCTGCTGCGCAGAGCCGGGACCCACGCGACACCCGGAGATCGGCAACATAGGCCCCGGCTCTGCAGCGCACCGCTGAAGGAGCGCTGCGCTGCGTCCGGGGCACGAGAGCCGTCGGGACGCGGCCTCAACATACCTACCACCTGCCTCTGTATTCTCACCGCACTCTTGCTCAAACAACCAGCACTTCACCAGTCACTTGCATTTTGCAAGTAACTACCCTAACCTCCCCGCCATGCAGCCCAAATCGCCCTCAATCCTGGAATGCCCGGTCGGCCGCGCCGTGGAGACGGTCGGCGAATGGTGGAGCATTTTGATCCTGCGCGATGCGTTTCAGGGCGCGACGAAGTTCGACGAGTTCTCGCAAAACCTCGGCATCGCGCCGAACATCCTGTCGCGGCGGCTTGCCCATCTCACCGAGAGCGGCATGTTCGTGCGCCGCCGCTATCTTGAGCGGCCGCCGCGTTACGAATATGTGCTGACGGACAAGGCGCGGGATTTCTTTCCCGTCGTCGTGGCGCTGCTGGCCTGGGGCAACAGGCATCTCGCGCCGGGGGGCGAAGCCATTCTGCTGGCGAGCCGCGACGACGTCCGCCCGCTCGATCCCGTGGTCGTCGACGCCAGCAGCAAGCAGCCCATCACGCTCGCCAACACGGTCGCGATTGCCGGGCCGCGTGCCAGCCGCGGAATGCGTCGCCGCATCGCTTCGCTCAAGGCCATGAACCCGGCCGTCGTGCCGGCGGGAGACTGAAACATGCGTCGGATCGTCGTGACGGGAATGGGCGCGGTGTCGCCGCTGGCTTGCGGTGTCGAACTGACCTGGCGCCGGCTGCTGGCCGGTCAGAGCGGGCTACGTCCCCTGCCCGAATGGGCACAGGCGCTGCCGGCACGGATTGCCGGCCGCGTGCCCGACAAGGCCGATGATTCCGAGGGCGGTTTCGATCCTGCGGAGGCCGCCGCACCAAAAGACCAGCGCAAGATGGACCGCTTCATCCTGTTCGCCCTGCTCGCGACGGCCGAAGCGGTCGCGCAGGCCAAATGGGCCCCGCAGGATGCAAGCGCGCAGGAGCGCACGGCAACGATCATCGCCTCGGGCGTCGGCGGTTTCCCGGCGATGGCGGAGGCGGTGCGCATCACCGAGCAGCGCGGCGCACGCCGGCTTTCGCCGTTCACGATTCCCTCCTTCCTCGCCAATCTCGCCGCCGGCCACGTCTCGATCAAATACGGCTACAAGGGCGCGCTGGGCACGCCGGTCACCGCATGCGCCGCTGGCGTGCAGGCGATCGGCGACGCCGCGCGCATGATCCGCGCGGGCGAAGCCGACGTCGCGATCTGCGGCGGCGCGGAGGCCTGCATCGACATCGTCAGCCTCGGCGGCTTTGCCGCGGCCCGCGCACTGTCGAGCGGATTCAACGACGAGCCCGCGCGCGCCTCTCGCCCGTTCGATCGCAAGCGCGACGGTTTTGTCATGGGCGAAGGTGCCGGAATCCTGGTGGTTGAAGAGCGCGAGCACGCGCTAGCGCGCGGCGCGACGCCAATCGCGGAGATCGTCGGCTACGGCACCACCGCGGACGCCTATCACATGACGTCGGGCCCGCCCGATGGCGAGGGCGCCCGCCGCGCCATGGAGATCGCGCTCCGGCAGGCCAGGCTCGCGCCCGCGGATCTGCAGCATCTGAACGCACATGCGACCTCGACGCCGGCCGGCGACGAGAGCGAGCTCGGCGCGATCGCCGCGCTGTTCGGCCGCAATCGCGGCATCGCGGTGAGCGCGACCAAATCCGCCACCGGCCATCTGCTCGGCGCCGCCGGCGGCCTGGAGGCGATCTTCACCGTGCTCGCCCTGCGTGACCAAATCGCCCCGCCGACGCTCAATCTGGAGGACCCCGATGCGGGCGCTGACGGCATCGACATCGTCGCAGGCCAGGCGCGGCCAATGCCGATGCAACACGCCATCTCCAACGGTTTCGGCTTCGGCGGGGTGAATGCCAGCGTGATCTTCCGCCGCACGGGCTAAACGAGAGGGCTTTGAGCCAGAGGCCTTCAAGCGAGAGGACTTCGAGCGAGAGGACTTTGAGCGAGAGGACTTGCAATCGCGGCCCGCTCCGCTACGAAAACAGCATGATCGAAACCAATTTCTGGCTGTTCCTCGCCGCGGCCTGTGTCATTGCCGCCGTCCCCGGCCCCGGCATCTTCTACGTCGCCGCGCGGACCTTGTCGGAAGGACGGGCCAGCGGTTTTGCATCGACCGCGGGAACGGCACTGGGCGGGCTGGTTCACGTGGCCGCCGGCAGCCTCGGCATCTCCGCAATCATCCTTGCGAGCGCCGAATTGTTCGCCGCCGTGAAGTTCGCCGGTGCGCTCTATCTGGTCTGGCTCGGCATCAAGACCTTTCGCAGCGCCGGCCGCGCGCTGCCGCTCGACAGCGAGCCGGCCGGTGACACGCGCGCGTTCCGCGACGGCGTGCTGGTCGAGGCGCTCAACCCGAAGACCGCCGCATTCTTCCTCGCCTTCATTCCGCAGTTCCTCGATCCTGCGGGAGCGAGCCCCACGCTGCAATTCATTGTGCTCGGCGCGACCTCGGTGGCGTTGAACACGCTCGCCGACATCATCGTGGTGCTGATGGCCTCCGCAACACGCACGCAGCTGATCGGACGGCCGCATCTGATGCGGCGCCTCACCCAGGGCTCCGGCGTCTTCATCGCGGGCCTCGGCCTGTCGCTCGCGCTGGTTCGGCGGCCGGCACATGGATAGCGCCGCGATGCCCGCCCCGAAAAGCCGCTTCTACGAGTCCCATGGCCTGCGGCTGCATTACGCCGATTGGGGCAATGAGCCCGCACCGCCTCTCATCCTGGTTCATGGCGGCCGCGATCATTGCCGAAGCTGGGACGTCATCGCCCGGTCGCTGCAGCCGCATTTTCACGTGGTCGCACCCGACCTGCGCGGCCACGGCGATTCCGACTGGACCCGCGGCGGCAGCTACGCCCTGACCGAATATGTCTACGATCTCACCCAGCTCCTCCGTGTCATCGCTGCAACGGAGGTCACGCTGATCGGCCACTCGATGGGCGGCATGGTGAGCCTGATCTTCTCGGGGGCGTTTCCCGAGCAGATCAAGAAGCTGGTCGTGCTCGACGGCGTGACGATGTTGCCGGATACGCCAAAACCGCCGGCGCATGAGCGCATCGGCAAATGGGTCGGCCAGCTCGACAAGCTTCACGACCGCACGCCGCGCCGCTATGCGACCCTCGAGGCCGCCGCCGCGCAGATGGTGCTCCACAACAAGCGCCTCGCCCGCGACCTCGCGCTGCATCTCGCCACGCACGGCACGCGGCAAAACGAGGACGGCACCTATAGCTGGAAGTTCGATCCCTATCAGCGCGCCTCGGCGCCGCATCGGCTCTGGCCGGACGATCACGTCGCGCTGTGGTCCCGCATCGCCTGCCCAACGCTGCTGCTCAATGCCGGCGAAAGCTTTCTCGGCGGCGCGAGGGCCGCGGGCCTCGAGCGCTATTTCCGGGATGCGCGCGTCGAGACCATCGCCGGCGCGGGGCACTGGCTGCAGCACGACAAGCCGGACGAGGTGCTGGGCGAGATCCGGCGGTTCCTGGGATTGGCCGAGGAAAGCGCGGGTTAGCTCCGCTGCCGCAGGGTGGGCAAAGCGGAGCGTGCCCACGCTCGGTCACCGCATCAGAAGTGTCGTGGGCACGGCGCAAGAGCACCTTTGCCCACCCTACGGCACCGTGATCGCGGAACGAGCTAGCTCAACGTCCCCGCATGCACCCACCAGCCGGGGTGATCGCGACGGATCTTCTCGGCGGCGGCATGCGCTTCGTTGGCGGCACCATAGATCGCAAAGCACGTTGCACCCGAGCCGGACATGCGGGCGAGCTTGACGCCGGCGGAGTCGCGCAAGCCGTCCAGCACCTCGCCGATCACCGGCTCGATCCGCAATGCAGGCGCTTCGAGATCGTTGGGAACGCGTTCGAGCACCTCGACCCAATCGGCGATTGATCCGCCCTCTTCCGGCCAGGCCGGCGCCCGGAGCACCGAGGTGGCACCGACCAGGAGCTCCCCGTTACGCAGGCCGAGCTCCCTGAACACGTCCTTGGTGGCAACAGGCACGCGGGGATTGACCATCACGCAGGGCATGCTGGGCAGCTTGAGCGGCAGCAGCTGCTCGCCCACGCCGGTCATGTCGCAGGCGCGCGAGAACAGGCACACCGGCACGTCGGCGCCGGTCGCCAGCGCGACCTTCTGCAGGCGGGGATCATCGAGCGACAGATCGTTGAGACGCGCCAGGAGCCGCAGCGCCGCCGCGGCGTCGGCCGAGCCGCCACCGATGCCGGCTGCCACGGGGAGCACCTTGTCGAGCGCGAACGCGCCGAGCTTCAGGTTCGGCACCGCCTCGGCCAGCAGCCTGGCGGCCTTGAACACGAGATTGTCGGAAGGATCGCCGCAGGCCGCGGCAAGCGGCCCGGTGGTGGTGAGCTTGAGCTCGCCACCCGGCGCCAGCGTCAGCCGGTCGGCGCAGTCGGCAAACGCGACCACGCTCTCGAGATCATGATAACCGTCGGCACGACGGCCGACGACGCGAAGGCTCAAATTGACCTTCGCCCGTCCTTCTTCAATCAACGCCGGCATCGGCGAAACGCCCCCAACTTCAGTTCCTTGTCGCGCATGATCTTGTCGGAAAAACCGCTACACACTTTTCCGGATCACGCGCAAGACTAGCCGCCCTTGCCGTCGTCCTTCTTCTTTTCCGCCTGCGCGGCCGAAGAGTTCGAATTGTCGTCAGCGAGCCCGTTGGCGATCTTGGCCTCGATTTTCGGAAGCTCCTCCGGCTCGGGCTTGAGATCACGGGCGTGCGACCACTGGAACTTGGCTTCCAGCGTGCGGCCGACGCGCCAATAGGCATCGCCAAGGTGATCGTTGATGGTCGGATCTTCCGGCTTGAGGTCGATCGCGCGCTCGAGGTTCTTCACCGCCTCTTCGTAATTGCCGATGCGGTAATAGGCCCAGCCGAGGGAGTCGACGATATAGCCGTCGTCGGGACGCTGCTCGACGGCGCGCTTGATCATCTTCATGCCTTCGTCGAGGTTCACGCCCTGGTCGATCCAGGAATAGCCGAGATAGTTGAGCACATGCGGCTGGTCGGGCTGCAGCTCGAGCGCCTTCTTCATGTCGGCCTCGGCCTTGGCCCACTCCTTGGAGCGCTCCTCGCAGATGCCGCGATAATAGTACCAGACGCTGTTGGCCTTGTCGTTGCCGGGCGGCAGCACGTCGACGCCGCGCGAATAGGTCGCGCCGCAATCGCCGAATCTCTTGCGGCCGCGCTCGATGTTGCCGAGCGCCATGATGGCTTCGAGGTCCTTGCCATCCTCCGCGGTGACGCCCTTGAGGATCTTGATCGCCTCGTCGGTACGGTCGGCGGAATCGAGGTCGATCGCCAGCTGGATCTGCGCGTTGCGCTTCAGCGGCGAGCTCGCCGGCACGCGCTCATAGACCTTGATCGCCATCTGCGGCCGCTTCACCGATTCATAGAGATCGGCGAGCGAAAGCAGCGCGAGCGGATGCGTCGGCTGCAGGTAGAGCGAGAGCTGGAGATAGACCAGCGCCAGATCCTCGCCGCCGCGGCGGGTCAGCGTCGCGCCGATGCCGTAGAGCGCTTCGGCAGCGCCAGCCTGGGCGGAATCGACCAGCGGCGGCATTTTCTTGCCGGCCTTGGTATCACGCAGGCCTTCCTGGATCAGCGGATGGCGCGCGAGCTTCTTGTCGAAGGCCTGATAGACCGTGGTCGCCGCGGCGGAATCCTTGTTGCGCGACAGCCAGCGCGCATAGGCCTCGGTCACGCGCAGCATGGAATCGTCGAGCTTGTAGGCGCGCTCGAAGCGGGTGCCGGCGTCCTTCTCCTTGCCGGAGAGCTCGAGGATCATGCCGGCGTGAAGGTCCTTGAACAGCGGATACCATTCGGGTCCCGCCAGCTTGTCGATGGTGGCAACACCGCCCTTGGCATCGCCGGCACCATAGGCGGCCCACCCCGACAGCAGCGTGGCGACGAGATCGGTGATCGGACCGCGGATCGACTGGTTGATGTTGCTCTGCGCGGCCGCGTACTTCTTCACCTTGAGGTCATGCACGCCGACGACGAGACGCGCGACGCGATTGGTCTTGTCGATGGTGAGGATGCGCTCGGCGAGCTTGACGGCTTCCTCGATGTCGCCATCGGCGACCGAGGAGATGAAGGCGCGGTCGAGCAGCTCGTTGTTCTTCGGATCGGTGCGCAGCGCCGAGCGATAAAACGCGGCGGCGGAGGCGGCGTCGCGCTCGACGCTGGCATGGCGGGCGGCAAGATAGCTGCCGGCGGTGGTGAGCGACTTCAGATCGTTCCGGGTCGGAAACTGCGCCGCCGTATCGGAGGGATGATCCGGCGTCTGCGCCAGGACCCTGCCGGGGACGGTTGCCATCGCTGTGCCCATGAGGGCGATGGCGGCAACAGTCCAGCGGTTGAAACGATTTGAAAGCATCAGGGCTCGCCTTGAGTTGGTAGTGCCTGGGTTTGCAGCAGAAGGCCGTATCGCATGCGAACGCGGCCGGAGGCATCCGGACCCGGAACCGTCAGGCCGACAATGCCGCTTTTGGCGCTTCGCCGCAAGGATTCGGACCGAACGTCCTCCTCCGCACGCCCCAAATCGGCCAGTAACAGGTCGGGGAGCAGCCCCAAGACGCCGCCACTATGGCCTTATCGTGGCCGCGACCCGTGGCCGCGGCCCACTCCTCACGCGAACGTGCGCCGGACCACCTTGGTGTGTGATCGGGGGCCGCCTGCCCGGCCCGCGCTTACATCGCCTCGTAGTTCGGGCCGCCGCCGCCCTCCGGCGGAACCCAGGTGATGTTACCGTTGGGATCCTTCACATCGCAGGTTTTGCAGTGGACGCAGTTCTGGGCGTTGATCTGGAAACGCGGGCTCGATCCCTCCTCGACCCACTCGTAAACGCCGGCGGGGCAATAGCGATTCGAAGGACCGGCGAAGACGTCGTGCTCGGAGGTCTTTTGCAGGTTCATGTCCGCGACCTTGAGATGGACCGGCTGGTCCTCCTCGTGGTTGGTGTTGGACAGGAACACCGAGGACAGCTTGTCGAAGGAGATCTTGCCGTCCGGCTTCGGGTAGGTCTTCGGAGCGTGGCTCTTCGCCGCGTCGAGCGTGGCGCGGTCGGCCTTGGCATGAGACTGGGTGCCGAACAGCGAGGCGCCGAACAGCGTGTTGCACCACATGTCGAAGATGCCGAGCCCGGCGCCGAGGAAGGTGCCGAATTTCGACAGCAGCGGCTTGGCGTTGCGGACGGGGTAAAGGTCCTTGCCGACGACGGAGTCGCGCCAGGCATTTTCGTATTCGACGAGTTCGTCGTTGGCGCGGCCCGCGGCCAGTGCGGCATTCACATGCTCGGCAGCGAGCATTCCGGTGCCCATCGCATTGTGCACGCCCTTGATGCGCGGCACGTTGACGAAGCCGGCAGCGCAACCGATCAGCGCGCCACCCGGGAAGCTCAGCCGCGGCACCGATTGATAGCCGCCTTCGGTGATGGCGCGGGCGCCATAGGCCAGCCGCTTGCCGCCTTCGAGCGTCGAGCGCACCGCCGGATGGTTCTTGACGCGCTGGAATTCGTCGAACGGCGACAGATAGGGATCGTTGTAGTTGAGGTGGACGACGAAGCCGATCGACACCAGGTTCTCGTCGTAATGATAGAAGAACAGGCCGCCGCCGGTATCGTTCTTCAGCGGCCAGCCGACCGCGTGCTGGACCAGGCCTTTCTGGTGCTTGGCCGGATCGATCTGCCAGACCTCCTTGAGGCCGATGCCGAATTTCGGCGGCTCGCTCTTGGCATCGAGCGCGTATTTCGCGATCAGCTGCTTGGTCAGGCTGCCGCGCGCGCCTTCCGCGAACAGCGTGTACTTGCCGAGCAATTCCATGCCGCGGGTGAAGGAGTCCTTCGGCTTTCCGTCACGGCCGATACCCATGTCGCCGGTGGCGATACCCCTGACGTTGCCCGCCTCGTCATAGAGCACCTCGGCGGCGGCAAAGCCCGGATAGATCTCGACGCCGAGCGCCTCGGCCTTGCGCGCCAGCCAGCGGCAGACATTGCCGAGCGAGCCGATGTAGCAATGATGATTGTTCATCAGCGGCGGCATAATGAAGTTCGGCAGCTTGATCGCGTTGGTCTCGGTGAACCAGAAGAAGCGATCGTCCTTCACCTGGGTCTTGAGCGAGCAATCGGGATCGTCGCGCCAGTCCGGGACCAGCTTGTCGAGACCTGCGGGATCGATCACGGCGCCGGAGAGGATATGCGCGCCGACCTCGGAGCCCTTCTCGACCACCACGACGTTCAGATCGGCATTGAGCTGCTTCAGCCGGATCGCAGCCGACAGGCCCGAGGGGCCGGCGCCGACGATGACGACGTCGAATTCCATGGATTCGCGCGGGGGAAGTTCTTCGGTGCTCATCTGATCGCAGCCCTTGAGACGGTCCTCGGTCGTTTGCGGCCCCCTTGTTTCCGATTTTTCCGGGCAGGACAACAGCGGAAATGCGTTTCGCTGGGATGCAAGGCGCCCCAAAGTGATATAAAAGTCTGACTTTCCATGATCCCCGAACCCACACCCACCGTCCGAGAGCTGCTTGCCTTCTATCTGGAGGCGGGAGTCGACTGCGCGCTCGCGGAGGAACCGATAGACCGCCTGGCGGAAATCGACGCACCGCCGCCGGCCCCGCGCGTAGCGCCAGCCGAGGCGCCTCGGCCGGTGGCCGCGCCTGCGGTGATGCGCGGCGAGGCCGCGCCTGCGCCCGACATCGCCATTGCTTCGGCGCGCGAGGCGGCGCGCACCGCGCCGACGCTGGAGGCGCTGCGCGAGCTGATGCAGAATTTCGAGGGCTGCGCGCTGAAGCACACCGCGACGCGGCTGGTGTTCGCCGACGGCAATCCGCAGGCGCGCATCATGTTCGTCGGCGAGGCGCCGGGCCGCGACGAGGATATCGAGGGCCTGCCCTTCGTCGGACGCAGCGGCAAGCTGCTCGACCTCATGATCGGCGCGATCGGCCTCAACCGCAGCACCGCCTACATCGCCAACGTGATACCCTGGCGGCCGCCCGGCAACCGCACGCCGACGCCGCAGGAAACGCAAGTGTGCCTGCCCTTCATCCAGCGCCAGATCGAGCTGGTGAATCCCGACGTGCTGGTGACGCTCGGCAATCCCTCGACGCAGACCCTGCTCGGAACGCGCGAAGGCATCATGCGCACGCGCGGGCGCTGGTTCGACTACGAGACGGGCCAACGCACCATCCGCGCGCTGCCGACCTTCCATCCGGCCTATCTGCTCCGCTCGCCGTCCTACAAGCGGCTGGCCTGGCAGGACCTGCGCGCGATCGCGAAATTGCTGGCGGGCTGATGCTCGCGTGTCCCGGACGCGGTGCGGCACGCAGTGACGCTCCGCAGAGCCGAAGAGGCGTTGCGCGGCGTCCGGGGCACGAGAGCTGCCTACGACCCCTTCGGCCGCACGATGGCCCAGCCGACGCGCAGCAGCTGCTGGCGCCCGGTCACCAGCCATTCGAAGGCGCGCGGCACTTCGGGCACGATGCCGGGGAAGCGCGCGAGGATTTCGGGGGGCGGCGTGCCGGCGGTATCGGAGGCGCGCCAGACCACGACGCCGCCGGTCTCGGCAAATTTCGTCTGATTCATCCAGGGTGTGCGCGCGGGGTTGGCGTCGATGAACAGATGCGGCCGGCCGGAATGCAGCGTGATCAGGCTCGCCAGCTGGGTCTCGCCGGCAACCGCCCGCAGGCGGTGGTTGGTGCGGCGGGCGAAGCTCTCGTCGAAGAAATCCGAGATCGCGCGCGCGGGCATCGAGGTCGCGATCTCGTTGGCCCCGGTCCAGGGCAGGAACAGCACGGCGAGCACGACGCCCACGGCAGGCGCGACGACGGCGACGGCCCAGACCATCCGCAGCATCCGCGCGCGGCGCATCGCGATGAGGTCGCCGGCCGCGACGACCACGGCAAGCCCGGACAGGACCAGCACGACCCCGGCTCCGCCCACGACGGAATCGAGACCCAGCAGGCCCGAGATCAGCACGGCGCCGAGCGCCGGCGCCAGCGCGAAGAAGTAAACGAAATTGCGCGCGAGCGGCTCGACCGGCGGACGATAGATGATCGGCGCCTCCTCGCCCTTGGCGACGAACAGGCCGGTGTTGAGGAAGGTCAGCGCCGGAATCGCGGCGGCCCCGAGCACGAGGCCGCCGAGCAGCCATGCCGCGTGGATCGCGCGGGCGTTCAGCTCGGCGACCTCAGGCAAGGCCGGCAGAACCAGCGTCTGCGCCCGCATCAGCCAGGCCGCATAGGGCAGCGCCAGCACGGCCACGACGATCAACGCGAACAACGGATCGAGCGCGCGCAGCGTGCGGCGGCCGCCCGCGGTCGAGAGTGCGAAGACGACGAGCAGGAGCAGCAGGAAGATCGCGGCGGGCGTCGTCAGCAGCAACAGGCCGGCCTCGATCGACCAGGCGAACCAAGCATTGCCGCGGCGCTGGCCGATGATCTGCCAGGAGTGCAGCAGCAGCAGCGCCCAGAGCGGGCGGGCCAGGACGAGGGGACCGAAGTCGAGCGCCGACGAGGAGAAGGCGAGCACCGTCATGGTCAGGAGCACGGCGAGCACCGCCTGCTGCGAGCCGACCACGGCGCGGGACAGATGATAGAGCGCGATGAAGGTCGCGATCTCGCAGAGCTCGGCGAGGACATAGACGCCGAACATGTGGCCGCCCGCGGCGCGATAGGCGATGTCGGCGAGCCAAACCGGCAAGGGCGGGCCGAGATCGGTGCCGACCTGGTATTCGCGTCCGAAAGCCAGGAGCGTCGCCAGGGTGCCGGGCGGGCTGCGGTAGAACACCAGCGCCACGAACAACCACATTGCGGCCTGAAGCAGCACGGCGATCCACACGATCAGCCGCGGCCGGGCGCGAATGAGCTCGATGACCAGGGAGGTAAACCGCATGCAACGCCCGAAAGATGCAGCCAACCCGTCCAGCCGGCCCTATTCGCTCACATCTGTTTTGATAAAGGGCGTCATGCGTCGTGGCAACGACGGTTTGCTCGTGATGCCCGGGCTTCCACGTTCTCGTACCGCAGGAAAGACGTGGCTGGCCGGGTCATCGGCGAGCGGAAGCGACGCCGTCCTTCGTCCGGCCATGACCGACGGAGAAGCTGCGGGGCCAGCCTAGAGATTCGCCGCGGCGCCGATCTCGATGCTGGCTTCCGCCTGCACTTCGACCTCGGTGACCGCAAACAGATCGGGCACCGGCTCGACCGTCCATGGCATGTGCTTGGCGCGGGCGGCGGCGACGGGGGCGAAGAAGCTGCGGTGATGGGCGGTGGGGCCGAGGCGGTTCAGCGCATCGAGGTGCTCGGGGACGCCGTAGCCCTTGTGCTGCTCGAAACCGTAACCGGGGCAATCCTGCGCCAGCGCGCACATCAGGCGGTCGCGCGTCACCTTGGCGACGATGGAGGCTGCGGCAATCGACAGCACGATACCGTCGCCGCCGATCACGGCCTCACAATCGCAAGCCGTGTCGAGCCGGTCGCGGCCGTCGACGAGGACATGCCTTGGCGCCTCCGGCAGCGCCACCACGGCGCGCTTCAGCGCCCACAGCGAGGCGCGCAAGATGTTGTCGCGATCGATTCGCGACGGTGAGGCGACGGCGACGGAGACCTGCGCGGTCGCACAGATCTTGTCGAACAGCCTTTCGCGCGCCTCGGCCGTCAGGCGCTTGGAATCGTCGATGCCGCGCGGGATGCGGTCGGGATCGAGAATCACGGCGGCCGCCACCACGGGACCTGCGAGCGGCCCACGACCGGCCTCGTCGCAGCCGGCGACCGGCCAGATCCCGCGCTTGATCAGCGCGCGCTCGCGGCGGAAGCTCGGGGATGCGACGGCGATGATGCCTTTCTTCCCGGCCTTTGCGGCGGGAGCGGTCTTTGTTTTGGCCGCAACCACCTTGGCCGCCGCAGACGTCTTCGCAACGTCTTTCTTCGGCGCGCCTTTGGCTGGTTTCGTCGTGGATCTGTCCCGAATCATGGCCGGGATCGTGCGCAACCGCCCCGGCCGGCGCAACCGGGAACCCCGCGCAATTCCCGATATTCAGGCTGGTACCCTACTCCGCCAGATGCACCCGCCGGTCATCGCCGACCTCGATGCCGGGCGCGACCACGACCTCCCAGGGATGGCCGTCAGGGTCGGCGAAATAACCGGAATAGCCGCCATAATCGGTCTCGTGCGCGGCCTTCAGCAGTCTCGCGCCCTTGCCGAGGGCGAAGGCCAGCACCGCATCCACTTCCTCGCGCGTGGCACAGTTCCATGCGAGCGTCATGCCGCGGAAGGTCGATGGCCTGGGATCGTCAGGCAGCTTGGCATCGGCCGCGAGTTGATGCCAAGGATACAGCGCGAGCACCGGCCCGCCGGTATCGTAGAACGCAACCGCCTCGCCGGTCGCCTTCAGCCGGCGCGAGAAACCGAGCGCGTCGTAAAAGGCGATGCTGGCGCGGATATCGCTGACGCCGAGCGTGATGACGGTGAGCCGCGGCAGCGGCGGGTGAAGGTCCCTACTCATAACTACTCCGTCCACGTCCCCCGCTCAGAACAGGCTGAGCTGGTCGCCGTTCCGCTCCGGCCGCGCAAAGTGATCCGCGGTCAGCTTGGAGCGCCGCTTGTTGAGCCCGAGCCGCTCGCAGGCGATCTCGAAACGACGGCCGATGGTCCAGGCCATCGGTCCCGTGCCCTTCATCCGCTCGCCCCATTTCGCGTCGTAATCGCGGCCGCCGCGCATGTCGCGGATCAGCGTGAAGACGTGGCGATAGCGGTCCGGATAGTTCGCCATGAGCCATTCCCGGAAGAGATCGCGCACCTCCAGCGGCAGCCGCAGCAGCACGTAGGAGGCTTCCCTGACGCCGGCATGGGCGGCGGCATCGAGAATGCGCTCGATCTCGGAATCGTTCAGCGCGGGGATCACGGGTGCCACCATCACGGTGGTGGGAATGCCGGCATCCGAGAGCTGCTTCAGCGCCTCCAGCCGCTTCGGCGGCGTCGAGGCCCGCGGCTCCATGGTGCGCGCCAGCTTTGGATCGAGCGAGGTCACTGATATCGCGACCTTGGCGAGGTTGCGCCTGGCCATGCGCGCGAGAATGTCGATGTCGCGCACCACCAGCGCCGATTTGGTGACGATGCCGACGGGGTGCCCGGCACGCTCCAGCACCTCGAGAATGCCGCGCATGATTTTGCGCTCGCGCTCGATCGGCTGGTAGGGATCGGTGTTGGTGCCGATCGCGATCATCCGCGGCTCGTAGCCGGGCGCGGCGAGCTCCTTCTCCAGCAGCGCCGGCGCCTCCGGCTTCACGAACAGCTTCGACTCGAAGTCGAGCCCGGGCGACAGGCCGAGATAGGCATGGGTCGGCCGCGCGAAGCAATAGACGCAGCCATGCTCGCAGCCGCGATAGGGATTGATCGAGCGGTCGAAGCCGATATCGGGGGAATCGTTGCGGGTGATCACCTTGCGCGAGGTGTCGACCGCGACCGTCGTCTTGAACGGCGGCAGCTCTTCCAGGCTCTGCCAGCCGTCGTCGAAGGCGACCCGTGCCTCGGCCTCATAGCGGCCGCTGGCGTTGGATTGCGCGCCCCGTCCGCGCCGGCGTACGCGGTCGATGGCAACGCCAAGCTCCGGGAAATCAGAGTCCACACCCGCCGGCTCGGAGGGCGCCTTGACCGGCGGGTGCTTGAGAGCATGAGAGGATGCTGCTGGACTCATGAAGCCAAGATAGCACGCCAAAGGAACAAATCAAGAACACAAACCAAAAATGGGAAAACAACCCCATGCACAGTAGCCCGCCCAAATTTCGGGCGCGGTCCTTTGACCTCACGCAACATGCCTGTCGCACCGATCTCGTTTGATGCCGTCCAGGGATCGATCGCGCCGGAACAATGTTGGTGACGATCGCGGGCTTAGCTCGGCAACAATCGGCAAGAACATGACAAATCAACAACAATCGGCCTCAGCGAGCAATGATCTCGATCTCCTCGATCGCTACTGGCGTGCCGCAAACTACCTCTCCGTCGGGCAGATCTACCTGCTCGACAATCCCCTGCTCCGCGAGCCCCTGCGGGCCGAGCACATCAAGCCGCGCTTGCTCGGCCATTGGGGCACGACGCCCGGCCTGAACTTCATCTACGCCCATCTCAATCGCGTCATCCGCGCACTGGACGTCAGCGTGATCTATGTCTGCGGCCCCGGCCATGGCGGACCGGGCATGGTCGCCAACACCTATCTCGAAGGCAGCTACAGCGAGATCTATCCCGATATCGCGCGCGATGCGGACGGCATGCGCAAGCTGTTCCGGCAATTCTCCTTCCCCGGTGGCATTCCGAGCCATGCGGCGCCGGAGACGCCGGGCTCGATCCACGAGGGCGGCGAGCTCGGCTACGCGCTGGTGCACGCCTACGGCGCCGCGCTGGACAACCCTGATCTGATCGTCGCCTGCGTCGTCGGCGACGGCGAAGCCGAGACCGGCCCGCTCGCCGCATCCTGGCACTCCAACAAGTTCCTGAACCCCGCCCATGACGGCGCGGTGCTGCCGATCCTGCATCTCAACGGCTACAAGATCGCCAATCCGACCGTGCTTGGCCGGATGCCCGACAGCGAGATCCGCGATCTCTTCCGCGGATTCGGCCACGAGCCGCTGTTCGTCGAGGGCGATGATCCCAAACCGATGCACCAGGCCATGGCGGACGCGCTCGACGTCGCGCTCGCCAGCATCCGCTCGATCCAGCAGCATGCCCGCGATGGACGCGACAGCGTCGCGCGGCCGCGCTGGCCGATGATCGTGCTGCGCAGCCCGAAGGGGTGGACCGGCCCAAAAGAGGTCGACGGCAAGAAGGTCGAAGGTTTTTGGCGCGCGCATCAGGTGCCTGTCGCGGGTTGTCGTGAAAATCCCGCGCACCGGCAAGTGCTCGAAGACTGGATGCGCAGCTACGAGCCTGAAAAGCTGTTCGACGAAAACGGCGCGCTGATCCCCGAGCTTCAGGCCCTGGCGCCCGATGGTCACAGGCGCATGGGCGCCAATCCGCATGCCAATGGCGGGCTGCTCAGGAAGGAACTGAAGCTGCCAGACTTCCGCAGCTTTGCGGTGGACGTGCCGCAGCCCGGCTCCGTCACCGGCGAAGCGACGCGGGAGCTCGGCAAATTCCTGCGCGACGTCATCCGCCTCAACGCGCAAGAGCGCAACTTCCGCATCATGGGCCCGGACGAAACCGCGTCAAACCGGCTGGACGCGGTGTTCGAGGAGACCGAGCGGGTCTGGATGGAGCCGATCGAGCCCTACGACGTGCATCTGGCACAGGACGGCCGCGTCATGGAGGTCTTGAGCGAGCATCTCTGCCAGGGCTGGCTCGAGGGCTATCTGCTCACCGGGCGGCACGGCTTCTTCTCCTGCTACGAGGCCTTCATCCACATCGTGGACTCCATGTTCAACCAGCACGCCAAATGGCTGAAGGTGGCGCGGCACCTGCCATGGCGGCGCCCGATCGCCTCGCTCAACTACCTGCTGACCTCCCACGTCTGGCGCCAGGACCATAACGGCTTCAGCCATCAGGACCCCGGCTTCGTCGATCTCGTCGCCAACAAGAAGGCCGACATCGTCCGCATCTACTTCCCGCCGGATGCCAACACGCTGCTGTGGATCGCCGACCATTGCCTGCGAACCTATAACCGCATCAACGTCATCGTCGCCGGCAAGCAGCCGGCGCCGCAATGGCTGTCGATGCAGGACGCCGCCACGCATTGCGATGCCGGCATCGGCATCTGGAGCTGGGCCGGCAACGAGGACGCGAACAGCGAGCCCGACGTGGTGATGGCCTGCGCCGGCGACGTCCCGACGCTGGAGACGCTCGCCGCCGTCGACCTCCTGCGCAAGGCGCTGCCGGACCTGAAGATCCGCGTCGTCAACGTCGTCGACCTCATGACGCTGCAGCCGAAGGAGCAACATCCGCATGGGCTTTCGGATCGCGACTTCGACAGCCTGTTCACGACGGACAAGCCCGTGATCTTCGCCTATCACGGCTATCCCTATCTGATCCACCGCCTGACCTATAACCGCACCAACCATGCCGGCCTGCACGTGCGCGGCTTTGCCGAAGAAGGCACCACGACGACGCCGTTCGACATGGTCGTGCTCAACGAGCTCGACCGCTACCACCTCGCGATCGAGGCGATCGAGCGCGTGCCCGGGCTCGCGGCCAAGGCCGCGCAGGCCAAGCAGCAATTCCGCGACAAGCTGATCGAGCATTCGCGCTATGTGAGGGAGCACGGCGAGGACATGCCGGAAATCCAGGGCTGGGCCTGGCCCAACAGCGCCGGCCGCAAGAGTCCGGCCGGAGCCGGCGGCTAGCCATGCCGGACACGGTCCTCGTCCTCAATTCGGGATCGTCGAGCATCAAGTTCGGCCTGTTCGAGATCTCGGCGACCGAGCCGAGCCTGCTGTGCAAGGGCCTGCTCGACGAGCACGAGGCCAAACCCCGGCTGGTGGTGAAGGGCCCCGCGGGCGAAGACCTGTTCGAGACCCGACGGGACGCGGCAGATACCGACGGCGCCCATCTGTTCGCCGACGTGCTCGGCTTCATCGAGGACCGGTTCGGCGCGGGCAATTTGCGCGCGGCCGGCCACCGCATCGTCCATGGCGGACCGGATTACTCGGGCCCCGTCGTATTGACGGACGATGTCATGGCGAAGCTTTCGGCGCTGACGCCGCTGGCGCCCTTGCACCAGCAGCGCTGCCTTGCGCCGGTCCGCGCGATCGGGAAAATCAAGCCCGAGCTGACGCAGATCGCCTGCTTCGACACCGCTTTCCATCATAACATGGTGCCGCCCGCGAACCGCTTTGCGATCCCGCGGCGCTTCGAGGCGCGAGGCATCCGACGCTACGGTTTTCACGGCCTGTCGTTCGAATATGTCGCGGGGCGCCTCGCCCAGATTGCGCCCGAGCTGATCGCAAAGCGCACCGTGATCGCCCATCTCGGCAACGGCGCCAGCCTGTGCGCGCTACGCCACGGCCGCAGCATCGACACCACGATGGGGCTGACGCCGCTCGACGGTCTCGTGATGGGCACGCGCTGCGGCACGATCGACCCCGGCGTGCTGCTCTACCTGCAACAGCACGAGAAGATGTCGCCCGAGGAGGTCCAGCACCTGCTCTATCACCAGTCCGGCCTCCTCGGCGTCTCCGGCCTCTCCGCCGACATGCGCACGCTGCTCGCGAGCAGCGAACCAACGGCGCGAGAGGCGGTCGATCTCTTCACGTTCCGCGCGGCGCAAGCGATCGCGATGATGGCGGCCACGCTCGAAGGGCTCGATGGCCTGGCCTTCACCGGCGGCATCGGCGAACACGCCAGGGAGATCCGCAGCGCGATCGGCCAACGGCTCGGCTGGCTCGGCGTGCGGATCGATGCGGCCGCGAACGAAGAGACGCGCGAGCGGATCAGCGATGGCGGCAGTGCGGTCGACGTGTTCGTCATCCCGACGAACGAGGAACTGACGATCGCGCGGCAGTGCGCCGCGCTGATCCGCGGACGCCCCGTCACGTGACATTTTTATGAATGATCTGCCGCAACGAGGCCGTCTACGTCTCGTGGCATGGAGTCCGCATCAATCAGCGAGCGGACAGATCATGAAGACCCACATCATCGAAGAGCTCGGACAAGGCGGCATCCTGTTGCCCGCACTGGTGGCGGAAGGGCTCGCCGCCAACGATCGCATCAAGGTGCGGATGAGCGCACTGCAAGCGGCGGCCCAGCATGCGCAGGAGCCGAACCGGCCCGCGAGCGACCTCGGCATCGAAAGCCAGACGGCCGGCATCGCCCCCACCGCTATCGCGACGCTGATCGGCGGCGCACATCTGGTCGGGCACGGCCGGCTCGCGGCGCCCGAACTTGCAAGGCTGATGCGGGAGATCGCGGACGACGCAGCGACCATGATCCGCGCCGTCGGCGCCGGCGCAGCTAACGAAGGAGAAAAAGCGCAGGCGCGCCTCGAGACGATCCGCGCGGCCGGCCTGCTCGAGTCCACCGGCGAGATCGCGATGTCCCATATCGCACGGCTGACGGGCGTCGCGGACGCGGGCGGCGACAGCCTGCATCGCCTCGTCATGGATCTGCACAAGCAGCTCAACAGGCTGGCAACGGCTTGCGCGGAAGAAACGCTCGACGGCGCCCACGTCTTCGGTCTGCACAGCGAGGACCGCACGGCGGTCGCCGCTTTCATGAAGGGCCTGAACGCGACGCGCGGCCTCAAGTTCAATCATCCGGGCCTCGACACCATGGCCACGCGAACCGACGGCCGGCTGCTGATCCAGAACGACATCGGCACCACGGACGCCCATGTCGTCGTGATTGCGGTGAAGAAGAACGCGGTCACGGTCACCTACACCGACGTGCACCTGGCCCGCGCCAAATTCTTCATCTCGCTGTTCGACAAGTTCGAGGCGAGCTGGAGCGGCCTCGATCGCCACACCGCCGCAGGGCTCGGCGAGGACAATTCCTTCTATCTCGTCACCGGCCAGTATCAGACCGGACACGCCGCCGATCGCAACGAATTCCTCGCGGCGGTCGGCGCCGCGCTGGTGTTTCTGATCGACTGGAACAAGGCGCGCAAGCTGCTGAGGACCTGGGTCGCCAAGGAGGACGCGGTCCACATCCTGGAATGGGCGGCCCGGCAGCGGATCGGCCATCGCGGCTTCCTCGAGCTCGGCGGCAACGATCTGCTGGGCTCTGCGGTGCGGAACGCCGCCCCGGCGCGCATCGGCTTCGGCGAGCGGCTCGACCAGGCGCTCGGCCGCAGCGCCGCGATCGATTTTCTCAAGGCCTCGCTGCGTGCCTCCACCGAGGCCTTGCTCGCGGGCCGCTCGGTCAGGACGGTGCGCGACCAGATCGAAGCCGACCTGATGCGGCATCTGGACCGCGTCGACGGAGCCTTGCTGGCAGCTGTGCTGCGCCAGATCGGCCTCGCCCACGATCTCGTCGCGGCGATCTCGCGCCATATCGCCGCCCTGCGCGCCGGCCAGCCCGCCGACGCCGCCCTGCTGACGCAGCGCTGCGGCATGATCGAGCAGAAGGCCGACAGAATCGCATTCGAGGGCCGCAACGAGGTGGACCGGCTCAATGCGCGTCCGCTGATCGGCCAGTTGATCGATCGCGCCGAGGAGGCCGTCGATGAGCTGGAGCAGGCTGCGTTCATCGCCTCGCTGATGCCGGGAAGAACCGATCCATCCCTGCTGGCGGCGCTGGCCGGGCTTTGCGCCGTGGCGGAGACCGCGACCGAAGTCGCCGCGAGCGGAATCGCCGCCGCGATCGACGTGCCGGAAGGACGGCACGCCGATTCCGAGGACGCGCTCGCCGCCGTGACCCGCCTGATCGATGCCGAACACGCCGCCGACAATTGCGAGCGCGCGACGACCGCACTGGTCTTCGGCGGCGGCTTCGACGTCGCGACCTCGCTGTCGGTGATCGAGCTCGCCCGCGCCGTCGAGCGCGCCACCGATCGCTTCGCCGCGTTCGGTCATCTGCTCCGCCGTCACATCATGATCGATCTCTCAGCTTGAGGAAGCCACCATGCATATCGTGCGTATCGGCGCTGACGCCTCCGAATTGCGCCCCGCCGAAGAGATCGGCGCCAAGGCCGCCAACCTTGCCCGCATGGCGTCACTGGGCCTGCCGGTGCCGCCTGCCTTCGTGCTCCCGGTCAAACTCTGCGCCGACATCGTTGCCGGCCATGCCCACGCCGCGCGACATCTGCGCGACGGCCTGGAGGAAGGAATTTCGTTCCTGGAGAGCGCTACCGGAAAGCGCTTTGGCGACCGCCGGCAGCCGCTGCTGGTGTCGGTGCGCTCGGGCGCGGCGCGATCGATGCCGGGCATGCTCGACACCGTTCTCAATGTCGGCTGCACGTCCGACGCCGTGCATGGCCTGATCCGTGCGACCGGCCGGCCGCGGCTTGCCTGGGATTGCCGGCGCCGTTTCCTGGAAAGCTTTGGCGAGACGGTGCTCAATATCGACCAGGCCGAATTTGCCACGCACATCTGCGAACTCGTCGCAGCCGAAAGCGCCGGCAGCGACCGCGAGCTCGACAGCGAGGCGCTGGCGCGGCTCGCCATCCGGGAGCAGACGCTGATCGAGGATCGCGCCGATGGCTCGCTGGAGGATGCCTTCGCGCAGTTGGAGGCGGCAGCCCGAGCCGTCTATCAATCCTGGATGAGCGAGCGCGCGCAGACTTATCGAAGCCTGCAACGTCTTGAAGCGCTCGAGGGCACCGCCGTGACCGTTCAGGCGATGGTCTTCGGCAATGGCGGTCTTGCCTCCGGGGCGGGCGTGGCATTCTCGCGCGATCCGTCGACGGGCGCGCGGCGCCCGATGATCGACCTCGTGCTCGATGCGCAGGGGGAAGACGTCGTTTCCGGGAGGCGCGCGCCCGATACGGCGGAGGCCATTGCCCGCGAGTTGCCGAAGCTCGAATCGGAGCTTGGCGATATCCTGAGGCAACTCGAGCGCACGTTCGCCGACGTCCAGGACGTCGAGTTCACGGTCGAGAACGGCAAGCTGTGGATCCTCCAGACCCGCACCGCAAAGCGCACGCCGCGGGCCGCCGCCAGGATCGCGATCGACCTCGTGCACGAAGGCCTGATCTCGAAAGACGAGGCCCTGGAACGGATTGCGGAGATCGACCTCGCCGCGCTGACCGAAACCAGATTGGCGTCATCAGGCGAGCCCGCGACGACCGGCATTGGCGCCTCCGGCGGCATCGGGATCGGACGGGCGGCGTTCTCGTCCGAAGGCGCTCAAAGCCTCTCGGCGGCGGGTGAACCGGTCATCCTGCTGCGGCCCGATACCAGCACCGCCGACGTCGCCGGCTTTGCCCTGTCGGCGGGCATCGTCACGTCAGTTGGCGCGCGCACCTCGCATGCGGCCCTGGTGGCGCGGCAAATGGGCAAGCCCTGCGTCGTCGGCTGCCGCGAGCTGAAGATCGATCCTGTCGCGAAGCGGGCCCGGGTCGGCAATCTCAGCCTTGCCGAAGGCGAATGGATTACGATCGAGGGCGACGCCGGAGAGCTCTATCTCGGACGCTGCGAGACGATCCGGACTCGGCCCGAAGCCGAGCTTGCCGAGATCGCATCGTGGCAGGCCCAATCGGATCAACATGGCAGGCACGTCGCCGCGCCTCAGTGAACGCCGGTCAGGATCTGAAAACACCCGATCGCGACCTCGATCACGATCAGCACCACGACCGCGATCTCGAGCCGGAGCGAGCGCTGGGTGTCGATGATGTCGGTCAGGGCATTGGCGGTCTCCGACACCGCGGAGAGCTTACGCTCGAGCGTGTCGAGGCGCTCCTTCAGCTCGTACTCGTCCTCGAGACGGGAATAGAGCCGGTCGAGCTCGGGCTTCTCCCAGAGCACGTCGGGCTTCTCGGCGATCGCGACGCGGCCGGCGACGCGCTGCTGCACCAGGAGGGCATTGCCGATCAGTTGCAGAATGCCTTTGCGCCGACGCGGCGTGCGGCCGTGTTCGGCTAGCTCCCGCGCAAACGGCTCGATCACATCGAAGACCGCGGCGACGCGGCGCTCGTCGCGCGCCAGCGACGTGCTCTTGGCGAGCGCGTCGGCAACCACCAGCAGCCGGTCGTCGGAGAACTTGGCGAGGCAGATCGGCCCGCCCGGCTGGATCGCCTCGGCGGCCTCGTCGTTGCAAAGCTGTGCCTGGGCGATCTCCTCCTCATACGGGCTGAGCTCGCCAGTCACGCGCGACTTCAAATTGTCAATGAGGACCTTCTCCTCCGAAGGCAGCAGGCCGATCAGCACCACGACGCCGTAGCGGAAGATCACGACAAGACCGGCGTGGACGCGGAAGGCGGCCGGAGTGGACGAGACCAGCGTCCCGATCTCCAGGCCGGAGGCATTGATGCGGTCTCCCAGCATCAGCGCCCGGACCCGTAGGGTCGGCGCAGCCCCCTGCTTCGGCGAAGTTGGCGCCGTACCAACGGCGAGTTGATCGGCGTTCATGCAAGACCTCCGTTGCCGCGCAGCTCCGGTAAATACAGTCGGGGTAATGCCGAAACATTCGGCAATATCGCGGGCCCGCCCGTGACACATTTGGCTGCGATGACGGGCGACGGTTTACCATCGCATGCTGAAGCGCGGCCGGAAAGTTGCACTCGGCAACGCCGCATGTTTATGACAACATCATAACGAGCTCCGCTTCTTTCCGAAGTGCAGACATTGAAGCCTCAATCATGTTGAGCGTCATCATTCCGACCGAAGGCGTCGAGCAGACGGCGGTCGCCACGCTGGCCGCGCTGGTTCCCGGCGCCGCCGCCGGAATCATCCGGGAAGTGCTCCTGGTCGACGGCACCCGCAACGGCGTCATCGAGCGCGTTGCCGACGTCGCAGGCTGCCGTTTCGTCGGCTTCGAGGGATCCTCGCAAGGCGCCGCCCTCGCGGCCGGCGCGCTCCAGGCCCGCTCGCCCTGGCTGATGTTCCTGCCCGCGGGCGCGGTGCTGGAAACCGGCTGGATCGAGGAAACCACCCAGTTCATCCAGGCCGTTGCGACCAGCGGCCGGGATCGGGCCGCGGTCTTCCGTTATGCGCGCTCGCCTTACGCCGATACCGGCTTGCGGGACATCCTCCGGGCCCTGGCGCGCAAGCTTGTCGGCCCGCTCGGCGACCAGGGACTCCTGATCGCGCGTGATCATTACGACCGGATCGGCGGCTACCCGCCGCAGGCCCGCCATTCCGAAGCGCGGCTGCTCCGGCGGCTCGGCCGATCGTCCCGGACCATGCTGCGCAGCCGGATCGTCATGGTCACGTGAGGCCACCTCGATACTTGCCAAAGTCAAATAGTTATTTGACAATGGCAAGTATCGAGGTGCCCCATGTCGTTCGAAGCTACCGACCCCATCACCGCGGTCCGCGCCTTCAACCGCTTCTATACCCGCAAGCTCGGGGTGCTCGACCAGCACCTTGGAAAGAGCCCGTTTTCGCTCAGCGAAGCCCGGGTGCTCTATGAACTCGCTCACCGCGACGATTTGGCGGCGAAAGAGATCGGAATCGAGCTTGGTCTTGACCCCGGTTATCTCAGCCGCATCGTCCAGAACTTCGACGAGAAGGGGCTGATCACGCGAAAGCCCCTGCCCGCAGATCGCAGGCAGTACCAGCTCAGCCTCACAGCCAAGGGCCGACAGACCTTCGCCAAACTCAATCAGAGTTCGCAAAACGAAGTCGCCGCCATGCTGGCCGAGCTTTCTTCCGATGACGCGACGCGGCTCACACAGGCGATGGCGACCATCGAGGCCGTGTTGGAGCAACGTCGCAGCCAGCCCGCGGCTTTCATGCTGCGCAGCCATCGCGTCGGCGACATGGGCTGGGTCATCTCCCGACAGGCCGCCGCCTACGCCGCCGACTACAATTGGGAAATCAGCTACGAGGCGCTGGTCGCCGAGATCTGCGCGCAGTTCATCAAGAACTACGACCCCGCGCGCGAGCACTGCTGGATCGCGGAAATGAGCGGCGAGCCGGTCGGGTCGATCTTCCTGGTCAAGGCCACGGACGAGATCGCCAAGCTGCGCCTGCTGCAGGTGGAGAAGAAGGCGCGAGGCCTCGGCGTCGGTCGCGCGCTGGTCGAGCAATGCCTTCAGGGCGCGCGTGAGAGGGGCTACAGCAAGATGACGCTGTGGACGCAGAGCATCCTGGTGGCCGCGCGCGGCATCTACAAGAGCGCCGGATTCAAGCTGGTCGCCACCGAGCCGCATCACAGCTTCGGGCAGGATCTGATCGGGGAAACGTGGGAGCGGGATCTGTAGCGATCACGCAGCGAGCAAGATGCCCGTAAATGTGCCCTCGCCCCTTGCGGGAGAGGGCAGCGACGCTGGTCGACACAAACTCACTTGGGTGAGGGGTATGGCTCCGCGCACGCACTCTCTCGCATTGTACACGCCGATAGATGCCCCTCGTCCGGCGCTTCGCGCCACCTTCTCCCACATCCGCCTTCGCCAAGGCCTCGGCGGACATGAGGGGAGAAGGGAAGTAAGCCCCTACGCCGTCGCGCCTTGCGCCTTCGGCCTTCGCAGGTGCTCGTCCAGCCGCGGCATGATCTCGACGAAATTGCAGGGGCGCGTGCGGTAGTCGAGTTGGGCGGCCAGGATGCCGTCCCAGCCGTCGCGGCAGGCACCGGGCGAGCCCGGCAGGCAGAAGATGTAGGTGGCGCCGGCGACGCCTGCGGTGGCACGGCTCTGGATCGTCGAGGTCCCGATCTTGGCGTGGCTCAGCATGTGGAAGGCAATCGAGAAACCATCCATGCGCTTCTCGAACAACGGCTCGATCGCCTCCGGCGTGACGTCGCGCCCGGTAAAGCCGGTGCCGCCGGTGGTGATGACGACGTCGACGCCGCCATCTGCGATCCAGCGGCGGACAACGGCACGGATCGCCTCGACGTCGTCGGTGACGATCTCGCGCGCGGCGAGATGATGGCCGGCTGCCAGCAGGCGATCAGCGAGCGTCTGGCCGGACTTGTCGTCCGCGAGCGCGCGCGTGTCCGATACGGTGAGCACCGCGATGTTGAGCGGGATGAACTGCTTGGTTTCGTCGATGGAGGCCATTGAACCGCACCTTCTCTCCCACCCGCCGCCGTCATCCTGAGGTGCGCGCTACGCGGTGCAACCGCACCGCACAGCGAGCCTCGAAGGATGGCCCGCGGGCTTCGCCATCCCCCGAGGGCTCGCCGAAGCGGCGAGCACCTCAGGATGACGCCACTACTCCCGGATTCCCGGACGTGCAATCGCGCATCATAGTTCACAGCTGCGCTGCGTCCGGGGCACACGATCGTCGTTACTGCGTCCCGCCGCCGAACGTGTTGCAGGCCTGGACCGTGCCCTGCTGGTAGCCGGTCATGAACCACTGCTTGCGTTGCGCCGCCGAGCCGTGGGTGAAGGAGTCGGGCACGACGCGCCCCGTGGCCTGGCGCTGCAGCGTGTCGTCGCCGATCGCGCTCGCCGTGGTCAGCGCGGCGTCGATATCGCCGGCTTCCAGGAAGTTCGGACGCTTCTTCGCCTCGCGATTGACCCAGACGCCGGATAGGCAATCCGCCTGCAGCTCGACCTTGACCTGGAGCGCATTCGCCTCCGCCTTCGAGCCGGCCTGCTGCTGCAGCCGCGTCACGCGCGGGATGATGCCGAGCAGGTTCTGGATGTGATGGCCGGCTTCATGCGCGATGATGTAGGCGGTGGTGAAGTTACAGGCGGACTTGCCGGAGCAGCCGCGGAAGCGCGTCTCGACCTCGCGGAAGAACGAGGTGTCGAGGAAGATGGTGCGATCCGGCGGACAATAGAACGGCCCCATCGCCGACTCTGCCCGGCCGCAGCGACCGCCATTGGTGACGTTGCGGAACAGCACGACCTTCGGGCCGGTGTAGGACTGGCCCGAAGCCTGGAAGATCTCGCTCCAACGGTCGTCGATCTCGCCGAGAATGCCGGCGATCATGCTGCCCATCTCGTCGGTCGGCGCGCCGCGCTTGGCGGTCGAAGACGACTGGCGATCGGTCTGGTAGCTCGGCGCCTGGCCGCCGCCGGTGAGGATCTCGGCGCCGCCGATCAGGATGCGCGGATCGATGCCGAAGGCATAGCCGACCAGACCGAGCACGATGATGGTGCCGATGCCGAGCCCGCCGCCGCCCATGGGCAGGCCGAACCCGCCTCCGCCACCGCCGCCTCCACCATCGTCGCGACGATCCTCGATGTCGTCGCTGCGGCGGAAATCATCGTAGCGCATGGCGGGTTTCCCTCAGTCCTCGATTGGCGTCATTAGGGCGCAGAAGCGCGAAAGCTCAACGCGCCACACACGTAAAATTTCCGTTGCTTTTATCAATATCCCGCTCGGCAATTATTGCCTAGTGCGACAGCACGCCGAAGCCAGCAATTTTTTCCGAGGGTCGAGCAATTTTTTCCGAGAGAAATTTGCAGCCTTTTTGAAGCCACGATGCTCCCCCAACCCAGGCGAACGCGAAATCCCCTGTAAAAAACAGCGAATGCGCACGTCGACATGCACGCAGAACGCGATGCGCGGCCTGCTCAACAAAACGGCGGGTTAAGTCGATTTTTACTTTGCCGCTTCATTGTAACGGTCAGTCGGTTGTTTGGTCCCGCGTCGCCGACAGCGTCGCCTGAGTCAGAGTTCTTGAGTCATGGTAGAGTCGCGTCGCGGGGCGTCTGCAAGGGCGCCCCGCACAAATTTTGAGTCTCCGTCGCATCGAATCATCCTCGGTGATTGCGTCGCCGAGATGTCGAAGCTTCAGGCAGGTAGCGTCGATCTGGTGTTCGCAGATCCGCCCTACAACCTTCAGCTCAAGGGCGATCTCAAGCGCCCCGACGAGTCCCACGTCGACGCCGTCAACGACGACTGGGACAAGTTCGATTCATTCTCCGCCTATGACGATTTCACCCGCGCCTGGCTGCTTGCCGCACGCCGCGCGATGAAGCCGTCGGCGACGATCTGGGTGATCGGCTCCTATCACAACATCTTCCGCGTCGGCGCGATCATGCAGGACCTCGGCTTCTGGCTCCTGAACGACATCGTGTGGCGCAAGTCGAACCCGATGCCGAATTTCCGCGGCCGCCGCTTCACCAACGCGCACGAGACCATGATCTGGGCCGCGCGTGACGAGAAGGCCAAGGGCTACACGTTCAACTACGAGGCGCTGAAGGCCGCCAACGAGGACGTGCAGGCACGCTCCGACTGGCTGATCCCGCTCTGCACCGGCGAGGAGCGCCTGAAGGGCGCCGACGGCAAGAAAGTGCATCCGACCCAGAAGCCGGAAGGCCTGCTGGCGCGCGTGCTGCTGTCCTCGTCGAAGCCCGGCGATCTCGTGATCGACCCCTTCAACGGCACCGGCACCACCGGCGCCGTCGCCAAACGCCTCGGCCGCTCCTATATCGGCTTCGAGCGCGACAAGACGTATGCGAAGGCCGCCGAGCAGCGCATCGCCAAGGTCGAGCCGCTGCCGGAAGAGAGCCTCGCCCCGTTCATGACCGCACGCGAAGCGCCGCGCGTGGCGTTCTCCGAGCTGATCGAGCGCGGCATGATCATGCCCGGCACGAAACTGTTCGACGCCAAGAAAAAGCTCGGCGCGCTGGTCCGTGCCGACGGCGCCATCATGTTCGGCGACAAGGTCGGCTCGATCCACCGCATCGGCGCCGTGGCGCAAGGCGCCCAGGCCTGCAACGGCTGGACGTTCTGGCATATCGAGACCAAGAAGGGTCTCAAGCTGATCGACGAGCTGCGCGCCGAGATCCGCGCGGGTATGGGGACGGAGTAGTTTCTCCGTCATTCCGGGCTCGCCAAGAAGCGCGCCCCGGAATGACGGCGGCAGTGGTTGAAAGCCGCCACGGCCGGGACTAGATTCCCCCGATCAGCCCCGTCCTGACCGGCCTGGTCCCATGCGACGACAGTCCGAGACATTGCTGCTGGTGCCGCTGCTGCCGATCTTCCTGCTCGGCATGTTTCCGATGTTCCTGATCGCCCTGCTCGGCTTCTTCGGCCTCGCGCTGTTCGGGGTGCTCGTGATTTGCGTCGGGCTCGCCGGCAGCAACGAGGCGCACGACAATTTCAATCACGACGTCATCGTGCACGGCTATGCCCGCGGCTCGGAGCGCGCGGCGCGGGCCTCCGACATGCATCTTGCCGCGCGGCTCGGGCTGCGCCTGGAGGCCGTCGGCGCGGCGATGGTTCTTACGGCGGCGATCGGCCTTTGTTACGCCGGCTGATCTGCGCACAGCGCAGATACCGCCCGGCAAACTCGCCGGTTGCCCTCTCCGACGAGGTTCGGGCAAGAGAAGGGCGCCAGCGGCAAGGATGCTGCGTTCGCGCTCGGCACGAGATATTGGCATGAAACTCTGGGGAGATGTGTGATGCTCAAATTCTATTTCAACGGCTCGCCGAACCCGACCAAGGTCGCGCTCTACCTGGAAGAGGCCGGCCTTGCTTTCGAGCCGGTGAAGATCGACACCCGCAAGGGCGAGCAGTTCACGCCCGACTATCTGAAGGTCAATCCGAACGGCAAGGTGCCGGCGATCGACGACAACGGGACCATCGTGTTCGACTCGAATGCGATCCTGCTGTATCTCGCCGAGAAGACCGGCAAGTTCCTGCCTGCCGCCAGCGTGCGCGGCGAGACGCTGTCATGGCTGATGTTCATCGCGACCGGCGTCGGGCCGTATTCGGGCCAGGCCGTGCACTTCAAGCATTTCGCGCCGAAGGACCAGAACCACGACTACGCCCATAACCGCTATCAGTACGAGACCGATCGCCACTACGGGATTCTCGACGCACACCTCAACGGCCGCCGCTACATGGTCGGCGACAGCTATTCCATCGTCGACATGGCGCTGTGGGGCTGGGCGCGGATGCTGCCGTTCAAGCTCGGCGACGACGCCTTCGCGCGCTACCCGAACGTGAAGCGGCTGGTGGACGAGATCTCGGCACGGCCGGCGGCAGCCCGCGCGATCGCGCTGAAGGACAAGTTCACCTTCAAGGCCGAGATGGACGACGAGGCGCGTGCCAACATGTTCAAGCATATGACGACCAAGGTCGCCTGAGCGCACACGCCGCTTGTCGGGCCACGCGCAAACGCGTGGCCCTTTGCTTTTCACGCCTCAGGCGGCGTGGACCGAGCTCAGGAACTTGGCGACCTCCTGCTTCAGGCGGTTGCTGTCGGCCGACAGCGAGCGTGCCGCGGACAGCACCTGCGATGAAGCCGACCCGGTGTCGGAGGCGCCGCGCTGCACGTCGCCGATGTTGGACGACACCCTCTGCGTGCCGTGGGCCGCCTGCTGGACGTTGCGCGAGATCTCCTGCGTCGCCGCGCCCTGTTGCTCCACCGCGGCCGCAACCGTCGAGGAGATCTCGGACAACCGCTCGATGGTGCCGCTGATTTCCCTGATGGCACCGACGGATTGCTCGGTGGCAGCCTGGATGTTGGAGATCTGCTGGCCGATCTCGCCGGTCGCCTTCGCCGTCTGCTCGGCGAGCGCCTTCACCTCGGAGGCGACCACGGCAAAACCGCGGCCGGCATCGCCGGCGCGGGCCGCCTCGATGGTGGCGTTCAGCGCCAGCAGGTTGGTCTGTCCGGCGATGGTGCTGATCAGTTCGACCACGTCGCCGATCCGTGCCGCGGCCTTGGAGAGCTCGCCGACGCGCGCGTTGGTCCGGCTCGCCTGACCGACGGCCTCGCCGGCGATGCGCGCGGATTCCTGCACCTGGCGTGCGATCTCGGACACCGAGGAGGAGAGCTCCTCGGTCGCCGAGGCCACCGCCTGGACGTTGGCCGAGGCCTCCTGCGAGGCGCTGGCGACCTCCGTCGACAGATTCTGCGCCCGCGAGGCGGTCGTGGTCAGCGTGCCGGCGGAGGCTTCGAGCTCATTCGACGCCGACGACACCGTATTCACGATCTCGCCCACCGCCTGCTCGAACTGGTCGGCCAGCCTGACCATGTCCTTCTTGCGGCTTTCGGCCTGCCGCGCCTCGAGCTCGGACTGCTCGCCGCGCATCCGCTCGGTGTCGATCATGTTGTCCTTGAACACCTGGATCGCCTTGGCCATGTCGCCGATCTCGTCGGCCTTGCCGCGGCCGGGAATCTCGACCGCGAGATTGCCGCCGGCGAGCAGCCCCATCGCACGCGTCATCGAAGCCAGGGGGCCGACGATGCTGCGGGCGATCATGAAGGCGACGATGCCGCCGAACAGGACGGCAAGGCCGCCCGCGATCTCCTGAACGGTCGTCGTGCCTTCGATCACGGCTTCGGCCTGGCTGCGCGAGTCCTGATAATCCTTCTTCAGGGTCGCTTCCGCGGCCTTGAGCCGCCCGATGCTGTCGACGACGAGGGGGGCGAGGTTCTTGTGGTAGATCTCGTCGGCCTGAAGCATCGCGGCCGAGGTCGTCTCGAACGCGGATTTGTAGACGCCGAGCGCGGTCTTCACCGGCCCCAGCGTGGAGCGCAACTCCGTCGCCTGCGGGCTTTTCTCGATCGCCGCGAGCCGTTGTGCCGCCCTGTCGACGCTGGCCCGGAAATTCGCCGGACCCTGCGCATCGCGCAGCGCCAGGAAGCGCCAGTTCGCGACCCGCACGAGGAGGATCCTGGATTCGAGGTCGGCAACGAGGGCCGCGGTGTCCTCGTCAACGGCCGCGCGCGCCGTGTCGGCCAGCTTGCCCATCTTGACGGCGAGGTCCTCGCCGCTCGGCAGCAAGGTCGCCTTGCCCGTCCTCGCCTCGTTGACGGCGTCACCGAGGTTGTCACGCAGGCGTCGCATCTTGGCGATGTCGTCGACGAGGCCGTTGTAAAGCGATCGCCGCTCCTCCGAGAGCGTCCCCTTCGCGCCGACCCGCAACAGCTCGGTCGCCGCGGTTTCCCGCTCCTGCGCCTCCTTCATCGCGGGCTCGCTGGCGTCGTAGACGTAACGCAGATTGGCGCGCTGGATCGCCTGAAGATGGGCCGATATCTCCAAAACCCGGGCCGTGCTGTCCGACAATGCAGATTGTCTTGCGACCTGATCCTGCACCGAGCGCAAATTCCAGACGGCGACCACCGCCATCACGAGACCAACCGCCACCAAGGCCATGAAGCCTGCGTACAGGCGTCCCCTGATCCGCAAACGAAACTTCGGCATTCCCACTGTCCACCCAGATGCATTCCACTTCGAGCGGCCGAACGATTCCGGCGAGCGTCACCGGCCACCCCGGCAGCCGCGCGTCGCATCCTTGCGACCCACGCTGCACCGCGACACAATGGGGGACACTCGTTAATTGAACCTTCAAATTCTTCGCGCGTATGCGCAACGCAACCGCCAAGACCTGCTGATTTTATCGGCAGCCATGCGAAGTCACGCCAGAATCCGCGGCGGCATGCATAGCGTGGCAGCGAGCCCTTACTGGGCGGCGGCCTGCTGCATTTTGCCGAGCGCATGCTCGACCACCTCGAGCGTGTAGGGCTTCTGCACCACCGGCACCGAGGCCAGCTCCGCAGGAAGCGGCGCGCGCTCGCCATAGCCGGTTGCGAAGATGAAGGGCACGCCGATTTCCTTCAGTTTCTGCGCCACCTTGATGCTGCTCTCGCTGCCGAGGTTGAGATCGAGCAGGGCGAAGCTCGGCCGCGTGCGCTCGATCGAGCGCAGCGCCTGGTCGACGCTGGCTGCGGTGTCGACGTGGCGGGCGCCGAGATCGAGCAGGATGACTTCCGCCGCCATGGCGATGATCAGATTGTCCTCGACGATCAGCGCGGTCTCGGAGATCCGGGGACGATTGGACTGCTGCTCCTCGATGCGCATGGCGGCTCCTGCTATTGACGGCACAAGTTCGACGAAGTTGGCGGGAATGACGAACTTCGCCTGCACGCCCAGAAGATCGAAACGGATTTCGGCATCGCCCTTGAGATCGAACGGCACCGAGCGCTCGATGATCGTGGTGCCGAAGCCGCGCCGCGTCGGTGGCTGCACCGGCGGACCGCCGCTTTCCTTCCATTCGATCACGAGGCTCGACGAGGGATCGAGGCGCCAGACCACCTCGACGTTGCCGGTGGAATCGGCGAGCGCGCCATATTTGGCGGAGTTCGTCATCATCTCGTGGACGACGAGGGCCAGCGTGGCAAACGCCTTGGGATCGAGCGCGACGTCCGGCCCGCCCATCTTCACCCGGCCGGCACGCGCCCCGAGATAGGCGCCGGCCTCGGATTCGACGAGGGTCCGCAGCGCCACCGGCGCCCAGTTCAGATTGGTGATCTGGTCGTGGGCGCGGGCCAGGGCCTGGATTCGACCGCCGAGAACAGCGGCAAACTCCTCCACGCTCGTCGCGGTGTCCTTGCTCTGCGCCACCAGCGCCCGGACCAGGCTCAGGATGTTGCGGACGCGGTGATTGAGCTCGGCGATCATCAGCTCCTGCCGCTCCTGCGCACCCCGGCGCTCGCGCGCGGCAAGGTCGGACAATTGCAGGATCACCTCCAGCAGCGTGACGCGCAGGCTCTCGGCGATGCGGATATCGGCCGCAGACCATGGCTTCGACTGGCCCGCCACCGTTTCCTGCCAGAGCTCGAAGCTCTTGCGCGGCGTCAGCCGTGGCCCGTTCGGGCCCTCGTCGTAGACCTTGTCGGGAGCACCCGCCCAGTTCACGGACCGCGTGACCTCGCGCCGGAAGAAGATCAGGCAGTCGCGCGGGGTCCGCGAGATCGGGATGGCGAGAAACCCCGCGGCGCGATCGCGAAACGATTGCCCGGCGGCGTAGACCTTGGCGATCTCGGCGCTGGCGAAGATCCGCCCCGGCGAGGTCCGGTTGATGAAGGCGACGAGGTCCTTTACCTCGTCCTCGGTCGGCGTATCTCCCTCGATCGCGATCTTGTTGTCGGACCACACCGCGACGCCGTCGCAGTCGATCATCTTGCGATAGTCGCCGAGGAAGTCGACGATGGCGCGGCGGCTGTGGTCGTGCGAGGCCGCGATCTCGATCAAGCGCTCCTGAACCTGATGGGCGCGGGCCTCATAGGCGACGTCGCCCTCGCGCTCGCGTCCCTCGACGATCCAGGAGAACATCTGCCCGAACAGCTCGGAGGCCGTGCGCTTGTCGAACGAGATGTAGCGCGGCGAATAATGATGGCAGGCGAACAGCCCCCACAGCTTGCCGTCGCGCAGGATCGACACCGACATCGAGGCGGCGACGCCCATGTTGCGCAGATATTCGATGTGAATCGGCGAGACCGAGCGCAGCACGCTCATCGAAAGGTCGAGCAGCCCGGCATTGTGCGTGGGGGTGGACGTCAGCGGAGCCGGCACGGAATTGATGTCGGCGATGATGCGAAGCCAGTTGCGCTGATAGAGGATGCGGGCCTGGCGGGGGATGTCGGAGGCTGGATAATGCAGGCCGAGGAAGGATTCGAGCCCGGCTTCCGCGGTCTCAGCGATGACCTCCCCGGATCCGTCCGGGTGGAACTGGTAGACCATGACGCGGTCGAAGCCGGTCAGCACCTTGAGCTGGCGCGCAGCTTCGCGCGCGAGCTCGCTCATGCCGCGCGTCTTGCGGATGCGCTCCAGCATCAGGCGAACGAGCTCCCCAGAATTGACACCGGGCTCGTTGACGCTGGGCTCCGCCTCGATCACGAGATAGACGCCGGAGAAATGGATCGAGAGATCGTAGACCGGCTTGCCGTCCTGCAGCGCGACGCCGAACATGCGCTCCGTCGCATCAGGACCGCTCAGATGATCGACGCGGCCGCGGATGGCCTCTACCGCGGCTTCCGAGAAGACCCTCGACAGGGGCTGCTGGAGCAGATCGGCCACTTCGGTCCCGAGGAAGCTTCCGGCATTCTCGGACGCCATGCAGATCGTGAAATCGGACAGCACCGTGAGCAGGAAGCCGAACGGCTGCACGCTGCCGGGAACGTGGATCGGCTCACGATCGCAATTGGTGAGATTGACCGCCTCGTTCATGCGCGGTCCGCCGCCCGCTCGAACGCGGCGAAGGCCGCCCTCGCCGCCTCGATCACCTCATCCTCATCGCAGGGCTCTTCGCTCTGCAGCTTCGACAGGAAACTCTGCCAGAGCCGCTTGCCGGTGCCATGGCTGAGATAGGCCGTCGCTTCGGCGACACGCGAATCGGTCGCATCCGCGATCGTCTTGAGCAGAAATTTCGCCCCGAGGCGCGAGCCTTCGAGCACATACATCGTACCGAGCACGCCGCCGGGCGTCATCGGCGATACCGACACGGTCGCCTGCGCGTCTTGGCCGAGCCGCGCCAGATCCGTCGCGATCGCGTGACTGCGCGCCCGCTCGGGCCAGTCCGGGAACATCCTGGCGACACCGGCCTCGACGAGGGCCGCTTCGAGCGGCAGCAGGGCGCCGGCGCTGGCCTGAAGGAAACGACGATAGCCGGAAAAGACCGTGAGATCGAACGAAGAGAGCTGGGCATCGAGCTTCCGATGCGCCGCGGAAGTGGCGTCTCTCAATCGTTCGCGAAGTCCGGTAAGGCTGTGGCCTACTCCCGTTGAAACGTCCAAAGCCCCAGCCAGCATAAAATTCCCAAACGCGCGCAATGCCGCGGGCGCGATTGCCCCGGAAGCGAAGAAAACGCCGCGAGGAACCCAAAGGTTCCCGCTGGGGCTGGGAAAAAGGCGGGGCCCGCGCCCCGCCCTTCTCTATTCGCGTCGCCGGGGCCGATAGAGTTCGTACTCGATCTCGGCCCGGGTCATTCCACAATCCTGAAGCTCTCGCTCGCTCATGGCGGCGAGGTGATACCGCGCTACGGACCGCCCGCGCCTGAGGCGGACCATTTTCGCCAGTTCCCGCCAGAACCGCACCAACCGCGTCGACTGGTGGAGACGGCAGCGGTCGACGGACGAGACGGTAGTCACCCCGGTCAGCCCGCAGCCCTCACCGCTGCTTGCGGAAACGGGCCCAGCGCCCGCTCGGTCAGGATCGAGTCGCAGTACTCGCGGATCTCCTTGATCTTGCCGTCCTCGAGACGAAACACCAGGCAGTAGTCGTTGTCGTAGCGCACGCCTTCGGGCGTGACGTTGTCGCCCTTGGCTTCCACCACGACGACGTCACCGTCGGCGATGAAGCGGTGAGCCAGCGTGCGCGTCCGGTCGCGAAGGCGGCTGCGCACATAGCCGTGCAGGTCGTTGAGGATCGCCGCCTTGCCCGAAAATGTGCGCGACCAGGAATATTGGCCGGTCACGACCCATTTGGCGTCCTCGGCAAGGCTTGCGGTGAACAGGGCGCGATCGCGCGCGGCCGGATCGGGATTGGCGGCGGCGGCGAAAATATCCTGCATCAGTTTCTTGTTGGCGGCGGCGCTCATGGCGGCATCTCCTTCGGTGAGAACGTCAGGGATCATCGCCGCGCCCGGATAATTCTTCAAATCGATAGCGGGTATGATATCTATTCACCTCATGAATTTGAATTCGCTCGACCTTAATCTTCTGACCGCGCTCGATGCGCTGTTGCGCGAGGCCAATGTCAGCCGCGCGGCCATGCGGATCGGCCTGTCACAGCCCGCGACCAGCCACGCGCTGCAACGCCTGCGCGACATCTTCGGCGAGCCGCTGCTGGTGCGCACCGGCGCCCGCATGGAGTTGACGCCGCGGGCCCAGGCCCTGCGCGCGCCGCTGGCGCAGGCACTGGACCAGGTGCGCGGGCTGTTCGTGCCGGATGAGTTCGACGCGGCACGCAGCGAGCGGCAGTTTCGCCTGATGATGCCCGATCTCGCCGTCGAGCTGTTGATGCCGCCGCTGATGGAGAAGGTGACGCGCCTTGCGCCCAACGTCCGCATCGACGTCGTGCCGTGGCGAGGGCCTGCGATCTTCCACGCCGAGTTCGCCCGCACCATCGATCTCGTGATCTCGATCGGCAATGCCTTCAAGGGCTTCCACCGCCAATTGCTCTACACCGACCGCGACGCCCTGGCGGTGCGGCGCGGCCATCCGCAGTCGACGAAGCTGAAGCGTCGCGAGACGTTCCTGGCGGCGCGCCATGTCGGCGTGATCATCCGCGGCCAGCCCGAGGACCTGATCGACACCTGGCTGCGCGCCAAAGGCATCGAGCGGCACATTTCGCTGGTCGTGTCGGGCTATCTCGAAGCGCTGCACGTTGCCGCGCGCACCGACCTCGTCGCCTTCGTGCCGCAACGGCTGATCGCGGCCCTTTCGAAACGGCTCGGTCTCGTCGCGGTGACGCCGCCGCTGGACCCCGGCATTGACGAGCAATTCATGTTCCATCCGACGCGGGCGCAGATGGACCCCGGCTCGATCTGGCTGCGGCGGCTGATGCTTCAGACGGGGCGGGAGCTGGAGCAAGCCCGACACAAGCTCTCGTAGGGTGGGCAAAGCGACGCGTGCCCACCATCCCGTCGTTGTCGAGGGAGATCGTGGGCACGGCGCTTCGCGCCTTTGCCCACCCTACGAGACTGCTTCACCAAACACGGTGTCGTCCCGGACAAGCGTAGCGAAGCGGAGCGCCGATCCGGGACGACACCGAGGGTGTCACGCCTTCTGCGCGGCCATCACCTTCGCGACGGCGGGACGGTCCGACATGCGCTTGAAATGATCGGCGATCTTCGGCGTCGCGTTGATGTCGACACTGTCGCCTTCGAGCCAGGTCGAGAGCGTGTAGAGATAGGGATCGCAGATCGTGTACTGATCGCCCATCACCCAGGGTCCCCTGAACATCTTCTGCTCCATCAGCGCGAAGCAGGCGGCCATGGTCTGCGGGACCTTCGCCTTCATGTCGGCGAACGAGCTCTCCTGCGTCGCCCAGCGCGCACCGCGCATCTTGTGGGCATGGTTGATGTGCACGGTCGAGCACAGATATGAGTTGAACGACTGCACCTGGGCGAAGTCGAAGGGATCGTCGAGCGGCGCGAGCTTCGCCTTGGGGAAGGTCTGGGCAACGTAAGCCAGCATCGCCGGCGTCTCGGTCAGGATGCCGCGATCGGTCACCAGGGCCGGCACGCGGCCCTTCGGGTTGATCTTGAGATAATCCGGGCTGTTCTGCTGGTTGTCCTTGAAGCTCAGCCGTTCCGCCGTGTAGTCGGCGCCGGCCTCCTCCAGGGTGATGTAGGTGGCGAGCGCGCAGGTGCCGGTTGCGTAGTAGAGCTTGAGCATGTCGGACCTCATGGGGAAAACCCGAGGTTAACGGCCCTCCGCCGCGCCGTCCATAGGGGACTTTTCGCAGTTGCCCACCGCCGCCCGGCCGTGCGAAGACGCCGTCAATCGGAGGGGGATTTTGTCATGACGGTACTCATCGCCGGTGGCGGCATCGGCGGGCTGACGCTTGCGCTCAGCCTGCACCAGATCGGCGTTCCCGTAAAAGTGTTCGAGAGCGTCGCCGAGCTGAAGCCGCTCGGCGTCGGCATCAACGTGCTGCCGCATGCGGTGCGCGAGCTGATCGAGCTCGGGCTGCTGGACAAGCTGGACGCCAGCGGCGTGCGGACGCGCGAGCTCGCCTATTTCTCCAAGCACGGCAAGCCGATCTGGAGCGAACCGCGCGGGCTGGAGGCCGGCTATAAATGGCCGCAATTCTCGATCCATCGCGGCACGCTGCAACAGATCCTGCTCGACACCGCGATCGAGCGGCTCGGCCGCGACAACATTCTCACCAGCCATCACCTGACCGGCTGGACCGAGACCACAAACGGCGTGCGCGCCGACTTCATCGACCGGGCGACCGGCAAGGCTGCCGGGACCTACGAAGGCGCCATCCTGATCGCCGCCGACGGCATTCATTCCGCCGCGCGAGAAAAACTCTATCCGAACGAGGGACCGCCGATCTGGAACGGCCGCATCCTCTGGCGCGGCGTCACGCCGGCGAAAGCCTTCCTCACCGGCCGCACCATGATCATGGCCGGCCATGAGATCCTGAAGTTCGTCTGCTATCCGATCAGCAAGGAACCGGACGCCTCCGGCAACCATCTGATCAACTGGGTCGCCGAGCGCCACATGCCGCCGACCTATCAATGGCGGCGCGAGGACTATAACCGCACCGCGCGGCTGGAGGAGTTTCTGCCCTGGTTCGAGAGCTGGCAGTTCGACTGGCTCGACGTGCCCGGCCTGATCCGGAACTGCCCACACGCCTACGAATATCCGCTTGTCGACCGCGACCCGGTCTCGCAATGGACCTTCGGCAAGGTCACGCTGATGGGTGACGCCGCACATCCGATGTACCCGATCGGCTCGAACGGCGCCTCGCAGGCGATCCTCGACGCGCGCACCATCACCCGCGAGATTCTCGCGCATGGTCCGACCACCGCGGCACTGCTCGCCTATGAGGCCGAGCGCCGGCCCGCCACCACCGACCTCGTGCTGCTCAACCGCAAGAACGGCCCGGAGCAGGTGATGCAGCTGGTCGAGGAGCGCGCGCCCGACGGGTACAAGGTGGTCACCGATGTGCTGTCGCAGAAAGAGCTGGAAGACATCGCCGCGAATTACAAGCGCGTCGCCGGATTCCAGGTCGAGGCGCTGAACGCCAAGCCGCCGATCGTGAGCAGAGACGCCCGCGCGGCCGGTTGAGCTTGCGCGGGAAGCGGGATGCGCGTTGATGTGCCCTCGCCCCTTGCGGGAGAGGGCAGCGCCGCTGGTAGATGCGAACTCGCTTCGGTGAGGGGGTATCTCTCCGCGAGTCGAACTCACAGTTTGAATCCGCGGAGAAATCCCCCTCGTCCGGCGCTCCGCGCCACCTTCTCCCGCAAGGGAGAAGGCAGGAGTGCGCGGCCAGACTATTTCCCCACCACCCTTGCCGCTTCGAGCAGCCGCTCGCTCGCACTCGCCGTTGCCAACACCGTGCCATCCTCCGCCATCAGCCTGGCTTCGACAAAGGCAATGGTCTTGCCGAGCTGCGTGACCCTAGCCTCGCCGATGATCGGGCCGGGCCTGGCGGGGCTGAGGAAATTCACGGTCATGCTGATCGTGGTGGTGTAGAGCCGGCCTTCGCTCATCACCAGCACGGCCGGGCCCATGGTGTCGTCGAGCATCGCCGAGAGCATGCCCCCCTGGATGAAGCCCGCCGGATTGCAGAACTCCGTCTTGCCCTCGAAGGAAAGCCTGATCCAACCTTCCGCGGGGCGGGCATCGAGCAGCCGCCAGCCGAGCAGTTCGGCGCAGGGCGGTCTTGGAAAATCGTCGAGCGCGGTCTTGACCATGCGGCACCTCCAGTCTGGAGGTAGCGCAAGTCTGCTGACAGCATCCTGTCAGCAGCGCGAGGCGGCCGACCAGCGTCCCCTGCAACAATGGAACCCATGGAACCCTGTGAATTCAGCTCTCTTCAACCAAGCGGATTTACGACCGGTTCAATACGATCCAATTGGGAAATCCGCCGGTAAGCGGTTGGCAGTTACCTCATGAGAAAAGCGACGGCGAAACCGGAGCCTTTCCATGCGGACCTTTCTGCAGCAGGCAGCTGACCGCCTGCACGCCATCGAAGATCGACTGACCGTGCGGACGCAGATCGCCGCAGCCGTTGCCGCGATGTCCATCGTGCTGGTCGGGACACTGGCCGCCGGCGCGGCGCTCATCAGCTACAGAAACACCTCCGCCCTGATCGAAAGCAGCCTGGCCGGGATCGCCTCCAGCACCTCCGGCAGGCTCGACCGCTTCATGGCGACGCGGCAGCAGGAAATGAAGCTGTTTGCCGAGCTTCAGCCGATGCAGCGGTTGTGGCAGGGCAATCCCGACGAGTTGCGCAGCGCGCTCGAGGCGCTCCAGCATTCCTTCGACTTCGCCTGGATCGGCTTTGCCGATCTCGACGGCAACGTCGTCGCCTCGACCGGCGGCCTGCTGCAGGGCAAGTCCGTGGCCGCGCGGCCATGGTTCAAGCAGGGCCTTGAACGAATAGCGATCGGCGACGTCCATGAGGCCATCCTGCTCGCCTCCTTGCTGATGCAGCGCGCCGACAACGAGCCGTATCGCTTCGTCGACATTGCGGTCCCCGTCCATGACGCCTCCGGCAAGCTGCTCGGCGTGCTGGGCGGACATCTGGACTGGAACTGGGCTTCCAACCTGATCAAGGACGCCGAAGCCAATGACGGCAATACCGACACCCAGCTCTCGATCCTCAGCAAGGGCGGCATGGTGCTGGTCGGTCGGCAGAAGGAAACCATCCGCTATGCCGGCAACGAGCTCTCCGACATCCTGAACGCCCGTGACGGCACTTTCCAGGAAACGGCGGACGGGCGGCAATTGCTGACGGCGTTCCATGTCGGCCGCGGCTATCGCGACTATCAGGGGCTGAACTGGATCGTCACCGCGAGCCAGCCGGCGAGCGTGGCGCTCGCAGCCGCGATCTCGTCGGCGCAGACGATCCTGGCGATCGGCGCGGTCATTGCCCTGATCGCGCTGTCGCTGGCCTGGCTGGTCTCGCGCCGGATCGCGGGCCCCATCATCGCCATCACGCAGGAAGCCGATCGCATCGGACGCGCCCATGGCCCGACCATGCTGGCGCGGCAGAGCGGCTCCGCCGAGGTCGTCCGGCTCTCGCGCGCGCTGCGCTCGCTGCTTCGCCGCATCGGCCTTGCCGAGGAGCGCACCAAGGAAGCCGAGCTGCGCGCGTCCGAAAACGCGATGCAGCTTCAGGAGGACATGCTCAAGCTGCGCCAGCTCGCCGACACCGACTTCATGACCGGCCTGATGAACCGCCGCTCCTTTCTCGCAATTGCCGACGACACGATGGCGTTCTGCCGACGCTACAAGCGCAACATGGCGACGCTGATGATCGACATCGACCATTTCAAGAAGATCAACGACACCCACGGCCACGCCGCCGGCGACGACGCCATCAAGCACGTCGCCGAGATCGTCAGCCAGTCGATCCGGACCACCGACAAGGCCGCCCGCTTCGGCGGCGAGGAGTTCGTGGTGCTGCTGCGCGAGATCGACCAGGAGACCGCCGTGCTGCTCGCCGAGCGCATCCGGACCGCAATCGAAGGCGCGAGGGTCAGCCACGACAACGTCGTCATTCCGATTACCGTCTCGGTCGGGCTTGCGCTGTTCGACGAGAACGATCGCGACGTGCAGGACGTCATCGAGCGCGCCGACCAGGGCCTCTATGTCGCCAAGAAGACCGGGCGCAACCGCACCTTCCTGATGCCGGCGGAGGACCAGCGCGCTGCCCGCGCGGCCTGACGGGGCTTAGTCGAGCGCGTGCGCAATCACCTTGCGCATGACGTTCGGCAGCGCCTCGTCGGCCAGCGTCGCGAGCGGAACCCAGCGCATGCCCGCGGGCGCCCGCGTGTGCGCCTTCGCCTTCGCGGTGTAGACCACCAGCTCCAGCGGAAAATGGGTGAAGACGTGGGTGACCACGCCCACCTTGCGCTGCCAGCGCGACAGCCCTTTCAAGTCCGGCGCCTGCTGCTTCGCGGCCGAATCCTCCTGTCCCGCGCGCCAGTCCGAACCTGGCACTTCCGTCATGCCGCCGAGCAGGCCTTTTTCGGGCCGCGATCGAACCAGCAGCTCGTCCCCACGCGTCACCACGAAAGCGGCGCCGCGCCGCAGCGTTCCGCTCTTCTTCGGCGCCTTGCGCGGGAACGTCTCCTGCGTGCCTTGCAGGCGCGCCGCGCAATCCTCGGTGAACGGGCACAGCGAGCAGGCCGGCTTCTTCGGCGTGCAGATCGAAGCGCCGAGGTCCATCAGTGCCTGCGCGCTATCGCCGGCGCGTGAATTGGCAAGCAGTGTCGATGCCAGTTGCTGGATCAGCGGCTTGGCTTGCGGCAGCTCCTCCTCGACCGCAAACAGGCGCGACATCACGCGCTCGATATTGCCGTCGACGGGCATGGTGTGACGATCGAACGCGATCGCCGCGATCGCCGCCGCCGTGTACGGCCCGATCCCCGGCAGCGCGCGAAGGCCTTCCTCCGTATCCGGAAAGCTGCCGCCATGCTCGCGCGTCACGGCAACCGCGCAGGCATAGAGATTGCGCGCACGCGAATAATAGCCGAGCCCGGCCCACATCCGCAGCACGTCGTCCTGCGAGGCGTTGCCGAGCGCCGTCACATCGGGCCAGCGCGCAACGAATTTTTCGAAGTAAGGGCCGACCGCCTTCACCGTGGTCTGTTGCAGCATGATCTCCGACAGCCAGACACGGTAGGGGTCCGACGTCTCGCCGGGGGCGGCTCGCCAGGGCAGTCGGCGGCGGTGGCGGTCGTACCATTGGAGAAGCGCGAGGGGGCGCGACGAGGTCTCCGCCTGACGGGGTTCCGATTTCGCCTTCAGCGCGGATTTGGGGCTCATGCTCACACTGTAGCGACATCGGCCTGATCTCTCCACGTCATGCCCGCGCTCCTCGCGGGCATCCCCGTCTTTCTTCACCTCGAGGAGTCTGTGGGTCGCGCCCCGGAGTGCTATAAGGGCCCATGGCCAAGCTTCCTCCCATCTACAAACCCGGCCCCGTCAGCGCCAAGCCGCTCGGGATCCTGCTCAACGACGTCTTTGCCGAGGCCTACGCCAAGCAGGGGTTTGCAGCGCGCGAGCTGGTGACGCGGTGGGAGCAGATCGCCGGGCCGGAAATCGCGGCCCATGCCGAGCCGCTCAAGATGCAATGGCCGCGGCCGGTGGAGGGCCAGCCGCAGGAGCCGGCGACCCTGGTGCTGCGGGTCGAGGGGCCGATGGCGCTGGAGATCCAGCACTCAGCCGACGTGATCCTGGAGCGGGTCAACCGCTTCTTCGGCTGGAGCGCGGTCGGCAGGCTTGCCTTCCGCCAGGCGCCCCTGTCGCGGCCCCGGGCCCGGAAGCGACCCGCCCCGCCGGACCCCAAGAGCGTCGCCAAGGTGGCGGAGAGCCTCGGGGCCATCGAAGATGAAGACCTGAAGACGGCGCTGGCCCGACTTGGGGCCGCCATCAAGCGAAATTGAGCCTTATTTCGCAGCCAATCTGGACCTGTCCCGGCCGCGCGCCATTGCCTCAATCGACGTTTCGAGCTAGCGACAGGCCGCCCGAACGGGAACCGCCATAAGTCCTTGGGGCAAGACCACACCAATCCGGGAGCCGACCTTGATCATCACCCGCCGCGCCTTCACCACGATGCTGTCGCTGACCGGGCTTGCCGCGCTCGCCGGGTTCTCGCCGCTGCGGTTCATCTCGGAGGCCGCGGCGCAGTCCGCCGCCGACGTCGCCAAGCCGGTGTCGCTGCCCGACATGGCGCTCGGCCCGAACGATGCCGCCGTCACCATCACCGAATACGCCTCGATGACTTGCCCGCACTGCGCCGCCTTCAACGAGCAGGTGTTCCCCAAGATCAAGAAGGAATACATCGACACCGGCAAGGTGCGTTACATCTTCCGCGAGTTTCCGCTCGACATCAAAGCCGCCGCCGGCTCGATGCTGTCGCGCTGCATCGCCAATGGCGATGGGCCGAAATACTTCGCCGTCACCGACATGCTGTTCCGCCAGCAGAACGACTGGGTGGTGAAGAACACCACGGAAACCCTGACGCGGATCGGCAAGCAGGCCGGCCTCACCCAGCAGCAGGTCGAGGCCTGCCTGAAGGACCAGGCGCTGCTCGACAAGATCGCCGCCGACCAGAAATACGCCAGCGACGTGCTCAAGGTGGATTCGACGCCGACCTTCTTCATCAACGGCGAGAAGATCAAGGGCGAGGCCTCGTTCGAGGAGTTCGCCAAGAAGATCAATCCGCTGCTGAAGAGCTGATTCGCTCGTCAAGATCCTGATTCGCATCTCGAAAGCCGTATCTTTCCCGGCATAAATCCCTTGGGAAAAGCGGCTTTCGCCGGTTGCCCTCGCGGCGCACCGCGGCCATTGTCCAGCCGCATGAGGCGCCTCGCGCGACTCGCCCCGGATAGCGACACTGCCTTCCATGGTATTGTCCCGGCAGGGGGATTCGCGCCTGCCAACAGAGATGCGTGCTTATGAAAATCACCCGCCTGCGACTTCACGGCTTCAAGTCCTTCGTCGAGCCCACGGACTTCGTCATCGAGCCCGGCCTGACCGGCGTGGTCGGCCCCAACGGCTGCGGCAAGTCGAATCTCGTCGAAGCGCTGCGCTGGGCGATGGGTGAAACCTCGTACAAATCGCTGCGCGCCGCCGACATGGACGCGGTGATCTTCGCCGGCTCCGGCAACCGTCCCGCGCGCAACCACGCCGAAGTGACGATGACGATCGACAATGCCGATCGCACCGCGCCCGCGGCGATGAACGACAGCCAGCTGCTCGAAATCTCCCGCCGCATCGAGCGCGAAGCGGGCTCGGTCTATCGCATCAACGGCCGCGACGTGCGCGCGCGCGACGTGCAGATCCTGTTCGCCGACGCCGCCACCGGTGCGCGTTCGCCCGCGCTCGTCCACCAGGGCAAGATCGGCGAGATCATCCAGGCCAAGCCCGAGCAGCGCCGCCGCGTGCTGGAAGACGCCGCCGGCGTTGCCGGCCTGCATGCCCGCCGCCACGAGGCCGAGCTGCGGCTGAAGGCCGCCGAAACCAACCTCACCCGCGTCGAGGACGTGATCGGCCAGCTCGGCGGTCAGATGGAAGGCCTGAAGAAGCAGGCCCGCCAGGCCGTGCGCTACCGCGAGGTTGCCGCCAAGGTCCGCAAGGCCGAAGCCACCCTGTTCCATCTGCGCTGGATCGGCGCTCATGCCGACGTCAACGAATCCGGCCAGACCCATGACCTCGCCGTGCGCGAGATGGCCGAGCGCACCCAGCACCAGGCCGAAGCCGCCCGCATCCAGGCGATCCGCGCCGCCGAAATGCCGGCGCTGCGCGACGCCGAAGCACGCGCCGCGGCAGGCCTGCAGCGCCTGACCAATGCCCGCGAGCTGCTCGACCGCGAGGAAGAGCGCGCCAAGGAGCGCGTCGCCGAGCTCGAGCGTCGCCTCGCCCAGTTCGAGGGCGACATCTCCCGTGCCCAGCAACAAACCATGGACGCCGACGTCGCGCTGCAGCGGCTCGACGCCGAAGATGCCGAGCTGAAGGAAGAGATCAAGTCGCGCGTCGAGAAGCGCTCCGGCGTCGACGAGCGCGTCGCCGAAGCCGAGGCGGTGCTGACCGAGACCGAGCAGCAATTCGCCGAGCTCACCACCGCGCTCGCCGACCTCACCGCCAAGCGCAACCAGCTCGAGGCCAACGTCCGCACCCATCGCGACAAGCTCGCCCGGCTCGACCAGGAGATCGCCAATGTCGCCGCGGAAGAGCAGAAGCTCACCGAGGCGACCGGCGGCTTCGGCGACCTCGACGAACTGACCGCTCTGGTCGAAACCGCGGAAGAGACGCTCGCGGCTTCGGAGGCCGCGGCACAGGCCAGCGAAGCCGCCCACGTCGCGGCGCGCCAGACGCTGGAATCGTCGCGCTCGCCGCTGGTCGAGGCTGACAAGCGCGCGCAGCGGCTCGAAACCGAGGCGCGCACCATCTCCAAGATCCTCAACGGCGAGACCAAGAATCTGTGGCCGCCGATCATCGACGGCATCACCGTCGACAAGGGCTTTGAGAAGGCGATCGGCGCCGCGCTCGGCGACGACCTCGATGCGCCGATCGATCCGTCGGCGCCGATGCGCTGGACCAATGTCGGCCACACCGAAGACGATCCGGCCCTGCCCGAAGGCGTCGAGCCGCTCGCGAGCCACGTTCAGGCCCCGGCCGAGCTGACCCGCCGTCTGGCCCAGATCGGCGTGGTGCCGCGCGAGCGCGGTGCCGAGCTGGTCTCGCAGCTCAAGACCGGCCAGCGTCTGGTTTCGCCCGAGGGCGACGTCTGGCGCTGGGACGGCTTCGTCGCCGCCGCGCACGCCCCGACCGGCGCTGCCCGCCGCCTCGCCGAGCGCGCCCGCCTCGTCGACATCGAGAACGAGCTGGAGCAGGCCCGCATCGACGCGCAGATCAAGCGTCAGGCGCTGGAGAACGCCGAGTCCGAGTTGCAGATGGCGGCCAGCACCGAAGGTGCCAGCCGCGAAGCCTGGCGCGCCGCGCAGCGCGAGCTGAACGTCGCGCGCGAGCGCCACGCCAATGCCGAGCGCGAGATCAGCCGCCATGCCGCGCGCAAGGCGACGCTGTCCGAAGCGCACAGCCGCCTCGCCGCCGACCGCGCCGAGGCCGAAGCTGCCTATGAATATGCCGAGGCCGGCATCAGCGAGCTGCCGTCGAGCGAGGACACCGAGACCCGTCTCGCCGCCGTTCGCAGCGACATCGAAGCCCATCGCCGCATGGCCGCCCAGGTCCGTGCCGAAGCGCAGGCGCTGGCCCGCGAGGCCGAGCTTGCCGACCGCCGCGTGCAGGCGATCCTCGCCGAGCGCACCGAGTGGGCGAACCGCAAGGAGAGCGCGGCCTCCCACATCGACACCATCCAGGCCCGCATCGCCGAGCTGACGATCGAGCGCAGCGAGCTGGAAAACGCGCCGCAGGTGTTCGCCGAGAAGCGCAGCGCGCTGATCACCGAGATCGAATACGCCGAGAACGACCGCCGCATGGCTGCCGACGCGCTCGCCACCGCGGAAAGCGCGATGGCGGAAACCGACCGCGTCGCCAAGCTGACGCTGGAGGCGCTGTCCAGCTCGCGCGAGGCCACCGCCCGCGCCGAGGAACGCATGGAAGGCGCCCGCCGCCGGCTCGAGGACATCGAGCGCGAGATCCGCGACATGCTGGAGGTCGAGCCGCAGGCCGTTGCCGGCCTTGCCGAGCTCGAGCCGGGCGCGGAGCTGCCGCCGCTGCACGACATCGAGGAAGACCTCGAAAAAATGCGCCGCGACCGCGAGCGCCTCGGCGCCGTCAACCTCCGCGCTGAAGAAGAGCTGCGCGAGGTCGAGACCCAGCACACGGGCCTCGTCACCGAGCGCGACGACCTCGTCGAAGCCATCAAGCGGCTGCGCCAGGGCATCCAGAGCCTCAACAAGGAAGCGCGCGAGCGCCTCCTGACCTCGTTCGAGGTCGTCAACAACCACTTCAAGCGCCTGTTCGTCGAGCTGTTCGGCGGCGGCGAAGCCGCGCTGCATCTGATCGAGAGCGACGACCCGCTCGAAGCCGGCCTCGAGATCATCGCAAAGCCGCCGGGCAAGAAGCCGCAGACTCTGTCGCTGCTGTCGGGCGGCGAGCAGGCGCTGACCGCGATGGCGCTGATCTTCGCGGTGTTCCTGACCAACCCCTCTCCGATCTGCGTGCTGGACGAAGTCGACGCGCCGCTCGACGACCACAACGTCGAACGGTACTGCAACCTGCTGCACGAGATGACCGGCTCGACCGACACGCGCTTCATCATCATCACCCACAACCCGATCACCATGGCGCGGATGAACCGATTGTTCGGCGTCACCATGGCCGAGCGCGGCGTGTCGCAGCTGGTGTCGGTCAGCCTGTCAGAGGCTGTGGACATTCTCGACCAGAACGTGGCGTGAGACGGCTCGCGTCATTCCGGGGCTCGCGAAGCGAGAACCCGGAATCTCGCACAACAATCTCGAACTCCCGGGTTCGCGACTGCGTCGCGCCCCGGGATGACGGTGGGCAAAGATGATCTCCCCCACCCTCCCCGCCGAACTGAAAGCAGCCCTCGACGGCAAGCTGCAGGGCTTCTCCCGCACCGACGCGGCACAGCGCTCGCAGAAAATCTCGACGACTTACCGCGCCGGCGGCACCTCCGGCACGATCAAGTCCGAGGCTGATGCCCTCGCCTATGCGCTCGCGCGGATGCCCGCGACCTACGCGGCGGTCGCCGCGAGCCTGAACGCGCTGACGGAGATCGCGCCAAGCCTCGCTCCGGAAACGCTGCTCGACGTCGGCGCAGGGCCGGGCACCGCCAGCTGGGCCGCGGCCGAAGCCTTTCCTTCATTGCAGGACTTTACCCTGCTCGACGCCAACGCCACGCTGAGCCGGCTCGCGCTCGAACTGGCGCGCGACAGCTCGCGATTGGCGGAGTGCCGTTATCTGCCGGGCGATGCCGGCGGCAACCTCACTGAAGTCTCGCAAGCCGATCTTGTCGTCGCCAGCTACATCATCGGCGAACTCGGCGAGGCCGACCAACGCAAGCTCGCGGCAGCGATGTGGGCCAAAGCCCGCCAGGCGCTGCTCGTGATCGAGCCCGGCACGCCCGCCGGCTACGCCCGCATCCTCGCGCTGCGCCAACAGCTGGTCGCGGCTGGCGCCTACGTCGCCGCACCCTGCCCGCACGACAAGCCTTGCCCGCTCATCGCGCCCGACTGGTGCCATTTCAACCAGCGCCTGCCGCGCTCGCAGGCGCACCGGCAGATCAAGGGCGCCGAGGTGCCGTTCGAGGACGAGCGCTTCATCTACGTCGCCCTGACCCGCACGCCGCCGGCGACGCGCGCCGCCCGCGTGCTGGCGCCGCCGGATGTCGGCAAGGCCGAGATCACGGCGAAGCTCTGCACTGAGCAAAGCGTCGAGCTCGCCAAAGTCCCCCGCCGCGACAAGACCGCTTACGCAAGTGCCCGCCGCTGGCGCTGGGGCGATGCCGTCCTGTCCGAAAGTTAACGCCCGTTCACCGCTTTTGCCTTGAACGCGGATGGCGCCCGATCCGACCAAGTCTTACCTTTCCTCTGCGCCGGGGCTCTCGTCCTGCGCCAATCTGGTCTAACCTAGCCCGCCTTCTTCCCCCTTCAGGAGTTCTCCATGTCGACCGGCTGGATCGTTCTCGGCGTCATCGTCGTTCTCGCGCTGTTCGCCTTCAGCGCCTACAACCGCCTTGTGGCGCTCAGCCAGCGCGTCGGCCAGGCCTTTGCCGACATCGACGTGCAGCTCAAGCAGCGCCACGACCTCGTTCCGAACCTGGTCGAGACCGTGAAGGGCTATGCCTCGCATGAGCGCGGCACGCTGGACGACGTCATCAAGGCGCGCAATTCGGCGATGTCGGCGCAAGGTCCTTCGCAGGTATCCGCGGCCGAGAACCAGCTCTCCGGCGCGCTCGGCCGGCTGATCGCGCTGTCGGAGGCCTATCCCGACCTCAAGGCCAATGCCAATTTCCAGCAGCTCGCATCCGAGCTCTCCGACCTCGAGAACAAGATCGCGGCGAGCCGCCGCTTCTTCAACAACGCGGTCCAGGAATACAACACCGGCATCCAGCAGCTGCCTGCGGCCTTGTTCGCCGGCATGTTCGGCTTCACCAAAAAGGACTTCTTCGATCTCGGCGCGAGCCGTACCGAGGTCGAGGCTGCGCCGCAGGTGAAGTTCTGATCTGAGCTTGCACAACAGATGCTGTCATTCCGGGGCGATGCGCAGCATCGAACCCGGAATCTCATCGAGATCACCAATCTCTGGATTCCGGGTTCGGGCCTCCGGCCCGCCCCGAAATGACGGTGATTAAACGGAAGCAGCCATGGCCGCGTACGGTCTCTACACGCACATCGCCTCGAACAAGTTTCGTTCGATGCTGCTGCTCGCCGGCCTGTTCGCGCTGGTCTACGTGCTGGTCTATGCCGGCGCGCTGGTCGCCGAGGTCGTCATCAACGGCAACGGCACGGTCGCCTATTATCTGAGCCATGCCCTTCAGGACCTGAAGGTCGCCGCGCCCGTTGCGACGGTCGTGGCGGCGGTCTGGATCGTGATCGCCTATTTCTTCCACCAGTCGATGATCGATGCGGTGACCGGCGGACACGACGTCACAAGGCAGGAACAGCCGCGGCTCTACAATCTGCTCGAAAACCTCTGCATCTCGCGCGGCATCACCATGCCGAAGCTGAAGATCATGGAGAGCCCGGCGCTGAACGCGTTCGCGACCGGCCTCAATCCCCGGCAATATTCCATCACCGTCACCACAGGTCTCCTCGATGCCCTCGACGACAAGGAGATCGAGGCGGTGCTCGGCCACGAGCTGACCCACATCAAGAACGGCGACGTGCAGCTGATGGTGGTCGCCGTCATCATCGCCGGCGTGGTCGGCTTCTTCGGCGAATTGTTCTTCCGCCTGTTCACGAATTTCAGCTGGAGCTCCGGCTCCGGCGGCTCGTGGTCCTCGGGCTCCTCCTCGTCGTCGCGGTCGTCCTCGTCGTCGAGCGACAGCAAGAGTTCCGGCGGCGGTGCGGTGATCGTGATCATCATCGCCATCGTGCTGATCGTGGTGGCCTGGCTGCTGTCCCAGGTGGTCAAGCTCGCTCTGTCGCGGTCGCGCGAATATCTCGCCGACGCCGGCTCGGTCGAGCTGACGAAGGATCCCGACGCCATGATCTCGGCGCTGCGCAAGATCGAGAATCGCGGCGAGCTTCCCGGCGCGACCTCGGCGGTGATGGAGCTCTGCGTCGACAATCCTCGCGAGGGCTTTGCCGATCTGTTCGCAACCCACCCCTCGGTGCAGTCGCGGGTCGATGCCCTGGTCAAGTTTGCCGGCGGCCACGACCCCGGCCCGCTGCCGGACCTCGCCGAAGAGCCGGAGCAGCCCGAGGCGGACCAACCCGAGGCGCAAGCCACACCACGGGACGGCCCAGCGCCGTCGCCGCATGGCCCGTGGGACGATGCAAGCAGCACGGCCAGTCCGCCGCCCGTGCCCGCGCCAAGCCCTTCCGCAGCCCCGATAGGCAACCCCGCGGGAAACCCCATGGGTCCCTGGGGCCGGCACTGAGCCTCGCATTTGGCCGCGGTTCGTGGCGGGTTTCGCGGCGATTGGGAAAAACTTCGGGAATTGCCCTATCGACATGCCGAGGAATTGAATTCTCCCTTGTTTCTGCCATGTTCGCGCCCAACAGCAGACTCGGGACGTCCTGTGGGACATCGATTTGGGGCCCGGCCGATCGCGATCTCGCGGTCGGGGGCGCGCGTTAGGGGACAGCAATGGCAAAGCCGGCAGTGGTTGTGGTGGGCGCGGACAAGGGCGGGGTCGGCAAGACCACGGTGTCGCGCACCCTGCTCGATTATTTCTCAGCCAACAACGTGCCGACACGCGCCTTCGACACGGAGTCCCCGCGCGGAACCCTGAAGCGCTTCCACCCTGATATCACCGAGATCGTCGATATGACGACGACGGCCGATCAGATGAAGATCTTCGATACGCTCAACGCGACGAGCCCGTCGGTGACCGTGATCGACGTCCGCGCCGGCCTGCTCTCGCCGGCGCTGGCCTCGCTCCGCGATATCGGTTTCCTCGACGCGGCCAAGGCCGGCCAGATCACCTTCGCGGTGTTCCACATCCTCGGCCCCTCGATCGCCTCGCTGGACGAGATCGCCGAGACCGCGGGCTTCATGACCGGTGCGAAATATTTCCTGGTGAAGAACTTCATCAACGACACCCAGTTCTTCCAGTGGGACCAGGCGACCTACAATTCCTACTTCCACCGCATCAAGGACGCCACCGAGCTGACCATCCCCAAGCTCAACGAAATGGCCTATGAGCAGGTCGAAGTCTCCTCCGTTCCATTCCTGAAATTCGTCGCCAACAAGGGCATCAACGACGAGGCCGCGAACTACTCCTTCGTGCTGCGCGGCTATGTCCGGCACTGGCTGGCCAACGTCTGGAGCGAGTTCGACCGCATCCGCCTGACCGACATCGTGGGGTCGAAGTCCGTCACCCGCAACAGCGAAAAATAGTTGCGAAGTGCGGGCTGATACGGCTGGATTGGTCGCCAAGTTCGACGGATATAGCTGTCGATGCCCGCAACGCCCGTCTACATCATCTGCTCGCCCCGCCCGCAGGTCGGCAAGACCCTGCTGGCGCGGCTTTTGAGCGAATTCCTGCTGCTCAAGAACGGCAATGTCGCGGCCTTCGACGTCAATCTGAAAGAGCCCTCGCTGCTCGACTATCTGCCTGGGATCACCGAGACCGCCGACGTGATCGACACCTTCGGCAAGATGCAGCTGATGGACCGCGTCATCGTCGACGACGGACTCGCCAAGGTGATCGACCTCGGCTTCCATGCCTTCGACGAGTTTTTCAAGATGACCGACGAGATCGGCCTGCTCAAGGAAGCGGCGCGCCGCCATGTCGCGCCCCAGATCCTGTTCATCGCCGATACCGACCGCGTCTCGGCGCGCGCCCATGAGATGCTGCGCGGGCAGATCCCGCGCATGAACCTGATCACGGTGGACAACGAATTCGTCGTGCGCGGCGAGCTGCCGGCTGCGATGGCCGGCGGCCGGTTGTTTCGCCTCCCCGCACTGCCCGGCTTCCTCAAGACCTATGTCGACCGGCTCAACTTCTCCTTCACCCGCTACCTGCGCCAGGAAAAGGATTCGTCCACCGAGCTGCACCAATGGACCCGACGCAATTACCTCGCCTTCCGCGAGCTCGAGCTCAGCCTGATCCTGCAGCGGTCCTGAATATTTATACCCGGATAATATTGACTATGGACTGAAGCCGGCATAGTGAGGCGGGCATCGATCTCTCCTCAGCAAGGCCCGTCACCCGTGACCATCGACCGGAAAGCAGCAATCACCGCCTACAAGGAGCGCAAGACCATTGCCGGCATCTACGTCGTGCGCTGCGCGGCGTCGGGGCAGGCCTGGGTTGGTCAGGCGCCGAACCTGGAGACGATCCAGAACCGCATCTGGTTCTCGCTGCGCCAGGGCAGCCACACCTGCAGCAGCCTGCAGGCGACCTGGAATACGCAGGGCGAGGCCGGCTTGAGCTTCGGCGAATGCGAGCGTCTGGAGGACGAGGAGAGCGCCTATGTCAGGAACGCGCTCCTCAAGGAGCGCCTGCTGCATTGGCGGGACGAACTGAAGGCCGAGGCGATCTGACCGCCCCGGCGGTGGCTCAATGCCCTTCGAACGTCATCAGCGTGCGCACCGGCACGTCCATGGCACGCAGCTTGGCGGCGCCGCCGAGCTCGGGCAGATCGATGATGAAGCAGGCGGCGACAACGTTGGCGCCGATCTGGCGCAGCAGCTTCACCGCGCCCTCCGCGGTGCCACCGGTGGCAATGAGGTCGTCGACCAGGATCACGCGCTCCCCGGGCGCGATCGCGTCGACATGCATCTCCATCTCGTCGATGCCGTATTCGAGCGAATAGGCGATGCGCACGGTGGTGTGCGGCAGCTTGCCTTTCTTCCGGATCGGCACGAAGCCCGCAGAGAGCTGGTGCGCCACCGCGCCGCCGATGATGAAGCCCCTTGCCTCCATGCCGGCGACCTTGTCGATCTTGTTGCCGGCCCAGGGATTGACGAGCTCGTCGACCGCGCGGCGGAACGCACGCGCGTCCGCGAGCAAAGTCGTGATGTCGCGGAACATGATCCCCGGCTTGGGATAGTCGGGAATGGTGCGGACGCTCGCCTTGATGTCGTGGTCAAAGGTCATTCGTGCCTCTCAATTGCCCGGCGCATCCAGCCGGAACGCGTTCTCGACAATCTTCAAACCCACCTCGTTGCCGAGCGACATCAGCGATTCCGGGTGGAATTGCACGCCGGCGACCGGCAGGGTCTTGTGCTCCAGCGCCATGGCGACGCCGTCCTCGGTGCTGGCGGTGACGGCCAGAACCTCCGGCATGCTGTCGCGCTCGACGAACAGCGAGTGATAGCGGCCGATGACGATCTCGTTCGGCAGGTTGCGCATCAGGCGCCCGCCCCGCACCTGCACCCGCGAGGGGCGGCCATGGGCGGGATGGGTGAGCTGGCCGAGCTCGCCGCCGAAATATTCGCCGATCGCCTGTACGCCCAAGCAGACGCCGAACACCGGCAGCTTCTTCTCGAGCGCAGCATCGATCGTTGTCTTGATTCCGAAGTCCTCGGGACGCCCGGGACCGGGCGACAGCACCAGCAAGTCCCACGTCCGCTGCTTGAGCATGTCGAGCGCGTGCACGTAGCGGACCACGGTGACCTCGGCGCCGACCTGGCGGAAATAATCGGCCAGCATGTGCACGAAGCTGTCGTCGTGGTCGATCAGCAGCACCCGCTTGCCCGAGCCGGTCGCATCGGGCGCGAAGGTCGAGAGCGGCTTCGGCGGATCGCCGCGCAGCGCCTGGAACAGGGCGGCGGCCTTGACCTGGCATTCGCGGTCTTCGGCAGCCGGATCGGAATCGAACAGGCAGGTGGCGCCGACGCGCACTTCGGCGAGACCATCCTTCATGCGGATGGTGCGGATGGTGAGGCCGGTGTTGATGCTGCCGTCGAAGTTCACGGCGCCGATCGCGCCGGCATACCAGCGCCGCGGCGAGCGCTCGTGATCCTCGACGAACTGCATCGCCCAGAGCTTTGGCGCGCCGGTGACAGTCACCGCCCAGGCGTGGGTGAGGAAGGCATCGAGCGCGTCGAAGCCGGGGCGCAGCATGCCCTCGACATGGTCAACGGTGTGAAACAGTTTTGAGTAGGTCTCGATCTGCCGCCGCGCCAGCACCTTGATGGTGCCAGGCACGCACACGCGCGCCTTGTCGTTGCGGTCGACGTCGGTGCACATGTTGAGCTCGAACTCGTCCTTCTCCGAGTTCAGGAGCTGGCGGATCTGCTCGGCATCGCCGATCGCGTCGCTGCCGCGCGCGATCGTGCCCGAGATCGGGCAGGTCTCGACGCGGCGACCGTCCGAGCGCACGAACATTTCCGGAGAAGCCGAGACGAGAAACTCGCCCTCGCCGAGATTCATCAGCGCGCCATAGGGCGACGGATTGATGATGCAGAGCCGCTGAAACACTTCGGCCGGCGAACGATCGCAGGGCTCGGCGAACAGCTGGCCCGGCACGGCTTCGAACAGATCGCCGCGGGCGAACGCGGCGCGCGCGGTCTCGACGGTGGCCTGATATTCGCCGGGCGCGTGATCGGCAAAGCCCTGGCGCGGCGTCTTCAGATAGGGGCTCTCCGCAGTCTCGCGCGGCAGGCCAGCGGTGGATTTGCCCTTCCAGGCGAAGTCGTAAGAGAGCACCACGCCACGCCCGGTGGCGCGGTCATAGGCCAGCAGGCGATCGGGCACGTACAGCACGATGTCGCGCTGGTCCTGCTCGCGCGGGCGCTTCTGCACGAGGTCCTCGATCTGGAACACGAGGTCGTAGGCGAAGGCGCCGAACAGGCCGAGCAGTCCGTCGTCATTGGCGGAGAAGGCGGCGATGATGTCGCGCACCAGCGACATCACGCTGGCGCGCCGCGTGCGCTGGTCTTCCTCGACGGGCGCCTCGCCACGGACGATGTGGCCCGCAAGGCGCGTCGTCGTCGTCTCGGAGATCACGACGCAGGGCTCGCGCAGGACGTCGCCGAGGAACGCGATCAGCACCTCTCCGCGCGCGTTGAGCGCTTCGAGCTTGAAACTGACGCCCGTGGTCTCGAGCTTGAGCGGCGGATCGGAAAAGCCGAGGTCAAAGCTCTCGTAGCGGCCCGGCACGGTCGTGCCCGAGGAGAGCACCACACCGCGGCGGCGGTCGAGCAGGTTGATCAGGTCGTCGAGCCTGTTGGCCCCGCCGGTAAACTGCTCCGCCACGCGCGTGATCGCCAGACCCGCGCGGGTCGCGTACTCACTTCTGGCCGGGAGGGCAAAGACTGTCCTGTTCATGTGGTCCTCTTACGAAACTTGCCGAGGGAACGCCACACAGGACAAACGAAAAGGCCGCCGCACTGTGCAGGCGACCTCAGACGATTTGGGAAAGGAAAATCGCACCGGCCACCTCTTTAGGAGGTGCGCCACCAAAGACGGGCTGGGCGGGCTGCGGTGCTCATGGGGCGGATACTCACCATGGCCGGGGGGCGGCGTCAAGGGCCGCCATCTGCGAGGGTCGGCTTCGGACTATTGCTCGAGAGGGTCAGGCTCCCAGCCGAACCTGCTCTTCTTCCGATCCCATTTGAGGACAGAATAGCCGTCGCATTCCATGCACCCCCAAAGGACGAGCTTGCCGCGCTTGTCCGTCGAAAGAGCCGCGAACTGGCGGTTGGTACGTACAGCGTCGACAAAGCGCACCTTCGGCTGCTCGCCGTCCGGCTGATCGAGGATCAGCATGAACCTGCCCTTTGGGCCGGCACACTCCTGAAACACACCGACCACAGCGATTTGCTTCGAGGCGGAGCCGTCGAACCGCCCCTCGACGGCAAAGGACATGTCGGCCACCTTCATCACGTCGCCACCATTCTCGAACAGCAGCTCTTTGGGGATCAGGTCCTTGCGAAATTCCGTCGCCTTGCACCAGCTCTTGCGGATCTGGTTCGCGGGGATGCCGCGAACCTCAGCTGTGAACGGATGGAATTCAGCGATGACCCACCAGGCCTCTTTCTTGAGATCGCCATTCAGCGTGACGAAGGCTTGCTGTGCCGGCGCCTGAGCTAGCATCAGCATCAGCGCGCCAGCAGCAAGTACCGACCGAGCGATGGGATCAAGCGATCGGCGGGCGACAGACGGAATGGGCATGCGCTCGCTGCTCCTGCTCGGCCGTTCCAGCATCACCCGAGATGCTTCCTGAAAAACTCCGTCGCCCTCCCCCAGGCGAGCTCGGCGGCCTCACGGTCGTGCACGGCCTGGCGCTGCTCGTTGACGAAGGCATGCTCGGCATCATAGCGGAACAGCTCCAGCGACTTGCCGGCGGCCTTCATGGCCTTCTCGAAGCCGCCCACCAGCTCCGGCGTGCACCAATCGTCCTTGTTGGCGAAATGGGCCTGCAGCGGAATCTTGACGTCGGCGGGCTTGGCGGCCTGCTCCGGCGGGATGCCGTAGAACACGACGCCGGCGGCGAGCTCGGGCACATGCACCGATCCGATGATGGTGACGGCGCCGCCGAGGCAGAAGCCGGTCAGCCCGACCTTGGCGCCGTTGCGCGACAGATATTGCGCGGCGCCACGCACGGTCTGCGTGGTGGCGTCCATGAAGTCGAGCGAGTTCATTTCCTTGTTGGCGCTGTCCGTGTCGTGATACGGCACCACCTTACCCTTGTAGAGGTCGGGCGCCAGCGCATCGAAGCCGGCCAGCGCAAAGCGATCGCACAGGCCCTTGATCTGATCCGACAGGCCCCACCATTCCTGGATCACGACGACACCGGGCGCATTGCCGCGCGCCGCGTTGGCGAGATAGCCCGAGGCGTCCTTGCCGTCGGGACGTTTGAAGGTGATGGCGGTTCCCATGGTGTCCTCCGATGAGTTTCTGGGGAGCGATTGGCGGTATCTTCGCCGGTGCGGGCACGCGGCGCAATCCACACTGTCGTCATTCCGGGGCGCGCGATAGCGCGAACCCGGAATCCATCGGGCGGCAGAGTCGGTCGCTGAATGGATTCCGGGCTCGATGCTGCGCATCGCCCCGGAATGACGGCGACAAAAAAGCCCCCTTGCGGGGGCTTTTTCATTTTTCGTCGCGTCAGGCGCCCGCTCAGTGCGAGTCGGCCCAGACCTTTTTCTTGGTGAAGTACATCAGGCCCGCGAACAGGATCAGGAACACGAACACCTGGAATCCGAGGCGCTTGCGCGCTTCCATGTGCGGCTCGGCCGTCCACATCAGGAACGTGGTGACGTCCTTGGAGTACTGCGCGACCGTGGTCGGCGAGCCGTCGTCATAGGTCACCTGGCCGTCGCTGAGCGGCTTCGGCATCTTGATGGCGTGGCCTGGGAAGTACTTGTTGTAGTACGAGCCTTCCGGGATCGTCACACCCTCGGGGACGTGATCGTCAAATCCCTGAAGCACCGCCGAGACGTAGTCTGGGCCCTGCTCCTGGTACTGGGTGAAGAAGTCGAAGATGAACCAGGGGAAGCCGCGGCCATAGGAGCGCGCCTTGGTGATCAGCGACAGATCGGGCGGCGCCGCACCGCCGTTCGCCGCACGGGCCGCCTGCTCGTTCGGGAATGGCGAGGGGAAATAGTCGGCCGGCCGGCCGGGGCGCTCGAACATGTCACCCGCATCGTTCGGGCCGTCCTTGACCTTGTACTCGGACGCGAACGCCGCCGCCTGCGCCACGGAATAGCCGGGGCCGCCGGCTTCGGCGAGGTTGCGGAAGGCGACGTAGGACAGGCCGTGGCAGCTGGCGCAGACTTCCTTGTAGACCTTCAGGCCGCGCTGCAGCGCGCCCCGGTCGAACTTGCCGAAGGGACCGGAGAACGACCATTTGTTGCCCGGCGGCTTGTCGCTGCCTTCGGAGGCGCGGGCGTCCTGCAGGCTGCCGAGGAACAGCGCGCCGGCGGCGACGAGCGCGATCGCGACGGAGGCGACGGCCTTGCCGCTCTTGGCGAGAATCGCCTCCGAGATCGAGTTCGGCACCGGCCGCGGCTTCTCGATACGCGAGAGCAGCGGAAGCACGATCAGGAAGTAAGCGAAGTAGCAGACCGTCAGGACCCGGCCGGCGATCACGTAGATGCCTTCCGGCGGCTGCGCGCCGAGATAGCCGAGCAGGATGCAGACCACGACGAATATCCAGAAGAACTGCTTGGCCAGCGGGCGGTACTTCGACGACCTGGTCCTGGCAGCGTCGAGCCAGGGCAGGAAGCACAGCACGATGATCGCCGAGAACATCCCGATGACGCCCGCGAGCTTGTTCGGGATCGAGCGCAGGATCGCGTAGAACGGCAGGTAATACCATTCCGGCACGATGTGCGGCGGCGTCACGCCCGGGTTCGCCGGAATGTAGTTGTCGGCGTCGCCGAGATAGTTCGGCATGTAGAAGATGAACCAGGCGTAGAGCAGCAGGAAGCAGGCAACGCCGAAACCGTCCTTGATGGTCGCATGCGGCGTGAACGGCACCGTGTCCTTTTCCGTCTTCGGCTCGACGCCGTCAGGATTGTTCTGGCCGGCAACGTGCAGCGCCCAGACGTGGAGCACGACGACGCCCGCGATCAGGAACGGCAGCAGATAGTGCAGCGAGAAGAAGCGGTTCAGCGTCGGGTTGCCGACCGAATAGCCGCCCCAGAGCAGCGTCACAATGCTCTCGCCGAAATAGGGAATGGCGGAGAACAGATTGGTGATGACGGTGGCGCCCCAGAAGCTCATCTGGCCCCAGGGGAGCACATAGCCCATGAAGCCGGTCGCCATCATCAGGAGGTAGATGATGACGCCGAGGATCCACAGCACCTCGCGCGGCTCCTTGTAGGAGCCGTAATAGAGGCCGCGCAGCATGTGGACGTAGACCGCGAAGAAGAACATCGACGCGCCGCAGGCGTGCATGTTGCGCAGCAGCCAGCCGTAGTTCACGTCACGAACGATCAGCTCGACCGACTTGAAGGCGAGATCGGCATGCGGCGTATAGTGCATCGCCAGGATCACGCCAGTCAGGATCTGCATCCCCAGCATGAAGGAGAGGATGGCGCCGAAGGTCCACCAATAGTTCAGGTTACGCGGGGTGGGATAGACGACGAAGGAGGAGTGCATGAGGCCGAGGATCGGCAGGCGCCGCTCGATCCATTGCAGGGCCGGATTGCTCGGCTGGTAGTCGGATGGTCCGCTCATGATGCGATCCTGAGGAAATAATACGACGAGACGGCGCGAAGCTTCGGATGAAGATCCGAAGCTCAGCCGATCTGGATTTTGGTGTCGGAAACGAACTGGTACGGCGGCACAGGCAGGTTCGCGGGCGCGGGCCCCTGGCGGATGCGGCCGGACGAATCGTACTGCGAACCATGGCAGGGGCAGAAGAACCCGTCGTAATTGCCTTCATGGGCGATCGGGATGCAGCCGAGATGGGTGCAGATGCCGATCACGACCAGCCATTGCTCGTGGCCCGACTTGACCCGGGCCTCGTCGGTCTCCGGATCGGGCAGGCTCGCCACGTTGACGCCGCGCGCCTCGTCGATCTGCTTCTTGGTGCGGTGGCTGATGTAGATCGGCTTGCCACGCCAGAACACCTTGATGTCCTGGCCCTCGGCGACCGGGCTGAGATCGACCTCGATCGGCGCACCGGCGGCGATGGTCGACGCGTCAGGATTCATTTGGGAGATGAAGGGCCAGAGCGCAGCCGCGCCCCCTACTGCTGCAGCTGCCCCGGTTGCAACGAATAAGAAATCACGGCGTGTCGGATGGTCCGCCGAAGACGCTGTCGTCACGATTCCAACCCTTTCTTCTTACGCAGCCGGCAGAACCGCTCCAAGGGGCACCCATGAGGTCCCCGGAAAGGCTGCCGGCGCCCGCGGCCCCCCGCGGCGGCAGAACTTCGCTCATTCGCCTCTAAACAGGCGAAACAGCAGTCCAGAATCGTTCTATTGGCACCCTTGCCGGGCGAGCGCAAGCCCGCTATCGGCGCGGGAGCGTGCCATGCACGAATTCCCGGGCAGGCGATGTTTTATTGAGACATTTCCGCCCTGCAACCAACCCGTCAGCCGCGATGCAGATAGCGCTTTTCCAGCCCGACATCCCTCAGAACACCGGCACGATTCTCAGGCTCTGTGCCTGCCTGGGACTCGCCGCCCATATCATCGAACCGGCAGGGTTCCCGGTCTCCGACCGCGCGTTCCGCCGGGCGGGAATGGATTACCTCGACCATGTCAGCATCCTCAGGCATGACTCCTGGCTGAAATTCGAGGAGTGGCGCGCCGGCCATGGCTACCGCCTGCTGCTGTTCACCACCAAGGCCGCCACCGACTATCGCGATTTCCGTTACCAGACGTCGGACATCCTGCTATTCGGGCGCGAGAGCGCCGGCGTCACCGACGCGGTGGTCGAGGCCGCGGATGCGCGGCTGGTGATCCCGATCAGGGCCGGGCTGCGCTCGCTCAATGTCGCCATGTCGGCGGCCATGGCCGCAGGCGAGGCGCTGCGGCAGATCCGGAACTCGCAAGGCTGACAGGTTGAGGAGAGACCATTGAGTTACGCGGTCAAGGAAATCTTCCTGACCCTGCAAGGCGAAGGCGCCCATGCCGGGCGCGCCTCCGTGTTCTGCCGCTTTGCCGGCTGCAACCTCTGGAGCGGGCGCGAGGCCGACCGCCTCGAGGCCACTTGCAAGTTCTGCGACACGGATTTCGTCGGGACCGACGGCACGCTCGGCGGCCGCTACGGCACCGCCGCGGAGCTCGCCGATATCATCGCCGCGCAGTGGACGGCCTCGGACGCCAACCGCTACGTGGTGCTCACCGGCGGCGAGCCGCTGCTCCAGGTCGACACGGCCTTGATCGACGCGCTCCACGCCCATGGCTTCGAGATCGGTGTCGAGACCAACGGCACCATCGCCGCGCCCGATGGCCTCGACTGGATCTGCGTCAGCCCCAAGGGCGGCAGCGAGCTGGTGCTGCGTCAGGGCCATGAGCTGAAGCTGGTGTATCCACAGGCCCTCGCCGCGCCCGAGACGTTCGAGCAACTCGCCTTCGAGCGCTTCTCGCTGCAGCCGATGGACGGCCCCGACGTGATCGAGAACACCGCGCGCGCAATCGACTATTGCCTGCGCCATCCGCAATGGCGGCTCAGCGTGCAGACGCACAAATCGCTCGGCATCAGATAGGGACAGGCTTTGTAGGGTGGGCAAAGCGGAGCGTGCCCACCTTTCAAGATCACGCTAAGAGACGTGGGCACGGCGCAAGGGCGCCTTTGCCCACCCTACGGCACACTCGCTTGGTGAGCGACCGGGAATGACAATGGACATGTCGACGATCGAAGACCGCAAGACCCGCGCCCGCGCCTGGTTCGAGGCCTTGCGCGACGACATCTGCGCGAGCTTCGAGAAGCTCGAGGACGACGCCCCGCAAAGCCTCTATCCGGGCGAGGCCGGCCGCTTCAAGCGCACGCCCTGGCAGCGCACCGATCATACCGGCGCGCCCGGCGGCGGCGGGGTGATGTCGATGATGTCGGGCCGCCTGTTCGAGAAGGTCGGCGTGCACTGCTCGACCGTGCACGGCGAGTTCGCGCCGGAATTTCGGGCCCAGATCCCAGGCGCCGCGGACGATCCGAGATTCTGGGCCTCCGGCATCTCGCTGATCGCGCATATGCGCAATCCGAACGTGCCCGCCGTGCACATGAACACGCGCTTCGTCGTCACCACCAAAGCCTGGTTCGGCGGCGGCGCCGACCTCACGCCGGTGCTCGACCGACGGCGCACGCAGGAGGATGCCGACAGCATCGCCTTCCACGCCGCGATGAAAGAGGCCTGCACCGGTCCGAACGGCGTCGCCGACTACGACAAGTACAAGAAATGGTGCGACGAGTATTTCTACCTGCCGCACCGGAAAGAGGCGCGCGGCATCGGCGGCATCTTCTACGACTGGCACGACAGCGGCGACTGGGAGGCCGACCTCGCCTTCACCCAGGACGTCGGGCGCGCCTTCCTGAAGATCTACCCCGAGATCGTCAGGCGCAATTTCGAAAGCGCCTGGACCGCCGCCGACCGCGAGGAGCAGTTGATCCGGCGCGGCCGCTATGTCGAATTCAACCTGCTCTATGATCGCGGCACCATTTTCGGGCTCAAGACCGGCGGCAATGTCGACTCGATCCTGTCGTCGATGCCGCCCGAGGTGAAATGGCCGTGACGACGACGAAGCCCGCCTCGAGGCCCCTGCCCCGCGCCATGCTGATCGACATGGACGACACCATCCTGTCCGCCTATGGCCGGCCCGAGATCGCCTGGAACACGATCGCGAGGGAGTTCGCCGACGAGCTTGCGCCGCTGCCGCCCGAGCTGGTCGCAACGACCGTCCTCGCCTTCGCGCGAAACTTCTGGGCGAATGCGGAAGCTGCCTGGCGGATGAGGCTTGCCGAGGCGCGGCACCTCACCGTCAAGGGCGGCTTTGCCGCGCTCGCCGCCGCCGGCCATCGCGCCCTGCCCGACGACCTCGCCATTCGCCTCGCCGACCGCTTCACCGCCTATCGCGAGGAGGAGATGTTCGTGTTCCCCGGCGCGCACGAGGCGATCGATCAATTGAGGGCGCTCGGCATCAAGCTCGCGCTGGTCACCAACGGCGCCGCCGACATGCAGCGCGCCAAGGTCGAGCGCTTCGAGCTGGCGCACCGCTTCCACCACATCCAGATCGAGGGCGAGCACGGCTTCGGCAAACCCGAGGAGCGCGCCTATCTGCACGCGATGGAGGCGCTCGGCGTCACGCCCGCGGATACCTGGATGATCGGCGACAATCTGGAATGGGAAGTCGTGACGCCGCAGCGCCTCGGCATCTACGCGATCTGGATCGACGTACATGGCGAGGGCCTGCCCGAAGGCTCGACGATCAAGCCCGACCGCATCATCCGCTCGCTGACCGAGCTGGTGCCGGGCCGGCCTCGAGCAGGGCAAGAAGCAAAAAATTGAAAAACAACCCCATGCACAGTAGACGGCCCCTGCAAGATCAAGCACTTGCGGATTTTTCGAATAGCCTTCGGGTCCGTCGGGCAAAACAGGGGTATGATGCCATCGTCGAAACTTGCGACGGACGCATTCTTGCCTGAGCCACAGCCACCCGCTGAGCGAGCTTTGCCCGCGCGATTTCCGGCAGCCCACCTGCCTCACCTGACGTGAAATGCTTCACAAGCCGCGATCCGGGATTGCGGTAGCCTTTCCGCCATGGGGCGTGGTGAATTGGAGGCGACAATGGAGCAAGACGTTCCGAAGCAAGCAGCGCGCGCACAACCGACGCCCGACGCGCCGGGTGTCTGGCAGCGAATCCAGGTCTGGGACAGCCGCCTGTCGGTCACCAAGGGCCTGACGGCCGTTACCCTGCTAACCGGGCTGGTCGGCGGTTACTTCCAGTACATGAGCTCCTACGACCAGAAGATGGGCGAGCAGGCCAAGTCCGACATGGACATGGCGACGCGAACCTTCCTGGAGATTTCGGACGCTTTCGCCGAGGTGCAGACGCAGCAGGAGACCATGCTGCCCGAACAGTTCGGCTCGCTGAAGGCGCAGGCAAGTCCGGCCTTCATCCCGGTCGACACCAAGGCGCTCGAGACATTCTCGGACTATTGGAAGGCCCGCACGGCCCTGCGGCGGAACGGCACCATCTTCGCACGCAAGGCAGAGATCTACATCGACTGGCCCAGCGATCTCGGGCGCGATGCGACTTCGGAGCACACGCTTGACCAGGATCCACTGACGGCGACGCTGCTCACGAAGTACAATTTCGATTGCGATGCCGAGGCCAACCTCCCGCAGTTCAGAGGCGCCATCTACAACGGAGGCGAGGCGAAGCGTCCCAGCGAGGAGCTCTGCAACGACCCGACAGCCAATGGGCTGAAATCCTATGTCGATCTCTGTGCCCGGCGCGCCGACGGCGAGATCGATCCGCTGCAGAAGGTCGTGACCATCAACTGGTGGAGCGCCAAGCACCACGTCCTGGTGATGCACCACTGCTTCGAGGTGTTGCGGGGCCAGTTGAACCCGCTGCAAGCCCAGGCGATGGGTGGCGACGATCGCAAGCTCGACGCCACGAAGCCGCACGACAGCAGCGAGCGCAGGTTGCAGCTTCAGGCCCGACGGCTCGACGCGTTCATGACGCTGACCATGTCGCAGCTGGACCGGATCAGGGTGCGATACCGCCCGACCGGATTCGTCTGCCATGTTCCGCTCGTTCGTGGCGCCGTCGGCTATTTCAGCAATCAGTGCCTGCCAAACCAGCCGATCGTGAGCGAGCGTACCTAAGACGGCATCACCACTCCGCACCGGATTCTTTCGCCGGCCGGCGTAACGTTCCCGCAGCCTCCCACGTAGATGACCCTGCGGGCGCCTTTCAGCGCCCGCGGCAGATTTTGGGAAGGCGCAAGCGAAGGCACGGCATCATGAGTGGAGCATTGAGCATCCGGAAAGCCCAGGCGAGCGACTATGCCGCCGTGCGCAGCCTCGCGGACGCATTGGCGACTCATATCGAGGAACCACCACCCCCTCTGACGATGGACCGCTATGTCGCATTCTATATCCGCGAGCATGCGCCGGTGCACCTTTTCGTCGCGCTGCTCGAAGATCGCGTTGTCGGCATGATCGCATGGATCCTGACCCACGAGCTCTACAGCGCTCGGGCCGGCATGTATATCAGCGACATTGCGGTACATGCCGACGCGCGCCGGCAGGGCGTCGGCAGCGCTCTGATGACGAAGGCAAAGGAATGGGCCGCCGATCACGGCGTCACCAGGCTCGGCTGGGATGTCTGGAAGCACAACGCGTCGGCCATGCAATTCTACGCGCGCCTGGGCGCGGCCCCCGACACCGAGGCCGTGCCGCATCTTCTGCGGCTGACGAACAGCTAGCTTCATCAAGACCGATCGTGAGGGGCGACCTTATCCGCTGCTGCGAATGCGGCGGGAGATGCTTCACGATCTCCCCTGATCTGCCCCCAACCGCAGAATTCCTCGCACGACCGGCGTGATCAGGGTGTCATGACCGCTTGCTAGGTTCCTTCCGGGTCGATCATTCGAAAGGAGCACGCCATGGACTTGAAAGCCGGCGACGTCGTGATGCTGAAATCCGGCGGCCAGCCGCTGACGGTTGCGGAAGTCAAGCAGGATGAGGCGCTCTGCCTCTGGATGGGTATGGAGGGCGACCTGTTCCGCGAGACGCTGCCGCTCGCCGTGCTGGTGCAAGTGGAAGAGGAAGAGGAAGAGGATGAGGATGAAGACGAGGAGGACGACGAGGACGAAGAATAGGCACGCCCGAGACCGCATCCGAGTCGGAATGGTGTGCCCATTCGCGCGGCTGATGTCCGCTTCTCTGCCCAATGCGGCGAAGCAGCGGACACATTGCTGCATGTCGCAGCGTGCCGCAAGCGGACGCGAGCGCTAGTGCCGCGGCGTTCGTCCGCGGATGCGGTCGAAGCCCTGCTTGATCGCTGCGAAGCGCTTGTCGATGAAGGGTTCGTGCTCGGTATCGGTGAAGATGTAGGGCCAGTCGTTTTCGATGGCCTCGCAAACCAGTTCGCCCACATAGAGTGGGTCAATGCCGTTGTTGACCCGTTGCCGCAACGCCTTGATGAACTCGGCGCGGGGCCCCTCGTTCGGCGGAGGATTGCCGACAGCCCCGGCAAATCGCTGCGGCACATTGCGCCGGGAGCTCATGATCTGCGTGCGGATGATGCCCGGACACAGAACGGATACCCCGATCTTCCTCGGCGCGAGCGCGCTACGCATCCCCTCGGACAACGCCACCACGCCATATTTGCTCACATCGTACGCCGGACTTGGCCCCGCAATCAGTCCGGAGACGGAGGCCGTGGAAACGACCTGCCCTCCTTCGCCATGCGCTTCGATCAGCGGGCCGAAGATCTCGAAGCCCCAGATCACCGACATCAGGTTGACGCCGAGCACCCAGTTCCAGCCCGCATCCGTCCACTCGCCATAGGGTCCGCCGCCGCCCACGCCCGCATTGTTGACCAGGATGTGGATCTTGCCATAACGCGCGACGGTCGCGTCCGCTGCCGCCTGAAGCTCGGCTTTCAGCGAGACGTCGGCTCTCACGCCATCGACATCGACGTTGGTCCGTGTCTTCAGGTCCGCGACCGCCTTGTTCAACGCCTCTTCCTCGATATCGCAGAGCGTGACCTTCACCCCCGCCTGTGACAGCGCGGTCGCGATCCCCAGTCCGATTCCCGAGGCGGCGCCTGTCACGAATGCGGTCCGTCCAGCCAAGTCCCTCATGCGCTGTCCTCCCTCGTTTGCACTGAACGATCGCCCTGCCCGGCTGTGCCGGCGAGTGCGCGTTGGACCCGCGTCGTTCAGATCGCTGATCTCAAACTACCACATCGGATACCGACTGAATAACGACGAGCAGGGTCGCAGTGCTGGCTCCATGGCTTCCGAAAGTCCAATGGCGGCCGCGCTTTTCCGGAGGCGCGCGGCTTGCAAGGGTGCAACCTGTAGGGTACGACCAATCGAAAGTTGATGGGGCACCAACTCTTATTTAGATGAAACCGATAGCTGAACGGCTGCTTTTTCCCAAAGGCCGCATTCACCAATTCCTCGTCGTCGCAATACTGGCCTGCGTCTTTTCGCTTGCGCTGACGGGCAGGCAGGTCACCCAGGCAAACTGGGGCTTGATCGACGACCACGAGGTGTTCACCTATCTGGGGTCCGATCTGCGGCTGCCCTTTGGCGAGATATGGCAAACGCTGATCACCAAGACCGAGGTCGGCCAGCTCCAGGGCCGTTTTCGTCCGACCTTCTACATCCTGAAACTCACAGAAACATCCCTGTTCGGCGCGGACGTCCATCTCTGGTATCTGGTGAACAGCGCCTGCTTCGCCATCTTCCTGGCTTCGATTTGGTGGGGACTTGTGCGGTTCATCGGCGTGTGGCTCAGCGGGGCCCTGACCGCGGCCATCGCGGTCCTGCCGATGTGGGCCGATGTCTGGTCGCGGCTGGGGCCTTCGGAGATCTTCGGCACGGCCAGTCTTGGGCTGATGCTGTTCGCTGCCGACGCCATCCTGTTTGCCGAGGGGCGCAGGTTGAGGCTCTGCGCAGCCGTCGCGCTCACCCTGTTTGCCGTCATTCTCGCGGGCCTCAAGGAAACCTTCATCCCGGTCGCCGCAGGCCTCCCGGCTTTTGTCCTTGGTTATGCGGTCGTGACCCGCCGCCTGCCGCCGTTGCTTGTCGCTGGGCTCGGGCTGCTGCTCACGGCTTATATTGTGGCAATCGGCGTTGTCGTCGTTCGGGAGATGCGCTCGGCAGGCGCGGATTATTACGGTCGGTCCGCCGGCCCCATCGTCACGGTGCGTTACGCGCTGCTCGGCCTGATCGACGGCGTTGCGCGCACCTGGTGGGTGTGGGTCCTGCCGATCGCCGCCCTTCAGCTGCTCAAGATCATACCGGCCCGCAGCTGGAAGCAGCGGGTTCTGGAGTCGGCGCCGGCATTCGCGGCCTATGCGTTCCTGCTCGCCATGTACGCCGCCCAGTGCGGGCTCTATCGCATGCTGTTTCCGCACAACAACCGCTATGACTTTCCGGCGATGCTGCTGATCCCGCTCACGGCATGCATCCTGATCGCCGAGCTCGCACACAAAGCGGGCCCCCACTACCCGAAGCGAACGTTGGATCATGCGCTGTGCGCGGCCGCCTTCTTCGTCGTCTTCTTCCTGGTGACGAGCCATCTCGGCCAGCCCCCGGCGCTCGCCTCGGCCGTCAAACGCAACATCGAAACCACCAACGGGTTCTTCACGGAAGTGCAGAGGCTCGCGCAGCTTGCGAAGGCGTCGCCCGACCAGCCTATCATCATCGAGGCTGGAGGACCGCTCGCCTATGAAGGCGTTCACTCGCTCCCGCAATTCCTGACGGCCCTCGGCGTGACGAACACGATTTCCGTCCGCTACCGCGGGGACGAACCCTCACGCGGCCCGCTTCTCGAAACCCTGCAGCGGCAGTTGATGAACATGGAGACGGCGCGGACCGGCACCCTCACGCCGCTGGCCGAGACATGGGCGAAACACGCCGGAGGCTGCCTCAGCGTCGGACTCTATACGCGTCCCGACCCTGCCTGCGTGGGGTTTCAGATCATCAACGGTTTGGATCCCGCAGCGCTGCGTTCGTCGCCCTGAGGTACGGTGCTCCATGACACACGCATCGCTCACGACTTCGCCTGACGGGACGGTCTCGCCGTTCCTGTCGATCGTGGTGCCCTGCTTCAACGAGCAGGAAGGAATTGCGCATCTCGTCGAGCGCTGCCGCGCCAGCGCGGCGACCATCTTCGGCGACGACTACGAGGTCATTCTCATCGACGACGGCTCGACCGACAACACGTGGGACATGATCCGCGAGGAGATCGGCAAGTGCGCCCAGGTTACGGGCATCCGGCTGTCGCGGAACTTCGGGCACCAGATCGCACTCACCGCAGGCCTCGCCGCCGTCAAGGGAAGCGTGGTTCTGGTCATTGATGCCGATCTGCAGGACCCGCCGGAACTGGTCGGCCCGATGCTGCAGCGGATGCGGGAAACCCGCGCCGATGTGGTCTACGGCCAAAGGCGCAGCCGAGCCGGCGAAGGCTGGTTCAAGAAGAAGTCCGCCAGCCTGTTCTATCGCCTGCTCGAGCGTACCACCGACATCATCATTCCCAGGGATACCGGCGACTTCCGCCTGATGTCCCGTCGCGTGGCCGACCTCGTTGCCCGGATGCCGGAGCGGGACAGGTTCATCCGCGGCATGGTCGCTTCACTCGGTTTCAGGCAGGTGCCGTTCGTCTACGACCGGCAGGAGCGTTTCGCCGGGAGAACCAAATACCCGCTCCGCAAGATGGTGGCGTTCGCGACCGACGCCTTTCTCGGCTATTCCATGGTGTTGCTGCGGTTCTCGTCGCTGGCGGCGCTCGGCATGTTTCTGGTTCTGCTGGTCGTCGCCGGCTATTCCCTCTATTCCTGGATGTATCTGGAGGTCGTGCCGGGCTGGACCAGCCTGATGATCTCGACGATTCTGGCCTCGCTTTTCCAGCTCGTTTCGCTCAGCATCATCGGCGAATATGTCGGCAGGATCTATCTGAGCAGCAAGGAGAGGCCCCTGTTTGTGGTCGACGCGATCGAACGGCGCGGGCATGACGGCGGGGAGCCGGCCGCGTCCGCTGGCGTCGATCCGCAAGCGCGCCCACCGCAGGGGATTGAGACCTGAATGGCCTCATCGTCACCACGCAGGACAAGCGGCCTTGACCCGATCTGAAGGCTCGCTGCGCCTCGGCAAGGCGATCGGCATCCTGCTCTGTGCCGCGATCCTTGCCAGCCACCTGTTCTCGATGTCGCGATGGTCCGAAGACCGCGGCGTCAACGACGACATCTGCTATCTCCGGCAAGCGCATCTGTTTCAGCGCTTTGGTCTCGGCGGTCTCGATACGAGCTTCGCGCGGGATGACGACGGCTATTTCGTCGCAAAGATGAAGAAGCTGCCGACCTGGCGAGATGGCCAGGGCCCGGTGTGCCACACGGCGATGCCGGAGACCGGCAAGCTGGTCTTGCAGTACCCTCCCGGCACCGGCCTCGTGCTGGCACTGTTCCCGTCCGGCCATCAGGTCGTGCCGCTTTATGCCATCTGCACGCTGATCATCTTCCTGTTTGCCTTTGCCGCGATCTGGCTGTCGCGATCGAGAGCGCAGCTGGCCATCGCGACCGCCTTCGGCTTTGTCGCCATCTACGTGATGATCAATCCAGTCAAGGCGAGTTACTCGATCGCACCGACCATGGTGCTCTGCGCCGCCGCCGGATGGCTGACCGCCCGGCTGTTCGCCGAAGAACGGCAAATGCCGCGGATGCTTCTCATTCTGGTCACCGGCTTCTTGATCGGCATCGCGGTCAACATGCGGGTGCCGAACGTTCTTCTCTCGACCGGTTATTGCGTCTATCTGCTCGTCGCCTTTCTGGAAGCGCCAAAGGCCACGCGGTTTCTCGAGGGAGCGCTGTTCGCCGCAGCGCTCGTGATCGGCATGATCCCGACCCTCGCGGCCAACGCCATCAACGCCGGCAGTCCCTTCGCGACCACCTATAGCGCCGGCGATGTGGTTCCTCCCTCGCTCGACGCTGAGACCATTCGATCCTATCTCGGTGACCCGCAGTCGCTCTTGATTCTTCTTTCCGCCGCCTGGACGGTGTGGATCTGGCGGCGGGGTCACGGACGTCTCGCGTGTCTGCTCGGAAGCGGGCTTGCGATCAATCTGGCCTTCTTCGTCAGCCACCCGATCTATACCCAGTACTATGTGATCCCGATCTGCGCGCTGACCCTCTGGACGCTGCTGTTTGCGTCGCTGATGCCGCGCGAGGCGGCTAGCCGATCAGCTGCTTTGCCGCCGCCGAGATCATCACCAGCCCGCCTGTGATCACCGCGACATCGAGGATCGCGGTGTGGATGTGCACCGGCATCCGCTCGACAAAAGCCTTTGCGAGGAAGGCGCCAGGGATCGCGATCCCGCCGATCAGCAGCGCGAAGGCGAGCACCTGCGCGGTGACGGCGCCGGCGAGCCCGAACACCGAGATCTTGATGAGGCCGGTGCCGAGCGAGATCATGGCGTCGGTCGCGATCACCGCGGCGCCTTCGAGGCCGGCCGCCATCAAGAGCGAGAGCAGGATGACGCCGGAGCCGGAGGTGCCGCCGACCAGCACGCCGTAACCGACGGATCCGGCGGCAAGGCCGCCGTCGCCGATCCGCACGCTTCGGCGGCGGAGCACCCGGCGCAGCGGCACGCTCAGGATCAGCATGGTGCCGATGACGAGCGCGGCGCCCGCATTGGTCAGCCGGGTGTAGCCGTAGGCGCCGAGTGCGGTCGTCAGCGCGGCGCAGGCCAGCACGATCAGCGCGCGGCGGCGGTCGGCGTAGCGCAGGTAAGCAACCGCGCGGCTGCAATTGGTGAAGATGGCCGAGATCGCGATGATCGGCACCACAGGCTCGGCGCCGACCAGCGGCACCAGCACCAGCGGCATCAGCGCGCCGGTGCCGTAGCCGGCGAGACCACCGATGATCGAAGCAAACAACGCCATCAACGCGACCAGCAGAAGCTGAAAGATCGAGATGTCGGCAAAGGCTGAGACGATGGTCACGTTCTCTCGTCGCGGCTGATGCGGGCCGCAGCTTGATCGGCGATGGCAGCGAGCGCGGCTTCATCTAGTGGAAAATCCGCCGCAAGCCAAGCATCCTCGGCGAGCGTCAACACATGTCCGAGTGCGGGTCCTTCGGCGAGGCCGCGCGCGATGAAGTCGGCGGCCTTCAGCGGGAATTTCGGCGCAGTCCAGCGCTGCGGCAGCTCAGCGAGCGCGCGCCAGTGCGTTGAGGTGACGTCGCCGCCGCTCCTCGCCCAACCGAGCAACACGCGATCGTGATAGCGCTCGGCACCGAGCCGGTAGAGCAGCCGCCGTGCATTGGCGGCGTCCTTGGTGGCGAGGCGCCACCAGCGATGGCCCATGGAATCCAGCCCCTTGGTCTCGGCGTTGGAGAGCCGCAGGCGCGCGGCGACGCGCTTGGCATCCTCGGTCACGGCGACGGTGAGCGCAGCGAGGCGCCGCGTCGCGTTCGCGGGCAGGCCGAGCTCGCGCTCGATCGCGATCATCGTCGCCAGCGGCCCGGTGTAGACCACGCCGCCGGTCAGCGTCTGCAGCAGGCCGCCCTCGGCCATGGCCAGCGCGGCCGCGGATGCGCCCGATGTCACCAGCAGCTTCAGCATCTCCATCCGCACCCGCTCGGCCGACAGGCTGGCAAGGCCGGCGCGTCCGCGGATGCAGGCGAGCGTGCCGTCGCGGTCGGGATCGCCGGCGCCGAAGGCGGCATGGATGCGGAAGAAGCGCAGGATGCGCAAATAATCCTCGGCGATGCGCTGGTCGGGATCGCCGATGAAGCGCACGCGGCGGGCTTTGGCGTCCGCAATGCCGCCGACATGGTCGTAGACCACGCCGCGCGCGTCGACCGACAGGCCGTTCATGGTGAAGTCGCGCCGCTCGGCGTCCTTCACCCAGTCGCGGCCGAACGCGACCTTGGCCTTGCGGCCGAAGGTCTCGGTGTCCTCGCGCAGCGTCGTGACCTCATAGGGATGGCTGTCGATGACCAGCGTGATGGTGCCGTGGTCGATGCCGGTCGGCACAGCCTTGATGCCGGCGGCCTTGGCGCGCCGCACCACCTCCTCGGGCCGCGCCGTGGTCGCGATGTCGATGTCGCCGGGCACAAGACCGAGCAGCGCGTTGCGCACGGCGCCGCCGACCACCCGCGCCTCCTCGCCGTCGGCGTTGAGCAGTGCCAGGACACGCGCGGTCCCGCCTGCAGTCAGCCAGGGCGCATCAGCGAGTATCGGCTCCGCGCTCATCGTGCTGCCCCTATTTCTCCACGCCCGGCACCAGCCTGCCGTTCTCGATATGGGCGGGAACGTAGGTCGAATCCGGGGCGGCGCCGGAGAAATGCGCAAAGCCGATCAGCCCCGCGATCACCAGCACGAGCGCAGCCAGGACGAGGCGCGCGACGATTGTGACCGGCCAGGACGAGCGCGCGAACAGGCCGGACCGCGTGGCGGCCAGGAACAGCGCATAGACGGCAAAGGGAATGAGGAAGATTCCGATCTCGGTCAGGACCGGCCGGATCATGATGAATAGATCCGCTCATACAGCACACGCAGCATTCCGGCCGTCGCGCCCCAGATGTAACGTTCCGCGAACGGCATGGCATAGTAGAACCGCTCCATGCCGCGGAATTCCTTGCTGTGCACCTGATGGTTCACCGGGTTCATCAGGAAGGACAGCGGCACCTCGAAGGCGTCATCGACCTCGGATTGGTTGATGGTGAGCGAAAAGCCCGGCCGCACCCGCGCAACCGTCGGCAGGATGCGGAAGCCGAACGCGGTGCCGTAGAGATCGAGATAACCGATCGGCTCGACGAAATCCCTGGACAGACCGACCTCCTCCTCGGCCTCGCGCAGCGCCGCGTCGAGCGGCGAGGAATCGGTCGCGTCGATCTTGCCTCCGGGAAAGGCGATCTGGCCGGCATGATCGTTGAGATGTGCCGAGCGCTGCGTCAGCAAAATCGTGGGTTCGGGATGGTCGACCACCGCGATCAGGACCGCTGCGGGACGCACCGGCTGCTCGCGCGCGACGATCTCCAGCATCTTGTCGGTGCCGGGATCGCCCGAGGCGGGAATGATGTTGGGATCGTAGAGGCCGGCCGGCACGTCGAAGCCGAGCTTCGCCTTCGAACGGGCGAAAAAATCCGCCGCGCCGAGCGCAACCGGATCACTCTTCAGGATAGGCTTGTTCAAAGCGCGGCCCTCACCTGCTCCGCATCGGCCATGGCGAAGAACTCACCTGACGATTCGACGCCAAACATCGGCTGGCCATCGACCATCCGCTCCTCGCCCATGTCAACCAGATCGTAATAGAGCGCCCGTGTGACCTTGGCCCAGAGATCGGCACGGACGTGCAAATACGGCGTCAGCCCGCCATCCGCGGCCTGCGCGAAGCGCAGCCGGTGCGCGGCATCGCAGGTGACCCAGTCGTCGACATTGGTGCGGAAGCGCAGCACGCGATGCGTTCCCTCGCCGTCTTTCTGCATCTCGACCGCCATGAAGGGCGCGTCATCGACGCGGATGCCGACCTTCTCCACCGGCGTGACCAGGAAGTGCTGATCACCCTCGCGCTTGAGGATGGTCGAAAACAGGCGCACCAGCGCGGGACGTCCGATTGGCGTCCCCAAGTAGAACCAAGTACCATCGGAGGCGATTCGGATGTCGAGATCGCCGCAAAACGGCGGATTCCACAGATGTACCGGCGGCAGGCCTTTCTTGCTGCCTTCGGCATCGGCAGCATTTTTGGCAGCGGCCGTCAGCCCATCGAGACCACGATCGGCGCTCTGCCCTTGGTTCGCCATGGTTTGCCCTGACTTTGTCTTTGGCACGATTGGTGCAGGTCTACGTTGTACTCGGGTCAACGGTTCCACCCCGGATTGGCCCGGTGTGGAAGTCGCCACTTCGTGATGCCGTACATAACCCGAAGCCGATAAGGTGGGGATAGGTTAATTCAACGAATACATGGCCTTCCTGCAAGTCTAGCATAAGGCCCATGAGCTGAAATGATGACCTGCGCGATGTGGTGACATGACGGCCCAAGCCGCAGGGCGGGCTGAAGGAGCGAACGGATGGCGGAGAGTGTCGAGAAACTCGAGGACGGGATCGTCCGTTCGGCCGAGCAGGTGTCGAGCCAGATTCGCGCTGCGAAGGATGCGATCGCGTCCATCATCTTCGGCCAGGATCGGGTGATCGAGAATACGCTGGTCACCATCCTCTCCGGCGGACACGCGCTTCTGATCGGCGTGCCCGGCCTTGCCAAGACCAAGCTGGTCGAGACGCTCGGCGTCACGCTCGGCCTCGATGCCAAGCGCATCCAGTTCACGCCCGACCTGATGCCGTCGGACATCCTCGGCGCCGAGGTGCTCGACGAAAGCACCGCGGGCAAGCGCGCCTTCCGCTTCATTTCGGGTCCGGTGTTCGCGCAGCTGCTGATGGCCGACGAGATCAACCGCGCCAGCCCGCGCACGCAATCGGCGCTGCTGCAGGCGATGCAGGAGCAGCACATCACCGTCGCCGGCGCGCGCCACGATCTGCCGAAGCCGTTCCACGTGCTCGCGACGCAAAACCCGCTGGAGCAGGAAGGCACCTATCCGCTGCCCGAAGCGCAGCTCGACCGCTTCCTGATGGAGATCGACGTCGATTATCCCGATCGCGACGCCGAGCGCCGCATCCTGTTCGAAACCACCGGCGCCGAAGAAACGCTCGCCAGGGGCGCGATGACGGCGGATGCGCTGATCACCGCGCAGCGGCTGATCCGCCGCCTGCCGGTCGGCGATTCCGTGGTCGAAGCCATCCTGTCGCTGGTGCGCTCGGCCCGCCCGGGTCCGGACGCCGGCGAAGCCGGCAAGTTCATCGCCTGGGGCCCGGGTCCGCGCGCCAGCCAATCCCTGATGCTGGCGGTGCGCGCACGCGCGCTGATCGACGGACGCCTCGCGCCCTCGATCGACGACGTGCTCGACCTCGCCGAGCCCGTGCTGAAGCACCGCATGGCGCTGACGTTCCAGGCGCGTGCCGAGGGCCGCACGATTCCGGACGTGATCAAGCAGCTCAAGACACGGATCGGTTGATGGCCGCAGAGACCGGGCACACGGCGAAGGAGGTCATCGCGATCCGACGAGCTGATGGCGAAAGCCGCACGCTCGCAGCCTCCTTGCCGCGCCTGGTGCTCGAGGCCCGCCGCATCGCCGCCAACGTCATCCACGGCCTGCACGGCCGGCGCCGCGCCGGCTCCGGCGAAAATTTCTGGCAATACCGCCGCTTCGTCTCGGGCGAGCCGGCGCAGAACGTCGACTGGCGCCGTTCGGCGCGCGACGACCATCTCTATGTTCGCGAGCTCGAATGGGAAGCCTCGCACACGGTCTGGATCTGGCCCGACCGCTCGCCCTCGATGGCATTCGCCTCGAAGACCGCGCGCGAATCCAAGCTGGAACGCACGCTGATCGTCGCCTTCGCGCTGGCCGAGCTCTTGGTCTCCGGCGGCGAACGGGTCGGCATTCCCGGCCTGATGGCGCCGACCGCGAGCCGCAGCGTCATCGACAAGATGGCGCAGGCGATGCTGCATGACGATGCCGACCGATTGAGCCTGCCGCCGTCCTTCGTGCCCGCGGCGCTGGCCGAAACCATCGTGCTCTCGGATTTCTGGTCGCCGCTACAGGAGATCAGGACCACGCTCGCGGGCCTCTCCGGCTCCGGCGCGCATGGCACGCTGGTGCAAATCGTCGATCCGGCCGAGGAGAGCTTCCCCTATTCCGGGCGCGTCGAGTTCGTCGAGCCCGAAGGTTTTGGCGTGATCACCGCCGGCCGCGCCGAGAGCTGGGCGCAGGATTACACCGCGCGGCTCGCACTGCACCGCGACCAGATCCGCGCCGAGACCAACAAGCTCGACTGGCTGTTCACCACGCACGCCACCGACCGCTCCGCGGCCGAGCTCCTGCTGTTCCTGCATGCCGGCATGCAAGTGAGCAAGTCGGGCGCCCGCATCACCACGATCAAGGCGGGGCCGGTCGCATGATGGGATTGCCGCTCGCCTTCACCGAACCGCTGCTCCTGATCGGCCTCGTCAGCCTGCCGGTGCTGTGGTGGCTGCTCCGCGTGATGCCGCCGCGGCCGCGCCGCATCGAATTTCCGCCGACCCGCCTGCTGTTCGACATCGCCCCGCGCGAAGAGACGCCGTCGCGAACGCCGTGGTGGCTGACCGCGCTCCGCCTGCTCGCCGCAGCCCTCGTCATCTTCGCCGCCGCCGGCCCGATCTGGAATCCGCAAACCGGGCTTGCCGGCAGCAAGGCGCCGCTGATGATCATGCTCGATGACGGCTGGAGTGCCGCCTCGCACTGGGATGTCAGGATCAGGGCCGCCGACGAGCTGATCGCCAATGCCGACAACGACCGCCGCGCCATCGCGCTGGTGCCGCTGTCCGAGCCGAACCGCGACATCACGCTGATGCCGGCGGGTGCGGCGCGTGTCGCGCTGCGTCAGCTCGCGCCAAAGCCCTATTCGATCGACCGCGTCGAGACGCTGGCTGCGGTCGACCGCTTCCTGAAAGCGACCGGCGATTGCGAGATCGCCTGGCTGTCCGACGGCGTCGATACCGGCCGCGGCGAGGACTTCGTGGCCGGCCTCGGCAAGACCATCGGCGAGCGCAGCCTGACCATCTTCGAAGGCGGCACCTCCGCGCCGCTGGCGCTGGTTGCGGCCGAGAACGCCGCCGCGAAGATGACGGTGAAGGTGCTGCGCACCGACAGCGGCATCGCGGTCGGCACCGTGCGCGCGCTGGACCAGAAGGCCTCGCCGATCGGCGAAGCGCGCTTCTCGTTCGGCCCGCAGGACAAGGAGACCGACGCCGCATTCGATCTGCCGGTCGAGCTGCGCAACGACATCACCCGGCTCGAGATCTCGGGCGAGCGCTCCGCCGGCGCGGTGCAGCTGCTCGACAAGCGCTGGCGCCGCCGCGCCATCGGCATCGTCTCGGGCTCGACCAGCGAGACCGCGCAGCCGTTGCTTGCGCCGACCTTCTACCTCACCCGCGCGCTGGCGCCGTTCGCCGACGTCAGGCTCGCCGACAAGGGCTCGCCGCAGCAGGGCATCACACAATTTCTGGACCAGAAGCTGCCGATGATCATCCTCGCCGATGTCGGCACCATCGCGCCGGAGCTGCGCGAGCGCCTCAATGCCTGGGTCGACCAGGGCGGCGTGCTGGTGCGGTTCGCCGGCCCGCGCCTGGCGCAGGCCGAGGACGACCTCGTGCCGGTCAAGCTGCGCAAGGGCGGCCGCACGCTCGGCGGCAGCCTGACCTGGGAGAAGCCGCAGCATCTCGCCTCGTTCGCCGGCGACGGCCCATTCGCCGGCGTCGCGGTCCCCAAGGACGTCACTGTGAGCCGCCAGGTGCTGGCCGAGCCCGACGCGGTGCTCGCCACCAAGAGCTGGGCCTCGCTCGAAGACGGCACGCCGCTCGTCACCGGCGAGCATCGCGGCAAGGGCCTCGTCAGCCTGTTCCATGTCAGCGCCGACATGCGCTGGTCGGATCTGCCGATGTCGGGCACCTTCGTCGAGTTGCTGCGGCGGGTGGTCGACATGTCCGGCTACACGTCCAAGCCCGGCGCAGGCGTCGCCAGCGAAGCGACCACTGAGACGGTGGCGCCGCTGCACATCCTCGACGGCTTTGGCGCCTTCGGCCCGCCGCCGGCGACCGCAAAGCCTCTCCCTGCGGACTATCGCGACCGCGCCACATCAGATCATCCGCCGGGCTTCTATGGTCCGGCCGAAGGACCGCTCGCCGTGAACACGCTTGCTGCCGCCGACCGCATCGCGGCCCTCAACACCGCGAGCCTGCGCGCCCGGCACGCCACCTACACCAATGCCGAGCCGCGCGACTTGCGTGGCTGGCTGCTGTCGACGGCGCTCGCGCTGTTCCTGATCGACGCCATCATCGTCGCGGTGCTCGGCGGCGGCATCGCCGCGCTGCTGCGCCGCCGCGCCGCGCCTGCCATGATCGTCCTTGGCCTCGTGCTCGCGGGCCTGGTCTCGCTCTCGCCGACGCCGGCACGCGCCGACAGCGCCGCAGACGATTTTGCGATGAGAGCGACGTCGCAGACCCGCCTCGCCTATGTCGTGACAGGCAATGCCGACGTCGATTCCATCGTCAAGGCCGGCATGTCCGGACTGACACTGTTCTTGGCCCAGCGCACCGCGCTGGAGGCAGGCGACCCCGTCGGGATCGATCCCGCGCGCGACGAGCTCGCCTTCTTCCCTCTGATCTACTGGCCGATCGTGCCGGGCGCGCCCAAGCCGCCGCAGGACGCCATCAACAAGATCGACGCCTACATGAAGCAGGGCGGCACCGTGCTGTTCGACACCCGCGACGCGATCGAAGCCCCGCCCGGCGCGAACGGCGCGGCGCAGACCCCGGGCATGCAGACGCTGCGCGAGATCCTGTCATCGCTCGACGTGCCCGAGCTCGAGCCGGTGCCGCGCGAGCACGTGCTGACCAAGACCTTCTATCTGCTGCGCGATTTCCCCGGCCGTTTCGTTACCGGTCAGACCTGGGTCGAGACCCTGCCGCGCGAAGACGAGGACGAGGACAGCGCACAGCGGCCGGCGCGCGGCGGCGACGGTGTCTCGCCGATCATCATCACCTCGAACGATCTTGCCGGCGCCTGGGCCGTGCGGCCCGACGGCCAGGCCATGCTGCCGGTGACCGGCGGCGATACCCGCCAGCGCGAATTCGCCTACCGCGCCGGCGCCAACATCGTGATGTACACGCTGACCGGCAACTACAAGGCCGACCAGGTGCACGCACCGGCCCTGATCGAACGGTTGGGGCAATAGGACCGACATGAACTACGGCATCGCATTCACGCCGCTTGTCCCCGCGATCGTGCTGTGGCTCGCGCTCGCCGCGATCGTCGTCATCGCGCTCGTGCTGCTGGTGGCCCGCGCGCGCGGCGCCGCCGTGCGCGTGGCCGCGCTGGTGCTGATCCTGCTCGCGCTCGCCAATCCCTCCTTCACCCGCGAGGACCGCGAGCCCCTGACCTCGGTCGCAGCCGTCGTCGTCGACAAGAGCCCGAGCCAGAATTTCGGCAGCCGCAATCGCGAGGCCGCGCAGGCGCAGGAAGCGCTGGTCGACAGCCTGAAGAAGATCAAGGGGCTGGAGGTGCGTGTCGTCGATGCCGGACAGGCCGACGGCGAGACCGACGGCACAAAACTGTTCGGCGCGCTGGCCTCGGCGTTGTCGGACGTGCCGGTCGACCGCGTCGCCGGCGCGTTCCTGATCACCGACGGCCGCGTCCACGACATTCCGGCGAACGCCGCCGCGCTCGGCTTCCAGGCGCCGGTGCACGCCCTGATCACCGGCCAGAAGGACGAGCGCGACCGCCGCATCGCGATCACCGCGGCACCGCGCTTCGGCATCGTCGGCCAGACCCAGACCATCTCCTATCGCCTCGACGACCAGGGCGTCACGGGCGAGCGCGCCAAGGTCACGATCCGCAGGGACGGCGAGGTCATCAACGAGCGCACCCTCTCGAGCGGCCAGGCTGCGAGTGTCGAGGTCGACATCAAGCACGCCGGCCCGAACATCGTCGAGATCGAGGCCTCCCCGCTCGAGCGAGAATTGACACCGGTGAACAACCGCGCCGTCGTCGCCATCGACGGGGTGCGCGACAAGCTGCGTGTACTGCTGGTCTCGGGCGAGCCGCATTCCGGCGAGCGCACCTGGCGCAACCTGCTCAAGTCCGACGCCAGCGTCGATCTCGTGCATTTCACCATTCTGCGTCCGCCGGAGAAGCAGGACGGCACCCCGATCAACGAATTGTCGCTGATCGCGTTTCCGACTCGCGAACTGTTCCAGCAGAAGATCAACGAATTCCAGCTGATCATCTTCGACCGCTACGCGCGCCAGGGCGTGCTGCCGATCGCCTATTTCGACAACATCGCGCGCTATGTCCGCGGCGGCGGCGCGGTGCTGGTCTCGGCCGGCCCCGACTACGCCTCCAACACCAGCATCTGGCGCACGCCGCTGGATTCGGTGCTGCCGGCCGAGCCGGTCGGCGTGACCGAGAAGCCGTTCTATGCGCATCTGTCGGACATCGGCAAACGCCATCCCGTCACCCGCGCCCTGGAGGGCTCCGCCAGCGAGCCGCCGCGCTGGAGCCGGTTCTTCCGCACCGTCGACACCCGCAATTCCGTCAACCCGCCGGTGATGACGGGCGCCGACGGCAAGCCGCTTTTGTTTCTGTCGCGCTTCGGCGAGGGCCGCGTCGCGCTGCTGCTCTCCGACCACATCTGGCTGTGGGCGCGCGGCTATGAGGGCGGCGGCCCGCATCTGGACCTGCTCAGGCGGATGTCGCACTGGCTGATGAAGCAGCCGGACCTCGATGAAGAAGCGTTGCGCCTCCAGGTGCAAGGCAAGGATCTCGTCGTGGTGCGCCAGACCATGGCGGACAGCGTCCAGCCGGTGAGCGTGACCTCGCCGTCCGGCGTGTTGCGCGATTTGACGCTGAGCCCCGGCGAGCCCGGCGAATGGCGCGCCAATCTGCCGGCGAGCGAGCTTGGGCTGTGGCAGGCCACCGACGGCACGCTGAAAGCGCTGATCAATGTCGGCCCGACCAATCCGAAGGAGTTTTCGGAAGTCACCTCCACGGTCGAGACCTTGAAGCCGCTGACGCAGGCAACCGGCGGCAGCGCCGTGCGCGTGGCGGACAGTGCCAGCGTCGAGCTGCCGAGAATCCTCCCGGTGCGCTCGGCCAGCGTCTTTGCCGGCGACGGCTGGATGGGCGTGCGGATGCGCGACGCCAGCGTCGTCAAGGGCGTCGGCGTGCTGCCGATCTTTGCCGGCCTGATCGGGCTGCTGCTGCTGCTCGGCGCCTTCGCCGCCACTTGGGTCCGCGAGGGACGCTAGCGCTCCGTTGCTCGAACGCCACATCGGCCCGCCACCCGCACTGGCCGGCTTGAGGGTCGTTGACATCCGCAGATCGATCCTGCGATGTTACATTATAACATCGTGGGAGACCGAGGGGTCGGCGCCCTGCGATGTGGGGGTAGCTTTTTCCAGATGAAGTGGTTCCGGTCGAATATCAGGCACGGCGCCCGGCTCGCGTTGTTCGCGATGCTGGTGCAGTTCGCGCTGACGTTCGGTCACAGCCATTGGTTCGCGCAGGCCGCGCCGCTCGCCCAGGCCACGCTGCAGCAGACCGGCAGCGCCAACGGCGTTGCTGCGATCGACCGCGCCGCGGGCCAGAAGCAATCGCCCGCCGCTCCCGACCGCGAGCATCCGGGCGAGGACAATTGCGCGATCTGCGCATTGGTCGCGATGGCGGGCACGATCGTGTTCACAACGCCGCCCCTGTTGCAGCTTCCGCAGGCGATCGACCTGCTCTACCGCACCACCGATGCCGAGTTTCTCCATCTGAAATCGGCAGGCACGGCGTTTCAGCCGCGCGCCCCTCCCGCATCCTGACCTCCAACGCTTGATCACACCCAGCCTCGCCGCTTCCAGGCGAAGGCCTGGGATCCGTTGAAGTCGAATTTCGTCGCGCCGCGACGGCAGGCCGCCTCCGATCAGCACACCATCATGCGGACGGCGCCTGACTGGAATCAGGATCATGTCATTTCAATCGCGACGCGCGCAGCGTCTTGGCGGAGCAAGCCTGCTCCTGCTCGGCGCCGCCGCCACATCCGCGTTCGCCCAAACACCCGCGCAAGACAAGTCATCGACCGAGATCCCTGCCGTCACCGTGACGGCTCCGAGCCCGATCGTGCGCAGAGCGGTGGTGCCGTCCCGCAACGCAGGCCGCGGCACGCGGACCGCACGGACGCGCAGCCGCGAGCAAACCGCGGACGCAACGCCGGCAAGCGCCGCGCCCGCCGCACCCCAGCAGGGCGTGCTGCCGGTGGTGACCAACCAGTTCGCCACGGTCACCGTGGTGCCGAACGAGGAAATCCGCCGCGGGGGCGGCGGCCAGCTCGGCGATCTGCTGTTCTCCAAGCCCGGCATCACCGGATCGAGCTTCGCACCCGGCGCCTCCAGCCGGCCGATCATCAGGGGTCTCGACGTCAACCGCGTCGGCATCGTCGAGAACGGCACCAATTCCGGCGGCGCCTCCGACCTCGGCGAAGATCATTTCGTCCCGATCGACCCGCTCGCGACCAACCAGGTCGAGGTGGTCCGCGGGCCGGCGGCGCTGCGCTACGGCTCCACCTCGATCGGCGGGGTCGTCAGCGCCACCAACAACCGGATTCCGGATGCGCTGCCGTCCTGTGCGCCCTCGTTCCAGGCTTACGGCCTGCCCGCCAAGGCGCCGCTCGCGAGCGCCGCGACCTCGCCTTGCGTCACCGCGGAGACGCGCACGGCGTTCTCCTCGGTCGATCGCGGCGTTGAAAGCGGCGTGCTGCTCGATACCGGCGGCGGCAACTTTGCGTTCCATGCCGACGCCTACGGCCGCACCACCTCGGACTATTCCATCCCGGGCTATCCGTATCTGAACGACCAGTCGCGCTCCGTGAACGGCCGCCAGCCGAACTCGGCGACGCGTTCGGACGGTGCCTCGATCGGCGGCTCCTACTTCTTCCAGGGCGGCTATATCGGCGCTTCGATCACCCAGAACGACTCGCTCTACCACATCCCCGGCATCGACGGCGCCGACCACAAGACGCGGATCGACGGCCACCAGACCAAGATCAACGTCAAGGGCGAGTACCATCCCGATGCGGCCGCGATCGACACGGTCCGCTTCTGGGCCGGTGCGACCGACTATCGGCACAACGAGATCGGCCTCGCCGATCCCGCCGACCTCAATAGCGACGGCATCCGCCAGACCTTCACCAACAAGGAGCAGGAGATCCGCACCGAGGTGCAGTTGATGCCGTTCAACGCACGCTTCGCCGAGGTGACGACGGCGCTGGGCTTCCAGGTCGGCCATCAGGAATTGAGCGCGCCGAGCCCGGACAATCCCGGCACGCTGTTCAACGGGTTGTGGGACCCCAACAACAGCACGCGCGTTGCTGCTTACGCCTTCAACGAGTTCAAGTTCACGGAGGCGACGCGGGCGCAGATCGCCGGCCGCATCGAGCATGTCGAGCTGCACGGCACGACGCCGGACTTCCCGACCGATTATTTGCCCGACGGCACGCCGCAGGCGGGCATCGCGCGTAATCCATCGTTCACGCCGAAGAGCGGCAGCATCGGCCTGTTGCAGGATCTGCCGGGCGGCATGGTCGGCAGCATCACCGCACAATATGTCGAGCGCGCGCCGAAGGCGGCCGAACTGTTCTCGCGTGGCGGGCACGATGCAACCGCGACGTTCGACATCGGCAATCCCAATCTCACCATCGAGACCGCGAAATCGGTCGAGCTCGGCGTGCGCAGGGCGACCGGACCATTCCGCTTCGAGGCGACCGTCTACTACACGCATTTCGACAATTTCATCTATCGCCGCCTCACCGGCGTGTCCTGCGACGACGACTTCGCCTCCTGCGGCACACCGGGGGCCGAGCTGAACCAGGCGGTCTACTCGCAGCGCAACGCCAATTTCCGCGGCGGCGAATTCCAGTCGCAGCTCGACGTCGGCGCGTTCCAGGGCGGCATCTGGGGCATCGAGAACCAGCTCGACTTCGTCCGCGCCACCTTCAGCGACGGCACCAACGTGCCGCGGATTCCCCCCATGCGGATGGGCGGCGGCGTGTTCTGGCGCGACGACAATTGGCTGATGCGGGTCAACCTGCTGCATGCCTTCGCGCAGAACAACGTCGCGGTGATCGCGGAGACGCCGACGGCGGGTTACAATCTGCTGAAGGCCGAAATCAGCTACAAGACCAAGCTCGATCGCAACTGGTTCGGCGCACGCGAGATGATGGCCGGTATCGTCGGCAACAATCTCCTCAACGAGAACATCCGCAACTCGGTATCCTACACCAAGGACGAGGTGCTGATGCCCGGCATCGGCGTACGGGCGTTCGCGAACTTCAAGTTCTAGGCTTGAGTCGGCCGACGGCACTCGCCGTCATTGCGAGGAGCCCTTGCGACGAAGCAATCCAGAGTCTGTCCGCGGAGGCAGCCTGGATTGCTTCGCTGCGCTCGCAATGACTGAAGCCATCCGAGCTACCCTGCCCGTGCCCTGCTCCAGTCGGGGCCGACCGCTCCCGAGACGCCTTCGAAGGCGCCGTCGACGAGCTCGAACACCAGGATGCGCGCGGCGTCCACCGGACCCGGCATGGTGACGCGGCCCTTCGGGACCGGCTTGAATCCGACACGGCTGTAATAGGGCTCGTCGCCGACCAGCAGCACGAGACGGTGGCCGTTCGCCCTCGCGTCCTTGAGTGCGCGCTCCATCAACAGACGGCCGACACCGCGGCCGCGGAACGGCGGCTCGACCGTGAGCGGCCCGAGCAGCAGCGCCGGCGTCTCGCCGACCAGCACAGGCAATTGCCGGACCGAGCCGACCAGCAGCGTACCGATGCGGGCGGTGAAGGACAATTCGCGCAGATGGTCGACATGCTCGCGGATTCGGTAGGCGCTGAGCACGAAGCGGCCGGGACCGAAGGTACGTTCGTGCAGCCGCTCGATCGCCTGAGCGTCGCCGGCGGCTTCGGGAAGAATGGTGAGTGAAAGGTCAGTCATGTCAATCGCGGGATAGCACCTGAACGCTGCGCGGTCCATCGGGCAGCAACGCCGCTCAGCTCCTTTTCAACGCCGGTTGGGACAGGTAGGCCAGCATCTTCATCTCCCGCCGCCCTCGCGTCACCGTGTCGAGAACGAGCCCCGACGACACCGAGAGCAGGGCCATGATCATCAGGCCCATCGCCAGCACCGCGGTCGGCAGGCGCGGCACGAGGCCCGTCTCGATGAAGGTGATCAGAACCGGGATCGCGAGGATCACCGAGGCCGCCGCCAGCAGGATTCCGATCGCCGTGAAGAAGCGCAGCGGCCGCTCCGACCGGTAGAGCTTGAGCATGGTGCCGAGGATGCGAAACCCGTCGCGCCAGGTGTTGAGCTTGGAGAACGAGCCTTCGGGGCGCGCGTAATAGGGGGTCTCGATCTCGGCAACGGGCAGGGACAGTTCCAGCGCATAGACGGCCAGCTCGGTCTCGATCTCGAAGCCGTCGGAGAGAACCGGAAAGGACTTGACGAAGCGGCGCGAGAACACCCGGTAGCCGGACAGGATGTCCTTGAAGGCATGACCGAAGGTCGACGCCAGAAAGCCGGTCAGCATGCGGTTGCCGGTGCGGTGGCCGAGCCGGTAGGCGGCCTGGACCTGATCGACGCGAAGGCCGACGACCATGTCGAGGTGATCGTCGAGCAGCCTGTCGATCATGCGCGGCGCGCTCGGTGCGTCGTAGGTGGCGTCGCCGTCGACCAGCACATAGACGTCGGCCTCGACGTCGGCGAACATGCGGCGCACGACATGGCCCTTGCCCTGGCGACGCTCGCTGCGCACGATCGCACCCGCTTCGCGCGCGAGGGTTGCCGTACGGTCGCGCGAATTGTTGTCGTAGACGTAGATCGCGGCTGAGGGCAGCGCCTTGCGGAAATCGGCAACGACGGTCGCGACCGCCGCCTCCTCGTTGTAGCAGGGCACCAGCACCACGATCCGAAGTTGAGTTGAGGTCATCGCGACGACGCTCCGAGGCTTGCCGGCTCGCGCCCGTGCGGCGCGGCCTGCCGGGGCAGCATGCGCGCCTCGCTCCAGCGCAACATCGTGACGATGTTGCTGGCGGTGATCGCAAGGCAAATCAGGCTGAAGCTGGGTTTGGCAATCGTCATCCGGAGGCGCTCTTTCGGGCAGCTTACTAGCACAGACCGGCCTCAGCGCCACGTCGCAATCAGCGGCTGACCATCAAGCACTTCGGCGATCCGCCGCCGCGTGCCAAGCGTGGTCCCCTCGGGCAGCGCATTGATCGCGAAGAACCCGCACTCGATGATCTCGCGGTTGGGCGCAGGGATACGGTCCTGCCTGAACTGCCTGACCACGTAGACGGCGACGTGGTCGCGGCGGGAGACGTGGCTGTTGAGGAAGATGCCGTGCAGCGCGGCTTCGCCGGTGAGGTCGATATCGCCCTCCTCCTTGAGCTCGCGCCGCATCGCCTGCTCCATGGTCTCGCCGAGATCGACGCCGCCGCCGGGCAGGTGCCAGCCACTGACATAGCTGTGCTTGACCAGGAACACCCGGTTCTCGGCATCCAGCACCACGGCCCGGACGCCGAGCGTCATGCCGCGGACGACGAGGAAATAGGCGTGGAAGAATCGCCGCAGCAACGGCTCGCATCTCCGTCGGACCCGGTTCAGACGTTCTCCCATCAGACTTCCTCGACTCCGCGGTTCAGGCGCTGCTTGCGCAGTCCTCGCGACCTTGCCATTACAGCGGAGCAATAGCGAGGCAATCGCGCGCCATGACTCCCAACACGCTGGCTCCCTTCACGCTCGCCCATCTGTCCGATCCGCATCTAGCGCCCTTGCCGAAGCCGCGGCTGATCGAGCTCGCGGGCAAGCGCGCGCTCGGCTACGTCAACTGGACGCGCAACCGCCACAAATACCAGCGCCGCGAGGTGCTCGACGCGCTGGTCGCCGACATGAAGGCGCAGGCGCCCGACCACATCGCGGTGACGGGCGATCTCGTCAACCTGGCGCTGGACGCCGAGTTCGCGCCGGCCCGCGCCTGGCTCGACGAGGTCGGCCCGCCCGACCGCGTCACCACGATTCCCGGCAATCACGACGCCTATGTCCGCGCCACCTCGCATCGCTTCGGCGAGACGTTTGCTCCCTATCTTGCGGGCGACGACGGCCGCATCGGCTTTCCCTCGGTGCGCCGGCGCGGGCCGCTCGCGCTGATCAGCCTGTCGACCGCGGTGCCGACCCTGCCATTGATGGCGACGGGCACGCTCGGACGCGACCAGCTCGCGGCTCTCGAACAGGTGCTCGAACGGCTCGCTTCCGAGGATGTCTTCCGCGTGCTGCTGGTGCATCATCCGCTGAAGTCCGCCGCGCGCCAGAAGCGCATGACGGACTCCGCCGATCTGCTGGCCGTTCTGAAGCGCCACGGCGTCGAGCTGATCCTGCACGGGCATGACCACATTCATTCGACGATGTGGTTCGAAGGCCCCAACGGCAACATTCCCGCGCTCGGCGTGCCCTCGGCCTCCGCGCTCGCGCACGGCCACTACCCGGCGGCGGCGTACAATCTGTTCAGCATCGAAAAGGACAATGCGGGCTGGCGCTGCGAGCAGACCGTGCGGGGGCTGGGAACGGGATATCAGATCGGACGTATCAAGCATGTGAGGCTGATCTAGTTCGGCCGTCCGTAGCCCGGATGGAGCGCAGCATAATCCGGGACGCCTGTGTCCGTCGCGCGAAGGCCCCGGATTGCGCTGCGCTCCATCCGGGCTACGGCAAGATGCCTCACCAGCTCCGCAAGGCCGCGAACAAGGCAAATCCGAACAGCGCGGCGGCACCGAGCAGGAAGCCCAACACGAACGGCCAGAAGCGCGAACGGCGCGGTGGCGGCTCAGCGGCCTGGGCTTGCGGTTCGGGCGGGATCACCATGGCGCGCTCGCGCTCGACCATGCGGCGCGCGACATAGTCGGTGACGGCCTCGACGATCGCTGCGGTGTCGTGCGATTCGGCGAGCACGATGCGGCCGAACCGGGTGTCCTGGACGAAGCGGTACATCCGCTTGTCGCGCCCCATCACGATGTGGGCGACGACGTCGATCCAGAGTCGCGGCGTATCGCCCTGGCTGATGCCGCGGTCGAACAGATCAATCCGGTCAGGCACCTGAGCGAACAGGGGATCGAGCGCGTCGTTGAGGATCTCGAGCCGCGCCACCTCGGCGTCCCTGAGATCGACGACGACGCCGGTCCGGTCGGCGGCCTCGATCCGCGCGCGCAACAGCGCATCGCGCAGCCGCACCGGGCGCGACTGGCCGGGATGGGTCCCGCTGGTCTCGGGCTCTGACATTGGCGGCCTCGTCCTCGACTGATCCCCATTAACCTATCAGCAACCACACCCGCCGCAAAGACCTACAATTCCAGAGGCTTAGAGGCACCCACAGGCGTTTCACCTGTACCAAAAACAGACGATCCCACCCAGGCAGAGCCTGGATGGGACCATCCGTCCTTGGACGTCTTCTTAAGTCGGGAGATCAGGCCGAGACGCGCGAGGGCTCTTCCACGATCGAGAAGCGGACGCCGGCCTTGTGGCGGTTCTCTTCCGAGACCGTGCGCCAGGCATCCTCGGCCTCTTTGCGGGTCTTGAACGGACCCTGCACCTGGGCCGAGCCTTCCACGAGCTTGTGGAAGTTCATCGAACCGAACTCGCCGCCGATCACCCAGAAATTGCTGCCTTTGGTCATTGTCAGTCTCCTGTCCAATAGCGTGCTGCGTTAGCCGAACTGGTTCATCGTGTTGTGGGCACCGCCCGCCTTCAGGGCAGCCTCGCCGGCGAAGTACTCCTTGTGGTCGTCACCGATGTCGGAGCCGGCCATGTTCTGGTGCTTCACGCAGGCGATACCCTGGCGGATCTCGGCGCGCTGGACGTTCTTGACGTAGCCCAGCATGCCCTGCTCGCCGAAATACTCGCGGGCGAGATTGTCGGTCGAGAGCGCCGCCGTGTGGTAGGTCGGCAACGTGATCAGGTGGTGGAAGATGCCGGCGCGCTTGGCCGAATCCGCCTGGAAGGTGCGGATGCGCTCGTCGGCTTCCTTCGCCAGCGGCGTGTCGTCGTACTCCGCCTTCATCAGTTCGGCACGGTTGTACTTGCTGACGTCCTGGCCCGCTTCCTTCATCGCGTCGTAGACCTGCCAACGGAAGTTGAGGGTCCAGTTGAACGACGGCGAGTTGTTGTAGGCGAGCTTGGCGTTCGGCACGACCTTGCGGATGCGGTCGACCATGCTGGCGATCTGCTCGATGTGCGGCTTTTCGGTCTCGATCCAGAGCAGGTCGGCACCGTTCTGCAGCGAGGTGATGCAATCGAGCACGCAGCGGTCTGCACCGGTGCCGGGGCGGAACTGGTAGAGGTTGGAGGGCAGCCGCTTCGGACGCATCATCTTGCCGTTGCGGTTGATGATGACGTCGCCGTTACGGGCGTTCTCCGGGGTGATTTCCTCGCAATCGAGGAAGCTGTTGTACTGGTCGCCGATGTCACCGGGCTTGTGGCTGACGGCGATCTGCTGCGTCAGGCCGGCGCCGAGCGAGTCGGTGCGGGTGACGATGATGCCGTCTTCGACGCCGAGCTCGAGGAAGGCGTGGCGGCAGGCGCGGATCTTGGCGATGAACACCTCGTGCGGCACGGTGACCTTGCCGTCCTGGTGACCGCACTGCTTCTCGTCCGAGACCTGGTTCTCGATCTGCAGCGCGCAGGCGCCCGCTTCGATCATCTTCTTGGCGAGCAGATAGGTCGCTTCCGCATTGCCGAAGCCGGCGTCGATGTCGGCGATGACGGGGACGACGTGGGTCTGGAAGTTGTCGATCTTCTCGATCAGCTCCTTCTCGCGGGTCTTGTCGCCTTCCTTGCGGGCCTTGTCGAGCTGGCGGAAGATGTCGTTGAGCTCACGGGAATCCGCCTGACGCAGGAAGGTGTAGAGCTCCTCGATCAACGCAGGCACCGAGGTCTTCTCGTGCATCGACTGGTCGGGCAGCGGGCCGAACTCGGAGCGCAGCGCCGCGATCATCCAGCCAGAGAGATACAAATAGGTGCGATCGGTCTTGCCGCCGAAATGCTTCTTGACCGAGATCAGCTTCTGCTGGGCGATGAAGCCGTGCCAGCAGCCCAGCGACTGGGTGTACTTGGTCGGGTCCTTGTCATAGGCCGCCATGTCGGCCCGCATCAGCGCCGCGGTGTAGCGGGCGACGTCGAGGCCGGTCTTGAAACGGTTCTGCAGGCGCATGCGCGCGACGGCCTCGGCCGACACGCCGTTCCAGGTCGGCTGGGTCTCGAGGAGCGCCTGGGCTGCCTTGACCTCGTCCTGATAGGACGACGGGCCCTGGAGGGTGCTGATGCCGCGCGGCTGGTAGTTCATCTGACTGATCCTTTCGCTGACGATGGCGATGGCTTGCCATCGACATTCTTGACACTGCATTGCGAGATGCGTGTCAGAAGCTAAACGCCAAAACAGAAACTTCGTATAGATGGCTTGTTTTTTATTGGTGATGTCATGTAACATCGGAACATGTAATAGATGTAATTTTGTAAATCTTGTAAAAATATAGGTCAGCAAGACTGTCCTTCACGCGCACGGAGATCTGAGACATGGCTGCCGAATCCGGCAAGAAACTCTTCGTCGGCCCCCGCTTCCGCAGGATCCGGCAGCAATTGGGACTGTCGCAGACCCAGATCGCCGAGGGGCTCGGGATCTCACCGAGCTATGTCAACCTGATCGAGCGGAACCAGCGCCCGGTAACGGCGCAGATCCTGCTGCGGCTTGCGGAGACCTACGATCTCGATCTGCGCGACCTCGCCACCGCCGACGAGGACCGATTCTTCGCCGAGCTGAACGAGATCTTCTCCGATCCGCTGTTCCGCCAGATCGACGTGCCCAAGCAGGAGCTGCGCGACCTCGCCGAGCTCTGCCCCGGCGTCACCCATGCGCTGCAACGGCTCTATGCGGCCTATACCGAGGCCCGCCAGGGCGAGACGCTGGCGGCCGCGCAAATGGCCGACCGCGACGTCGGCACCCGCTATGAGGCCAATCCGGTCGAGCGCGTGCGCGAGCTGATCGAGGCCAACCGCAACTATTTTCCGGAACTCGAGCAGGCCGCGGAGACTCTCCGCGACGAGCTGAACGTCCCGGCCGAGGGCCTCTATGCCGCGCTCGCGGCGCGGCTGCGGGAAAAGCACTCGATCCAGACCCGCATCATGCCCGTCGACGTCATGCGCGAGACGCTGCGCCGCTTCGATCGTCACCGCCGCCAGCTCCTGATCTCGGAGCTGGTCGATCCGCCCGGCCGCGCGTTCCAGCTCGCCTTCCAGCTGGGCTTGGGGGAATGCGCGCAAGCCCTGGAAACCATCATCGGCCGCGCCGGCCCGCTCGACGATGCGCCGCGCCGGCTGTTCCGCATCACGCTCGGCAACTACTTTGCGGCGGCCGTGATGATGCCCTATCCGGCATTCCTGGCCGCCGCCGAAGCGCTCAACTACGACATCCACGTGCTGGCGCAGCGCTTCAATTCCGGCTTCGAGCAGGTCTGCCACCGCCTCACCACCCTGCAACGGCCGAACGCGCGCGGCATTCCGTTCTTCCTGCTCCGCGTCGACAATGCCGGCAACGTCTCCAAGCGCTTCTCGTCCGGCACGTTCCCGTTCTCGAAGTTCGGCGGCACCTGTCCCTTGTGGAACGTGCACTCGACCTTCGACACGCCCGACCGCCTGCTCAAGCAGGTGATCGAGCTCTCCGACGGCACGCGCTATTTCTCGATCGCGCAGATGGTGCGCCGTCCCGTCGCGCCGCATCCGCTGCCGCAACCGCGCTTCGCCATTGGCCTCGGCTGCGAAATCCGCCACGCCGCGCGCCTGACCTATGCCGCCGGCATCGACCTGGAGAAGAGCGAGGGCACGCCGATCGGCGTCAATTGCCGCCTCTGCGAGCGCGAAAACTGCGCCCAGCGCGCCGAGCCCCCGATCACGCGCACGCTGATCCTGGACGAGACGACGCGGCGGGTGTCGAGCTTTGCGTTCTCGAATGCGCGGGAATTGTGAGGGGACGCTTAAGGGCACGCACGCGCCACTCACTCCGCCGTCATGCTCCGCGAAAGCGGGGCATCCAGTACGCCGCGGCCCATCGGCCCTATCACGCCTGTCACGGAGTACTGGATCGCCCGGTCAAGCCGGGCGATGGCAGTTGAATGTGAAGCGAGAGCGAGCGGCCCAGACCCTCACGCCAGCGTATGCACGATCACCGGCCCGGCAGCCGCACTCGCGTGCCCCGCGAGCAGCGGGCCGAGATCCTTCTCGATCCAGGCGATGGCGCGCTTGTTCGCTTCCTCGGCCTGCTCGAACTTGTCGAAGATTGAGATCGCGGTGACCGTGTCGTCGCCGGCATAGACGACGTAATAGGCACGGAAACCGTCGACGTCGCTGATGATCGGAACGGCGCCGTCCTTGATGCGGCGCGCCAATTCCTCCGCGCTCCCGCTTTTCGCCTTGGCCTGACGGATGGCGGCATACATGGCTTCCTCCTCCCGGCTCTTGATGCGGGCGTTGTGCCCGGACCGGATGTTACGCCGAAGCGGGGGGCCCGGATACCCTCCTTGGTTAATCCGGCGCTAATTCGCCTGCGCGATCTGCAACCAACGGTTAAGCACGCCTCAACATCGCTGCCCTAGTCTCGCCCCACTCACTTTTCGCAAACAACGGCGGCCTATTCTGCCGGGCGAAGTGACATCAGGGGGTTCATCATGCGCATTGCGTTGCTGCTGGCCGCGACCGTCGTCGGCGCGCTCTTCGCCGGCCCATCTCGTGCCGGATCGCTCGACGCCGACGCGGCGCAGCTGCTGCCGCCGGGCTTCCAGAGCTACCGCGGCTACATGTTCGACCTGTCGGAGAATTCCGACCGCAAGGACGTCGACAAGCTCACCGACAATCTGAAGCAGCAGATCGATCTCGTCGAAGGCGCGGGCCTGTCGCCGCGCGTGCTGCGTTTCTTCCATACCGTGCCGATCGTCGCGAGCGAGCTGGCCTGCCTGGACGAAGGCGCCGCGACCGCGTGCTACGGCCGGGTCACGCCCGACATCCGCCGCACCGTTCCGCGGACGCTGACGGTGTGGGATCCGAACAAGCAGCGCTGGACCAATCCGAACGCCGTCGACCTCGCGGTCGATTCCGGGCTCGGCGTGATCATGCTGCGGCCGGACATGATGCGCTACGAGAAGGAGGCCGTGCTGCTGCACGAGCTGCTCCACGCCTATCACGCGCGGCTGCTGCCGGACGGCTATGCGAACAAGGGCGTGATCACCTATTACGCCCTGGCCAAGTCGAAGGACATGCTGCCCAAGGAGTCCTACGCGATGAAGAACCCGATGGAGTTCTTTGCCGTGACCTCCAGCATCTTCCTCTCCGGAAAGAGCGAATTCCACGATCCGAAGTCGCGCGCGGCGCTCAAGGAGAAGATGCCGGATTATTACAAATATCTGGTCGGCGTGTTCGGCTTCGACCCCGAGCCGGCGGCGGCAAACGGCCCGGTTGCCTCGCTGAAGTGAGGCGCCCCGCCGAGACATCCAAAAAGCCGCGCGATCTGCGCGGCTTTTTCAGTTTTGGCCGATGGAAGCTGCGGATGACGCACAGCCGGGAATTGCCAAGGTGGGGCCCGATCTGCATAGTCCCGCCCGCATCGATAGCGTTTTTCGAAGAGGATAAGAGAACATGGCGGACGCCGACCTGGATGTCGTGATCCGGCAACTGGCCAGACAGCTGCATACGGGCCTGATGACCCGCGCCAAGGAGCGGCGGGATCGCTTCAACGGCCTTGCGGCCAAGGCCAAGAGCAAGGAGACCGCCGACCGCTTCAAGTTGATGGCCAAGGCCACCCTGGAGCAGGCCACCGCCGCCGCCAAGCGCCTGCAGATGTCCGCCGACAACGTCGCCGACAGCTACGCGCGGTCAATGCGGATTGCGGCCAGCACGCCGGTTGCCGTGAAGGTCGAGAAGAAGGCCAAGGACGAGAAGCCGGCGAAGAAGGCCGCCAAGGCCAAGAAGGCCAAAGCCAAGAAGGCGAAGTAGCTGCTGCCTGCCTCTCTCCGTACGAGGGATGGAAGAGCCACATCCACCTCGTCATTGCGAGGAGCCCGTGACGAAATTGCGAAGCAATTTTGCACTGGTGCAGCAAAGCAATCCAGAATTCTTCCGTGGAAAGACTCTGGATTGCATCGCTGCGCTCGCAATGACCGTGTGGAGACGATCGAGGGCTTCGGCTCACTCCGTCCTCGTGGAGGTTCAATCGCAGGGCGGGCAAAGCGAAGCGTGCCAGACGTCGGTTGTCGTATTGAAGAGATCGTGGACACGGCGCAGGGGCGCCTTTGCCCACCTTACGATTCCCGGATTCGTGGATAGAGCCCCCTCACCTTCGCGGCACCGACATCTGGGCCGGCTCGGCGCTCGCGAGTTCGGCGAGCTTGGCAAGGGCGGCTTCGCGCGCGCGGCCGTCCTTGCCTGATGGCAGCGCCAGCGCCGCCTCGAAATCGGCACGCGCGTCGTCGGCCTGACCGCGGGCGAGGAATGCCAGGCCGCGGTCGAGGCGGGCCTCGGCATCCCTGGGATCGAGGCGGACCGCCGTGTTGTAGCTCAGGATGGCGCGGTCGAGATCACCGGTGGCAGCGAGCGCGAGGCCGCGCTGGTGATAGGGGGCGGCAAGCTTGGGATCATGCGCGATCGCCTCGTCATAGTCGGCGATGGCGAGCTCGAAGTCGCCGTTCAGGCGGTGTGCAAGCGCGCGATCGCGATAGAGCGCCGCACGGTTGGGATTGAGATGAATGGCCTCGTCGAAATCGGCGATCGCCCGCCCGAAATCGCCACGGCGCAACGCGATCCGTCCGCGCCCCTCATAGGCAAAGGCAATCAGCGATCCCCGCAGCGGCGAGAAGCCGATCACGGCCGAGCAGACGTCGGGCTCGTCCTCGTCACCGCAATTGACGACCGTGTGCGTCGACAAACCGATGAGCACACACAGGACGATCAGCAATGGCACGGCAGTTCTGGTCATCTTCGACGGCGACCGGCATTTGGCCGGCCACGCATCCCCTTTCGAAGAAAGCATCTCCCCCGCTGTTAGCACCGGCCGGGACGATCCTGTGTGCGCCAGGTCACAAAGCGCGGATCTCGCCTGGAGTTTCCGTCAACCCCAGGGGCCGCGCGAAGGACCACCCGACGACGAGCGTCCCCACGGGCCGCGCGGGGGATAATTTTCGTTGGCGCCGACCGACGGAGCGGCCCGCGCCCCGAGCTCGGCCGCGAGCTGCTGAAGCGCGGCAATGCGGTTCTGCGTCGAGGGATGGGTGGCGAACAGATTGTCCACGCCATGGCCCGACAGCGGATTGATGATGAACATGTGCGCGGTCGCGGGGTTTCGCTCGGCCTCGTAGTTCGGCACCTGATGCGCGGCCCCCTCGATCTTCACCAGCGCAGAGGCCAACCACATCGGCTGTCCCGCGATGCGCGCACCGAGATTGTCCGCGGCATATTCGCGGGTGCGGCTGATCGCCATCTGCACCAGCATGGCGCCCAGCGGGGCGAGGATCATCATCAGGATCGAGCCGACGATGCCGAGACCATTGTTGTTCTCGCGATTGCCGCCGAAGAACATGCCGAACTGCGCCAGCATCGAGATCGCGCCGGCGATGGTCGCAGTGATCGTCATCAGCAGGGTGTCGTGATTCTTGATATGGGCGAGCTCGTGCGCAATCACGCCGGCGAGCTCCTCGCGGCTGAGCTGGCGCATCAGGCCGGTGGTGACGGCGACCGCGGCGTTTTCGGGATTGCGGCCCGTCGCGAAGGCGTTCGGCTGGACCTCGTCCATCAGGAACACGCGCGGCATCGGCAGGCCGGCACGGCTCGCAAGCTCGGCGACGAGCCCGACCAGCTCAGGCGCGGACGAACGGTCGACCTCATGGGCGCCGTACATCGAGAGCACCATGCGGTCGGAGTTCCAATAGGTGAAGACATTCATCGCGGCGGCAATAACGAGCGCGATCATGGCGCCGGAGGCGCCGCCGATCAGATAGCCGACGCCCATGAACAGGGCGGTCAGGCCGGCGAGCAGCATTGCGGTACGAAGATAGTTCATGGCCGTCTCCTGAGGCCCGCCGCGGCCGCTGGAGGCGTCCGCAGGCCGGCAAGCATGAGGTAGGGATGACCCCGGCCGGAGTGCAAGGTTTCGAGGTGCGTCGCGGAGCCGCGGCACTGGTTCGCGCACCATACTTCCATTAAACTTCACCCAGAATCCAAGCGTTCCCTCCCCGCCGGAAACTCCATGCTCCAGACCCGACTTGCGATCGCGGCCGTTGCCCTCGCTGCGCTGTCCGTTCCCGCCTCCGCCCAGCTCCAGCCGCCGCCCGGAAGGACCGCTGCGCCCAAAGCGACAGCCCCCTCGCCCCGCGCCGCCTCATGCCACAACGGCGCGAGCTTCGATCGTTTCCTGGCTGACGTGAAGCAACAGGCGGTCGCCGCCGGCGTGTCGCAGCGGACGATCGCGGAGACCTCGCCCTATCTCGTCTACGACCAGGGCATCGTCAACCGCGACCGCGGCCAGCGCGTGTTCGGCCAGCTCTTCACCGAATTCGCGGGACGCATGGCGGCGCCCTATCGGATGCAGAACGGCCAGCAGCACATCAAGCAACATGCCGCAGCGTTCGCGCGCGCGGAAAAGGAATATGGCGTGCCGCCGGCGGTGATCGCCGCGTTCTGGGGCCTGGAGAGCGACTTCGGCGCCAACATGGGCAATCTGCCGACGCTGAAATCGCTGGTGTCGCTGGCCTATGACTGCCGCCGCTCCGAGATGTTCGTGAACGAGACCATCGCCGCGCTGAAGATCATCGACCGCGGCGATCTGCATCCCGACGAGATGATCGGCTCCTGGGCCGGCGAACTCGGGCAGACCCAGTTCCTGCCGGTGCACTATGTCAACTATGCCGTCGACTATGACGGCGACGGACGACGCGACCTGTTGCGCTCGCCCGCCGACGTGATCGGCTCGACCGCGAACTACATCGCCAACGGCCTGAAGTGGCGGCGCGGCGAGCCATGGCTGGAAGAGATCAAGGTGCCGCCGAACCTGCCGTGGGAGAAGACCGATCTCACCGTGCGCGAGCCGCGCTCGACCTGGGCGCAGCTCGGCGTCACCTATCCCGACGGACGACCGCTGCCGAGCGACAATCTCGCGGCGTCCGTGCTGCTGCCGATGGGGCGCTTTGGTCCGGCCTTCATGGCCTATGCGAATTTCGCAGCCTACACCGAATGGAATAACTCGCTGATCTATTCGACCACCGCGGGCTATCTCGCCTCGCGCATCGCGGGCGCCGCCCCCATGCGCAAACCGGCCCAACCAGTGCCGCAGCTGCCGTTCAACGAGCTCAAGGAATTGCAGCAGCTCCTGGTGCGTGCCGGCTTCAATGTCGGCAAGGTCGACGGTGTGCTGGGCCAGCAGAGCCGCGCTGCCGTGAAGGCGATGCAGGTCAAGTTCGGCCTGCCCGCCGATTCCTGGCCGACCGCCGAGCTGCTCGCCCGCATGCGCGGCGGCACGGCGCAGGCCCAGCCGGCAGGCACGGTGCGGTAAAGCTCCATCCGCTGTCATGCCCGACTTGATCGGGGCATCCAGTACGCCGCAGCCATAGTTGGTTCGCACAATTCCAGCCGCGGAGTACCGGATCGCAGGCCAAGCCGGGCGATGACCGCGAAGGGTGCGGAGACGACGACAGCGGAGCTGGCGCGATAGAATTTTCGCACTGCAAAAGGCGCCCTGCGCGATTGTATTTTTCCATGACGTTCCCATGTGAGTGGCTCAGGTTTTCTCCTGAGATTTCCCATTCACAAGCGAGCATCACATGTCCTTCTACGACGCCGTCGTTCCCGCCTATTTGCAGATGTTGAACAGCGTGACCGGGCTGCTCACCAAAGCCGAGGCGCATTGCGCGGCGAAGAAGATCGATCCGAGCGTCCTGCTCGGCTCCCGCCTGTTTCCGGACATGCTGCCGCTGTCGCGCCAGATCCAGCTCGTCAGCGATTTCGCCACCAAGGGCTGCGCGCGACTGACCCACAGCGAGGTGCCCTCGGCGCCCGACACCGAGACCAGCTTTGCGGAATTGAAGCAGCGGCTGGCGAAGACGATCGACTACGTGAAGTCGTTCAAGCCCGAGCAATTCGAGGGCGCCGAGAGCAAGGACGTCACTTTCCCGGCCGGCCCGGACAAATCCATCACCATGAAGGGCCAGCAATTCCTCAGCGCGTTCTCACTGCCGAACCTCTATTTCCACGCCGCGACTGCTCACGGCATTTTGCGCAACAATGGCGTCGAGATCGGCAAGCGCGATTTCCTGGGCGCGAACTGATTTGCGAAATCGCACGGCCGCGGCAGTCGGAATCCGCTGCTGCGGACGAAATTGCACATGAATTATGCTACGCGGTGCTTGCCGCGTAGCTCGCCTGCACTTTCCGTATGGCTCGTCTCTTGCGCTCGATGCCGCGATGCACAAGTGTTCCTGACCTTTCACCGTCTGGAACATCCCTCATGAGCCGTCCGACCAAACTGTTTGAGACCTACAAGCTTGGCCCGATCACGCTGGCCAACCGCCTCGTCATGGCGCCGCTGACGCGCAACCGCGCGGTGCCCGGCACATTCGTGCCCGGTGCGCTTGCGGCCGACTATTACGGCCAGCGCGCCTCCGCAGGCCTCCTGATCACCGAAGCAAGCCAGGTCTCGCAACAAGGCCAGGGTTACCAGGACACCCCCGGAATCTATTCCAAGGACCAGGTCGCCGGCTGGCGCAAGGTCACCGACAAGGTTCATGCGCGCGGCGGCAAGATCTTCATCCAGCTCTGGCATGTCGGCCGCATCTCGCATGTCGACCTCCAGGCGAACGGCGCAGCTCCTGTGGCGCCGAGCGCGATCCGCGCCAAGGGCAAGACCTTCGTCAACGGCGGCTTCGCCGACGTCTCCGAGCCGCGTGCGCTCGAGCTCTCCGAAATCCCAGGGATTATCGACGACTTCAAGCGCGCCACGAAGAACGCGCTGGAAGCCGGTTTCGACGGCGTCGAGATCCACGGCGCCAACGGCTATCTGCTCGAGCAGTTCGCCAAGGACGGCGCCAACAAGCGCACCGATGCCTATGGCGGCTCGATCGAGAACCGCGCCCGGCTGATGCTGGAGGTGTCCAGGGCCGTCGTCGCCGAGGCCGGCGCCGATCGTACCGGCATCCGCATCTCGCCGGTGACGCCGGCCAACGACATCTCGGATTCCAACCCACAGGCACTGTACGACCACATCGTCGACGGGCTCAGCGCGCTCAAGCTGGTCTATCTCCATGTCGTCGAGGGCGCCACCGGCGGGCCGCGCGATATCGCGCCGTTCGACTACGCATCCTTGCGCAAGCGCTTCTCCGGCGCCTACGTCGCCAACAATGGCTACGATTTCGATCTCGCCACCAAGGTTCTGGATGCGAACGCCGCCGATCTCATCGCCTTCGGCAAGCCCTTCATCTCCAACCCCGACCTCGTCGAGCGGCTGAAGCAGGGCGCAGCGCTGAACGACTGGGACAAGAACACGTTCTACGGCGGCGGCGCCAAGGGCTACACGGATTACCCGACGCTGGCGGCCGAGCCGGCGGAGTAACCACCCTCCACACGACAACCGTCATGCCCCGCCTAGTGCGCAATTGCGCACGGGGGCGGAGCATCCAGTACGCTGCGGCCTCTCGATTCAATCACGGCCGTCTCTGGAATACTGGATTGCCCGCTTCCGCAGGCAATGACATCGAGTGTGTGGGAGGCGCGTCCCACATCATCACAAGCACGAAACAAAAGGCCGGGATCGCTCCCGGCCTTTCGCATTTGAGGACGCTCGACGCGCTTACTTCGCTTCCGCGCGCTTCGGCGGGGTTGCCGGCCACGACTTGATCAGCGTGTCGTAGTCGACGGTCTCGCCCTTCGGCTTCTCGTTGGCGAGCTTGCGCTGGGGCGCGATGGTGCCGTCCTTCTCGGCCTTCGCGTACCAGTACTCGGCCGTCTCCTTCTTGTGGAGCTTCGGACCGCAGGCGCCCTGTACGTTCGATTTCTCGAGGCGCTCCATGACGGAGTCCTGAGCAGCCGCAAGCGCATCCATCGCCGCCTGCGGCGTCTTCGCACCGGACGATGCATCGCCGATGTTCTGCCACCACAGCTGCGCGAGCTTCGGATAGTCGGGCACGTTGTTGCCGGTCGGGGTCCACTGCACGCGCGCGGGCGAG